>JBHIYN010000015.1:0-138928 GCA_041984235.1 Gammaproteobacteria bacterium
GTGACGCGGCGCCGGAGCGGAGGCCGTGTGCGGCATTGCGGGTTGCGCTACGGTGCTCAGGTACTGCAGTACGCTCCGCTCCTCACTCGACCCGCGCGTTGCAGCCGACCTTCCTCGCTACGCTCTGCGTCAGCCTGCGGGTGACGCGGCGCCGGAGCGGAGGCCGTGTGCGGCATTGCGGGGTGCGCTACGGTGCTCAGGTACTGCAGTACGCTCCGCTCCCCACTCGACCCGCGCCTTGCAGCCGACCTTCCTCGCTACGC
Organism: Gammaproteobacteria bacterium; assembly: GCA_041984235.1. Lineage (GTDB taxonomy): Bacteria > Pseudomonadota > Gammaproteobacteria > JBHIYN01. The sequence goes on from JBHIYN010000015.1 coordinate 264, forward strand.
TCTGCGTCAGCCTGCGGCTGACGCGGCCGTCAGTCGGCCGGGTAGGGGTCGTCCATGTGCGGCGCCAGCGGGATCTCGAAGGCGTTCAGCGTGTGTGACACGAGGCAGTAGTAGCCGACCGTCAGCACCAGCTCGATCAGGGCCTGCTCGCCGAGCGCGGCGAAGGCTTCGGCGTAGAGCGCATCGTCCAGGCGGTGCTGCTCCAGCAGCGCCCGCGCGACGCGCCAGGCGAGGGCTTCATCGCCGGCGAAGCCCGGGTCCTGGTCGGCGCGCAGGCGCGCCAGCGCCGCGGCATCGACCCCTGCCTCGATCGCGATCGCGGTATGCGCGGCGACCTCGAAGCGGGCATGGTGGAAATGACCGACGGTGCAAATCGCGACCTCGCGCACGTTGTCCGCAAGGCTGGATCCGAAGCGCACCGCCGCGCCCAGCGCCTGGGTCGGTGCACCGAGTCCGGGTACGCGTACCCACACGCCGAACGGGCCGCCGAGACCAATGGCACTGATCTGGCGCGCGCGCGGCCCGCTGCGGATCTGGTCGAGAACCTCGCGCTGGGCGGGATCGAGATCGTCGGGCGTGAGTTCGGGCAGGCGCATGGGCGGAGTCCTCGCGTTGCGGTCGGGGCAGCGGCGCCGGTGGGGGCGGGCGGCGATGCTATGCTGCGCCGTCAGGGACGGGAATGACAAGTGCAGGCATGCTGAGCAGCTCCGAGGGCGCGCCGCGCGTCGAGATCGAGATCACCGGTCTGTGCAAGTCGTTCGGCGACAAGGCCGTGCTGCGCGGCGTCGACCTGACCATTCACGAGGGTGACACGCTGGCCATCGTCGGCGGCTCGGGCTGCGGCAAGACCGTGCTGCTCAATCACATCCTGGGCCAGTTACGACCCGATGCGGGACGTATCGCGGTGGTCGATCACGACGACCCGTCCGAGCCGCTGCGCGATCTCGGCGACATTGGCGAGTTCGAGATCGATCGCATCCACAAGCACTGGGGCGTGGTGTTTCAACGCAATGCGCTGTTCTCGGGCAGTGTGCTGGACAATATCGCGCTGTGGCTGCGCGACGTGAAGCGCCTGCCGGAGAAGCAGATTCGTGAGGTCGCCCGCACGGTCCTCGCCGAGGTCGGCCTGCGCGACGACGACGATTTCCTGGCCATGGACCACCACGAGCTGTCCGGCGGCATGGCCAAGCGGCTCGCCATCGCGCGCGCGCTGGCGATGAACCCGGTGGTGCTGTTCTACGACGAGCCGACCACGGGCCTGGACCCGACCAGCGCGGCGCGCATGCACGACCTGATCTTCGCCACGCACAACGCGATCGTCGACTCCGGCCGCGAGCGCACCACCATCATCATCACGCACGACAAGGATCTCCTGACGCGGCTGCGGCCGCGCACCGTGATGCTGCACGAGGGGCGAGTCCGATTCGACGGACCGTTCGAGGCGTTCGAACGCGACGCCTCGGACATCATCCGGCCTTACTTCGAGCTCATGCCCATCCTCAACATCGGCCATCCACTGTCGGAGTGATCGGGCGCGAACCCGGCGCGCCCGCACGCGGCGCTGCAACATCGACGGTGACGCCGCGACCCGCCTCCCGGCGCAGCAACGGCGTGCGCCACTGTGCTACGCTCGCCGGACCGCGGTTGCGGAGGCGAGCGACGCGCCGGCGTCATCCGATCGCGCCACGACCCGCCGGGGAGTCACCAGCAATACCGTTCAAGGCCGGCGCCGCGCCGGACCCAGAGGAGGTCGCAAGACATGATCAAGCTGTACGGATTCGGAGTCAGCAACTACTACAACATGGTCAAGTTCGCCCTGGTCGAGAAGGGCCTGGAGTTCCAGGAGATCTCGGCCATGCCGAGCCAGGAAGACGACTTCAAGGCCAAGAGCCCGATGGGCAAGGTGCCGTGTATCGAGACCGCGGACGGCTTCCTGTCCGAGACCAGCGCGATTCTCGATTACCTCGAGGGCGTGCAGCCGTCGCCGACGCTGTATCCCGGCAATGCCTTTGCCCAGGCCAAGGTGCGCGAGGCGGCCAAGATCATCGAGCTCTACATCGAGCTGCAGGCCCGCCGCCACTATGCCGAGATCTTCTTCGGTGAGAAACGCAACGAGACCGCCGTGACCGAGGCCAAGCCGGTGATCGAGAACGGCCTGCGTGCGCTCCGGCAGGTCGGCAGCTTCGGTCCCTACGTGTGCGGCGAGTTCAGCGCCGCCGACATCTTCGCCGCGCACTCGTTCATTTATGCCGCGCCGGTGTGCCAGGCCGTCTACGGCTGGGACATCGTCGCCGAGGTGCCGGGCCTGCAGGCGGCGATCGACGCCGCCAACCAGCGCGAGGCCGGCGCCCGCGTGATGGCCGATCAGCAGGCGGCGATGAAGGCCTTCCAGGAGTCTGCTGCCTGAAGGCGGTACCGCGGGTTGCCGGGCCCGCTCGCGGGACCCGGCATCCCGTTACAGGAGAACGACCATGAGCAGCACGCTCGTCCTGCCGGTCGAGGCCATTCGCGACGGTCTCAACCGCGATCCCGAATTCGTCCTCACGGCGCGGTTCTGGTACGCCAGCCTGCGCTTCGCGATCGGTGACGACCTCTACTTCATGCGCATCGAGGACGGTCACGTTACCGACTTCCGCCACGGCACCCAGGGCTTCGATGCCTACGACATCCATATCGGCGGCCCCGAGGACGTGTGGGTGGAGATGCTGCGCGAGACACCCCGGCCCTTCTACCACGACTGGTTCGCGGCCTGCTTCCATCACGCGTTCGAGCTGAGCGGGGATCTCGGCTCGGCCTACGCCTATTACTTCGCGATCCGCCGCATCCATGCCGTCATGGGTGCATCCGTGCGTGCGCTCGACAAGGCGGCCTAGGAGGGCAAATCATGGCGAAATATTCCGACATCACCGGGCGCTACCTGTACCTCGACGTGGAGGGCATCGAGTACCGCGTCTACCTCGAGGAGGCGGGCGAGGGGATTCCGCTGGTCTGCCAGCACACCGCTGGCTCCGACGGCCGGCAGTACCGTCACCTGCTCGAGGACCGCGACATCACCTCGCGCTTCCGGGTCATCGCGGTCGACCTGCCTTACCACGGCAAATCCCTGCCGCCGGCGGCGAAGCGCTACTGGGAAGAGGAGTACAAACTCACGCAGGCCTGGTTCATGACCTTCTGGGTGCGCCTGGTCGAGGAGCTCGAACTGGATCAGCCGGTGTTCATGGGCTGCTCCATGGGCGGTCACCTGGCCGCCGACCTCGCGCTGCACCACCCGCAGCACTTCCGCGCCTGCATCGGGCTGGAGGCGTCCATGTGGAGCGGTGACTTCGATACCCTGTTCAATCGCTGGTGGCGCCACCCGCGCCTGTCCAACGACGCCAAGCCGGCGATGATGCTCAGCCTGTGCTCGCCCAACGCGCCCGAGGCCAACGTGCGCGAGACGGTATGGTGCTACAGCCAGGGCGCGCCGCCGGTGTTCTCGGGCGATCTCAACTACTACGGCATCGAGCACGACCTGCGCGAGAGCGCGCACCGAATCGACACCGGGCAGTGCAGGTTCTACGTGCTCAGCGGCGACTACGACTGGTCGGCCTATCCCGAGGCCTGCCAGGCGCTGGCTGATGCGGTGCCGGGTGCGCAGTACACCTTGATGAAGGGCATGGGACATTTCCCGATGTCGGAAGACCCGGTGCAGTTCAAGCGCTACCTGATGCCGGTGCTGGAAGACATCGCCGGGGGAGACCAGGCGGCCGTCGCCTGAGCCGTCCGTCACCGTTCGCGTGTGGCGCGGTCGCGCCGGCCGCCGTTGCGCGCGACCGGCTGCGCCGCGCGACCCTGGAGATGCCATGACCAAGCCCGCTGCCCTGCCATACCTCGCCCTCGCTCTCGCCGCGGCCTGCGCTGCGCCGTTGGCCCGTGCTGACGGCGCCGTCAGCCGCGTCGACGTCGATACCTGGCTGGCCGCCGCCACTGTGGCCGATGCACCGCGCGCCGGTGAGGTCATCGACAACGACGCGCTGCATCGCGTGCGGCCCTACCTGCCTCCGGGTTACGCGGACGAGTTCGCCTGGCCCGGGGTCGCGCTCGAGATCCAGGCCACCGCCGACTATCCCGGGGACCCGGTGTACGTCGCGGCCACTGCGCGTTTCGCCGGCGAGGCGCGTCTCGGCGCGGGCGGGGAGCTGGAGAGCTACACCGCCGGCCGACCCTTCTCCGACGCGCAGATCGCGGCGGCGTCGCCGGCGCAGGCAGGCTTCATGGTTGGCTGGAACCAGATCCACCGCTGGCAATTCACCGGCTACAAGGTCGACGAGCTGAGCATGACCTACCTGTCACCGTCCGGGACCGGCGAGGATCCGCGCGCGGAGTACGGGCTGGAGGGCGGCGGCACCGTGCAGCGCCGGCTGACGCAGAAGTTCCACCGCGTCTATCTCAGCCACCTCGCCTGGATGGCCGACAACGACTATCGCATGGACGTTGCCGATGCGGACGAACGCCTGTACAAGGACTACATCGAGTTCCTGAGCCCGTTCAACGTCGCCGGCACCAAGTTCGTGGTGGAACGCTCGCTGGACCCGCACGAGGACGACCAGGTCAATACCTACCTGCCGACCGAGCGGCGCGTGCGACGCTTCTCGGCCAAGGAGCGCGCGGACAGCTTCATGGGCTCCGACGTCACGCTGGACGACTTCGACGGCTTCGCCGGCCGCGTGCTCGACTATCGCTGGACCTACCTGGGATCGAAGACGGTGCTCGACGTGATCGACGCCGGCGAGCCGCTGCTGCGCTTCGGTGGCCCGGCCAGCCGCGCCATCATCGATCGCTGGCAGCTGCGCGACTGTCACGTGGTCGAGCTGCACTCGACCTGGGACGGACACCCCTACGGCAGCCGCCTGCTGTTCATCGACAAGCAGACCTATGACGTCGCCGTGGCACTGGCCTTCGATCACCAGGGCCGCCTGTGGAAGGTCTTCGACCCGGTCTACCGGGCGACGCGCGGCAGTGGCCCGGATGGCGCCGGCACGGTGTCGAGCTGGCGCGGGCAGGCCAACATCGACCTGGTCGGGGGCACCGCCACCGTGGTGCACGCGATGAGCGAGACCGAGCATCCGCCGATGAAGGCGGCGCAGGTGCGGCGCATCTTCAGCGTCTCCAGCCTCACCGCCGGGCAGTAGGCGCGCCCGGCCAGACCATACTTCGTTTCAATCCAGGGGAGGGTACCGGTGTATCCCGGCAAGCATGCGCACGAGAAGGCCGAGCAGCCATGTTTCATCATGGCCGGCAGCGGCGAGACGGTTACCTACGGCGAGTACGAGGCACGCACCAATCGCCTCGCACACCTGTTGCGGGCGCAGGGGCTGGGACCACGCGACCACTACGCCATCTTCATGGAGAACAACGCGCGTTACGTCGAGGCATGCGGGGCGGGCAGCCGCTCCGGCCTGTACTACACCTGCATCAACTCCTACCTGACCGCCGACGAGGTCGCCTTCATCGTCAACGACAGCGAGGCGCAGGTGCTGATAACCTCCGCCGCGCGTAGTGAAGTCGCCATCGAAGCGCTGGCGCAGTGTCCGCGCGTCAAGCTCGCGCTGGTGGTCGACGCGCCCGGCGGCATCGGTCCGCTGGCGGATTACGTCGCGGCCACCGCCGGGCACCCCGCGACGCCCATCGCCGACGAGTGCATCGGTACCGCGATGCTCTACTCCTCGGGCACGACCGGGCGACCCAAGGGGATCCTGCGGCCGCTGCCGGACGATCCGCCGGGCCAGTCACTGCCCCTGTACCAGTTCCTGACCGAGCTGTGGCAGTACCGCGAGGGCATGGTCTACCTGTCACCGGCGCCGCTCTACCACTCGGCGCCGAACGCGGCCGTCAGCCTGACCATCCGCAAGGGCGGTACCAGCATCATCATGGAGCACTTCGATCCGGAGGAATACCTCGCGCTGATCGAGCGTCACCGGGTCACCCACAGCCAGCTCGTGCCGACCATGTTCAGCCGCATGCTCAAGCTGCCGGCCGAGGTGCGCGCGCGCTATGACGTCTCCTCGCTGGAGTACGCCGTGCATGCGGCGGCGCCGTGCCCGGTGCAGGTCAAGCAGGCCATGCTCGACTGGTGGGGCCCGATCATCCACGAGTACTACGGCGCGACCGAGGGGCTCGGTTTTGCCTACTGCTCGCCCGAGGAATGGCTGGCGCATCCGGGCACCGTCGGGCGCATCATGCTCGGTGAGCTGCACGTGCTCGACGACGACGGCAACGAGGTTCCGACCGGCAGTCCGGGGACGCTGTGGTTCAAGACGGCGACCCCGTTCGAATATTTCAACGATCCCGAGAAGACGCGCGAGTCACGTTCGGCGGACGGCAGCATGAGCACGGTCAACGACGTCGGCTACGTCGATGAGGACGGCTTTCTCTACCTCACCGATCGCAAGACCTTCATGATCATCTCGGGCGGGGTCAACATCTACCCGCAGGAGTGCGAAAACCTGCTCATCACGCATCCGAAGGTGGCCGATGCCGCGGTCTTCGGCGTGCCCAACGAAGACCTCGGCGAGGAGGTCAAGGCCGTGGTCCAGGTCATGCCCGGCGAGCAGCCCGGGCCGGCCCTGGCGCAGGAGCTGATCGCCTTTTGCCGCGAGCACCTGTCGCACATCAAGTGCCCGAGGAGCGTCGACTTCGAGGATGAGCTGCCACGCCTGCCGACCGGCAAGCTGTACAAGCGCCTGCTGCGCGATCGGTACTGGGGGGAGAAGCAGAGCCGCATCGTCTGACGCGGCTGCGCAGGACTACTGCGGCGGTCGCTGGCGGCGTTGCGGCGCCCCCTGCGGTGCTCACCTACTGATGTAGGCTGCGCTCCTCGGCGACCCCGCGCCTTGCCATCGGCCGTCCTCGTGACGTCCTGCGCAACCGCGTCGCGGCTGGGCGGGAAAAAGGGGACATGCCACTTTTGCAAGTGTCTGAGGTTCCCGACCCGTTGATGCTAACCGTCGATGCCGTCGCGGAACGTTGCTTCCTGGACTTGCAAAAGTGGCATGTCCCCTTTTTCAGGCAGGGACGTTCCAGTCCTGGGCGGGGCCGAGCAGGTCGCGCACCTGTGCGGGTGTCTCGATACGTTCCAGGGTCACCGCCGTGACGCTGACGCAGACGGTGCGTGCGCGGAATACGGCGCGGCCGGCGATGGTGCCGATGAAGCCGAAGTCGAACGAGCTCGAGCCGTAACGGACGACCGCGGTATCGATGTCGACGAGGTCTCCGTTACGCGCCGAGGACTGCCACTCGACTACCGCGCGCACCAGCATCCATTCCCAGCCCAGCTCGCGGTAGTCGCCGCCCGGCGCCAGGCCCCGAATCCAGACCTCGGTGGCGTCGTCGACCCAGGTCAGGTAGTGCGGGTTGTAGGCAACGCCTTGCTGGTCGCATTCGCCGTAGCGCACGCGAATCTGGTGTTTGAAGGGCATGTCGTGTTCCGTGTCTCGATTCGGCAGGGGCGGGTTACTTGACGCGTCGGTCGCAAATCGGGAACCTTGGCGGGTGCTGTCCCTTGAGCAGATCCGTAGCGCGCTGAACGAGCGCGAACACGTGCCGGCCGCGTTCAGGCCGGCGCCCAGCCATGCCGCGGTGGCCATGATCCTCGCCGACGGCGTTGCCGGTCTCGACGTGTGCTTCATACGCCGCGCCGAGCGCAAGGGTGATCCGTGGTCGGGCCAGGTCGCCTTCCCAGGCGGTCGCGCGGGTCCGCACGACGCCAGCGCCGGGGCCGTCGCCGAGCGCGAGACGCGCGAGGAAATCGGCGTTGCCCTGGGCCCGCATCACCGGGTCGGGCCGTTGCCGATCCGGCCGGACGTGCGTGGCGGGCTGACGCTGTCGCCGTTCGTCTACCACGTTGACCGTGCGCTGCGCGACACTGCGCATGTGTGCATGCCGCACGAGGTCGCCAGCGTGTTCTGGGTGCCGCTCTCGCACCTGTTCGACGATCGCGCGGTGACCGAGCTGGAGTACCCGCTCGGCGGCAGCGCCTCGCTGTTCCCCGGCATCCGCTTCGACGATCACGTGATCTGGGGCCTGACCCTGCGCGTGCTGCACAGCTTCGCCGAGGTCATGGAGCGCGAGCTGCCGGCGATGGCGGACGGCTGACGCCGCGCCGCCGGCACGTAGCCGGGTTGCCATCTCAGGCCGGGACGTCGCCGGCCAGGGTCACGCGCTGCATCACGCGGCGCTGGCCATGGTAGTCGTTGAGGGCGTTGTGCTGCGCGGCACGGTTGTCCCAGAAGGCCAGCGAGCCCGCCTCCCAGTGGAAGCGGCAACCGAACTCCTCGCGTTGCTGCACCCGGTACAGGTGGTCCAGCAGCGGACGGCTTTCCTCGATGGTCATGCCCTCGATGTGCACGGTGTGCGCATTGCTGCAGTAGAGCGCCTTGCGCCCGGTCTCGGGATGGGTGCGCACCAGCGGGTGCGCGGCGGTGGTGACCACGCTGGCCGCGTCGCGCGGCTTCTCGGTCATGCGGTTGACGCGGGTTACCGCGGCGTCGGGTTTCTCTGCGCTGTTGACCCCGCGCAGGCCGTCGAGCAGGCGCTGCATGCCGTCCGAGAGCGACTCCCAGGCGAGGTACATGTTGGCGAACAGGGTGTCGCCGCCGATCGGCGGTACTTCGACGGCGTAGAGCAGCGAGCCCAGCGGCGGGCGCTCGAGGTAGGCGGTGTCGGTATGCCACAGCCCGCCGAAATTGATCGTCTCGTCCTCCTTCTTGACCACCTCCACGACTTCCGGGTGGCCGGCCATGCCCTCGACGAACGGATAGTAGCCGATGTCACCGAAACGGCGCGCCAGTGCGACCAGGCTTGCCGGGTCGAGCTGCTGATCGCGAAAGAACACGACCAGGTGTTCGAGGTAGGCACGACGGATCTCGGCAACGATCGCGTCAGGCAGATCCTGGGACAGGTCGACGCCACTGATTACGGCGCCGATGGCCGGCGTCACCGGGTCGACGCGGATGTGGGAATAGTGTGTTGTCATCGGGGTATTTTACTTCGCAATCAGCCGAGCGCCGCACGCACCCCGCCGTCGACCTGTGCGACGACCTCGGCGTACTGCGCCGGTGAGTCGTAGCCCTGCGTGTGTACGAGGTGAGTGACGCCGGCGTCGCGATAGGCGCCGGCGAGGTCGGCGGCAGCGGCCGCATCGTCCAGTGGCAGCGTCTTCATCGCGACCACCGCCATCGCGCCGCGCCCGGCGTCCGCCGCCTGCGCCTGCAACGAGGCGATCGCCGGCCGCAGCTCGTCCGGCGACAGCCCGACCGGCATCCAGCCATCGCCGTACTTCACCGCGCGTGGAATCGCCACCTCGGCCTTGCCGCCGACGTAGATGGGCGGCAGCGGCAATGCCGGTTCGAGGACGAAGGGCTGGCCGTTGGCCTCGATCACCGGATCGCGGGCGCTGGCATGCAGGAAGGCCAGGGTTTCGTCGGTGATGCGCCCGCGCCGTGAGCGCGGCACGCCGAGAGCGCGGAATTCCTCGTCCAGGTAGCCCGGTCCGATACCGAGCAGCATACGATTGCCGGACAGCACCTGGGCGCTGGCGATCAGCTTGTTGGTCAGCAGCGGCGGCCGGTAGGGCAGGATCAGCACCGCGGTGCCGAAGCGGATGCGCGACGTGGCGGCGGCGAGGAAGCTCGCGAAGGCCAGCGGATCGACGATCGCGCCCATGTCGTCCGGGATGCCGTACTGGTTGTCGGCGATGGTCGGTGGCAGGCCGATGTGATCGTTGAACCAGATCGCGTCCAGGGTCGACCGATCGGCCGCCTCGGCGCAGCTACGCAGGAAGTCGGGCGTCGCGCCCGGGCCCCAGTTGCGGATGTTCATGCCCAGTTCCATGCGCTGTGCTCCTGTGTCAGTGGGTGAATGCCGATCGGGTATGATGCGGCGCCCGATTCTGCCATACCCGGCCGCGGCGCGGTCTGGAGCCAGCATGTCCGCACATCCACGCGCGCCTGTGCGCGCCCTGCAGCAACCAGCGCCTTGCCAGCGCCGGTCCGCGCCGGCGTGAGCGACGCGACGCATGACGGCGCGCCGCCGCGCCTGGAAGATCTCAACGTCACCGCGCTGTCGCCGTTGCCGGCGCCGCTGACCCTGCACCGTGAGCAGCCGCTGAACGATGCGGCCGCGGCCGGCATTCGCGCCGCGCGCGCGGCGGTGGCCGATGTCATCGAGGGGCGCGATCCGCGCCTGCTGGTGGTGGTCGGACCCTGTTCCATCCATGACCTGGCCGCGGCGCGCGATTACCTCGCACGCCTGGTGGAGCTGGCCGGGACCCTGTCCGAGCGGCTGCTGATCCTGATGCGGGTGTACTTCGAGAAGCCGCGCACCACGGTCGGCTGGAAGGGCCTCGTCAACGATCCGCATCTCGACGACAGCTTCGACATCGCCACCGGCCTGCGCCGCGCGCGCGGGTTGTTGCTCGACCTCGCCGCGGCGGGTATGCCGGCCGCGACCGAGGCGCTGGATCCGATCGTGCCGCAGTACCTGGGCGATCTCGTGAGCTGGTATGCGATCGGCGCGCGCACCACCGAATCGCAGACCCACCGCGAGATGGCCAGCGGGCTATCGGCGCCGTGCGGTTTCAAGAACGGCACCGATGGCGCCATCGACGTCGCCGTGCAGGCGATGCAGTCGGCGGCTGCGCCGCATCATTTCCTCGGCATCGATCTCAACGGCCGCAGCGCGGTGGTGCGCACGCGCGGCAACGCCTGCAGCCACGTCATCCTGCGTGGCGGGCGCGTGCCCAACTATGATGCCGCGAGCATTGCCGCTTGCCGTACACGGCTCGCGGCGGCCGGCCTGCGGCAGGCGCTGATGATCGACTGCAGCCACGGCAACTCGAACAAGGATCCCGCGCGCCAGGCGGAGGTCGCGCGCAGCGTCGCGGCGGCGCGTGCCGCCGGCGACCGCAGCCTGATCGGGCTGATGCTGGAGAGCAATCTCGAATGGGGCCGCCAGGACCTCAGTCCCGGCGGGCACGGCCTGCGTTACGGCGTGTCGGTGACCGACGCCTGTATCGACTGGCCGACCACCGCGGCGCTGCTCGGCGAGCTCGCCGAGCGCGCCTGAGCCGGCGGCGCTAGTTGACCTGGCGGTCCTTGCCTTCCCAGAACGGCTTGCGGAGCTCGGTCTTGAGCACCTTGCCGGCGCCCGACAGCGGCAGCGGCTCGTCGCGGAAGCTGACCGAGCGCGGGCATTTGTAATCGGCGATGAGCGCCCGGCAGTGCGCCATCAGCGCGGCGGGATCGGGTGACGCACCGTCGCGCGGCACGACCACCGCGTGCACGCGTTCGCCCCACTTGTCGTCGGGAATACCGATGACCGCGACCTGCGCCACGTCGGGGTGCTGGTAGAGGGCGTTCTCGACCTCGGTCGAGTAGACGTTTTCGCCGCCCGAGATGATCATGTCCTTGAGCCGGTCGCTGATAAAGATGAAGCCCTCAGCATCCATGTAGGCGGCATCGCCGGTGTGCAGCCAGCCGCCGCGCAGGGTTTCGGCGGTGAGATCCTCGCGTCCCCAGTAACCCTTCATGATGTTGGGCCCGCGCGCGACGATCTCGCCGACCGTGCCGCGCGGCACCTCGACGTCGTTGTCGTCGACGATACGCAGCTCGGTCGCCGGGCAGGCGCGGCCGGCCGAACGCAGGCGCCCGGCGAGCGGGCCGTCGGTGACGTGGTAGCGCGAGTCCAGCGCCGTCAGCAGCGGCGCCGACTCGGTCTGGCCGTAGAGCTGGTAGGCGCGCACCCAGGAAAGCTTCCTGATGAGGTCGTGCGCGACCGCTTCCGGCATCGGCGAGGCGCCGTAGTAGAGCCGCTCCAGCTTGTCGAGGTCGTAGTCGCCGAAGCCCGGCTGCTCGAGCAGCATCTGGATCATGGTCGGCACCAGGATGATGTCGGTCACCGCATGGTCCTGCAGCGCCTGTGCGCAGGCCGCCGGCTCGAAGCGCGGGATGAAGATGTGCCGTCCGCCGAGGTGGGTGACCAGGTAGATGTAGAGCGCGTCGGCGATGTGGAACATGGGTGCCGCGTGCAGGTAGACCGAGTCCGGCGTCATGTCGATCAGGGCCGCGAACTGCAGCGTGTTGGCGACGTGGTTGGTGTGGGTCAGCATGACGCCCTTGGAACGCCCGGTGGTGCCGCCGGTGTAGAAGATGCCGGAGATGTCATCCGGTGCACGCACCTGCTCCTCCAGCGCGGTGGAGGCCGTGACCAGCCCTTCCAGCGTGGCGTCCTGGCCTTCCAGGTCGTCATCGACGCAGATGATCGTGAGCGGGTGTTCGGTCTGCTCGCGCAGTGCCGGCACCAGCGACCAGAAGTGACGGTCGACGAACAGCACGCGGGTGCCGGAGTCGTTCAGGGAAAACGCGATCTCCGCGGCCGACCAGCGGTAGTTGACCGGCACGATCACGCCGCCCGCCCACGGCGCCGCGTAGACCACTTCCAGGTAGCGGTCGGAGTTCAGCGCGATGATGCCGACGCGATCGCCTTCGCCGAGTCCGAGCTCGCGCAGGCCGCCGGCCAGGCGCGCGATCCGATCGACCAGCTCGGCCCAGGTCTTGCGGCGGTCGCCGTCGACGGTGGCGACGGCATTCGGGATCTGTTGCAGGTTTCGTTGCAGGGGCTGGGTTACACGCATGGCGAGGTTTCGATGGTTGCAGGGGGACAGGGGACGGCGGCGCGGCGCGATCAGGCCGCGGCGCGGCGCAGCTCGTCCATCAGGCGCGCCATGATAGCCGCAGCCGGCTCGATGGTGGCGATGCGCTCGACCGATTCGCCGGCGTACAGCGGCACGGCTTCGAGGTCGCCTTCGAAGCCCTCGCCGGGCGGGAATACCGTGTAGCGGGGCAGGACGACGCCGTCGGGGCCGCCGAAGCGCCCGATCTCCTCGCCTTCTCCGGGACGCGCGCCGGGCGCCGGGCATCCGGCCGCTTCCCACGCATCGTAGGTGCGGTTGCGGATGACGCGATGATTGGCGTTCGGCCAGCCAATGTCGAACAGGTCGGTGAGGACCGTGTCGGCGGCGCGTGCGGTGAGCAGGCGCTCCTTGTACGGGGGCAGGGCGCGTGACTCCGTGCTGGCCAGGAAACGCGTGCCGACCGACACCGCGCGCGCGCCGGTGGCGAGGGCGCCCTCGATGTCGCCGCCGGTCGCCATGCCGCCGGCCGCGATCACCGGCAGGCGGCCGGCCACGCGCAGGGTCTCGGCCAGGGTCTCGGCCAGCGGCGCGGTCGCCTTGACGTGGCCGCCGGCCTCGGTGCCCTGGATCATGAGGGCATCGACACCGGCATCGGCCGCGGCCTGCGCGTCGGCCGCGTTGCCGCCCTGGGCGACGACCAGCATGCCGCGACGGTGGGCGTCGGCGACGTAGGGCTGGACGTCGCCCCAGAACAGGACCAGCACTTCGACCCGCGCATCGAAGCAGGCTTCGACGTCGCGCCCGTCGGACATCGGCAGGATGATGTTGGCGCCCAGCGGCCGCGAGGTCAGCGCGCGCGCGTCGGCTACCAGTTGCGCAATGCCCTCCGGCGGCATCGCGCCGGCGCCGAGCACGCCAAGGCCGCCGGCCTCGGCGACGGCCGCCGCCAGCCCGGCCCCGGCCAGCCCGCCGCCCATGCCGGCGTTCCAGATCGGGCAACGGATGTTGAGGCGGTCGATGAGGTCGGCCATGGCGGGATCTCCGTCCGGGGCGAGGGGTGGGGGAGCCCCGGAATCTATTGAATGGCGCGCGCCATTGCAATCCGCGCCCCGCTGTACCGCAGCGCCCGCGGCGGTTAACGTGCACGCCGGCAGCGACGCGGAGGCGCCGGCAATGGCGACGGTCACGGTCAATGGCATCCAGATGGCGGTTGGCGGGCAGGGCAGCGGCCCGGCGGTCCTGCTGCTGCACGGCTTTCCGGACTCGGGCGCGGTGTGGCGCCACCAGGCGCTGGCGCTGGCGGCGGCGGGCTGGCGCACGGTGGTGCCGGACCTGCGCGGCTTCGGCGCCTCCGGCCGTCCGCCGGCGCGCGAGGACTACCGCATCGAGGTCCTGCTCGGTGACGTCCTCGGGCTGCTCGACGTTCTCGGGCTGGAGCGCGTGCACGTGGTGTGTCACGACTGGGGCGCCTCGCTGGGCTGGCTGCTGGCAGGCCTGCATGCCGCGCGCGTGGCGAGCCTGGCGGCACTCTCGGTGGGTCACCCGCAGAGCTTCTACGGCGGCGGCCTGGCCCAGCGCGAGAAGTCCTGGTACATGCTGCTGTTCCAGTTCGAAGAGGTCGCCGAGCGCGTGCTGCAGGCCGACGACTGGGCGCTGTTCCGTGATTTCGTGCGGCATCATGACGAGTGCGAGCGCTGGATCGCCGATCTCGCGCGCCCCGGAGCGCTGCGCGCGGCGCTCAACTGGTATCGCGCCAACACGCACCCCGCGCAGACCTTCCGCCCGCTGGCCTTTCCGCGCGTGTCGGTGCCGGTGCTCGGCCTGTGGGGTGCCGGCGATCCCTACCTGACCGAGGCCCAGATGGCCGGCTCGGTGGCGGCGCTGGATGGTCCCTGGCGCTATCGCCGTATCGAAGGCGCCGGGCACTGGCTGCAGCTCGATCGGCCCGACGCCGTCAATGCCGAGCTGCTCGACTTCCTGGGGGTGCCGGGCTGAGCGCCGGCGGTGCGGCTCACAGGCCGGGACGGCTGGCGCAGAAGCGCAGGAACTCGGACTCGGGCGAGGGCGGCAGGAACAGGTAGCCCTGGTAGCCGTTGCAGCGCAGGCGGGAGAGGAAGTTGTACTGCTCCTGGGACTCCACGCCCTCGGCGATGGTCTCCAGGCGCAGGTGCTGGCTCATCGCGACGATGGTCTGGCAGATGACCTCGTCGTTCTGGTCACGGCCGATGTCGGCGATGAAGGAGCGATCGATCTTGAGCTGGTCGATGGGCAGGCGCTTGAGGTAGGACAGCGACGAGTAGCCGATACCGAAGTCGTCGATCGCGAAGCGAATGCCGACCCGGCGCAGGCGTTCCATGATCGCGATGGTCGCCTCGACGTCCTCGATCACCGTGCTCTCGGTGATCTCGAACACCACCCGGTGCGGCGGGATACGGTGCAGCACCAGCAGCCGTTCGACGTCGCCGACGAAGTCCTCCGCGCGAAACTGGCGCGAGCTGACGTTGATGGCCAGGTCGCCGCTGTCGATACCGGCATCGGTCCACGCCTTGAGCCGGTCGAAGGCGGCATCGAGAATCCAGCGGCCGATGTCGACGATGAGGCCGCGTTCCTCGGCTACGGGGATGAACTTGCCCGGCGGGATCGAGCCGTGCTCCGGGTGGTGCCAGCGCAGCAGGACCTCGGCGCCGGTGACGTCGCCGGCGCGATCCACCTGTGGCTGGAAGTAGAGCTCGAATTCCTCGCGCACCAGCGCCTTGCGCAGGTCGGCCTCGATACGCAGGCGCTGCTGGGCGGCTTCTTCCATCTCGCGTCGGAAAAAGCGGGTCACGTTGCGACCGTCGGCCTTGCCGCTGTACATCGCGGTATCGGCCTCCTTGAGCACGTCGTCGACGCTCTTGTCGTGCTCCGGAAACAGCGTGATGCCGATGGTCGGCGTGATATGGAACTGGTGGTGCTCGAACTGGAACGGCTGTCCCAGGGTCTCGTGAATCTTGTCGGCGACCAGGCGCGCCTGCTGCGCACAGGATTCCAGCTCACTGGCGATCTCGGGCAGCAGCACGACGAACTCGTCACCACCGAGGCGCGCGACCATGTCCTCCTGGCGGGTCACGTTGCGCAGGCGGTCGGCGACGGCCTGCAGCAGGGCGTCACCGATCGAGTGCCCCAGGGTGTCGTTGATATGCTTGAACTGGTCGAGGTCGATGAACAGCAGCGCGCCCTTGCGGCGGTGGCGGGAGGCCGCGGCGAGGCAGGCCTCCAGGCGCTCGGAAAAGTAGCGGCGGTTGGGCAGATCAGTGAGCACATCGAAGCGTGCCAGGTGCTGCGCGGCCTGCTCCGCCTGCTTGCGTACGGTGATGTCGTGCAGCGCGCCGAGAACGCCGATGGTGTGGCCATGGGCGTCCCGCATGGGCACCTTGATGAGGTCGACCCAGCGCGTTTCGCCACCGGGCCGGGCGAGCTCGGTCTCGATGTTCATGTGTTCGATTTCACCGCCGAGCAGGCGCAGGTCGTCGCTGCGGTAAGGAGCGGCGTCGCTGCTCCACCACAGCTCCTCGTCACCACGCCCGACCAGGACCTCGGGCGCGCTGACCCCGGCGAGATCGGCAAACTGCTGGTTGCAGCCGCGGTAGCGGAAATCGCGGTCCTGCCAGAATATGGCCTGCGGCACGGTGTCGATCACGAGTTGCAGAAACTGCTGCGAGTTCTCCAGCTCGCTCTGCGCGCGCTTGAGATCGGTGATGTCGGTTACCGTGCCTAGCATGCGCGTGACCCGGCCGTCGGTGGCACGGCTCATGGCATGGCCGCGCGTCAGCATCCAGCGCCAGCTGCCGTCCAGGGCGCGGATGCGGCCCTCGTACTCGTACGGCGCGCGCCCGGCGAAGCAGTTGCGCAACGCGGCGCTCTGGCGCGGACGGTCGTCGGGGTGCAGGCGCTTGAACAGCGCCGTGCCGCTGTCCAGCGCGACACTCTTGAACATCGCGCCGACCAGGTGCATGCGATCGTCGTCGGGGAACCACTCCCACACCGCGACGCCGCTGCCGTCAATGGCGGCATTGAGCCGCTCCTCGCTGGCGCGCAGCTCGGTGTGGGTGTTCTCGCGTTCGAGCTCGGCGGTGGCGCGCGCGGCAAAGATGTCGATGACCGCTCCGATTGAGGCGGTGTCGTCGATCGGGCGCCGGAACAGCAGGACGAACAGGCCGACCGGCTCGCCGTCGGACGATTCGAGACGGCGGCCGGCATACGCTTCGATGCCCCAGTCGCGCAGCATGGCGTCGTGCGGAAAAGCCTCGCGTGCGCCGCGTTCGAGGAAGAAGCTGTTGTGGATTGCGGTCCGCGCGCAGGGCGTGCCGGCGGTCTCGTATTCCAGTCCGCGCAGCGCCGAGTCAGCAGGAAAGCAGGCCGTGACGCGGGCATTGTCGTGCCGCTCGTCGTTGAAGCGCGCCACGTAAGCGTAGGCGGCGCCGGAAAGCGTGGCCGCGGCCTCGGTGAGGGCGACCAGCAACCGCGAGCGCTCGACGCGGGTGAAGGCGTCGGCGACGGTCTGCATCTGCTGTTCGCGGCTGATGCGCTCGCTGACGTCGTCGTACATGCCGAGGACGCCGAGCACTTCGCCGTCCGGCGCCCGGATCGGCACCTTGGTCGTCTCGGCCCAGAATGCTTCGCCACGGACCGGTTTGAAGCGCCGCTTGGCGACGTGCTTCTCGGCGCCGTCGTCGAGCAGGCGGCGGTCGTCATCGAAGGCCGCGTCCATGGTTTCGGGCCAGGCGATGTCGGCGGCGTCGCGCCCGACCAACTCCTCCGGATCGTCGACCCCCGCGTCGCGGGCGAACAGGCGGTTGGCACCGAGATAACGATTCTCGCTATCCTTCCAGAACACGCGCTGCGGGAAGGCGTCGATCACCGTTTCCAGCAGGCCCCGTGACTCGATCAGGCGCTGCTCGGTGAGCTTGAGTTCGGTGATGTCGACGTGGGTGCCGATGATGCGCTCGGCGCGGCCCTCGCTGTCCCGCTCGACAACGTGCCCACGCGTAAGGACGCTGATGTAGTGGCCATCGACGTGGCGCAGCCGATGCTCGGTCTCGAAATCGTCACGTTCGCCGCGGAGGGCGGGAATGACGGCGCTGCGCCCGCGCTCGACGTCGCCCGGGTGCAGAATGCGCCGCAGGTCACCGCGGTGGGAGGTGATGGTTCCGGGCGGGTAGCCGAACATGGCATACCACTCGCGCGAGAAGGTAATGGTGTCGTCATCGGGCCGCCAGTCCCACAGGCCCTGGCGGCCGTTCTCCAGCGCGAACCTGAGTGCGGCCTCCTGCTCGCGTAGCTCGGAAATGTCGACATAGGTCCCGCGTACGCGCAGCACGCGGCCGGCAGCATCGCACTCGGCGGCCTGGCCGCGCACCAGCATGTGCATGTAGCTGCCGTCCGGCCGTCGGATGCGCTGCTCGACCTCGCAATGATCCGCTTCACCGCGCAGGTGCGCGAGCAGGGCCGCGCGCACCGCGGGGACGTCGTCCGGATGGGTGTTGGCAAGGAGCAGGCTGTCCGGCAGGCGGTTACCGGCCAGCGTGTGGGCGGTGCGTCCGACCCAGTAACCGTGCTCGGTGATCTCGCCACTGCGCACGTCCCACTCCCACAGGTTGAGCTTGCCGCGTTGCAGCGTAATCTCGAGCTGCCGGCGGCTGTCGGCGAGCTCGGCGCGCAGGCGATCCGACTCGTCGTCGGCACGCAGGGTCAGCAGGTAGCCGCCGGGCGCCGCCTGCAGGGTGCGGAGGTAGACCGCGTGCGGTGCGTGCGTGTCGCCGGCCAGCATGCCGCAGTAGGCACCATGCGGGTCATCGTGTCCGGCGTCGGCGTCGGCGAGGGGCACTACCTCGCGCCAGTCGCAGCCGCCGGCATCGGCCGTGGTACGGCCGGTGAGCACCGCCGCGGCGGCATTGACGTAACGCACGCGCTGGCCGGCGTCGAGCACGAGGATGCCGTCGGCGATCGCATCGAAGGCGACCTCGAAGCGCCGTTCGGCTTCCCGTACCTCGTCATCCATTGCTGGCGTGCTCCCCCTGGCCATGATGGGGCCTGCGGCGTGCTGTCTGCCGACCGGGTCGCCGGCGGCCGACCACGGCGCGGTGCCGCCCCGGACCGGGACCTCCCGCACTGTGTCGGCCGCCGGCGTGCGCACTTGAACGGTGCACCCTCTGCGGCATGGCGCTCATGCGGTGCCGAACGCGCCTTCCTCGCGCAGACGCGCGATGGTCGCGGCGTCGTAGCCGAGCACGCCGCCGAGAATGGGGGCGGCGTGCTCGTCGAAATGCGGCGGTGGTGCCGGATCGTGCCGTTCGGCGGCGTCGCCGCCGATGGCGAGGCTGCGCACGCCGCGCAGACGCTGGCCGTCGCGGGCGCCGCTGAGCACCTGGCGCGCGGCGCCGGGCTGGCTGAACACGGCGGCCATGTCGTTGACGAAGCCGAACGGGACGTGCGCCTTGGTCAGCCGCGCGGCGAGCTCTGCGGACGCCAGTTTCGCCGCCCTTTCACGCAGCGTCGTCAGCAGGGCTTCGCGGTTGCGCACGCGCTGCTGGCCGCTGGCATAGTGCGGGTCGCTGGCCAGTTGCGGCACTTCCAGCGCCGCCACCAGCTCGCGATACTGGCGCTCGGTGGCGGCGGCGATGACCAGCTCGCGCGCATCGGCGCAGGCCAGGATCGACCCGTAGGGCACGATGTTGGGATGCTCGGAGCCCATGCGCCGGGGCACCTGGCCGGCGACCAGGTAATTGGTCGCCTGGTTGGCGAGCGAGGCGAGGCCGGCATCGAGCAGGGACACGGTCACGTGCGAGCCGCCGCCGCCGCGCTCGCGCTTGAGCAGGGCCAGCAACAGGCCTTCCTTGAGCTGGTGCGCGGCGAGCAGGTCGATCAGCGCCACCGGCATCTTGGTCGGCGGGCCGTCGGGCTCGCCGTTGAGGTAGGTGAAGCCGGCTTCCGCCTGCAGGATGGCGTCGAAGCCGGGCCGCGGGTCGTCACCGCCGTAGGCGCTGATCTGGCCGTAGATGAGCGCCGGGTTGAGCGCGGACAGGGTCGCGTAATCGAGGGCCAGCTTGAGCTCGTCGCCCGGTTTGAAGCTGGCCACGACGATGTCCGCGCGCGCCGCGAGCGCATGGGCGACCGAGCGCCCGGCCGGCTTGCTGAAGTCGCAGGCGAGGGATTCCTTGCCCCAGTTGGCGCAGGAGAAGTAGGCCGAGATGTCGCTGTCGTCCGGCTCCGAAGCGAGCTTCCAGGCGCGCGTCGCGTCGCCGCCGGTATGCGGGTTCTCGAGCTTGATGACGCGTGCGCCGAGCTCGGCGAAGAACATGGTGGTGGTCGGCCCGGCCAGGATGTTGGCGAGCTCGAGGACGATGAAATTGCGATCGAACATGGCGGCAGCCGAGGTTGCGGGGGCGCCGATTGTAGCCGAGGCGGTGCTGGGCGCGGGCCGCCCGACGCGCGACAATGGGGCATGACGACCAGCCCGTCTTCCGCGGCGTTGTGCCGGCTGCTCGGCAGCCGCCACCCGCTGTTGCTCGCACCCATGGCCGGGGTCGCCGGGGGCGCGCTGGCGGCGGCGGTCAGCGCGGCCGGCGGCCTCGGCCTGGTCGGCGGCGGTTACGGCGATCCGGAATGGGTCGGCGCCGAGCTCGACGAGGCCGACGGTGTCGCGGTCGGGATCGGCTTCATCGCCTGGCGTTTGCGCGATGCCGCGGGCGTGCTCGATCTCGCGCTGGCGCGGCGTCCGCGCGCGGTGCTGCTGTCCTTCGACGACATCGCCCCGTGGGCGGCGCGGATCCAGGCGGCCGGCGCGCGCCTGATCGCCCAGGTGCAGAGCGTGGCGCAGGCGCGCGCCGCGGCCGGGGCCGGTGCCGAGGTGATCGTCGCGCAGGGCGCCGAGGCCGGTGGCCACGCCGGCCGGCGCGGCAGCCTGGCGCTGCTGCCGGCGGTGGTCGACGCCGTGGCGCCGCTGCCAGTGGTGGCGGCCGGCGGCATTGCCGATGGTCGCGGACTCGCCGCCGCGCTGCTGCTCGGCGCGGCCGGCGCCATGCTCGGCACGCGTTTCTACGCCAGCCGTGAGTCACTTGCCCACCCGCAGCTCAAGCAGGCCGCGCTCGCGGCCGGCGGCGACGACACCGTGCGCAGCGCGGTGTTCGACCGGCTGCGCGGCTGGCACTGGCCACCAGGCTACGCGCTGCGCACGCTGGCCAACGACACCACGCGCCGCTTCGCCGCCGACCCGCTCGCGTTCGAGGCGGCCATGGCCGACGAGCGTGAGCGTTTCGCCGCGGCCAGCGCCGCCGGCGCGGCCGGCGAAGCGGCCGTCATCGTCGGCGAGGCGGTCGACCTGGTCGACGACCTGCCGCCGGCCGCGGCCATCGTCGAGCGCATCATGGGCGAGGCGCGCGCCGCGCTGGGCGCCGCGCCGGGGCTGTTATAGGGGCAGCTTCTCGCTCCAGGTGTTGCCCTTGGTATCGGCGATCTCGGCGGTCAGCTCGCCCTTCGCGCCGGGATCGAGGAAGAAGCGGAAGCTCGGATCCTCGCTCACCGAGATGCCGGTCTCGGCCGTCATCACCGGCTCGCCGTTGAGCAGCACGCGGATGCTCTTGACGTAATGTGCCGGGCGCACGGCGTAGATCTTGTAGTCCATCTGCATGCCGGTGAAATTGGGATGGCGCACGCGCAGCTGGGTGGGTATGCCGTGCGCGTCGTCGGCCTCGCCGACCGTGCGCAGGGAAATCCTGCCGAGCCCGTCCATTGCTTTCTTGTAGTCGATGGCGATGGGGATGGCGCAGCCGCCCTGCGCCTTGACGAAGGTTTTCGCCATGTAATGCTCGCCGGTATTGAGCACGGCGATGGCGCGTACGTCGGTATAGCGGTCGATGCGGATGCGCAGCGCCAGGTCGGCAGAGCCGCTCGCCGGGGTGAAGGTGAAGGTGCCGACCCTGGGCTCCGGGTTGGCATCGACGAAGAGGTGGATGGTCTCGATGTAGCGCTCCGGCGTCTGCGCCATGAGCGCCTTGATCCGCACCGGGGTGACCGCCGCGTCTTCCGAGCGATACGGCGCGGTGAGCTCGATGACGCTGTTGTCCTCGACGATCTCGGTGTCCGGGAAATGATGCGGCCTGAGCAGGGTTTCCCACACGTCGGCGGTGGACTGCTGGGCACCCGCGGGCCGGGCGGCGACGAGCGCCAGCAGTGACAGGACGCACAGCACGGCAGGACGGATGGCGGACATGTGAAGCTCCCCGGAAGCGAGCCCCGAGTGTAACCGAGGCGGGTAGACGATGCCTTCGGTGCGCGCCTCAGGCGCGGCGCAGCATCTCGAACAGCGCCGCCAGCTCGT
The DNA here is from genome assembly GCA_041984235.1 of Gammaproteobacteria bacterium. Taxonomy (GTDB): domain Bacteria; phylum Pseudomonadota; class Gammaproteobacteria; genus JBHIYN01. Next base: position 22,292 of record JBHIYN010000015.1, read on the forward strand.
CGTCGCCGTAACCCGAAGTGAGGGCCTTTTTCATCGTCTGCATGAGACCGTCGACCAGGCGCGTATCGACCTCGATGTCGTGGCTCGCACGCTGTACGTGGCGCAGGGCGGCGGCGTGCGCGCTGAGCCCGGTCTCGCTGCCGGCGTACTGCTCGCGCGGGATCATGGACCGTGCCTGGTCCGCGGTCGCGGTGAAGCGCGGTGCCATCGCCTTGACCAGGTAGAAGTACTCGGCCAGAGGCACGCGCTCGGCATCGCACAGCGCCGCGCCCTGCAGCATGGCGGTGGCGGCGCCGTAGTAGTAGGCGAGCAGGGCGCAGTGCAGGGTGGCGGCGGCGCCGATGTCGTCGCCAGCGTAGCGGTTGATGCCACCCAACAGGTCGAGGATCGCGCGCTGAAGCTGCCAGGCGTCCTCGTCACCGGCGCATAGCACGATCGCATCCGGCTCACCCAGCGCGCCCGCGTGGGTGAGCAGCGCGGCGTCGAGGTAGTGCATGCCGTGCATGGCCGTCCACGCCTGCAGGGTGCGCGCATCGGTCGCCGTGCCGCTGCCGAGCTGCAGCAGGGTCCGGCCGGCGAGCGAGGTCTGCGTGGCGGCCGCGTCCAGCACCTCGAGGCCGGCACCGTAGGTACTGAGGGCGAGCACGATGAGATCGCCGGCCGCGCACGCAGCGGCGGCGTTGAGGCCGAGCGCCGCGCGGCCTTCGAAGGCCTGCGCTTTCGACGGCGTGCGGTTCCACACCGTGAGCGGCACGCCGGCGGCGGCGAAGCGCTCAGCCACGGCGCGGCCGAGGCGGCCGAGGCCGATGACCGATGTCGTCGGATGGCTCACCGTTTGCTGCCCTTGATGCGCGCTCAGGCCGCGCGCTCGTAGAGCGTGACCACGCAGCAGCCGCCGAGGCCGATGTTGTGCTGCAGGGCGATGCGTGCGCCGTCGACCTGGCGTTCGCCGGCTTCGTCGCGCAGGTGCCAGTTGAGCTCGGCGCACTGCGCCAGGCCGGTCGCGCCGAGCGGATGGCCCTTGGAGATCAGGCCGCCCGACGGGTTGACCACGTACTTGCCGCCGTAAGTGTTGTCGCCGTCCTCGATGAGGCGCTCGGCGGTGCCCTCCGGGGTCAGACCCAGGGCCTCGTAGTTGAGCACCTCGTTGGTGCTGAAGCAGTCGTGCAGCTCGATCACGCGCACGTCCTCCGGGCCGATGCCGGCGGCCTCGTAGACCTGGGCGGCGGCGGCACGCGACATGTCGTAGCCGACCGTTGCCATCAGGCTGTCGCCGAAGGTGCTGGCCGTGTCGGTGGTCATGGCCTGGGCCGCGATGCGCACGCGCGGGGTGACGCCATGGCGGCGGGCGAAGTCGTCGGAGCAGAGCACTGCTGCCGCGGCGCCGCAGGTTGGCGGGCAACACTGGAAGCGGGTCACCGGGTCGCAGATGCTGGGGCTGGCCATGACCTCTTCCAGCGACAGCGGATCGCGGAACACCGCGTTCGGGTTGCGCGCCGCGTGCTGGCGTGCCTTGACCGTGATGCGCCCGAAGGTCTCCGGTTTGGCGCCGTACTTCTCCATGTACTCGCGGCCGGCGCCGCCGAACAGCAGTGGCGCCATCGGCACCTGGCTGTCGCCGTACTTGGCGATGGCGACGTCGGTGAATTTCTCCAGCGGCGCGGGCCGGTCGGGGAACACGTACCCCAGCGCACCCGGCGCCATCTGCTCGAAGCCGAGCGCCAGCGCACATTCGACCATCCCCGACTCCACCGCCTGGCGCGCCAGGTAGAGCGCACTGGAGCCGGTGGCGCAGTTGTTGTTGACGTTGAATACCGGGATACCGGTCATGCCGATGTCGTAGACCACGCGCTGGCCGGCGGTGCTGTCGCCGTAGACGTAGCCGACGTAGGCCTGCTCGACGGCGTCGTAAGGAATGCCGGCGTCGGCGAGGACGCGGCGCCCCGCGTCGGCGCCCATCACGGTGTACGGCTCGGCGTGCTTGGGGGTCTTGAACGGCGTCATGCTGACGCCGATGACGTTCACGTTGCGTTGCATAGCGTCCTCCGGGGGCGCGGTCGGGGGCGCAATTATCGGAAATCCCGGCGCGAGCGTCGACGCGTGCGTCGCCCGCTTGCAGCAGCGCGCGCTCCCGGCCTAGCATCACGGGCACCGGCGCGCACCTGACGTCACGCGGCCGCAATCATCCGGGAGTGAATACCATGGTAGCCAGCGGCGTGATGATCTTTGCCACCGACCAGTCGATGCAGCCGGTCGACCTGGCGCGCGAGGTCGAGGCGCGCGGACTCGACTCGCTGTTCGTGCCCGAGCACACCCACATTCCACTGGACACCGTTTCGCCGTTCTTTCCTGACGGCAAGGTACCGCCGCCGTACCGCCGCACCTACGATCCCTTCGTCGTGCTCGGGGCCTGCGCGGCGGTGACCGAACGCATTCGCCTCGGCACCGGCATCTGCCTGGTCTCGCAGCGGCACCCGATCACCCTGGCCAAGGAGGTCGCCACCGTCGATCGCATGTCCAACGGCCGCTTCATCTTCGGCATCGGCGCGGGCTGGAACAAGCCCGAGATCGAGAACCACGGGGTCGAGTTCGCCCAGCGCTGGCGGGTGGTGCGCGAGCGCATCCTCGCCATGAAGACGATCTGGAGCGAGGACGAGCCCGAGTTCCACGGCGAGTTCGTCGATTTCGACAAGATGTGGTCCTACCCCAAGCCGGTGCAGGCCGGCGGCCCGCCGATCTGGATCGGGGCCAATTCGAAGTTCGCGGCGGACCGGGTCGCCGAGTACGCCGACGGCTGGCTGCCGGTGGGCGGCCGCGCCGGCGGCGGCAGCATCGAGCAGTTACGCGAAGCCTGCAGCAGGCGCGGCCGACGCTTCGAGGACATCACCCTGGCCCATTTCTATCCGCCGCTGGACGAGGCCGAGGTGCGCAAGCTGCTGGCGCAGGGCTATTCGCATCTCATTTTCGGTCTGCCGTCCGACACCCGCGACAAGGTCTTGCCGGTGCTCGACCAGGTTGCGGCGCTGGCGGCGAAGCTGCGCCAGTGAACGCTTGAGCGCGTCGCCGGACAACGGACCGGCGGCGGGCAGCGGTCATCCCTTCGACCGCCTGGGGCCGGACTTCATCCTCGACGCGGTGGAGGCGCAGGGCTTCGCCTGCGACGGTCGCCTGCTGGCCCTGAACAGCTACGAGAATCGCGTCTACCAGGTCGGCCTGGAGGCGGCCGAGCCGCTGGTGGCGAAGTTCTACCGGCCCGGGCGCTGGAGTGACGCGGCGATCGCCGAAGAGCACGCCTTCTGCAGCGAACTGGAGCGGCAGGCCCTGCCGGTGGTGGCGCCGCTGGCCGCTGCCCGCGGCGCTACCCTGCACCACGCGGACGGTTTCCGTTTCGCGCTTTACCCGCGCCGTGGTGGTCGTGCGCCGGAGTTCGATCGCGCCGACAGCCTGCGTACCATGGGGCGCTGCCTGGCGCGCATGCACACGGTGGGCAGCGCGCGGCATTTTGAACATCGCCCGGCCATCACGCTGGAGCGCTTCGGTACGGCCAGCGTCGACTACGTGCTGGCACATTGCCTGCCGGCGGATCTGCACGCGGCCTACGCGAGCCTGGCGCGGGACCTGCTCGGCCGGGTTGAGACGTGCCTGCGGGCGTGCGAGGGGGTGCGTTACATTCGCGTGCACGGCGATTGCCATGCCGGTAACGTGCTGTGGCGCGACGATGCGCCGCATTTCGTCGATTTCGACGATGCCTGCATGGCACCGGCGGTACAGGACTTGTGGATGCTGCTGTCGGGCCATCCCGAGGAGCAGCGCGCCCAGCTCGACGCCGTGCTCGAGGGCTACCACGAGTTCGCCGATTTCGATTACCGCGAGCTCGCGCTGGTCGAGGCCCTGCGTACGCTGCGCATGCTGCACTACGCGGCGTGGCTGGCGCGGCGCTGGAGCGACCCCGCCTTCCCGCAGGCGTTTCCCTGGTTCAACACGCAGGCTTACTGGGAGCGCCACGTGCTCGAGCTGCGCGAGCAGCTCGCCGCCCTGGGCGAGACGTTCGCGGTCGACGCCGGCGCGTACTGAGACGCCGTGAGCACGCCGCGCGAGACGCCGCCACTGACGCCACCCGAGCGCGCGGTCGGCCTGGTCACCCTGGTCGGCCTGGGGCTCGCGCTCGCGGCGCTGGTAGGGATGGTCGTGGCCGGGCCACGCGGACCCCTGCTGACCGTGTTCTGGTGCGGCTGGGTGGTGATGGCGGTGGGCACGGTCGCCGCGCTGTTCGTGCAGCGCCGCCTGCCCGCGCTGGCGCGGCCGCTGGCCATGACCGGCCTGGGCGTGCTGGTGGTGGCGCTCTCGCTGGTGATGGAGGCGACCGGCGGCGTCTCGATGCGGACCCTGCGCCTGTACGGCTCGACGCTGTTGCTGCTCGGAATCGGCTGGGCGCTGTGGACGCTCGGCGACCGTCGCTGACTGCCGGCCGGCGTTTCAGTCCAGCGTCGAGTAGATGGTGACGCCCGACTCCATCAGTCGGCAGCACTCGGCATACATCGCCGGCAATGACACCACCCAGCCGCGGCTCTGCCCGATGTCGAACCAGCTGAGTCCGGCGTTGCGCTCCAGGCAGGCGGTGAAGTGATCGCGGATGGCGCTGTTCTCCGGCCGGTCGATGCGCGTCTTGCTCAGTGCCGGCGAGTGAGCCGGCAGTGACAGGGTATGCGAGACGCCATCGTGGTCGATGCAGGTCACCGCGAAGGGTGAATCGTCGGAATAGGGGTTGAGCGGGAAGTCCTCGCGCAGGTCTTCCAGGCAGTGATAGAAGGTGACCGTGCCGAGGCCGGTGCCGATGCCCATCAGGTAGCCGCCGCGCTCCAGCATGCGCGCCATGGGGGTGTCGGTGCCGAAGCTGGTGCCGGCGCGGTGATGATCGGCGACCAGCCACGCGGCATCCGGACCCAGCGCCGCGATCGAATGGGTGGGGTGCACGCTGCGCACGACGCCCGCCCGCTTGCGGAACACTTCCGGGATCGCGCCGAGATTGCACGGCGTCGAGCGCACGTCGAACACGCGCCCCGAGGCAAAGGTGTTGCGCATGGTGCCGTCGATGGAGAAGGTCGGCAGGGCGAGGGTGCCGCTGCCCGCGAAGCGTTCGACGAGCGCGTCGACCACGGCCTCCGGCCCGCCGTCGACGAACCCCAATGCCTTCAGCGACGAGTGCACCAGGACGATGGCGTCACGCGGCACGTCGACCGCATCGAGATCACGGAGCAGCGCTTCGCGACTGACGTGTTCGAGCTCGCCGGCCAGCTCGCGCCTGCGCAGCAGCCTGCCCATGGCATCCAGCGGCGGCTTGAGCAGCGGCTTCAGCAGGCGCTTGACCGTTTTCAGCGGCACAGCTCAGCGTCCCGCGCGCAGTTCCATGAAGTTGGCATCGATGGCGAACTTGGCCGCCCAGTTCAGCAGCTCGTGGCGGCCGTAGGCGCCGTCGACCGGGTAGGAGCCCTTGACCCCGCCGCGCAGGCCGGGGTCGCCGTCGGTGTGTATCGTACGACGCACGAAGGCGGTCACGCGGCGCGCCGCGTCGAGGTACCCGGCCTTGCCGGTGATGTCATGCAGCAGGAACCAGCACGCCGCGATCTGCACGCAGCCGGTCAGGCACACCCAGTCGGCGCGTCCCTGCCAGTTGCTGTCCAGGTAGCCGGGAATGCGTCCGTCGGCGGCGACGGTTCCGAGCAGCGCCGTGGCAGTGCGCTCCGCGGCCGCGAGCAGGTCGTCGGCCGGCGCATAGCGGTAGCCCTCGACGATGCCGCGCAGCGCGTAGCCGATGGTGTGGGTCAGCGGCGTCAGCGGGTGGGTCAGGCAGCAGTCGGCGAACCAGCCGTTGTCCTGCTGCTTGGTCAGCGCCCAGCGAATGTTCTTCAGCGCCGCCTCGCCCCAGGCCGGATTGTCGAGGGCGCGCGCCGCTTCGAGCAGGCCCCAGGCGACATGGGTTTCGTAGGTTTTCTCGCCGGCGGCCGCGAACGGAGTCGGGAAACGGCGCCAACAGCCATCGTCGTCCAGGGTCTCCGCGAGCCAGTTGGCGGCGCGCGTGGTGGCGTCCTGGTAGGCGCCGAACTCGGTGACGCCGGCCGCCAGTCCGATCAGGATCTGGCCGGTGTTGAAGGTTACCGGCACCAGCGGCTCGGCGTTGATGATGCCGCCCTGGAAGGCGCCGCTGTCGAACTGTATCGCGACGCACCAGTCCAGCGCGCGGCGCGCGCTGTCGGCATAGCGCGGATCGCCGAAGTAGTGCGTGGCTTCGATCAGGGTCGGGATGATGTAGCCGGTCGTCTCCGGGTAGGACTGGCCCCAGCCGCTGGCGATGCTGTAGTGGCGGGCGTAACCGCCGTCGGCGGTGGCGCTCAGCGCCTGTGCTTCGAGCAGCCAGTCGGCGCTCAGTCGCGCGGCGGTCTCGGCGCCGGGATCGTCGAACAGCACGCCGGCGTGGTCGCGGGTGATCTCCTCGCGCGCCGCCGGCGGCAGCGCGCGCCACTCCAGCGTGTCGGAGATGCGCTGCCTGAGTGCAGCGGGAAGGAAGCGGGAAACGAGGGCACGCAACACGGAAATGATCTCTGCTGGGTCGTCGAGGCGGCGGCGCGTCGGTGTGCTGCGGGCAGGCACCGGGATAACGGGGTGGCGCGATCATACCAATGTTGTGCCCGCCGCGGGCAGCAGCGTGGTGCGAGTGGCCGGGTCCGGGGGGATCTGAGAAGATGGCCGGCCGCCGCAATTCCGGGGAGGATGAATCATGTTGCCAGTGGGCTATTTTCCGTGCACTCAGGATCCGCCGGACGGGCGCAACATCGCGCGCGTCATCGAGGAACTGGTGGAGCAGGCGGAGTTGTGCGAGGAGGTCGGTTTCGACGGCTTCTTCTTCACCGAGCATCACCAGCAGGAAGATGGCTACCTGCCGGCGCCGGTGCTGCTCGCGGGCATGATCGGCATGCGCACCCGGCGCATCCGGGTCGGCAGCTGTGTCCTGCTGGCACCGCTGTACCATCCGATCCGCCTGGCCGAGGACATCGCGGTCGTCGACCAGGCGACGCGTGGACGCATGGTCGCGGCGCTCGGTATCGGTTACCAGCCGCACGATTTTGATGCCTTCGGTGTGCCGCTGAAGCAGCGCGCGCGGCGCACCGAGGAGACGGTGGAGATCCTGCGCCAGGCCTGGACCGGGCAACCCTTCAGCTATGACAGCAAGTACCACACCATCGACAACGTGCGCGTCACGCCGACGGCCTACCAGGACGGCGGTCCCCCGATCTGGCTGGCGGGCTGGGTGCCGGCGGGTCTGGAGCGCGCCGGGCGCATGGGTGATGGCTGGATCGCCGACCCCATCCAGTCACTCGGCGTGATCAAGGACTACGCGACGCAGTACCGCGCGGAAGCGAAGAAGCACGGGCGCAAGCCGTACATCGTGCTGATGCGCGACTGCGTCATCGGTGAGGACTGGGCGGCCTGCGTGGCCAAGAGCGAGCCGACCATGACCACCCACCGCTGGTACTTTCACTACGGCGCCTACGTCCACGACGACTACATCAAGGACGTCAAATCGCCGGAGGATCTCAGCTTCGACATCGCCGCGCGCGATCGCCTGATCGCCGGATCGCCGCAGCAGTGCCTGGAGCAGCTGCAGATGTGGAAAGAGGAGATCCAGCCGGATTACGTCATGCTGCGCATGCGCCAGCCGGGCGGTCCGCCGCAGGCCGAAGCGCTGGCGGACATCCGCCTGTTCGGCGAGCACGTCATCCCGCATCTGTGAGCGGCGCGCGCGTGACCACGTCGTGAGCGAGCCCGAGCTGTTTGCAACGCTGGTGCGCGCCGCCGTGGTGGCCGGCGGCGCCTGGGTGTTGCTGCGCCTGGGACGCGGCGGCCTGGAGAGTCTGCGCCGGCGCGGGCGCCTGAGCAGCAATGGCGCCTTCGTCCTCGGCTCGACGCTCAAGTGGGGCCTGGTGACGGTCGCGCTGGTCGCCATCCTGCAGCAGTTCGGGGTCTCGGTAGCGGCGATCTGGACCGCGCTGTCGGCGGTGATGGTGCTGGTCGCGGTCGGCTTCGTGGCCCTGTGGAGCGTGCTCAGCAACATGCTGTGCGCGCTGTTCCTGGTGTTGTTCGCACCGTTTCGCATCGGTGATCGCATCGAGATCGTCGAGCTGGTCCTGAACGACGGCACCAAGCGCGGCGTGCGCGGCAAGGTCACCGGTATCGATCTCATCTACACCACGCTGGAAGACGAGGACGAAGCGAACTCGACCCTGCGCATTCCCAACAACATGCTGTTCCAGCGTGCGATCCGTACCATTCACGGTGAGCATACGCGGAGCCTGGGCTCGGAGCTGTTTCCCGACGGCGGCAGCGAGCCCGCGCCGGCGGCTGGCGGCGAGGCCGGCCGCGGCGAAAACCTGACCTGAGCGAGGAGGGCATCATGGCTTACTTCGAAGACAACTCGCGTGCCATCGGCAACACGCCACTGGTACGCCTGAACCGGGTCGTCGATCCGGCGCAGGCCACCGTGCTGGCCAAGATCGAAGGGCGTAACCCGGCCTACTCGGTCAAGTGCCGCATCGGCGCGGCCATGATCTGGGACGCCGAGGAACGCGGTGTGCTGGGGCCCGGGGTCGAGGTGGTGGAGCCGACCAGCGGCAATACCGGCATCGCGCTCGCCTACGTCTGTGCGGCGCGCGGCTACCGGCTGACCCTGACCATGCCGGAAAGCATGAGCCTGGAGCGGCGCAAGGTGCTGAAAGCGTTCGGCGCCAACCTGGTGCTGACGGAGGCGGCCAAGGGCATGAAGGGGGCGATCGCGAAGGCCGAGGAGATCGCGGCTGGCGATCCGCAGCGTTACTTCATGCCGCAGCAGTTCGAGAACCCGGCCAACCCGGCCATTCACGAGCGCACCACCGGCCCCGAGATCTGGCGCGACACCGACGGCGCGGTCGACGCCCTGGTCTGCGGCATCGGTACCGGCGGCACCATCACCGGCATCAGCCGCTACATCAAGAACACCTGCGGCAAGGCGATCGTCAGCGTCGGCGTCGAGCCGACCGCGAGCCCGGTCATCACCCAGCACCTGGCCGGGCAGGACCCGCAGCCCGCGCCACACAAGATCCAGGGCATCGGCGCCGGCTTCATCCCCGGCGCGCTGGACCTGTCGCTGCTCGACCGCGTCGAGCAGGTCAGCAACGAGGACGCGGTCGCGATGGCGCGCCGGCTGGCGACCGAGGAGGGCATCCTGAGCGGGATCTCCTGCGGCGCGGCGACGGTCGCGGCCGCGCGTCTCGCCGCCGAGCCGGCGTTTGCCGGCAAGACCATCGTGGTGGTGTTACCGGACGCCGGCGAGCGTTACCTGTCGAGCGTGTTGTTCGAGGACATCGAAGCCTGAGACGCGGTGCCTGCGCCGAGGCGGGCCGCAACCACGTCGCGCAGCACGCCGACGGCGCGCACCGCCGCCTGGGCGCCGGCCGGGTAGACTACCCAGGCCGGCAGCTCGAAGGCCGGGGCATCAACCGCATGCAGGCGGCCGCTGTCCAGCAGCGACGCCACCAGGCGCACGGGGAAGTAGCCCGAGCCGCCGGCCGCGAGCATGTGCTGCAGGCCCAGCCAGCCGATGTTGACGCTCAGCGCCGGCGCCGGCGCGTCGGCAAAGCGGGCGTGATAGCGGGCCAGGAACTCGGGCCCCCAGTCGACCTGCACGTAGTCCGGTCCGGGCGCCTGCGTGTCGGGCCGGGTGGCGACGCACACGAGCTGTTCGCTGAACAGGTGCTCGACCTCCAGTCCGGCACGGAATTGCGGCGTGTACATGACCGCGACATCGACCCGCCCGGTACCCAGCCCTTCGTTGAGATCGGCCTCGAAGCCGATCTCCGCGCGCACGGCGAGCGCGGGCGCGGCCGCGCGCAGGGCGCCCAGCCAGTGCAGCATCAGGTCCTGCCAGAGTCCGAAGCGACCGCCCAGGGTGAGGCTGTCAGCGAAGCCGGCCGCCGTGCCGACTTCCGCCCGCGCGTGATCGACGGTGCGCACCAGCAGCAGCGCATGGCGCCGGAAGCGCGCGCCGGCCGAGGTCAGGGTGGCGCCGGAGCGGTTGCGCTCGAACAGGCGGCAGCCGAGGTCGCGCTCGAGTCCGCGGATGCGCGCGCTGACCGTCGACTGGGTCAGGTGCAGACGCTCGGCGGCGGCGACGAAACTGCCGCGTTCGACGATGGCGAGGAAGGTGCGGGCGAGCTCGGTATCCATGACGGCTGCGGGTTAATATCGAGAAATTCGATATTAACCCGCAGAAATAATCGCTGGATAAATAGTTTTCGGCCCAATAACGTACCCGCATGACATTTCCCCCGATGCCCGATGACGTCTCCGCCTGGCGCCAGGCACGCCGCGCCGCGTTGCAGGCGCGGCGCGAGTCGGTCGCGGCTAACGAGCGCGATCGCGTCGGTCGTTACCTGTGCGCCCTGATCGAGCTGCGGGTACCGGCGCTGGACGGGGCCGTGCTCGGCCTCTACTGGCCCTTCCGCGGCGAGATCGACCTGCGGCAGCTGGCGCACACGCTGGACGAACGCGTCGCCGACTTTGCGCTGCCGGTGGTGGTCGAACGCGGCCGGCCGCTGCAGTTCCACCGCTGGTGGCCGGGCATGCGCATGCGGCGCGGCGTGCTGGACATCCCGGTGCCGGCCGAGGCCGAGCCGCTGCAGCCCGACCTGCTGCTCGTCCCGCTGCTCGGCTTCGACCGCACCGGCTATCGTCTTGGCTATGGCGGCGGCTACTACGACCGCACCCTGGCCGCGGCCGGCAGGCGACCGCTGACCCTTGGCGTCGGCTACGCCTTCCAGCGCCTGGCGACGATTCATCCGCAGCCGCACGACGTGCCGATGGACGCCATCGCGACCGAGGAGGGCATCGAGACTTTCGCGCACAGCCGCGCCGAGCTGACCGCGCAGACCTCGACCCCGTTCTCGTCACCCTGTGCACGCGCCGAGCTCGATCCCGGCTGGCAGGGCGCCTTGCCAGCCGGCGAATTACACGACCTCCTGCGTGAACTCCTGCTCGCCGAGCGCGCCGGTGCACGTGCGCTGGCCGAGCTTTGCCTGCCCTGGGCAACCGGCCGCACGCGCGCAACGCTCGCCAGGGTGATGCGCGACGAAGGCCGTTACGCGGTGATGCTGTACCGGCATCTGCGCCGTCTTGGCGGCCACCCGCCCGAGGGTGAGGGCGCGTTCTTCGAGCGCATGGCGGCGCTGGACACCCTGGGGCAGCGTCTCGCCCTGCTCGAACGCGGGCAGGGTGCGGTCGTGCGCTGGCTGCGTGACGCCCTGCCGCGTATCGAGGATGCGTCGCTGCGCGAGGATCTCGCGGAGATGCTCGAGGGGCACCGGGCCAACATCGATGCCTGCGCCGCGCTGGACGACATGGCGCGGGTAGCGCCAGGCTGAGAAAAGAAAGCCCCGGCGCGCGGCCGGGGCAATGCCTTGGGAGTGGCATGAAGCACCCTGCGCCAAAGGGGGGAACGCAGGGTGAGGGGTGCAGACCGGGCGGAACGAACGGGAGGAGACGTTGGCCACCCGGCCTGCGGGGGGGGCTCAGCCCACCGTCACGGTGGTGAAGAACTGTTCGCCGCCACGGCGCACCAGCAGGGCGGCGGGACGCGCCTCGCGTTTCGCCGCGGCCAGTGCCTGCTCGGCGTCGTCGGCGTCGGCCACCGTGGCCTGGTTGACCTGCACGATGACGTCGCCGGGACGAATGCCGCTGGACTCGGCCGGGCTGCCGGACTTGATGCCGAGCACCAGTGCGCCGGACACGTCGCGGTCGATGTTCATCTGGCGGCGGGTTTCCGCTGACAGCGAGCCGAGCGCGAGGCCGAGGCCGAGCGTGTCCGCGGTCGCCGGATCGCCGGCCTTGCCGCCACCCGGGGTGACGCTCGCGAGCTGCTCGTCGCTGGCGTAGCGGTCGATGATTGCGGTCAGGCGCTGGCGGCGGCCCTGGCGCTGCACCTCGAGGTGCATCTTGCTGCCCGGCTCGGTGGCTGCCACGGCGCGGCTGAGATCGCGCGGCGCGGTGATGTCGGTGTCACCGAAGCGGGTGATGACGTCGCCGGCGCGCACGCCGGCGCGCGCCGCGGGACCCTCGCCGACGACCTCGGCGACCAGCGCGCCGGTGGCCTCGTCGAGGCCGAGTGCGGCGGCCATGTCCTCGCTGACCGGCTGGATCTGCACGCCCAGCCAGCCGCGCGTGACGCGGCCGTCGTCGGCGAGGTCGGCGACCACGCGCGCCGCTTCGCGTGCCGGAATCGCGAAGCCGATGCCGATGTTGCCGCCGTTGGGCGAGAAGATCGCGGTGTTGACGCCGATCACCTTGCCGGCGGCGTCGACGATCGGACCGCCCGAGTTGCCACTGTTGATGGGCGCGTCGATCTGCAGGTAGTCGTCGTACGGCCCGTGGCGAATGTCGCGCCCGCGTGCCGAGATGATGCCGGCGGTGGCGCTGCCGCCGAAGCCGAAGGGGCTGCCGATGGCGACCACCCAGTCGCCGACGCGGGCGCTGTCAGAGTCGCCGAACGCGATCGCCGGCAGGCCGCCAGCCTCGACGCGGATGACCGCGAGATCGGTCAGCGGATCGCTGCCGACCAGCGTCGCCGGCAGGGTGCGTCCGTCATGCAGGCGGACAGTCATCTCGGTGGCGCCGTCGATGACGTGATTGTTGGTTACGATGAGGCCGTCGGCGTCGATGATGAAGCCCGAGCCCATGCCCTCCGCGCGCGGCCCGGGACGGACGCCCTCGGGCGCCTGGTCGAAGGGCACGCCGAAGCGGCGCAGGAACTCTTCGAACGCGCCGCCGCCGAACGGCATGCCGCGGGCGCCGAGCGTGGCAATGCCGTCGACCGGCTTGGTCACGGCGATCTGGACCACGGCCGGGCGCACCGTCTCGATCACGTCGGCGAACTGAACCCGCTCGAACACCGGGCGCGCCGCCGGTTGTTCGACCGCGGCGCTGGGCAGGGAGGTCGCGGCAACGAGCGCGGCGACCGACAGTGGTGCGGCCACCAGGGCTGCGCGCCGCCAGTGGCCGGAATCGCGTAGCGCTGCAATCATGGTCGTCTCCTGGTCGATTGAACTGATGGGCGAAGCTTAGTCGGAGGTGCATTACGCGCGGCTTTCCGCGGCATTAATTTTTGGTAATGCGCGCGCGGGCGCCGCGTTTCGCGATAATGGACCGGCATCAATCGAAGCGAGAGGTGTCGCGGTGCACGTGCTGGTGGTGGAAGACGACGCCGAGACGCGCGAGTTCGTCGTCTCCGGGCTGGAGCAGGCCGGGCACACCGTCGACAGTGCTGCCAACGGCCGCGACGGGCTGCTGCTGGCCACCACCGGCGAGTTCGACCTGGTCGTGCTCGACCGCATGCTGCCCGAGGTCGACGGTCTGGCCATCGTGCGCACCCTGCGCGCCTCGGACATCCGCGTGCCGGTGCTGATCCTGAGTGCGCTGGGCGAGGTCGACCAGCGCGTCGAGGGCCTGCGCGCCGGCGGCGACGATTACCTGGTCAAGCCGTTCGCCTTCAGCGAGCTGGAGGCGCGCATCGAGGCGCTGGCACGCCGCACCGTGCCCGAAGGCCCCGCGACCACCCTCAGCGTCGGCGATCTGGAGATGGACCTCATCGCGCGCAGCGTGCGTCGCGGCGGCACCCCGATCGAGCTGCAGCCGCGCGAGTTCCGCCTGCTCGAATACCTCCTGCGCCATGCCGGCCAGGTGGTCACCCGCACCATGCTGCTGGAGCACGTGTGGGACTATCACTTTGACCCGCAGACCAACGTCATCGACGTGCACGTGAGCCGCCTGCGGGCGAAGATCGATCGTGATTTCGATCGCCCCCTGCTGCACACGGTGCGTGGCGCCGGCTACCGCCTGGCCGCCGAGTGATGGCGAGCGCCGACCTGCGTCGCCGGCTCGGTGCGTTGCTGCGCACCACCACCTTTCAGCTCACGCTGTCCTACAGCCTGTTGTTCGGTATTTCACTCAGCCTGCTGACGATGTTCTTCTACTGGTCGACCATCGGCCTGCTGGTGCGCGAGACCGACGCCACGCTGAAATCGGAGATCACCGGGCTGGCAGAGCAGTACATCGAGCACGGGCTGGACCGCCTGGTCAACGTCATCGCGCACCGCATTCGCACCGACGAGAGCGGCAACATGCTGTATCTCTTCGCCTCGCGCGACAACCGGCCGCTGGCCGGCAACCTGCGTACATGGCCCGCGGTCGCGCCCAACAGCGAAGGCTGGATCGAGTTCGTGCACCAGCGCGGCAACGGCAGCGCGGTGCCGGCGCGGGGCCGCGTCTACCTCCTGGCCGACGGCCTGCAGCTGCTGGTGGGGCGCAACATCCGCCAGATCCAGCAGCTCGAATCCACCTTCAACCACGCCATGCTGGTGGCGCTGGCGCTGACCCTGGTGCTCGCGGTGGTCGGTGGAATCTTCATGAGCAGCCGGGTGCTGAATCGCATTTCGGCCTTCACCACGACGACCTCGGAGATCGTCGCCGGGCGGCTCGACCGCCGCCTGGCGACGCACGGCAGCGGCGACGAGTTCGACGTCCTCGCGCGCGACCTCAACCACATGCTCGACCGTCTCGAGTCGCTGGTCGCCGCGGTGCGCCATGTCTCGGACAACATCGCCCACGATCTGCGCACGCCGCTGACCCGCCTGCGTAACCGTATCGAGCTGGCGGCGCGCGGCGCGCCGGACGCGCTGCGCGGCGAGCTCGAGGCGGGCGTCGCCGAAGCCGACGCCCTGCTGGCGACGTTCTCCGCGCTGCTGCGCATCGCGCGCATCGAGTCGGGCAGCTACGCGGCGAGCCTGGAGAGCGTGGCGCTGGAGACCCTGCTCGGCGACGCCGTGGAGCTGTACCAGGGCATCGCCCAGGAGCGCGATCTCGTGCTCGTCAGCGACTGCGATCCCGGGCTCGCCATCACCGGCGATCGCAACCTCGTGTTCCAGGCCGTCGCCAACCTGATCGACAACGCGATCAAGTTCTCGCCCGATGGCGGCGCGGTGGCGGTCGACGCGCACCGCGAGGGCGACAGTGCGGTACTCAGCGTAAGCGATGCCGGGCCCGGGATTCCCGCTGTCGAGCGCGAGCGCGTGACCCAGCGATTCGCGCGGCTGGACCAGAGTCGCTCGCTGCCGGGCAGTGGTCTCGGCCTCAGCCTGGTCAAGGCGGTTGCCGAGCTCCACGGCGGCAGCCTGGTGTTTGCCGACAACGCGCCCGGCCTGCGCGCGATACTGCGCCTGCCGCTCAGCGATCCGGCGCTGCGCCCGTGAAGGCGTGTCTGCGCCAGTTGTCCCACAGCCGGCGTGCCTGGGCATTGAAGCCGGCCATGTGCGCCGCGGCGGCAGCGCGGAACGTGTCGGCGCCAGCGGGGCCCAGGGTGGCGGCCAGCGACGCACGGTAGGCCGGGATCGCGGCCCAGTCGTCGACCGTGCTGTCGATCACCTCGACGTGAAACTGGAAGCTGAAGGCGTGCTCACCGCAGGCCAGGGCCTGCACCGCGCAGGCCGGCGAGGTGGCCAGCACGCCGGTCCCCGGCGGCGGCCGCAGGACCTCGGCGCCGTGCCACTGCAGGCAGGGGAAGCGCGGCGCGGCGCCGGCGAAGAACGGATGGGCGCGGCCTTGCGCGGTGAGTTCGACCTCGAGTACCCCGACCTCGGCCGATACCGCGCGGCCGACCTCGCCGCCGAGTGCCGCGGCGAGCAGCTGGTGACCCAGGCACACGCCGAGAAACGGCCGCGTCGTCTGTTCGACCCAGTGCCGGATGAAGGCCTTCTCTGCCGCCAGCCACGGATGCGCGTCTTCCTCCCACACGTCCATGGGCCCGCCCATGACGATCAGCGCGGCATAGCCGGCCGCATCGGGCAGCGCTTCGCCGGCGTCGAGCTCGACGGTATCCCAGGTGATGCCTGCCTCGCGCATGAACTCGCGAAAGATGCCGGGGTGCTCGACGTCGACGTGTTGCAGCACGAGAAAGCGTTCGTTCATGCGGGGTCCTTGAGGGGGATGCCGAGGAAGCGGCAGATCCAGGTGCGTACGCGCAGGTTGTCATGGGGGCCGCGCAGCGACTCGCGCGCCGCGGCCACGCACGTGGAAGGCAACACGTCCTCGCGGCGCGCGATCAGCGCGGCGAGGTAGTCCGGCTCGAATTCCGGGTGGCCCTGGATGCCGAGCACGCGCGGCGCGTAGCGCACGATGAAATTCGCGCAATGCGCGCTGGACGCCAGCGGCACCGCGCCGGCGGGCAGGGCGACCAGCTGGTCCTGGTGGATGACCGGCAGGCGCAACGCGCTGCCGGCCGGGTCCATCCACGGCTCGGCGGTATGCCGGATAGCGTAGGCCCCGATGCCGAGACCCCAGCCCTGCGCCGCGCGCGCCACGCGGCCGCCGAGTGCCTGGCCGATGACCTGGTGGCCGAAGCACAGCCCGACCAGCGGACGGCCGCTGATGGCCAGCGCGCGCAGCGCCTGCTCCAGCGGCGCCAGCCACGGCAGGGGGTCGCCGGCGCCGTGGCGGCTGCCGGAGACCAGGTAGCCGTCGCACTCGCTGGCATCGCCGGGCAGCTCGCCCGCGGTGACGTCGAACACTTCCCAGGCGAGGTTCGCGGCGAGCGGATCGAAGGCGCGCGCGAACATCGCCGGGTAGTCGCCGAAGCGCGCGACGAGCGCGTCGCTGACGTGATCGCACAGCAGCAGGCCGAGGCGGTACGGAGAGGCGGTGGCGGCGGTCACGATGACGTCGATGGTAGCAGTGTGACGCGCGGCCCGGTATTGATCGCACGGGCGCCGGCGGAGATCATCGGCGGGTACTCGCTCACTGGGACGATGGCATGAAGTTCGGCGTTTTCCTGCCCAACGGCAGCAACGGTTACATCCCCTCGGCCGGCTCGCCGGTGTATGCGCCGAGCTATGCGCACAATCTCGAAATCTCGCTCGAAGCCGAGCGCCAGGGGCTGGATTTCGTGCTCTCGATGATGAAGTTCCGCGGTTTCGGTGGCGACACCGGCTACTGGGACGCCTGCCTGGAGTCGTTCACCCTGATGGCGGCGCTGGCGGCGGCGACCGAGCGCATCGGCCTGTTCCCGTCGATCTCGATCCTCAGCCAGCATCCGGCCGTGGTCGCGCGCATGGTGGCGACCATCGACGACGTCTCCAACGGGCGCTGCGGGCTCAACATCGTCACCGGCTGGAACCGCGCCGAGTATGCGCAGATGGGGATGTGGCCCGGCGACAGTCATTACGAGCGGCGTTACGAGTACGCCGCGGAGTACCTGCACATCCTCAAGACGCTGTGGCGCGACGGGCGCTGCACGCATCACGGCGAGTTCTTCCAGCTCGACGACTGCACCGTCTATCCGCAGCCGGCGGGTGCGATCCCGATCGTATGCGCCGGCCAGTCGCCGCGCGGCCGCGAGTTCGTTGCCGCCGCCGCCGATCACCAGTTCGTACTCACCGGGCAGTCCAACCTGCGCGCCGGGGTCGCCGACATCAAGGCACGCGCCGCGGCCAGCGGGCGCGAGGTCGGCATCTATGCGCTCTACCACATGATCCTCGCCGACAGTGACGCCGAGGCCGCTGACCTCGCGGCTGACATCGTGGCCCGCGCCGACCAGGGTGCAATTGCCAACATTCTCGCCAGTGCCAGCCTGGACACCAACACCGAGGGCACCGCCGACCAGCTCAAGGCGGCCCTCGCGCAGGGCATAGAGGAAGGCAACATGGCCTTCATGGGGATCCCGGTCATCGTCGGCTCGGCGGCCACGGTGGCGGCGAAGATCGACGAGCTCTCGGTCGATACCGGCATCGACGGGCTGCTCTTCAGCTGGCCCGACTTCGTGCCCGGCATCCGCCGTTTCGGCGAGCAGGTGATGCCGCGCCTGGCCTGCCTGGACGCGGCCTGAGCGGCTAGCCCGTACCGCGTTCCCCCGGCGCCGCGTCGTCGTCCTCGACCGCGGCCACCGCTTCGTCGTAGGGCGCGGTGTCACCGTCGGCGGCCGCCTCGAGCTCGCTCTCGACGATGCGCAGCACTTCGCCGAGAAAGGCTTCGCGCCACGCCGCGCGCTCGGCGGCGACAGCGGCATCGGGGCGGTAGCCCTCGATCTCGTCCCGGTTGAGCAGACCCTTCGCGGCCAGCAGGCGTTCCATGGTGTCCAGCCGCTCGTGCAGCACGGCGGTCTCGCCGGCCAGGCCCATGACCATGGCCACGACCTTGTCGACGCTGGGATCGTCGAAGAACCAGGGGCGTTCGCCGCGGGCGCGGCGTTTCAGCCTGCGTGCCATGACGCGCCCCGGCCTAGGTCCGGTTGCCGTAGACGAACCACAGCCCGCCGCCGCCGAAATCGCCGCCCTGGAAGACTTTCGAGCGCTGTGCCTCGGCAACCTGGAAGGCGCTGGGAATGAGGGTCTCGAACTCCAGTGCCGGGTCGAAGCCGCCGCTGGCCGACAGCGCCGGCAGGTCGATCTCGTGCGAGCGCGCCCAGAACGGCTCGTTGTTGTTGCGCGTGTCCCAGTCGAGCATGAAGGCGTCGAACGCGTCCATGTTCTTGTACGGCGGGGTTTCGGCGTGGATCATCATGCCGCCCGCGCCGAGCAGGCGGCGGCACTCGGCGATGATGTTGTGAATCGCCCGCTGCGAAGTCTCGTGCAGCAGGATGTGGGAAACCACGAGGTCGAAGTAGCCGTCGTCGAAACGCGTTTTCTCGGCGTTCTGCTGCGAGAAGTGGATGCTGACGCCGAGGTCCTCCGCGCGCGCGTGCGCGTAGCGCAGCATCGGCGCGGCGACGTCGATGGCGTACACCTCCGCCTGCGGGAAGGCGCGCGCGTAGGGCACCGTGCTGTGACCGACCGCGCAGCCCATGTCGAGGATGCGCCGTGGTTTGAAGTCGGGGTCTTCGAGCTGCAGCCAGCGCACCACGCTGGCGCCCATGTCGTCGTTGTACGGACCCATCTGTCCCATGGCATAAATGTGCACCGCGCGGTCATAGACCATGCCGGCGGCGGCATCGTCCACCGTCGCCTCGGTGTGGTAGCCACCGGGCTGGCAGTGGATGTCGACGGCGGTGTGGTAGCGCGGTACCTCGAGCGCCGGGTCGAGCTCCAGCGAGCCCCCGGCCGCGTTTCCGGCGGCGCTGCGAACGCGCTCGTTGAGCGCGTCCAGCTCACGCTCCACCGGCATCTGGCAGGCCGACCACATCATCTCCTGGCTGGTGCGCAGCAGGGTGGAGAACATGCGGTAGTAGGGATCGACGCGCATCACGTCGCGCACCTCGAAGCGGTCGCGCGGCGCGCGGCCGTGGCTGCGCTCGAAGCCCGGACGCACGCTGCGCTCGTAGCGTTGGCGGTTGCCGGCGTGCACGTGCTGTACGAGATATTCCTTGTAAGCACGGACGAACTCCTGGCGCGCGAATTCGTCGTGGCTGGCGGGGGGCAGGGCGGCATGGGGGGCCTGTCCGCGGGTCGGGGCAGTGCTGCTCATGAGGCGCTTCCTCGTCGCTCGCGGCAGGTCGGCCGCCCGTCGAGCCTACCACGCGCGCGGCCGCCCTTTGAATCGCCCGCACGCGGCATATCGGGCACGGGCGCGGATCCGGTACGCTACCCTCCGGGCCCCGACCACCAGCGAGTATCCGTCCCTGACCATGCAACAGAGCGAAACCGGCACCGACCCCCTGATTCGGCTGCGCAACCTCAATGCCGGCGACCACGAAGGCCTCGCCCACCTCGAGAACGTGGTCTACCACGATCTCGGCGGCGCCTGGCCGACGCGCACCATCGACGGCCTGATGGCGGCCTTTCCCGAGGGCCAGTTCTGCATCGAGGACCAGGGCCGCATCGTCGCCGCCGCACTCACCGTACGCGTCGATTACAACCGCTTTTCCTCGCCGCACAAGTATCGCGACCTGGTCGACCAGGATCTCAACATCCACCACGAAGCCGACGGTGACGCCCTCTACGGCATCGACGTGATGGTCGATCCGGAGTACCGCGGCTACCGCCTCGGGCGGCGCCTGTACGACGCGCGCAAGGAACTGTGCATGGACCTCAACCTGCGCGGTATTCTCGCCGGCGGACGTATCTCCGGGTACGCCGAGCACGCCGACGCAATGAGCCCGGCCGAGTACATCGAGAAGGTGCGCCGCCAGGAGCTCGACGACCCGGTGCTCAATTTCCAGCTCTCCAACGACTTCCAGGTCAAGCGCATCATGCGCGCCTACCTGCCCGAGGACGATGCCTCGCGCGGTTACGCCACGCTGCTCGAGTGGGACAACCTGTACTACGAGCCGGAGGAGAAGTCGCTGGTCGAGGCGCCCAAGACCGAGGTGCGCCTGGGGGTCGTGCAGTGGCTGATGCGCACCATCAGCTCGCTCGACGAGCTGCTCGCCCAGGTCGAGTTCTTCGTCGATTCGTTGTCCGACTACCGTGCCGATTTCGTCGTCCTGCCGGAGTTCTTCAGCATGCCGCTGATGGGCCTGGACCGCGACGACGACAAGGCCAGTGAGGCGATGCGCAAGCTCGCCGACTACACGCCCGCCATCGTCGACAAGCTGCGCGAGTTCGCGATCAGCTACAACGTCAACATCGTCGGCGGCTCGATGCCGCTGCGCGAAGGTGAGGACATCTACAACGTCGCCTACCTGTGCCAGCGCAACGGCGCGGTCGACATGCAGTACAAGCTGCACATCACGCCCGACGAACGCACCTTCTGGATGCTGCGCGGCGGTGACCGGCTGCGCACCTTCGAGACCGACGCCGGGCGCGTCGGCATCCTGGTCTGCTACGACGTCGAGTTTCCGGAGCTCGCCCGTCTGCAGGCGCTGCAGGGCATGGATATCCTGTTCGTGCCGATCTGGACGGATACCAAGAACGCCTTCCTGCGCGTGCAGCGCTGCGCCCAGGCGCGTGCCATCGAGAACGAGTGCTACGTGGTCGTCGCCGGCAGCGTCGGGCACCTGCCGCAGGTCGATCACCTGGATCTGCAGTACGCGCAGTCGGCGGTGTACTCGCCGTCCGATTTTGCCTTTCCGCACGACGCCATCATCGCCGAGACCACGCCGAACACGGAGCAGCTGCTGGTCGTCGACCTCGACCTGGAGAAGCTGCGCGAGCTGCGCAACGAGGGCTCGGTGATGAATCTTGCCGACCGGCGCGGCGATCTCTACGAGGTGGCCTGGCGCGGCCGCCGTGACTGAATGCCGTGACCGGCAGCGAACAGGGAGTTCCTGAAAGTGTCGGAAAGCTACCGCCTCGGCGTCGACGTCGGCGGCACCTTTACCGACGTGCTGCTGCTGGAGGAACACAGCGGCCGCATCCACACCGCCAAGGTGCCGTCGACGCCTGACGACTCCTCGCGCGGCGTGCTCGCCGGCATCGAGCGGGTGTGCGCGCAAAGCGGGGTCGACGCGGCGCGTATCGCGCATGTCATGCACGGCACCACGGTCGCGACCAACACCGTGCTCACCGGCACCGGCGCACGCGTCGGCCTGGTCACCACGCGCGGCTACCGCCAGGTGCTGCAGATCGCGCGCTCGTTCGTGCCGGGCGGCCTCGGCGGCTGGGTCATCTACGAGCGGGCGCCGCTGCTGGCGCCGCTGGAGCTGACGGTCGAGGCCGACGAGCGTATCGGTGCCGACGGCACGGTGGTGCAGGCGCTCGATGAAGCGGCGCTGCGCGCGGCGCTGGCGACGCTCGCCGAGGGCGGTATCGAAGCGCTGACCGTCAGCCTCATCAATGCCTTCGCCAATGCCGCGCACGAGCGCCGCGTCGGCGAGATCGCCCGGGAGGTGCTGCCCGGCATCCCGGTGTCGCTGTCGTCGGGGGTCATCCCCGAGATGCAGGAGTACGAGCGCACCGTGACCACGGTGGTCAATGCCTACGTGCGGCCGCGCGTGGAACGCTACGTCTCCAGCCTGGAGCGCGAGCTTGCCGCGCGCACGCCGGCCGCGCGGCTGTCCATCCTGCGTTCCGACGGCGGGCTCGCCTCCGCCCGGGCCGCCGCCGAGTTCCCGGTCAGCCTGCTCATGAGCGGGCCGGCCGGCGGCGTCAGCGGCGCCATCTGGGTGGCGGGCAATGCCGGCTTCGACAAGCTGCTTACGCTCGACATCGGCGGTACCTCGACCGACGTTGCGCTGGTCGAAGACGGCACGGCGCGGCTGCGGCGCGAGACCACGGTTGGCGACGTTACCGTGCGCGCCTCCTCGATCGACGTGCGCACGGTTGGCGCGGGCGGGGGCTCCATCGCCCACGTGCCGGCGCTGACCGGCGCGCTCAGGGTGGGGCCGCAAAGCGCCGGCGCCGAGCCCGGGCCGGCCGCCTACGGCCGCGGCGGCAGCGAGCCGACCGTGACCGACGCCAACGTGGTGCTCGGCTACCTGCCGGCGGCTGCGCGCCTGGGCGGCGATCTCGCCATCGATGCCGGGCGCGCGCGCGACGCGGTGGCGACGATTGCCGACGCGCTGGGGCTCGGCCTGGAGCAGGCCGCGGCGGGCATCATCGACATCGTCAACGAGCACATGTTCGGTGCGCTGCGCCTGGTCTCGGTGGAGCAGGGCTACGACCCGCGCGACTTTGCGCTGGTCGCGTTCGGCGGCGCCGGCCCGCTGCATGCCAACGCGCTGGGACGCCTGCTCGGCGCGTGGCCGGTACTGATTCCGCCGGGCCCTGGCGTGCTGTGCGCCTACGGCGATGCGACGACGCGGCTGCGCGACGAGGCTTCGCGTACCTTCATCCGCCGTTTCAGCGCGACCAGTGCCGTCGAGATCGGCGCGCAGCTGGCCGAGCTCGCCGGCACCGCCGGCGACGCGCTGGCCGCCGCCGGGGTGCCAGCCGCCGAGCAGAGCCACGTCTACGAGCTCGACCTGCGCTACCACGGGCAGGGCGTGACCCTGACGGTGCCGGTGGAAGCGGACGCGGGCGAGGCCCTGCTCGAGCGCGCCGCGGCGCGCTTCGATGCCGCCCACGAGCAGCTCTTCACGTTCACGCTGCCGGCGGAGAAGGAGGTCGTCAACCTGCGCGCGGTGGCCATGGGACGCGCCTCGGACGCGCCGGCGCCGCGTGTCGCCGCCGCCACCGACGCCGAGCGGGCGCGCTACGCGGCCCAGCCGATCTTCGTCGACGGCGCGTGGTGCGAGGCCGGCGTGTTCGATCGCGCTGCCCTCGGCGCCGGCGCCTGCATCGCGGGTCCGGCCATCGTTACCGAGATGGACTCGACCACCCTGGTGCTGCCCGGCCACGACGGCCGCGTCGACGCGCATGGCAACATCCTCATCACCCCGCGCTCCGGAGCCTGATCGATGCCGGCGACCCTGATCGAAACCAACACCACGCCACTGGCCCGGGTCGAGGTCGACCCGGTGACGCTGGACATCATCGAGAACGCGCTGGGCAACGCCCGCCACGAGATGGACACGGTGCTGTTCCGCACCGCGATGTCGCCCGGGATCCGCGAGCAGCACGATGCCTTCCCCCTGATCGCCAACCGCGACGGCCGCATGGTGGTGGGCCAGTTCGGTTCCTTCATCCACGGATTCATGGCGGCCTACGACGGCGAGATGGCGGAGGGCGACATATTTCTCATCACCGATCCCTACGCCTGCAAGGGCGCCATCAGTCATGCCAACGACTGGCTGGTGCTGATGCCGGTGTTCAAGGACGGCCGCGTCATCGCATGGGCGGCGATGTTCGGTCACATGACCGACATCGGCGGCAAGGTGCCGGGCAGCCTGCCGACCGATGCGCGGCAGCTCTACGAGGAAGGCATCGTGGTGCCGCCGGTGCGCATCTACCGGCGCGGTGAGCTGCAGGAAGACCTGCTGCGGGTGATCCTGCACAACTGCCGGCTGCCGCAGTGGAACCACAGTGACTTCAATGCCATCGTCGCCGCCTGCCGCACCGCGGCGCGGCGTTGCGTCGCGCTGTCCGCACGCTTCGGCGACGACGTCTTCCACTCCGCGATGGAGGAGCTGCTGGCGCGCAACCGCCGTGCCATGGGCGAGCTGATCCGCAACACCGTGCCGGCGGAGAAGCGCAGCTTCGAGGACTTCCTGTGCGACGACGGCATGGGCCTGGGGCCTTACCGCATCGCCTGCAGCATGTGGCGCGAGGGCGACAAGGTGGTGTTCGATTTCGCCGGCACCGACCCGCAGTCCGACGGCCCGATCAACTTCTACCTCAACGAGGAGATGTTCAAGATGTTCTGCGGGGTGTTCATGATCATGGTGTTCGACCCGCAGATCATGTTCAACGACGGCTTCTACGACCTGATGGACGTGCGTATCCCCGACGGCAGCCTGCTCAAGCCGCGCCACCCCGCGGCGCTGTCGTGCCGCACCCACGCGCTCGGCCGTGTGTTCGACATCATCAGCGGACTGCTCGGCCAGGGCGCGCCGGATCTCATGTGCGCGGCGGGCTTCTCCGACAGCCCGCATTTCATGTACTCGGGCTACGACCGCGAGGGTGAGTGGTTCCAGCTCTACCAGATTGGCTTCGGCGGCATCCCGGGCCGCCCGCTCGGCGACGGTCCCGACGGCCATTCGCTGTGGCCGAGCTTCACCAACGTGCCGAACGAGTACCTGGAGAGCTACTTCCCGCTGCGTATCGAAATCTACGAGACCATCGCCGACTCCGGGGGCCCGGGGCGCCACCGCGGCGGCAACGGTGTGCGGGTCGGCTACCGTTTCCTGGAGCCCGGGGAGATCTCGATCCACGACGATCGCTGGCTGACCTATCCGTGGGGCGTCAACGGCGGCCTGCCGGGCGCACGCAGCCGCAAGCTGCTGGTGCGGGCCGACGGCAGCGAGGAACGGGTCGCGGCGAAATGCGACCGCGTGCCGGTGGCGGCCGGCGACCTGCTGCTGTTCGAAACCTGGGGCGGCGGCGGCTGGGGTGACGCGCTGGAGCGCGATCCGGAAGCGGTCGCCCTGGACGTGCGTCGCGGCCTGGTGACGCGCGAGGGCGCGGGCCGCTACGGCGTGGTGCTCGCCGACGACGGTACGCCGGATGCCGCCGCCACGGCCGCCCTGCGCGAGCGGCTGCGCGACGGGCGCGGTACCCTGCCGCTGTTCGACAAGGGCGGACCGATCGAGCAGATCAAGGCGCGTTGCCTGGCCGAAACCGGCTTCGCGCCGCCGTCGGCGCCGCGTTTCGACGCCCGGCGTGGCGGCGCGGCGGTCCGCGGCTGAGCGCCCGGCCCCGACCAGCGATGAAGCCGTCATGAGTGCGACCCGGACCGACACCGCGAACCTCGACCTCGCCGCCGACCTCGCGGCCGTGGCCGGCGCCGGCGACGTGCCGCTCGCTGCGGAAGGCGAGACCCGGCTGCCGGTGGATGGTTACATGCCGCTGTCGAAGGTGGTCGGGATGGCGCAGGCGATCGAGGCCTGCGCTGACGAGCACCGGGCGAGAATGGAGCGGCACGGCATCCGCGCCTGCTGCCCGACCTGTTTCTCCGGCACCGAGTGCGTGATCGAGCCGGCGTTCGCCGAGCGCTGGAACGACATCCCGGCGGACCCGGAGAAACGCCGTGTCGCGCTCGCCCTGCGCGACGGCCTGCGTGACCTGTACGATGCTCACGGTTGCTGTCACCTGCGGATCGGGAAGTACTATTCCTACCAGGACATGATCGAAAACGAGGCGCTGCGCAAGCTGCTGCGCGCGGTCAAGGGTGTGCTGGACCCGGCGCGGCAGGTCAATCCGGGCGCGCTGGGCCTGTAACGCGGAGAGGCATGATGCAAATCGGATTCCTCGGCGCCGGCTCGATGAGCGCGCCCATGATCGAGAACCTGGTCGCCGACGGACACAGCGTCAGGGTGTGGAACCGCACCGCGCGCAGGGCGCGCGCGCTGGAGGGGGCAGGTGTGGTCGCGGTGGAGCAGCCGGCACAGGTGTGTACCGCGGGGGGCGTCATCCTGAGCTGCCTGGCCGACGATGCCGCGCTGGAGGCCGTGTTCGACGACGGCAGCGTGCTGTCCGCCCTCGGCCTCGGCGGCGTGCACGTGTCCATGAGCACCATCTCGGCGGCGTGCGCGCGCCACCTCGCGGCCACGCACGCCGCGGCCCACACCGCCTACGTTGCCGCGCCGGTGCTCGGCCGGCCGGACGCGGTGCGCGCGCGCATGCAGTCCTACATCGTCGCCGGCGCACCGGCCGCGCGCGAGCGCGTGCACGGCCTGCTCGCCGCGCTCGGGCAGAAGGTGTTCGCGTTCGGTGACGATCCGGTCGCGGCCAACGTCGCCAAGATCAATTTCAACTTTCTCATTGCCGCCTCGATCGAGGCCATGTCGGAAGCCTTTGCGGTGGTCGAGAAAGCCGGGCTGGACCCGCATGCCTTCCACGAGATGGTCACCGGCACCGCGTTTGGCTGCCGCATCTACGAGGGTTACGGCAGGATGATCGTCGACCGCGCCTTCGACCCGGCACTGTTCCGGCTCGTGCTGGGCCTCAAGGACGTGCGCCTGGCGCAGGGCATGGCGGCCGCCGTCGACGCCCGCATGCGTCTCGGCGACCTGCTCGAGTCGCGTTATGCCGAGGCCGTCGAGCATGGCCTGGGCGAGAAGGACTGGACCGCGGCGGCGCTCGAAGTGCGCGGCGAAGCGGGCCTGTCCTGACTTCGAAACTACAGCGGAGACAGCAGCCATGAAGCAAGTTGGAACGGTCGGCCAGATCTGGCGTTTCCCGGTCAAGTCGATGCAGGGCGACACGGTGCACGCGGCGCACGTCAGCGCGCGCGGTCTGCGCGGCGACCGGGCCTGGGCGATGCGCGACGAGCAGCGCCAGGAAGTGCAGTGGGGCAAGCGCCACCCGGAGCTGATGCTGTGCGCGGCGCGTTACCGCAGCGAGCCCCAGGACGACGCGGTGGCGCCGGTCGAGGTCACCTTCCCGGACGGCGAGACGCTCGCCAGCGACGACGACGAGCGCATTCACGCCCGCCTGTCGAAGCTGGTCGGGGTGAAGGCGGCGCTGTGGCCGCTGCAGCCGGCCTCGGACGTGCAGTTCTACAAGCGCTACAAGCCGGACGAGGGCCAGTTCCTGCAGGAGATGGCCGACGCCTTCGCGCGCGAGCCGGGCGAGCCGATGCCGGATCTCGCGCAGTTTCCCGAGGTGCTCATGGACCATGTCGCGGTGCCGGGCACGTTCTTCGACAACGAGGAGATCCACCTGCTCACCAGCGCCTCGCTGGCGCACATGCGCTCGCTCAACCCGGAGGCCGGGTGGGACGTGCGCCGCTTTCGCCCGAACTTCTACCTGGACACCCCCGCGCTCAGCGGGCTCGCCGAGAACGACTGGATCGGCCGCACGCTCAGGCTCGGCGAGGTGGTGCTGGAGATCAGCGCGCCGACGCCGCGCTGCGGCATGACGGTGCGGCCGCAGGGTGACCTTGCCTACGACAAGTCGATCCTGCGCACCATCGTGCGCGAGGCCGGCCAGAACCTGGGTGTCGGCGCGCATTGCCGCCAGGCCGGCACTGTGCGCGCCGGCGACGCCGTCTACCTCGGCGACTGATCCCGGAGACCCGTCATGGCCCTGTTCGAAGGTTTTCCGAAGGGATGTATCCCGTTTCTGAAGAAGCTGGCGAAGAACAACGATCGCGCGTGGTTCAGCGAGCACAAGCAACGTTACGAGGACGACGTGCGCACGCCCGCACTGCAGTTCATCGAGGTCATGGGGCCGCAGCTGAAGAAGCACCTGTCGCCGCACTTTCTCGCCCTGCCGAAAAAGGTCGGCGGCTCGCTGATGCGCGTCTATCGCGATACGCGTTTCGCCAACGACAAGACGCCGCTGAAGACCAACGTCGGCATCCAGTTCCGCCACGAGCTCGGGCGTGACGTGCACGCGCCCGGCTTCTACGTACACATCGAGCCCGGCAACTGTTTCCTCGGCGCCGGGATCTGGCACCCGGAATCGAAGGTGCTGGGCGCGATCCGTGAGTTCATCGCGGATAACCCCAACGCCTGGAAGCAGGCCACCGGCGCACCGGCCTTCCGCCGCAACTGGGCGCTGGTCGGCGATACGCTGGTGCGCCCGCCGCGCGGCTTCGACGCCGGGCACGAGCTGATCGTGGATCTCAAGCGCAAGGACTTCATCGCCTGCATGAACTTCGACGATGCCGAGATCGGCAGCCCGAAGTTCGTCGATTTCACCATCCGCCACTACAAGCAGTGCGCGGCCCTGATGAGCTACCTGTGCATGGCGGTGGAAGCCGACTACTGAGCCGCTTCGGGCCGCTCCGTATCGGCCCCGAAGACCTGCTCGGCGCTGGCGAACACGTGGTGGTAGGTGCGCCCGGCGAGGCGCGCCCGGAACCAGTTGGCCAGCGGCTCGCGCGGCAGCGTCAGCGGCGGCAGGTCGAGCACGAGGTAGTCGCCGGCGCGGTTGACGACCAGCACCGCGGCGCCGTCCTCCGCCCGCCGGGTGAGGTGCAGCACCGACCATTCGATCGGCGCGCCGCGGTCGCGGTACCAGGCGAGCTCGCGCGCCGCGGCCTGCAGTGCGCCGGCGAGCCGGGTGACCTCGGCGCGCCGCGTGGCCAGCGCGGAGGGATCGCTGAAGTGGAAGTCGAGACCGGTGCTGGTCTCGACCACGGCCGGCCGGCCGGCGGCGAACGACCAGGTGGCGCGCACCGGCTCGGGCGACGGATCGCGTCCCGGCCGGCCGGGTGCGATCAGGTCGGGACAGTGCGCCGCGCGGCAATAGCGCGCAACGATGCGCTCGTTGAGCTCGCGCGCATCGGCGATGCGCGGGGCATCGACGATGACGGTGCGGCGCGCGAGGATGAAGCGCAGGGTTGCACCGGGGTCGACGAAGATCGTGACGTCGGCGCTGAGGGCGAGGGCGGCGCCGACCTCGCGCAGCTCGGCAATGCTCGCCGCGGCCGCGGCGCGCCAGCGTCGGATCGACTGCGGATCGCTGCGCGGGCGGGCGTCCTGCGCCTCGGCCCGTAGCTCGGCCTCGTAGGCGCGGGCGTGCTCGTCGAGCGCGATGGCGGCAAAGCGCAGCCGCTCCACCGGGTCGGCGCCGGCAAGATGGTCGACCAGCACGGCCAGCGACGCGACCCGCAGCGCAGCGCCGGGGGGCGGCAGCTCGGCGTGCAGCGCGCCGCAGAAGAAGGCCAGCAGCAGGGCGGCGCGCGCAGCCATGAACAATCCTGAGACCGGCTCTAATCGCCGGTCTGCTGCCCGAACGTCTTCAGGTCGAGCAGGGTCGCGCTCACGTGGCCGCTCTTGAGCACGGTGTCGTCGGTGTCGGTCGCGGGATCGATGCTGGCCTCGGTGAGACCGAAGCTGAACTGGTCGCCGCGCTGGCGAAAGCAGCCGCCGTAGAAGGTGTGGCCGAGCCGGGTGCGCACGATGTCGGGCGTTTCGTTGACGGCAAACGGAAAATTGATGTTCCAGGTCGTCACCTGGTCGAGATGGCCCTCGATGAACTCGTGCCACACCTGCGGCACCAGCTCGTTCACGCGCTGTCTGAGCACGGCATTGGTCTCGTCGCGGAACGCGCGGTTCTGATCCCAGTGAATGAAGTCCTCGCGGGTCAGCTCCTGCGACAGCGCCAGCGCCGGCAGCCCGGCGATGTTGGCCTCGAAGCAGGCGCCCACGGTGCCGGAGGCGAAGATGAAGCCGAGACCGACGTTCTTGCCGATGTTGATGCCGGACACGACGATGTCGGGGCGGGTCTCCAGCAGGTTGTAGAGCGCCAGGTTGATGCAGTCGGCCGGCGTGCCGGTCACCGACCAGGCCGGGAAGCCGTGGATCTCGATGCGCTCGGCATAGAGGGTGCCGTAACGCGTCATCGACTTGCCTTTCCAGCTCTGCTCGGTGGCGGGTACCGCGATCGAGACTTCGCCCAGCGCGCGCAGCGCGTCGATCACGAAATGGAACAGCGGGGAGTCGTGGCTGTCGTCGTTGGTCAGCAGGATGTGGGGCGTGGCGGCGCTCATGATGGTCTTCCTGGAAACGTGGAAAGGGGGGCGCGGCTCACAGGTCGCGCCAGCGTGCGAAGGTCGCGGCCTGGCCATGGTAGCGCCCGGCGGCATCGATCACGTTCCACACGGTGGCGCCCTCGATGCGGAAGCGGCGCCCGGAGGAGGCGATCCTGACACCGCTGTAGTCGTCGACGAAACCCCGTTCGCGCACCGACTGCATGAAGCGCTCGCGTGCGTCCTGGCCGGCGGCTTCGGCCGATTCGCGCGAGGGTGTCTGCACGCACTGCGCCCAGCTCAGCTCGAACAGCGTCAGCGCGGCGAGGTTGGCGTAGTTGAACAGGGGCTCGGGCTCGACGCCGTGCGACAGCAGCACGAAGGGCGCCTCGAACACGGCCCGCGCGCGCGCTCTGCCGGACTCCTCGCCCGCGTACAGCGTGCGGCCGGTGAGCCGGGCGTAGCTCGCGAGCAGCAGGTCGACGTGGTCGCTGGCCCACGCGTTGCCGGCGTCGGGCCGCGCCGGCCGCGGCGCGGGTATGCTCACAGGCCCTTGCGGGCCGCGCGCTCCAGGGCCAGCGCGATGGTCTCGGGCGTCTGTGCGCCGGTGAACAGCAGCCGCCCGTTGTAGACGAAGGCCGGCACGCCGGTGACCCCCAGCGCGTGGGCCTCGTCCTCGGCCGCGGCGATCGCGGCGGCCCCGGCGTCGTCGGCCAGGGCCGCGCCGGCGATATCGCGGCCGAGGCCGGCCGCTTCGGCGACGTCGAGCAGCACGGCCTCGTCGCCGATGTCGCGGCCGGCGACGAAATACGCTTCGAACAGGGCATCGACCAGCGCGTCCTGGCAGCCGTGTTCGCCGGCGCACTCGATCAGGCGGTGCGCGGCGCGCGTGTTGGGCGTGCGCGCGATGCGTTCGACCGCGATCGGCAGGCCGTCGGCGCGCGCGTTGGCGGCGACGTTGGCATAGAGCTGGTTGGCGTACTCCAGCGAGCCGAACTTGGCTTCGCAGTAGGCGCGCCGGTCCATTCCGCCGGGCGGCAGGCCCGGGTTGAGCTCGAACGGACGCCAGCGCACCTCGATGTCGAGGTCGGCGTCGAGCTTGGCGAGCGCCTGCGCGAGGCGGTGCTTGCCGATGTAGCACCACGGACAGACGACGTCCGACACGACGTCCAGGCGCGCGCTGCGCGCGGGCGGTGGGTTGCTGGCGTTGCTGCTCATGCGCGGGCGTCCTCGCTGCGGTCGGGGCTCATTGTCGGGGCGCGCATCGGCGGGCGTCAACGCTGCGCCGGCGGCGCCCTGCGATCGGTCATAATGGCGCGCGCCAGCCAGGCAGGAGACACTCATGACGGTGCACAGGATCACGCTCGGCAAGTACGACTTCGAGGTCACCGAGGAGGGCGTGGGCGATCCCGTGCTGATGCTGCACGGCTTTCCCGATTCGGCGCGCCTGTGGCGGCACCAGATCCCGGCACTGGTCGACGCCGGCTTTCGCGTCATCGCGCCCGACCAGCGCGGCTTCGGCAACTCGGACAAGCCGCAGGCGGTGGCGGACTACGCCCTGACCGAAGTGCTCGGTGACGCGGTCGCGCTGCTCGACCATTTCGGCCTCGAGCGCGTGCGCGTGGTCAGCCACGACTGGGGTGCGGCGGTCGGCTGGGCGCTGGCGGCCTTTCACCCGCAGCGCGTCGAACGGCACGCCGCACTCTCGGTCGGCCACCTGACCGCACTGTGGAACGCGGGCCTGGCCCAGCGCCGCCTCGCCTGGTACATGCTGCTGTTCATGCGCCAGGGACTGGCCGAGGACATCCTGATGCGGCAGGACTGGCGGTTCTTCCGCGACCTCTGGCAGCATCATGCCGAGATGGACACCTGGCTGCGCGACCTGTCGCGCCCCGGTGCGCTGACTGCGGCACTCAACTGGTACCGCGCCAACGTCGACGTCGAGACCTGGACCGAGGAAGGCTGGGTCATGCCGCACGTGAGCGCGCCGACCATGGGCGTATGGAGCAGCGGCGACGCCTACCTGACCGAGGTGCAGATGGTGGCCTCGGCCGGCTTCGTCGACGCGCCGTTCCGCTACGAGCGGGTCGAGGGCGCGAGCCACTGGCTGATGCTGGACCGGCCGGAGTACGTCAGCGGGTTGCTGGTCGATTTTCTGACCGCGGCCTGAGTCGCTGCGGCGGGTTCAGCGCGCGGCGTTGTCGCCCGCCACCAGGCGCTCGCGCACGGCCTCGAAGCGCGCCGCGTCGGCGAGCAGGCCCGGGTAGGCGTCGCCCAGCGCGGCGCCGGCCGCGACCAGCCGCTCGATGCGCTCACGCGTGTCCGGGTGGGTCGAGAACAGCAGCGCCGCACGCGGCTCCTGCGGGTCCAGGGCGTCCAGCGTCGACAGCAGCATGGCGAGGCCGAAGGGGTCGTAGCCGGCGCGCGCGGCCAGCACCAGGCCGGCGCGGTCGGCGGCGAACTCGTCGCCCTGGTCGAGGCCGCTGGCATAGAGGTTCATGCCGCCGTCGAGCAGGGCCTGGGTCACCAGCGGGTTGCCGCGGGTGTAATCGGCCGCGAGTTCGGCGACCGCGTCGCGCGCCAGTCCGGCGCGCGCCTTCTCCAGCACCGCGCGCACGTGGTGGCGTTCGACGACGTGCGCGATCTCGTGCGCCAGCACGCCGGCCAGCTCGTGCTCGTCGCGCATCAGGCTGACCAGGCCGCTGCTGACGAACACGTGCCCGCCGGGCGTGGCGAAGGCACCCAGGCTGTCGCTGGCGACGACCGCGAAGCGCCACGGCAGGTCGGGCCGCGCGCTCTGCAGCGCCAGCCAGCGGCCGAGACGGTTGAGGTAGGCCTGCACCTGCGGATCGGGCAGCGGTGGCAGCGCCCCGAGCAGGCGCCCGGCGAGATCCTGCCCGAGCCGGATCTCCTCGTCCTCGCCCATCTCGCGGGTGGCGTCGACCAGGCGCTTGCCGGTCTCGACCAGTTTGCCGACGTCGGCCTGTTTGACCTTGTCGATGAGGTTGCCGAAGTCGAACGCGTGAGCCGGCATTGCGCAGCCGGCCGCGAACAGCAGGAGCAGGGCGCGCAGGTTCACGGTGCAACCTCGTCGACATCGGGCACGTTGCGTGCGACCAGCCCGCCGGCGCGCGCGAACTGCTCGGCCTCCGCCGCCGACGCGGCCGCGGCGGCGACGCGATCGAGCGCCGCGCCGTCGAAGGTGGCCGTGGTCAGCTCGCCCGGGGTCAGGCCGCGGATGCCGATGGTGGCGTGCGCGGTGCGCGTCTCGCGCCCGCGCAGACCGCCGAAGAGACTGGTGACGGAGCGCGAAAAGCGCGCCAGCCCGCCGCCGATGCCGTTCTGCGCGGCGCCGGCATCGTGGTGCTCGCCGGTCATGCGCACGTGGGTCAGGCGCAGCCAGCCGCGCGTGGCGGGGTCCGCGGCAGCCGTGCTGACCAGCAACCACAGGCCCTGGCGCCCGTGGACGTCGACGCGGGTCGACGGGGCGAGCTCGGCGACGCGCGCACTGTTGGCATCGGCCTCGGCATGCAGCGTGGTCGCGCGCAGCACGAGAGCGCCTTCGACCAGGGCGCCGGCAGGCGGCCCCGCTGCGAGCAGGACGAGGACGGCGAGCAATCGGATCGATGGGCGCATGGCGGATCCCGGTGGTGCTGCGAGGGCGGTCGCCGTGGCGTGACGCCCGGACCGCCAGGCGCGGATTATAGGGAAAGCGTGGCGCCGATGATCACGCCGAGAATGCGGCACGGTTCGTCGTAAGGATTGCGCCAGGCGTGCATGGTGCCGTTCTGCACCGCCGTGTCGCCGGCGCGGAGCTCGGTCCGCGAGCCGTCGTCGAGCTCGAGCAGCACGCGCCCGGAGATGACGTAGAGCAGGTCGGCCGTGGCCGAGCGGTGCATGCCGGGCGCGTCCGGGTCCATGGTGTCCAGCAATCCCGGGAACAGGCGCGCGGCAGCCGCGGCGTCGGCCTGCGGGTCGGCGTCGGGCGGCGCCGGTGTCGCGTCCGGGCCGACCACGAACTCGATCAGGCGGAAGCCGCCGGCCGGGGCGAACCAGGCCGAAAAAGGTGGCATGGCACCGTCGTCCGGAAAATGCGGCGGCTGGTCCGCACCCCACAGGGTAGTCAGCTCGACGCCCGGCAGCCCCGGCACGGGTGTCCCGTGCACGGGCCCGTCACTGGCGATGATGGAACGGCCGGTGGCATCGTGGCCGGTAACGACACGGCGAAAGGTCGACATGCGGAGACTCCCCGATTGGACGAGCCTGGATTCTAGGTCATCGTCCGGTGCTCAGCGCGGTGCAGGGAAATCACGCACGCTGCGCGTGCGCTGGTCGAGCCACATGAAGCGCACCGCGGGGAGGTCGCGGGCGGTGTCGATTTCCAGCGTGTCGTAGCGTGTGCCGCCGCGTCCCGGGCTCACCTCGCCGAGGACCAGGCCGGCAAAACCGCGGAAGTACACGTAGTCCGTGTGTGCCAGCTCGAGCACCTGTCCGTCCGCGCTGCGCAGCCAGGCACGCACCGAGCCTGGCGGCAGGGCGCTCTCGAAGCCGCTGCGACGTGCGTCACCGGTGCCGCCCAGGGCTTGCAGCGCACGCACGAACAGTACCAGGCGGGTGCCGGCCGTACGCGCCACCAGCGGCGCACGCAGGCTGACCGCCTGGCGGCCGGCCGCGAGATCGGTGACCGCGATCGGCGCGCCCTCGGGCACGTGCTCGGCGAGACCGAACAGCGCGACGGCAAGGAGCCACGCCGTCATCATGCTTCGTTAACCGCGTCCATACGGTTAAGTCCACGCTCACCCGGTCCGGGTTCCCCGCCTGCGGGCCCCGTCATGCTACTGACCGTTCCGGAGCTGGCTTATAGTGTGCTCCCGGCCGCACGGCGGCCAGCTACCGAGGACTCGTCCGTGGACGCCCCGACCCGATTCGACCTGCCCGAGTGCGAGCTCCCGCGCGCCTGGTATAACGTCAATGCCGATCTGCCGACGCCACTGCCACCACCTCTGAATCCCGCGACCCTGGAACCGGTCACCGCGGACTTTCTCTCCGTGCTCAGCCCGCGCGCGATACTGGCGCAGGACATGTCCGGCGAGGCCGAGATCGAGATCCCGGACCCGGTTCGCGAGATCTACAAGCTGTGGCGACCGACGCCGCTGCTGCGCGCGCACCGGCTGGAGCGCGCGCTCGAGACCCCGGCACATATCTACTACAAGTACGAGGGCGGCTCGCCGGTCGGCTCGCACAAGCCGAACACCGCGGTCGCCCAGGCCTTCTATCTCAAGGACGAGGGCGGGCGCGCCTTCACCACCGAGACCGGCGCCGGCCAGTGGGGCTCGGCGCTGGCGATGGCGTGCCAGTTCTTCGAGCTCGGCTGCGAGGTCTACATGGTGCGCGTGTCCTACGAGCAGAAGCCGTTCCGGCGTTTCGTGATGGAGTCCTACGGCGGCTCGGTGTATGCGAGTCCGTCGGACCGCACCGCGGCGGGCCGTGGCCTGCTGGCCGAGAATCCGACCCATCCCGGCTCGCTGGGTATCGCGATTTCCGAAGCGGTCGAGGTGGCGGCGGCCTCGGGTGGCAGCAAGAAGTACTCGCCGGGCTCCTTCCTGCCCCACGTGCTGCTGCACCAGACCGTGATCGGGGAGGAGGCGCTGAAGCAGATGGACCTGGCCGGCGAGTATCCCGACGTCGTCATCGGCTGCGCCGGCGGCGGCTCCAACTTCGGCGGCATCGCCTTTCCCTTCGTGCGCGAGAAGCTGCGCAACGGCCGCGCCACGCGCATTGTCGCCGCCGAGCCCAGTGCCTGCCCGACGCTGACCCGCGGCGCCTACACCTGGGATTTCGCCGACGGTACCGGGGTCGCGCCGGTGATCAAGATGCACACCCTGGGACACACCTTCGTGCCGCCCGGCATTCATGCCGGCGGGCTGCGCTACCACGGCATGGCGCCACAGGTCAGCGCACTGCTCGACGCCGGGCTGATCGAGGCCGTCGCCATCGACCAGGTCGCCTGCTTCGAGGCCGGTGTACAGTTCGGCCGCGCCGAGGGCATCCTGCCGGCGCCGGAGTCGAATCATGCCGTGCGTGCGGCGATCGACGAGGCACTGGCGTGCAAGGCGAGCGGCGAGAAGAAGGTGATCCTGTTCAACCTGTCCGGCCACGGCAACTTCGACATGGCCGCCTACGGCCGCTACATGGCCGGCGAGCTCGAAGCCTACAGCTACCCCGAGGATGCCGTCGCCGAGGCGCTGCAGCACCTGCCGAACGTCGCCGCCGGGCTGTGAGCCCGACGGCGCGGACGGGTGTCATCACCCGTCCGCGCCAGGTGAAGCTCAGCTGCGGCGCCGGCGCCGCATCGCAACGAGGCCGAGCAGGGCGAGCGCGGCGGTGGCCGGCTCGGGTACGACGTCGAAGGTCAGGGTGATGCGGCGCACGTCGCTGTTGGCCATGCCGACGAGACCGCCTGCGACCCCGGCACTGAGGAAGAATCCTTGCCAGGGATCAGAAATGGCACCAAACGTGCTCGAGGCCGTGCTGCCATCTGCACGGGTCATGGTCAGGCGGGTCGCGGTCAGGTGCACCGCGCCGAGCAGGTCGAGCGGGTTGGAGAAGCGACCGATGTTGATGAACGCGTTGCCGCTGCCGGTGCCTGCATAAAGATCCGCGTCGGCGCTAATGTCGATGACGATGCGCGAGGCCGCGCCGCCGAGCGAGGTCTGCGACTCGGTGACCGTCGCGCTGCCGCCGGTACTGAGCGCAAAATTCTGCGGCAGGCCGTCAAAGATGACCGTCGCCGTCAGCGAAGTACCACCGCCGCCGCTCTCGAAGATCACCATCTCGTAGTCGCTGCCGACTGCCACGGGCACGGCCAGTGCCGGCAGGCTGGTGGCGAGCGCGAGCAGCGTGAGGGCAGCGAGCAGTCCGGCGCGGCGTGAGCGAGGGTGATTCGTCGGAGTCATGGATGCGATGCCTCCAAGAGATTACGGGCGGCCCTGGCAAGGCCAGGCTCACGCAGAGCAAGAATCGGTCCACCACTTTAAAAACAATGACTTGCGCGAAAGCGTGCCGGTTTTCCCGCGCCGCGTGTAAAGAATGCCAGACAGATCTGCGGGCATCTCCGGCCCCGCGCCCCGATGCGATTCAATAATTTTTACTAAATTCAACAAACTGAGG
Organism: Gammaproteobacteria bacterium; assembly: GCA_041984235.1. Taxonomy (GTDB): domain Bacteria; phylum Pseudomonadota; class Gammaproteobacteria; genus JBHIYN01. The sequence goes on from JBHIYN010000015.1 coordinate 59,423, forward strand.
AATATCGGGCGGTGTCAGGATTGTTGCCTGACGGGATTGGAAGAGGCGGGCGGCAGGCCCCTGCCTCGCCTCACGGTGACGGCCGCGACCGCGACGCGCAGCGGCAGATCCTGCCGGCAACAGCGGTCGGTCGCCGCCGCCGTCGCGGGCCGGAATGCGGCCAGGCGGCCCGTTTCCTGACTGGCACGTCGCTTGCTAAAACCCTGCCAACGCCTCCGGCACCACCGACTTCTGAACCAAGCGCCGCCGTTTCCCGCATGCCCGTTCATCACGCCGCCACCCCGGGTTTCGCCCGTGTTTCCGCGTCCCCGACCGCTGCGCCGCCCCCTGCGCCGGGCGGCGGCCTGTTCGGCAGCGACGGCTTTACGTTCCGCGACCTCATCGACCTGGTGAACCCCCTGCACCACATCCCGGTCGTCGGGCAAGTCTACCGCCGGCTGACCGGCGACGTCATCGATCCGGCCATGCGCATTGCCGGTGGCGCGCTGTTCGGCGGACCGCTGGGCGCGGCGTTCGCGGCCGCCGGCACCGTGCTGGACGCGGCGCTGGACGAGGGCGAGGGTGCGCCGGCTGCGGCGCCGTCGCGTCCGGTGCAGGTAGCCGAGACGGCGCGCGGCGGCTGGATGGTGGCGGCGAGCCGGCCGGCACCGGCACAGCCGGTGTTTGGACCGCCGCCCGCAGTTGCCGAGGCGGTTGCCGAAGCGCCGCCACCGGCACGCCGCGGTGGCTGGATGGTGGCGGCGGCCTATGCCATGGCCGACGCCCGTGCCGCCGCGGACGGACGCCTCGACACCACGGCCTGAGGGGCGTCCGCCGCCGCGTCACGCGAAGCTCGGCATGATCTCGCGCGCGACCTGGTCGACGACCTCGCGGGTCGGGCGAATCGGCTGGATGGCGACCTGGTGCACGCCGGCGTCGCGCATGGCCTCGATCATGCCGAGCACCTCGGTCTTGGTCCCGGTCAGGGTGGTGGCCTGGATGATCTTCTTGGTCATCAGCGCCTCGTGCTCGTCCTTGAGGTGCTGCAGGTAGCCCTCGTAGAGCTTGAGATGCCGGGTTTCGACGGGCGCGTCCGGCTCGCGGTAGACACCGGTAAACTGGATCAGCTCGTCGCGCAGCGAGTCGGGCATGACCTCCGGGTACTTGTGGCAGGACAGCGCGAAGATGTTGCTGCTCGAGGCCACCATCGGGCCGACCGCTTCGCGCACTTCGCGGGTCTCGATCTGCTCGTCGGAGTCGGTCAGGTAGAAGGCGGTCATCGACAGCACGTAGACGTCGTCCGGGTTGCGTCCCGCTTCCTCGGCACCCTTGCGCACGTTGCCGACCATCCACCGCACCAGGTCCGGGTGCACCGCGCCGAACAGGATCACGCCGTCGGCGACGCGGCCGGCAAGCTGCGCGACGCGCGGTCCGCTCGCCGAAATGTAGATCGGGATGTAATCCTTGACGTTGATGTAGCCCATGTCCGGGTTGAGGAACTTGATCTTGCGGTGGCGATCGCCCTCGCTGTAATCAGTGACCTTGCCGTCGAAGAGGTCGCGGCACACGCGCACGTGCTCTTCGAGCTCGGAGACCTTCGCCGCGGGCATGCCCAGGGTGCGGCGCGTGGTGTTGCCGGTGCCGATGCCCATGATGGCGCGTCCCGGCGCAAGCGAGTTGATAGTCGCCATGCCGCACGCGGACAGCGGCGCGATGCGCGAGGCCGGGTTGGTCACGCCCGGGCCGAGCTTGATCTTCGAAGTGCGGTCGGCACACAGCGCCAGCGCGGCGTAGACCTCGCTGCCCAGCATCTGGCTGTCGTACAGCCAGGCGTGCGAGAAGCCGGCGTCCTCGGCGTACTTGACGTCGCCGTGAATGTGGCAGTCGCCCATGAAAACGAATCCGAAATCCATTGTGTATCCTCCTCCTCGTGAAATGGCTCGTCGGCGCCATGATGCAGCGCGCGCCGGCAGCTTAATGAGCGTGCGTGGTATAGGACAACTAGATAATCCGTATGGGGGCGATAAGCAATCGATCTACCCGAACGGGGCCTCAGGCGAGGCGTGCCTCGATCCAGGCGCCGATGTCGCGAATCTCGGCGAGATCGACGCCGTGCTCGACCGGGTAGGTGCGGTAGTCGACCGGGTAGCCGAGATCCGCGAGCGCACGCTGGCTGGCCTGTCCCAGCGACTCCGCTACCAGCGGGTCGTGCAGGCCGTGGCAGATCAGTATCGGCAGGTCGGCGTTGGCCGCGCTCGGCGTGATCGATTCGCGGGTGGCGAAGTAGGTCGAGATCGCGATCAGCCCGGCGAGACGCTCGGGATAGCTCAGGGCGACTTCGAAGGCGACCGCGCCACCCTGTGAGAAGCCGGCCACGACGATGCGATCCGGCGAGATGCCGCGCTCGCGTTCACGTTCGACGAGTTGCACCACGGCCGCGGCCGAAACGCGCAGCTGGCTCTCGTCGACCCGGCGTTCGAGGTTCATCTCGAGGATGTCGTACCACGCCGGCATGACCATGCCGTTGTTGATGGTGACCGGGATCGACGGTGCGTGGGGAAACACGAAACGCACCGGTGTACTCAGGCCGAGGTGCGGCACCACCGGCTCGAAGTCATGGCCGTCGGCCCCCAGTCCGTGCAGCCAGATGACGCTGGCAGTGGCCGCGGTACGCGGCTCGACCTCGACGCAGGGCAGCAGTGCCATCGGATGGCTCAGGCGCTCGCCAGCGCGAGCTCGACCGGCACCGGCGTGCTCAGCATGTCGAGCACCGGGCAGTGCGCGTCGACAGCCTGCTTGAGACGCTCGAGCTCGGCCGGGGAGGCGTCGGAATCGATCGTGACCTCGCCGCGGATGGCGCCGAAGCCTGCACGCACGCCGTCGTCGACGCCGAAGAAGCCGCGCAGGTCGATGTCGCCTTCCAGGCGCACCGACACGCTGCGAACGTCGATGCCGAGCGCACCGGCCCAGGCCTTGTAGGTGATCTCCTGGCAGGTACCGAGCGCGGCGAGCACCAGCTCGATTGGATTGGGGCCGGCATCGCTGCCACCGAGCTGCTCCGGCTCGTCGACCACCACGCGGTGCGTGCGGATGCTGACGTCCGAGCGAAAGCCGTCGGCCAGCTTCGAATGGCTGTGAAAGCGGGCGCTGGCCGCGTCCGGCTGCAATCGGAACTTCTCGCGCGTGGCGGCGACGGCCGCTGCTGTGGTCTCGCTCATCGAACGTCCCCGCTATCCACTCGGGTTATCATCATACGTTATCGCGCGGCGGCCACCGCTTGCCGCCCACGGGGAGATCGCATGCGTTTCGAGAACAGGATCTGCGCCGTCACCGGCGCCGGGTCGGGCATCGGCCGGCACCTGGCGCTGGCCCTGGCTGCGCAGGGGGCCGTAGTCGCCGTGTCCGACATCGACGCCGACAGCGCGCAGGAGACGGCGCGGCTGGTCGAGTCGGCCGGACCCGGGCGCGCCGAGGCCACGCGTCTGGACGTCACCGACGCCGACGCCGTGCGCGCCTGGGTCGACGACCTCGCCGCGCGCCACGGCCGGCTCGATCTCATGATCAACAACGCCGGCATCGCCATCGGCGGCGATGCACGCGATCTCGAGCTCGCGCACTGGCGCCGCGTCATCGACGTCAACCAGATGGGCGTGCTGCACGGCTGCGACGCCGCCTACAAGCTGATGGCGCGCCAGGGCGAGGGCCACATCGTCAACATCTCCTCGCTCTCCGGACTGGTGCCGTTTCCGAGCAACGTGCCCTACGGCACGACCAAGTTCGCCGTCGTCGGCCTGTCGCTGGGCCTGCGTGCCGAGGGCGAGGATCTCGGCGTGCGCGTAAGCGCGGTGTGTCCCGGCTTCGTCGAGTCGAATATCTACACCGCGAGCGAGTCGCTGCATGTCGACAGTGCGGCGCTGAGCGCCGATCTGCCGTTCCGCAAGGTGCCGACGGCAGTCGCGGCGCAGAAGATCCTGCGCGGCATAGAACGCAACCAGGCGGTCATCGTGTTCCCGGGCTACGCGCGCTTCGTGTGGTGGCTGTTCCGCCTCGACGCGCGCCTGCTCGCACCGCAGGGGCGTGATCTCATCCGCAAGTTCCGCAAGCTGAGGATGGTGCCGTGAGCGTGTTGTCGGCGGCCGTGGTTGGCCACCGTACGCCCCGCTTCGAGGTCGAGGTGGAGAAGGGCCGCCTGCGCCTGTTTGCCCGGGCCATCGGCGAAGACGACCCGGTGTATCGCGACGAGCAGGCGGCGCGTGCCGCCGGCTACCGCTCGCTGCCGGTACCGCCGACCTTCTTCTTCTGCCTGGAGATGGAGCGCGACGATCCCTACGACTGGTTCGCGGATCTCGGTCTGCCGCTGGGCCAGGTGCTGCACGGCAGCCAGGCCTTCACCTACCACCGCATCGCCTGCGCGGGCGACGTGCTGTGCTTCAGCGGCGAGGTGGTCGATGTCTACCAGCGCAAGGGCGGGGCGCTGGAATTCCTGGTGCATCGCAACTTCGTCGATACGCCGGGCGGCGAGCCGATCGCGGTGTTCGACCGCACCATCGTCATCCAGCACGGGCGGGGATGAGCGCCATGAAGCTACCGGACTACGACGACATCGAGGTCGGCTTCGAGCTGCCGCCGCTGGTGCTGCCGCCGCTGACCCGCCAGACGCTGGCGGTGTACTGCGGCGCCTCGGGCGATCACAACCCGGTACATGTCGACATCGACTACGCGCGCGCGGCGGGACTCGACGACGTCATCGCGCACGGCATGCTGGTGATGGCGTGGACCGGCCGCGTGCTGACGCAGTGGGTGCCGCAGACGGCCATTGCGACTTTCGACACGCGCTTCCTGGCCATGACGCGGATCGGCGACGCGATCACCGCGCGCGGCCGGGTCAGCGAGAAACGGGTCGACCAGGATGGCCGCCGCTGCGTGCGGGTCACGCTGGAGGCCGTCGACCAGCGCGGCGAGGTCAAGACCAGCGGTACGGCGCTCGTCGTCCTCGCGTGAGCAGCGTCGCGGACAATGTGGTCGCCCGCGACCGCGCCATATCCGACGTTCTGTACGTGGTACAGATCGCCTGCGCGCTCGGCTTCGGCATCGCCCAGTTGCTGGCCATGCTGGAAAGCGTCGAGGGTGTCAGCATTACCTGGATCGCGTTGTGGCTGGCCTTCGTCCTGGTCAACCTGGTGCTCGCCATCGCGGCCTGGCGCGCGCAGCCCGGACGCATCATCCGCCAGACGGTGATCATCTACGCCGTGTGGGCGGTGGTGTGTGCCGCCAACCTGGCGGTGCTGCTCGCCGCCGGCGGCACCTGGAACGAGGTCGATAGCGTGACCGCGCTGCTCACCGCGGGCGGTATCGGCGCGGCGATTATCGTTGCTCGCCGGCGCGGGCTGCCGGCGACCGACCCATTGGTGCGTGCCACTATCGCGGTATTCTGCAAGGGCGTGCCGCAGCTCACGCTGGCCTGGAACATCTGGCGCTACGGCGGCGACGGCATCGCGGTGTTCGCCTTCATCACCGGCCACCTGACCATTACGCTGCGCCTGTGGCAGGTTTGGTACTCGATTCGCGAAGCCGGCTGGGACCGCAACCGCCTCGGTATTGCCATCGGCGAGGCGGCCAACGAGGCGAGCTGGATCGTGGCGACGGTGGTGTGGCTGGTAGCGGGCTAGACGGTGCGTAGCGCTGCCGGGCATGACACCGCGCGCCGGCCGGCAGCGGTCGGCCGCGGCGTGCGCCGGTGAGCCCGTCCGCGCACGACGCCGGGCGCGCGGCGGATGGCGCCGTGGCGCCGGTGGCGCCGGCGCACACGGCCGGTCTCGCGCGCCGCATCCATTTCGGCCTGCTGTGCGTGCTGCTGGCGCTGATGGCGACCGAGTTCGTGCTCGCGCTGGCGCGCGGCCACTGGCTCACGGCCTTTCTCGTGCTCGCCATCATGGGGCTCGCGACGGCGCCGCTGGTGCTGCGGCGGCGGCTGACCGTGAGCATTCCCTCGGAGTTCCAGATCCTGGCGGTGATCTTCGTGTTCGCGGCGCTGTTCCTCGGTGAGATCCGCGGCTACTACGATCGCATCTGGTGGTGGGACATCGCCCTGCATGCGAGCTCGGGTCTGCTGCTCGGCATCCTCGGCTTCCTGCTCGTGCACGTGCTCAACGAGACCGAGCGCATCGACCTGCACATGCGTCCGCACTTCGTCGCGCTGTTCGCCTTCCTGTTCGCGGTCGCGGTGGGCGCGCTGTGGGAGATCTTCGAGTTCGCCATGGACCGCGTGTTCGGCATGAACATGCAGAAGCCGATGCTGGGTGATCCGTCCGGACTCACGGACACCATGTGGGACCTGGTGCTGGATACCGTCGGGGCCGGCGCCATCAGCGTGCTCGGCTGGTATTACACCTCGCGCGGCCAGCGATCTTTCATAGAGGCCTGGATCGGCAAGTTCATCGCGCGCAACCCGCACCTGTTCCGCGGCCCGCTGCAGCGCGCCGGCGCCGCGCAGGACGGGCGCGGACGGGTATCATGTGCGCAGTCGGACCGACCCGGGGGAGACGACAGGCAGTGATCGAGGTCAACGGCATGGCGCACGTCGTCATCAGCGTCAGCGAGTGGGAGACGTGCAGACCGTTCTACGAGCGGATCCTGGCTTTCCTGGGCCTGCAGCAGGTGTTCGGCGGCGAGGAGATGATCTACTACGTCGGCGGGCGCACCGCCCTCGGCGTCAGCCGCTGCGACCCGGAGTTCGAGGGGCAGCGCTTCCGGCAGAACTCGGTCGGCCTGCATCACCTGTGCTTTCGCGCACGCAAGCGCGAGGACGTCGACAGCGTGCACGCCGAGCTGCTGGCGATGGGGGCGCATGTCGTGCACGCACCGGAGGATGGCGAATGGGCGCCCGGCTACTATTCTGTGTTGTTCGAGGACCCGGTCGGCACCCGCCTGGAGGTCAACCACGTGCCGGGGCAGGGCGTGCTGGCGGACGACGCGGGCTTCAACCCGGGCGAGCACTATCGCTGACCGCCGCGCGGGCTGGTTCCCGCGCCGGACTCAGCGCCGCGGCGGCGCGCACGACGCTCCGGGAGTGAAGGTCGAGCGCAGCACCTGGCGGCGCTCGATGCGCGGGCCGGACAGCGCGCCCAGCATGGCGTGCGCGGCGGCGGCGCCGAATGCCGCCAGGTCGCGCTCGACGCAGGCGAGGCCGGGCCGGTAGACGCGGGTGACGTCGGAGGCGTCGCAGGCGATCACCGACAGGTCGTCCGGGATCGACAGGCCGCGGGCTGCGATCTCGCGCAACCCGCCGACCAGCAGGCGCGCACCGCCGAACACCAGCGCGGTGCACGCCCGCGGCCCCGCGAGCAGCTCCTGCGTGGCGACGCGGCCGAACTCGGTGGAAAAGGCGGCGGCAGCGACCCGTACCCCGGCGCCGTCCCCGTACGACTCGCAGCGGGCGGCGAGCAGGCGGGCGCGCTCGCGGGTCGGACGCACGTCGGCGCCGCCGACGAAACCGATGCGGCGGTGCCCGAGTGCGAGCAGGTGGTCGACGGCCGGTGCGAGATCGTGGGCATGATCGGCGAGCACGGCGCCGCTGCAGGCGCCGCGGCGCGGCTCGCGATCGATGAAGATGCTCGGCAGGCGCACTGCGCGCAGCGCTTCGAAGGTGCCGGCATGCGCTTCGCTGCTGAGCGACACCAGCAGGCCGTCGACGCGGCGCCGGGCGAGCAGCTCGACGTGCTCGCGGTCGAGAGCGGGGTCGCCCTCGGAGTCGGCCAGCAGGACCGAGTAACCGGCCGGACGCAGCACGCGTTCGGCGCCACACACGATCTCGCTCAGCAGCGGGTTGGAGATGTCGCCGACGATGAAGCCGACGGTGCGCGTGGTGCGGCTGCGCAGGCTCTGCGCGAGGTGGTCGGGCCGATAGCCGAGCGTCTCGACCGCGGCCAGCACGCGCGTACGCAGCGCCTCGCTGACGAACGGCGCGCCGTTCAGCACACGCGATACCGAGGACTGTGAGACGCCGGCATGGCGGGCCACGTCGCGAACGCTGACGCGGGCGCCGCGGCGGCTCATCGCCGCGCTCCAGTGCCCGTGCCGCCGTCGCCCGCCGTCACACGCATCGGCTCAGCCCGCCGATCCCTTGCGGAACGAGTCCTTGACCGCGATGAGGTCGCCGTCGAAGGTGAACAGGTCGCAGCCGCGCACCTCGACCGCGCGACCGTCGCGGGCGGTGCCGCGGAAGGTCCACTCCGAAGCGCCGCGAGCGCCGCTCACGAAGTGCCGGGCATCGTCCCAGCGTGCGTCCGGGAAGGCCTCCAAGAGGCCGCCATAGCCCTGGCGTACCGCGTCGCTGCCGCACCAGCGCGCGCCGTCGGGAAGCGGCCCGGTGGAGGCATCGTAGCGGCAATCCACACTCATGCAGGCCATCAGCGCATCGAGGTCGTGCGCATTCCAGGCCGCGATGAAGCTCACCAGGCGCGCATGGCGCCGTGCGTCGTTCATGTCGTACTCCCGGCGCTGCGCGCGGCGGCCGCCAGCGCGTCGTCCGCCTTGTCGAGAAACTCCTGCACGTCGGCGTCGTCGAAGCTGAGCGGCGGCATCAGCTTACCGGGTGCATCGGGATAGGCGCCGGAGGCGTGGGTCAGCACGCCGCGTTCGAACATGGCGTCGGTGAAGCGGGCGCCGTTCAGCACGTGGCCGTCGAACTCGAGCACGAAATGCAGCCCGCTGCGACGCACCGCGGTCAGCACCGCCGGATGCGCGGCGGCGAGGTCGAGCAGCGCACGCTCGAACGCGGCCGCGCGCGCACGGGCTGCCGGCAACAGGCGTTCGACCTCGTCGATCGCGGCGAGCGCGACGCGCGCACCGAGGTTCGACCACGCGTAGGTCGAGTAGGCGCGCCACGCCACCTCGCCCCAGCTTTGCAGCAGCTCGGGCCGGCACACCACGGCCGCCATCGGGTAGTAGCCACCGGACAGGCCCTTGGCGGCAACCAGCAGGTCGGGACGGATATCGTCGAGGGCCGAACCCCACAGGTGGCCGAGCCGGCCCATGCCGCACACGACCTCGTCGATCACGAGCAGGGTGCCGTTGGCGTCGAGCAGGTGGCGTGCATCGCGCCAGTAGGCACGACCCGGACGCCGCCCGTCGACCAGCGAACGCAGCGGCTCGAAGACGCACGCCGCGACTTCCTCGTCGAGCGCGGCGGCGAGCGCGTCGAGATCGCCGACCGGCACGCGGCGCACGGCGAGCGGCGCGAGCGGGTACCACTCGCGCAGGCGCTGTGGGCCGAGCTCCGCACTGAGGCCGGTCGAGCCGTGATAGGAGGCTTCGCCGCAGATCACACCGCAGCGCCCGGTATGCGCCATCGCCAGCTTGAGGGCGAGATCGATGGCCTCGCCACCGCCGATCGCCGGCAGCACCACCTCGAGCCCGGCCGGGCTCGAGGTGGCGAGGCGCTCGGCGAGTGCTGCCTTGTCCTCGCTCAGGTAGAACACGCCGCCGAACTCGCTGTGCCCGAGCGCCGCTTCGAGCGCGGCACCGACCGCGGGATTGCGGTGGCCGACGTTGAACACGCCGGAGGCGACGAAGAAGTCGAGGAAGCGCCGCCCGTCGATGTCGTGGATGTGGCTGCCGGCGGCATCGCGCTCGACCAGCACGCGCCCGCTCGCGGTCAGCGCCTGCATGCGGCCCTGGCCGAAATGCCGCGTGTGCCGCGCGACGAGGGCCGCACTCGCGCTGCCGGGCGATGGCATCGCGGCACTCATCGCAGGCGCGGGATGACCGCTTCGCCGAACAGCCGGATGGCGCGTTCGAGTGCCGCGGTCGGGATCCCGGGTAACTGCATGCGGCAGATGATCTCGCTCGGGGCGAGCTCCTCGCACAGGCGTTGCAGGTCGCGGTACACGGTGTCCGGGCTGCCGACCACGTAGCGCGAGGCGAAGCTGCGAAAGTCGACCGTGCCCGCATCGGTGACCAGCTCGCCGGCGTCGTTGCGCAGCTCGCGTTCACCGGCGGCCGACTTGGCGCCGTAGAGTCCGAACAGGTGCTCGATGGCCGGCGCCGCCAGGGACTCGGCCTCGGCGTCGGTGGGCGCCACGAACAGTTCGCGGATGATCGGCCGCTCACGGGTCTCGAAGCCGTGCTCGGCGGCGGCGGCGTCGAAGCGCGCATAGTGCTCGGCGAGCTCGGCATTGGTGTGGCGCGGCGACGCGGTCACCGGGCAGCGGCGGCGCGCCGCGCGCGCCAGCAGCTTCGGTCCCGAGACGCCATACCACAGCGGCAGCCGCGGCTGCACCGGCTGCGGCATCAGGCGGCAGGCGGGGATCTCGTAGAAGCGTCCGGCATGAGCGAACGGCGCGCCCGTCGCGGCGGCCTGCCAGGCACGCTCGATCAGGTCGAGCATCTCCTCGGAGCGCGCGAAGCGTTCGCCGTGCGGGACGTCGTAGGCGGCGAACTCCTCGGAGACGTAGCCGGGGGATACCCCGAGCGTGAGGCGTCCGCCGCTCAGGTTGTCCAGCGTGAGCAGGTCCTCGACCAGGCGCAGCGGGTGATACAGCGGCAGTACCAGCACGTTGGTCACCAGCCGCATGTGCGCGGTGTGCCCGGCCGCGTAGGCGAGCACCTGCAGCGGGCTAGGCGCCCAGCCGTTGTCCTGGAAGTGATGCTCGGTGGTCTGGAAGGAATCGAAGCCGAGGGACTCGGCGAGCGGCAGCAGCCGGTCCATCTCGCGGAAGGTGTCGAGATGTGCGATCGGTCCGCCCGGCGGCGCGATGAAGCTGTACATGAGGCCGAAGTTCATGAGGCGACTCCCGCGCTTGCGGGCAACGCAGCGATGGCGGGCGGTGGCTCACAGGCCACGCCGCGGTCAGCGAGCACGGCGCGCAGCGCGTCGACCACGGCGACGGCGTTGGGGCCGTCGCCGTGTACGCACACACTGTCGGCCTCGAGCGCAAGATGCGCGCCACTCAGGGTGCGCACCCGGCCGTGATCGAGGAAGTCCTGTAGCCGCGCCGCGCACTGCGCCGGGTCGACCGCGTGCTTGGCGCGCTCGATGACGACGTTGGCGTCGTCGTCGTAGGCGAGATCGGGGTAGACCTCGGCGACCACGCGTACCCCGTGACGCTGTGCGGCGGCGGGCAGCGCACCGCGTTCGAGCGGGGCGGTGTAGTACACGCAGGGCTCGGCACAGGTGTCCGCGATGGCGGCGGCGACGGCGTCGGCGATGGCGGCATCGTCGGCCACCATCGACATCAGGCAGCCGTGCGGCTTGACGTGGTGCAGGCGCGCGCCGCGCGTCCCCAGTGCCGCGCTCAGCGCGCCGACCTGGTAAACCACGTAGGCATAGGCGTCTTCGGGCGTGATCGCCATCGCGCGGCGCCCGAAGCCGAGCAGGTCGGGCAGGCCCGGGTGGGCGCCGACCACGCAGCCGTGCTCGAGCGCGAGATCGACGGTGGCGAGCAGGGTGAGCGGGTCGCCGGCGTGGAAGCCGCAGGCGACGTTGGCTGAACTGACCCGTGCGAGCAGGGCGCGGTCGTCGCCCATGCGCCAGCTGCCGAAGCTCTCGCCGCAATCGGTGTTGAGGTCGATGCTGGCTGCGCTCATGTCGTTCCGGTCTCCATGCGGGGCACTCCTGGAATGAAGAATGAAAACGATTCCCAGCCATTGGAAACGATTCCCAAAATTCAGTCAAGCGATTATCATCGAGACGTCGGGCACGTGCCCGCGCGGGTCCGCGTATCATCCCCGACGGTGTCGCGCGGGGCGCCGTGGCCGCCTGCACCGCCTACCCACGAAAGGAGTACCTGCATGTACAGCACCCAGCCGGCAGCGCCGCTGTCCACCTGTCGTTGTCACCAGGGGAGCGGCACACGATGAGCCTCGGCACGGTCTTCATCGCCAACCGCGGCGAGATCGCGGTACGCATCAATCACGCCTGCCGCGGGCTCGGCATCCGCACCGTGCAGGCCTACAGCGAGGCTGACGCCGATTCGCTCGCCGTGCGTCTGGCCGACGCCGCGGTGTGCATTGGCGCGCCACCCGCGGCGAAGTCCTATCTCGACATCGACGCCGTGGTCCGCGCGGCACGCGAGTCCGGTGCCGACGCGGTGCACCCGGGCTACGGTTTCCTGGCCGAGAACCCGGCCTTCGCACAGGCCGTCAGCGACGCCGGGCTGGTCTTCGTCGGACCGGACGCGGACGCCATCAGCAGCCTCGGCGACAAGGTCGCGGCGCGCCGCATCGCGCAGGCCGCCGGCGTGCCCACCGTGCCCGGATCGGACGGCCTGGTGCACGACCTCGACGCCGCGCGCGTGGTGGTCGAGGCGATCGGATTTCCGCTCATGATCAAGGCCGCCGCCGGCGGCGGTGGTCGCGGTATTCGCATCGCGCACGACATGGCCGAGTTCGAGAAGGGCTTCCCGCAGGCCGCGGCGGAAGCGAAGGCCGCGTTCGGCGACGGCGGGTTGTACATCGAGAAGGTGATCGACCCGGCGCGCCACGTCGAGGTCCAGATCCTCGGCGACGGCAGCAATTTCGTGCACTGCTTCGAACGCGAGTGCTCGCTGCAGCGGCGGCGCCAGAAGATCTGGGAGGAGGCGCCGTCGCCGGCGCTTGCCGGCCACGTGCGCGAGCAGCTTTGCGCGGCGGCGGTGGCGCTCGCCCGCCACGTCGGTTACCGCGGCGCGGGTACGGTCGAGTTCCTCTACGACGACGCCACCCACGCGTTCTACTTCATCGAGGTCAATACCCGCATCCAGGTCGAGCACCCGATCACCGAGCTGGTCACCGGCATCGACCTGGTGCAGGCGATGCTGCGCGTTGCCGGCGGCGAGCCGCTCGCGCTGAGCCAGGCCGACATCGCGCTCGATGGCCACGCCATCGAGTGCCGCATCAACGCCGAGGACCCGGCGAAGCAGTTCCTGCCCGCGCCCGGCACCATCGCACGCCTCGGCGTGCCGCAGGGCGCCGGGGTACGTTTCGACACCCTGCTCTACGAGGGCTACACGGTGCCGCCGTTCTACGACTCGCTGCTCGGCAAGCTGTGCGTGCACGGCGCCGATCGTGACGATTGCCTGGCACGCCTGCGCGATGCGCTGGAGGCGCTGGTGATCGAGGGCATTCCGACCACGGTCGACCTGCACGCGCGGCTCGCCGCGGACGACGCGGTCGCCGCGGCCCGCTACGATACCCGCTTCCTCGAAAGCTGGCTGACCCGCACCTACGGATAAGGAGGCTGACCCTCATGCAGACCCGCTTCAGCTTCGGCGGCGACGAGCACCTGCTCGCCGAGTGCGCCGAGCAGATGTCCTTCGAAGCGTTCTTCAAGAGCCTGACGGCGATGAACGCGATCCGCGAGGCGGCCATCGACGGCGTCACCGACGTCAGCGGCGGCAACGCGGCCTACCTGGTGCGCTTCGATCCGGATCGCATCCATCCCGACGATCTCAGGCGCGAGATCGAGCTCATCGACGATGCCGCCGCGCACAGCGCGCCGGTGCTCGATACGCGCATCTACGAGATCCCGGTCTACTACCGCGATCCATGGACGCACGAGACCATGATGCGCTTCCGCGAGCGCCACCAGGATCCCGATGCGACCGACCTCGAGTACGCGGCGCGCATCAACGGCCTGCCGTCGGCCGAGGCCTTCATCGAGGCCCATCATGCCTCGCCCTGGTTCGTCTCGCAGGTCGGCTTCGTGTGCGGGGTGCCGTGGCTCTACCAGTTGGTCGACCGCTCGCGTCAGCTCGAGGTGCCGAAGTACGTGCGCCCGCGCACTGACACGCCGCGCCACACCATCGGCCACGGCGGCTGCTTCGCCTGCATCTACGCGGTGCGCGGCGCCGGTGGCTACCAGATGTTCGGTATCACGCCGATGCCGATCTTCGACCCGCAGCAACGCGAGAGCTACATGCGCGACTCGATGGTGTTCTGCCGCGCCGGCGACCTGGTCAAGTTCCGTCCCGTCGAGCGCGAGGAGTACGAGGCGATCGAGGCCGATATCGCGCGCAACCAGTGGGCGCCGCGCATCGAGCAGGTGCACTTCGACCTGCGCGAGTTCGAGGCCGGCATGGACGACTACAACCGCAAGCTGGCGGGGGTGCTGTATGGCGATTGAAGTCATCAAGCCGGGGCTCGCGACCACGGTGCAGGACCTGGGCCGCCCGGGCTACTACCATCTCGGCATCCCGATGGGCGGTGCCATGGACCGTCTCGCGCTGCGCACGGGCAACCTGCTGGTCGGCAATGACGAGGGCGCGGCCTGCCTGGAGTCGGCCTACATGGGGCCAGAACTGCGCTTCGACGCGGACACAGTGATCGCGGTCACCGGCGCCGACGTGCCAGTGCTGATCGACGGTGTCGAGCATGCTTCCTGGACCGCGCTCGCGGTGCGCGCAGGGCAGACACTCTCCTTTGGCATCGTGCGCAACGGTGCACGCATTTACCTCGCGTTCGCCGGCGGTATCGACGTACCGGAAGTACTCGGCAGCCGCTCGACCTACCTGGTCGGTGCGCTCGGCGGCTACCACGGACGCACGCTGGCTGCCGGCGACCGGCTCGCGCCGGGTGCCGCACGCGATGCCGGCGCCGGGGCCGGGCGCAGCGTGCCGGAGGCGCTGCGCCGGCGTCCCGGCAACCCGGCCGTGCTGCGCGTGCTGCCCGGTCTGTACTGGCACCGCATCACGCCGGCCGCCCAGGCCCATTTCTTCGCCGACGAGTGGGCGGTGGGTTCGGAGGCCGATCGCATGGGCTACCGTTTCAAGGGCGGGCGGCCGATGGAGTTCGTGCCGCGCGAGCAGCCCTTCGGCGCCGGCGCCGATCCGTCCAACATCGTCGACGCCGCCTATCCCTACGGCTCGGTCCAGATCCCGGGTGGCCTGGAGCCGATCGTGCTGCACCGTGACGCGGTGTCGGCCGGCGGTTACTTCCAGATCGGCGCGGTGATCTCCGCCGACATGGACCTCATCGGCCAGATGCCGCCCAACCTGCCGACACGCTTCATCGCGGTCGACATGGAGCAGGCGCTGGCGGCGCGCGCCGAGCGGCGCCTGCTGCTGCATCGTATCCGCGCGGCGTTGCGCTGACGGCGCTCAGGTTCTGCCGTCGCGTGCGATGCCGTACTGCCTGAGCTTGCGGTAGAGCGTGCTGCGCGAGACGCCGAGCTGCCGGGCCACGGCGCTCATGTTACCGGCCTGACGGCTGATCGCCGCGACGATCGCGGCCTGCTCGACCTCGTCCAGGCTGCCTCGCGCGGGCTCGTCCGCGGCAACTGATCCTTGCGGCGCGGCGGGCAGGGCGTCGGCGCTGAAGCTGTCCGGCAGATCGGCCGGCGTCAGCTGGGCGCGGTCGCTGAGAATGTACAGGCTCTCGATGACGCCGTGCAGCTCGCGCACGTTACCCGGCCACGGGTGTGCGCTCAGCACGTCGATGAGGTCCGCCGACGCGCGCCTCGCGCCCAGCCCGTAGGTCGCCTGCATGAGTTGCAGGAAGCGTTCGACCAGCAGGGGGATGTCCTCGCGCCGGTCACGCAGGGGCGGCAGGCTCAACGACAGCACGCGCAGGCGGAACAGGAGATCGGCACGAAAGCGGCCCTGCTCGGCATCCTGCGCGAGGTCGCGGTGGCTGGCCGCGATGATGCGTACCGCGACGTGCCGTTCGCGCTCGCTGCCGACCGGTACGACCACGTTGTCCTGCAGCACGCGCAGCAGGTTGACCTGCACGTCGGCGGGCAGCTCACCGATCTCGTCCAGGAACAGGGTGCCGCCGTCGGCGAGCTCGAACTTGCCGGCGCGTCCGCGCGGCGCGGCGCCGGTGAAGGCGCCGGCGGCATAACCGAACAGCTCGGCCGCGGCCAGCTCACGGGTCAGCGTGCCGCAGTTGACGGCGACGAAGGGACCGCCGGCAACGCCCGAGCATTCGTGGATGGCGCGCGCGAAGAGCTCCTTGCCGCTGCCGGTCTCGCCGTGCAGCAGGATCGGAGAATTGGCGCGCGCCATGCGGGTGGCCTGCTGCATGAGCTCCAGCATGTGTGCGTCGCGCGTGACGATGCGTTCGAACGCCGGGTGCGGCAACGCGACCGGCGCGCCGCGATCGCCGGCGGCGTGCGGCTCGCGCGTGCCGCGCGTGGCGATGACCACCACACCGCCGTGCCAGGTTTCCGCATCGGCCTCGTGTGACAGGTCGGGCGGCGGCCGGTAGGGGACGGTCTCCACGATCCGGGCCGGCAGGTCGTCGACAACGTGCGGCCGCGCGCGCGCGAGTGAGAAAGGCTGCGGGTGGGTGGCGATGCAGGCCGGCACGCTGCCGCCCGCGCGGATCACGCGCCCCCCGCGATCGAGCAACAGCGCGGCCTTGTCGCGCCAGCGCGCGGCGGACAGCCGGTACCAGTTGAGCAGCTGTACCGAGCGCGCGAGCTCCTGCGCATGCAGGGTGTGTTCGACCTGGTGGGCGGCGGTGACCGCGAGTGCCAGCGTATGGCTGTCACTGAGATCGCCGACGCTGGTGACATTGAGCACGCCGAGCACCCGGCCCGAGTCGAGGTCGCGGATCGGAGCCGCGGCGCAATCCCAGATCTTGGCCGCCTCGCAGTAATGCTCGGTGGAACGCACGATGGTCGGACGTCCCAGCACCAGCGCCGTGCCGATGGCATTGGTGCCGCTGGTCGATTCACTCCAGTCGCGTCCCTCGCCGCAGCGCTGGCGTGCCGCGGCAGCCAGGAACTCGGGGTTGCCGCGTACCTCGAGGATGACGCCGGCAGCATCGGCGACGGCGAACACGTTGTCGCTGGCGGCGAGGCTCTCCGAGAGCAGCTGCCAGGTGTGATCCGCGGCGACCAGCAGCTCGCGATTGGCCCGCGCCCGCCCGGCGAGGTCCGCGGCGTCGATGCACGGGGCGCAGGCACCGCGCGGTGACAGCCCGCGCTCGGCGCAGCGCTGCCACGATTCGCTGACCACGTCGCGCACCGCGGCGCGCGGAAAGGGCCGCCCCGCGACGAAGGCCTGCCACGCTTCGGCCACGGCGCTGCGGTCGAACTCGTCACCCTGGGCGGCGATGGGGAGCGGCTGTGTCATGTCCGTGGCGTTCCGTGAGACAGGGTCATGATACACAAGTGTCTCATTTTGAGACATGCGGGGGCCCCAGCGGATCCCTGCAGAGATCGCCGCAAGGGATGTAAGCCCTTGAGCGTAAAGCGCTGTCGTTCGATCTCAGCGAGGCCGTACCGGCTGGCACGGATTCTGCGAACCGAGAGCCATAACCCGCCATCCGGGCGGCCCCAGGGGAGCAACCATGAGCGATTCGAAACACCGGCACAACGCCCGCAGCGCCACCGCGCCGACCGATTTTGACGCCATCGTAATCGGCGCCGGCTTCGGCGGCCTGTACATGCTGCACAAGCTGCGCGACGAGCTCGGACTCGACGTGCGCGTCTTCGACAAGGCCGGCGGCGTCGGCGGTACCTGGTACTGGAACCGCTACCCGGGGGCACTCTCGGACACCGAGACCCACCTCTACTGCTATTCCTTCGACAAGGCGCTGCTGCAGGAGTGGGACTGGAACACCCGTTACGTCAGCCAGCCGCAGATCCTCGCCTACCTCGAGCATGTCGCCGACCGTTACGACCTGCGCCGTGACATCACCTTCAATACCGGCATCGCGGGCGCGAGCTTCGACGAGGCGCGCGGCTGCTGGACCGTGCGTACCGATCGCGGGGAATCCTTCACCGCGCGCTACCTGGTCACCGCGCTCGGCCTGCTCTCAGCGACCAACGTGCCCGACATCAAGGGCCGCGAGACGTTCGCCGGCGAGCAGTATCACACCGGCGCCTGGCCGGAGGACGTCGAGTTCGCGGGCAAGCGCGTCGGCGTCATCGGCACCGGCTCGACCGGTCTGCAGGTGATCACGGCCATAGCGCCCCAGGTCGAGCACCTGACGGTGTTCCAGCGCTCCCCGCAGTACAGCGTGCCGGTCGGCAACGGCATCGTGCCGGAGGAGGAGATCGCGGCGATCAAGCGCGACTACGATCGCATCTGGGCCGACGCGCGCCGCTCCATGACCGCCTTCGGCTTCGAGGAGAGCACGGTGCCGGCAATGAGCGTCTCCGAGGAGGAACGCCAGGCAGTGTTCGAGAAGGCCTGGCAGACCGGCGGCGGCTTCCGCTTCATGTTCGGCACCTTCGGTGACATCGCCACCGACGCGCAGGCCAACGAAGCGGCGGCGGCGTTCGTGCGGGGCAAGATCGCCGAGATCGTCGACGATCCCGAAACCGCCGCCAGGCTCACGCCGCATGACCTCTACGCCAAGCGCCCGCTGTGCGACAGCGGCTACTACGCGACCTTCAACCGCGACAACGTCAGCCTGGAGGACGTCAAGGCCAATCCCATCGCCGAGATCACGCCGCGCGGCGTGCGCCTGGAAGACGGTACCGAGCACGCGCTGGACATGATCATCTTCGCCACCGGCTTCGACGCGGTGGACGGCAACTACACCAAGATCGACCTGCGTGGCCGCGGCGGCCGCTCGATCCGAGAGCACTGGCAGCAGGGCCCGACCAGCTACCTCGGCATGACGGTCAGTGGCTTCCCCAACATGTTCATGGTGCTGGGACCGAACGGCCCGTTCACCAACCTGCCGCCCAGCATCGAGACCCAGGTCGAATGGATCGCCGATTGCGTGCGCGAGGCCGAGTGCCGCGGGCAGCGCGTGGTCGAGGCGACGCCGGCGGCGGAGAGCGGCTGGACCGCGACCTGCAAGGAGATCGCCGACGCGACCCTGTTCCCGCGCGCCGAGAGCTGGATCTTCGGCGCCAACATTCCGGGCAAGACCAACACCGTCATGTTCTACATGGCCGGCCTGGGGGCTTATCGCGAGACGCTGCAGGACGTGGTCGACGACGACTACCGCGGCTTCAGCATGACGCCGGCGGTCAGCGGGGCTGAAGACGTCGCCGCCTAGGGCAGCGCGAAGATGGGGCGAGGGTGCCTGCGCGCCCTCGTCTCAGAAACGGAACTCGAGGTTGAGCACGCCGAGCAGCTGGCTGTCGTGCTGCGCGAGCCCGCTGGCGTCCGGCGCGAACAGGTGCCCACCGCCGTCGTAGCTGTCGAACTTGAGCTCGGGCCGCACCAGCAGGTGCGGCAGCGGCTCCCAGCCCAGGCTGAGCGTAGCCGCGGTGACCTTGCCGCCGCGTGCACCGACGCCGCTCCACAGCACGTTGGCAGCGTTCTCGTCGGCAAACCATTCCAGCCGCGCGGCGAGGTGCAGGCCTTCGCGCAGGCGGTAGCGCAGGCCGGCGTTGGCGCCGTAGAACGCCGAGTCGCGCACGATGGCGAAGGGCAGCGGAGCCAGGTCGCCGCCCTGCTGGAAGCCGTAGACCGCTTCGAACACGAGCCCCAGGCGCTCGCTGGCCTGGTGGGTGCCGCTCAGGAACCCGACGAAGCGGTCGAGGAACTCGTCGTTCGAGCTCAGTGCCAGGAACTGGCTGCCGCCGCCCAGCGGCCGCGCGACGCCATTGACCACGCGGCTGTCGCCGAAATCGTCCTCGCCGTTGCCCCACACCGACTCGAAATCGATCCAGGTGCGCATGTCAGGACTGCGCCAGCGTGCGCCGAACATGAACGAGGGGCCGCCGGCGCCGGAGCCGAAGTCGACGCTGTTCCAGTCGCTGACCACGCCGAAGCTGGCGCTCGCATGACCCAGGGCAGGGCTCAGCGGCAGCTTGAACTGGGCCAGTGCGCCGACGTGCTTGGACGGCCCGGCGGCGAAGGCGTAGGAGCGGCTGGAGAACCAGTTGGGCGGTACGAAGGCGTAGCCGATCTCGGCCGCCAGTGGCGAGTGCCAGCTGCCCAGCAGCAGGCTGGCGCCGGCCCCGACCGGCAGGTAGATGTCGAGGTACCACTGGGTGATGGCGAGGCGGTGGGCGTCGTCCGCGTTCCAGGAGAAATCGTCGAAGCCCCGGGTAGTCCAGAAGACGCCGTCCTCGCCGACCAGGGCCGACACCGCCCAGTCGACGATCACGCGGTCGCCGCGCGGGCCGGGCAGGGGGGTGACCCGGCTCAGCACGTTGCGCCCGGGGTCGCCTTCGAACACCCGGCCAGGCGGACAGCCGGCACCGCGGCACACGATCAGGCCGACGTGGTTGAGGTTGAGGCCTTCGTCCTGCAGCACACCGCCCTGCGGCTGCACGTTACGCGCGCGGCCCTGGGGCATCTGCGTGCGGGCGATGTCGTGGTTGGCGGCGGCGGCGGTGACGTGAGCGAAACCGACCACGGCGACGCCATGCTCACGCTCCAGGCGGTCGCCCGCGATGCTGCGAAAGAGGCTGCCGTAGGCACCGCCCAGCGGTTCGGCCGCCATGCTGGCAAGGCTCGCGAGTAACCCGAGGAGGAACACCGGCAGCATCCTGCACATACTTCAGCGCCTTTCGAGGATCGATGAGATAGTCCCTTGAAGGACAACAGGATAGAGGATCTATCTAGAAAAAGTATAGTAACCGTGGCAGGTGTGTCGGCTGCCGCGGGCGGGCGCTGGCCAAGGTCGCCCGCGACGGCTTCAGTCGCCGAACAGCTTGCCGAACGATTCGCGCACCGCGCTGCCGGCACGCTTCAGCGCCTGCGTGGCGCTACCGGCAGCCTGCTGGAGGGCGCCGCCGGCACGTTCCGCCGCGCCTGCTGGTGGCGGCAGCTCGCCGCGCGCGATGGCGCACACGTCGACATCCCCCTCGGTGCGGTCGAGCAGGCCCTCGGCGAGCAGGCTGATGCCGCCGGTCGCAATCGCCGCGCCGACCTTGGCGCCCGCCAGCGCGGCGCCGGCCGTGTCGGTGGTGGCGGCGGGCTCGCTCAGGGTGCCGCCGATGCGCACGAAATCGGCCAGTCCCGCGACGTTGAGGCCGAGCCCCTCGCGCGGCTTCGGGTCGATCCCCAGGTCGAGGCGTTCGCTGGCCAGATCGATGGTGCCGCCGCCGAGGATGTTGAGCTTGCGCGTAGTGATGCCGATCCCGGTGGCCGATTGCATGCGGCCGTCGGCGAGCGGGAAGTTGAACACCGCGCAGCGGATGACCGCGCGGTCGTCGCTGCGCGCGAGCGGGTTGAGAGCGGCGAAGGCTTCGAGTACGAGGTCTGAGCTGGCCACGGTAGCCGGGCGGTTGACGATTTCGGCATTGCGCAGGGTCAGCAGCAGGTGGCCGTCGGCATGCGCCGCAAGCTCGGCCGGCGAGTGGCCGCGAGACTCGAATTCCAGTGCGCCGACGAGGTGCCCGCCGCGCACCGCGGCCGCGACCTCGCGTGACACCAGCGGTGTCAGCGAGATGTCCTCCACCGCCACGTGCGCGCTCACCCTGGGCGGTGCATCGGCGGCGTCGATGCGCAGCTTTGCTTCCAGCGCGCCGCCGTCGAGGTGGGTGCTGAAGCGGCTCACCTCGAGTTCGCCGTCCTCCAGCGCGGCCGCCAGGTGCACGGTCTGCAGCGTCGTCCGTGGCAGGCTGACCCGGCCCACGGTTGCCGTGAGCGAGCCGTCGAAGCGGTTGAGTGCCGTCAGGGTCAACGGCGCGGTCGTGAACACCCGCTGTGCTTCGGGTACGGCGGGGTCGGCGTCCGGGAGGCCCAGCTCGGCGGCGTCGATGTAGTCGACACTGAGATCCAGCGTTACGCGCGGCCGCTCGCGAGCCAGCTCCAGGCGCAGCGTGGCGCTGGCTGCACTCTGGCCGAAATCGAGCTCGAGGTCCTCGAGCAGCAGGTTGTCACCGTCACCGCTGAGACGGGCACTGGCGGTGATCTTTTCGGCCGCGCGTGACCGCGCGAGCAATGCCGCGGCCGGCACCTGCGCTTCGAGCGTGAAATCCAGGCCATCGAGCGCCAGCGGACGGGCCAGGGAACCGCTGGCCTCGATGCGTGCGTCCCTGGCGTTGAGGCGCAGGTCCAAGGCGTAGGGCTCGTTGGCGAACAGGCGTTCCAGCGGCGCCAGGCGCGCGGCTGCATGCACGCGCTGCCCGTTGAAGGTCGCCTCGGCCAGCAGGCGCAGCGGCTGACCGGGGCCGTCGGGCATCAGCTCGAGGTGCTGCAATTCCAGTACGGCGGCGGACCCGGTCCCGTCGCGCAGCTCGACGCGGCCCTCGCGCACGCTGACCCTGTCGAGCGCGAAACGCAGGGTGTCGGCGGTGGCCGACGGTACGCCCGGCCCGGACGCGGTCGGGGTGAACGCCCAGTTGACCACGCCGTCTTCGGCGCGCTCCAGGACCAGGCTGGCGCCGTCCAGCAGCACGTGGGTGATCTCGACCCGGTGGCGCAGCAGCGCGGTGAGGCGGATGCCGGCCTCGACGCGGCCGACTTCCAACATGGTCGCATGCTGTGCCCAGTCGGCATTGCCCAGGCGCAACCCGTCGGCGACCAGGATCGGGCTCAGCGCCGGCTTGAGATGCAGGTCGCCACGGATCTCGAACGGCCTCCCGGTCAGGCGGCGGCCGAGCTCGGTGAGCTCCGGCTTGTAGCGGTTGGCGTCGAACGTCGCGATCAGCACGGCGACCACGGCAAGCGCGCAGAGCGCGAGGCCGGCGAGGACGATGAGCAGGCGTTTCATGAGGATGCGCAATCCCGTCAGGTCAGGGCGGCGGTCGCCACGCGACCGTCGCTCGCCCTGTTAGCTGCCGTTGGCGGGAAAAATATAGCCCGGCGGGCCGCGTGGTGACAGGCCGGGTCAGGGGCCGGCCAGGATCAGCGGTACCTGCTGCTCGGCGCGGCTGATGCCGCCGTGCATGCCGAACAGGTTGAACGGCCGCTCACCGACGACCCGGTCGCTCAGCGAATGGCGTCCGCGCAGGCACAGCACGTAGTCACCGAGCCGTGCCGCGAGCTCGGGGTGGGGCGCGCCGGGGCCGAACCAACCCGCGTCGATCAGTGCGGCAGACGGGTGCAGCTCGATCACCTCGGCCAGCTCGCTGGCGACGTAGTCCTCGAACGCATCCACGCAGCCTGCGCGCACGTAGGCATAGGCGCTGCGCGGTTCACCGCACAGCGGCAGCGTGAGCATGTCGCCCAGCGCCGGGTGGTCGGCGAGATCGATACGCTGCTCGGGGCCGCTCTCGATGAAGCCGTGGTCGGCGGTGATGACGAGCAGGGTGCCGTGCGCCGCGGCCAGCGCCGGCAGTGGCGCGAGCGCGGTCTCCAGGGCGGCGAAATGGGCCGCGACTTCGCTGCTCGCGGGACCGTGCAGGTGGCTGAGGGTATCGAGGCGCGGCCAGTAGGCATAGAGGTAGTCGGCGTCGTCCTCGCCACGGCAGAAGGCCGCGCAGCGCGCGGCGAAATCGTCCAGGTCGCGGTAGCCGTCGCGGCGCGCGCCGGCGCCGAGCAGGCGGCTGAAATCGGAGTCCGCCAGCTCGTCCGGCAGCAGCGCCGCCGCCGCGGCCTCGATGCGTGCCGCGAAGCTGGGCGCGTCGATCAGCTCACCCGGCGCGATACCGCTCGCGGCCAGCGAGGCGCGCGCGTAGCGCGGTGAGAAGGGCAGCACCGCGGTAACCGCGCCGAGCTTGCGGAAATGCATGAACCAACCGGTCAGTCCGTGCTGCTGCGGCGCCAGCCCGCTCATGAAGGTGGTCACCGCGCTGGCCGTGGTCGGCGGATAGACCGAGGTCATCTCGCCGACCTGCGCCGTGGCCAGCGGTCCCTGCGGCGAGAGGTGGCGCAGCAGCTCCGCGCCGAGTCCGTCCACCACCACCAGCGCGATACGCCGGGCGGCGCGCAGCCGCGCCTCGTCGAGCGCGGCCAGCGGTGCGTAATCGCCCGGCGCGGCGCCGAGGCGCGCACCCAGGCTCGCCATCAGGTTGACGATCGAGCCGCCGTCATAATCGGGCAGGGCGGGGCTGAGATCGTGTTCGATCACGGCGTGGGCGTCACGAGCTGCACGAGAGCATGGAGCAGCCGGCGCGATGGCGGGCCCAGTCCGGGCGCGGCCGGGCGTAGGTTTCCCGTCCGGGTTGCTCGTCGTAGGGGTGGCGCAGGACGTCGAGCAGGGTCTGCACTTCGCTGAAGTCGCCGGCCTCGGCAGCGTCGATGGCGAGCTGGGCGAGGTAGTTGCGCAGCACGTAGCGCGGGTTCACCGCGTGCATGCGGGCCTGCCGCGCCGCGTGCGGGACGGCCTCGCGGGCGAGGCGCGCCCGGTAGCGGGCGAGCCAGGCACCGAGCGCCTCGAGGTAGTCTGCGTCGATTTGCTGCGGGCGGTACCAGGCGGGCGCGAGTTCTGCCGGCGGCGTCGGCGGGCGCTGATCCACGGTCCCGGGATCGAGCTCGCCGAGGCCCCGGTAGAACAGCGTCATGTCGGTCTCTACCCGGCGCAGCAGGGCCAGCAAATCCTCGACCAGGCCGGCGTCGGATTCCGCGTCGAAGCGCTGCAGGCCGAGCTTGGCCGCCATCATGTCCTGCCAGGCCGCGGCGTAGGTCTCGCGGTAGCCTTCCAGGGCCTGCTCCAGCGGCGCCGTGTCCTCGATCAGCGGGTACAGCGCGTTGGCGAGCTGGACCAGGTTCCACAGCGCGATCTGCGGTTGCTGGCCGAAGCGGTAGCGGCGACCGTGGGCATCGGTGGTATTGGGGGTCCAGTCAGGATCGTAGTCCTCCAGCCAGCCATAGGGGCCGTAGTCGATGGTCAGGCCGAGGATCGACATGTTGTCCGTGTTCATCACGCCATGCACGAAGCCGACCCGCATCCACTCGACGATCATGCGTGCGGTGCGCCGGCAGACCTCCGTGAACCAGGCCGCGCACGCGCGGCGCCATGCCGCCGCGTCGCCGTCGGTCGCCAGGCCAAGGTCGGCGAAGTCGGTCGCGATGGTGTAGTCGACCAGGCGCCGCAGGATGTCGTTCTCCCCGCGCGCGGCGAAGATCTGGAAGTTTCCGAAGCGGGTGAACGACGGTGCCAGCCGGCACACCACCGCGCCCGGCTCGTAGCGCGGATTGCCGTCGTAGAGCATGTCGCGCAGGACGTCGTCACCGGTCAGCACCAGCGACAGCGCGCGCGTGGTCGGCACGCCGAGGTGGTGCATGGCTTCGCTGCACAGGAACTCGCGCACCGAGGAGCGCAGCACGGCGAGACCATCGGCGCCGCGCGAGTAGGGGGTGAGGCCGGCGCCCTTGAGCTGCAGCGCCCAGCGCTCGCCCGCGGCATTCACGACCTCGCCGAGGTTGATGGCGCGGCCGTCGCCGAGCTGCCCTGCCCAGTTACCGAACTGGTGACCGCCGTAGCAGGTCGCGTAGGGCTGCATGCCGGGCAGCAGCCGGTTGCCGGCAAACACCTCCGCGAAGCCGGACTGCAGGCAGTCGTGCTCGTCGAGATCCAGCAGCGCCGCGGCCTCGCGCGAGAACGCGACCAGGCGAGGATCGGAAGCCGGCGCGGGATGCACTGCCGAGTAGCAGGCGCCGGCGACCTGCCGGACGTGGTTGCCGGTGTCGGGGTCGGCGGGCAGCTCGGCGACGAAACGGTTGTCGAAGCGCAGGCGTTGCAGGCCGTCGACGGCGGGGCGCGTACTCATGCACGCATTGTAGCAACCGCGCGTGGCGCCGAACGCCGGCGGGCGGCTATCATCGGGACCGCTTCAGGCGAGGACAAAACCATGCCGAGAGTGAGTGAAATTACCGATGCCGGCGGCGATCCGTTGCTGACGTCCATCTTCGAGGCCGAGCGCGCGATGTTCGGCGACATTCTGCATCCGACCCGCGTACTGGCGCACTGCCCGCCGATCCTGGACGCGGCGCGCAAGCTGTACGCCTCGTTCGAGGCCTCCGGCCGCCTGCCCGCCACCTTGCTGGCGCTGGTCTACGTGCGCGTGGCCACGATCAACGGTTGCCCATTCTGAGTCGACATCAATTCGTTCCGTGCGATCGAAGCGACTGACGGCCAGCGCAAGCTGCTCGAGCTTGCCGAATGGCGCGACAGCGATGCCTACAGCGAGGTTGAGCGGCTGGCGCTCGAGTATGCCGAGGCCATGACCATCACCGGCGAAGTGGTCGACGACGATCTCTTCGCGCGGCTGCGTGCCCGGCTCAGCGAAGCCGAGGTGGTCGAGCTCACAGCGGGTATCGCGATGGAGAACTTTCGCAGCAAGCTGAACGTGCCGCTGAGGGTTGAGGCGCAGGGCTTCTGCGTGCTGCCGCCACCGCGCTAGGTATCGTCCGCGAGGCGCCCGAGCAGGGCGTCGAAGCCGGGATAATCGGCGCGCCGGATGACGGTGCGGCGCGCCAGCGCAGCGAGGCGGCGGCCAGCGGCGAGGGCCGCGTAGGCGGCTTCGCCGTCGGTAATCTCGGTGCCGGCGACGCAGTCGATGCCGCGTGCGAAGAGATCGTCCGGGAAGCAACCGACGGTCGGGCCGACCAGGGCGATCGCCGACGCGTCCACGCAGTACCCGAGCATCTCGTCGAGACTGCCGTTGAGCAGAGTCGCGCCGGTACAGATGATCTTGTTGCAACGCGCGAGCACGTTCGCATCGAGGCTGATGGTGAGTCCGTCCTCGGCGCGCAGCATGTGCGCCTTGCGTTCGACCACGCAGACTTCGATGCCGCGCGCACGGGCACGGCGTACCAGCGGCGGGAAATTGCCGATCATGCCGAGGCGATCGCCGCGCTCGAGGGCGAGGCCGCCGAAGGCGTCGTCGGCGTCGGGCGCGCGGTAACCGGCGCGCCGGTGCAGGCTGCACGTCAGCGCATTGATGGCGGCGATGCCGAGGGAGCGGTCGATGTCGCCCGCGCCGGCAAAGCGCCGCGCGACCTCCAGCGCAGGCGTTCCCGGCAGGTCGGCGGCATCGACGCGCGCCGGCAGCTCGGCCTGGCTGCCGCCGAGCCAGGCGTAGTAGAGCCCGGCGCTGCCGTCGTTCAGCGTCAGCAGCCCGAATTCGGCGTCGCGCTCCGGCGCCGGCTGCGGGTCGGCCAGCAGCGCGCGGCCGATGGTGAGTGCGCCGGAGCGGGCGCACAGCGCCTCCGCGCGTGCGAGCAGCGCTGCGACGA
This sequence comes from Gammaproteobacteria bacterium, assembly GCA_041984235.1. GTDB lineage: Bacteria > Pseudomonadota > Gammaproteobacteria > JBHIYN01. The sequence goes on from JBHIYN010000015.1 coordinate 86,362, forward strand.
TGCTTGGCGCGGGGTTCAGCCGGCGGCGCCGTCGGCCAGCGTGAAGCCGAGCTTGATCGTCACCTGCCAGTGGTCGACCCGGCCGCCTTCCACGTTGCCGCGGATGTCAGCCACCTCCACCCAGCGAATGTTCTTGAGTGACTCGCTGGCTTTGGCCACGGCCGTGTTCACCGCGTCTTCCACCGACTTGGTCGACGTGCCGGTGATCTCGATGATCTTGTAGACGTGATCGCTCATGTTTGCTCCCCTTGGCTGTCACGGTGTCCTCTGCAATCATAGTCGACGGCAGCCGGCACGGTTGCCGGCAGCGCCCAAACGGCGCCGCCCATCGAGGGGAGACGACATCATGAACAGGGGAATCCACCGCCTCGGCGCGCTCGTGCTCGCGCTGGGGTTGAGCGCGGCGCAGGCCGGCACCACCGTCGACGATGCGACGCTGAGCGCAACTGGCGACGGCAGCAACTGGCCCGGCTTCGGGCGCAACTATTCGGAGCAGCGCTATAGCCCGCTCACGCAGATCGACAGTACCAATGTCGCACGTCTGGGCGTCGAGTGGGTGCTCGACCTGCCCCACGATCGATCGCTGGTCGCAACCCCGCTGGTGGTCGACGGCATCATCTATTTCACCGGCAGCTTCTCGGTCACGCGCGCGGTCGATGCCAGGAGCGGCAAGGTGCTGTGGGAATACGATCCGAAGTCGGTCGAGCACGCCGGCGACCGCCTGCGCATCATGTGGGACCAGAACAAGGGGCCGGCGGTGTGGGGCGACAAGCTCATCATCTCGACCATCGACGGACGGCTGGTCGGCCTCAATCGCCACACCGGCGAGCAGGTGTGGGAGACCATGACCGTCGACCCGCGCCGCGCCTACTACATCACCGGCGCGCCCAAGGTCTTCCGTGGCAAGGTCCTGATCGGCAACGGTGGCACCGAGCAGGAAGCGGCGCGCGGCTACGTCACCGCCTACGATGCCGATACCGGCGAGCAGGCCTGGCGCTTCTGGATCGTGCCCGGCAACCCTGCCGATGGCTTCGAGAACGCGGCCATGGAGATGGCGGCGAAGACCTGGACCGGTGAATGGTGGAAGGTCGGAGGCGGCGGCAACGCCTGGCACGGCTTCACCTACGACCCCGAGTTCAACACGGTCTATATCGGCACCGGCAACGGCTCGCCGTGGAACCAGAAGATCCGCTCGCCGGGCGGCGGCGACAACCTCTTCCTGTGCTCGATAGTCGCGCTAGACGCCGATACCGGCGAGTACCGCTGGCACTACCAGACGGTGCCGGGCGAGACCTGGGACTACAACTCCAACATGGACATTGTGCTCGCTGACCTGAAGTACGGCGAGCAGACCGTGAAGGCGCTGATGCACGCACCCAAGAACGGCTTCTTCTACGTCATCAACCGCGAGAATGGCGAGCTGCTGTCGGCGGAGAAGCTCGGCAAGGTGACGTGGGCAAAGTACGTCGATCTCAAGACCGGCCGACCGGTAGAGAACCCGGCCGCGCGCTACGGCGATGGCGAGGAGCTGGTCTGGCCCAGCCCCTTCGGCACGCATAGCTGGCACGCCATGTCCTACAACCCGGACACCGGCCTGGTCTACATCCCGACCATCGAGATGCCGGCGCTGTGGCGCGACAAGGGCATTGATTTCCAGGCCTGGAAGCCGCCGCACTTCTACGTCAACGTCGGCACCGAGTTCGGCACCGAGGACACCCCGGCCGACTACGGCGAGGGCTTCCTGACCGCCTGGGACCCGGTCAAGGGCGAGAAGGTGTGGCAGCACGAGCTGCCGCCGCAGTGGAATCCCGGCACCATGACCACCGCCGGCAATCTCGTCTTCCAGGGGCGCGCCGATGGCCGCTTCGTCGCTTACGACGCGAGCAGCGGCGAGCCGCTGTGGAGTACCGAGCTCGGGCTCGGTATCTCGTCACCGCCGGTGACCTATACCGTCGACGGCAGGCAGTACGTCTCGTTACTGGTCGGGTGGGGCGGCGCCGGGCTCATTGCCGGGTCGCTCGCCGCGCAGCACGGCTGGAAGTACGGCGTGCATCCGCGCCGGCTGTATACCTTCGCGCTGGATGCCACCGGCAAGGTACCGCCGATGCCGCCACCGGCGTTCGCGCAGCCGGTCGATCCGCCGGACTTCGAGATCGATCCCGCGCTGGCCGCCTACGGGCAGTCGATCTACGCACAGTCCTGCTTCCTGTGTCACGGCGGCGGTGCGGTGTCCGGCGGCTATGCCCCGGACCTGCGCGAATCGCCCCTGGTGCTCTCGCGACAGGCCTTCGAAGACGTCGTGCTCAAGGGCGCCAAGCGTGCCAACGGCATGCCGCGTTTCACGGCCTTCACGCAGCGCGAGCTGGACGGCCTCACGCACTACATCCGGCAGATGGCGCGCCAGGCGGTGGCCAGCCGCCAGGCCAGCCGCTGAACGTCTCGCCGTTACCGGGCGCACGCGGCGCCGGGTGACGGCGGCCCGTAGCGCGCCGCTCATCGCAAGGAGGGAGCAACGATGCGATTCGGCATAATGTACGATTTCCGCAACCCGCAGCGCTGGCATATGGATCCGCCGCTGTTCTACCGCGCCATGCTCGACCAGATGGTGGCAGCGGAGGATCTCGGTTTCGATCACGTCTGGCTGACCGAGCACCATTTCACTGACGACGCCTACAACCCGGTTCCTCTGGCAATGGCGTCGGCGGTAGCGGCCGTGACCCGCCGCATCCGTATCGGGACGTTCGTGCTGCTGCTGCCGTTCATTCACCCGGTACGCGCGGCGGAGGAGGCGATCCTCGCCGACCTCGTCTCCAATGGCCGTTTCGATCTCGGCGTCGGGCAGGGCTACACGCACGACGAGTTCGACGCACTGTGCGTCGATCGCGCCGAGCGCGCGCCGCGCCTGGCCGAGGGCGTCGAGCTGATGCGCCGGCTGTTCACGGAGGAGAAGGTCACCTTCGAAGGACGTTTCACCCGGGTCCGTGACATGACGCTGATGCCGCGCCCGGTGCAGCAGCCGCATCCGCCCCTGTGGGTCGGCGCGCGCGGACCGAAGGCGATCCGGCGTGCGGCGCGTCTCGGCGCCCATCTCCTGACCACGCTGGGGCCGGATCCGGCGCCGGCCTACCTGGAGGCCCTGCGCGAGTTCGGTCACGATCCGGGTACGTTCCGCATAGCGCAGCTGCGCATGGTCTATTGCGCGGAGTCCGAGGACCAGGCCTGGGCCGAGTGCCAGGAGCATCTCGCGCACGTGTTCGGCTACTACGAGCGCGTGCTGGCGGAGGCCGCGGACGTCGAGGGTGACGACCAGCCGCTGCCGTTCAGCCGCCCCGAGGAGATCCGCGAGTCGCCGCTGGCCGGCACCGCGGTCATGGTCGGCACGCCGCAGCAGGTCGCAGAGCAGCTCGATCGTTTCTGCGACAGCTTCACCTGCACCGACTTCATCCTCTCGACCCATTTCGCCGGCATCGATCCGGCGCTCAGCGCGCGCTCGAACACGCTGTTCGCGCGCGAGGTGGCTCCGGCCTTCCGTGACCGCTGAGGTAGGCCGCGCGCCCGCACCGCGCCGTAGTTGACCGGTATCAGCATCGGGCATCGCGTCCTGCCCTAACCTGCAGGGGAATCGACAGACACGGAGAGACAGGATGCGGTCGGGAACGCGAACGCTGCTGGTGGGATTGTTGCTGGGCCTGGCCGGACCGGCGCAGGGCTGGAGCATCGGCGACAGCTACGTGATGGACGTGGACTTCCACCTCAGTGGCAGATGGCACGCCTTCAACAACCTCGCTTTCGGTGACATCGACTTCACTTTCCTCCGCGACGGCGTGAAGATCGCCGAAGGGCATTTTGACCAGGGCGTCGGCGGCGGGATCAGCAAGACGCACCTGTTCACCGGGCTGCCGCTCGCGCCGCACACCTACACCGCGCAGTCGGTGGACTACTACTTCTCGGTGCCGCTGGAGGTCACGCTGGGCACGCCGGTGACGCTGCAGGTCGAATTCAGCACCGGCATCATTCGCGGCGAGTCGGATTTCTATGCTGCCGGCAGCGGCCTGACGGGCACGCTGCAGACACTCGACATGAGCATAGACGGCGCCAACACCTCGCTCTACGCGGGCGTAACCCTGGGCACCAATCAGCCCAGCGACACCGCGGTGCCGCCGGACGAAGCGCACGCCTTCTTCGCCGACAACGACTACCCCCATGCCATAGCACGGGTGCTCGGAGTGCGGGACTTCCAGCTCCTGGTGCGTCCGGACGGGGCGCCGTTGATTGCCGACTTCGGTACGGCGCGCATCACCACGACCGTCACGGTGGTGCAGCCCGTGCCCCTGCCTGGAGCGCTGGGTCTCGCCACTGGCGCGCTTGCCGTGCTCGCCACGGCTCGCCGCCGACGCGGGACGAGCCCGGCCTGAGCGCCGGCGCCGGCCACACGGCCGGTGTTGCGGGTCGCACGGGCCCACTGCAGATAAGGCGGTGGCAGGGCAGCCGTGCTCGCGCAGGGCAATGCGCGACCGGCGCGCAGGCGAACCCTGCGCGAAGCGGTTACAATCGCGCCCGCCGCACACCACGGGGCCGCTCCCGTCCGGTGCTTCGAGTGCGCTTCGCGCCCGGCATCCCCGCCCATCCCGGCACTCACCACGCTCGCAGAGGTTCGAATTGGCTCAGTACGTTTACCAGCTACAGCGGGTCGGCAAGGTCGTGCCGCCCAAGAAACACATATTGAGCGATATCTCGCTCAGCTTCTTCCCCGGCGCCAAGATCGGCGTGCTCGGCCTCAACGGCGCGGGCAAGTCGACGCTCCTGCGCATCATGGCCGGGGTCGACACCGAGATCGAAGGCGAGGCCATCCCGATGAAGGGCCTCAAGGTCGGCTTTCTGACCCAGGAACCGCAGCTCGACCCGACCAAGGACGTGCGCGGCAACGTCGAGGAGGGACTCGGCGAGACGGTGCAGCTGCTCGAGCGCTTCAACGAGATCAGCATGAAGTTCGCCGAGCCGATGGACGACGACGCCATGAGCGCGCTGCTCGAGGAGCAGGGCGAGCTGCAGAACAAGATCGACGCCGCCGGCGGTTGGGAGATCGAGCGTAAGCTCGAGATCGCGGGCGACGCGCTGCGCCTGCCACCGTGGGATGCGGACGTCAGCAAGCTGTCCGGCGGCGAGCGGCGCCGCGTGGCGCTGTGCCGGCTGCTGCTCTCGCAGCCCGACATGCTGCTGCTCGACGAACCGACCAACCACCTCGACGCGGAATCGGTGGCGTGGCTCGAGAAGTACCTCGAGAACTACCCCGGCACGGTCGTCGCGGTAACCCACGATCGCTACTTCCTGGACAACGTGGCCGGCTGGATCCTGGAGCTTGACCGCGGCCGCGGCATTCCGTGGGAGGGTAATTACTCCTCGTGGCTGGAGCAGAAGGAAGCCCGTCTCAAGCAGGAGGAGCGCGAGCAGGCCGCGCACCGCAAGACCATCGCCGCCGAGCTCGAATGGGTGCGCAAGGGTGCCAAGGGCCGCCAGGCCAAGAGCCGTGCGCGCCTGCAGCGCTTCGAGGAGCTGCAGTCGAAGGAATTCCAGACCCGCAACGAAACCAACGAGATCTTCATTCCGCCGGGCCCGCGGCTGGGCGACGTGGTCATCGAGGCCACGCACCTGACCAAGGCCTACGGCGACAAGCTGCTCGTCGACGACCTCACTTTCACGCTGCCACCGGGCGGCATCGTCGGCGTGATCGGTGCCAACGGCGCCGGCAAGTCGACCCTGTTCAAGATGCTGACCGGCCAGGAACAGCCGGACTCGGGCGAGATCAAGGTCGGGCATACCGTCGAGTTCGCCTACGTCGACCAGTCGCGCGACGCGCTCGACGACTCCAAGACGGTGTGGGAGGAGGTCTCCGGCGGCCACGACATCCTCACCATCGGCGAGTTCGAGATCCAGTCGCGCGCCTACTGCGGGCGCTTCAACTTCCGCGGCCAGGATCAGCAGAAGCGCATCGGCCAGCTCTCCGGCGGCGAGCGTAACCGCGTGCACCTGGCCAAGACCCTGCTCAAGGGCGGCAACGTGCTGTTTCTCGACGAGCCGACCAACGATCTCGACGTCGAGACGCTGCGCGCGCTGGAGGAGGCGCTGCTCAACTTCCCCGGCTGCGTCATCGTCATCTCGCACGACCGCTGGTTCCTGGACCGTATCGCGACCCACATGCTCGCCTTCGAAGGCGACAGCCACGTCGAGTGGTACCCGGGCAACTACGCCGACTACGAGGCCGATCGCCACGCCCGCATGGGCGACGAGGCCGACAAGCCGCACCGCATCAAGTTCAAGCCGGTCACTCGCTGAGCGGGGGCGGCGTCGGCGGTGTCCGCCCGGTGCCGAACGGCGGTCGCGCAATCAGTCGAGTGGCAGCGAGAGCAGGCCGTCAGCGAGCTTGGGCTCGAACCAGGTCGATTTCGGCGGCATGATGCGCCCGGCGTCGGCGATCGCGACGAGATCGTCGATGGCCGTCGGGTAGAGCGTGAAGCCGACCGCCATCTCGCCACTGTCGACCCGCGCTGCGACCGCCTGCGGGCCGCGCGAGCCGCCGATGAAGTCGATGCGCGCATCGGTGCGCGCATCGGCGATGCCGAGCAGCGGTTTCAGCACGAGACGCTCGAGCAGGCTGACGTCGAGGCGCGCAACCGGGTCGTCCGCAGAGGGCGCCTGGCGTGCCGCGAGAACGTACCAGGCGCCGTCCAGGTAGCAGCCGAAGTGGTGCCGCGCGTGCGGGCGTACCGGCGCGGCGCCGGGCGCTATCTCGAAGTCGGCCGCGAGGCGCTCCAGTAGCTGCGCCGGCGTCAGGCCGTTGAGGTCGCGCAGCACGCGGTTGTACTCGAGGATCTCGAGTTCGTCGTCGGCGAAGCTGACGGCCAGGAAGCCGTGCCACGCGGCCTGCCCGTCGTCGCCGGGATGGACCAGGCGGCGCGCGGCGGCGACCCGTGCCGCGGCGGCCGAGCGATGGTGGCCGTCGGCAATGTAGAGGGCTTCCATGGCGTCAAAGCGCGCGGTAATTCGCGCGATCGCGTCGGGCGCGGTGATCGGCCAGGTTTCGTGCCGCCAGCCGTCGACCTCGGCACTGTCGGCGGCCGGCGCCGCGGTGGCGGTACCGAGCAGTGACGCCAGGGTGTCGTCGGCGCGATGCACCAGCAGCACCGGCCCCGTGATCGCGCCGACTGCTTCGATTTGGCGCACGCGGTCGTTCTCCTTGGCCGGGCGGGTCAGCTCGTGGCGCCGGATACGCCCGGCCTCGTACGCTGCGACCGAGGCGGCGAGTGCAATACCGGTCTGGCTGCGGTCGCCGTTGCCGACGCGATAGGCGTAGTAGGCCGGCGCGTGGTCGCGCAGCAGCACGCCCTCCGCCTGCAGGCGGGCGAGGTTCTGCGCCGCGCGCATGTAGACCGCCTCGTCGTAGGGATCAGTGCCGGCGGGCAGGTCAATCTCGGCACGCGAGACGTGCAGGAAGGAATGCGGCCGGCCGGCGGCCAGCGCGCGCGCCTCGGCAGTGTCGAGTACGTCGTAGGGGGGTGCGGCAACCTCGGCGGCCTGGCCGGGGGCCGGGCGCAGAGCGGCGAAGGGGCGGGCGAGAAACGACGAATCCATGGTGCAGCGGGCAACGAGCGTTCGAACGGGACTCGGTGCGGGTGCCGCACCGGGGCGGCGCATGATAGCAGGCCCCGGCACGTGCCCCCCGTGGCGCGGCAATTTCGCTACACTGCGGCTGCCATCAACGAGGGGAGAGCATGGACAAGCAAGCGTTCTACGCCAGTGCTCGCGACGATCTGCGCGGACCGCTGCACGACGTGGTCGTGATCGAGGCGACCACCACCTGGGCCGGACCCATGGCCGGCTGCATGCTGGCCGATCTCGGTGCGACCGTGATCAAGGTCGAGCACCCGGCCGGCGAAGTCGGCCGCATGCTGCCGCCCTACCTGCCGGACTCGAAGCTGACCGTGCCGCACGAGACGGTCAACCGTAACAAGAAGAACGTGTCGCTCGACCTGCGCCAGCCGCGCGGGCGCGAGCTGTTCCTCGCGCTGTGCGGCGGGGCCGACATCGTGGTCGAGAACTTCAAGCCGGGCACCCTGGCCGGCTGGGGGGTGGGTTATGCCGACGTTGCCGCGGTCAAGGCCGACATCATCTACGTCTCGATCAGTGGCTACGGCCAGTTCGGGCCTTACTCCGATCGACCCGGCTACGACCCGATCGCGCAGAACTTCAGCGGCTGGAGCTCGATCAACGGGCAGCCCGGCACCGGGCCGACCAAGGCGCCGACCTTCCTCGGCGACGATCTCGGCGGGCTGCACGGTGCGCTGGGTGCGCTGGCCGCCCTGCAGCACCGCCAGCGCACCGGCGAGGGGCAGCACGTCGACGTCGCGCTGGTCGACGGCCTCATGTTCCAGAGCAACGGGCACCTGACTTCCGGGGCGCTCGGCATTCCGATCCCGCGCATGGGCAACCAGTTCGCGATTGCCGCACCGATCAACAACTATCCGTGCAGCGACGGCAGCGTCTACGGCGGGGTGCTGCTCGACAGCCACTGGCAGGCCCTTTGCCGGCACATCGGCCGCGACGACCTGGCCGGTCTCAAGGCCGCCGAACGGCTGGCCCGGCGCGACGAGGTCGACGGCGTCGTCGCCGCCTGGTGCGAGGCGCGCACGACGGCCGAGGTGGTCGAGGAATTCAACGCCATCGGCCTCGCCATCACGCGGGTCAACACCTACGAGGAGGCGGGCCGGGATGCCCACGTGCGCGAGCGCGACATGTTGCAGCCGACGCGACTGAGCGACGGCAGCGAGGCCCCGCTGACCGGGCCGGCCGCCAAGTTCTCGCGCACCCCGACCCGGATTCGCGAAGCCGCTCCGACCCTGGGGCAGCACAATGCCGAAATCTACGGCAAGCTCGGCCTGTCGGCCGCCGACATCGAGCAATTGCAGCGCGACGGCATCATCTGATCGCGTTCATTCGAGGAGAGTCCCATGAGCAAGCGTATCGTTCCCCCCTCCATGCAGCACTTCTACGACGGCTATCACTTTGCCCCGGCGGTGGTCGACGGCAAGCACCTGCGCTGTTCCGGGGTCATCGGCGTCAATCTCGGCGATGGCAGCGTGCCGCAGGATCCACGTACCCAGTTCACCCTCGCCTTCGACAACCTCGCCGAGGTGCTGAAGGCCGGCGGCGCGGACTTCGCCGACATCACGGAGATGACCACGTTTCACGTCGAGCTGCAGAAGCACCTGGAGACCTTCATGGCGGTCAAGGACGAGTACGTCCGGGAGCCGTATCCCGCGTGGACGGCGATAGGCACCACCGAGCTGGCGCTGCCCGGTGGCCTGGTCGAGATCCGGGTAACGGCGCGCCTGAAAAAGTAAGCGTTACTCGAGGTTGAGCACGTCTTCCGCGGCGTGCCCGACCAGTGCCGTGATGCGCCAGTTGCCCTCGACGCGGGTCAGCGTATACGTGGCGCCGAGGCGCTCGAGGATGTCGTCCTCGCCCTGGTAGCGTACCCACAGCACACTGGTCAGGGCAGTGGCGTCGTCGAACACGCGGATCTGCTGACGTTCGATCGCGCTGCGGGTGAAGCCGGCCTTCGTCAGGGCCTGCATGATGCCGCCGAAGACCTGCTCGAAATCGGCGTCATCGGCGATCAGCCGCACGCCCTCGCGCGTGGTCAGCAGCAGCGGGAGATGAAAGCACCCGCGAAAGCCCTCCAGGTCGAGTTCGGAGAATTTCTGCGCGACGCGTCCGTACAGCGCCCTGATGTCGGCCTCGGGATGGCTCATGCTGTGCTCCTGCTTGACTTCCCGGCCACGCCAGCCGCCCCGGGGTCGCGCCGATTATACGGAACGTGGCGCCAGGCGAGCGAACCGGATGGCTCGCGACCGGCACCGGGGCCGGCCAGTCGCCTGCACGCCGACGGTGCATCGGGAAAACGCCGCCGCAAGCGCTGTCGCGATCGGGTAAAGTTGCGCGCTCCCCGCCGATCGGGGCTTGCCTCTCGCACGGAGCTGCACCATGCCAGACCACAAAACCGCCCGCCTGCTAATCGGCGGGGCCGATGGGCACCACGTCGAGCTGCCGGCCGCAACCGCCAATCGCCACGGACTCATTGCCGGCGCCACAGGCACCGGCAAGACCGTCACCCTGCAGATCCTCGCGGAGGGCTTCTCGCGCCTCGGCGTGCCGGTGTTTGCCGCTGACATCAAGGGCGATCTCTCCGGCATCGCTGCGCCGGCTGCGCCGCATCCGAAGATCGACGAGCGCATCACGCGCATCGGGATCGACGGCTACACCGCCCAGGGCTCGCCGGTGTGCTTCTGGGACCTGTTCGGACGCAAGGGCCTGCCGGTGCGCATGACCGTGTCGGAAATGGGGCCGCTGCTGCTCGCACGGCTGCTCGGGCTCAACGAGACCCAGACCGGGGTGCTGTACGCGACCTTCCGCATCGCCGACGACAACGGTCTGCTGTTGCTCGACCTGAAGGACCTGCGTGCGATGCTCGCCTTCGTCGGCGAGAACCGGCGCGAGCTCGGCGTCGAGTACGGCAACCTGCCAACGGCCAGCATCGGCGCCATTCAGCGGCGCCTGCTGACCCTGGAGGAGCAGGGCGCGAAGAAGATCTTCGGCGAGCCGGCACTGGACATCAACGATCTGCTGTCCTGCGATGCCGACGGACGCGGCATCATCAACCTGCTCGATGCCACCGAGGTCATGTCGCGGTCGCCCGATCTGTACGCCTGCTTCCTGCTGTGGCTGCTCTCGGAGCTGTTCGAGGAGCTGCCCGAGCGCGGCGACGCCGACCGGCCGCGCTGCGTGCTGTTCTTCGACGAGGCGCACTTGCTGTTCGACGATGCGCCCGATGCGCTGCTGAAGAAGATCGAGCAGGTGGTGCGCCTGATCCGATCCAAGGGCGTTGGCGTGTACTTCGTCACGCAGAGCCCGCGTGACATCCCCGAAGACGTGCTCGGTCAGCTCGGTCTCAAGATCCAGCACGCGCTGCGCGCGTTCACGCCCAAGGATCGCAAGAGCGTGCGCGCGGTGGCCGATTCGTTCCGGCCCAACCCGGCCATCGACAGCGCCGCCCTGGTTACCGAGCTCGGCACCGGCGAGGCGCTGGTTTCGGTGCTGGACGAGGGCGGCCGGCCGACCCCGGTCGAGCACGTGCTGGTGCGACCGCCGGAATCGCGAATCGGGCCGCTCAAGGCCGGTGAGCGGCGCAACCTGGTGGCCGGCGCCGCGCTGGGCGACAAGTATGCCACCGCGGTCGACCGGCAGTCGGCCTACGAAGAGCTGGGCCGCCGCGCGCAGGCGCGCGAGGCGGTGCGTGAAGAGAACGAGCGCGAAAAGCCGGCGCGCCGCGGCGCTTCGCGCCGGCAGTCAGTGGCGGAGGCCATGTTCAAGAGCACCGCGCGCGCGATTGGCTCGTCGCTGGGGCGCCGCCTGGTGCGCGGCATTCTCGGCTCATTGTTTGGTGGCGGCCGCTGACAGGCTGGTGCGGCGCTACTGCGAAGACCGGCGGCTGGCGTTGCGCGGCTCTCCGCGGTGCTCACCTGCCTGGGTAGGCTGCGCTACTCCTGAAGCCGTGCGCACGGTGAGCCGGCTTTCCAGGGCTACTGCTCCGCATCACCCTGCAGGGTGCCGTCACGCAGCATGCCGTGGCATTGCGCCACCCGCTCAGACCCGCGGGGCGAACTGCGAGATGTCCACGCTCTCGCCGACGATCAGGTCCTGGCGAGCGAGGAATGCCGGCTTGATGAACCACACCAGCAGCGGCAGCACGACCAGCGACAGCAGCATGTTGATCAGCATGACCACGACCAGCAGCAGGCCCATGTCGGCCATGAACTTGAGGTCCGACAGGAAATACCACGGCATGATGCCGAGCAGCATGATGGTGGCCGTGAACATGATTGCCTTGCCGGTCGTGGTCAGTGCCGCGACCAGCGCCTTGCCGAGGTCGTGGCCCTGCGCCGTGTACTCCTCGCAGATGCGCGAGAGCAGGTAGATGCCGTAGTCGATGCCGACACCGACGCCCATCACGGCGACGATGCCGGCGTTGATGTCCAGGCCGACTCCGACCAGGTGCATGGCCGCGACCAGCATGATGTTCGACAGGTTGACCGGAATGAGCAGGATGATCGCGGCCATGAAGGATTTGTAGGCGAAGGTCGCGAGCAGCATCACGGCGAGGTTGACCATGCCGATGATGATCCAGTGGTACCTGGAGATGGTGTTGTTCATCGCCTGCTGCAGGGCGATGACGCCGGTGCCGAGACGTACGCGGAATTCTTCGTGGTCGATGCCGACGTTAGCGACCGCCTCGCGCGCAGCGGCCAGTGCATGGTCCACCGTCTCCTGCTTGTTGTCCTTGTACCAGAGCGAAACCGTCGAGTGCTGAAACTCGAAGTCGGCGACGTGGCCGAAGTTGATCGCATTGCTGCCAAGCAGGGCGCCGAAAGCTGCGGCGTTGATCGCGTCCTCGGTCAGATCCAGCGGCGCCCACTTCGGGTTGCCGCCTGAGAACAGGCGGTTGGTCTCGGCCATGTAGTCGGTCCAGGACAGCGTCGCCCGCGGCGGCAGGACCTGGTCGGACTCGAGCTCGCGCTGCAACTGGGCATGCACCGCGACTACCTCGGGCGTGTTGGCGACGCGGTGCTCGATGTCTTCCGAGCGCGATTCGAGCACGATCTCCAGGGTATTGGTGCCGGGGAAGTGGTCGTTGATGGCGCGTACAGCGGTGTTGAACTCCGAGTCGTGCCACAGCAGGTTGCTGCCCTCGACCGGGTTGCCGATCTTGATCTGGGTGTTGAGGTAGATCGCGATCGCGGCCAGCACCACCATCACCGCCGCGGTGCGGTTGGCGCGACTGCCCTGGCTGAGCGTCGCGGTGCGCAGCAGGACCTTCTCCTGCAGCAGGTGAATACCGGACTCCTTCTCGCGACCGCCGACGATGCTCTCGATGTTCTTCGGTACCGGCAGGTAGGAGAGCAGGATGGAGCACAGGAAAGTGCCGGTCGGGATGATGAACAGCGCCCACATGCCGCAGAAGATGGCATGGTTGATCATGGTCTTGATCGGCGCGATGGCGATGAACACGATGCCGCAGAAATCGGTGATGATGCCGAGAATGGAGGGCGCCATCATGATGCCCATGGTGACCTCGGCAGCGTGGCGGCGGTCCTTGAGGTGCATCAGGACCTCGTAGTAGCGCTCGGTGTACTGCACGCAGTGCGAGAACGAGCGCGCCACCAGCAGCAAGGGCACGATCATGAGCAGCGGCTCGATCGGGCGTTCCAGCCAGCCGATGAAGCCGAAGCCCCATACCCCGGCCACCGCGGCGCACACGATCGGCGTGACCACGCCGGCCATGTTGCGCATGTACAGCACCAGCGCCACCACCAGGGCGGCGACGGTGATGGCGAAGATGAAATAGGTCTGCTTCTGCAGCTTGTAGACCCAGCCGGTCAGGACCGGCTGCCCGGCCAGGTAGACCTCGTGGTTGTCGTCACGCGCCTGTTCGACCAGGTTCTGCGCGAAGGCGAACGACTCACCGTACTCGATGGAGTCGTGGAAGGCGGCGTTGATCAGGGTCGCGCTCTCGTCGCGCGAGATGAAGAAGGTCTGTGCACTGGGCGAAATGGTCACCCGGCGCTTGAATTCGGCTATCTCCTCGGGGGTGGACGGTGCGTGGTCGTCCATCAGCGGCTTGGTGTCGATGCCGGTGGCCGTCGCCTCGGCATAGCGCAGCTTCTCGGTCGCTACCGACAGGATCTGGTCGTGGTTGACGTGCGGCGCGAGGTCGATGTCGCGGGTCAGGTCCCACACCTTGGCCAGGGTCTCGGCGTTGTAGATGTCGCCGTCCTTGCGCTTGACCATGATCGCCATGGTCAGCGGGTTACCGAAGTTGCGGTGCGCGAAGTAGACCTTGACGAAGGGATCGTTGACCGGCAGCAGGTCGTTGAAGATCGTGCGAATGTCGACCCGGGGTACGCCGACGGCGAACGCGGCGGTGACGAGGACGAACGCCAGGCTCACCAGCAGGCGATGTTGCATGACCCAGTGCGCGATCTTGAACCTCATGGACGACGGACTCCGGTGGCGGGTGAGGCGTGCTGGCCCGTGGGCGGTGCGGCGTGGCTGCCATGCGGGGCGCCCGAAGGCGCCCCGCATGGCAGGCGACGGGTCAGTCCTGCAGCGTCTGCTGGATGGTCAGCTTGCCGAGTTGCGACATGTGCACTTCGTCCGGACCATCGGCCAGTCTTACGGTGCGCGCGTAGGAGAAGATCTCCGGCAGCGGTGTGTCCTGGCACACGCCCATGCCGCCGTGCGACTGCATGGCGCGGTCGGCGACCTCCTGGACCATGCGCGGGATGACGATCTTGATCATGGCGATGGCATCGCGCGCGACCTTGTTGCCCTCACGGTCGAGGCGGTCGGCTGCCCACAGGCACAGCAGGCGGGCCTGCTCGATCTCACAGCGTGATTTCGCGATGTCCTGGCGGATGCTCGACTGCTCGGAGATCTTGCGACCGAAGGCCACCCGCGACTCGACCCGTTCGCACATGATGTCCAGCGCGCGCTGCCCGGCGCCGATCAGGCGCATGCAGTGGTGAATACGACCCGGGCCGAGGCGGCCCTGGGCGATCTCGAAGCCGCGACCCTCGCCGAGCAGCAGGTTGTCGACCGGCACGCGCACGTTGGTCAGGCGGACTTCGCCGTGGCCATGCGGCGAATGCAGATCGTTCAGCACCCGCAGCGGGCGCACGATCTCGAAGCCGTCGGTACCGGCGGGGACCAGCACCATGGACTGCTGCTGGTGACGATCCGCGTTGGGGTCGGTCTTGCCCATCAGGATGTAGATCTTGTTGCGCGGGTCGAACACGCACGAGCTCCACCACTTGCGGCCGTTGATGACGTACTCGTCGCCATCACGGGTGATGGTGGTCTCGATGTTGGTGGCGTCACTGGACGCGACCTGCGGCTCGGTCATCAGGTAGGAGGAACGGATCTCGCCGGCCAGCAGGGGCTCCAGCCATTCCTTCTTGTGCTCCGGGCTGCCGTAGCGCGCCAGCACCTCCATGTTGCCGGTATCCGGTGCGCTGCAGTTGAAGATCTCGGCGGCCCAGTTGACGCGTCCCATCTCCTCGGCCAGCGGCGCGTACTCGAGATTGGTCAGGCCCGGGCTGTAGGGCTCGTACTCGTGCGGCAGGAACAGGTTCCACAGGCCCTGCGCGCGGGCCTTCTGCTTCAGTTCCTCGATCTGCGGCGGCACCACCCACAGGTTCGCCGGGTCGTGGGTGAAATTGAACACCTCTTCCTCGATCGGGTAGACATGCTCGCGCATGAAGGCGCGTACCTCGTCGAGCAGTTGGCGGGTCTTGTCGTTGTAGGTGAAATCCACGTGTGTCTCCCCTGGTGTGATGGAACTGAAGCGAATCTTCCTATGGTAACCGCTCCCGCGGCATCACGACGACCGGGGGTTTTCCAGCTCCTCGACGGTACGCGGCCAGTCACCCTTGAGCAGGCGCGAGAGCGCGCGATCGGCCAGGATTCGGCCTCCGGTCTGGCAGCGCGGGCAGTAATCGAGCTCGCTGGTAGCGTAGCGAATGCGTTGTATGGCGGTGCCGCAGCGGGGACAGGGCTCACGGTAGCGCCCGTGCACGGCCATGCCGTCGCGGAACGCGGTGACCTTGGCCGGGAAATCGTCGCCCGCGGCTTCGCGCAGGCGCGTGGTCCAGCCGTCGAGGACCTCGACCACGGCCCGCTGCAGGCGCGCGACCTCGTCGTCGGTGAGCTTCTGCGTGTGGGCGATCGGCGACAGGCCGGCGGCATGCAGGATCTCGTCCGAGTAGGCGTTGCCGATGCCGCTGAACAGGCGCGGGTCGGTCAGGGCGCGCTTGAGGGTGTGGTTGCGCAGGCGCAGGCGATCGCGGAACGCCGCCGCATCGGCTTCCAGCACCTCGAGGCCGCCGGGGTCCAGCGCAGCCAGCGCGGCATCGCCGTCCAGGATGTGCAGGGATGCGCGTTTACGGCTGCCGGCCTCGGTGAACTCGAGCACGCCGCGTTCGAAATGCAGGCGTGCGAGCAGGTTGCGCCCGTGCCCCTTGCCGGCTTGCGCGCGCCAGCCGAGGCGGCCGGCGATCATGAGGTGCATGACCAGCCAGGCGCCGTGTTCGAAGGCCAGCGCGATGCGTTTGCCGACCCGTCGAACCTGCGTCACCCGCTGACCTTCGAGGCTCGCCGGTGCCGGCTCCGCGGTACGCAGCACGAACGGACTGAGCAGCTCCAGCCGCGCGAGGCGGGTGCCCTCGACGCGCCGCGCCAGCGCCTCGACGTAGACCGTGATGTCCGGCAGCTCGGGCATGGACGGGATTGCCCGCGCGGGCGCGAGGGCCGGGCGTCGCTACTCGATGAGCGAGGTGATGACGAGGTCGGCGAGACGCTGCAGGCGCTCGACGTGGTAGGTCTCCTCCATCAGCCCGGTGGACAGGAAGCTGAAGGTGAGATCGAGCTCGGGGTCGACCCAGAAGCAGGTCGATCCCGCGCCCCAGCCGCAGAAGGTCCGCGGCGAGGAGAAATTGCTCATCGGTCCGGGCTGTATGCCCTCACCACGGACGAAGAAGCCGAGCCCGATGTTGCCCGGCCACGGCGCCCAGCCGCGCGTGTCGCGGGCATAGTCGAACAGCAGGTTGCGCTTGTCGCCGGTGAAATTGCGGCTGCAGTAGTCGAGTGTGCGTGGTGAGAGGATGCGGCGGCCGTCGAGCTCGCCGCCGTTGCGCAGCATCAGCGCGAAGCGGTGCAGGTCTTCGAGGCAGGTGAGGTAGCCGCCGGCCGGGATCTCGCAGCCGTCGATCATCAGCACCTGGCCGATGCCCAGCACTTCCTCCGGATGGAACATCCCCGGCTCGCTGTAACGCGCGGTCACCGGGCACAGGCGCGGCAGCAGGTCGTCGCGCTTGCCGAGGCAGGTGTTGGTCATGCCGAGCGGTTCGAACAGGTCCTCGCGCATGATGTCGGTGAAGCGGCGCGTGCCGCCGTCGACGCGCCGCACCATCTCGGCCATCACCGAGTGGGCTGCGATGATCGAGTAGTTGACGCGCTCGCCGGGTAGCGCTTCGGGCCGCTGCGCGGCGACCCAGGCGGTCAGCGCGGCGATGTCGATGAGCACCTCGGGCGCAACCCCCGGTACTGCCGAGATCAGGCCGCTGGTATGGGTGAGCAGGTGCCACAGCTTGATCTCGCGCGTGCCGCGGCCCTCGAACTCCGGGATCACCTCGGCGACGCGCAGGTCGAGGTGAAGATCGCCGCGTTCGACGCGATTGAGCACCACGGCGTTGGTGAACTGCTTGCCCGAGGAGAAGGACACGAACACGTCGTCCTCGGTCAGCGGGCGACCCGCTTCGCGGTCGGCATAGCCGTGCACGTCGCGGTAGACCGTCTCGCCGCCGCGCGACACGCACAGCGCGGCACCATCGTAGCGTCCGGCCTCGATGTCGGCATTGATGCGGGCCGGGATGCGTTGCAGGCGTTCGGGGTCGAAACCGAGATCGGCGGAAGTGGTCATGGATGCAGTCCTGTCCTGGGTCTGGCGCGGATTCTAAACCGTCCCCGCGCAGGCGGCGAAACCGCGCCGCGCGGCCATGCGCCATTGGCGCATTCGTTTCGCGCTTGCAGGCCTGCGCCATTGCGCGCCGGCCCGATGTGCGGCGCGCGGGCGATCGCAGAAAGTGCAGCCATATTCAGAAAGCGAGCCCAGGATGATGATGACCGAACATTACTCTTCACGCGGTTCCGGCCCTCTGCCGGGTTACCCGCGGCCGTCCGGCGGGCGGCCGGGCGAGGCGCCGGTTACCACCGAGTTCGTCAGCGAGCGTCTCGCCGAGTGCATGCGCGAGCTGCGCGAGGTCCGCTACCGCAAGGCAACCCACCTCATGCGTCGCATCGAGGCTTTCGACAGCGGCACCTTCGCGCACTGCGTGCGCGTATCGGAGCTGGCCTTCCGTCTCGGTGAAACGCTGGGTCTGCCGCGCCGCGAGGTGCGCCTGCTGGAGCGTGCCGCACTGTTCCACGACGCCGGCAAGCTGTGCGTGCCGCGCAAGGTGCTGGACAAGGACGGTCGTCTCAACGGCCGCGAGTGGCGCATCATCCGCGAGCACGCCAGCGCCGGCGAGAGCATCTGCCTGGAGGCAACCCGCGACACCGAGATCGCCGCGCTGGTCCGCCAGCACCACGAACGTCTGGATGGCAGCGGCTATCCCGATCGCCTGCATGCTGCGCGCATCTCGATGCCGGTAAGAACGCTGCAGATGGCCGATATCTTCGATGCGCTGACCTCCGCGCGCGCATACAAGCCGGCCTACTCGGTGCGGCAGGCACTCGACATCATCGACGGTGAGGTCGCGGCCGGCTGGCGCGATCGCCGGGTGGCCGAGGCCCTGCGCGAGGTGGTCGGCTGAGCGCGTGCAAGCGGCACGCCGGGAGCCGCTCGCCGTTGTTGAAGCCGCCGCGTCCGTGGGCGACACTGGCCGCGTCCCGGGAGTGGATGGAGCGGGTGGCACGCAAGCAAATCATGATCGTCGACGACGACGACCTCGTCCGGGTCGGGCTGCGCGCGTTGCTCGCCGACGACAAGCAGTTCGAGATCGTCGCCGAGGCCCGCAACGGCCGCGAGGCGGTGCGGCTGGCGCGACGCTGCTCGCCGGACGTGGTGGTGATGGACGTGTCCATGCCGGACATGAACGGCATCGACGCCACCGCGCGCATCCGGCAGGCAGTCGACGGCGTGCGTGTCCTGGCCCTGTCCACCCACCGCGACGGGCGCTATGTGCGCCGCATGCTGGATGCCGGCGCCGCCGGCTACCTGCCCAAGATGAACGCGCTCGACGAGATGCTGGCCGCGCTGCGCGCGGTGGCCGCGGGGCAGACCTATCTCAGCCCGGCGGTGACCTCGGAGCTGCTCACCGCCATGAGCGGCGAGGCGACCGAGGGCGGCGGTGCGCTGGAGGACCTGACCCTGCGCGAACGCGAGGTGCTGCAGCTGGTCGCCGAGGGCCGCAGTGCGAGCGAGGTCGCCGGTCAGCTCAGCCTCAGCGTCAAGACGGTCGAGACCCACCGCCGCCGCGTCATGCACAAGCTCGGTATCGACAGTGTCGCCGGGCTCACGCGATTCGCGTTGCGCCACGGCATCATAGAGCTCGATTGAGCACGCCGCGACGGCGGCGCAGGCCGTGAACGACGGCGCGACGGCGATGCCGCCCGTGCAGGTGCTGCAGGCCCTCGGTGAGCAACTCGTGCGCCGCGGCGAGAGCGCCTGGGCGCGACTCGACATGCCGGCGGGCAGCGTCGCCGAGTCGGCCGGCCTGGAACGGTTCGGCTACCCCGATGCGCGCAGTCTCGCCGACTTCGTGTTTCTGCACGGCGTGGTCCCGGAGCCGGGCGAGCCGCTGCTGCTGCCGATGATCGCGGCGGCCGGATCGCAACCGGCGGACGTCTTCGTGCACCACGTGCCGGGCAGCCTGTGGCTGGTGTTCCTGTGTGCCGGCACGCGGCAATCCGGCCACGCCGCCGAGCAGCAACGCCTGAACGAGGCGGTCCTCGCCGGACGCGCCCACGGCCGCCTGCTGGAGCGTTTCGTCGGCACCGAGCTGGTGCGTCACCGTCTGCACGAAGCGCCGCTGCCGACCGCGATGGCGCCCGAAACGCGTCGCCTGACGATGTTGTTCGCCGACATTCGCGGCTTCACCCCCTTCTGCGAGGCGCGTGAAGCGGCCGAAGCCTGCCGCGTGCTCAACCGCTACCTGGAACGCATGGTCGAGGCGGTCGCGGCGCACGGCGGTATCGTCGACAAGATCATCGGTGACGCGGTGATGGCACTGTTCGGCCTGACCGATGGCGGAGAAGACGCGGCCGAACGCGCGATCGGCGCGGCCCGCGACATGATCGCCGCGGTCGATGCCCTGGGCGGCGCGGGCGCCGGGGTCCACGGCATCGGTGTCGGTATTGCGACCGGGGAGGTCGCGGTAGGGGTGCTGGGTACCGCCGCACGGCGAGCCTTCACGGTGGTCGGCCACCGCGTCAATCTCGCCGCGCGGCTGGAGAGCAGCGCCGAACCGGGTGAGATCCTGGTCGATGACGCGACCCGTGACGCGGCCGGCGCGGCTGCCGATGGCTTCATGCCCACGCGGCGCAGCCTGAAGGGGCTGCCCGCGCCGGTGGCCGTTTATGCCTGCCCGGTACCGGGCAGGGTGTGAACGACACCCGGGCGCTTCGCGCCTGCATTGCGGTACTATGCGCGATCGTGCGTCACGATCGTGGTTAGCCCGGGCGGCGCGCGCATGACGGGAGTTCACAACCGACGGGTGTTCGAAGATGGTTCAACGCAAGGACAGTGGCGGTAACGGCGCCGACGAAAAGACGGCGGTGGAGGAGGCGGCCGGCGCCGCGGGCAACGTCGACAAGATCCGGGAGATCCTGTTCGGCGGACAGATGCGTGATTACGACCGGCGCTTCGACGCACTGCAGAAGCAGTTCGAGCGCGAGCTGGCACGCAGCACGAGCGACTTCGACAAGCGATTGAGTTCGTTCGAGAATTTCATCCGCAAGGAGCTCGAGAAGCTGACCGCCAAAGTGCTCGCCGAGCGCAAGGAGCGCACCGAGGCGATCAAGAATGCCGAGCGCGCCCTGAAGGAGACGGCCAAGGAGCTCGAGGACCGGCTGGCGGCCATGGACGAGTCCATGACCACCGAGAACGCCGACATCCGCAGCGAGATCCATGACAGCAAGCAGGAAATCGTCGCCGACATGAAGGCGTTGTTCGCCGAGCTCACCGAGATCACCCGCAGCGGGCAGGACGAGCTCAACGAGATCAAGGTGGACCGTACCGAGCTGTCGGCACTGCTGACCGAAATGGCGATGCGCGTGACGCGCGACTTCGACCTGCCGGGAGACTGAGCGGCGCTGACGACCCGGGGCCGTGCCCATGAGTGAGCTCGACGAGCTGAAGCGCCTGCTGTTCGGGGACGAGCAGCGTTCGCTCAACGAGCTCGAGCAGCGCGTCGAGGATCCGGTCACGCGGGCCGGTGACGTCGCCGGCGTACTGGCCGACTCGGTACGTCTCAGCGCACAGAGCGGCGACGATCTGCAGCGTGCACTGCGCGAGCCGGTAGACGCCTGCATTCGCACCTCGATCCGCGAGGACGTCGATGTCTTCGCCGATGCGCTGTTCCCGGTCATGGGGCCGGCCATTCGCCGCTCGGTGCTGGAGACCTTCCGCACCCTGGTCCAGGGACTCAACCAGACCATCGAGTCGGCCTTCAGCTGGCAGGGCATCAAGTGGCGTATCGAGTCGCGGCGCACCGGGGTGCCGGTGTCGGAACTGGTGCTGCGCGACACCCTCGAGTACCGCGTGGAGCAGGTCCTGCTGATCCAGCACGACTCGGGGCTGCTCATGCGCCACGCAACGCGTCCCGATTTCGCGAGCAACGACTCGGACGCGGTGTCGGCGATGCTGACCGCGATTCAGGATTTCGTACGCGACTCCTTCGGCGGCGCGGGCGAACCCGGCAGCGGTCTCGACGTGATCGAGATCGGCGAGCACGTGGTGTGGCTGCTGCCAGGCCCGGCGGCGACCCTGGCCGTGGTCTTCCGTGGCACGCCGAGGCTTGCCCTGCGCAGCCATTTCGCCGCCGTCGCCGAAGACCTGCAACGGCATCACGGCGCCGCGCTGGCGAGCTTCGCCGGCGACAGCGAGACGCTGGCGGCACTGGACCCCATGCTGCGCGAATGTCTCGACGTCGAGTCGCGCACCGGGATAGCGACCGGCGAGCGCGGCGGGTTGTCACCGGCCTTCAAGATCACCCTGGCGGTGCTCGGCACGGCGTTGTTGGTCTACCTGGTGCTCAGCGTGCGCGCCGCGTTGCAGCGCGAGGCGCTGGCCGCGGCGCTGGAAGCGGAGCCCGGCATCGTGGTCACCGCCGTGGAGGAAGACGGCGGGCGGCTGGTAGTGCGCGGCCTGGCCGATCCGCTGGCGCGCAGCATGGACGAGGTCGCCGCCGCCGAGGGCTACGAGCCGGACGAGGTGAGCCTCGCGTTCGAGCCTTACCACTCGGCCGAGCCGGCTCTGCTCGAACGTCGCGCACGGCGCATCCTGCGCGCCCCGGAAAGTGTCGAGCTGACCATCGAAGGCACCCGCATTCGCCTCGCCGGGCATGCCGGTGAGGACTGGCTGCGCGGCCTCGACCCGCGCCTGTTCAACGTGCTCGGCTTCGACGAGGTCGACCTGGATGGCCTGGAGTCGCTGGACGAGCGTGCCCACCGCCTGCTCGAGGCGCCGGACAGCGTCACGTTCCGCATCGAAGGCGGCACGCTGCACGCGCGCGGCACGGCACCACCGGCCTGGATCGCGACGCTGGCCGAACGTGCCACCGCGCTGGCCGGGGTCGAGCGCGTCGACGACGGCGCGCTGCGCGCCGACCCCGCGGCGATTGCCGCGTACTGGCACGAACGACTGGCGGCGCCGTCCGGGGTGAGCGTGGCTTTCGCGGACGGCACTCTGACACTCGCCGGCAGCGCGCCCCTGGCCTGGGTCGAATCCGTACGCGCGCGACTGCCGCTGGACGGGCGCTTCGTCGAACGCGTCGATTTCTCCGGCCTCGGGAGCGCGGAAGCCGCCGAGCACGGTGCGCTGCTCGCGCGCCTCGACGGCACGCGCTTCGAGTTCTCGGAGGACACTACCTTGTCCGCAAACAGCCGCGCGGCCTTCGAGGCCTTTCTCGGCGACCTCGCGCGTGCCGTGGCACTCGGTGAGCGGCTCGGGGTGGCACCGCCGATGCTGCGCTTGATCGGATACAGCGATGCCCTCGGCGCGGTGGGCTACAACGCGCGCCTGCGCGAGCGCCGTGCGCAGGCCCTGGCGGCACTGGCTCGCGCGGCCTTGCCGGCGGCGGTGGAGATCGCCGCGCAGGGTGCGGCGGCGGCGGACAACGCGGCCCAGCGTCCGCTGCGGCGCGGTGCGACCGCGCACGTGGAGGCGCGGCCGTGAACGCCGTGACCGCCAAGGTGTGCCTGGTCGGGGACTTCGGCGTCGGCAAGACCAGCCTGGTCAAGCGCTTCGTGCACCAGGCCTTCTCGGAGCGCTACCAGACCACCGTCGGCGTAACCATAGAGACGACCGAGCTTGCGCTGGCGGCCGACCGCACCTGCAAGCTGATCATCTGGGACATCGCCGGCAGCGGCACCATCGACAGCGTCAAGCAGAGCTACCTGCGCGGCGCGGCGGGCCTGCTGTTCGTTGCCGACGGCACGCGTGCGGAGACCCTGGACACCGCGCAGGGGCTCGAACGACAGGCGCGCGAGCTGCTCGGCGAGGTGCCGGCCGTGTACCTGCTCAACAAGTGTGACCTGCAGGAGCAGTGGGAGATCGCGCCGGCGACCGCCAGCGCGCTGGAATCCGGCGCGAGCGTGTTCCGCACCAGCGCGCTCAGCGGTGACAACGTCGAGGCGGCCTTCCATGCGCTGGCGGCGTCGCTCGCCGGCTGAGCGCGCGCCGGCGTGAGCGAGCCGCGCGCGTTCGACGACTACGTGCGTCGCCGGCTCGCGCCGCTGCGCGTCCGGGTCGACGCCGACGGTATCGTCGAGGCCAGTGAGGGCGCGGTCGAGGTTTATGGCTACGCAGGCTGCCGCCCGGGCAGCGAGGCGGTGGCCACGCTGCCCTTCCTGCACGGGCTGGCGGCGCAGGCACCGCTGGAGCTGCCCTTCGTCGAGACACCCAGCGGGCGTCGCGCACATATCATGGTTGCGCCGCACGCCGACGGCGTCGAGCTGCTGCTGGTGGATGCCACCGACGAGTGGCGCCAGCAGGTCGAGCTGCAGCAGAAGGCGAACGAGCTCGACCTGCTTTCGCAGCGTCAGCAGCGCCTGGTGCGCGAGCTCGAAGCGGCGCAGGTCGAGCTGCGCCAGCGTCGCGACGAGGCCGAGCAGGCGAGCCGTCAGAAGAGTGAGTTCATCGCCCGCATGTCGCACGAGTTCCGCACCCCGCTGACCGCGATCATCGGCCAGGCGCGGCGGCTGCACACGGGAGATGACGGCGCCGAACACACCGCCGCCGCGATCGAGCGCGGCGCGGTTCATTTGCTGAACCTGGTCGAGAACCTGCTCGACGAAGCGCAGCTGCGCTCGGGCCGCATCCTGATCCAGCCGCGGCCTACCGATCTCTCCGCCCTGCTGGCGGAGATCGGCGAGCTGTTCGCGCCGCTCGCCGGCGACAAGGGGCTGGGCTTCACGACCCGTATCGCCGATGCCGTGCCGCAATGGCTGGAGCTGGACGACCTGCGCCTGCGCCAGATCCTGATCAACCTGCTCGGCAACGCGATCAAGTACACCGAGCGTGGCGCCGTGGCCACCACGGCGGACTGGCGCGACGGCGCGCTGCACGTCGCCGTGCAGGACGACGGCCCGGGCATCTCCGCTGCCGCGCGCGATCGTATTTTCCGCGCTTTCCACCGTGAATCCGCCGATGCCCCGGGGGCCGGCCTGGGTCTGTCCATCTCGCGTTCGCTGGCCGAGCTGATGGACGGCCGCATCGCGCTGGAATCGGAGCCGGGCCGCGGTACGGTCGTGACCGTGTCGCTGCCGGCGGCCGTCGCGCAGGCGCCGCCGCAGGCGCCGGCCGGCCCGCGACCGCGCCTGCTGCTGGCCGAGGACAGCTTCGACATCGCCGAGTTGCTGACCGCGGCGCTCGGCGAGAGCGGCTTCGACTGCGAGCATTGCGCGACCGCGCAGGCGGCGCTCGCACGCTGCCGCGCGGCGGCCCCGGATCTGGTCATCGTCGATCGCAACCTGAGCGACATGGACGGCTTCGCGCTGACCCGCAGGCTGCGCGCCGACGGCTATGCCGAGCCCGTGCTCATGCTCACGGCGTCGAACCTGGTCGAGGACCGCGATCGCGCGCTGGCAGCAGGCTGTGATGAATTCATGGTCAAATCGGCAGGTATGAACGCACTGCTCGAAGCCACCCGGCGCCTGGTTGCGAACCGTGGCTGAGCCCGGCGGCGCCTTCGCCGCGCTACGCGCGAAATTCGCCGACGACCTGCCGGCACGCCTGCACGCCGTGGCCGACGCGATCGCGCGGGCGGCGACCGCGGAGAGCGGCGCGGCACAGGAGATCGTGACCCGCGTGCACGGCCTCGCCGGCAGCTGCGGACTCTACGGCTTCGGCGGCGTGGCCGAGACCCTGGCCGCCGTCGAGCAGGCGCTGGCAGGCGCGCCGTCCTCCGGTGCGGAGCGCAGCGTCGCCCTGACCGCCCTCGCGCAGCGCATCGCCGCGCTGGCCGAGCAGCCGCCCGCCTGACGCGCCCGTATTCCCTTTCCCTGTCAAGGAGCCATTCATGATCCCCGTCGACCGCTGCCGCCTGCTGCGTCTCGTCCTGCTCGTGCTGCTGCTGCCGTCGGCGGCGACGGCCGCCGGCAGCGGGCGCAGCCTCTCGATCCTGCTGACCAACGACGACGGCTGGGACTCGCCCGGGATCCACGCGCTCGCCGATGCATTGCGCGCCGCCGGGCACCGGCTGACCATCGTCGCACCGCTCGGCCAGCGCAGTGGCAGCGGCATGAAGATGACGCTGGGCGAGCTCGACCTGGTCGAGCAGGCCGCCGGCGTGTGGTCGGTGGACGCCAGTCCCGCCGACGCGGTTTCGCTGGGCCTGCGCCACCTGATGCGCGACAACCCGCCGGACCTGGTCGTCTCGGGCGCCAATTTCGGCCAGAACCTCGGTCACAACGTGTTCATCTCCGGCACCGTGGGTGCGGCGCTGACCGCGGTCATCGCCGGCGTTCCGGCGCTCGCGGTGTCGGTCGGCATCAATCTCGACGAAGGCGCCGGCGAGCCACCTTACGCCAGCACGCTGGCCGCCTTTCCGCGTGCCGCGGCGCTGACCACCGCGGTCGTGGAGGAACTCTCCCGGCACGATGGCGGGCCCGTGCTGCCAGCGGGCGTGGCCCTGAATCTCAACGTGCCGGCGGTGCCCGACGGCCGCCTGCGCGGCCTGCGCTGGACGCCGGTCAGCGGCCACGGCGGCTTTCGCGTGATCTATCCGCGCATCGAAGCGGGCCGGGTGAAGAGCTGGATCGAGCCGGACCCCGACGGCATCGCCGATGGCGAAACGGATACCGCGATGTTCGCCGCGGGCTTTGTCACGCTGTCTGCGCTGCGCCCCGATCTCGGCAGCGACGCCGCCGCGCTGCCGGTGCTGCGCGAACGCCTCGGTGCGCTCGCGCTGCCCTGAGCCGGCGTTGCCGGCAGCTCAGCAGCCGCGCGTGATGACGTGCTCGTCGGTGCCGCAGGCCTCGAGCTGGTAGTCGACCAGGCTCTGCACGTCGGCGCGCGCGCGGCTTGCCAGCATCTGCTTGAGCAGGGTGCTGAGCAGCGCGGTGGACATGGTCTCGGGGCTCATCGCCGCGTCGCGCTCGGCGGCGGCCATCGCTTCGCCGAGGCAGCGCCGCGCAACGTCGTATTCTCCGGCCATCGGCCGCTTCTCCTTGCGCTTGGATCAGGAGGCAGACGCTAGCCGGGCGGCCGCCGGCGCCGCTTGACCCAGGTCAAGGGCCGGCGTCAGCGGTGACGTTCGACGATGCCGGCGGCAACATGGTCGCCCCAGGCGGCGATGGTCATCGACGGCGGGCCGGCGACGGGCTTGGGAAAGGCCGCCGCATCGGCCACGTACAGGCCGGGGTTGGCGAAGACCTCGCCGCGGCCGTCGACCACGCCGCTGCTCGCATCGTCGCCGATGCAGGCGCCGCCGGTCGGGTGCACGGTAATCGGGGTCGCGAAATGATAGACACGCTTGCCGGTCTTCTCGCCGAGCAGGCGGAAGGCATCGCGAATGCGCGCGAAGATCTCGCTGCGCTCGGGGCGATAGTCGATGCTGAGGCGGCCGCGGCGATAACGCACGGTGCCGTCCTGCGCGTCGGCACCCATGCCGGCGACGAAGCTGCCCGAGCGCAGCATGCGCGCGACCCAGCGGCCCAGCGGCAGCGCGGCGGGCGAGGGCAACGCGCCCTCGACCAGCATCGGCCAGGCGCGGCCGCCGCCCAGGACCTGCGCATCGCGCGGGCGCAGCGGACCGTGGGCCGGCATGCTGCGGCTGAGATCGCGGGTGTCGTCGTCGAGCTTCCAGTAGCCGAAGAAATCGCCGTTGCCGCCAAAGCGTTCGCCGAGGCCGGCCATCGGTGCGAGATCGCCGGCGGCCTCGGCGTGCAGCAGCAGGCGCAGGGTGTTGAGGGTGCCGGCGGCGAGCACCACCTGCGCGGCCGGCTGCACGACTGCCCGGCCGCTGCGGTGATCGGTGTAGCACACGTCGTAGGCGCTGCCCGCGCGGCGGATGGTGGTGACCTCGCAGCGATCGCGCACCTCCAGCCCGTCGCGCATCGCGCGCGCGAGGAAGGCGAAGTCCAGCGAGGTCTTGCCGCCGCCTTCGGAGCCGAGGTTGCCGTCCTCGCCGGGGCGTGCCTCCCAGCGTTCGATGCCGTCGGCGGTGGTCACCTTGCGCGGCGCGCCCGGCGTCTCGGCAAAGGCGAAGCCCATGGCCAGCTCGTAATCGGCGCCCCGCGCATCGATGAACCCGGACCCCGCGAAACGCTCTTCCAGGGTGTGCGGCAGACGATCGTCGGCGAGCGGCGCGCGCGAGCCCATGCGCTCGAGCACGTGGCGGTAGTGGGTCTCCATGGCGGCGGCCGAGAGTCCGTCGGCAACCCCGTCCCACCACTGCGGATCGGGCGGGCATAGATTGAGCCCGGCATAGACGTGGCTGCCGCCGCCGACGCCGGCCGAGCACACCACGTGCAGGCCACGGCCGAGATGCACGTCGAACAGGCCCTCGCGGTTCAGCGTCACGCTGCCGCCCGGCAGCCAGCGTCCACGCAGGTTGCGCAGCAGACGGCGCAGGGCGCCGCGGCCCTGCGGGAAGGGCGCGCGCTCGGTGATGCCCATGGAGCGTACCGGTACGCTGTCGCGCCATGGCCCGCGTTCGACGAGGATGACCTCGAGGCCGGCCGCGGCGAGGCGCGCGGCAGCGGTCGCACCACCGAAGCCACTGCCGATGACGACGACCGGCGCAGTCACGATTCAGTTGCCGTGCGGGAAGCCGAGCGGCGGGAAGCGCTCGGTGACCGAGCTCAATGGTGCCGACCATTCGACCTCGATGCGGCGCCGGGCGAACAGCCAGCGCTCGCCGTCGCGCAGGTAATGGTCGTGGTAGGTGCCGGTGACCTGGAAGCCTTCGCCGGTCGCGGCCCGTACCGCGCTGGCCAGCAGGTAGGCGACGCCGCTGCCGCGGTCACCGTCGATTTCGATCAGCGGTGACATGACCATGTGCTTGAGGTGGCGTACACCGGCACGGAAGTTCGCGTGGTAGTAGGCGTACCAGCGTTCCACCTCCGCCCGCCCGTGGAGGCGGTAGTCGCCGTCGTAGGCCGGCTCCAGCACCGCGTCCTCGGCGAAAAGTGCGGCCACCTCGGCCGCGCTGCCGCGGTCGACCCGGTGGCAGTAGGCGGCGAGCAACTGACCGATTGCGCTGCAATCACCCGACATCTGGAACTCTCCTGCAACGTGCACTGCGGACCATAGCGCGCCGCGTCCGGAATGTCAGCGTGACCCAGCGGACGATCCCGCGTGCAAAATGTCGGCTCAGAGTTGCAGTGACAGCTTCAGCGCCTGCTCGGTGTAACGGCGAATCACGCGCCGGCTGCGCTGCATGAACTCGAGCTGCGCCGTGGTGTAGGCCGATGCGACGAGCAGCCGGGCCGAGTCGACCGCAGACAGCGTCGCCGGTACCCGACCAGCCTTCTGGCATTTGCGAATGGAGGTCGCAACGATGCGGATGATCTCCTCCTGGAACTCGAGAAAGGCATCCCACAGGCCGTCCTCGCAACGGATCAGGATGGCCCATTCGAGCCAGACCTGGGCGTAGGCGGGATGGCTGTGTACCGAATCGGCGAAGCCGAGAAAGTGGCCCCGCACGGCCTGCAGGGGATCGTCCGCGCCGTCATGGTAGCGGTGCGCGAAATCGATGTAGAACGCGCCCACTGCGTCGACGATCGCCGACATCAGTTCGACGCGGTTGGGAAAGTAGAGAAACACGCTGGAAACCGCAACGCCGGCGTCCTGCGCGATCTCGGTGTGCACGGTGCGACCTAGCCCGCGTCGTGCCGCCACCTCGATGGCAATTTCGAGCAATTGCTGGCGCCGCTCCGTGCCGGGCAGCCATTGGCGGGTCTTCTTACGGGTTCGCGACATGCGCTCGCGGTGTCCTTGGTGCGCGGGGAAGGCCTGGCTGTCCGGTCGCGCCGCCGCGTTCGCCGTCCGCCCGGACCGCTAGGCGGCGCCGGATGCGACAGCAGTTTGCCGGCCACCGAGGGCGAGCCTGCGCGCGCGGTGCTGCGGTGGCAGCCGATCGCAGCCGTTGCCGAAGAAGTTCGCCCGCAAGGTGGCGCCGTCGTAGTCCGTGCGCATCCTACCACGGCGCTGCAGCTCGGGAACCACGAGCTCGACAAAATCCCGGAAGCCGCCCGGTTGTACGATCGGGGTGAGGTTGAAGCCGTCGATGTCCCCTTCGTCCATCCAGCGCTCCAGTTCGTCGGCGACGGTTTGCGGGCTGCCGGTGATCTTCGGATGCACGCTGCCGACGGCCATGTGTTGCGCGATATCCTCCATCGTCCACTTGCGTTCCGGGTCGACCTGCTCGAAGTACCTGAGCAGCCCCTGTATGGCATTCGATTCGAACTGATGAATCTGGTGATCGGCATCGATCGTCGACAGATCGATACCGGTCCAGCCGCTGAACAGGGCAAGGGCGCCTTCGGGGCTCGCGTACGACCGTGCCGTCTCGAGTTTGAGGTGCGCTTCCTCGTCGGTCGGCGCCACCACCACCGACACGCCCTGGCAGATCTTGATGCTGTCGGCATCCCTGCCGAAGCGCTGGGCGGCTTCGCGAATCCTGCCGGCGCTGGCCGCGCAGACGGCCGTATTGGGGTGGATGGCAAAGACCGCCTCCGCATGCCGTGCGGCGAACTCCATGCCGCGCCCGGATTGCCCGGCCTGGAACAGCAGTGGCGTACGTTGTGGCGAGGGCTCGCACATATGCGGGCCGGGAATCGCGAACCAGGCGCCCTCGTGGTCGATCTGGTGAATGCGATCCGGATCGGTGAAGACATCCGCGTCGGCATCCCGGATGACAGCATCTTCGTCCCACGAGTACTCCCACAGCTTGTACACGACATCCATGTACTCCTCGGCTCGCTCGTACCTCTGATCGTGATCCAGCTCTTCGGTGATTCCGAAGTTCGCGTTGGCGTCGGCGAGGTACGAGGTGACGATGTTCCACGCTACACGGCCATTGGTGAGGTGGTCCAGCGTCGAGAACAGCTTGGCGGTGTGGTAGGGCGGGTAATAGGTCGTGCTGTAGGTGCACGCGAATCCGAGGTGCGAGGTGGCGTGCGCCATGAGAGGGATGATTACCGCCGGATCGTTGCTCGGAAACTGTACCGCGTGACGTACGGAAGCGTCGCGTGAGTTGCGGAACGTGCTGTAGGTGCCGTGCACGTCGGCGAGGAACAGCGAGTCGAACATGCCGCGTTCGAGGGTGCGCGCGAGATCGACCCAGTAATCGGTGGTGCGGTACCCGTGGTTCGAGCCGTCCTGCGGATGCTTCCACAATCCCTCGGAATGATGGTTGCTGCAGCATTGTGTGAAGCCGTTGAGCAGCATTCGTTTCGCCATGACCGATCTCCCCTCGATGTGTGCGGCGCAGCGGTGCGCGCGAGTTGTTGAACTGATAGATATATCATAAATTATGACTAATCTATCAGAAAGGCTGGTTGCTACATGCACGATCGCGGTCAGGGGAGGATGCCGCCGGTGGCGACGATATTGCTGCCGGGAGTCGCGGTGGGTGCGTTCGCGGCCAATTCGTTGTTGTGTCGTATGGCGTTGTCGGAAGCGCATATCGACCCCCGTGCGTTCACCGCGGTGCGCATGCTGGGAGGGGCGGTCCTGCTGGCCGGGGTGCTGTTATGGCGCGCGCCGCCACGGACGCCGGTGTGGGATCCCATCGCGGTGTGCGCCCTGCTCATCTACGCCGAGTGCTTCGCCTGGGCTTACCTGGAGCTGGGCGCGGCAGCCGGTGCCTTGCTGTTGTTCGCCGCGGTGCAGATCACGATGACGACCAGCGGCCTGTGCCGCGGCGAGCGCCTGAACGGCGCGGGCTGGGCGGGACTGGTTTTGTGCGGCGCAGGCCTGCTGGCTTACCTGCTGCCGGCTGCCGTCCCGGTGTCGCCGCTGGCAGCCACGGTCATGCTCGCGGCGGGTTGTGCATGGGGCGTCTACTCGCTGCGGGGCGGTCGCCACGAGCCGATCGCCGCCACGGCCTGGAACTTCATCCTGGCCGCGCCGCTGGCCTGCCTGGTAGCCCTGCCCGGTGGATTCGACACCAGGGCGACGGCCGAGGGCATCGTGCTGGCGGTGGCCTCGGGTGCATTCGCCTCCGGGCTCGGTTACGTCATCTGGTACCGCGCGGTTTCGAGCCTGTCGGCCATCGGTGCGGCAACGGCGCAGCTCAGCGTGCCGCTGGTCGCGGCCCTCGGTGGCGTGATCGTGCTGGGCGAATCCCTGAGCGGGCGCCTCGTCGCGGTGACCATCACGGTCCTGCTCGGCGTCGTGCTGGTCAATGCCGGTGTGTTCAAGACGTCGGCAAGCCTGGTGCGACGATGAGCGAGTGCAGCGCAGCACGTCGGCTGCCGCGGTGCGCCGCGCGCGCCAAGCGGCGTCCGTCTCCCTGCCGGCGCCGGGCCCCCTTGCCGGAGTCGTGGCGGGCATTCTCTTCCCGTGGAATGCTGCTGCGGCTCCGGTACTTTTTATGCGCCGCGCCCGGAACCTGATCGGTGGAAGAGCGGCTCGCCACCGACCGTGAGGTATCCGATTGGGCCTTGCGGCTGTATCTCGACGCCTGGGTCAGCGCCCAGCATGGCAAGCCGATCTCGCGCAAAGTATTGCCCCGACACGCGCGGCACCGCCTCGGTGTTCTGCGTCCCGGCGCCGTATGGCGGGCGGCCGAGATCGCCGGGCTGCGCGTCCTCATCGAGGTCGAACGTGACGTCACGGGCGTGCCACGCCGCATGGTCGTGACGACCGAGGAGGCGTCGGCCGCGTGCGGGATCGTGGTCGCGGGCGGCGCCTTGCGGGTGCGCGGTCCGTCGCGCCTCGTATTGCGCTCGGCGTAAGCGGCCTCTCAGGCTCCGAGCAACGCGTTCACCTCCGCCGCCGCCTCGAGCTGCACCAGGTGCCCCGGGCCGTCGAGCACGTCGACGCGCACGGCGTCGGGCAGGCCCTCGGCGTGGCTGGCCGGGATGATGGCGTCGGCCGAGCCCCAGATGACGTGCACCGGCACGCTCACTTCGCCGAGACGCGCACGCAGGCCCAGCGACTGCCGGTCGCCGTCGAGGAAGCCGTCGGCGATGGTGGCCAGCGCTTCGGGCACGCCGTCGATGCGCTTGTAGGCGAGCATGTCGGCGACCAGGCTGCGATTGACCAGCTCCGGGTCGGCGACCAGCTGCTGCAGCAGCTTCTTCATGTCCTTGCGCGAGTCGCACGCCGCGAAGCCGCGGATGTACTCGGCATTGATCTCCGTGCCCAGCCCGGCCGGTGCGATCAGGGTCAGCGCGCTGACGGCCGCGGGATGATCGAGTGCGGTCTGCAGCGCGATAGCGCCGCCCAGGGAATGCCCGACGAGGTGGGCGCGCGCGATCTCCAGCGCCTGCATGAAGCCGGCCACGACCCCGGCCAGCGCGGCCACGCTGCCATCGCGCAGGGTCTTGGTCGACTGGCCGTGGCCGGGCAGGTCGAGGGCATAGACCGTGGCCTTCGCCGACAGCGGCTGCTGGGTGAACAGCCAGCGATCGGCGTCGCCGCCGAAGCCGTGGATCAGGATCACGACGTCCGCGCCGTCGCCCATCTTCGAGTAGCGCAGCCGGTAGCCGTCGACCTCGACCTCGTCGTAGCCGCCGCCTTCGTCCTCCTCGTCGGGCTCCGGCGGCACGTAGTTGGCCTGGAACTCGGTGACGAAGGCATCGATGGCGGCGTCGTCGACCTCGGCCGGCGCGATCACGCCGAGCAGGGCGCCGATCGGCAGCACCTCGTCCGGCTGCGCGACCTTGCGGCGCAGGACGCCGGCGTCCAGCGCCTCGAAGGTGTTGGCGATCTTCTCGGTCTCGATGTCCATCACCGCATCGCCGAGCGCGAGATCGGTGCCTTCCTCGACCAGCCATTCCATGACCTTGCCTTCCTGCATCGACAGGCCCCACTTGGGCATGGTGATGGCGATGATGCCGTTCTTGCTCATCAGGCGTACTCCACCGTCTGCCGCACCGCCGCCTCGATCCTGGCGGGGCTGGGTATATAGAGGTCTTCCAGCGCGCCGGCGAACGGCACCGGGGTGTGCGGGGCGGTCACCATCTGGATCGGCGCCTCGAGATCGCCGAAGGCCTTCTGCGCGACCAGCGCCGAGATGTCGGTCGCCATCGAGCAGCGCGGGTTGGCCTCGTCGACCACCACCAGGCGGCCGGTGTTCTCGATCGACTCGAGGATGGTCTCCTCGTCCAGCGGCGAGGTCGTGCGCGGGTCGATGACCTCGCACGCGATACCGTCCTTGGCCAGCGCGTTGGCTGCTTCCATCGCCTGGTGCACCATGCGCCCGAGCGCGACGATGGTGACGTCGCCGCCTTCGCGCACGATGTTGGCCTCGCCGAAGGGGATGGTGTAGGACTCCTCCGGTACGTCACCCTCCAGGGTGTAGAGCACCTTGTGCTCGCAGAAGATGACCGGGTCGTTGTCGCGGATGGCCTGGATCAGCAGGCCCTTGACGTCATACGGACTGGACGGCACCACCACCTTGAGCCCCGGTACCGCGGTGAACATCGGGTACAGGCACTGCGAGTGCTGCGCGGCGGCGCGGAAGCCGGCGCCGATCATGGTGCGGATGACCACCGGCGTCTCGGCCTTGCCGCCGAACATGTAGCGGAACTTGGCCGCCTGGTTGTAGATCTGGTCGAAGCACACGCCCATGAAGTCGATGAACATGAGCTCGCACACCGGGCGCAGGCCGGCGGTCGCCGCGCCGACCGCGGCGCCGACGAAGCCGGACTCGCTGATCGGCGTGTCCATGATGCGGTCGCCGTATTTCCCGTAGAGCCCTTTGGTGACGCCGAGTACGCCGCCCCAGGCATCCATCTCGCCGCCGGCACCGCTGCCGCCGACGACGTCCTCGCCCATGATCACGACCGCTTCGTCGCGCGCCATTTCCTGATCCAGCGCTTCGTTGATCGCCTGCTGAAAAGTTATCTTGCGTGCCATCGGGCGCCCCTCAGTTGTACTTGATGTAGACGTCGGTCGTGAGTTCCTCGGCATCCGGTTCGGGCGAGGATTCGGCGAAGGCCACGGCCTCGTCGATCAGCGTTGCGACCTCGGCGTCGATCGCCGCGAGCTGATCGGCGCTGATGCCATGCTCGCTGGTGACCGCGGCGCTGAAGCGCTTGATGCAGCAGACCTCGTCGCGCAGCCGCTTGACCTCGTCCTTGGGCCGGTAGTTCTGGTTGTCGCCCTCGAAGTGGCCGAAGAAGCGGTCCAGCTTGTGCTCGATGAGCGACGGACCCTGGCCTGCGCGGGCGCGCTCGGCGGCCTCGGCGAAGGCCTCGTGCACGGCAAAGAAATCGTGGCCGTCGACGATCCGCCCGGGCATGCCGAAGCCCGGCGCGCGCTCGGCGATGTCCTTGCAGGCGACCGAGAACTTCGACGCCGTCGCTTCCGCGTAGCCGTTGTTCTCGAACACGAATACCACCGGCAGCTGCCACACCGTGGCCAGGTTCATCGCCTCGAAGGTGGTGCCCTGGTTGGAGGCGCCGTCACCGCAGAACACGACCGCGAGTCCGCCGGTCTTCTTCATCTTGTGCGCCAGGGCCGCGCCGCAGGCGAGCGGCGGGCCGCCGCCGACGATGCCGTTCGCGCCCATCATGCCGGTGTCGAGATCGGCGATGTGCATGGAGCCGCCCTTGCCGCGGCAGGTGCCGGTCTTCTTGCCGTAGATCTCGGCCATCATGCCCTTGACCTCGACGCCCTTGGCGATGCAATGGCCGTGGCCGCGGTGGTTGCTGGCGATGCGGTCGTCATCGCGCAACTGCATGCCGACGCCGGTGGCGGAGGCCTCCTCGCCGGCATACAGGTGGACGAAGCCGGGTATGCCGCCCTTGGCGAACTCGACGTGGACGCGGTCCTCGAACTCGCGGATGGTCTTCATGGTGCGGTAAGCGTCGAGCAGATCCTCGACGGACAATGCCTGAGCCATTGGTGTCTCCCCTTGCATGTGACGCCGCGGGCGCGGCGCGACGCGGCCGCCGGGCCGCGCAGGGGAGACTATAGCAGCGTGCGCGGCGAGGGGTAGACCGGCGCCGTGCGGCGGCTGCGCCGGTGTATAGTGGACGGCGTGCAGGGCGGGGAGCGAAGCGATGGAGTTCGGTGAACTGATTACGACCATGGCACAGGCGATCGCACGCGGCGATGGCCAGGCGGCAGCCGAGTGCTTCTGCGACGGCGGCGTCTACCACGACGTCTTCTACGGTGCGTTCCCGAAACCCGAGATCCCGCGCATGGTCAGCGATTTCTTTCATCGCGATGCGTGCAACTTCATCTGGGACATGCACGACCCGGTCAGCGACGGCCGCACCGGCTACGCCCGTTACGTGTTCAGCTACGAAGGGCGCATCGAGGGCAGCGAGGGACGACGCGCATTGTTCGAGGGCGTGTCCGTGTGCCGGCTGCGTGACGGCCTGATCGAGCAGTACCACGAGGTCGCCAACACCGCGACCGGGCTGCGCATGCTCGGCTTTCCGCCGCAGCGCCTCGACCGCATCGTCGCCCGCCAGGCCGAGGCCCTGGCCGCGCGCGAGGAGTCCCGTCATCACCTCGACGCGCGCTGAGCCAGGCGGCGCGGCGCGCGCCGCCCGCGTGCTGCCGCCCCGCGACCTGCTGCGGGAGCCGCTCGGCCTGGCCGAATTCGAGAACGCAGCACGCGTCGTCGGCGAAGTCCTCACGCCGACGCCGCAGATCGCCTGGCCGCTGCTGGCCGCGCGCAGCGGCTGCGAGGTCTGGGTCAAGCACGAGAACCACCTGCCGACCGGCTCGTTCAAGGTGCGCGGCGGGGTGTGGCTGATGCACTGCCTCGCTGCGCACGCCGGGGTGCGCGGCGTGGTCGCGGCCACGCGCGGCAACCACGGGCAGAGCATTGCCTTCGCCGCCCGCCGCGCCGGCCTGCGCGCGGTGATCGTGGTCCCGCACGGCAACAACCCGGACAAGAACCGCGCCATGCGCGCGCTCGGTGCAGAGCTGATCGAGCACGGCGAGGACTTCGACGGCGCGCTCGCGCACGCGGCCGAGCTGGGCGAGGCCGGCGATCTGCTGCCGCTGCCATCGTTCCACCCGTTGCTGGTGCAGGGCGTCGGCACCTACGCGCTGGAGCTGTTCCGTGCCGCGGGCGAGCTGGACACGGTTTACGTCCCGATCGGACTGGGCTCCGGTATCGCCGGCGTGATCGCGGTGCGCGATGCGCTCGGGCTCGCGACCGAGGTGGTCGGCGTGGTGGCGGCGGGCGCGGACGCCTACGCAAGCTCGTTTGAGGCGGGGCGCGCCGAGGCCACGCCGCGCGCCGCGACGCTGGCCGACGGTCTCGCCGTGCGCACGCCCGATGCCGCCGCCCTCGCGGTCGTCATGAAGGGTGCCGCGCGCGTCGTGCGCGTCGACGACGATGCCATCCTCGCCGCGATCAGGGCGCTGGTGGAGGACACCCACAATCTCGCCGAAGGCGCCGGCGCGGCGCCGCTGGCGGCGCTGCTCGCCGAACGTGAGCGCTCGGCCGGGCGGCGCGTGGGCCTCGTGCTGAGCGGCGCCAACCTGGATTGCCCGACCCTGCTGCGCGCGCTCGGCGTCCCTCAACCCTCCGCGGAGAACGTCTCGTGAAACTCGAAGGTTCCTGTCACTGCTCGCGCGTCCGGTTCGAGCTCGAATCGGCGCATCCCTATCCGTTCAATCTCTGTTACTGCTCGATTTGCCGCAAGACCGCCGGCGGCGGCGGGCTCGCGATCAACCTGGGTGGCGATGCCGCCAGCCTGCGCGTGACCGGCGAGGATCACCTCAGCGTATACCGTGCCCTGCTGCCCGATGCCGACGGCGAGCCCCGCACTAGCCCGGCCGAACGCCGCTTCTGCAGCCATTGTGGCAGCGCGCTGTGGCTGTGGGATCCGCGCTGGCCGGAGCTGGTGCATCCGTTTGCCTCTGCGATCGATACCCCGCTGCCGGTCGCGCCCGAGCGCACCCACCTGATGCTGGCCTCCCGCGCGCCCTGGGTGGAAGTGCAGCGCGGCGCCCGCGATCGTTGCTTCGACGAGTATCCCGAGGAGTCGATCGCCGAGTGGCACGAGCGGCTGGGCCTGTCCTGCTGAAACGGTCGCGGCTCAGAACGGCACGCTGGGCGCGCGCCAGTCGGGTGGCCGCGGCCGTGCCCGCAGGAGGGCGGCCGTCGCTTCCTGCCAGCCGGTACAGCGAGTGCGTCCCGGGCGCCGGCGGCCGAGATTGAACAGGCGCTTGCACTGGCCGTAGAAGGCGAAGAATGCGACGATGGCGCGGCGCTCGGCGGTGCCCAGCGGCCGCGCGCTGCACACCAGCTTGTCGTCGTAGATGTCGCGGTCGAGCAGGCCTACCGCGCCGCGCACGGGCAGGGTCACGCGCGTGCCCGTGGCCAGGCGGGGCCCGAGTACGACCGCATCCAGCAGGTCACCGTCGAGGCCCAGGAATCCCGGAATCGAGCCGTAGTTGAACGGGCAGGGCAGCGGCGAGACGAAGTCCAGGCTGCCGTCCGAGCCGCGCTTGAGGAAGCTGCCGCGCGGGATCTCGATGGTCACCCTGACGCGCGGTGCGGGGCCGGCAAGCGGCATGGCGTCGGATTCCGGCACAGGGCTCATCGGTGGTACTCCGGGGCTGTCCACACGGCAGACGGTAACATTGGCCCCGAATCAGGTGAATTTTTGCGCGCGCCGGCCGATGTTCCTGCAACTGGCCGGCCGCTGCGGCTGGCCATAGAATTCCCGTCGGCGCGTGTGCGGCGGCCCGGCGGCCGCGGGTACCGGCTCTCGACAGGGTGACGATGAACGATATCCATCTCGGAGAAGGCAAGGTGCTGGAGTTCCGCGCGGCGGTGCTCCGACTGTACCTGTGGATCGCGAGCGTGGCCGGGGCGGTCATTGTGCCCGTGTACTACTTTATCGGCATCGACGCGCTGACCCTGATCTGCGCAGCTTTTGCCGCGGCGATGTTTGTCACCACCTGGGCGTTCGGGCGCGAGCACATCGCGCTGGTCACGGCGTCGCGCGTGTTCCTCGCCAGCATCCTGCTGGCCTGCGCGGCCGGGCTGTGGCTGGGCAATGAGAGCATCGACAACAAGCCCTGGCTGCTGCTGATCCCGGTGGCCGCTTTCACCGTCGCCGGCAGTCGTGAGGGCTGGTGCTGGTCAGTGGGAGCCCTGGGTATGGCGGTGGTCATCTTCGTGCTGCGCTGGCCGGCTTACGAGCTGCTTTCGATCACGGTCCTGGTACTGGCGCACGGCACTACCTGCGGCGCGCTCTACGTGTTCAATCGCTTCAACGAGCAGAACATGCGCACCATCGCCCGGCTGTCGCACACCGACTCGCTGACCGGGGCCTACAACCGCCAGTTGTTCGACGAGCTATCGCGCAACCTGCTCAGTCATGCGCGGCGCAGCCGCGAGCCCGTTGCGGTGTACATGATCGACATCGACCACTTCAAGGAATACAACGACCGTTACGGCCACCTCGCCGGCGACGCCGCGCTGGCCGCCGTGGCACGCGTCATCCGCAGCTCGGTGCGTCGCGCCAGCGACCTGGTATTCCGCTACGGCGGTGAGGAGTTTTGCGTGGTGTCTTCGGCGGTCGATGCCGAGGATGCCTGCGCACTGGCGGAGAGCATCATCGACGGGGTGCGTAGTCTTGCGATCGGGCACGAGGGATCGGCCCGTGGCGTGCTGACCGTTTCGGTCGGCCTGTCACACCACGCACGCCTGTCCAGTGAGAGCGTGGAAGGGGTGCTGCAGCGTGCCGATCGCGCGCTCTACGACGCCAAGATGCACGGCCGCGATCGGCTCGAATTGTGCGCCTCCGTGGCTGCGCGCTCGGCCGGGCTGGTCGAAGCGTCGGTGTGAGCAGCGCGGGCGGCGACCACTTCTCCACTAGCGCCGGAATCTATCGCCGCGCGCGCCCGGGCTACCCCGCGGCCCTCTACGACTGCGTGCTCTCGCGCGTCGACGGCCGCCAGCGCGCCTGGGATTGCGGCGCCGGCAGCGGGCAGGCCCTGGGCCCGCTGCCGGGGATTTTCCGGCAGGTCATCGCCAGCGATGTCAGCGCCCGGCAACTGGCCGGAATTACGCCGCGTCCCGGCCTGCTGCGCGTCGTCGCGGATGCCGCCCGGTCGCCGTTGCCGGCGGCTTCGGTCGATCTCGTGGTGGTCGCCCAGGCCTGGCACTGGTTCGCGGGCGCAGCGTTCACCGCGGAGGTGCGGCGCGTTCTGCGCCCGCGTGGCCTGTTCGCGGCCTGGACCTACGACCTGTGCCGTGTCGACCCTGCGCTGGACGAGGTCGTCGATTGCCTCTACGACGACGTGCTGGCCGGCTGGTGGCCGCCCGAGCGGTGCCTGGTCGAGCGGCGCTACGCCGATCTTGCGGCGCCTTACGAAGGCGGGGAAACACTGCGCCTGACCATGGCCTGCACGTGGCGTTGCGAGCAGTTCCTGGATTATCTCTCGAGCTGGTCGGCGGTCGCGCGCCGCAGCGCGGCCGGACACGGCGATGCGATCGCCGAGCTGCGTCCCGCGCTACAGGCGGCATGGGGCAGGGCGGAAGACCTGCGCACCGTATGCTGGCCACTGACGCTGCGCCTGTGCGCGGCGCCGGGCTGAGCTCGGCGCCCGGCCTGCCTGACTCTCGTCAAGGCCGCCGTGCCGGCATGGGTTAGACTTGCCTGAGCGTGTGATCCGGCCACGCCGGCCGGTCCGCCCAATCAACCAGAGAGGTGAATGAAATGATAGTCGTGCGCGTGCTGTTCCCGGTCAACACCCCGGACGTCGACGGCCTGAAGAAGAAGATGCTGGATACCGCGTCGAAGTACGAAGGCCTGGACGGCCTGACCCGCAAGTATTACGTCCTGACCGAGGACAACAAGCAGGCGGGTGGCATCTACCTGTGGGAGTCCCGCGCCAAGGCCGACGCCTGGTACAACGACGAGTGGTACGCGTACATGACCGAAGCCTGGGGCGAGCGGCCGCTGGTCGAATACCTCGACTGCCCGATCGTGGTCGACAACGAGACCAACAACACGACCTCCCAGGTAGCCGCCTGAGCGCTTCCTGGTTGCAGGCCGGCGGGGCGCACGAAGCCCCGCCGGTTCGTCATCTCAGGCCGCGCCGGTCACGTCGGCGAGGAAGCCGAGGAGGCAGGCGTTGAACGCCTCGGGCCGCTCGATATTGCTGAGATGACCGGTGTGCTCGAGCTCGAGCAGGCGGGCGCCGGCGATGTCCGCCGCCATCGCGCGCGCCACCTTGGGCGGAGTCAGCTTGTCGTCGCTGCCGACGATGACCTGCACCGGAACGGCGATGCGGCCGAGATCGCTGACCGGCCGGTACATGGTCATCGCCTCGATGGTCTTGATGTAGGAATCCTTGTGCAGCAGGCACATGCTGTCGACGAGTTCCTGCACCACCGATTCCGGCGCCGAGGGCGAGACCAGGGTCGGTGCCACCAGCGGCGCGATATCGGCAGGCTCCTTACCTTCCACCAGCGGCTGGCGCCGTTCCCGCACGAAGCGTTCGCGGCCTTCCTGGGTGAACGAGTCGTCGAAGCCGGGAAAGGTGTCGGCCAGGATCAGACTCGCTACCCGTTGCGGGAAATGATCGTGGAAGTCGAGCACGATGCGGCCGCCCATCGACAGGCCGCAGAGGTGGGCGCGCGCGACGTCGAGATGGTCGAGCAGGCGCAGCAGGTCGTCGCGGAAATCGGCGAAATCGAGCGGTCCGTCGTAGTCGTCGCTGTCGCCATAGCCGCGCGCGTCCCAGGCCACCGCGCGGTAGCTGCCGGCCAGTGCCGCGATCTGGCGCCGCCAGTTGCCGCGGTGGCCGCCTATGCCGTGCAGGAAGACCACCGTCTCGCCGCTGCCGGCGCCCTCGAAGGCGATGCGCGGCGCGCCTTCGGTAAAAGCGACCGCGTTCACGCGACGGCGTGATCCCAGGGCAGCGCCATGTGTTCGCCGCTCTCGGTCTCGACCCGTACCGGGGACATCGACAGGGTCGCCATGATGTCCAGGTCGGCGCTGCCGGTGTTGACGATCTGGTGCACGGCATTGGGCGGGATCAGCAGCGTGTCGTCGGCCTTGAAGTGGAATTCGCGGCCGTCGCAGTAACACACGCCTTCGCCGGCGAAGATGACGATGACTTCCTCGCAGTCGTGGCGATGCACCGGGGTGGCGGCGCCGCCGGCGATGGTCTGGCGCCAGACTTCGAAATCGTTGAGGCCGTCGCGCCGCCCGGCCAGGGTCTGGTGGACCAGGCCCGGCAACTGGTGGGTCTCGGCGGCGGCGTTGTGGTTGACCTGCATGAGCGTGTCTCCGTGTTGGGCTGGCGCCATCTTAGCGCCGCGGCGGCGCCCGCACTATGCCGTGCGCGGCGCGTCGGCGGGCACGGCCCGGCGGCGGTAGCCGTGGCGCAGTGCCGGCAGGACCTCGTGCACGAACAGGGCAGCCAGCACCAGCATCGCGTCGGCCAGGACGCGGGCGCTGACCGGCTCGCCGTTCAGCAGCCGGCCGAGCATGAGCGCGGTGACCGGCGAGACCAGGGTGATCAGGGCGACGCGGGTCGCGGACTGGCGGCTGAGCACGTAGTAGTACAGCGAGAAGCCGAGGGTCGTCGCGATGATGCCGAGGTAGAGGATG
Organism: Gammaproteobacteria bacterium; assembly: GCA_041984235.1. Lineage (GTDB taxonomy): Bacteria > Pseudomonadota > Gammaproteobacteria > JBHIYN01. The sequence continues at coordinate 128,470 of JBHIYN010000015.1, forward strand.
GCGCCGAGCGCGTGCGCGGGCATGACCTGCGGCAGGTCGCCATCGCCCAGCCACCAGGTCAGGTAGTAAGGCACCAGCGCGAACAGCAGGCCGCCGCAGACCACGCTCATGGCGGGCAGGGTGGAGGCGGCGCGCTTGACCAGCACTGCGCTGAGGGCGTGCAGGACGGTCGCCAGCACGATCGCGGCGATGCCGAGCGCAGCGTCACGCCCCAGCGCGAGCCCGGTGTCGAAGATCAGCGCGAGTCCGGCGAGACCCAGCAGCTGGGCGCCCACGCGCGACGCGCTGAAGGCGCGTTCGCCGAGCAGCAGCAGCGAGAGGATCGCGGTGAACATCGGCGACAGGCCGAAGACGATAGCGATCCAGCCCGAGGGGATGAACTGCGCCCCCCAGTAGACACCCAGCATGGCGCCGTAGATGCCGAGTGCGGAGGCCGCGTAGACGCGCATTGAAGCCGGGTCGAAGCGCGGCAGCTCGCGGCGCAGCGCGGCGACGGCGAACACGCAGACGAAGCCCAGCGTCATGCGCGAGACGGCGCCGAACAGAAAGCCGACGCCCTCACCGCTCCACTTGAGCGCGAGCGGCGTGGTCGACCAGATGACGATGATGGCGAGGTAGGCGGCGGGAACGGCCATCGTGGCATGCTCCAAAAAAAAGGCCGCAGCTTCCTGGAGAAACTGCGGCCCGACGAAAACGATCTGGGTGAAGTTCTGTCTGCTCAGTCTCCGCGGGGTCGCAGGCGCGCACGGCGGCGCATCGCCTTGCGGAGCGGGCGCCAGAGAACGACGGTGGTGGCGGGACGGATACTCATGCCGGGCGCGATGGTGCGCGCGCGTGGCGCGCGAGTCAAGGGCATCGCGAAGCTACTTGTCGATATAGAACTTGTTCACGATGCGCCACTGACCGTCGATCTTGGCGAGATGGAAGGCGTCGATGTAGACACCGTTGAAATCGAACAGGACTGTTGCCGCGACCTCGCTGTAGATGTCGAGCGCAATGATCTCGCCTTGCATCCCGGGCTTGGGATCGCGGCTGGCCCAGTCCTCGATGACTTCGTCCATCGGCCGCACACTGAGGCTGTAGCTGCCGTCCTTGCCGCGCAGGTAGCCCTTCATGTGCCCCGCATCGACTGCGAAGGCGCGCTCCAGGCGCGTGCGATCGGCGTTGCGCAGGCCGTCGAAATAGTCGGATATGGTGGCTTTGATGGCGTCGTAATCGGACATCTGCTGGGCTCTCGCTGGCTGCGGCAGGATGCTGGCTGCGAGTAGAGCAAGCGCCGCTAAAACAGAAGCTTGCGTCATTTCGTCTCACCTTCTGCCGGGGTTGGGTGCGGGCCGGCGGGCGGCCCGCATGGACGCCGACCAGTGTATTCGCCATCATGGCCGCATATCCACCTGTGACGAGGAGAGGCAGATGCACGTTGGAATGATTCAGGTCATGCAGAGCTGGGGCTGGGAGGGGATCAGCGACGACCAGGTCTACGAAGAGGAGCTGACCATGGCGGTCGAGGCCGATACGCTCGGCTACGACAGCGTGTGGGTGGTGGAACACCATTTCGAGGATTACTCCTTCTGCCCCGACAACTTCGTCTACCTCGCGCACCTGGCGGCGAAGACCGAGCGCATCGGACTGGCCACCGGTGCGGTCATCGTGCCGTGGAACGTACAGCCGCTGCGCGTGGCGGAAAAGGCCGCGCTGCTCGATCAGCTCTCGGGCGGACGCACCATACTCGGCCTGGGCCGCGGCCTGTCGCGGCGTGAGTTCGAGCAGTTCGGCATCGACATGGAGGAATCCCGCGGACGCTTCGACGAGGCAGCGCCGATGATCGTCGAGGCACTGGAAACCGGTGTCATGGAAGCGCACGAGGGCCGCTTCTTCAAGCAGCCGCGCGCGGTGATTCGCCCGAAGCCGACGAAGAGCTTCAGGGACCGTCTCACGCAGGTTGCGATGAGTCCCGAGTCCGGCGAGGAGGCAGCGCGCCTGGGTGCGCAGATGATGGCTTTCAACTACAAGCCGATGGAGGTGCAGAAGCAGGAATACGACGAGTACAGAAAACGCTTCGTCGAACACCACGGGCGCGACCCTCGGCCGCTGCTGCTGACCGACATGGCGATCTGCGATTCCGATGCCGCGCGGGCGAAGGAGAACTCGCCGTACATTGCCAATTACCTGCTGAGCGTATTGCACCACTACGAGCTGATGGGCGAGCACTACAAGCACGCCAAGGGCTATGAAGCCTATGGCGGTGCCGTGGACGCGCTGCGCGAGACCGGCAAGGAAGGCATGATGGAGGCCTACCTCGAGCAGCAGATCTGGGGCACGCCGGAGCAGATGCTGCGCAAGTTCGAGGCGCGCCGCAAGGAGATGGGCGCGACCGACTGCCTGATGGCGTTCCGCTTCGCGGGTATGCCGTTCGAAGTCGCCCAGCGCAGCCAGCGCCTGTTCGCCGAGGAGGTGCTGCCGGTGCTGAAATCGTGGGCGGACGAGGACGCCGCCAGCGCGGCGGCCTGACGCCGAAACCTTTGTCGGCGCGTCAGGGCGGGCGCCTCGAGCCACGCCCTGGCGCCGCCGCGCTGGCACGGCCCTCGTGGTGAGCGCGAAAACGCGCCACGCCCTCCGGGCTCATGTACTTGCCCAGCAGGGCCGGGTCGGTGCGCGCGAGATCGACCCACAGCAGGCAGTCGATGGCGTTGTTGAAGTCCTGGTCGACATTGAAGCCCAGGATGCGTCCGTTGAGCTTGAGGTACTGGCGCAACAGCACCGGTACGCCCACCGCATCGTCCTCCACCGTACTCAGCAGGTTGGCGATGATGCGCAGATCGCTGACATCGAGGTCGACGCGCCGCGCGCCGCCGCCGCGCGAGCGGAACGGGCGCCGCGGCCGCACCAGGCTGGCGCGTTCGAGCTCCATGCTGTTGCGTTGCAGGAAGCGCACGATGAGCTGCTGCGAGAGGGGGTGGTAGTCGTTGCTGATGCTGACCGGCCCGAACAGCACGCGGTAATCGGGATGCCGTGCGACGTAGTGCGCGATGCCCTTCCACAGCATCATCAGCGATGAGTAATTGCGTTGATCCTCCGGCCGCACGAAGGAGCGGCCGACCTCCAGCGCCGAGCGCAACTCGTCGGTGAGCTGGTCGTCGAGCCGGAACAGGGAGCACACGTACAGCCCCTTGCTGCCGTAGCGATCGAGGATGCGGCCGGCTTCGCCGAGCCGGTAGCCGCCGATCACGGCGCGCCGTTCGCGGTGCCACACGAACAGGTGCAGGTAGTAGGCATCGAACAGGTCGAGATCGACGCTACGGCCGGTGCCTTCGCCGACGAGCCGGAACGAGACCTCGCGCAGGCGACCGATTTCCTGCAGCAGCCAGGGGATCTGGTCGGCGCGCGCGTACCAGACTTCGAGACTGCCGCTCTCTACCAGGCGCTGGTCCGCCGGCAGCGCGGCGACCTCGTCGGCAAGATGCTGCGCCGGCGCGGGCTCGGCGATCGGCTCGAAACGGGACGTCGGTGCGCCGACCTGGCCGAGCCGCATCGGCTTGCGATAGCGATTACGTGCGCCGACCAGGTAGGTGCTGGTGCGCAGGTAGGGCGCGATGGCACGGCGGTCGCCGAGCAGGGCCAGGGTATCGGCATCGATGGGGCGTGCGCAGGTCACCTCGATCACGGTACCGGAGTGATTGAACAGCTCGCGCACCAGCAGCAGGGTGCGCAGGCGTTCGTGGATCAGGCCGGCCACCTGGAACAGCATGCTGTTGCGGCCGCTGAGAAAGGCCGGCACCACCGGGGCGCCGCTCTTCTCGACCAGCCAGCCGACGCCCGAATCCCACGGTGGATCACTGACCCGGCGGGTGCGCCAGTCGAAGCTGGAGACCTCCCCGCCGGGGAAGATCAGGAGCAGTCCGCCCTGGCGCAGCCAGGCCAGCGCGTCGCGCGCGGCGCGGGTGTTGCGCGCCGCCGCGCTGCGGCCGCCGAACGGGTCGACACCGATGAAGGTTTGCGCCAGCTCGGGAATGCTCTGCAGCAGGTGATTGGCCATCACGCGCACGTCGGGCCGGTGACGGGTGAGGAGCTCGATCAGGGCGACCCCGTCGAGCGCACCGTGTGGATGGTTGGCGACGACAATAACCGCGCCGCTGCGTGGAATGTTGGCCTGTGACGCGCGATCCAGGGTCACGTCGACGCCGACGGCGTCGAGGGTGAAACGGCTGAAGCTGTGCACGTCCAGGTGCGCCGGTACGCGCGCGTAGATGGCATTCAGCCGGCGCAGACCGAGAACGCGATCGCACACCCGTGCAAGCGGCTCACGCAGCACGCCCAGCGCCTGCGGCAGCGCGCCGGCGATGGAGAAGTGCGGCCGCGCCTGGGGTCGCGGACGCTCAGTCATGGGGCGGCAGGGACGGCATCGCGGCAGGGTACTCGCTGGGGCGTGGCGGCCGCTGCCGCCGGCACGCGTCTTGGTACAATCGGCCCGGCACCCGCGGGCGCCGGCTGCAGCCACGTACAGCACGCGACCCAGGGCCGCCATGATAACGAGAAGCGCTTCGATGTCGTCAGAAAACTGCCACCTGCCGCACCGCTCGGCCGGCGGCGATGCGTCCCGGGGGGCGGCCCCGGGTGCGCCCCATCGCGATCGCTCCGCCCGCACGCCACGGAGATCCCCGACATGACACGCGCTGTACCGCACTGGACGCTGGACGATATCGACTACACGCGCCTGGACCGCGCGGCGGTAACGCCGGCCCTGGTCGCGGCCGTGAGGACGGCGGCCCTGGTCGAGGCTAACAGCGCCGACTACGTGACCTACCTGCACAACGTGTTTGGCGACGACCCGGAGTTCCGCTCCGCGGCGAGCCGTTGGGGCGAAGAGGAGGCGCAGCACGGCGCGGCACTCGGCCGCTGGGCCGAAGCACTGGGTGATGGCTTTGACTTCGAGGCCAGTCTGGCGCGGTTCCGTAGCGGTTACCGCCTGCCGCTGGATGCCCGGCAGTCGGTGCGCGGCTCGCGCGCGGGAGAACTGCTGGCGCGCTGCGTGGTCGAGTCCGGCACCTGCTCGTTCTACTCGGGTCTGCGCGATTACACGCGCGAGCCGGTACTGCGCCAGATCTGCCACCGGATCGCCCAGGACGAGGCGGCGCATTACCGGCTGTTCCGCGATCACTATCAGCGCTATCCGCGGCCGCACCTGTTGCGCCGGCTCGCGGTCGCGATCGGTCGCGTCACCGAAACCGGCGACGACGAGCTCGCCTATGCCTACTACAGTGCCAATTGCGCGCCACACGAGACCTATGACCGGGGCCGCTGCGCGGCCGCCTACCAGCGCGTGGCGACCGCCGTCTATCGCCGGTCGCACGTCACCACGGCGATACACATGATCGCCACCGCACTCGGCCTCGGCGGCGCGCGCCGGCTGGTGCGGGCAAGCGCGGGGATCGGCTGGTGGTATCTGCGCACGCGCGCCGCACGCGACGCGCAGTCCGCCGACTGACCCCGGCGACGCCGGTGGTCTCGCGCCCTGACGCTCCGGCTCCCTGGCTTGGCGGCACCGGCGCTGCGCGTGGTGTTCGCGCGCTGCTGGGCGTGGCGTTGCTGTCACTCGCCGCCATACCCGGCGCCGTGGCGGCGGAGGTGCCGCGCACCGTGATCGCGCTGTTTGACAGCCGTTACGACGACACGCCGGGACTGACCACCCTGCACCGCCATCTCGAGATGCCGCTCAACCACCTCGGCCTGCGGCTCGAGTACCACGACATCAGCCGCGGCCTGCCTGACATCGTGACGCGTCAGGACGTGCGCGGCGTGGTGACCTGGCCGCGTGGCGGCACCGACGTGCCCGATCCGGTGGCGTGGACGCGCTGGCTGTCGGGGGTGCTCGATGCGGGCAAGCGCTACGTGAGCTTCGGGCGCCTGCCGGCAAGCGACGGCGCCACGGTGCCGCTGGAGAACGTGAACGCCGTGCTGGAGGCGATCGGCGTGCGGGTCGAACGCGCATTCGGTGCGCCGGGCCTGGGCGCCACGGTGGCCAGCGCCGATCCGGACCTGGTCGGCTTCGAGCGCGCGCCGCGGCCGCCGCTGCCGTTCGTCGCGCGCACCCGCGCCACCGGCGATGCGCGCAGTGTGCTGAGCGTGCGCGAAGCCGGTCCGGCAGCGGCGCTGAACGATGTCGTGGTGCTCGGGCGCCAGGGCGGTTACGCGGCGCCGGGCTTCGCCGTCTACCGCGGGCGCCAGGTGAACCACCGCCAGTGGATCCTCGATCCCTTCGAGTTCCTGCGCCAGGCGTTCGCGACCGATGAGCTGCCCAAACCCGATACCACGACGCTGGTCGGCCGGCGCATCTACTACAGTCACATCGACGGTGACGGCTGGCGCAACGTGTCGCTGGTCGACGAGTATGCCGAGTCCCGCGTGTTGTCGGCGCGCGTGGTGCTGGAGGAGCTGATTCGGCCCTACCCGGACCTGCCGGTCACGGTTGCGCCGATCGCGGCCGACCTGGACCCGGCCTGGTACGGCAGCGGCGAGGCGCGGCGCCTGGCACAGGAGATCCTCACCCAGCCGCAGGTCGAGATCGCCACCCATACCTATTCGCATCCGTTCTACTGGCGCTTCTTCGAGCGTTACACGGCGGACAAGGAGCAGCCCCTGCTGGCGCGCTACCGCAGGCTGGGCGGCGACAAGGCGCTCGACTGGACCGGTTACGGCCGCCTGCGCAAGGCCGGGAACGACGTCGACCTCGCGGACCTGCACGGCTACCACGTGCCGCGCGCCTACGCCCGCGAGCCGTTCGACCTCGACCTGGAGGTGAGCGGGTCGGTAGCGCAGATCGCGGCACTGGCACCGCCGGGCAAGGCGGTCACGCTGCTGCAGTGGTCCGGGGACACCACGCCGTTCGCGGCTGCCCTGGACGCCGTGGCTGAGGCCGGGCTCGGCAACATCAACGGCGGTGACTCGCGCTTCGACCGCGCGTTTCCCTCCTACGCCTACGTCGCGCCGGTGGGCATCGCGCGTGGCGCGCACTACCAGGTGTATGCCAGCAACAGCAACGAGAATACCTACACCGACAACTGGCGCAGCGCGTTCTTCGCCTTCCGCTTCCTGACCGAGACCCTGGAGCGCACCGAAACACCACGCCGCGTACGCGCGGCCAACGTCTACTACCACATGTACTCCGGCGAGCGCCTGGCCGCCCTGCAGGCCGTGCTCAGGAACCTCGCCTGGGCACGCGGGCACGAGCTGGTGCCGATAGAAGCGAGCCGCTACGCCGCCATCGGCCAGGGCTTTCACAGCGCCCGCATTCATGCCGTCGGTCCGCAGGCGTGGGAGATCCGCGAGCGCGGCGCGCTCGACACGCTGCGCTTCGACGCCGCCGGCGCGCTCGGCGTGGACTGGCAGCGCAGCCGCGGCGTGCTGGGCCAGCGGCGGCACCAGGGCAGCCTATACGTCGCGCTGGAGGAGGGCTTCGAGACACCGCGGGTCGCGCTCGCGCCGCGCACCAGCGCCGCCGGCGCGGCACCGCCCTTGTATCTCGAGCACGCGCGCTGGCGGGTGTTCGCGGTCACGCGCAAAGGCGGGGGTCTCAGCGCGCGCGCAGCCGGCTACGGCCGCGGCGAGATGACCTGGCGCGGGACACCGGGGCAGGCCTGGCAAATCGAGATCGACTACCCGGACGGGCGCATGCGGCGACTCGACGTGCGTGCCGACGCGCACGGCAGGTTCAGCTTCGTGCTCGATCCGGAGCCGGCGCGCGCAGTGCACTTCTCGATCCGCCCGGCGTCCGGATCGGCCGCGGGTTGACCGGCGGTGCTGCGCCACATCGTCTTCCTGGTCGTGGTGGTGAGCGTTTCGCTGGCGTTCAGCTGGCTGCTCATCCCGCGCGACCAAGAGCTGGCCCTCATGCACTACAAGGCGCGCAGCTATCGCGACGCCCTGGCCGGGTTCGAGAGCGCGTTCTTCGCCAGTGATCGCCGTGATGCCCTGGCCACGCCACTGACCGCGCTGTACCTGCGCCAGGGCGACCTCGAAGGCGCCGTCGACGTGGTCGAACGGCTGCTGGTGCAGCGGCCCGGGGACATCGAGGCGCTGGACCTGGCACTCGACCTCTACCGCGAGCTGATGATGACGGAGCGCTACCACGCGGTGCTGTGGCGACGGGTGCGCCTCGCGCCGAGCGCCGCGCTGGTGCGCGAGCTGGTCGACATCGAGGCCTTCCGCGGCGATCCGCTGGCCGAGATCGAGGCCCTCTCGCTGATCGTCGACGAGCCTGCCGCCCGACCCGCGGAGCTGCTGCGCCTGGTGCGGCTGCAGGTCGCCGTCGATTCGCTGAGCGATGCCGCGCAGACGCTGGACGCCTGGGTGGCGCGCGGCCGGCCTGAGCTCGATATCGCCGCCCTCGGCGTCGCGTTGGCGGTCTACGTGGAGATCGGACGCGAGGCGCAGGCGGCGGACACGCTGATCGCCTGGCTCGACCGCAATGCACGGCCCGACGCGATTGCCGGGGTCGCGACCCTGGTCGAGCGTTTCGGCCTGGCGCGCACCACGGCCGCGCCGCTGCGTGCCTTCGTGGCGCGCCAGGCGCCGGTCGCGCCGTTGCTCGGCCCGGTGCACGACCTCGCCGTGATCCTCGACCAGCCGGCGTTGTTCACGGACTTCGTCGCGCGTGCCAGGGCCGCGGCGCCGGACGCGCCGGCGGCGCTGCGCATTGCGCTGGAGGCGGCACTGGTCTCAGGGCAGACCGCGACGCTGGGTAGCGTGCTGGACGCAGCGGCGCTGCGCGACGTCGACCCCGGTGCGGCGGCGCGTCTCGCCGCCACGGTGGCCGGCAGCGAGGATGCCGCGCTCGCGCGGGCGCTGCTCGCGGTACTGCCGGCGCAGGTGCGCATGCACGCGCCGCTGAGCTGGGCACGCCTCGCGGTCGCCGCGGGCGAGGACGGACAGGCGCGCGCGATCGCACAAACGCTCGACGCGGCCGCACTGGAGGACACTACGCAGCGCGTGCAGTTGATTGCTTTGCTGCAGGCGCTCGGCCTGCAGGAAAGGGCGCGTGACCTGCTCGCGGCCACGACGGCCGTGACCACGCCGGATGGTGATCTCGCGATCGAGCTCGCCCGCCTGCATCGTGCGCTGGGCTCCGCGGGCACCGGACTGGCGCGCCTCGGCGACGGCCTGGCGGGCTCCGCACGGCCGGCCGCGCAGGAGGCCTGGGCCCTGCTGGCGGCAGCGGCCGGCGAGGGCGCCGCCGTTGCCGACTGGCTCAACGCGGTGCTCGCGTCGCGCGGCCGCGGACCGGGACTGGACGTGCTCGCCGCGCTCGCCGACAGCACGGCAATCTCCGGCGAACCGGTATTACGCGCCGCGCTGGCGGCGGCGCTGGAACGCCAGCCGGCGGATGCCGGCAAGGATCCACGGGTGGCGCGCGTGCTGGTCGCCCTGGGGCGCCACGAGGAGGCGCTGGCGCTGCTGAGCGGCCTCGACCCGTTCGCGGCAGCGCACGCCGGGGTCTACCAGCGCGCCCTGCTGGGCGCCTGGCGCGCCTCGCGCAGCGAGGACGACGGCCCGGCGCAGGACGCGCTGGTACGCTACGTGGCGGCCTGGCAGGCCCGCCATGCCGGCGATACGCAGGCGCTGGCCCGGTTCACCTACGATCTGCTCGATGCCGGCGCGCTGCGCGCGGCGCGGCCGCTGCTCGACGACCTGGTACGCCGCGACCCGGAGCAGTGGTACGACCCGTGGCGCGATGCGCTGCTCGCCGACGGGCGGCGCGAGGCCCTGCTGGCCGCTCTCGAACGGCAGCTCGCTGTGGGCGCCGGTACGCTGGAGGCGCGTTACCTGGACGATCTCGCGCGGCTTGGGGGCGTCCGCCGCAGCCTGTCTTTCCTGGCGCGCACCGTGGCTGATCCCGCGCGCGACGAGCAGAGCCGGGCGAATGCCTACTATGCGCTGCGCGATGCAGCACTGGCCGCAGGCGAGTCGGCGTGGCTGCAGGCGCGCCTGTTCGAGTGGCTGGACGCGGCGGACGCGCCAGCGAGCCTGAGCGAGGCATGGCTGTACGACCTCGAAGCCGAGGTCGGTGCCGCGCGCGTGCTGGCGCTGCGTGAGCGCGCCCTGCGCCGGGCGCGCGGCGCACGCCGGCTCGCCGCGTTCTACGAGTTCGAGGCCAGCGCGCTGGCCGCCGGCGCGCCGGCGCAGCTGGCGCAGGTCGCGGCCGACCTGCTGGAGGCCGGGACCGGCGATGACGCCTTGCGCGAGGCGGCGCTCAACGCGCTGTTCGCACATGGCCAGGGTCGGCGCGCGGACGCCCTGCTGGCGGACGCCGCGCGGCGCGATCCGAGTCGCTGGGGCGGAAGGTGAGGATGCGGCCGCACCAGCGACAGCGCCAGACGAAGCCGTACTGGGGATGAGGAGTGGGAAAAAAAGAAATTGCTATAAACTCCATTTTGGAAAAATTAGAAAAGCATTATAATATTCA
>JBHIYN010000016.1:0-136714 GCA_041984235.1 Gammaproteobacteria bacterium
CCTCGAGCGCGCCTTCATGAAGATGGTGCTCTCGCGCGAGGGCCAGCAGGTCGTCATCAAGGACGGCTACATCCCCCTGCCCGCCGCCGTCGTCGCACGGCAGATCGAAGGCGTCCTCGGCGACTGAGCGCGGCAGCTCAGCCGGTCTCGCCGGGCACCGCCGTGGCGGTGACCACGAAGCGCCACGGTGTGCCGGCATCCAGCGCCCCGAAGGGATAGCAGGTGATCAGCAGCAACCGCCCGGCGATGTCGTGGCCGAGGCGCGCGACGGCATCGCGGTGCATGACCGTGGTTTCCGTCACCCGGTAGCGGAAGCGGCGGGCGCCGCGCTCCAGTGCGATCGGCGCACCGTGAGCGAGCCGGCCGAGGACGCGGAAATGGGTGTCGCGATGGCCGGCGATGACGGTGCTGCCGCCGTCGCCCGGCCACGCCGTGGGCGCCACGTGCACCGGACCGAAGGCGAGGTTGCGCGCCGAGGCGCCTTCGAGCACCAGCAGCGCGCGGCCCTCGCCCGGAAAGTCCAGGCGCGCGCCCGGCCAGGTATCGGCGCCGGGCCACGGCCGCCGCGCCTGCGTGCCGCCCTGCGAACCCTGCCACGCGCGTTCGAGCAGGGCCTGCGCCAGCATCGCCTTGGCCGGGATCCACGCCGCGTTCGCGGCCACCGCCAGCGCCGCCAGCAGCAGGCAGGCTGCAAGCCGCCGGCTCATGCGCGCGCCCCGTGCCAGCGCAGCACGAGCCCGGCGAGCATCAGCCCCAGCGCCAGCAGCAGGCGTGCCGCGAACGGGGTGGCGGTCTGCGGTACGCGCAGGCCGGGCGCCTGCATCGCCCAGCCGGACGGCATCTTCGACGGCACCAGCGCGTCCTGCGCGCCCTCGGCCGCCGGCCGCGTCGGCGTGACGTCGACCGCGACCAGGCTGGTGTGCGCGGTCACCAGGTGGTGCGCCAGGCCCAGCGCGGTGATCGCCTCGCGCACCGCGTCGCGGTCGGCGCCGCGCGCGAGCGAGCGTTCCAGGCTCGCGATCTTCTGGCGCGCCCACACCACGTCGAGGCCGCGTGCGCTGCCGCCGCCAGTGACCGGCACCCGGGTCGTCCACGGCTGCCCGTCGAAGCGTCCGCTGACGGTGAGCTCGCTGACACCGTCCAGGCGCAGGCTGGCGACGATCGGCTCGTGCACGTGCAGGTCCTTCAGCGGCGCCGGCCAGCTCTCGAGCTCGCCATCGGCGGCACTGATGCTGACGTCGGTGAGTACCGGGAACTCGAGCTTGTCGATCAGCGCGCGCATGCGCACCTGCACCTCGCCGAGATCGCCGACGTAGGTGAAGCTGCCGCGACCGACCTGGGCCGCCTCGCGCATGAAGTAGCTGTTGGGCGCCGCGCCGATGCCGACGGTGAACAGGCGCGAGCTGCCGAGCCGGTGATCGATGATGCCGAGCAGGGCCTGCTCGTTGCCGACGCTGCCGTCGGTGAGGAACACCACCTGGCGCACGCGCTCGCGCTGCCCGCCACCGTCCAGCGCGGCATGCAGGGCGGCGGCCATCTCGGTACCGCCGTCGGCGACGAGGCCGGCCAGCCAGCGCTTCGCGCGCGCCAGGTTGTCCGGGGTGGCCGGCAGCGCCTGCGGCGAGAAGCGGCCGACCGTCGAGTTGAACTCGATGATGTTGAAGGTATCGCTGGCAGCGAGGCGGGTCAGCGCGTATTCCAGTGCCGCGCGCGCCTGGCCGATCGAGGTGCCGTGCATGGAGCCGGAGGTGTCGATGACGTAGACCACCTCGCGCGCCGTCGCATGCTCACGCGCCCAGGCGATCTCGGGCGGCATCAGCATCATCAGGCCGTAGCGCTCGCCGTCGACCGACTGCTCGAAGAAGGCCGCCCGCGGCGCGTGCCCCGGCGCCGGCCTGAAGCGCAGCTCAAAGTCGCGGTCGGCCGGCACCGTACCGGCGCCGAGCTCGATGCGATGCCGGCCCGGTGCGATCTCGCGCGTGACGATGGCGTGCCAGGGACTCTCGATCGCGGACAGCGGCATGCCGGCGTCCAGCGTGATCGCGATCGAGACCGGGTTGTCGTGACCGACGCCGGCCGCGGTCACCGGCGGCGTGACGTGGCTGGCGTCCGGCACCTGGTCGGTGTTGAACGACCAGCCGCCGCCGTCGAAGCCAGCGACCGGGGCGCTGCCCGGGATGTAGCGCACGCCCACCGTGAGCGGGAAGCGCAGCGAGAACTCGCCGTTCTCGTAGTCGAGCGTCTGCTGGTACTCGATCTCGACCACCACCGTCTCGCCCGGACCGATGTTGGCCACGCTGGTGGTGAAGAGATTGGGACGCTGCTGCTCGACCAGGCTCGCCTTGCGGCCGGCGTCGCGCGCCTGCTCGAAGGTTCGGCGCGCGGCATCGCGCTCCTCGATGTGGCCCTCTATGGTGCGCTCGCCGACCTGCATCTGCAGCCGATCGACCGCGGCCAGCTCGGGCAGGGGAAAAGCATAGATGCCGTTGACCCAGTCGTGGCTGGCCTGCGTGAAGCTCTGGCGCACGCTGACCCGGGCGACGACGCCACTGATCGACATCTCGACCGCGGTATCGACCAGCGGCGCGGGAACCAGGCTGCCGTCGTCGCTGCGCAGCAGCAGGCTGCCGCGCTCGACCTCGTTGATGGAGACGGCCTCGGGAGCCGCCGCGGCCGGGCCGGCGAGCAGCGCCAGGGTGGCGAGCACGAGCAGGCCCGGGCGGCGAAGGAGAGCGGGAATGGAAACCATGGCGACTGACCTCGAATGAAACTGCGGCAAGCCTAGGCCGGCACTCGCGCCATCTGGGGGCGGCCGCGGAATGTCGCGCGACTGTCCACTGTCCCGTTTTGCCCGGGACTGCCCCGCACTTCCCCGGCCGCCCCGGCGTGCCCGTTGCGGGCCGCCGACTGCTAGACTTGGGCGCACCCTCGCGACGCCCGCGGACATGCCGAAGCCGGACTGGAAGACCATCGCGCGCCAGCTCAACGAGCACCTCGCCGCGGCGCGGCTGTCGTCGCGCGATGTCGCCAGCCGCGCCGGCGTCGATCGCAAGACGGTCGACCGCCTGCGCGCCGGCCAGGCCGTGCGCAGCCAGACCCTGCAGTGGATAGAGCAGGCGCTGGACGTGACCCTGGGCGTGGCCACGGACCCGGCCGATGCCGCCGGTGTCGCGCCACGCCGCTTCGGCGGCTACCGCCGCGAGGCGGTGGCCGACTACATCGGCGAGTACGTCGCCTTCCGCCGCTCCTTCGACACCGCCGGGCGCATCATCGCCAGCTACCTCGAGATCCACTGGGACGACGACAGCGGCGCACTCGCCTTCCACGAGTCACAGGACAACCGCCTCGCCTCGGGGCGCAGCTATGCCTACCGCTTCGGCGGCGAAGTGCTGATCCCGCCCAACCTCGGCGTGATGCACTTCGTGGTGCGCTCCGACGACGGCCGCGTGCGCCTGATCTCGACCTCCATGCCGCGCGAGGACGACGGCACCCTGATGATGCGCGGCTTCATCCTGACCCTGAACGAGCTCTCCGACATCGGTTACTACCCGGTGACCTCGCCGATCTTCCTCGCCCGCAGCGGCGCGCGCGTCGCGCTCGAGACCGGCGTGGTCGAGCGCGACGATCCGCGCTACGCCTGGGCCGCGGACATCCTCGGCGGCATCGAGGGCAGGTTCCTGCCCGGCCGCGCGTGACGCCGCGGCCACCGCCCCGCCGGGTCAGCGTCGGCGGCCTGCTGCTGGCGCTGGCGCTGCTGGCCGGGCTCGCCACCGTGACCAGCCTGTTCGAGGGCGTGTGGTGGCTGACCGACCTGAGCGTGCACTTCCGGCTGCAGTACGCGGTGCTGCTGGCCCTGGGCACGGCCGTGGCCGCGCTGCTGCGGCGTCCGCTGGCGGCCGCCACGTGCGCGCTGCTGCTCGCGGTCAACCTGTGGCCCGCCGCCAGCTACCTGCCGTGGCCGGGGCGCACCGCGGCCGCGCACCAAGGGCCGGCGCTGCAGGTGATGTGGTTCAACGTCAATTCGGCGAACACCGATTACGCGGCGGCACTCGACTTCATCGCCCGTCACTCGCCTGACGTGGTCGCCCTGCTCGAAGTGACCGACGCCTGGGTCGCGGCGCTGCGTCCACTGCACACGGCCTATCCTTTCACGGTGACCGAGCCGGCCGCCGACAACTTCGGCATGGCGCTGTACAGCCGCCTGCCGCTCAGCGACGTCCGCGTGCGTTACGACAGCGCCACCGACGTGCCCGACGTCGAAGCCGTCGTCCACGTCGACGGCCGGCCGCTGCGCGTCGTCGCGGCCCATCCGCCGCCCCCGGTCAGTGCCGACATCACGCGCCGGCGCGACGCCCACATCGAGCACCTCGCGGCCCGCCTCGCGCAGTCCGCGGAGCCGTACCTGGTGGTGGGCGATCTGAACCTGACCCCGTGGTCGCGCGTGTTCGACCGCCTGCTCGCGCACGCCGGCCTGCGCGACTGCAGCGCCGGTCGCCGTATCCACCTGACCTGGCCGACCTACAACCCGCTGCTGCGGATCCCGATCGATCACTGCCTGTATTCGGACGGGATCGGCATTCTCGGACGGGACACGGGGCCCGATCTCGGCAGCGATCATTTCCCGGGGCGGGTGCGCGTGGCGCTGTCCCGCTGAGCGATTCGCAGCATGCGCCACGGCCGGCTTGTGCGGCGCAGCATCGGTGCTCTATGCTCTGATCGCCCGCGGCACCGATCCCTGCCCGGCAGGGCGCGCGTGCACCGCCGCACGCGTCACGGCGCGGGACGGCAGCGCCGCCGGCCGCACCCGACAACCACAGAAGAATGACGACCGAGCGCCGCTCATGGACATCGCTACCAATGCCCGACGGCAGCCCATCCCGGGGCCGATCCAGAGCTATCTCGAGCATCTCGTCGACGCCCTCGCCAACCACACCGGCGGCGCGCTGGCCGATTACATTCCCGAGCTCGCCTGCGCCGATCCGGACGCCTTCGGCGTTGCCATAGCCACGATCAACGGGCACGTGTACCAGTCCGGTGACAGCCAGCTGCCGTTCACCATCCAGTCGATCTCCAAGCCGCTGACCTACGGCCTCGCGCTCGACACCTGCGGCGTCTGCGCCGTGCTCGAGAAGGTCGGGGTCGAGCCGTCGGGCGAAGCCTTCAACGAGATCAGCCTGGAGGAGGTCTCCGGCCGTCCGTTCAATCCCATGATCAATGCGGGCGCCATCGCCACCACCGGGCTCATCGGCGGCGCCACGCCCGCGGCGCGCTTCGCCAGCATCATCGATGCCTACGGGAAATTCGCGGCGCACGAGCTGAGGCTGGACGAGGCCGTCTTTCAATCCGAGTCGCAAACCGGTCATCGCAATCGCGCCATCGCCTACCTGCTGCGCAATTCGAACATCCTCGAAGACCGCACCGAGGAGACGCTCGATCTCTACTTCAGACAGTGCTCGATCCTGGTCAACTGCCGCGATCTCGCCGTGATGGGCGCGACCCTCGCCAACAACGGCATCAACCCGATCACCGGCGTCATCGCGCTCAAGGCCGCCAACGTCGAGAAAGTGCTCAGCATCATGAGCACCTGCGGGATGTACGACTACGCGGGTGGCTGGATCTTCGGTGTCGGGATGCCGGCCAAGAGCGGCGTTGCGGGCGGCATCATGGCCGTGCTGCCGGGACAGATGGGAATCGGGGTGTTCTCACCGCGACTCGACGAGCACGGCAACAGCGAGCGCGGCATCAAGATGTGCGAGGCCATCTCGCGCGATTTCGGACTGCACATCTTCGATTCCTCGAAGGCCAGCAATGCCATCATCCGCGCCAAGTACGACGGCACCACCATGGGCTCCAAGCGCGTGCGCCCGACGGACGAGTTCAACCTGCTGCGCGAGGCCGGCGCACGCATCAAGATCTACGAGCTGGCCGGCGATCTGATCTTCAGCGCAACCGATTTCGTGCTCAAGACCGTGCTAGACGAGCTCGGCGAAACACGCTTCGTGATCTTCGACTGCAAACGCGTGACCTCGGCCAAGAAGTCCGCGTGCAAGCTGATTGGCGACTTCCTGCTCTCCCTCAAGGAGCATGGTATCGAGTTCCTGCTCACGAACACGGAGTACCAGTTCGACAAGCTCCTCAAGCGTCACCTCGATCGTGACACCTTCGGCGCCGCACACCGTTTCTCGGACCTCGATCTGGCGCTCGAGTGGTGCGAGCAGCAACTGCTTGGCGAATACATGACGCCACGCTCGGCCGCGCAGAAGATCCTGTTGTTCAACCAGCCCCTGCTGCAGGGCTTCTCTGCCGAAGAGCTGGCGCTGATCAAGG
Source organism: Gammaproteobacteria bacterium (assembly GCA_041984235.1). Classification (GTDB taxonomy): domain Bacteria; phylum Pseudomonadota; class Gammaproteobacteria; genus JBHIYN01. The sequence continues at coordinate 6,328 of JBHIYN010000016.1, forward strand.
GCCGCATGCGCAAGCGTACCTACCAGCGGGGCGATGTCATCGTCGAGGAGAAGGCGACCTCGGACGCGCTGTTCTTCCTGACCGTCGGTGAGGTCAGCATCATGATGCAGCGCTCGCAGCACGTGCGGCAGAAACGCATCGCGACGCTGACCGCGGGAACCTCGTTCGGCGAGATGTCGCTGATCGATCGCCAGGTACGCTCGGCCTCCGCGGTGGCCGAAAGCTACGTCGAGTGCTACGAGCTGCCCTTCGGGGTCTATGACGACATCAAGAGCGTCCACCCGGTGCTGAAGGACAAGATCCTGACCAACCTTGCCATCGATCTCGCCAACAAGCTGCGCATCGCGAACAACGAGGTCAAGGCGTACCGCTAGGTGCCGGCCGACCCCGGGGTCCGGGAGGTCGCGGGGAGCCGTGACGCGGGTTCAGCGGCCGGGGAACGATTGGCGCGCCCGACAGGATGGATTCGCGCGCGCTGACGGCGCGCGCTCACCCCTGCGGGGCGCCGGCCGGTGGCCGGCGTCCCCTCTCGCTGCGCGAGAGGGTCGAACGCCAGGTTCGAACCGAGACCGTCGAACTCACCAATCCGTGAGGGCTCCTGGCGGAGCCCTCACGGATTGGCGCGCCCGACAGGATTCGAACCTGTGACCTCTGCCTTCGGAGGGCAGCACTCTATCCAGCTGAGCTACGGGCGCGCGGAACCGCGATTATAGGCCATCACTCCACACGGCGGCGCATGGGCTCGCGGGCGCTGCGCGCCCGACCGACAGGATGGATTCGCGCGCGCTGACGGCGCGCACTCACCCCTGCGGGGCGCCGCCATCAGCGGCGTCCCATCTCGCTCGCGCGAGATGGTGGATTCGCGTGCGCTGACGGCGCACGCTCACCCCTACGGGGCGCCGCCATCGGCGGCGTCCCATCTCGCTCGCGCGAGATGTCGAACCTGTGACCACGGCCGCAGGAGGGCAGCACGCTATCCAGCTGAGCTACGGGCGCGCGGAACCGCGATTATAGGCCATCACCCCGCGCGGCGGCGCCTCTGCCTACGGGCGCTGCGCGCCCGACAGACAGGCCGCCAACGGCAGGCCCGGCCCCCCGGGTTTCCGGGCGCAGGCCCTTCCCTGGCCTTCGGACCGGGACCCGGCCGTGAACCGGCAAGCCCGCATTTGGCTTAGGGAAATCAGGGTTTTTGGCTATAATGCGCCGCGGTTTGAACCGCCCGGGCGCTGATCCGGCAGTCGGGCCCCGCATTCCAAAATTCATCGAGACCTGAGCATGAGTAATCACGACGACGCGGTCTTCGTCCGCAATTTTTCCATGGTGCTCGTCGGCCTGACCGTCATCGGTATCTGCGCCTTCGTCCTCGCCAAGATCGTCAACGCGGGTTTCCAGGAAACCCAGTCGCCGAACGAAACCGTGGTCTCGCGCATCGCGCCCATGGGGCAGGTCAACACCGGCGGTGAAGCGATCACCGTCGATGCCCCGGCCGCCGTCGCCATGAGCGAGGAGCCCGCGACCGAGCCGGCTGCTGCCGCCGCCGACGCGGCGCCCGCCGGCGACAGCGGCAAGGCGGTTTACGATCGCGTGTGCTTCGCCTGCCACGCCCAGGGCATCGCCGGGGCACCGAAATACGGCGACATGGCGGCCTGGGAAGGGCGTGTCGGCAAGGGTCGTGAAACGCTGATCGCCAACGCGATCAACGGCTACGTCGGGCCCAATGGCATGATGCCGGCGCGCGGCGGCAACCCCTCGCTGAGCGACGAGGAAGTCGCCGCCTCGGTCGACTACATGCTGAGCGCGGTCGGTGGCGGCGAAGCCGCGCCCGCGGCCGCCGAGCCCGCGGCCGAGGCGGCACCTGCCGCAGAAGCCGCACCGGCAGCCACCGCCGCGGCCGACAGCGGTCGCGGCAAGGAAGTCTATGACGCCGCCTGCTTCGTCTGTCACACGCCGGGCGCCGCGGGTGCACCGAAGCTCGGTGACGGCAGTGCCTGGGCGGCGCGCATCGAGAAGGGCAAGGACACCCTCTACAGCAACGCCATCAACGGCTACATGGGATCGAACGGCATGATGCCGCCCAAGGGCGGCCGGCCCGATTTCTCCGACGACGACGTCAAGGCCGCCGTCGACTACATGGTCGCCAACGCCGAGTAAGCCTGCTGCGTGGCGGCGCGGCCGCGCCGCCACGGCTGCTTCACCGTCGCGCTGCTTACTGGCCGGCTGACTCCAGCGCCGCGCCGTAAGCCTTCTCGGTCACGGCCTCGAAGGCGGTGTGCCGGGCGCGAAACGCCTCGTAGCTCTGCTTCACGCGCGCGAAGTCGGCGTCCTTGGCCGCTTCTTCTTCGAGCACCTCGCGGGTCAGCGCCGCCAGCCGATCGGTGACCTCGCGCGGGAACTCGAGGATCTCGACGTGCCCGGCCTGCTTCAGCTCGGCGAAGGCGCGTGCATTCTCGACCTCGCTGCGCCCGTACATGTAGAGCGCGGCGCCGGCGGCGGCGTTCTCCACGATGCGCTGCAGATCCGCCGGCAGGCTCGCCCAGGCCTCGGCGTTGACCAGCAGCTCGAGCTGGGTTCCGGGCTCGTGCCAGCCGGGGTAGTAGTAGTACCTCGCCGCGCGATCGAGCCCGAAACGCACGTCGTGCAGCGGCCCCACCCACTCGGTGGCGTCGATCGTGCCGCGCTCCAGCGCGGTGTAGATCTCCGCCGCCGACAGCAGCACCGGGTTACCGCCGGCCTTGGCCAGGACCTTGCCCCCCAGGCCCGGTATGCGCATCTTCAGACCCTTGAGATCCGCGACGCGCTCGATCTTCTTGTTGAACCAGCCGCCCATCTGGATGCCGGTGTTGCCCATCGGAAACGGCACCACGTTGAACGGCGCATACAGCTCCCGCCACAGGTCCAGCCCGCCGCCACCGTAGAGCCACGCCCAGGCCCCCTTCTGCGTCATGCCGAACGGCACGACCGTGAAGTACTGCGCCGCCGGCACCTTGCCGGCCCAGTAGTAGGCGGCCGCGTGTGCCATCTCGACCGAGCCCTGGGAGACCGCGTCGAAAGCCTGCAGCGCAGGCACCAGCTCACCGCCGGCGAAGACCTGGATGCGCAGCCGTCCGCGACTCATGGTCTCGACGTCATCGGCGAACTTGAGCACGGCGTCGTGGTTGATCGGCAGGTTGGGCGGCCACGCCGTGACCATTTTCCAGCGGAAGCTGCGATCGTCGGCCGCCGCTCCCGGCGCCGCGTCGCCGCTGCCACCGCAGCCGGCCAGGAAGAAGGTCAGCGCGAGAAGCGCAGGCAGGAACAGGCGGGAACAGCGCATGCGGAGTAAATCCTCGGGACTATCAGTTGAAAGAACGGGCCGGCCGGGGAACCCCTCGAGCGGCGCGCGGCGACCGGCGCGTCCCGCAGGGTGTGGGCACCTCAGACCGTTTCCAGCCCGGCGTAGGCGGTGACCAGCCACTTCACGCCCTCGCCTTCGAAGTTGACCTGCACCCGCGAGTGCTCGCCATGGCCTTCGAGGTGCAGGATCACGCCCTCGCCGAAAATCTTGTGCACCACGCGCTGGCCGAGCTGGTAGCCACCGCCCTGCTCGTCGCCACCGGCGAGGTAGGACGAGCGCCCGCTGGACACGCGCCCGCCGAGACGCACCTCGTCGATCAACTCGCCCGGCAGCTCGCGGATGAAGCGCGAGGGCTGCGGGTAGAAGTCGGAGCCGTGCAGGCGGCGCGACTCGGCGTGGGTGATGACCAGCTTGCGCATGGCGCGGGTGACGCCGACGTAACACAGGCGGCGCTCCTCTTCGAGCTGGGCCGGGTCCTCGCTCGAACGCTGGTGCGGGAACAGCCCTTCCTCGACGCCGACCAGGAACACCTGCGGGAACTCCAGGCCCTTGGCCGAGTGCAGGGTCATGAGCTGCACGCAGTCGACGTGGGCCTCGGCCTGGCCCTCCCCCGATTCGAGTGCGGCGTGGGTCAGGAACGCCGCCAGCAACGGCACTTCCTCGTCCTCCGGCGCCGGCGTGAAATCGCGTGCGGCGGCGACCAGCTCCTCCAGGTTCTCGATCCGGTCGAGGCCGCGCTCGCCCTTCTCCTTCTTGTAGTGCTCGACCAGGCCGCTCATGGCGATGATCTGCTCCAGGGTCTCGGGCAGGTCGAGATCGCCGATGGCGACGCTCATGCGATCGATGAGGTCCATGAACCGTTGCAGGGCGCCGACCGCGCGCGCACCCAGCTCGCGCGTCTCGACCAGCTGGCGCGCCGCCTCCCACAGCGTGATGCGTTCGCGCCGCGCGACCGCGCGCAGCTCCTCGATCGAGCGCTGGCCGATGCCGCGCGCGGGCACGTTGACGATGCGTTCAAACGCCGAATCGTCGACCCGCGAGTTAGCCAGGCGCACGTAGGCCAGCGCGTCCTTGATCTCGGCGCGTTCGTAGAAACGGAAACCGCCGTAGACGCGGTACGGCAGGTCGGCCTGGCGCAGCGCGTCCTCCAGCACCCGTGACTGCGCGCTGGTGCGGTAGAGAATGGCGCACTCGGAGAGGCGCCCGCCGTGATCGTGCCAGTGCATGATGCGATCGACGACGAAGCGCGCCTCGTCGAGGTCGTTGAACGCGGCGTAGAGCGTGATCGCCTCACCCTGCTCGCCCGACGTCCACAGCTCCTTGCCGAGCCGCGAGGGGTTGTTCGCGATGAGCGCGTTGGCGGCGTTGAGGATGGTCGCGGTCGAGCGGTAGTTCTGCTCCAGGCGCACGATCTCGTGTTTCGGGAAATCGTCGCGGAAGCGCTGCATGTTCTCCACGCGTGCGCCGCGCCAGGAGTAGATCGACTGGTCGTCGTCGCCGACCACGAAGATGTTGCCGTCGTCACCGACGAGCTGGCGCAGCCACGCGTACTGGATGGCGTTGGTGTCCTGGAACTCGTCGACCAGCACGTGCCAGAAACGCTCGCGGTAGTGGCGCAGCAGGCCGGGGGTCGATTGCCACAGCTCGTGCGCACGCAGCAGCAGCTCGGCGAAATCGACCAGGCCGGCGCGCGCGCAGGCTTCCTCGTAGGCGGCGTAGATGTCGATCAGGGTACCCAGCGCCGAATCGCCGAAATCGTCGACGTGCTGCGGACGCTGGCCGTCGTCCTTGCGCGCGTTGATGAACCACTGCGCCTCTTTCGGCGGCCACTCGCTGTCGTCGAGGTTGAGACCGCGAATGGCACGGCGGATGACGCGCAGCTGGTCGTCGGAATCGATGATCTGGAACTGCTCGGGCAGGCCGGCCTCGCGGTAGTGGGCGCGCAGGATGCGGTGCGCGATGTTGTGGAAGGTGCCGACCCACATGCCGCCGATGGGGCGCCCGGTCAGACCCTCGATGCGTCCGCGCATCTCGGCCGCGGCCTTGTTGGTGAAGGTCACCGCCAGGATGCCAGCGGGCGACGCCTGGCCGGTGGCGAGGTACCAGGCGATGCGGTGCACCAGCACGCGGGTCTTGCCGCTGCCGGCACCGGCCAGCACCAGCACCTGCGGCGCGCCCGCGGCCACCGCGGCGCGCTGGCGCTCGTTCAGCGGCGCCAGGATCGGGTCGTCGGCCGGGGCTGGCTGGTTCAAGGCGGGTGCGATGCGTGCGTGGCGTGCGGGGTGCGCCTAGTTTAACCGTGGCGGGGCCGCGCCCAAAACGCACGCGCGCAGCCGGCTTTTCGACCCCGCATACGGCGGCGCGGCCTGCTTCGCCAGGCCTCGCGTCACCCTGTTAGCATGGGCGGCCATGAACGCGCCCGTGACGACCGACTACAACGAGCCCGCGGTCCTCGACCGTATCGCCTGCGAGACGCTGGAACGCGCTCACGGCGACGGCATCGACGCCGCCGAGGTCGCGGTATCGGCCGGCGAGGGTCTCGCGGTGACGGTGCGCGACGGTGCCTGCGAGACGCTGGAATACGAGCGTGACAAGTCGCTCGCGGTGACGGTCTACCACGACGGGCGCAAGGGCAGCGCCTCGACCTCGGATTTCTCCGCGGCGGCGCTCGCCGAGACCGTCGCCGCCGCGCGCCTGATCGCCGAGCACGGCGAGATCGATCCCCATGCCGGCCTGGCCGATCCGGAATACCTGGCGCGCGCCATCCCCGATCTCGATCTCGATCACCCCTGGGACATCGACGCCGAGCAGGCCATCGCACTGGCCGCGCGCTGCGAGCGGGCCGCGCTCGGCGCCGAGCCGCGCATCAAGCAGTCCGACGGCGCCAGCGTCAACCGCTATCGCGGCAGCCGCGCCTACGCCAACTCCAACGGCTTCCACGGCGCCTACCGCGGCACCCGCCACAGTATCAGCGCGGTGATGATCGCGGCCGACGCGGCCGGCGCCATGCAGCGCGGCTACTGGTATGCCAGCGGACGCGACGCCGCCCGCCTCGACGACGTCGAGCAGATCGGCGCGACCGCCGCGCGGCGCACCGTGGCCAAGGTCGGTGCGCGCAAGATCGCGACCACCGAGCTGCCGGTGCTGTTCGAGCCGCGCCTCGCCGCCGGGCTCATCGGCCACCTGGTCGGCGCGGTGTCGGGCGGCGCCCAGTACCGCAAGGCCTCCTTCCTGCTCGATGCGCTGGGCGAAGCGGTGCTGCCGGACGGTATCGATCTGATCGAACGGCCGCACCTGCCGGGCGCGATCGGCAGCGCCCCGTTCGACAACGACGGCGTCGCCACCCGCGAGCAGGCGCTGGTCAGCGACGGGCGCCTGGTTCGCTACGTGCTGAGTGCCTACGCCGCGCGCCGCCTTGGGCGTGAGCCGACCGGCAACGCGGGCGGCACGCACAACCTCGTGCTGAGCGCCGGTTCGCGCCTGCCCGAAGCCATCATCGCCGGGCTCGATCGCGCGCTCGTCGTGACCGACCTGATGGGCTTCGGCGTCAACACCGTGACCGGCGACTACTCGCGTGGCGCCGGCGGCTTCCTCGTCGAGCACGGCGAGATTGCGCACCCGGTCGAGGAGATCACCATCGCCGGCAACCTGCGCGGCATGCTGCGCGGCATCGTCGAGATCGGCGCCGACGTCGACGAAAGCCTGAACGTCCGCACCGGCTCGATCCTGCTCGAGCGGATGGCGATCGCGGGCAGCTGAGCGACATCGCGCGGAGCCGCGCCGGTGGGTAAAGGCATGCGACTGGCGCGCATCCTCGGGATGGACGTCTATCTCGACTGGAGCCTGCTGATCGTGTTCGCGCTGGTCACGACCGCGCTCGGCGGCGGCGTGTTCCCGACCTGGCACCCCGACTGGTCACCGCCCACGGCGTGGCTGACCGCGCTGGCCGCGGCGCTGCTGTTCTTCGCCTCGGTCCTCGCCCACGAGCTCTCGCACGCCGTCGTCGGCCGCGCCTTCGGCATCGAGATCCGGCGCATCACGCTGTTCGTGTTCGGCGGCATGGCGCACCTCGAGCGCGAGCCCGAGGCGTGGCGGGCGGAGTTCGCCATGGCGCTGGCCGGGCCGGCGATGAGCTTCGCCCTGGGCATGGCCTGCCTGTGGCTGGCGGCCGCGATCGGCGCACCGCTGGATGCGCTCTCGCATAACGCGCCGGCCGCGGTGCTGGGGACGCTGAGCCCGGCCGCGACGCTGCTGGTCTGGCTGGGGCCGGTCAACCTCGTGCTCGGCCTGTTCAACCTGGTGCCGGGCTTCCCGCTCGACGGCGGGCGCGTGCTGCGCGCGCTGCTGTGGGGCGCGACCGGCGACCTGCGGCTCGCCACGCAGTGGGCCGCGGCGGGCGGACGGCTGGTCGCCTGGGGCCTGATGGCGGCCGGCTTCGCCATGATCCTGGGCCTGACCGTGCCGGTGTTCGGCCGCGGCGTGGTCGGCGGGCTGTGGGTGGCCCTGATCGGCTGGTCCCTGCACAACGCCGCCGTCTCGGGCTATCGCCAGCTGCTGGTGCGCGACCTGCTCGAAGCGCGGCCGGTCACGCAGCTGATGCGCACCGGGGTGCGCAGCGTCGAAGCCGATCTCAGCGTCGCCGCATTCGTCGACGAGTACCTGCTCGGGCACGCCCAGCGTGCCTTCCCGGTGACCGACGGCACGCGCTTCGCCGGCATGGTGTGCCTGGAGGACGTGCGCCGCGTGGCGCGCCCGGACTGGGCACTGACGCGGGTCGCCGCGATCATGACGCCGGCTGCCGAGGTCGCCGCGGTCACACCGCGCGACAGCGCGATGCAGGCGCTCACGATCCTCGGTCAGCGCGGCGTCAACCAGCTGCCGGTCCTCGAGGGCGCGCGCGTGCTCGGCCTGGTCACGCGCGAAGACCTGCTGCGCTACCTCGCGCTGGGTGGCGGGTCGCACCCGGCGCACTAGCGCCGCCGGCGCCTCAGGCGCGCAGCTTGTTCCAGGCGTCCAGCGCCGCGATCTTGTACGTCTCGGCCAGTGTCGGATAGTTGAAGACCGCGTCGACGAAGAAATCGAGCGTGCCCTGGTGGGCGAGCACCGCCTGGCCGATGTGGATCAGCTCGGTCGCGCCTTCACCGACGATGTGCACGCCGAGCAGGCGATGGTCCTCCAGGTGCACCAGCAGCTTGAGCAGGCCTTCGCGCAGACCCAGGATCTGGCCGCGCGAGGTCTCGCGGAAGCGTGCACTGCCGGACTCGTAGGGCGTGCCGGCCTCGCGCAGCTCTTCCTCGGTCTTGCCGACCACGCTCATCTCGGGCACGGCGTAGATGCCGAACGGGAAGACGTCGTTGGCCCTGCGCTGCACCGGGTGATCGAAGGCATGCGCGCCGGCCTGCCGTCCCTGCTCCATGGAGGTCGAGGCCAGCGCGGGAAAACCGACCACGTCGCCGGCGGCATAGATGTGCGGCACGCCGGTGCGGAAGTGCTCGTCGACCACCAGCCGCCCGCGCTCGTCGACCTCCACGCCGGCCTTGTCGAGGCCGAGCTGATCGGTGTTGCTCTGGCGCCCGGAGGCGAACAGCGCCATGTTGGCGCGCACCCGCTTGCCGCTCGCGAGGTGCACGACCAGGCGATCGTCACTCTCCACCGCCACCGACTCGACGGTCTCGCCCAGGCGCAGGCTGACCCCGCGGTCGCGCAGGTGATGGGTGAACTCGTCGACGATCTCGCGATCGAGAAAACCGAGCACCTCGCGCCGGCCGTCGACCAGCGTGACGTCGATGTCCAGCGCGCTCAGGATGGAGGCGTACTCGACGCCGATGACGCCGGCACCGACCACCACCAGCGTGCGCGGCAGCTCGGGCATGGTCAGGATGTTGTCGCTGTCGACGACGTTGGGGCAGTCGAAGGGCACGTTGGCTGGCCGTACCGGGCGCGACCCGGTGGCAATGAGAATCTTGTCGGCCTCGAGCACGCGCGTCTCCTGGGGTGAGATCTCGACGCGCAGGCGGTGCGGCGATTCGAAGGTCGCCGAGCCGGCGACGGTATCGACGAAGTTGCGATGCAGCTTGTGCATCAGGACCTCGATCTCGTGGCGCACGGTGATGTCGAGGCGCTGGGTCAGGTCGACGGCGGTAATGCGCTCCTTGACCCGGTAGCTGCGTCCGTAGAAACCACGCTGGCGCCAGCCGGACAGGTACAGCACCGCTTCGCGCAGGGTCTTGCTGGGGATGGTGCCGGTATGCACGCAGGCCCCGCCGATGTTGAACGAGCGCTCTATCAGCGCCACCGAGCGTCCCAGCTTGGCGGCCTGGATGGCGGCGCGCTGGCCGGCCGGACCGCTGCCGATGACGACGAAATCGTACTTGTTCATGCCCCAATCCCGTGGTTCGTAGCGCGTGCCCCGACGACGCATCACGCCCTTGCCGAACGTTTCGTTCGTTCCCCTGTAGCGGCAGTGCGGCCCGTTGCAGTATATGCCGCGCCGGCTGCGGACGGGATCGTGGCAGCCAAGATCCGCCGCCGCCTGCCGCTAACCCCTGCAGGCGAGCCACCCGCGGCGACCGGGCGGCCGATCACGCATCCCGCCGGACGCAGGCGTTAGACTAGAGCATGCCCCCGGCCGCGCACCCGTGCGAGCCCGAACCGATCGACAGAGTAGCCCCTTTGAAAGCAGTCAAAACCCGCAGCCCGGTGCTGCCCAGCGCCGATGATTCGCGCAACCGCACCCAGGCCGTGATCGCGGCCGCGGCGCAGGTCGTGGTCGGCAAGACCACCGAGATCAGGCTTGCGCTGAGCTGCCTGCTGGCCGGCGGCCACCTGCTCATCGAAGACCTGCCCGGGGTCGGCAAGACGACCCTGGCGCACCTGCTCGCGCGCCTGCTCGGCCTCGGTTTCCAGCGCGTGCAGTTTACCAGCGACATGCTGCCCGCCGACGTCACCGGGGTCTACGTGTTCAACCGCGACAGCAACGACTTCCGTTTTCATCCCGGACCGATCTTCACCAACGTCGTTCTCGCCGACGAGATCAACCGCGCCACCCCGCGGGCACAGAGCGCGCTGCTCGAGGCGATGGAGGAGCAGCAGGTCACGATCGAGAACCATACCCACGAGCTGCCGCGGCCGTTCTTCGTCATCGCCACGCAGAACCCGGCCGAGCAGGTCGGCACCTTCCCCCTGCCGGAGTCGCAGCTCGACCGGTTTCTCATGTGCCTCTCGCTCGGCTACCCCGATCGCGGCGCCGAGCGCCAGCTGCTCACCGGGCGCGACCGCCGTGCACTGATCGCCGATCTCGAACCGCTGCTCGACATCGAGGCGCTGGCCGTTCTGCAGCGCCAGGTGGAAGGCATCCATGTCGCCGATCCCCTGCTCGACTACGTACAGGACCTGGTCGACCACTCGCGCCACTCGGGCAAGTTCCACTCCGGCCTGTCGCCGCGCGCCGGCCTCGCGCTGGTCCGCGCCGCGCGCGCCTGGGCACTGACCGACGGTCGCACCCACGTCCTGCCCGACGACATCCAGGCGGTGCTGCCGGCCGTCGCCATCCACCGCCTGCGCCCCGGCCTGGAGGAGCGCGCGCGCGAACCGGGCTTCATCACCGAGAGCCTGATCGACGCCGTGCCCGTGCCGTGAACGCGCCGCTCGCGTCCGGCCCGCTGGACCGCCGCCGCGTCTACATCTTCCCCTCGCGCGCCGGCGCCACCCTCGGCGTCATGCTCGTTATCATCCTGCTCGGCGCGATCAACTACGACAACGCGCTGGCCTACCTGCTCGCCTTCCTGCTCGGCGGGCTGGTCATGGTCGCCATGCTGCACACCTACCGCAATCTCGCCGGCCTGCGCCTGCTCGGCGCGCAGGCGCGGCCGGTGTTTGCCGGCGAGGACGCGGCCTTCGATTGCCTGATCGAGAACACCACCGTGCGCCCGCGCTACAACGTCGACGTCAGCGCGTGGCCGCGCGGCCTGTCACGCGAGCAACGCCGTTACCAGCGTCGCTTCACGCGCCGCTTCGACATCGAGGCGGCCGGCAGCGCCGGCGTCGCGGTCATCGTCGAGGCGCACCGGCGCGGCTGGCTGACCCTCGATCGGATCATGCTGGAGACCGGCTACCCGCTCGGCATCCTGCGCGCCTGGGCCTACCTCGAGCCGCGCGCGCGCTGCCTGGTCTACCCGGCGCCGCGTGGCGAGCTGCCGCTGCCCGGGGCACTGGCGAGCGGCGTCGGGGGCCGCGCCACGGCCCAGCTGGGAGTCGACGATTTCGCCGGCCTCAGGCGCTACACGCCGGGCGATCCGGTGCGCGCGATCGCGTGGAAGACCATGGCCAAGGCGCAGGACATCATGGTCAAGCGCTTTCACGGCCACAGCGCCGCCGAGCTGTGGCTGAGCTGGGAGGCGGCCGCTCCCGCCGGCCGGCTGGAAGCGCGCCTGTCGCAGCTCTGCGCCTGGGTGCTGGAGGCCGCGCGTAGTGGTGCGGCCTACGGCCTCGACCTGCCGGGCACCCGTATCGAGCCCGGCCGGGGCGCGCGCCATCGCGAGCGCTGCCTGGCAACGCTGGCCCTGTACGCGCCGCCGGCATGAACAGCAGCCCGCTGGGTCCGCGCGAGGTCGCCTGGGTCGCCGCCACCCTGCTGCTCGGGCTGGCGCCGCACATGCAGCGCTTCCCGCTGTTCCTGAGTCTCGCCTTCGTCGGCGCCGCGCTGTGGCGCGTGCTCGGCGCGCTGCAACGCCTGCCCCTGCCCGAGCGCAGCCACCCGGTGCTGTGGATCGGCAAGCAGGTGGTTGCCCTGGCGGCCTTCGTCAGCGTCTACATCGCCTACCACGGGCAGCTCGGGCGCGAAGCCGGTGTCGAGCTGCTGGCCGCGCTGCTCGGTCTCAAGCTGCTCGAGATGCACAACGCGCGCGACTACTACGTGGTTACTTTCCTGTGCTACTTCCTGGTCGTCACCAACTTCTTCTACTCGCAGACCATGACCACCGCGCTGTACATGCTCGCGCTGGTGGTACTGGTCACCGCCGTACTGGTGCAGTTCAACACCCCGCCCGCCCACCGCAGCACGCGCGGAATGCTGCGCCTGTCGGCGCTGATGACCCTGCAGGCAATGCCGCTGATGCTGGTCGCCTTCGTGCTCTTCCCGCGCATCCCCGGTCCGCTGTGGGGCCTGCCGCAGGACGCCTTCGACGCCGTCTCCGGTCTCAGCGAGGAGATGCAGATCGGGCACATCGCGCGGCTCGGCCTGTCCGACAAGATAGCCTTCCGGGTCGAGTTCCACGGCCGCGAACCGCGCGCCCAGGACCTCTACTGGCGCGGCCCGGTGCTGTGGACCAGTGACGGGCGCACCTGGAACGCCGGCGACCTCGGTGACGGCGCGCCGGGCTCGGTCGAACGCACCGGCGAGCCGTTCAGCTACACCGTGACCCTGGAGCCGCACCGCATGCGCTGGCTGCTGGCGCTGGAGATGGTGACCGCGGTCGAGGCCGAGGCGCGGCGCACCAGCGACCACCGCCTGGTCACCTCCCGCCGCGTGCGCCGGCGCACCAGCTACCGCGCCGAGTCCGTGGTCGACTACCGCATCCGCGACATCAGCACCGAGGAACGCCGCCAGGCACTCGCCCTGCCCGCCGGCTGGCACGAGCGGGCGCGCGCACTGGCCACGCAATGGGCACGCGAGTCACCGTCCGACGCCGCGGTGGTCAACCGGGCGCTGGCCTTCTTCCGCGACCAGGCCTTCTATTACTCGCTGACGCCGCCGCTGCTGCCGAACGACCCGGTCGACCAGTTCCTGTTCGAGACGCGCGAAGGCTTCTGCGAACACTTTGCCAGCGCCTTCGTCGTGCTGATGCGCGCGGCCGGCATTCCCGCACGCGTGGTCACCGGCTACCAGGGCGGGGAGTACAACACCGTCGGCGACTACATGGTCGTGCGCCAGCGCGACGCCCACGCCTGGGCCGAGGTCTACGATGCGCAGCGCGGCTGGTACCGCGTGGACCCGACGGCCGCGGTGGCGCCGGAACGTGTCTCGCTCGGCATCGACACCGTGATGCCGCGCAGCTCGGCACTGTCGGCGATCGACCGCGACGGCATGGCCTCCGCTTTCTGGGCGCGCATGCGCGATTCGCTCGACGCCGTGACCTACGCCTGGAACCAGTGGGTGCTCGGTTACTCCCCGCAGCAGCAGCAGCGCCTGCTCGAAGACCTCGGCCTCGAGGACTGGGACCGCGGCAACCTCGTCATCGCCCTGACCCTCGCGCTGACCGTGCTCACGCTGTGCCTCGCCCTGTTGCTGCTAGGGGTCGAGCGGCGGCGCCCCGATCCCGCGCAGCGCGCGTGGCTCGCATTCTGCGCCAAGCTTGCACGCATCGGCCTGGCACGCGAGCCGAGCGAGGCGCCGCAGGCCTACGCACGCCGCGTGATGCGCGCGCGGGCGGATCTCGCCGGCGAGGTCTCACACATCACGCGGCTCTACACGCGGATCCGCTACGGGCGGGTGGCGCTGGCACCCGGACCGCTGATCGCGCGCGTGCGCCGCTTCAGACCGCGGCGCCGCTGACCGGGCTCACCCGGCCGCGGCAGGCGCCGCCTCGCGCGCAGCGCGCACGGTCAGCGCCGCGAGCACCGCGGCGACCAGGAACAGGGCGGGTACGTCGCCGAGCAGGTTGGCCCGCTCGCTCTCGTCGACCAGCGCCTGCACCAGCATGATGGCGCCGTGCACGATGCTCGACCACACCGTGAACCAGATCAGGCTGGCGTGCGCGAGCGGCTCACGGCCGGCACGGAACAGGAAGATGCCGAGCGTCATGTACACGCCCATGATCATCTGCTCGTACTCCGGCTGGCGCGGCTCCCAGGCCCAGCCGTCGGGCCAGATCCACATCATCATCGCCGGCACGCCGACCACGAAGATGACGCCGAACACGCGTAGCGCCAGGCCGAGCTGACGCGCTGCCGCATGGCCTTCCATACCGGCTCCCCCCTCATTCGTTTCGCCACAGCGTGGTCGATGGCGCGAGTGCTTGCAATACGCGGCCCGCTCAGGCCCCGTCCTCGAAGCCGGCGGCATAGAGCCTGGCATAGGCGCCACCCGCGGCAAGCAGCTCGGCGTGGGTACCGCTCTCGACCACGCGGCCGGCTTCCAGCACGGCGATGCGATCGGCGGCGACGATGGTCGACAGGCGGTGCGCGACGATGAGGCTGGTGCGGCCGCTGCGCAGCACCTCCAGGGCCTCCTGCACCAGCCGCTCGGCCTCGTTGTCCAGCGCCGCCGTGGCCTCGTCCAGGATCAGGATGGGCGCGTCCTTGAGCAGCGCGCGGGCGATCGCCACGCGCTGGCGCTGGCCGCCGGACAGGCGCACGCCGTTCTCGCCGATGAGGGTATCGAGGCCGTCCGGCAGCTCGCGCGCGAAGGCCATCACCTGGGCGCGCGAGGCGGCCTGCTCGATGGCCTCACGGCTGGCCTCGCCGGCAGCACCGTAGGCGATGTTGCCGGCAATGGTGTCGTTGAACAGCACCACGTTCTGGCCGACGTAGGCGATGTTGGCGCGCAGGGCGGCGAGCGCGTAGTCGGTCGCCGCACGGCCGTCGATCAGCACGCGGCCGGCGGACGGCTCGTAGAAGCGCGGCACCAGGTTGACCAGCGTGGTCTTGCCGCCACCGGAACGACCCACCAGCGCGACGCTCTCGCCGGCGCCGATGTCGAGCGTGACGTCATTGAGCGCCGCACGTTCCTCGTAGTGCACGCTCACGTGATCGAAACGTATGGCGCCCTGCAGGCGGCCGGGATCGAGACCGCCGTCCGGCTCGGCCGCGGCGTCGGTCAGGGTAAAGACCGATTCGGCCGCCGCGATGCCACGCTGCAGGAACTCGTTCGCCCCGGCCAGGCGCTTGACCGGCGGCAGGAGCAGGGCGGTGGCGGTCACGAAGGCGATGAAGTCGCCGCGCGTCATGCCGCCATCGGCCGCCTCGCCGAGCGCGAACACGATCATCACCGCGATGCCGACGGCAACGACGAGCTGGATCACCGGCACCAGCATGGCGCCGGTGCGCACCACCTTCATGTGGAACTTGCGTGCATCGTTGATGGCGCCGTCGAAGCGCTGCGTCTCGTAGGCATAGCCGTCGAAGACCTTGATCTCGCGCTGGCCGCGTACCGCCTCCTCGGCGACCTGGTTGATGTCGCCGACGGAGTCCTGCAGGCGCCGGCTCATCGTGCGCATGCGCTTCGAAACCCGCCGCACGATCCAGGTGATCGGCGGTGCGAACAGCAGCAGGAAACCGGCCAGGCGCCAGTTCAGCCAGAACAGGTACGCCAGCAGCACCACCACCACGGCCGTGTCCTTGACCAGCACCGTCATCACGCGGGTCGCCGCCTGTGCCACCTGGGTGACGTCGAAAGTGAACTTGGAGATCAGCTCGCCCGAGCTGCGCGCGTCGAAGAACGGCGCCGGCAGGCGCACCAGGGTGGCGAACATCGCCGCACGCAGATCGGTCACCGTGCGCTGCGCGACCCAGTGCAGACTGACGGTGCCGACGTAGCTCAGCGACCCGCGCAGCACGAACAGCCCGACCAGCAGCAACGGCGTCCAGTGCACGCGCGCGCTGCCGGCGATCTCGAAGTCGCGGTCGATCAGCGGCTTGAGCAGCGCCGGCAGCATCCACTCGGTCGCCGCCAGCGCCACCATGGCCCCGATGGAGAGCGCGAACACGCGCCAGTGCGGTCTTACAAACCCCAGTAATCTCAAGTAGATGCGTGTGGCATCGGCGTCGAACAGGCGCATCCGGCTACTATGCACGCCGCGCCCCGGATTTGCATCACCCAGCGCACCCGGCGGCGTTCTGGCAGCGCCGCCACGGGGCACCTTAGAATGGCCGTTGAGCGCGCGCTCGCGCCGCAGGAACCCGCACCCCATGTCCGAACTGCACCCCATCGTCGCCGTCACCGGCTCCTCCGGCGCCGGCACCAGCAGCGTCAAGACCGCCTTCGAGCACATCTTCCGCCGCGAGGGTATCGATCCGGCGATCATCGAGGGCGACAGCTTCCATCGCTACGATCGTGCCGAGATGGAAGCCGAGGTCGAACGGGCCGCCGCGCGCGGCGAAACCCTCACCCACTTCGGCCCCGACGGCAATCTGCTCGGCGAGCTGGAGACGCTCTTCCGTACCTACGGCGAGACCGGCGGCGGGCGCCGGCGCTACTACGTGCACACCAACAAGGAGGGCCGGCTGCACGGCGTGAAGCCGGGGCGCTTCACCGAATGGGCACCGGTACCGGCAGACTCGGACGTGCTCTTCTACGAAGGGCTGCACGGCGGTTTCGTCGGCGACGAGGCGGACATCGCGCGCCACGTCGACCTGCTCATCGGGGTGGTACCCATCATCAACCTCGAGTGGATCCAGAAGATCAACCGTGACCGCGCCGTGCGCGGCTACTCGGCCGAAACCGCCACCCAGATGATCCTGCGCCGCATGCCGGACTACGTGCATTACATCTGCCCGCAGTTCTCGCGTACCGACGTCAATTTCCAGCGCGTGCCCACGGTCGACACCTCCAACCCCTTCACGCTGGACGAGATCCCGTCCAACGACGAGAGCCAGGTCGTCATCCACATCCGCAACCGGCGCAAGATCGCACCGGACTTCCGCTACCTGCTCGACCTGCTGCAGGGCTCGTTCATGTCCAAGCCGGACACCCTGGTGGTACCGGCCGGCAAGATGGTGTTCGCGATGGAGCTGTTGCTGAACCCGGTCATCGAGCAGATGATGACGCGGCGCGACGCGGCACGTAAACGCAGCGCCGCCTAGACGTGCAGCGCGTGCTGCGGCTTGGACCGCAGCAAAGACGCGGGGTGTGGGTATACTGGGCAGCGCTCGGGGTGGACGCAAGGGGAAATGGTATGCGCTCGATTCTGGTTCTGAACGCGAAGGGCGGCAGCGGCAAGACCACCGTCGCCACCAACCTCGCCGGCTACTATGCGAGCGAGGGGGCGAAAGTCGCGCTGGCGGACTTCGACCCGCAGGGCTCGAGCATCGACTGGCTGCGCCAGCGACCCAAGTCCGTCCCGCGCATCGCCGCGGTCGAGGCCTCGAGCAAGGGCTTCCGCGTGCCGCGCAGCGCCGAGGTCGTGATCATGGACGCGCCCTCGCGCACCCACGACGAACAGCTCGCCGTGCTGCTGCGCCGGGCGCAGACGGTGGTCGTGCCGGTGGTGCCGTCGCCGGTCGACCTGCGCGCCGCCCAACGCTTTTTCGGTGAGCTGCGCGAAGTGCGGCCGCGCGTCCTGAACGACGTCAAGATTGCCACCGTCGCCAGCCGCGTGCGCGACGGCGGCCGCACCACCGACCAGCTCGAAGACTTCCTGTACGACCTCAGGCTGCCCTCGGGCCGGCGCTTCCCCTTCCTCACCCTGCTCAGGCAGAGTGCCAACTACCTCAAGGCGGCCGAGCGCGGGGTGTCGATCTTCGAGTTCGCGCCGCTCGCGACGGCGGCCGACCGGGAGTATTGGCAGCCGTTACTCCGCTGGCTCTCATCCCCCCGGTCTTTGCCCGAGTAGCCGGGGTTTGGGGGGACGGCTGCGGCGTCCTCCTGCGGCGTTGCGCAGCCTTCTGCGGTGCTCACTTACTACCAGTAAGCTGCGCTCCTCGAAGACTCCGCGCCTTGCAGGCGGACGTCCTCGCTCGCCCCGCGGGTCCGTTATTGCTGTCGGGGTTTGGTGGGAGGGGCGGCTCGCTCAGGCGGCGGCGTCGTCCTGCGGGGGTGGCAGGCTGAGGTCGGCGGTGGCGCCGGTGGCGAGCTCGAGGCCGGCCTTGCGGTGTGCGAGGGCGGCACCGGGGTCGCCCATGCCGTCGGCGATCTCGGCCAGCAGCTGGTGCAGCAGGGGGTTGGGCGGGCCGTGCATCAGGGCTTCGAGCTCGCTGCGCGCCTGGCCCCAGTGGCCGGCGCGGATGGCGTGGCGCGCGCGCGCCAGGCGCAGCCCGGGATCCTTGCCGTGCGCGCCGGCCCAGTCTTCCAGCTTGCGCAGTTGGCGCTGCGGCGGCTGGCACGGGATCTCGCCGTAGAGCGCGACCAGCTCCGAGCTCCACTGCCGTTCAAGGCGTTTGCGCACGAGCTCCTCGGCGGCGTCGAACTGGCGGTAGCGGCACAGGCCGCGCACGAAGGCCGCCAGCACCTCGGGCGCCGTGCGGGTCTCTTTCGGCAGGGCGTGATAGCGCTCCTCCAGCGCCTGCAGGCCACGATCCTCGGTCGCCAGCAGACTGACCGCGGCGGAACGCTCCAGCGCGTCGGCATCGGGCGGTTCCAGCACACGGTCGCGCCGCAGGTCGGGCGCCAGCTCGAGCAGCGCCGCGCTGTCGCCGGTCATGCGGTAGAGCAGCATGCGCAGGCGCAGAACCTGCGGGTTGCCCTGCTCGGTCGCGGCCAGGCGCTCGATCAGCGGCCGCGCCTCGCTGACCCGCCCGTTGTCGAGCAGCCAGCCGGCGCGCCGGATGCGCGTGGTGACGCGCAGCTCGGGGTCGTTGTCTTCGGCCAGCCGCAGGTAATTGTCGCGGCGTCCCGCGGCGCCCTGTGCCTGCGCGGCCTCCGCCGCCGCCAGGTAGTGCGCCTCGGCGTGGCTGTCGTCGTCCACCGAGCGCGTGAAGAGCTGCTCGGCGCGTGCATAGTCACCGGCCGCCATGGCGGCAAGGCCACTGGCCAGCGCGTCGTGCGCGCGCTGGCGGCGGCGCGTCCGCGACCATTCGGCCAGACGTCCGCGTACCCCGCCGAGGCCGGCGAGCACGCGCAGCAGCGCGAACAGGACGATGACGCCGATAACCAGCACCAGGGCGAAGAAGGCGAAGGTGGTGCGCACCACCTTGCCGCCGTAGCCGATGACGATGAAGCCCGGGTCCTGCGCCACGTAGTGCCCGGCAACGACGGCCGCGGCGAGCGCGAGCAGGACGATGACGAGCGCTTTCACGGCTTCAGCTTCCGGCCAGCGCCGCGTCGCGCACGGCCGCGCGCTTGGCACGCACCGCGTCCAGGCTGGCGCTGACGGACGGCAGCGGCGGCGCCAGCTCGAGCGCCAGGCTCTCGGTGAGGCGGCCGCGGATCGCGCGCACCGCCGCGGCCTCCGGATCGTAGTACTTGTCGAGCAGCTCGGTGACGAGGCGACAGGCGGCGCGGAAATTGTCGGTGTCCCGACGCAGCACGGCGAGGCGCGCGCTGGCCAGCTCCAGGCGCAGGTTCTGCTGCAGGAAGTAGCGCAGCTCCGGATCGAACAGCACGCCGTCCTGCAGCTCGCCGTCCTTGATCTCGACCAGGCTCCTGAGATCGCTCCACAGCGCCTGCGCCATGCGGCGCCAGTTGCTGGCCTCGACCTGTTCTTCGCCCATGCGCGAGAACGACATCTCGATGTCGGCGATCGGCCGCGTCGGCAAGCCGTCGACCCGGGTCACGGTCTCCGCGAGGTAGATCGCGAGTCCTTCGACGTCCGGCTGCGCGACCGCCTCCAGCGCCGCGATGTCGCCGGCGAGCGTCTCGCGCAGCGCGATCAGCTCCGGGTGCTGCGCGGCCCGCAGCACGTTGTCGGCCGCGACCAGCGCGGCGCGCGCGGTATCGACGTCACCCTCCAGCGCAAGACGCTGACTCGCCGCCATCACCAGGTACTCGGCCTCGGCCAGGACCCAGTCCAGTGAGGCGCGGGATTCGCGCGCGTAGAGGCCCTTCACCGCGTCCTCGAGGTCGCCCTGGGCCGATTGCAGCCGCGCCAGGGCATCCTCCAGCCCGGCGAGCGCGGCATCGACGCGCGCCCCGCCATCGCTCACCGCCAGCAGCCTCGCGGCCTCCTCGTCCAGGCGCGCGGCCAGGTCCAGGGTCTGGCGATCGGCCGCGGCGACGCGGTCCTCGAGCGCGTCCAGCATCCCGCGATGAACGAACTCGACCCAGTAGTAGCCGGCGCCGGCCACCACCACGATCAGAATCAGGAGAATGAACCAGGGTCCGCGTGAGGCCCGCGGGGAAGGCTCCTCGGGCGCCTCCGGCGGCGTTTGCTCGCTCGGGCCCGGGGCCTCGGGCGACGGGGCGGAATCGGTCATGTTTCGTCGTCGACCCACTTGATCAGACACTTGATTATGCTGTCGTCCGAGGGATTTTCAACGACCATGGCGCGATGGGTGAAGCCGAGCGACTCGACTTCCTGTCCGACGCGCGAGCCGACCACCAGCATCTGCATGTCGAACAACTGGTCGATGCCTTCGTCCTCGATTTTCTCGACCAGGTTGTTGAGCGCCTCCATGCTGGTCGCCAGGCCGATGTCCGGCACGCGCGTGTCGTGCGCGCGCAGCGCCTCGCTGAGTACGACATCCGGTTTGCGCCGTTCGTAGCATTCACAGTACACGACCTCCGCCCCGCGCCGCTGCAGTGTGCCGGCCAGCAGCTCGCGCCCGCCGACGCCGCGAAAGATCACGATGCGCTTGCGCCGGATGGCGTCCTCGGCGAGATCATCCATGCGTAGCAGCCCCTCGGAGCTGAACTCGGTGCGCGGCGCCTGCACGTGATCGATACCACGCTCGCGCAGCGCGCCGGCAGTACCCAGGCCGACGGCGAACACCGCCTTGTCCGCCAGCGACAGACCTTCACGCGCGATCAGGTCAAGGCCGAACTCGACCGCGTTGCGGCTGATGAAAATGGCCATGTCGAAGCCGTCCAGCAACGACACCACCTTGCGCGCACGGCTGTCGTCGTCGAGGCCGGCGACGATGATCATCGGCGCGCGAATGGCGGTGCCGCCCTGTTGCTCGATGGCGCGCGCGAGCGGTTCGCACTGCTCCACCGGCCGTGTCACCAACACCGAAATTCCGTCAAGTGGCTGCATGCCCGCTCGCTACGTTCAATGGTCTGCCAGGCTGCGGAGGATGCGATCGGCGCCGGCACCCAGCAGCGCTTCACCGACCCCGCGGCCGATCGCCTCCGCGTCGATGCGGGGGCCGCCCGCAGTTTGCCTAACTACCCGGGCGCCGTCGACACTTGCGACCAGGGCGGTCAGCGTCAGGCCGGGCCCGTCCAGCCGCGCGTGGCCGGCTATCGGCACGTGGCAGCTTCCGCCCAGGGTCGCGTTCATTGCACGCTCGGCCGCCACGCAGACCGCCGTGTCGGCACAGTTGAGCGGCGCCAGCAGCTCGCGCAGGCGCGCGTCGTCGCGCCGGCACTCGATGCCGATCGCGCCCTGCCCCACCGCCGGCAGCATGCACTCCGGGGCCAACGCGTGACAGCGGTCGTCGACCAGGCCGAGGCGCCTGAGGCCGGCGGCCGCCAGCACCACCGCGTCGAAGTCACCCGCTTCGAGACGCCCGAGGCGGGTCGGCACGTTGCCGCGCAGCTCGACGATCGCGAGGTCGCCGCGCGCAGCCAGCACCTGGCTGCGCCGCCGCAGGCTGGAGGTGCCTACGCGGCTGCCCGGAGCGAGCGCATCGAGGGCGCCGCCGGCGGCCGACACCAGCATGTCGCGCGGATCCTCGCGCGCCAGGATGACGCCGATGTCGAAACCCGCGGGCAGCTCGGCCGGGACGTCCTTCATCGAGTGCACGGCGATGTCGGCGCGGCCCTCGCGCATCGCGATCTCGAGCTCCTTGATGAACAGGCCCTTGCCGCCGATCGCGGCCAGCGGACGATCGATGATGCGATCGCCGGTGGTCGTGATCGGTACCAGCTCGACGACCATCCCGGAGTGGAGCTCACGCAGCCGTGCGGCAACGTGCTCGCTCTGCCACAGTGCCAGACGGCTGGCGCGGGTGGCGATGCGGATGGTCGACGCAGCACTCATGCGTGACGGGCGCGCGACGCCGTTGCGCAGCCGGCGCGAGCCGATATGATACGGATCGTGATCACCGCTCGAAGTCCTGCGGGGCTGCTGAATCGGAGCGCAATGCTAGCAGTTTTTGCTGTGCTAAGGTGGTCAGAGACCGGTCCACCTGCGAGCCACTGACGATGGCGCGACGCCTCGGCGTAATCATGGATCCCATCGCCGGGATCAACCCCAAGAAAGACACCACGCTCGCCCTGTTGCTCGCCGCTGCGCGCCGCGGCTTCGAGCTGCATTACATGGAGATGGGCGACCTTTCGCTGGTCGACGGCCAGGCACTGGCGCGCACCCGCCCGCTGGCGGTGCGCGACTCGCTGGACGACTGGTTCACCTTCACCGGAGACGCACGACAGCGCCCGTTCGGCGAGCTCGACTGCGTACTCATGCGCAAGGACCCGCCGTTCGACATGGAGTACGTGTTCGCGACCTACATGCTCGAACGCGCACAGGCCGGCGGTTCGCTGGTGGTCAACGACCCGCGCTCAATTCGCGATGCCAGCGAGAAGCTGTTCACGGCGTGGTTTGCCGAGTGCTGCCCGCCGACGCAGGTCACGCGCAGCCACGCCGACCTGCGCGCCTTCCTCGCCGCCGAGCAGGACATCGTGGTCAAGCCGCTGGACGGCATGGGCGGCGCCTCGGTCTTCCGCGTGCGCGCCGGCGACGAGAACGCGAGCGTGATCTTCGAGACCCTGACCGCACTCGAGCAGCGCTACTGCATGGCGCAGCGCTACATGCCGGCGATCCTCGACGGCGACAAGCGCATCCTGGTGGTCGACGGCGAGCCGGTCGACCATGCCCTCGCGCGCATCCCCGCCAGCGGCGAGCTGCGTGGCAACCTGGCCGCCGGCGGGCGCGGCGTGGCCCAGCCGCTGAGCGACAGCGACCGCGCGATCTGCGCGCGCGTCGCACCCGAGCTCAAGGCGCGCGGACTGGTCTTCGTCGGTCTCGACGTGATCGGCGATCGCCTGACCGAGATCAACGTCACCAGCCCGACCTGCGCACGTGAGATCGAGGCGTATACCGGCATCGACATCGGCGGCCTGCTGATGGATGCCATCGAGCGACGCCTGGACGCGCGCTGATCGCACCGCTGATGCCGTCACGCACCCCATGAGTGCCACCCTCGCGCCGCCCCGACTGACCCCGGCGGGCGGCCCGGCCGACCGCCTCGCCCTGACCGTGTGCGTGGCGGTCCTGATCCACGCCATGGTCGTGCTCGGCGTCAGCTTCGCGCCGGAGCCGGTGCCCGAGGCGCGTTTCGAAGCGCTGGAGATCATCCTGGTGCCGGAGAAGTCCGAGCGCGAGCCGGACGAGGCCGAGCTGCTCGCCCAGGCCAGCCTCGAGGGCGGCGGCGATGCCGAGGCGAGCGACCCGCCGGCGGCACCGCTGAAAGCACCGATCCCGGCCGAGACCGCCGACGTCGCCGCCTCGCCGGCGCCGCCGGTGACCGCGCAGCCGACCCCGGCGCCGGCCGAAGCACCGCCGGCGCCCACGGCGCGCGCCTCGCCGGCCACTCCCGCGACGGCCGCCGCACAGGTCGAGGCGCGCGTGCTGGCCAAGGCCGACGAGGCCGACCTCGCCCTGCCGGACGACAGCCCGCGGGCGGCGCCGGAAGCGAGCGCGGTGGTCGAGCCCGAGGCACAGCCGGCGCCGCCGCGGCCCGAGGTCAGCACCCCGCCCCTGCCCACCGCGGCGCAGCTGCTGACCCGCTCCTTCGCGCTCGCGAGCCTCAACGCCGAGCTGCAGCAGCGCCTCGACTCCAAGGCCAGGCGGCCGCGCCGCAAGTACATCTCCGCCAATACCCGCGAGTACCGCTACGCCGCCTACATGGAGGCGTGGCGCGCCAAGGTCGAACGTATCGGCAACATCAACTACCCGCCCGAGGCGCGCGAGCGCGCCCTGTCCGGCAACCTGCTGCTCGACGTCGCCCTCAATCCCGACGGCTCGGTGCAGGAGATCACGGTGCGCCGCTCGTCGGGGCACAAGGTGCTCGACGACGCGGCCATCCGCATCGTCGAGCTGGCCGCGCCCTACGCACCGTTCCCGGACGAGATCCGCAAGGAGGTGGACGTGCTGCACATCACCCGCACCTGGAAATTCGTCAACAACCAGACGTTTTCCGCGCGCTGACCCCGGCCCGCTGCGCACGGCCCGTCACGCGTCGGGGTGACGGCCGCCGCCGGGCCGGGCGTGGCGCCTTGTATCCGGGCGGCGCGGCGGGAATACTTGCCGGCATGAACTTCGATCTCACCAATCACTTTCTGATCGCGATGCCGACGCTGGCCGATCCGAATTTCGTGCAGACGGTGACTTACATGTGCGTGCACAACGACGAGGGCGCGATGGGGATCGTCATCAACCGCCCGCTGGAGCTCGATCTCGGCGAAGTGCTGTCGCAGATGGACCTGGAGAGCGCCGATCCCGGGATCTCGGCGCAACCGGTCTACCACGGCGGGCCGGTGCACACCGATCGCGGCTTCGTGCTGCACCGGCCGGCCGATGCCTGGAACTCCACGGTGCGCATCACGCCCGAAGTCGGCCTGTCGACCTCGCGTGACATTCTCGAGGCGATCTCGACCGGCGGCGGGCCGGATGACGTGCTCGTTGCCCTCGGCTACGCCGGCTGGAGTGCCGGGCAGCTCGAGCAGGAGATGGCGCAGAACGCGTGGCTGAGCGGGCCCGCTGATCTCGCCATCGTGTTCGATACCGCGCCCGGCATGCGCTGGCAGCGTGCCGCCGATCTGATCGGCATCGATCTCGGATCCATCTCTCACGACGTCGGGCACGCCTGAGCCCGCCGCGGTGGCCGCGCAGCAGTGCCGGAGATCCGCACCGTGCTCGCCTTCGACTTCGGCGAGAAGCGCATCGGCGTCGCGGTCGGGCAGGACCTGACCCGCAGTGCGCGTCCGCTGGCAACGGTCGGCGTGCGCGGTGGTCGTCCCGACTGGGAGGCCATCGCGCGCCTGGTCGAGACCTGGCAGCCCGATCTCCTGGTGCTGGGACGTCCGCTCACCGCCGACGGCGCCGCGCACCCGCTGGCGGCCGCGCTGGAGCGCTTTGCGCGCCGCCTGCGCGGCCGTTTCGCCCGCCCCGTCGCCTTCGTCGACGAACGCCTGTCGTCGTGGGCCGCGGCAGAGGCCGGCGGCAGCGCCGGGCCGGGCGGCCTGGACGCCGCCGCGGCCGGCCTTATTCTCGAAACCTGGTTCGCCGAGAACCCCACCCCCTGACCGCACACCATGACCGCATTACCCGATATCGACGTCGAAACCCTGCTCGGGGACATGACCGCGCGGCTCGCGGCGCGCATCGCCGAGCAGCGCATCAGCGACCCCGCCATGATCGGCATCCGCACCGGTGGGGTGTGGATCGCCGAGGCGCTGCACCGGCGCCTCGCGCTGGCGACCCCGCTGGGCGAGCTCAACATCGCCTACTACCGTGACGACTTCGACCACACCGGCGTGCATCCCACGGTCGAGCCTTCGCAGCTGCCGTTTGCGGTCGACGGCCGCGACCTGCTGCTGGTCGACGACATCCTCTATACCGGGCGCACCGTGCGCGCGGCCATGAACGAGATCTTCGACTGGGGCCGGCCGCGCTCGATCAGCCTGATCGTGCTCATCGATCGTGGCGGCCGCGAGCTGCCGATCGACGCCAATGTCTACGGCGCGCGCATCACGCTGGCAGCGGGCGAGCATGTTAAACTGAAAGGACCTGATCCCCTGACGCTAGAGCTGGTCTCGAAATGATTCGCGGGCACGCCGACAGCACCTGCTGCCCCGATGCAGCCACGCGTCCTTTTTCCGCCGCAACCCCTGACCGCCGCCACGCGCGATGAAGCACGCCGACATCCAGGTCGACGAGCAGGGCCGCCTGCGCCACTTCCTGTCCATCGAGCATCTCCCGCGCGACCTGCTGATCAGCATCCTGGACCACGCCGAGGGCTTCACCGTGGTCGGCGATCGCGCGGTGAAGAAGGTGCCGATGCTGCGCGGCAAGACGGTGGTCAACCTGTTCTTCGAGCCCAGCACGCGCACGCGCACGACCTTCGAGCTCGCCGCCAAGCGCCTCTCGGCGGACGTCATGAACCTCAACATCGAGGCCAGCGCGACGCGCAAGGGCGAGTCGCTAGCGGACACCCTGCGCACGCTGGAGGCGATGCAGACCGACATGTTCGTGGTGCGTCACCAGGACAGCGGCGCGCCGGAGTTCATCGCGCGCCAGGTCGCGCCCGGGGTCAGCGTGATCAATGCCGGGGACGGGCGCCACGCGCACCCCACGCAGGCGATGCTCGACATGTTCACCATCCGCCGCCACAAGCCGCGCTTCGAGGACCTGGTGGTCGCGATCGTCGGCGACGTCGCGCACTCGCGCGTGGCGCGCTCGGAGATCCATGCACTGAAGACGCTGGGCGTGCCCGAGATTCGCGTGGTCGGACCACGCACCCTGCTGCCGGCCGGCATCGAGGAACTCGGCGTCGAGGTCCACCACAATCTCGAGGATGGCATCGCGGGAGTCGACGTGGTCATGATGCTGCGCCTGCAGCAGGAACGCATGCAAAGCGCCCTGCTGCCGAGCGGACACGAATACTTCCATACTTACGGACTGACCCCCGCGCGCCTCGCGCGCGCCGCGGATGATGCCATCGTCATGCACCCGGGCCCGATCAACCGCGGTATCGAGATCGACTCGGCGGTCGCCGACGGCGCGCAGTCGGTGATCCTGCAGCAGGTCACGCACGGCATTGCCGTGCGCATGGCGGTGATGTCGATGGCGATGGGCTCGCACGCGCAGAAATGAAAACGGTGATCAAAGGCGGCCGCGTGGTCGACCCAGCCAACGCGCGCGACGGTCGGGCCGACGTCTGGATCGACGACGAGACCATCGTCGCGGTCGGCCGGCGCCCGGCCGGGTTCACGCCGCGGCGCGAGATCGACGCGCGCGGCCTGGTGGTCTGTCCCGGCTTCACCGAGCTCGGCGCGCACCTGCGCGAGCCGGGCGCCGAGCACAAGGCGACCATCGCCAGCGAGCTGGTGGCGGCCGCCGGCGGCGGCTTCACCACGGTGTGCTGCACACCCGACACCAGTCCGCCGATCGACACCCCGGCCGTGGTCGAGCTGATCAACCAGCGCGCGCGCGGCGTGCGCGGCGCACGGGTGCGCTGCATCGGCGCCCTCACCCACGGTCTCGGCGGCGAGGTGCTGGCCGAGATGCAGGCGCTGAAGGCGATCGGCTGCGTCGGTGTGAGTAACGCAGGACGCGCCATCCGCGACACCGGCGTGCTGCGCAACGCGCTGGCCTACGCCGCCACCCTGGGCCTCACCGTGTTCCTCGACGCCGAAGATCCCTGGCTGGCGGCCGAGGGCGTGATGCACGAGGGCGCGGCGAGTACCCGCGCCGGACTCGCCGGGATCCCCAGCGCGGCCGAGCTGATCGGACTCGGGCGCGACCTGGTGCTGGTCGGCCAGACCGGCGCGCGCGCACATTTCCGCACGCTGTCCACGGCACAGTCCCTGCGCTACCTGGCCGACGCGCGTCGCGCCGGCCTCGCCGTCAGCGCCGACGTCGGTATCGCGCACCTGCATCTTAGCGACGAGGACATCGCCAACTTCGATGCGCGTTACCACGTGCGTCCGCCGTTTCGCCGTCCCGCCGATCGCCGCGCGCTGGCGCGCGGCGTGGCGCGCGGCCAGGTCGAGGCGCTGAGCGCCCACCACCAGCCCCATGACCGCGACGCCAAGGCGGCGCCGTTCGCCGCCAGTGCGCCGGGGATCTCGGGCTTCGACACCTACCTGCCACTGCTGCTGGCGCTGGTCGAGGCCGGCACCCTGACCCTGTCGCGCGCGATCGAGGCAGCGGCGCTGGCGCCGGCCCGGGTGCTCGGCCTGCCCGGCGGTACCCTGTCCGCCGGCGCGTGCGCCGACTTGTGCGTGTTCGACCCGGCGGACACCTGGCAGGTCAGCGAGGACAGCCTGCTCAGCCAGGGCAAGAACACGCCGTTCCTCGGCCACACCCTGCACGGCCGCGTGACCCACACCCTGGTCGCCGGCCGCGTGGTGTTCGAGCGCGCGCGCCGGTGAGCAGCAGCGCCGCCGATCCGCGCCTCGCCGCCGGCCCCGACCCGGCGCGGCCACACCGCGGCACCATACGCCTCGCCGATGCGGAGGTCCTCAGCGTCGAGCACCATCCCGGCGAGCAGGTAGTGATGCGACTCGCCTGCCCGGTCGTCGCGGCACGTGCGCGACCCGGTTGCTTCGTGCACCTGAGCTGCGCCGACGACCTGCCGATGCGGCGCCCGATGTCGGTCATGCGCGCCGCGTCCGACGCCGGCTGGCTGGACATCCTGTTCAAGGTCCACGGCCACGGCACGCGGCGGCTGGCCGCGCGCCGCGCCGGCGAGCGCCTCAGCGTGCTCGGGCCGATCGGGCGGCCGTTCCGGCTGGCCGGCTACCGCCCGCGCCCGCTGCTGATCGGCGGCGGCGTCGGCATTCCGCCGATGCTGTTCCTGGCCGAGCACATGCGCGCTGCCGGCGAGGCACTGCAGCCGCTGGTGCTGATGGGCTCGGAGGTGCCGTTTCCGTTTCGCCCGCGGCCCTCGCAGATCCTGCTCGACGGCCCGCCGCCGGAGGTCATCGCCGCCATGCCGCTGCTGGAAGACTGGGGCATCGCCTCGCGCCTGGCCAGCACGCAGGGCTACGCGGGCTGCTTCGACGGCTTCGTCACCGAGCTCGCGCGCCAGGTCATCGACAGCGCGGCGGATCGCGCGGCGCTCGAGATTTACGCCTGCGGCCCGACGCCGATGCTGCGCGCCGTGCAGGCGCTGGCACGCGAGACCGGCGTGCCGGCCGAGATCTCGCTCGAGGAGTACATGGCCTGCGCCGTCGGCGGCTGCGCCGGCTGCACCGTGCGCGTCAACGGCCCCGCGGGCGCGGCGATGAAGCGCGTGTGCGTGGACGGCCCGGTGTTCGATGCGGCCGGCGTCGTCTTCGCCGACTGACGGCGCCGCCCGCGCCGTCACCAGCAACCAGCACGCGCCGCACCCGCGCCTGGCGGCGCTGGTTGCGCGGCATCGCGCGCGCCCTTACCGCCGGCCGTGCCCGGAGCACGCCGCCGCGGCGCTGGAAACCCTCGCCGCCGCCCGCACCCGCTGGCCCGGCGCCCTGATCATCGACAGCGGCTGCGGCACCGGCGAGTCCAGCGTGGCGCTGGCCGAGCAGCACCCGCAACGGCTGGTGGTCGGCGCCGACCGCAGCGCCGCGCGCCTGGCCCGGGCGGCGCGCCGCGCGCGGCCGGCGAACCTGCTCTACCTGCGCCTGGACCTGGTCGACCTGTGGTGCGGGATCCGGGCGCGCGGCTGGCCGGTGCACGGCAACTACCTGCTTTATCCCAATCCCTGGCCCAAGCAGCACCAGCTTGCACGACGCTGGCACGCCCACGCGGTCGCGCCGGTGCTGCTCGGTCTCGGCGGCGACCTCGAATTGCGCACCAACTGGCCGGTCTATGCGCAGGAGTTTGCGCTGGCCGCGCGCCTGCTGGGCGTGGCGGACGCGGCGGTCGAACCCTGGCAGCCATCGCAGCCGGGTACCGCGTTCGAACGCAAGTACCTCGCCGCGGGGCAGGCGCTGTACCGCGTGCGCCTGACCGGGCCGGGCCCGCGCTAGTCGCCGAAATCGGCGAGGCCGTGCGCGATCAGGGTCTGCTCGATCTCGGTGCGGTTGAAGCCGACCAGCGTGTCGCCACGGATCTCGATGATGGGCACGACCCGCGCCGGCGCCGCGGCGAAGCGCCGCCGTCCCTCGTCACTGGTTTCGACGTCGAACTCGCAGTAGGCGATCTCGCGCTCGACCAGCCAGGCGCGTGCCCGGCGGCAATAGCTGCACCACGAGGCGCTCAGCATGACCACGGTGTCGGCACCCGGCGTGAGGTCGCGCCCGCACAGGACCGGCTCCGTCGCCGGCGGCCGGAGCAGGACCAGGGCCAGCCAGCCGAGCGCGACGGCCGCGAAGAGGCCGACCGCGCCGCGCCGGCGGCGGCCGGCGGCGGCAGCCGTCTCAGAATTCTGGCTGCCAGCCATAACGCGCGATGTCGATGTGCCCGGCGGCGTCGGCACACACGCCCTCGAGCGCGAGCCGCTCGTACTGCGTCGCTTCGCGTCCGCGAAGCGACCGTCGGCTGACCGTACCGCGCGCGTTGATCACGCGGTGCCAGGGCACCTCGCCGTGCGCCGGGCCGAGCGCGGACAGCGCGAAGCCGACCTGGCGTCCGCCGCTGGGACCTTCGATGCCGGCGAGCGCGGCGACCTGGCCATAGGTCGCGACGCATCCGCGCGGAATACAGGACACCACCGCGTACACGCGCGCGTTGCGGCCCTCCGCTTCGCTCACCGCGGCGACCCGCTCAGCATCGGCCGACCTCGACCGCGCGCGGCGGCGGGCCGGCTTCGATGCGCAGGCCGCGATCGGGCAGGTCGGTCGCACGCAGGCACAGCAGCGCCGTGCTGGCGGAGATCCAGCGCAGCGAGATGTTGCTGCCGGTAAACGGCACGCCGTCGTTCTCCAGCCGCGTGTCGACCACCTGCTCCGCCGCGCCGCCGGCGGCCGGCGCCAGCCAGGCGGCGACGTGGAACGGTCCCTGCCCCATGCGCGGCTCGGCGACCGTGACGCGCAGCGTCCAGCGCCCGTCGGGCGAGGTCGCGGTGGTGAACTCGGTCGGCTCGCCGGCGCCGCAGCCGGCCAGCACCATGGCGACCAGGGCGCTGCCGGCGATGCGACGCCGGCACGGCCGTCTCATGGCGCCGCCGCCCCGGCCTCGGCCCGGGCCCGCTCGTACGCCGCGAAGCTGCTGCGCCCGGGGTGCGACGCATCGGCGCACTCGGCGACCGCGGCACCGCGCCCGACCCGCTCGGCGAGCTGCGCCTGGCAGGCGTGCTGGTCGCCGACGGCGTAGGCCGCGCGGCGCAGCTCGTAGCTGGTGCACGCGCTGCCCGCCGCGACGACGAGCATGGCCAGCGCAACCCGGCAACGCGGCCCGCTCAATGCTCGGCACCCTCGGGGAAGCCGGCGTGCTGCGGCAGGTCGTCGCTGATCTCGAACCACGGCGCCTTGGAAGCAACGAAAATGTGATGTCCGGCGCGGATCCCGGGGTCGTCGTCGAAAGCCCCGGCGGCCACCCACAGGAATTCCGGCATGGCGCGGGTTGCGTAGAAGAGCTTGGCGCCGCAGGTTCCGCAGAAGCGCCGCTCGGCATCGGCCGACGAGGCGTAGCTGCGCACCAGCTCCGCGCCGCGCGTGATCGTGACGTCTTCGGCGCGCGCCTGTGCATACGTCGAGTAGGCGGTGCCATGCTGGCGCCGGCACATCGAGCAGTGGCAGTGACCCATGGCGATCAGCGGCGGTCGCACGCTGAAGGCGACCCCGCCACACAGGCAGCTGCCGTGAATCAGCTCAGTCGAGTCGCTCATGGCTGCGGGCCACGGTTTCCAGCCAGGCCTCCCAGCGCGCCGCGTCGGAAGGGAACCTGGGGTGATCGAAACGCGCCAGCAACACATCGCCGTCGGCACCGCGGAACGCCGCCGCGGCGACGAACTCGAGGCCGTCGCGATAAGCCTGCCGCTGGTCGTCGGCGACCTGCCTGACCTCGTCCGCTGACCACAGGCCGGCCTCGCGCAGCGCCGCTATAACCGCCTGCGGCGCGCCGCTGCCGCGCGGTGTGCAGGCATAGAGACTGCCATTGGCCTGGTCGCCGGGATCGAAGCTGAGATCGCAGCCGTCGACGATGGCGGCGGTGCTGCGGGTGGCGGGAAGCGGGTTGGCGGTTGGGCTCATGCGCGGCGCTCGACTCGATTCAATGCTGCAGCGGGGACGCTAACCCACTCGCCGGGACCGTTCAATCCCGCGGCGCCCCGCCCTTCAGCTCGATCTCGACGAACGCGAGGTCGAAGGCGTTGTGATTGATGACGTTGTGCTCGACGCCGGCGTCGCGGTTGTAGGACTGCCCGACCCGCAGCTGCGCGGTGTGCTCGCCCTCGTTCGTCTCGAGCAGCAACGAGCCGGTGGTCAGCGGTACCACGACGTAATCGTGGGCATGGCGATGCCAGCCGGTCTCCGCGCCGGGCGCGAAGCGCCACTCGGTGACGATGACCCGGTCGGTTTCCAGTTGCCGATGCGGCTCGGCCTGCGGACGCTTGTGGTTCATGCGGACTCCTGATCGCGCAATCCGGTGTCAATTATGGCGCTTCGCCGCCTTCGGCGCCGTAAAACAATACCCAGACTGCGAAGTCCTCGCTGATCGCCTCGAAACGATGCGCGACGCCGGCAGCGACGAAGGCGAAGCCGCCGGGTGCAAGCGGGTGGCGCTCGTCGTCGCACACCAGCACGGCGCTGCCGCTGCACACCACGTAGGCTTCGTCACGGCTGTGCGGGGTCTGTCGATCCTCGCCGCGCGGCGCGTAGTAGCGCACGTCCAGGGTGCCGTGCGCGAACACCGGCACCGACAGCATGTCCGGCGGCGGCGGGCCCAGCGCGGCAGCCGCGGCGGGTGAAAACGAAGTGGCGCTCATGGCGAGTCCTCCTCCTGCGGCGCCGGACGGTTGAGTTCGATCACGGTGCGGTAACCGGCCGCGTCCCACTCACCGCTGGCGCGGGTGATGCTGACATTGGGGTACTTGTGATAATCGCGCTCCCACAGGAAATCGGGGATCTCGGCAGCGATGAACAACAGTCCCTGCGCCGCGCGATACTGGGCGTAGCCGTCCAGCCGGTCCGCGTACCAGGCGGCGACCGCGAGCGGGTCGTCGCCACTGGCGAGCGTCACGGCGCCCAGGCTCGACCAGCCGTCGCGCGGTGCACAGGTCGGCGTGGTCCGTGCCCAGCCAAGATCGATCACCACCGCGCGCGGGTAGACTGGCAGCGCGACCTCGGCCGCGTCCGGCAGGCAGCGCGCACGGCGCAGGTGCCCGAGGCGCAGCGCGGCCGGCTCGGACAAACCGGCCAGCGGCGCCCACGGCGCGACCGGCGCCGCGGCGACGCCGAATCCCGCGGCGAGAGCGCAACAGGCGACCAGCGCGGCGCAACGCCGGCTGGTTGCGGGCAGGCACCGCCGCATCTTGCGCGCCATCGTCTTCGCTGTCCGGACCTGGGCTGAATGAGGCGCAAGCATAACGCGCCCCGCCGCGGCGGACGCGCCTGGCGTCACAACGCGAGGTACTGCCGCGGCCGCGCCGGCAGCGCGCCGACCACCGCCTGCGCCGCGCCGGCGGTGCATTGGAAGAAATGACTGGGACAGTCACAGTCGCTGGCGCCGAAGCGGGCGACGCCGCTACAGCGCGGATCGGCGGCCAGCGCCCGCGCCCAGCGGTGCTCCAGTCGCGTCGCGGCCCGGCTGTACCACACGCCACGCGGCCGGTGGCCGCCATCGAGGTAGTCGAGGTGCCAGTGCCGCCGGCGACCGGCACGGCAATGGCGCGTAACCCGCGCACGCAGGCCGCCGGGGCCGAAGGCGCTGCCGACGTAGAGCCAGGTGCCGGCGGCCAGGCACAGCGTGCCCAGCCGACCGACCACGATCTCTTGCGGCGCGGCCGACTCCAGCATCACGACATACGTTCCGCCACGGTCGGGCAGCGCCGCGGCCGGCGACGCCATTCAGCGCGGACGGTCGAACTCGGCCCAGAACACGCCGCGCAGATCGCCCGGCCGGTAGCCGGTGGCGCGATCCTGCGGGTAGTGCTCGGCGAGCAGCTCGGCAAGCCCGGCAGCCGGTGTCGCGCCGTGACAGGCGAGGCACATCGGCTGTACCTCGATCGGCTCGACGTAGCCAACGCGGCCATCGGCCAGCTCGATGACGCGCGCTGCGCGCGCCTGCCGGCCGGAGAGATAATCGGCGAGCAGCGGCGCGACCCAGGCCGGCCCCTGGTTGTCCGGATTGCGCAGCCGATCGCTGCTGCGTCCCAGGCGCACCCCGGGCGTGGCGACGCCATCGGCAATGACCGGTGCCGCGACCCGGCAGGCCTCGACCGCCGCCGCCGGTCCGCGCGCCATGCCCTCGCCCAGCGCACCCTTCAGCGCCTGCTTGAACGGCGCGACCAGGCTGCGGCCGGCCGCCAGCAGCGCCTCGTCCCCGGCGGCGGGCTCCGCCGTCACGCCGGCCGCGGCTGCGGCCAGCGAGAGCCCCAGGACCAGGACCGGCGCCGACGCCACCCGGCGCTCAGCCAAAGTTGATCTTCGCTTCGAGGTTGGTCCGCGAGTCGGCATTCGACAGCGCTTCCTCGAGCGAGATGCGTTCGTCCTTGAACAGCGAATGCAGCGCCATGTCGAAGGTCTGCATGCCGCGCGTACCGCTGCCTTCCATCGCTTCCTTGAGATCGTGCAGCTCGCCCTTGAGAATGAGATCAGCGATATGCGGCGTGTTGATCATGATCTCGATGGCGGCGACGCGCATGCCGTCGACGCCCTTGACCAGCCGCTGCGAGATCACCGCGCGCAGGTTGAGCGAGAGATCCATGAACAGCTGCTTGTGCTGGTCCTGCGGAAACAGGTTGATCACGCGCTCCATCGCCTGGTTGGCGTTGTTCGCGTGCAGGGTGGAGATGGCGAGGTGGCCGGTGTTACACAGCTCCAGCGCCGCCTCCATGGTCTCGCGATCGCGGATCTCGCCAATCAGGATGACGTCCGGCGCCTCGCGCAGCGAAGCCTTGAGCGCGTTGCGGTAGGTCAGGGTGTCGACCCCGACTTCGCGCTGGTTGATGATCGACTTCAGGTTGGGGTGCGAGAACTCCACCGGGTCCTCGATGGTCAGGATGTGTCCGGCCATCTTCGCGTTGCGCTCGTTGATCATCGCGGCCAGGGTGGTCGACTTGCCGGAGCCGGTCGCGCCCACCATCAGGATGAGGCCGCGCTTCTGCATGATCAGGTCTGACAGGATCTCGGGCAGGCCGAGCTGCCCGACCGTCGGAATGTCGACCGGAATGCGCCGCAGGACCATGGCGACCTCGCCGCGCTGGCGGAAGATGTTGACGCGAAATCGCGCCGACTTGTCCGGCAGGGCAATGGCGAAATCGCATTCCATGGTGTCCTCGAACACCGCGATCTGCTTGTCGTTCATGATGCCGTAGGCAGCGGCCTTGACCAGGTCACCGGTGAGCAGGGTTTTGCCCACGGAGTTGATGTTGCCCTCGATCTTGACCTTGACCGGGGCACCCACGGTGAAGAACAGGTCGGAGCCGTTCTTGTCGCGCAGCAATTGCAGGTAGGGGGTGATATCCATGCGTGTTCCTCGGGGTCAGGCCAACGGCCGTCGCCGGCTCCGTTAGCGCAGCATGCCCGACTCTTCCTCCGTTTCCTCGAGCGACAGCCCGCCTTCCTCGTCGAGCATGTTGCGGCCCTTGGCGGCTTTGCCCTCGAGCTTGATGCGCAGCCTGAGCTCATTCTGCGAGTCGGCATTACGCAGCGCTTCCTCGAGCGTGATGAGATCGGCCTCGTAGAGATCGAACAGGGCCTGGTCGAAGGTCTTCATGCCCATCTCGTTCGACTTCGACATGATCTCCTTGATGCCGTGCACCTCGCCCTTGAGGATGAGGTCGGAGATCAGCGGTGAGTTCATCAGGATCTCGATCGCCGCCACGCGCCCCTTGCCGTCGACCTTCTTCAGCAGGCGCTGCGAGATGACCGCGCGCAGGTTGAGCGAAAGATCCATCAGCAGCTGGGTGCGCCGCTCCTCGGGGAAGAAGTTGATGATGCGGTCCAGCGCCTGGTTGGAGCTGTTCGCGTGCAGGGTGGCGACCGCGAGATGGCCGGTCTCGGCGAACGCGATGCCGAATTCCATCGTCTCGCGATCGCGGATCTCGCCGAGCAGGATGACGTCCGGCGCCTGGCGCAGGGTGTTCTTGAGCGCGATGTCCCAATCGTCGGTGTCCACCCCGACCTCGCGCTGCATGATGATGCAGTTCTTGTGCGGGTGGACGTACTCGATCGGGTCCTCGATGGTGATGATGTGGCCGTAGGAGTTGGCGTTGCGGTGATCGATCATCGCCGCCAGCGAGGTCGATTTACCCGAGCCGGTGCCGCCGACCATGATGACCAGGCCGCGCTTGGTCATGATGATGTCCTTCATCACCGGCGGCAGGCCGAGCTTCTCGAGGTTGGGCACGTCAGTTTCGATGGTACGCAGCACCAGACCGCAGGCGCCCTGCTGAATGAAAGCGTTGGCGCGGAAACGTCCGATACCGGTCGGCGCGATGGCGAAGTTGCACTCCTTGGTCGCCTCGTACTCCTTGATCTGGCGGTCGTTCATGACCGCGTAGGCAAGCGCCTTGGTGTTCTCGCCGGAGAGCTTGGTCTTGGACACCGGGGTGACCTTGCCGTCGATCTTGATCGCCGGCGGGAAGTCGCGCGTGATGAACATGTCCGAGCCTTTCTTCTCGACCATGAGCGTCAGCAGATCGCGCATGTACTTGATGGCTTGCTCGCGTTCCATGTTGGACCTCCGGAGCGGTTGTCTGGGCGGGCTTGCGAGGGTCGGCCGGCGTTACCTGAACGCGGCTCCGACGATCAGAAGTTGTCCTTGTTGGCAGCTTTCAGGCGCGCCTCCTGGCGCGTGACCATGTTCTTCTGCACCAGCCCCTGGAGGTTCTGATCCAGGGTCTGCATACCGAACTGCTGGCCGGTCTGAATGGCCGAGTACATCTGCGCGATCTTGTTCTCGCGGATGAGGTTACGAATGGCCGGCGTGCCGATCATGATCTCGTGGGCGGCAACGCGGCCGCCGCCGTTCTTCTTGCACAGCGTCTGCGAGATAACCGCGCGCAGTGACTCCGAGAGCATGGCGCGGACCATGTCCTTCTCCTCGGCCGGGAACACGTCGACCACGCGGTCGATGGTCTTGGCCGCGGAGCTGGTGTGCAGGGTCCCGAACACGAGGTGGCCGGTCTCGGCGGCGGACAGCGCGAGGCGGATGGTCTCCAGGTCGCGCAGCTCGCCGACCAGGATGACGTCGGGGTCCTCGCGCAGCGCCGAGCGCAGCGCCTCGTTGAAGCCGAGCGTATCGCGGTGTACCTCGCGCTGGTTAATCAGGCACTTCTTGGACTGGTGCACGAACTCGATCGGATCCTCGATGGTCAGGATGTGCCCGTACTCGGTCTCGTTCTTGTGGTTGATCATGGCCGCCAGCGTGGTCGACTTGCCGGAGCCCGTCGGGCCGGTCACCAGCACCACGCCGCGCGGGTAGTCGGAGATCTCCTTGAAGATGTCCGGCGCCTTGAGGTCTTCGAGGCTCAGGATCTCCGAGGGGATGGTCCGGAACACCGCGCCGGCGCCACGGTTTTGGTTGAAGGCATTGACGCGAAAACGCGCCAGGCCCGGGATTTCGAAGGAGAAGTCACACTCGAGGAACTCCTCGTAGTCCTTCTGCTGCTTGTCGTTCATGATGTCGTAGACGAGGTCATGAACCGTGGTGTGGTCCATGGGCGGGACGTTGATGCGGCGCACGTCACCGTCGACCCGGATCATGGGTGGCAGCCCGGCCGACAGGTGCATGTCGGATGCGCGGTTCTTGACGCCAAACGCGAGTAGCTCACCAATGTCCATAACGTATCCTCGAAACGCAGGTTGTTGACGACCGACCGCTCGCCCGGGCCGGCGGCCGATACCGGCAGGCGGTTGCCACGGTTCACTTACCGCAATAGCCTTCGATACCGTCGAAACTTTAGCAAGAACCGCGCCTGCATACCATGAACCGCGCCGCTGTCCGGGTCGCCTTGGAACACCGTGGCTGACGTCACCACATGCCTCGCCGAGGTACGCCGGCGGCTGCGCGTATGCGCGTCGCGTTACGGGCGCGATCCGGACTCGGTGGGGCTGGTCGCGGTCAGCAAGCGCCAGCCGGTCGCGGCCCTGCGTGCGGCGTTCGCCGCCGGCCAGCGCGCCTTCGGCGAGAACTACCTGCAGGAGGCGCTCGAGAAGCATCGCGCACTGGCCGATCTCGCGGGCCTGGAGTGGCATTTCATCGGCGCCATCCAGAGCAACAAGACGACCGACATCGCGCAGGCCTTCGACTGGGTCCACACCGTCGACCGCGCGCGCATCGCCGAGCGCTTGTCGGCCCGGCGCGACCCCGGCCGTGAGCCGCTCAACGTGCTGGTGCAAGTCAACATCAGTGGCGAGGCGAGCAAGGCAGGCGTTGCGCCGGCGGAGCTGCCCCGGTTGCTCGAACACGTCGCCGGCCTGCCGCGGCTGCGCCTGCGCGGCCTGATGGCACTGCCCGCACCCGAGCCGGACTTCCCGCGGCAACGTGCTGCCTTCGCCGCGCTGGCGGCGCTCGCGCGCGCCGCCCCCATGGCGCTGGACACGCTCTCCATGGGCACCAGCGAGGACTTCGAGGCGGCCATCGCCGAGGGCGCGACGCTGGTGCGCATCGGCACCGCCGTGTTCGGACCGCGCGCCGGCGCCTGAGCGCGCCCCGGTGCGTGCTAAGATTCGCGCGGTTCCTTCTCG
The DNA here is from genome assembly GCA_041984235.1 of Gammaproteobacteria bacterium. Classification (GTDB taxonomy): domain Bacteria; phylum Pseudomonadota; class Gammaproteobacteria; genus JBHIYN01. Next base: position 44,976 of record JBHIYN010000016.1, read on the forward strand.
ACGTTCCCGCATGTCTCCCATCTACGCCTTCGTCGGCGGTGGCAACATGGGCCGCGCCCTGATCGGCGGCCTCGTCGCGGGCGGATGCCCGGCCCACCGAATCCGGGTCGCCGACCCCGACGCCGCCGCGCGCGAGAGCTGCGCCGCCTCGTTCGACGTGGGCGTGTTCGCTGACGCCGCGCAGGCCGTCGCCGACGCCGATGTCGTGGTGCTCGCGGTCAAGCCGCAGCAAATGCGCGAGGTGGCCCGCGGCGTGGTCGGGTCGTGCGGCGGTGGTGCCCTGTTCCTGTCGATCGCCGCCGGGATCACCTGCGGTCACCTGGCCCGGTGGCTGGGTGCGGACCGCGCCATCGTCCGTGCCATGCCCAACACGCCGGCACTGGTCGGCCGCGGCGCGGCGGTCCTGTTCGCCAACGCGGCGGTCAGCAACGCCCAGCGCGAGCACGCGCAGGCGCTGCTCGGCGCGGTCGGCAGCGCAGCGTGGGTGGACGACGAGGCCCTGATGGACGCGGTGACGGCGGTGTCCGGCAGCGGACCGGCCTACTTCTTCCTGTTCATGGAGCTGATCGAGAAGGTCGCCGTGGAGCTCGGCCTGCCGGCCGCGCTGGCGCGCGAGCTGACGCTGGACACCGCACTCGGCGCGGCCACCCTGGCGCGCGGCGCGAGCGAGCCGCCGGCCACGCTGCGGACGCGGGTGACCTCGCCCGGCGGCACCACCGAGCGCGCGCTGGCCGCCTTCGGCGACGGTGACCTGCAGGCCCTGGTGCGCCGCGCCCTGGTCGCTGCGCGCGATCGCTCGGTCGAGCTCGCGCAGGGCATCGAACGCTGATGGGCGGCGGCTACTTCTCGAATGCGGGCGTGTTCCTGATCGACGTGCTGTTCGGTCTGTACATCTTCGCCGTGCTGCTGCGCTTCCTGTTCCAGCTCGTGCGCGCGGATTTCTACAACCCGCTGTGCCAGGCGATCGTTACCGTGACCAACCCGCCGCTGCGACCAATGCGCCGCTACATTCCGGCGATCCGCGGCCTCGACACCTCGTCCGTCCTGTTGCTGCTGGCGCTGCAGATGCTGAACACCTGGCTGGTTGCGCTGGTGCTCGGCGTGCAGCCCGCGTTCGGCGGCCTGCTGGTCATCGCCATCGCCGAGTTGCTGAGCAAGACGCTGTGGACCTTTCTCGGCGCCATCATCATCCAGGTCATCCTGAGCTGGGTCGCACAGGGCGCCTACAACCCGGTGATCTCGGTCATCCACTCGCTGACCGAGCCGTTGCTGCGCCCGGCGCGCAACCTGATCCCGCCGCTGGGCGGCATCGATCTCTCGCCGATGGCCGCGATCATCGTGCTGCAACTCGCGCAGATGCTGCTGGTCGCGCCCCTGCGCGATCTAGGCAGGACCCTGCTCTGACCACGACGCCCGGGCCCGGCTGGTATCGCTGGCAGGACGGCGACCTGCTGCTCGAGATTCGCGCCCGGCCGAACGCTCGCCGCAACGCCGTCGATGGCCTGCATGACGGCGCGGTGGCGGTGGCGGTGGCCGCCCCGGCGGTCGACGACAAGGCCAACCGTGCCCTGCTCGCACTGCTGGTCCGCGATTTCGGCATCGCCCGCTCGGGCGCGGTGCTCGAGCGCGGCCAGCGCGGGCGGCTCAAGCGCGTGCGCCTGCGCCGCCCGGCACGCCTGCCGGCCTGGTTCGCTGCGCTCGGCGGCATCCCCGGCGAGGCCTGAGCCCGCCGCACGTGGTTTGCCCCGCCTGACGCCAAACCTTAGACTCTGCGGCCCTCCCTCCGCGCAATGCCTGCCCGCCGATGCCCGAATCGATCCCTGCTGACAGCGTCGGCCTGGTGGTGCCCCGCAGCCACCACTTCGACCAGCCGCTGACGCTGGACTCCGGGGCGGTACTGCCGGTCTACGATCTCTGCTTCGAGACCTACGGCGCGCTCAACGCGGCACGCAGCAACGCGGTACTGGTCTGTCACGCCCTGTCCGGCGATCACCACGCGGCCGGCTACCACCACGCCGAGGACCGCAAGCCGGGCTGGTGGGACAACTGCATCGGGCCGGGCAAGCCCATCGACACCAATCATTTCTTCGTCGTGTGCCCCAACAATCTCGGCGGCTGCGGCGGCTCGACCGGCCCGCTCTCGGTACGGCCCGGCAGCGGCAAGCGCTACGGCCCGGACTTCCCCATCGTCACCGTGCGCGACTGGGTCGAGAGCCAGGCGCGTCTCGCCGACGTCCTCGGCATCGAATGCTGGGCGGCGGTGATCGGCGGCAGCCTCGGCGGCATGCAGGTGCTGCAGTGGGCGATGGATTACCCCGCGCGCCTGCGCCACGCGCTGGTCATCGCGGCGGCGCCGCGGCTGTCGACGCAGAACATCGCCTTCAACGAGATCGCGCGCCAGGCTATCCGGTCCGATCCCGCCTTCCACGGCGGGCACTACTACGAACACGACGTCGTCCCCGAGCACGGTCTCAAGCTCGCGCGCATGATCGGCCACATCACCTACCTCTCCGACGACGTGCTGCACACCCGCTTCGGCCGCGAGCTGCGCGAAGGCAAGATCAGCTTCGGCTACGACGTCGAGTTCGAGATCGAGTCCTACCTGCGCCACCAGGGGGAGTCCTTCGTCGGCCGCTTCGACGCCAACACCTACCTGCTGATGACGCGCGCGCTCGATTACTTCGACCCGGCCCAGGCCCACGGCGGCGACCTCACGCGCGCGGTGTCCGGCTGCCAGGCACGCTTCCTCGTGATCTCGTTCACCAGCGACTGGCGCTTCTCACCGGCACGGTCGCGCGAGATCGTACGCGCGCTGCTCGACTGCGATCACGATGTCAGCTACGTCGAGATCGAGTCCGATCTCGGGCACGACTCCTTCCTCCTGCCGATCGAGCAGTACCACAAGGTGCTGCGGGTCTACTTCGACCGCATGCGGGGCGAAGCGTGAACCTCGCCGAGCTGCGCCCCGAGCATCGCCTGATCGCGGACTGGATCAGCGAGGGCGCGCGCGTGCTCGATCTGGGCTGCGGTGACGGCGCCTTCCTCGCCGCCCTGCAGCGCGAGAAGGGCGTTACCGGGTACGGCATCGAGATCGACCCGGACAACATCGCCGCCTGCCTCGAGCGCGGCGTCAACGTCATCCACACCAACCTCGACCAGGGCCTGTCGGATTTCGACGAGGACTCGTTCGATTTCGTGGTCATGATGCAGACTGTGCAGGCGATGCGCTCGCCGCACCGGGTGATCGAAGAAATCCTGCGTATCGGCCGTGAAGGTATCGTGACCTTCCCCAACATGGGGCACTGGCGCTGCCGCCTGCAGTTCGCACTCGGCAAGATGCCGGTCACCCGCCACCTGCCCAACACCTGGTACGACACGCCCAATATCCACATGTGCACGATCGAGGATTTCGACGCGCTGTGCGCCAACGCCCGCATCGAGGTCACCGAGCGCGCCATCGTCGACTCCCAGCACCGTGCGCTGATCGGCATGCAGCTGCTGCCCAACCTGCTGGCCGAGATCGCGGTCTACCGGATCCGCCAGCGCAGCTGAGGCGCGCGGGCCATCACCGGTCAGCGGAAATCCTCGATCGCGGCGTCGTAGTCCATGATCAGCGGTGCGTGGTCCGAGAAACGCGCCGCCTTGTAGATGGACGCACGCTGCACCAGCGGGGCGAGCCCGGGCGTGACAATCTGGTAGTCGATACGCCAGCCCACGTTCTTGGCCCAGGCCTGGCCGCGGTTCGACCACCAGGTGTACTGCTCGGGCTCGGCGTTGACCGCACGGAAGGCGTCGACGTAGCCGACGTCGTCGAACAGGCGGGTCAGCCAGGCGCGCTCTTCGGGCAGGAAGCCGGAATTCTTGCGGTTGCCGCGCCAGTTCTTCAGATCGATCTCGCGGTGCGCGATGTTCCAGTCGCCGCACAAGACCCACTCGCGGCCGTCACCGCGACGCGCCTCCAGCCACGGCATGAACAGGTCCATGAACTTGAACTTCATCTGCTGGCGCTCCTCGCTGGAGGAGCCGGAGGGCAGGTAGAGCGAGGCCACCGAAAGCTTGCCGAAGTCGGCCTGCACGTAGCGACCCTCGCGGTCGAACTCGTCGAAGCCCAGGCCGTGCACGACGTTGTCCGGCTCGTGTCGCGAATACAGCGCGACGCCGCTGTAGCCCTTCTTCTCCGCGTCGCAGAACCAGGTGTGCCAGCGGCCCGGGCTGCGCACCTCGCGATCGAGCTGCTCCACCTGGGCCTTGGTTTCCTGCAGGCAGACGACGTCGGCGCGCTGGCGGGACAGCCAGGTGTGAAAGCCCTTGCCGTGGGCCGAGCGGATGCCGTTCAGATTGAGCGTGATGATGCGCATGCGCGCTCCCGTGCGATGGTCGTGGTGGCGGTGCAGGCGGTGGCCGGCGCCGCTATCATAACGGCTGTTCCGCAGCCGAGCCGCAGATCTTTCCCGTGCAGGACTACCAACGCCGCTTCATCGACTTCGCGATCGAACGGGGCGCGCTGCGCTTCGGCGAGTTCACCCTCAAGTCCGGACGCGTCAGCCCCTATTTCTTCAACACCGGGGCGTTCGACTCGGGTCGCGCGCTGGCCGCCCTGGGGCGCGCTTACGCCGCCGCCATCGTCGACAGCGGCATCGCTTTCGACCTCCTCTTCGGCCCGGCCTACAAGGGCATTCCGCTGGGTGCGGCGATCGCGATCGCGCTCGAGACCGGGCACGGCCGCGACGTGCCGTTCTGCTTCAACCGCAAGGAGGCCAAGGATCATGGCGAGGGCGGCACCACCCTGGGCGCGCCGCTGGCCGGGCGGGTCCTGATCGTCGACGACGTGATCTCCGCCGGCACTTCGGTCAACGAGTCGATGCGGCTGATCACGGCCGTTGGCGCCACCGCGGTGGGCGTCACGATCTCCCTGGACCGCCAGGAGCGCGGCAGCGGAACCCTTTCCGCGGCGCAGGAGGTCACGCGCACGCACGGCATTCCGGTGCACAGCATCGTCGGCCTCGCGGACATCGTCGACTACCTCGCCGAGCAGGGCGGTCATGCCACCGAGCTGGCCGCGATTGCGGCCTATCGCGCGCAATACGGGGTGTAGCCGGCAAGCGGGTTCAGGCCCTGTTCAGACCCGCGCGCTACGCTAGTATAGTGATGAATCCAGTGACGAGGCCCACGCTCGCCGGCACAGCCGCCGGCGCGCAACGCGTCCAAGGTGATGCCATGATCCGCAAGACCCCTCTCCATCGCGCCACCCCGGCGCTCGTCGCCCTGCTGCTCGCGGTTGCCGCGCCGGCCGGGGCCAAGATCAAGTGCTGGACGAACAGCGAGGGCGTACGCGAGTGCGGCAACGCCGTGCCGCCCGAATACGCGCAGCAGGGACACGAGACGCTCAACAAGCGCGGCATGACCGTGGGCGAGAAAGATCGCGCCAAGACCGTCGAGGAACTGGCCGAGGAACGCGAGCAGGAGAAAGCGGAGGCCGCGGCCAAGGCCGAGCGCAAGAAACGCGAGGCCGCCGACCGCGTGCTGCTCGCGACCTTCGCCTCCGAAGACGACCTGGTGCTGACCCGAGACGGCCAGATCGCCCACCTCGACTCCCAGATCCGGCTCACCAGCAGCCACATCGAGAAGCTGCAGAACAACCTCGACCAGATGATCGAGCGTGCCGCCGAAGTCGAACGCCGCGGCGAGACGCCGAGCGAGGAAATGGTCGCCAACATCGCGAGCGTGCGCGACCAGATCGAGGAGAACGAGACCTTCATCGCGACCAAGCGGCGCGAGCAGGAAGAGATCCGCGCCCGCTTCAACGCCGACATCGAGCGTTTCCGCGAGCTCAAGGGCAAACGCTGACCTGGCGCCGCGTTCTCAGGGCGCGAACAGGCCGGCACTCAGCAGCGCCCACTGCCGCTCCCAGTCGGCGGCCGGCGAGTGCGCGAACTCCTCGCGCACGAACTGGTCCAGGCGGCCGACGACGACGTTCAGCAACAGCCGCGCGGCGTCCGCGTCGCGCGTCGCATCGACCGCAGCGCCGTCCAGCGCACGCTCGCGCAGTACCTGGCGAAACTGCGTTTCGACGCGCGCGAAGAACTGCGCCACGCGGCGCCGCAGCCGCGCGTGCTCACCGACCAGAACGTCGCCGACCAGCAGCCGGGCAATGCCGGGATTGCGTTCGGCAAAGCGCAGCAGTGCCGTGGTCAGGTGCAGGCAGCGCACGCGCGCATCGGTCTGCTCGCGCATGACCTGGTTGAACAGGGCGAACACGGTGTCCTCGGCGAAGCCGATGAGGCCTTCGAACATCTGCGCCTTGCTCGCGAAATGACGATACAGCGCGGCCTCGGAGAAGCCCACCGCGGCGGCCAGGGCGGCGGTGGTGATGCGCGATCCCGGCCGTGATTCGAGCTCGCCGGCGAGGACTTCGAGAATCTGCTGGCGCCGGTTGGGTTTGTCGTTCACTCGATGAGCGTGCCCACGCCTTCGTCGGTGAAGAGCTCGAGCAGCAACGCATGCTCGATGCGCCCGTCGATGATGTGTGCGCGCCGCACACCGTTGTCGACCGCGTCCAGCGCGCTGCCGATCTTGGGCAGCATGCCGCCGTGGATGGTGCCGTCGTCGATCAGCTCGCGCACGCGTTTCGCGCTGAGGCCGGTCAGCAGCTCGCCGTTGGCGCCGAGCAGTCCCGGCGTGTTGGTCAGCAGGATGAGCTTCTCGGCCTGCATGACCTCGGCGATCTTGCCGGCCACCAGGTCCGCGTTGATGTTGTAGGACGCGCCGTCCTCGCCGACGCCGATGGGCGCGATGACCGGGGTGAAGTCCCCGGCATTGAAGAAGTCGAGCACCGCGCGGTTGACCCCGGCCACCTCGCCGACGTGGCCGAGGTCGATAATCTCCGAGGCCGCCGCCGCGGGGTCGCGCGGCGACAGGCTGAGCTTGCGCGCGACGATCAGCGGGCCGTCCTTGCCGGTGAGCCCGATGGCGCGCCCGCCGGCGGCGTTGATGAGGTTGACGATCTCCTTGTTGACCAGGCCGCCGAGCACCATCTCGACCACGTCCATGGTCTCCGCGTCGGTCACGCGCATGCCGTCGACGAAACGCGACTCCTTGCCGATGCGCTCGAGCAGGTGGCCGATCTGCGGGCCGCCGCCGTGCACCACGATGGGGTGCAGCCCGACCAGCTTCATCAGCACGATGTCACGCGCGAAGCTCGCCTTCAAGCGATCGTCGGTCATCGCGTTGCCGCCGTACTTGATGACGATGGTCTTGTCCTGGTAGCGCTGGATGTAGGGCAGCGCCGCGGTCAGGACGTGGGCGACGCTGGTGGCGTGAGTCGGATTGAGCGACATCGATGTTCCGTTACAGGGTCTCTCGCCGGGTCACTCGCGGACCCGCGCGGTGATGTGGCGACGGGCTCGCCGGCATCGTCTCAGAAGGGCAGTTCGAGGGAGGCGTCGACGCCCAGCAGCAGCTCGCGGAAGCGTGCCTTGACGCCTTCCAGCGCGGCCTCGTCGTCGCCTTCGAAGCGCAGCACCAGGCACGGCGTGGTATTCGATGGCCGGATCAGGCCCCAGGAGTCGGCGAAGTCGACGCGCAGTCCGTCGATGGTGGTGACCTCGGCATCGTCGAACGCGGCGGCGGCCAGCACCTTTTCCATGAAACCGGCGTGGGCTTCCTCGGGCATGTCCAGACGCAGCTCGGGCGTCGCCACGCCGCCCGGCAGGGAGGCGAACACCTCGGCCGGTGACTGGTCACTGTTGACCAGGATCTCGAGCAGGCGTGCGGCCGAGTACAGCGCGTCGTCGAAGCCGTACCAGCGCTCTTTGAAGAAAATGTGCCCGCTCATCTCGCCCGCCAGCAGGGCGCCGGTCTCCTGCATTTTCGACTTGATCAGCGAGTGCCCGGTCTTCGACATGATCGGCTCGCCGCCGTGCGCGGTGATCTCGGCGCCGAGCAGGCGCGAGCACTTGACGTCGTAGATGATCTTGGCGCCCGGGTTGCGCGAGAGGATGTCGCGCGCGAACAGGATCATCTGGCGATCGGGCCAGATCACGTTGCCCTCGGAATCGACCACGCCGAGCCGATCGCCGTCACCATCGAACGCGAGGCCGAGATCGGCGCCCTCGTCGGCAACGGCCTGGATCAGGGCCTCGAGGTTCTCCGTCTGCGACGGGTCGGGGTGATGGTTGGGGAAGTCGCCGTCGACCTCGCAGAAGAGCTCGATCACGTCGTGGCCGATGGCGCGCAGGATGTCCGGCGCGACGGCGCCGGGCACGCCGTTGCCGCAGTCGACCACCACGCGCATCGCCTTGCCGAGCGTCACCGGGATCTCCTCCGAGATGCGCCGGATGTACTCGGCCACGATGTCGGTCGACTGCAGCGAGCCCGTGCCCTCGGTGAAGTCCTGCTCCTCGACGCGCCGCCGGATGGCCTGGATGGCCTCACCCGAGAGGGTCTCGCCATCGAGCACGATCTTGAGGCCGTTGTACTGCGCGGGATTGTGGCTGCCGGTGATCATCACGCCGCTGCGGGCATCGAGGTGATGGGTGGCGAAGTAGAGCACCGGGGTCGGCGTCAGGCCGATGTCGAGTACATCGCGGCCGGACTCGAGCAGGCCTCGGGTCAGGGCCTCGCGCAGGCCGGTGCTGGAGTGGCGGCCGTCGCGCGCGACCACGACCGTCTTCTGGCCGCGCGCCTCGGCCTCGGCGCCGAGTGCGCGGCCTATCTGGTAGACGCCATCCTCGGTCAGCGTCTCGCCGACGATGCCGCGGATGTCATAGCTGCGGAAGATGGAAGCTGGCACGGGGGCAGGTGTCTCCTCGAGGTCTGTGTCGCCCGCCGCCACCGCTTCGCTGGTGGTGCGCGGGACGGTCGGATCCTCGTCATCGACCAGCGCGGCCGGGTTCTTGAAGGCCGTGACGTCGTCACCGGCGGCGCCGTCGTCGAGCACGTCGAGGTCGATGTCGGTGGCCGCCGCACGCGCGCCGGGCATGAGCTGCTCCAGCCCGGGGTGTACGCCGTCGTAGATCGCCTTGATCGCGCCCTGGTAGATGCGCGTGCCGGCCGCCGGCGTGGCCACGCGTACGCCCTGGCGCTGGCCACGCAGGAAAATCACCGCCCCGATCAGCGCCATCACGCCGACCACGCCGGCCGCGATCGTGGCAATGCCCGGCCCGCCGCCGTCGGCGACCGCGGCGCCGGGCGCACGCAGCGTCACCGCCAGCGTCGTGCCCGCGACCCGCGCGGTGGTCGAGGGCGCACCGTCGGCCGGCGCGGTGCCGGTGCTGGCGAGCTGCACGCGGGTGCCCTGGCGCAGCTCGGCGTAGACGCTGCGCGGCGGGTTCGCCTCCAGCACGCGGCGCACGATGTCCGGGTGCACGCTCAGGTGGACGAAACCGAGCAGGGTCTCGTCCTCGTCGGCCGCCATTACCGGCTCCAGGAACACCATGTGCTCGGCCTCGGTGCCGGCCAGGTGGACTTCCGCGGCCGGCGACGCGCCTTCCTCCCGCGCCCGGCGCAGCATCGAGATCGAGGCGAAGGTCAGCGGCGGCGACGCCTCGGGCTCGGGATCGCGCAGGTCGGCCGGCAACAGGCGCAGCGCCAGCACGCCGTCCAGCTGCGGGCGCAGGCGGTCGGCAAGTGCCGCCAGGGCCGCGCTGTCGCCGGCAGCGAATGCTGCAGTGACCTCCGGGTTGCTGGCGATGGCGTCGAGCGCGCGCGTGTAGGGGGTCAGCTCGCCGGCCACCGAGCGCGCGATGCCGCCGGCAATCTGCTGGTAGGCATCGTTCCACGCTCTCGCGGTCGAGGCCGAGCGGTCACCGAGCAGGTTCCCGACCAGCAACCAGCCGCCGACGGCGACGACGGCGATGATCGCCACGCCGATCACGAGGCGGCGGGGCAGGCGCTCGGCCAGCCCGCCGAGAACGTCTCCGCTGGAACCCGGTAGTTTCATATCTGCTTGATTTGAATCGTTTGTCGCGGTCGCGAGCCGGATGGCGCCAGTGTACAAGGTGAACCGTGCGAATACACCCGAAAAAGGTTCATTCGCGCGCGCGGTAGCGCGCCGCGACGAGCTCCACCAGGCGCCTCGCGAGGCGTGTCTTCGGCGCCCGCTCGAGGTGTTGCTCGCCATCGTGCCAGATCACGGTGAGCGCGTTGTCGTCGCCGTGGAAGGCGCTGTCACTGCCACCCACCGCGTTGGCCGCGATCATGTCGATGCGCTTGCGCGCGAGCTTCTCGCGTGCGTGCTTCTCGACCTCGTGGGTCTCGGCCGCGAAGCCGACGGTGAACGGTGCCGACGGGCTCGCCGCAACCTCGGCCAGGATGTCCGGGTTGGGCACGAAGCGGACTTCGAGGTCGCGACCGTCGCGCTTGAGCTTGGCCGCCGCGGCCTGCGCCGGACGGTAGTCGGCAACGGCGGCCGTGGCAACGAAGATGTGCGTACCGGGCAGCGCCCGCATCACCGCGGCGTGCATGTCGCGCGCCGATTCCACCGCCACGCAGGCGACCCCGGGTGGCGCTTCGAGGCGCGTCGGCCCGCTGACCAGGGTGACGGCGGCGCCGGCTTCGGCCGCTGCCGCGGCCACCGCGTAGCCCATCTTGCCGGAGCTGTGGTTGGTCAGGTAGCGCACCGGGTCCAGCGCCTCGCGCGTGGGTCCGGCGGTCACCAGCACGCTGAGACCGGCCAGCGCACCGGTGGCGAACAGCGCGGCGCTCGCCGCGACCAGCTCGTCGGCCTCCAGCATGCGCCCCGGGCCCGTCTCGCCGCACGCCTGGCTGCCACTGGCCGGCCCCGCCAGCAGCACCCCGCGCGCGGTCAGCGCGGCGAGGTTGTCCTGCGTGGCCGGGTGGCTCCACATCTGCTGGTTCATCGCCGGCGCCAGCAGCAGCGGCGCGGCGCTGGCCAGGCACACCGCGCCGGCAAGATCGTCGGCCATGCCGCTGCGCAGCCGCGCGATGAAGTCCGCCGTCGCCGGCGCCACCACCACCGCATCGGCCCAGCGGGCGAGCTCGATGTGTCCCATCGCGGCCTCGGCCTCGCGATCGAACAAGGCCTCGCGCACCGGGTGGCCGGAGACTGCCTGCAGGGTGAGCGGGGTGATGAAGCGCGTCGCCGCCGGGGTCATCACCACGCGCACCTCGGCGCCGGCGTCGCGCAGCCGGCGCACCACGTCGGGCGACTTGTAAGCCGCGATTCCGCCGCTGACGATGAGGAGAATGTGTTTGGCGAAAAGCGTGTTCATGGCACACCGCTGCGGGGGTGCGCCGATTCTACCGGCGCGCCGCGCCGGCGTCAGGCACGGCGTCGGGGCGCTGGCCGCCGGCCGCGCCGTCGCCCTATACTGACGTTGCGTCACGCCGAATCCCAGGGAGGGGAAGATGACGATCAAGGACTGGCCGGCGCCCGAGCGCCCGCGCGAGAAACTGCTGGCGCGCGGCGCCGGCGCCCTGTCCGATGCCGAGCTGCTGGCGGTGCTGCTGCGCAGCGGCACGCGCGAAGCGGACGCGGTCACGCTGGCGCGACGCCTGCTGGGCGAAACCGGCGGCCTGCGCCCGCTGCTGGAAACCGACGCCGGCGGTTTCGCGCGCCTGGCCGGCTGTGGCCCGGCACGCTTCGCCACCCTGGCTGCCGCACTCGAGCTCGGCCGCCGCTACCTCTACGCCGCGCTGGAGCGCGACGGTCCGCTGGAGAATCCGGCCGCTGCCGGCGATTACCTGGTAGCGCGCATGAAAGCCTACGGTCGCGAGGTCTTCGCCTGCCTGTTTCTCGACACGCGGCACCGCGTGATCGCCTTCCGCGAGCTGTTCACGGGCTCCATCGACAGCGCCACCGTGCACCCGCGCGAGATCGTGCGCGCCTGCCTGGAGCTGAACGCCGCCGCGGTCATCCTCGCCCACAACCATCCCTCCGGCGTGGCCGAGCCGAGCGCCGCCGACGGCGCCATCACGCGGCGCATCGTCGATGCCGCCCGGCTGGTCGACGTGCGCGTGCTCGACCACCTCGTGGTGGGCGAGCGCGAGGCGGTCTCCATGGCCGCCCGCGGCCTCATGTGACGGCCCTGGCCGGGCGCAGGCCGGGTCCTGGCCCGAGGTTCCCTTGCGGCGCGAAACCGGCTAGAATTCGCGCCCTTTCGCGCCTCGAGGAACGCCATCATGTCCCGCGTCTGCCAAGTGACGGGCAAACGTCCGGTTTCCGGAAACAACGTGTCGCACGCGCACAACAAGACCCGTCGGCGCTTCCTGCCCAATCTGCACTCGCGCCGCTTCTGGGTCGAGAGCGAGAAGCGCTGGGTGCGCCTGCGCGTGTCCACCCGCGGTCTGCGTATCATCGACAAGCAGGGCATCGACGCCGTGCTCGGCGAGATCCGCGCGCGCGGCGAGAAAGTCTAGGAGTCCGCGTCATGCAGGAAAAGATCAAGCTCGTCTCCAGCGCCGGCACCGGCCATTACTACACGACGACCAAGAACAAGCGCACCCACCCGGAGAAGCTCGAGCGCATGAAGTTCGATCCCGTGGTGCGCAAGCACGTGACCTACAAGGAAGCCAAGATCAAGTAAGGGTCGCGGCACACACGCACAAAAAACCCCGCCGCGGCGGGGTTTTTTGTGCGTGTGTGCCGGGCTTCAGCTGGTCGCCAGGGTGTAGCCGCGCAGGGTCTGCGCGAAATCCTGCAGGGCCTCGATGCCGGTGCGCTCGGCCTGCTGGCACCACTCCTGCAGCAGGTCCAGCAACGACTCGCGGCTCGCGCTGCGCGCCTCGTAGATGGCCTGCAGCCGCTGGCGGAAACGGTAGACCTCCTCCAGCCGCTCGTTCAGCGTCAGCGCCTCGCGCAGCGCGCCGCGCTCGTGGTCGTTGAGGCGCTCGTCGGCGCGCAGCATCAGGCGGCCGAGCGGGCGCAGCTTGCCGCGCGCCTCGCCGCCAGCGTTGCGCAGCTCCTCGCGGTGCACGCGCTTGACCACCATGCGGCCGTAGTCGGCCATCACGTGCAGGCGGCTGCCGACGACGGCCTTGAGGGTCTCGAAATCGGGTTCGGGGCGGGCGGTGTCGACCACCGGGCGCGCCGGCGCCAGCTTGCGCACCTCGGCCAGCCCGCAGGCGGCCATCAGCCGGATGTACAGCCAGCCGATGTCGAACTCCCACGGCCGCACCGAGAACTTGGCCGAGCTGCCGAAGGCGTGATGGTTGTTGTGCAGCTCCTCGCCGCCGATCAGGATGCCCCAGGGCACGATGTTGGTGGAGCAGTCGGCGGTCTCGAAGTTGCGGTAGCCGCGCCAGTGGCCGATGCCGTTGATGACGCCGGCGGCGAAAAACGGAATCCACATCATCTGCACCGCGCCGATGGTGATCCCCAGCGGCCCGTAGAGCACGATGTTGGAGAGGAACATGAGCACGATGCCGAGATAGGGCCGCCCGGTGTAGAGCTTGCGCTCGACCCAGTCGTCCGGCGTGCCGTAACCGTATTGCTCGACCAGGGCCGCGTCACGGGCGCTGACCCGGTACAGCTCGGCGCCGGTCCACAGCACGGTGTCGATGCCGTGCGTGACCGGGCTGTGCGGATCCTCGGGCGTCTCGACCGCGGCGTGGTGCTTGCGGTGCACCGCGGTCCATTCGCGCGTGTTCATGCCGGTCGTCAGCCACAGCCAGAAGCGGAAGAAATGCGAGACCAGCGGGTGCAGATCGACGGCGCGGTGGGCCTGGTTGCGGTGCAGGTAGATCGTCACCGCGGCGATGGTGAGGTGGGTATAGACCAGTGTGACCAGCACGTAACCCCACCAGGGCATCTCGATCAGGCCTTGCAGCATGTAGTTCCCCCTCGCGCAGCGGCGCGACTGCTTCGATTCGGATGATAAGGTGGTTAGCGTCCACCCATCGTAAAGATTGATGGCGCCCCGCCCGCCGCAGGCCGCGGCTGGCTCGCGCCGGCAGTTTACCCCAACTCGAGCACCAGGTTCCCGACGGCGTCGGCGCGTGCCCGCCAGTCCGGGGCGACGAACGCGGTGCCGACCTCGTCATGGACCACCGCCGGGCCGCGCAGTTCATCGCCGACCGCGAGGGACGCGCGCGCGTAGACCGGAAACGGCCCGTCCGCGCCGAGCGGCGTCGCGTCGGTGCCGGCGGCGAAGGCCAGCGCCGGCACCGCGGCCGCAACGTCCAGCGCGACGCGCAGGTTGACCAGCTCCAGCGGCTGCTGCAGGCGATGGCCGTAGCGCCGTTCGTGCTCGGCGTGAAAGTCCGCCGCGGCCGTCGCGGCGTCCCGCCACGGCACCTCGATGGCGAACGACTGCCCGCGGTAGCAGAGCTCGACGCTGCGGGTCGCGACGATGTCGGCCGGCGCATGGCCTTCGGCCTGCAGCGCCCCCCGGCCGGGTGCGGCGACGGCTTCGAACAGCGCCTCGATCGTGTCCGCGCCGAGTGCCGTCAGGGGCCGGCGCACGGTCCGCGACAGGCGCCGGCCCGGGCGCGCCACGACCATACCCAGTGCCGACAGCACCCCGGCCGCCGCCGGCACCAGCGCACGCCGCATGCCGAGGCCGGCAGCCAGCGCACACACGTGCAGGCCGCCGGCGCCGCCGAAGGAGACCAGCGTGTAGTCGCGCGGGTCGATACCGCGCTCGACGGAGATCACCCTGAGCGCCTGCTGCATGTGATCGTTGGCGACCGCGATCACCCCGGCCGCCGCCTGCTCGGCGTCGAGCCCGCCGAGCGCCGCACCGAGCTCGGCCAGCGCGCGATGTGCCGCGGCGGCGTCCAGGGCCAGGCCGCCGCCGAGGCGCAGCGCGGCCGGCAGCCGGCCCAGCACCAGGTTGGCGTCGGTGACGGTGGCCGCGGTGCCGCCCTGGCCGTAGCAGGCCGGGCCTGGGCTGGCGCCGGCCGACTGCGGGCCGACGTGCAGCAACCCGCCGGCATCGACCCGCGCGATCGAGCCGCCGCCGGCGCCGATGGTGTGCATGTCGACCATCGGCACGCCGACCGGGTAGGGGCCGATGTGACCTTCGGCGGTGAGCGCGATGGTGCCGTCGGCGAGCGCCACGTCGGTGGAGGTGCCGCCCATGTCGAAGGTCAGGATGCGCTCGCAGCCGGCCGCGGCGGCGACGTGGCGCGCACCCAGCAGGCCGCCGGCCGGGCCGGACAGCAGCAGGTTGACGGCGTGGCGGGCGGCGAAGTCCGGCTCGCAGGTCACCGCCGAGCTCTGCATGACCGACAACCGCGCCGGACCGAGGTCGTCGGCGAGGCGCTCCAGGTAGCGCTGCATGACCGGCCCGGTACAGGCATTCAGCCAGGTCGCGATCCCGCGCTCGTACTCGCGGTACTCGGGCAGCACCTCGCTCGACACCGTCACGAACACCTCGCCCCCGAGGCGCTCGGCAATGGCGCGCTCGAAGCGATCGTCGAGGAACGAGAACAACAGGCTGACGGCGACGGCCTCCGGCGCGCGCTCGGCGACCGCGGCGGCGAGCGCGTCGAGATCGGCGGCGTCCAGCTCCTCGACCACGCTGCCGTCGGCAGCCAGCCGCCCGCCCGTTTCCAGGCACAGCCCCGGCGGGACCGGCGGCAGCACCGGCGGCGGCGTCAGGTCGTAGAGCCGCGGCCGCGCCTGGCGGCCGATACTGAGTACGTCGCCGAAGCCGCGGTTGGTCACGAACACCGTGCGCGCCCCGGTGCCCTCGAGCAGCGTGTTGGTGGCGACCGTCGATCCGTGCACGATGCGCGCGCCGGCGTAGTCCAGCCCCAGCGCCGCGAGCCCGTCGAGGATGGCCCGCTCGGGCGCCGCCGGGGTCGACAGGACCTTGCGCACGATCACGCGCTTGCCGTCGCAGGCGATCAGATCGGTGAAGGTGCCGCCGGTGTCGATGCCGATGATGAGCATGGCGCGGCATTATCGCCGAGCGCACGCGGCACTCGCCAATGCGCGGTGCTTGGCACGCTGCATCGGCTCACCAATAATACCGGCCCCATGAGCGAACAGGTGCTGCTGGCGGCGGACGGACTGACCCGCAGTTTCGGTCGCCAGCGTGCGGTCGACGGCGTCAGCCTGGAACTGCGCCACGGCGAGGTGCTCGGTTTCCTCGGCCTGAACGGCGCCGGCAAGACCACCACCATGCAGATGCTGGCCGGGGCGCTCGCCGCCGACGCCGGCCGCGTGACCATCGCCGGGCACGATCTGGCGCGGCAGCCGGCCGCGGCACGCCGCGCGCTCGGCTACCTGCCGCAGACCGCGCCGCTGTACGACGACATGCGCGTCGACGAGTACCTGCGCTTCTGCGCACGCGCACGCGGCCTGGCCGGTGCCGGACTCGCGCGTGCGGTCGATCGCGCGCGCGCGCGCTGCGGCCTGTCCGCGGTCGGCCGGCGCCTCGTCCGCACGCTCTCACAGGGCTACCGTCAGCGTGTCGGGCTGGCCCAGGCGATCGTGCACGAGCCCGCCGTGCTGATCCTCGACGAGCCGACCACCGGCCTGGACCCGGCCCAGATCCGCGAGGTGCGCGCGCTGATCGGCGAGCTGGCCGCGGAGCGCGCGATCCTGATCTCGACCCATATCCTGCCCGAGGTGCGCCTGCTCGCCACGCGCGTCGCCATCCTCCACCACGGCCGCGTGGTGCACGACGCGGCGGGTGATGCCGCGCGCCGCATCCGCGTGCGCCTGGCCCGCGATCCCGGCGCGCCGGCGCTGAAGGCCATCGCCGGTGTCGGCGCGGTCGAGCGTGCGCCCGGCGGCGACTGGCTGCTCGCCGCCGACGCCGCGGTCGCCGGCGCCGTCGCCGCCGCGGCCGCCGAGGGCGACTGGGGGCTCAGCGCACTGGTGCCGGATTACGATGCGCTAGAGCACGAGTTCCTGCGCGTGACCGCCGGCGAGCCGGCAGCGGCGGGCGCATGAGCACGCCCATCGGCGCGGTCGCGCGGACCGAGATCGCGCGCCTGTTCCGCAGTCCGCTGGCGTGGCTGGTGCTGGCACTCGGTGAACTGCTGATGGCAGTGGCCTTTCTGCTCTTCGTGCTGCGCTACATCGACAACCAGGCCGACCTGCGCGCGGCCGGGGTCAGCGTCGAGGTGGTGATGCGCTACTTCGGCGTCGCCGAGCTCTGCGTGCTGGTGATGGCGCCGCTGCTGACCATGGGCACCTTCGCCGCCGATCGCCGCGACGGCATGCTGCGCTTCCTGTTCTCACTGCCGCTGTCGGCCGGCGCACTGGTCGGCGGCAAGCTGGCCGGCGCCGCCAGCCTGCTCGGCGCCTGGGTGGTGCTGGTGTCGTTGCTGCCGCTGACCCTGCTGTGGGGCGCGCCGATCGACCTCGGCGTGCTCGGCGCCAACGTCGTCGGGCTCGCCCTGTGCGCGGCCTTTCATCTCGCGCTTGGCGTGCTCGCCTCGGCGATCACGCGCGCACCGGTGCAGGCCGCACTGCTCGCGCTGCTGGTCTCGTTCGCGCTGTGGGTGGCGGAGTGGGCGGCGCGTCTCGACGCCGAGGCCGCGGCGGTGGCCGGCTGGTCGACCCTGGCGCGCCTGCGCGGCTTCAGCCAGGGGCTCGTGGTCAGCGCCGACCTCGCCTGGTTCGTGATGCTGACGCTGGCCTGCTTCGCGCTCGCCGTCGTCGCCATCGATGCCGAGAGGCGGCTCGCGTGAAGCTCGCCGGCGTCACCCGCAGCGTGGTCGCGGCCGTCGCGGTGGTCGCCATTGCACTGGCCGTCATCGACCTGGCCAATCGCCACAACCGCGTCGTCGACGTCTCGCGCGCCGCGCGTAATTCGATCACACCGGCCAGCGTGCGGGTGGTGCAGCTGCTCGAAGCGCCCCTGACCGTGACCGCCTTCGTCCCCGACAACCCGCGCCTGCGCCGCGGCCTGGCCGACTTCTTCGCGCGCTACGGTCGCCACAAGCCCGATCTCACGCTGGCCTTCGTCGACCCGCGCGAGGACCTCGCCGCCGCACGCGAGCTCGGCGCCAACCTCGGCGAGATCGTGATCTCCTACCAGGGCCGTCACGAGCGCCTCACGCGCCTCAACGAGAGCGAGGTCAGCAACGCGCTGGCGCGGCTGGCGCGCGGTGCCGAGCGCTTCGTCACCTTCCTCTCCGCCAATGGCGAGCGGCGCGTCGCACGCGAGGCCAATCACGACCTGTCGGCCTTCGCCGCGCATCTCGAGAGCCGCGGCCTGGCCGTGCGCGAGTACGCCACCGGCTCGCTCGCGGCGATCCCGGATAACGCCGCGGTACTCGTCATCGCCTCGCCCGCGGTGGCCTACGCGCCCGGCGAGCTCGACCAGATCAATCGCTTCGTTGCCGGCGGCGGCAACCTCCTGTGGCTGCTCGAGCCGGATCGGCCCAGGGGCCTGGACGCGCTCGCCAGCGCGCTCGGCGTCAGCGCGCTGCCCGGCACCGTCGTCGATCCCGTTGGCCTGACGCGCCTGCGCAACCCGGCCTACGCGGTCGCCTACGAGCATGCCGATCACGCGCTGCTCGAAGGCTTCGGCCAGACCGTCGCCTTCCCCTACGCGGCCGCGCTGCTGGCGACACCCAACGCCGGCTGGCAGGCGACGCCGATCGCGCGTACCGGCGACGACGCGTGGACCGAGACCGGGCCGTTCGAGGGCAACGTCGGCTACGACGCCGACGACGAGGTGCAGGGCTCCCTGGTGCTGGGCCTGGCGCTGACCCGAACCCGGCCCGGCGGTGGCGAGCAGCGCGTCATCGTGCTCGGTGACGGCGACTTCCTGTCCAACAGCTTCGTCGACAACCTCGGCAACCGTGCGTTCGGGCGCCGCGTGTTCGAGTGGCTGGCCGCCGACGACGCGCTGATCGACGTCGCCGTGGAGCCGGTTCCGGACGCCGTGCTCGAGCTCGCGATGTGGCAGCGCATGGCCATCTTCCTGGTCTTCGCCGTGCTGGTGCCGCTGGGCTTCGCGGTCAACGGCGCGCTCTACGGGTGGCGCCGCCGCCATGCCTGAGCTGCCCGAGGTCGAGACCACGCGCCGCGGGGTCGCGCCGTTGCTGGAAGGCCGCCGCGTGCGCACGGTGACCGTGCACGACGCGCGCCTGCGCCGCCCGGTGCCGGCCGATCTGCCCGCGCTGCTCGAAGGGAAACGCCTGCGCACACTGTCGCGCCGCGCCAAGTACCTGCTGTTCGACTTCGGCGACGGCTCGCTGATCGTCCATCTCGGCATGTCCGGCAGCCTGCGCGTGGTCGATGCCCGCACGCCGCGCCTGCCGCACGACCATCTCGAGATCGACTTCGGGCGCGGCCGCTGCCTGCGCCTGCGCGACCCGCGCCGCTTCGGCCTCGCGCTGTGGACCACCGGCGATCCGCTGCAGCACGCGCTGCTCGGCGCGCTCGGCCCGGAGCCCTTCGACGCCGCTTTCGACGCCGGCTACCTGCACGCCCGCGCGCGCGGCCGCCGCGGTGCGATCAAGAATTTCATCATGGACGCGCAGGTCGTGGTCGGCGTCGGCAACATCTACGCCAGCGAGGCCCTGTTCCGCGCCGGTATCCACCCGGCGCGCGCCGCCGGCCGGGTCAGCCTCGCGCGCTACGCGGCGCTGGTCGGCCACGTGCGCGACGTCCTCAACGAGGCGATTGCCGCCGGCGGCACCACCCTGCGCGACTTCGTGCGCAACGACGGCTCGCCCGGCTATTTCCGTCACAACCTGCGCGTCTACGCGCGCGCCGGTGAGCCGTGCACGGTGTGCGGGCGCGCGCTCAGCGCACGCGTCATCGGTCAGCGTTCGAGCTTCTTCTGCAGCGCCTGCCAGCGCTGACGCGCCCGCCCTACCAGACCTCGGCGCCGCCCTCGCCGCGCGGATCGCTGGCCGCCTCGACACGGTCCGCGTCGACGTCCCACACGATCGCCTGCATGTTGCCGTAGTTGCGGCTGTGCTCCCTGACCACGTGGCCCTTGGCTTCCAGCGCCGCGCGCAGCGCCGGATCCACGCCGCCCTTCTCGAAGGTGAGCTCGTCGGGCAGGTACTGGTGGTGATAGCGCGTCGCGCTGACCCAGGCCGAAGGCGGCGCGCCGCGGGCGAACTCCAGCACCCCGATCAGCACCATCGAGATGATGCGACTGCCGCCCGGCGTGCCGAGGATCCCGACCCGCCGCGGCGACTCCAGGAAGGTCGGCGTCATGCTCGACAGCGGGCGCTTGCCCGGTGCGATCGCATTGGCGCCGGCGCCGACCAGGCCGTAGGCGTTGGGCGTCAGTGGCTTGGCCGAGAAGTCGTCCATCTCGTTGTTGAGCAGTACGCCGGTGCCGGGCGGCACGCTGGCCGCGCCGAACGGATAGTTGATGCTGAGGGTCGCCGCGACGCGATTGCCGTCGGCGTCCAGGACCGAGAAGTGGGTGGTGTCCTCGCCCTCCGGCTTGACCCCGATCGGCGGCAGGCTGGTGCTCGGCGTCGCCGCGGCCAGCGAGAGATCGCGCGCCAGCCAGTCGGCGTAGGTCTTGGCGGTCAGCCTGGCGGTCGGGATCTCGGTGAAATCCGGGTCGCCCAGGAAGTCGGCGCGATCGCGGTAGGCGCGACGCATGGCCTCGGCCACCACGTGGGTGCGATCGGCGGCGTTCAGCGCTTCGAGGTCGAAGCGCTCGAGCACGTTCAGGGCCTCGACCAGCACGATGCCGCCCGACGAGGGCGGCGGCGCCGACACCACCTCGATGTCGTGGTAGCGCGCGACGATCGGGGCACGCTCGCGCACGCGGTAAGCGGCGAGGTCCGCCCGCGTCCAGATCCCGCCGGATGCGCGCACGCCGGCGACCAGCTTCGCCGCCAGCTCGCCGCGGTAGAAGCTCTGCGCGCCGTCGTTCGCGATCGCGGCCAGGGTCGCGGCCAGGTCGGGCTGCACGATCACGGTGCCGACGGGCGGCGCGGCGCCGTCGCGCAGGAAGATACCCGCGGCATCGGGCGAGGCGGCGAACGCCGCGGCGCGGAACCCGGCCATGGCGTGGTAACGCGGGCCGATGGCGAAGCCCTCGCGCGCGAGGCGGATGGCCGGCGCCAGGGCCGCGGCCAGGCCGAGACGGCCGTAGCGCTCGGACAGGTGCACCAGGGCCGCCGGCAGCCCGGGGATGCCAGCCGCGAGCGCACCGTTCAGCGCGCGCTCGCGCACGAACTCACCCTGCGCGTCGAGGTACATGTCGTGCGTCGCCGCGGCGGGCGCCGTCTCGCGCGCATCGACGAAATGCCGGCTGCCGTCCGCCGCGCGATGCAGCAGGAAGAAGCCGCCGCCGCCGATCCCCGAGCTGTACGGCTCGACCACCGCCAGCGCCGCCGCCACCGCGACCGCTGCGTCGAAGGCGTTGCCGCCGGCGGCGATGACCTCGCGCCCGGCGGCGGTCGCGGCCGGGTGCGCCGAGGCAACCGCGTTGGCCGGCGGTCGCGCGTCGCCGCCGGCGGCCAGCACGGGCGCATGGATCCACAGCACGCACAGCAGGGCGTGCACGACGAACGTGCGCATCGGCCTCATTTCACCACCTCGCCGCCAGTGCCCTGCATCAGGCGGCGGTACTTCTCGCGCAGCATCGCCTCGTCCTCGACGTGCTGCGGGTCCTTCGGGATGCAATCGACCGGGCACACCTCCACGCACTGCGGGGTGTCGAAGTGACCGACGCACTCGGTGCACTTGTCGGGGTCGATCAGGTAATGCTGCTCGCCTTCGTAGATCGCTTCGTTCGGACACTCGGGCTCGCAGACGTCGCAGTTGATGCACTGCTCGGTGATCCTGAGCGCCATCGGCGGAACGCTGCGGACTCAGCCGCCCTTGCGGCGCCGCACCAGGCGCTCGTCGAGCACTGCCTTGATGCGCGGATGCACGAAGTCGCTGATGTCGCCGCCGAGCGAGGCGATCTCGCGCACCAGTGACGATGAAATGTAAGTAAAGCTCTCCGAGGTCGGCATGAACACCGTGTCCGCTTCCGGCATCAGCTTGCGGTTCATGCCGGCCAGCTGGAACTCGTACTCGAAGTCGGTCACCGCGCGCAGCCCGCGCAGCACCACCTTGGCGCCCTGATCGCGGGCAAAGTCGACCATCAGACCGTCGAAGCGCTTGACCTCGACGTTGGCGAATTCGCTCAGGATCTCGGCCGCCAGCTCGACCCGCTCATCGGCCGAGAACACGGTCTTCTTCGCCGTGCTGCCGGCCACGGCGAGGATCAGCCGGTCGAACAGCGGCGCCGCGCGCGAGACGATGTCGGTATGCCCCAGCGTGATCGGATCGAAGGTTCCGGGGTAGATGGCGGTGACTCCCAAGCTGCTCTCCCGCGCGTTGCGCTGCCGATGGAGCGCGCATTCTAGCTTGAGCGGCTGAGCAATGCGTACCGCACCTGGCGCGTGGCGCCGCTGCGCGTGACGGTCCAGCCGGCGGGCAGCGGCGGCGCCTTGGCCGGCGCCTCGACGTAAACCAGCGCGGCAGGCGCGAGCCAGCCGGCGCCGAGCAACGCCAGCGTCGGCTCCAGCAGTCCGGCACCGAACGGCGGATCGACGAACACGATGTCGTAGGCGCGCGGTGCTGCGCGCAGCCAGCCGAGTGCCTCGGCCCGGCAGATCTCGATCTCGTGCGCGCCCAAACGTCCGGCGAGCGCCTGCATGACGCGCACCGCCGCCGGGTCGTCGTCGACCAGCGTCGCCGCGCGCGCGCCGCGCGAGACCGCTTCGAAACCGAGCACGCCGCTGCCGGCATAGAGATCGAGGCAGCGTGCGCCCTCGATCACCGGCGCCAGCCAGTTGAACAGGGTCTCGCGCACGCGATCGGAGGTCGGGCGCAGCGCTTCGCTCGCGGCCACCGCGACACGCGTGCGCCGCCAGCGCCCGCCGATGATGCGGACGCTGCCCGGGCCGCCGCTCACCGGCTCAGGAAGGGTCGTCGCCGCGGCCGACGATGACCGTGATGAGCCGATCCAGTGCGACGCGGCGGCGGAAGGCGTCGCGCACGTCGTCCGCGCTGACGGCGGCCACGCGCGCCGTGAACCGCTCGAGGTAGTCCAGCGGCAGATCGTAGAAACCGATCATCGAGATGTACTCGGAGATCTTGTCGTTGCTGTCGATGCGCAGCGGGAAGCCGCCGATGAGGTTCTTCTTCGCCGCTTCCAGCGCCTCGGCCGGCGGCCCGTCGTTGACGAAGGCGGCGATGGTCTGGTTCAGCACCGCGACCGCCTCGTCCTGCTGCGAGCGATCGGTCTGCAAAACGGCCACGAACGGCCCCTTCTCCGCCATCGGCTGGAAATAGCTGTAGGCGCTGTAGGACAGCCCGCGCTTGTTGCGGATCTCCTCGAACAGCAGCGACACCAGCGAGTTGCCGCCGAGCGCGTGGTTGCCGACCAGGAGCGGGAAGTAGTCCGGATCGTTGCGGCTCATGCCGGGCAGCCCGACGCGCACATGGCTCTGGATCGAAGGGTACTCGACGTGGGTGCTCTCGGCTGCCGGCGCGGCCACCGCGGGCAGCGCCGCCGCACGCTCGCCGGCCGGCATGGCCGCCGCGAGGCGCGCGGCGATCGCTTCAGCGCGCGCGCGGTCGACCGCACCGACGATGGCGATGACGGCGTTGCGGGCGACGTAGTAGCGACGATGAAACGCGACCACCTGCTCGCGGGTCAGCGCGGCGACAGCCTCGGGGTTGCCGTCGGGTGGCGAGGCGTAAGGGTGATCGGCGTAGAGATGGGCGAAGAAGGTTTCCTCGGCAATGGTGCCGGGCGACTGCTGCTTGTGACGGAACATGACCTGCGCACGCGCCTTCAGCCGCTCCAGCGCATCGGCTTCGAAGCGCGGCCGCGCGATGGCGTCTTCGAGCAGACCGAGCGCCGGCGTCGCGTAACGCTCCGCCGCCAGCGTGCGCAGGTCGAGGTAGGCCATGTCGCGCTGCGCACCGGTGGTCAGGCGCGCGCCGGTGCGGCCCAGTGCCTCGCGGAAGGTGTCGGCATCGAGCTCGCCCGCGCCTTCGCCGAGCAGGTCGTTGGTGATGTGGGCGAGCCCCTTGCTCTCACCGTCGCGCGCGCTGCCGCCGTCGAAGGTCAGGCGCACGTCGATCATCTCGATCTCGGGCGCGTGCACGAAGTAGACGCGCGCGCCGTTGTCCGTGGTCCAGGTTTCGATCGCCGGCAGTGCGAACGCCGGCTGCAGCAGGCAGGCGGCCAGCGCCGCACAGGCGAGTTCGGCCAGGCGGCGCGTCATTCGCCCGCCTCCGGCAACAGGTAGGCGACCGTGAGCTCCTCCGGGCGCAGGTATTTCTCGGCCACCGCGCGCACCTGCTCGCTGGTCACGGCCTCGATCTTCTGCACGTAGTCGTCCTTCAGCCGCCAGTCCAGGCCGACCGATTCCAGGCTGCCGATGATGATCGCCTGGTGCTGCATCGAATCGCGTTCGAACACGCTGTCGGCGACCACCCGGGTCTTGATGCGCTCGATCTCCTCGGCGCTCGGCGGCTCACGCTTGAGGGCTTCGATCTCGGCCACGATGGCCGCCTCCAGCGTGGACAGGTCCTGCCCTTCGCGCGGCACCGCGCTGAAGTAGAACAGCGTCGTCAGCATCGCCGCGGAGGAATAGCTGGCGCTGACGTGCGAGGCGATCTCCGCACCGCGCACGAGGTTGCGCTCTAGACGCGCGCTGCCGTCACCATCGAGGGTCTCGGCGAGCACGTCGAGTGCGTAGACTTCCCACTCCTCGACGCTGCCGTCCAGCGTCTGCGTCAGTACCGGCGCCTTGTAACCCAGCACGAGGTAGGGGTTGCGTGCCTTGGGGCTGTTGAAGGTGACCCGCTTGACGCCGCGCTGCGCCACTTCCGGGCGCGGCTTGGGCGGTGCGATGTCGCGCGCCGGCAGCGGCCCGAAATGCTTCTTCGCGAGCGCGTGCACGGCGTCCGGATCGACGTCGCCGACGACCACCACGGTGGCGTTGTTGGGGCCGTACCAGCGGCCGTACCACGCGCGCAGGTCGGCCGCCGACATGTTCTTGATGTCGGCCTCCCAGCCGATGATCGGCTGGCGATAGGGACTGGTCTGGTAGGCCACGGCGCGCGCGGCCTCGGCTGCCAGCGCCTGCGGGTTGTCGTCGGTGCGCAGGCGGCGCTCCTCCAGCACCACGTTGATCTCCTTGGCGAACTCGGCGTCGTCGATGCGCAGGTTGGCCATGCGCTCGGCCTCGAGCTCGAAGCTGAGCTCGACGTTGTCCGCCGACCACTGCTGGAAGTAGGCCGTGTAATCGGTGCCGGTAAAGGCGTTCTCGCGCCCGCCGTTGGCCGCGACAATGCGTGAGAACTCGCCCACCTCGAGCTTCTCGGTGCCCTTGAACATCATGTGTTCGAGCGCGTGCGAGATGCCGGTGAGGCCGTCGTGCTCGTAAGCGCCGCCGACGCGGTACCAGACCTGGACCACGGCAACGGGCGCGCGGTGGTCTTCCTGCACGATGAGCTCGAGGCCGTTGTCGAGGCGGTACTCGTGGGTGCGCTGCTCGGCGGCACCGGTCACCGCGGCCCACATGGAGAGGAAGACGGCTGCACAGGGGATGATCAAACGCAAAGCGGACGCTCCGGAGTTACTCGGCTGACACGGGTCAGACTGTGGCTGGGCGATATCGTTCAACGTCGCGGCCGGGCGCCGCGAGGCGTGGCACCGGCGGCCGGGCGATGGCCCGGGCCAGGGTGCTGAATGCTAGGATAGCGCATCCCGCGCGCAGCCGTTCCGCCCTGCCGCGCGGGTGTGTCCACAGTCCTCGGTGAATTCATGTTCTCTCGCCTGAAAGCCGGCATCGCGCGTACCCGTGACGGGCTCGCCGGCGGCATCAGTCGCCTGCTCGGGCGCAGCCGCAAGCTCGATGCGGCCACGCTCGACGAGCTCGAGATGCTGCTGCTCTCGCGCGATGTCGGCGTCGCTGCCACCACCCGCCTGGTCGACAGCGTGCGGCGCATCGGCAGTGACGACACGCCGGCGGCGGCGATCGAACGCGAGATGCTCGCCATCCTCGAGCCGTGTGCACGGCCGCTCGACTTCGCGGCGCCCGGCGGCGGTCCGTTCGTGTTGCTGGTGGTCGGCGTCAACGGCGTCGGCAAGACCACCACCATCGCCAAGATCGCCGCCCGCCTGCACGACGCCGGCCGCTCGGTCGTGCTCGCCGCCGGCGACACCTTCCGCGCCGCGGCGGTCGAGCAGCTGCAGACCTGGGGCAAGCGCCTCGACATTCCGGTCATCGCGCAGGGCACCGGGGCCGACCCCGCCTCGGTGGTGTTCGACGCCTGTGCGACGGCGCGCAGCCGCGGCGCCGACGTGCTCATCGCCGACACCGCCGGCCGCCTGCACACCCAGGACAACCTCATGGCCGAGCTGGCCAAGGTGCGCCGGGTCATCGGCAAGCACGATGCGCAGGCGCCGCACGAGACCCTGCTGGTGCTGGACGCGACCATGGGACAGAACGCGATCAACCAGGCCGAGCAGTTCCTCGCCGCCGTCGAGGTCACCGGCATCGCGCTGACCAAGCTCGACGGCTCGGCCCGCGGCGGGGTGATCTTCGCGCTGGCCGAGCGCTTCGCCCTGCCGATCCGCTACGTCGGCGTGGGCGAGGCCGCGCAGGACCTGCAGGAATTCGACGCCGCCGAGTTCGTCGCCGCGCTGCTCGGCGAGTTCGCCGGCGCGGAACCCGAAACGGAGCCGTGATCCAGCTCATCAACGTCACCAAGCGTTTCGCCGGCGGCAACGAGGCGCTGCGCAACGTCTCCGTCGACATCGAGGCCGGCGAGTTCGTGTTCGTGACCGGCCATTCCGGCGCCGGCAAGAGCACCCTGCTGCGACTGGTCGCGCTGATGGGACGGCCGACCCGCGGCCAGGTCGTGGTCGAGGGCCGCAACCTGGAGCGCATCGCCGCGCGCGACATCCCCTACTACCGGCGCCGGCTCGGCATGATCTTCCAGGAACACCACCTGCTGCCGCGCCGCACCGCGTTCGACAACGTCGCCCTGCCGCTGCTGGTCAGCGGTATCGGCCCGCGCGAGACCGCCAAGCGGGTGCGCGCGGCGCTCGACAAGGTCAACCTGCTCGGCCGCGAGAACGCCCTCGCTGGCACCCTCTCGACCGGCGAGCAGCAGCGCGTGGGGATCGCGCGCGCGGTGGTCAACCGGCCGCTGATGCTGCTCGCCGACGAGCCGACCGGCAACCTCGACCCGGCCCTGTCGCGCGAGATCCTGGGCCTGTTCGAGCAGTTCAACCAGGTCGGGGTGACGGTGGTCATCGCCACCCACGACACCGAGCTGCTGGCACTGGCGCAACGCCGCGTCATCGAGCTCAGCCACGGCCAGCTGCGCGACGCGGGCCGCGCCGCCTGATGGCACGCGCACGCACACGTCGCGGCGGCGCGCGCCGCCACCTGCCGCGCGGCTGGCTGCTCGAGCACGCGCGCGCCGCGCGCGAAGGCTGGAGCCATGTGCGCGACAATGCCGCCGCCGCCGCCGTCAGCGTGGCCGTGATGGCGATTGCCGTGGCGCTGCCGGCGCTGCTGTTCGCCCTGCTCGAGAGCCAGCAGTCGCTGCTCGGCGAGTGGGGCACCGAGCCCACCCTGTCGGCGTTCCTGACCGCCCCTACCGGGCACGACGCGGCCGCGGCGCTGGCCGCGCGCTGGCGCGCCGAGGCCGACATCGCCGGCGTCGAGCTGGTCACCGCCGAGGCCGCGTTCGCCGAGCTGGCCGGCGCGGTCGGCCTCGGCAGCATGGACGGCGGTGGCGAGAATCCCCTGCCGCACGTGCTGGTGGTCACGCCGCGCGCGTCGGCCTGGGCCGATGCGGGCGGCGAGGCACTGGCCGCGCGGCTGCGCTCGGCGCCCGAGGTCGACACCGTGCTGGTCGACTTCGCCTGGGTCGAGCGGCTGCAGGCCCTCGCCGCCCTGCTCAGCCGTGCCCTGATCCTGCTGGCCGCGATCCTGGTCGCCGGCACGGTGCTGATTGTCGGCAACACCATCCGCGGCCTGGTGGTGCAGCAACGCGCGGAGATCGAGGTCCTCAAGCTGGTCGGCGCGACCGACGCCTACGTACGGCGGCCGTTTCTCTACAGCGGCGCGCTGCACGGCCTGGCGGCGGGCTGCCTCGCGCTGCTGCTGGTCGAAGGGGTGTTCCTCGCCCTGGCCGGCCCGGTGCGCGCGCTGGCCGCCACCTATCTCAGCGATTTCGTCCTCGGCGCCCCCGGCTGGCGCTTCGCCGCAGCCGTGATCGGGGTTGCCGCGGCCAGCGGCTGGGGCGGCGCCTGGCTCGGCACCGCGCGCAGCCTGCGCGCGCTGGAGGTCGGCGCGGAGGCGTGAAAAACGGCCTGGGCGGGGAACCCGGCCGCCCTTTAGCACTCTAATCTCGAGAGTGCTAAAATCGTCTCAGACGAGGCATCCGGGAGGATCCACATCACCATGACTACCGCCCTCGAGTTGACCCTGCCTTCGACCGCAGGTTCGCTGGAAACCTACATCGATGCGGTCAACCGCATCCCCCTGCTCTCACTGGAAGAGGAGCAGACCCTGGCGCGTCGCCTGCGCGACGAGCAGGACATCGAGGCCGCCCGCGGCCTGGTCCTCGCGCACCTGCGCTTCGTGGTCAAGGTCGCGCGCGGCTATGCCGGTTACGGCCTGCCCCAGGGCGACCTGATCCAGGAAGGCAACGTCGGCCTGATGAAGGCCGTGAAACGCTTCGACCCCGACGTCGGCGTGCGCCTGGTGTCGTTCGCGGTGCACTGGATCAAGGCCGAGATCCACGAGTTCATCCTGCGCAACTGGCGCATCGTCAAGGTCGCCACGACCAAGGCGCAGCGCAAGCTGTTCTTCAACCTGCGCAGCGCGCGCAAGGCGCTCGGCTGGATGGGCGCGGAGGAAGTCGCGGCGATCGCCGAGGATCTCGGCGTCGAGACGCGCGACGTGCTGACCATGGAGCAGCGGCTCGGCGCCCACGATGTCGCCTTCGACCCGGCGCCCGACGGTGACGACGACACCTTCGTGCCGGCCGCCTACCTCGAGGATCAGCGCTTCGAGCCGGCGGCGCACTACGAGTCCGAGCAGGACGAGCAGCAGCGCCTCGACGGTCTCGGCCAGGCGCTGGCCGCGCTCGACGAGCGCAGCCGCGACATCGTTACCAGCCGCTGGCTGAGCGAGCCCAAGGCGACGCTGCACGACCTCGCCGGACGCTACGACGTCTCCGCCGAGCGCATCCGCCAGATCGAGAAGGCTGCGTTCGGCAAGATCCGTAAGGCGCTGCCCGAGTTCGAGCCCGCCGCCCTCGCCGGCTGAGTCGATCGAATGCCGCGCTGCGCCCTCAGGCGCGCGCGGCCGCTTCGACCCGCTTCAGCAAGGACATCAGGTAGAGCAGCAGGAACAGCGCGAAGTAGTACTCCTGCGGCTCGCTGTAGCGCAGCTCGTAAGGCAGGGACTGCAGACCGGCGAGGTCCTTGATGCGTTCCGGCGTACGCACCAGGATCGCGAGCACCGCGGTCGGCAGGCAGTCGAACGTCGGCCACAGCCACGTCCCCATCTGCGCAGGCTGCACCTGCGCCGGCGCGCTGATCCCGCGCAGCGGGACGATGATGCCGCCGACCAGCACCCAGATCTCGAGCAGCAGGCGTGGCTTCTGGTCGAACCAGCTGCTCACGTTGTGCAGGTTGGTTTCGTTCTGGTCGTTGATCCCGGCCAGGTAGTCCGGCGTTGCCCAGCCGAACAGGTGCTGGCCCCACGACAGCTCTTCGCCGGCGAAGTACACGCAGGCCGCCGTCATCGCCGCACTCCACAGCAGCAGCAGGCTGGTGCCGCCACCGCGCAGCGCGAGCAGCAGGCGTACGCCGTAGACCGCGCCGATAATCGCCAGCAACGGCGTGAGCAGCTCGATCAGGCCCAGCTCGCCGTCGATCCAGGCACTGTAGGCCGCCGGATCGGCAACGCGTACCGGCAGGATGACCAGCAGCAGCAGGGGCGGAAACCACAGCCACAGCCAGCGCGGCAGGACCGCCGCAGGACGCCGCCGCGACATCGGCCTCAGGCCAGGCCGGCGAAGGACATCAGCGCGGCCCAGTAGTGATCGAGGAAGAACACCGCGAACAGGCCGGTGAGGTAGATGATCGAGTAGCGGAAGGTGGCGAAGGCCAGCGCGTCGTCGTGGTCGAACTGCATGCGCACCGCGTAGTAGAGGAAGATCGCGTCCAGCACCAGCGCGCCGGCGAGGTAGACCACGCCGCTCATGAAGGTCACGTAGGGCAGCAGCGTGGCGACCACCAGGATCAGCGTGTAGAGCAGGATCTGCTGGCGCGTGAAATCGACGCCGTGGGTGATCGGCAGCATCGGGATGGCCGCCTTGGCGTAGTCCTCGCGGCGATAGATGGCGAGCGCCCAGAAATGCGGCGGGGTCCAGGCGAAGATGATCAGGAACAGCAGCAGGGCATGCGGGTCCACGCTGCCGGTAACCGCGGTCCAGCCGAGCACCGGCGGCGCCGCACCGGCGGCACCGCCGATGACGATGTTCTGCGGTGTCGCGTACTTCAGGTACATGGTGTAGATCACGGCGTAGCCGATCAGCGAGGCGAAGGTCAGCACCGCGGTCAGCACGTTGACGAAGGCGACCAGCAGGTACATCGAGATCGCGCCGATGAACAGCGCGAAGGCCAGCGCCTGCGCGCGATGCAGGCCACCCTGCGGCAGCGGCCGGTTCTGCGTGCGCGCCATCAGGGCGTCGATGCGGTACTCGGCGACGTGGTTGATGGCGGCGGCCGAGGCCGCGGCCAGGGCGATGCCGACGGTCGCCGGCACGAACACCGCCAGCGGCACCGTGCCCGGCGTGGCGAGGAACATGCCGATCACCGCGGTGAACACGATCAGCCCGACCACGCGCGGCTTGCACAGCTCGGCGTAGTCGCGCCAGTGCCCGATCGCGGAGGGAACCAGGGTGTTGCTCGTCATCGTGTCTCGGGACTGGTGGTTGTCGGGCGGGTCGCGTGGACCAGGGTCATCGACGTCAGCAGCAGTAACGCGGCGCCGGCGTTGTGTGCGACCGCGACCGCCAGCGGCAGGCCGCCGAGCACGTTGCTGATACCGAGCACGAGCTGCGTCGAGAGGACCGCGAGTATACACCAGCCGGAAATACGCAAACGGCGCTCGCCGGCGCGCACGGCGGCGATCGCCAGTGCTGCCAGGACCAGCGCGGTGAGCAGGGCGCCGAGCCGATGTGCCATGTGGATGGCGGTGCGCGCGGGGGTCTCCAGCACGCCGAATTCGTAGTTGACGCCGAGCCCGCGCCACAGCACGAAGGCCTCGCCGAAGTCGGTGTCGGGCCACCAGCGGCCGTGGCAGGTGGGAAAATCGGTACACGCCAGCGCCGCGTAATTGGTGCTGGTCCAGCCGCCGAGGAAGATCTGACCCGCCAGCACCGCCAGCGCCAGCCAGGCCGCGCGGTGCAGGCGCGGGTGCGGCCGTTGCCCCGGGGCAGTCTCCAGGCCCAGCAGGTTCCACCACAGCAGCGCCAGGGTCGCCAGGCCACCGAGCAGGTGCGCGGAGACCACCAGCGGCTTGAGCAGCCAGGTCACCGTCCACATGCCGAGCACGCCCTGGAACACGACCAGTGGGACCAGCACGTAGACCACCCGGCTCGCACCGCCGCGTGCCCGCGTGCGCCAGGCGGCGAGCGCCAGCACCACGATGCCGAGGCCCAGCGTGCTGGCGAGATAGCGGTGGATCATCTCGCGCCAGGCCTTGCCGCTCTCCAGCGGGCGTGCCGCCCAGTCCGGGTCTTCCAGGTGCACGGCCTCGCTGCCGGCCGGCACGGTGAGGCGGCCGTAGCAGCCGGGCCAGTCGGGACAGCCGAGCCCGGCATCGGTCAGGCGCACGTAGGCACCGAACACGATCACGGTCAGGGCCAGCAACGGCAGCAGCCAGCTGAGGACACGGATCAGGCGCGGCATGTCGTCCGGTCCAGGGCCGCGTGCGCGCGGCTCATTTGATCTTGGACGCGCGCAGCAGGCGCTTGAGGTCGCGCTTGATGTCGCCGGGCTCGCCGGCATCCGCGAAGTGCATCATCACCTGGCCGCGCCAGTCGAGGAACACGACGCCCTGCTCCGCGCCATCGGACGCGCCGCCGGCGGCCACCGCAGCGGCGAGTCGGGCGCGCGCGGCAGGGTCGACGATCACACGGTGTGCAGCCCCGCCGGGTGCGTCCACCACGGCCGCGATGCGCACGCGGGTACCGTCGTGTCCGAGCACGCTGCGGATGGTCTCGAGCGTACCGACGGCTCGCTCGCACGCTTCGGCGCACGGGCCTGGCCCGTAATGGATCATGGCCCACTCTCCCGGCGCCAGCGGAATCGCCGCCAGAGCGGCCGTCACCGGGTCGGCGTTGACGTCCAGCGGCGGCTCGATCAGCGTGCCGCGGTTGAGCAGGCTGCCGCCGCCGGGCGGGCTGACCAGCGCGAGCCAGCTCGCGACCAGGATCGGAACGACGAACAGCGCCACCACCAGGGCGACGGTGTAGCGCGGCGCGAGGCCCTTGCGTTTTTCGACTTCGGTCATGGCAGTGGCTTCTTACGCCGCAGGTTCCAGCCCCCGATCAGCGCCAGCACGGTTGCCATCGCGAACCATTGCACGGCGTAGGCGGTGTGCTTGGCCGAGCCGTCGCCCGGCAGCGGCCAGTCGGTCGCGAGCGCGCCCAGTGCACCCGCATCGAGGTAGACCACCACCGGTGCCGGCTCGGCGCCGAGCAGCGGGGCCAGCCCGTCGAGCATCACGCGCTGTACGCGCAGCACGCGCGGGGACAGCCATTCGGCCTCCTCGGCATGCTCGGCCAGCGTGATGCCGACCACCGGCTCGTCGCCGAGGAAGCCGGTCAGCGTGGTCGGATCGGCCGGTGCAATAGCGTCCGGAACGGTCTCGCGCGTGGGTGGCATGGGGATCCAGCCGCGGTTGACCATCACCATGCGGCCACCCTCGGTCACGAACGGTGACAGGACCTCGTAGCCGGCACGGCCGGCGCGGGTGCGGTTGTCGAGCAGGACGTCGAACTCCTGGTAGTGGCCACTGACGGTCACGCGCCGCCAGCGGAATGCCTCGGCGAGCTCGTCGCCGGCCAGCGAGTCGAAGGCCACCGGACGCGCCGCCATGCGCTCGGCGAAGGCGGTGTAGCGCGCGTGCTTCTGCGCGGCGCGGTCGAGCTGCCAGAAACCGAGGCGGACAAGCCCCGCGCAGGCCGCGATCAGCAGCACGGCGAGGATCAGGCGCGTGCGCATCGTGATTGTGGTCGCGGGAACGAATCCCGATAATGACCGTCACACTTCATCAAGCCCACTCCGTCCCGCTGTCATGGCAGATACCCCGTTCATCAAGGCGCTGGTCATCGCGATCTTCATCGCGATCCTGGTCTCGCTCGCCGCGGCCGGCCTCAACCTGTTCCGTGACAAGGATCCTTCCGGCGAAGCGACCGTGCGCGCGCTGACCTGGCGCGTCGGACTGTCGATCGGCCTGGTCGCCATGCTCGGCATCCTCTACGCGCTGGGCATCATCACCCCCAACGCCTGAGCGCCGCGCCCCGCGGAAAAAAGAAGCGCCACTCGAAGTGGCGCCTCGCGTGAACGGCGCGTGCCGTCTACAGCCAGTAGACGAAGATGAACAGGCCGATCCAGACCACGTCCACGAAGTGCCAGTACCAGGCCACGGCCTCGAAGCCGAAGTGGTGCTTGGCGGTGAAGTGGCCGCTGATCGAACGCCCCAGGATCACCGCGAGCATGATCGTGCCCATGGTGACGTGGAAGCCGTGGAAGCCGGTCAGCATGAAGAAGGTCGCGCCGTAGATACCCGAGTTCAGGGTGAGGCCGAGCTCGTGGTAGGCATGGCCGTACTCCTCGGCCTGCATGAAGACGAACAGCGCGCCGAGTGCGACGGTCGCTGCGAGGCCCAGGATGAGCTGCTGCCGGCTGCCCTTCTTGAGGCCCCAGTGCGCCCAGGTCACGGTGCCGCCCGAGGTGAGCAGGATGACCGTGTTCCAGAACGGCACGCCCCACGCGCCGATGGTTTCCTTGAAGTGGGTGAAGCCATAGGCCGAGGGCGATTCCAGCAGTGGCCACGCGGCGACGAAATCCGGCCACAGGAACTGGTTGGTGGCCGCGCCCGAGCCCTCGCCGCCGAGCCACGGCACCGAGTAGATGCGCGCGTAGTAGAGCGCGCCGAAGAAGGCGGCGAAGAACATCACCTCGGAGAAGATGAACCAGGCCATGCCCATGCGGAAGCTGACGTCGACCTGGTCGTTGTAATAGCCGCCCTCGCTCTCCTTGATGACGACGCCGAACCAGCCGAACAGCATGAACACGAAGAGCAGGAAGCCGACGCCCAGGATGGTCGGGCCGATACTGCCGCCGTTCAGCGTGGTGGCGCCACCGACGAACATCGTGAAGATCGCCACGGTGGCGATGATCGGCCAGCGGCTTGGTTCGGGGACGTAGTATTCGGAATGTGCTTCAGCCATGGTTTGAGCTTCCCGGTTGAGAGAATGGCGCCGGCGTCAGGAATGCGGGCGCGTGCCCGCGCTGCCGTCGCGCGACGTCGTGGTCTGTGATTCGAAGAAGGTGTAGGCGAGTGTCAGTACGGTGACGTTCGCCGGCAGCTTCGGGTCGACCACGAAGCGGACCGGCATGGTGCGGGCCTCGCCCGCGGCGAGTGACTGCTGGGTAAAGCAGAAACATTCGGTCTTGCTGAAGTAACGCGCCGCCGCGTTCGGCGCCACGCTCGGCACCGCGTTGCCGGTGATCGGCCACTGCGCGGTGTTGACGGCCTCGAACTCGACCACGGTCTCGGCGCCGGGGTGCACCTGCACCTTGTTCACCAGAGGCCGGAATTCCCACGGCATGCCGGCGTTGACGCTGGTCACGAACTCGACCGTCACCGTGCGTGATTCGTCGACCGTGGTCTGCGTCGCCTGCTCCGCGCTCAGCCGCCCGGTCTTGCCGTTCAGCCCGGTGATCTCGCAGAACACGTCGTACAGCGGAACCAGCGCGTAGCCGAAGCCGAACATCACCACCGTCGCGAGCAACAGCCGCGTGACCGTGCGGCGATTGGCGCGCTTCAGATCGTCGCTGCCCACGGCGTCAGATCCTCGACAGGATGCCCCAGGCGTAGATCGCCACCGCGACCGCCGCCAGGATCAGGGCCGTGCGCACGGCGGCCCGCTTGCGGGCCGCCATGTCCGGCGGCGTCTGCTCGGTCGCCATCACCGGATCAGCGCATGCCGCCGACGATGGTCGCCGGGTCCGGCGGGGTGTTGAAGCTGTGGTACGGCGGCGGCGAGGACAGCGTCCACTCGAGACCGTGCGCGCCTTCCCAGACCTGGTCGCTGGCCTTGGCGCCGCCACGGGCGCACTTGACGATGACGACCACGAACAGCAATTGCGACAGGCCGAACACGAAGCCGCCGATGCTCGAGATCACGTTGAAGTCGGTGAACTGCACGGCATAGTCGGGGATACGCCGCGGCATGCCGGCGAGACCGAGGAAGTGCTGCGGGAAGAACAGGACGTTGACCGAGATGGTCGACAGCCAGAAGTGCCACTTGCCGAGCGTCTCGTCGTACATGTAGCCGGTCCACTTCGGCAGCCAGAAATAGGTCCCGGCCATGATCGCGTAGATCGCGCCGGTCACCAGCACGTAGTGGAAGTGCGCGACCACGAAGTAGGTGTCGTGGTACTGGAAGTCGACCGGGGTCACCCCCAGCATGAGGCCGGAGAAACCGCCGATGGTGAACAGCACCACGAAGGCCAGCGCGAACAGCATCGGCACCTCGAAGGTCATCGAGCTCTGCCACATGGTCGCCACCCAGTTGAACACCTTGACGCCGGTCGGCACCGCGATCAGCACGGTGGTGTACATGAAGAACAGCTCGCCGGCGAGCGGCATGCCGACGGTGAACATGTGGTGCGCCCACACGATGAACGAGAGGAAGGCGATCGCCGCCGTGGCGTAGACCATGGAGGCATAGCCGAACAGCGGCTTGCGCGCGAAGGTCGGGATGATCGCGGACGCGATACCGAACGCCGGCAGGATCAGGATGTAGACCTCGGGGTGGCCGAAGAACCAGAAGATGTGCTGGAACATGACCGGGTCGCCGCCGCCCGCCGCGCTGAAGAACGCGGTGCCGAAGAACTTGTCGGTCAGCAGCATGGTGACCGCGCCCGCCAGCACCGGGATCGAGGCGATGAGCAGGAAGGCGGTGATGATCCAGGCCCACACGAACAGCGGCAGCTTGAGCAGCGTCATGCCCGGCGCGCGCATGTTGAACACCGTGGCGATGATGTTGATGGCGCCGGCGATCGAGGACGCGCCCATGAAGTGCACGGCGAAGATCAGGAACGGAAAGGCGTCGCCGGTCTGCAGCACCAGCGGCGGGTACATGGTCCAGCCGCCGGCGGGCGCGCCGCCCGGCATGAACAGGGTCGCGAGCAGCAGGGTGAAGGCGAACGGCAGGATCCAGAAGCTCCAGTTGTTGAGCCGCGGCAGCGCCATGTCGGGGGCGCCGATCATCATCGGGATCATCCAGTTGGCGAATCCCGTCCAGGCCGGCATGACCGCGCCGAAGATCATGATCAGCGCATGCATGGTGGTCATGGAGTTGAAGAACTGCGGATCGACGAACTGCAGCCCGGGCTGGAACAGCTCGAGGCGGATGATCATGGCCATCGCGCCGCCGATGAAGAACATCACCAGGGCGAAGATCAGGTACATCGTGCCGATGTCCTTGTGGTTGGTCGTCGTCAGCCAGCGCATGATGCCGGCCGGGTGATGGTCGTGGTGCTCGTCGTGGTGGGTCGCTGCCTCACTCATGGTGTGTGACCTCTGAGTCTGCTGATTCTTTGATACGGTGTACGGGTGACGGCGCGCTGGCGGCCGCTCAGGATCCCGTGGCGTCGGCAACCGCGCGGCTGGCTTGCACCGCGTCGGCCTGCTGGGTTGCGGCCTTGCGCTCGGCGACCCAGGCGGCGTAGTCGTCTTCGCTCATGGCATGGACCACGATCGGCATGAAGCCATGGTCCTTGCCGCACAGCTCCGCGCACTGGCCGCGGTAGATGCCGGGCTCTTCGATGGTCGCCCAGGACTCGTTGATGAAGCCCGGAATGGCGTCGCGCTTCCAGCCCAGCGCCGGCACCCACCAGGCGTGGATGACGTCGCCGGCGGTGGTCAGGAAACGAATTTTCTTGTGCGTGGGAACGACGAGGTAGTTGTCGACGTCCAGCAGGTAGTGCTCCACCGTGTTGGGATCGATGCCGGAGCCACGCTGCCGCGCGGCGTTGGCGTCCTGCGTCAGGGTCGAGAAGAAGGCGATGCCGTCGTCGATGTACTGGTAGTGCCACTTCCACTGGTAGCCGGTGACCTTGATGGTCATGTCCGCATCCGACACGTCTTCCATCATGATCAGCGCGCGCGTGGCGGGTACGGCGATGGCGACCAGGATGACGAAGGGGATGATCGTCCACAGCACCTCGACCTTGGTGCTCTCGTGCCA
The DNA here is from genome assembly GCA_041984235.1 of Gammaproteobacteria bacterium. GTDB lineage: Bacteria > Pseudomonadota > Gammaproteobacteria > JBHIYN01. The sequence continues at coordinate 82,411 of JBHIYN010000016.1, forward strand.
TTGCGCGGCCTGCGCGCCCTTCGATTTGCGGAAGGCGAAGATGGAGTAGAACATCGCGCCGAACACGCCGATCGCGATGACCACGCACACGCCGAGGATCAGCATGTGGAGATCGTAGATCTCGCGGCTGAACGGCGTGACGCCGCGCGTCAGGTTGAGTCCCCAGTCGGCCATCGCGGTAAGCGGCAGCGCCATCAGCGCGCCGCTCACGAGCGCGGTTCCAAGGGTGGCTCGCAGTTGGGTCAGTGTCATGATCCGGGCTCTCCGTACCGGGGCGCCATGCGCGCCTCGGGCTTGGTGCTGTTGCAGTTGTTCGTTTGTTCGATTGTCGCGCGGCGGGAACGGACGATTCTTAACCCTGGTCACGCCCGAGCCCTTCCGGTGCCGTTCCGGCGGCGGAGATCCGCGCGTCCCGAATCGCGCACGTCCTGCGGTCGAACGTCGTCGAATTGTCTTGCATCATCTGGTCCCGCGGGTGCGGTCCAAGCGCTGTCTCTTACCTTGTCGCCGATTCAGTCCACACCCCGGCTGGCCGCTGGTCCCTGGCTGGCCGGTGCGGCGCTCGCGCGCCTTTCCCGCTGGGCGGAAGGGGCATTTTACCGGTTTTTCTTCAGCGCGCTAATCAAAGTTTGCGCGAATGATTCGCGTTCTCCCTCGGTCAGGAAACGGCCGAGCTCGACCGCGCGTCCCTGGCTCGCGACCCTGAGCGTGCGCGGGTGCAGGCGGCTGCGCGCCGCGACCAGCTCCACGCGGACCCAGAAACGGTTGAACACGAGCCGATCCTCGAGCTCGCGAGCGCCGCGCTCGATGACCAGCTCGTCACCCTCGATACGCACGATCTCGCGCCGCTCGCCGTCGCGCAGCACGACGTAGAAGGCAGCCGCTACCGCGGCCGCCTCGAGTCCGGAGAACGGCAGCACCAGGGGCAGGCCCATGAAGGCGAAAAAACCGCCCAGCCCGAGGCTGACAGCGGCAACGGCGAGAATGAAACGCTGCGCCTGCGGCCAGGTCATCGAACGTGTCGGGCGCAGTTCCCAGCCGCTGGCGGCGGCTCCGGTCGCATCGAGTTCGGTAACCAAGTCTCGCGTCACTCCGGGAAAGGTCCGCCCTCGGGCAGGCGCTCGCAGAGCCCGGCGGCCACCGCCGCCGGCAGGCCCCCGTTCCATTCCAACGTCGCCAGGCGCGGCGCCGGGATCGCGGCCTCCAGTGTCTCGAATACGCCGGCGGCGTCGAACAGATCACCTTCGAGCCGGTTTGCGATCCAGCCGGCCAGGGTCACGCCGCTGGCCGCGATCGCCTGCGCGCTGAGCAGCGCGTGGTTGATGCAGCCCAGACGCACCCCAACCACCAGCAGCACCGGCAGGCGCAGTTGCACGGCGAGATCGGCGAGCTCGAGATGCGGTCCCAGCGGCACGCGCCAGCCGCCGACGCCTTCCACCACCACGAATTCGGCGCGCTGCCCGAGGGCCGCGCAGGCCGCAGCGATCGGGCCGGGCTCGATGCGCACCCCGGCCGCTGCCGCTGCCAGGTGCGGCGAGCACGGCGGCTCGAACAGGTAGGGATTGATCAGCTCCGCCGGCGCCGTGACACCCGAGGCCACGGTGAGCGCGGCGACGTCCTCGTTGACCAGGCGCCCGTCGACGTGCTCGGCGCCGGTCGCCACGGGCTTCATGCCGACCGCCGCGATGCCCGCTTCGCGCGCGGCCGCCAGCAGCGCGCAGCTGACCCGGGTCTTGCCGCAGCCGGTATCGGTGCCGGTGATGAAGACGCCCTTCACCGGCGCTTCAACCGCGACAGGGGGAAGACCTGTGCCTGCGGATCCTCGCTGCTGACCCGTTCCGTCGCCCAGGCATGGCCGAACACCACTTCCCAGGTCGCCGGCAGCTTACCGTCGCGGCGGTGCTCCTCGTACGCGTCGATCAGGGCCTGCAGCTGGCGACGCCCGAACAGGCCGCGTGGCCGGCCACGGCTGGCATTGGCGGCACCGAGTCCCTTGAGATCGCGCATCAGGGTCATGACGGTGTCGTATTCGACGGTGATGTACTCGGTCTCCATGACCGGGTCGGCGAAGCCCGCGCGCCCCAGCATGTCGCCGACGTCGTGCATGTCGAGGAAGGCGTTGACATGGTCGGCACGGGACACCCGGGCGAAGGCCGCGCGCAGTTCCTTCAGCGTATCCGGTCCCAGGGTGGTGAACAGGAACAGGCCGCCGGGCCGCAGCGCGTGGTGGACCTCGGCGAACGTCTGCCCCAGGTCGCTGCACCACTGCACGGCGAGGCTGGAGAACGCGAGGTCGAAAGCGTCGCGCGCGAACGGCAGCCGTTCGATGTCCGCGCAGGCGTAGCGGTGGCGTGAGAAGAGGCGCGGGCCCTGGCGCCGGGCGGCCGCGAGCATACCCGGCGCGAGATCGCAGTGCACCACGCGGGCACGGCGATAACGTTCGGCCAGGGCGCGCGCGCCCTGCCCCGTGCCGGAGCCGAGGTCGACGACGTTGCGCGGCTCCAGCGCGACGTAGTCGAGCCGCTCCAACGCACGCGACAGCACCTCGCGCTGCAGCACCGCGTGGTCGTCGTAGCGCGGCGCGGCGTGGTCGAAGTGCGCGGCGACCCGCTGCTTGTCGAGCGCGCCGGCGTCGGGCGGTGATTGAGAATTCATCCCGTCACCGCCTCGGCGCAGGCCGCGACCAGGCCGTCGATGTCGGCGCGATCGTGGCTCGCGCTCAGCGTGATGCGCAGGCGCGCGGTGCCGCGCGGCACCGTCGGCGGCCGGATCGCGCGAACGTAATAGCCGGCCGCATTGAGTGCCGCGGCGGCGCGCAGCGCGTCGCCGTCGGCGCCAATCGGCAGCGGCTGGATGGCCGTCGTGCTCGGCAGCAGCGGCAGGCCGGCCGCGCGCGCCTGCGCGCGGAAGTGCGCGACGTTCGCGGTCAGCGCGTGGCGCGGCGATGAGTCGCCGAAGGCGAGGTCCAGCGCGGCCAGTGCCGCGGCGGCGGTGACCGGCGGCGCGGCGGTGTCGTAGACGAAAGTACGCGCGCGCTGTACCAGGGTATCGATGACCACCGCCGGACCCAGCACCAGGGCGCCGGCCGAACCGAGCGCCTTGCCGAGCGTGATCATGGTCAGCGTGACCGGCGGCGCGGTGACGGCGGCCAGCGCCGCCGCGGCGCCGCGCCCGTCGTCACCGGTGACGCCGAAGCCGTGCGCGTCGTCGACGTAGAGCACGGCGTCGCCGGCCTCGGCAACGGCGGCGAGCTCGGCGAGCGGCGCGGCATCGCCGTCCATGCTGAACACCGATTCGGTCACCACGAAGCGCTGGCGCGCGGGCGGCAGCGCGTCGAGATCGGGCAGCGTGCCATGGCGGTAGCGGCGGTGACGCGCGCGGCTCGCGATGACCCCGTCGATGAGTGAGGCGTGGTTGAGCCGATCGTGGGCGATGGCGTCCTCGCGCCCGGCCAGGGCAGCGAGCGCGCCGAGGTTGGCGAGGTAGCCGGAGCTGAACAGCAGGCCCGCCTCGTGGCCGGTCAGCGTGGCAACGCGTCGCTCGAGCTCGTCGTGCAGTGCGCTGCGGCCGGACAGCAGGGCGGCGGCGCCGGCGCCGAAGCCGGTGTTGCCGAGGGTCTCACGAACGCGCGCGAGGACGTAAGGGTGCGCGGCCAGGCCGAGGTAGTCGTTGCCGCTGAAGTTGACCAGCTCGCGGCCGGCGAGACGCACGCGGGCGCGCGGGGCGGGCTCGCACACCTCCAGCGTGCGCAGCGCGTCGCCGGCACGGTCGTGCGCGAGGGCGCCGGCGAGGCGCGCGAGGAAAGCGTCGCTCACGCGCTGCGTGCTGCGGTCACGCGTGCGCGGGACTGGCGCTCAGACCGAGCCGGGCGAACAGCTGCTGATCGGCGAGCACGGCGGGGTTGGCCGTGGTCAGCAGCTCGTCGCCGTAGAAGATGGAGTTGGCGCCGGCGAAGAAGCACAGCGCCTGCAGCTCGTCGCTCATGCCGGTGCGGCCGGCCGACAGGCGTACATGGGATGCGGGCATGAGGATGCGCGCGACCGCGATGGTGCGCACGAAGTCGATCGGGTGCACGGCCTCGGTCGCGGCCAGCGGCGTGCCCTCGACCTTGACCAGGAGATTGATCGGCACCGACTCGGGATGCCGTGGCAGGTTGGCCAGCGTGGTCAGCATGGCGCTGCGATCGGCGACGTCTTCACCGAGGCCGACGATGCCCCCGCAGCAGACCTTGATGTTCGCGTCACGCACGTTGTCGAGGGTGTCGAGGCGATCGCGGTAGGTGCGCGTGGAGATGATCTCGCCGTAGAACTCCGGCGAGGTGTCAAGATTGTGGTTGTAGTAATCGAGACCGGCGTCGGCCAGGCGCGAGGCCTGTGCCGCGTTCAGCATGCCGAGGGTGACGCAGGTTTCCATGCCGAGTGCGCGGACGCCCTCGATCAGCGGGACCACGCGATCGAGATCGCGATCCTTGGGCGAGCGCCACGCGGCGCCCATGCAGAAGCGCGTCGCGCCGGCGTCGCGGGCTGCACGCGCGGCCTTGAGCACTTCATCGAGCTCGAGCACGGGGGTGGCCTCGACGCCGGTGTCGTAACGCACGCTCTGCGGGCAGTAGGCGCAGTCCTCCGGACAGCCGCCGCTCTTGATGTTGAGCAGGGTGCTGAGCTGTACCACGTTGGCGTCGAAGTGCTCGCGATGGGTGCTGTGGGCACGGAACAGCAGGTCGTTGAACGGCATCGCGAAGAGTGTTTCGGCTTCACTGCGCGACCAGTCATGGCGCAGGTGATCGGCGGGCGCGGAAGCGGTTAGGGTAGTGGCATGCATGGCGCGGGTTCCGTCGGGTCGTGCGGGAAAGAGCTGGAGGTTGCGCATCATGGACGAAGCGAACCGGCTGTCAAGCCCGGCCGGGGCAGGAAAGCTGTACGGGCGGTGGTGGACGCGCGGGATAGCGGCGCGCTGCCTGCTGTGCACGGCGCGTTGTGCGGACCGTGGACTGTGTGCGGCCTGCCTGGCGGATCTGCCGTGGCGTGGTGAGCCGGCCGTGCCGCGCCGGCCCCGCGAGCTCGACCTGCTGCTGGCGGCCTGCGATTACCGTTACCCGCTCGACGTGATCGTGATGAACGCCAAGTTCCACGCCGACCTCGCCGCACTGAAGCTGGCTGGGGAGATGCTTTGCCAAGGAGTAAGCACCCACTTACCGAGAGCGGACCGCGTGTTGCCGGTGCCGCTTTACGGGTCGCGGCGCCTGCTACGCGGCTTCAACCAGGCGCTGGAGCTGGCGCGGCCGCTGGCCGCCCGCCTCGGCCTGACGCCGGACACGGCAACCCTGCGCCGGCTGCGTGGCGGACGCGCGCAATCGCGCCTCTCGGCGAGCGCACGCCGGGCCAACCTGGCCGGCGCCTTCGTCGCCCGCGGCTCGCTGGCCGGTGAGACGGTGGTGCTGGTCGACGACGTGGTTACCACCGGGGCGACCCTGGGCGCGGCAGCGGCCGCACTGCGCCGCGCCGGCGCGCGGCGCATCGTCGGGGTGGCGCTGGCGGCCACCCCGTGAACGGCCGTCAGGTATCGAGGTTGGTGACGCTGAGCGCGTGCTGCTCGATGAATTCACGGCGCGGCTCGACCTGGTCGCCCATCAGGGTCGAGAAGATCTGGTCGGCGGCGACGCCGTCCTCGATGCGCACCTGGACCAGGTTGCGGGTCTCGGAGCTCATGGTGGTCTCCCACAGCTGGTCGGGGTTCATCTCACCGAGTCCCTTGTAACGCTGCACCGCGGTGCCCTTGCGCGCGCCGGCGAGCAGATCGGCGAAGGCATCGCCGAGGGTCGTGACCGGGCTGCGCTCCTCGCCGCGCACGATCGCCGACCCCGGCGCCAGCGGATCGTCGAACAGGCGCCCGAGGCGGTTCAGGTGACGGTACTCCGAGCTCTCGAAGAAGGCGCGCTCGAGGTGTGCGCTGAGCAGGGAGCCGTTGCGGTTGAGACGCACCTCCAGCGCCCACTGGTCGGGGCTGGCGTGGGTGAAATCGACGCCAAGCACGCTGTTCTCGTCGAGATCGCGCACCAGCCGCTCGCGCAGCGCGCCGCACCAGGCCGCCAGCGCCTCGCGGCTCAGCAGCGCCGTCTCGTCGATGCGCTCAACCCGTCGCAGTGCGTTCAGCACGGCGGCCGGGTAGCGCACCTCGAGACGCTGCTGGATCTGCTGCAGGAGCAGGTACTCGCGGCTGAGCTCGGCGACGCGCTCGGCTTCCAGGGTGCTCTCGCCGAGATCGATGACCACATCGCCGGTCGCGACTTCCATGAAGTAGGCGCCGAGCTCGGCGTCGTCCTTGAGGTAGCGCTCGCCCTTGCCCTTCTTGACCTTGTATAGCGGCGGCTGCGCGATGTAGACGTGGCCGCGCTCGATGAGCTCCGGCATCTGGCGATAGAAGAAGGTCAGCAGCAGGGTACGGATGTGCGAGCCGTCGACGTCGGCGTCGGTCATGATGATGATGCGGTGGTAGCGCAGTGCTTCCGGGTCGTACTCGTCCGGACCGATACCGCAGCCGAGTGCCGTGATCAGGGTGCCGACCTCGGACGACGACAGCATCTTGTCGAAGCGCGCTTTCTCGACGTTGAGGATTTTCCCCTTGAGCGGCAGCACCGCCTGGTTGCGGCGATCGCGGCCCTGCTTGGCCGAGCCGCCGGCGGAATCACCCTCGACGATGAACAGTTCCGACTTTGCCGGATCGCGCTCCTGGCAGTCGGCCAGCTTGCCCGGCAGGCCGGCGACGTCCAGCGCGGTCTTGCGACGGGTCAGCTCGCGCGCCTTGCGCGCCGCCTCGCGCGCCCGCGCGGCGTCGATGATCTTGGCCATGATGGTGCGCGCTTCCTGGGGATGCTCCAGGAGGAAGGAGTTCAGCTTGTCGGCGACGACGAACTCGACCACGCCCTTGACCTCGCTGGAGACCAGCTTGTCCTTGGTCTGCGAGGAGAATTTCGGATCCGGCACCTTGACCGAGAGCACCGCGGTCAGTCCTTCGCGCACGTCTTCGCCGGCCACCGTGACCTTGTTCTTGGCCGCCAGCCCCTCACGCTCGATGTACTGGTTGAGGGTACGGGTGAGCGCCGCGCGCAGGCCGGCCAGGTGGGTACCGCCGTCGCGCTGTGGGATGTTGTTGGTGTAGCAGAAGATGTTCTCCTGGTAGGAGTCACTCCACTGCAGGGCGATTTCGACGACGATGTCATCCTTGTCGGAAATGATGTGGATAACCTCTGGATGAAGCGGGTTCTTGGCCTTGTTGAGGTGCTCCACGAAGGCGGCGATGCCGCCCTGGTATTCGAAGACGTCGGACTTGTCGCTGCGCTCGTCGGTGAGGCTGATGCGCAGTCCGGAGTTCAGGAACGACAGCTCGCGCAGGCGCTTGGCCAGCACGTCGTAGTGAAACTCGGTGTTGGTAAAGATGTTGGTGCTCGGCAGGAAGCGGATCTCGGTGCCGCTGCGATCGGCGTCGCCCACGGCTTCCAGCGCGCCGACCGGGTCGCCGTTGCGATATTCCTGGCGCCACAGCTTCCCGTCGCGCCGGATCAGCAGGTGCAGCTGGGAGGACAGAGCATTCACCACCGAGACACCGACACCATGTAGGCCACCGGAGACCTTGTAGGAGTTATCGTCGAATTTGCCGCCGGCGTGCAGCGTGGTCATGATCACCTCGGCCGCGGAGCGCCCTTCTTCCTCGTGCAGGTCGACCGGGATGCCGCGACCGTCGTCGACGACCGTCACCGAGTCGTCGGCGTGAATACGGACTTCGATGGTCGAGCAATATCCGGCCAGGGCTTCATCCACACAGTTATCCACCACTTCGAAAACCATGTGATGGAGTCCGGTGCCGTCGTCGGTGTCGCCGATATACATGCCCGGACGCTTGCGAACGGCGTCCAGTCCTTTCAGAACCTTGATGTTCTTGGAGTCGTAACTCATTGGTTTCTCCGGCTTTCAGGCATGAGGCTCTGAGGCATGGGGTTTCACGTGGAACACGGCAGCCGCCTGGTCGGCGATCTCGGGTAACTCGGTCGGGCGGATGGCGGTATAGATGCGCTGTCCCCCCTGCCGATCGATGATGTCCACAGCCCAGGCGCGCATTTTATCATCAAGCTCGGCCGCGAGGTCATCGACCAGCATTACGGGTTTTCGGCCACTGCCCGCTTCGATGAAAGCGGCCAGTCCGACCAGCATCTGGCAGACCGTGAACTTGCTCTGCCCACGCGACAAATGGCGCGCAATACTCCGGCCGCCGCCCTTGAGGCTCAGGTCCGCGCGATGCACCCCGGCAGCGGTAAAGCCAAGTGCCCTGTCCCGCTCCCACTGCTCCGCGAGCTGGCGCGCCAGCCCGGTGTCCCGGTCCCAGCCCGGCAGGTAATGCAGCGTTATCGGTCCGAAATTCTCGACCAGCGGGCTTTCGGCCAGCGCCCCGTTCAGAACCTCGACGACCCGGCAGCGACAGCGGTCGATCTCCAGCGCCGCGCGTTCCAGCTCCTGGTTCCAGAATTCAGCCTCTGACCTGGCAGCGTTGCGTCGCAGCAATTCGTTGCGCTGACGCAAAGCCTGCCGGTAACGCTTCCAGGCTTCGATATACGCCGGTTCCACGTGAAACATGGTGCGGTCGACCAGTGCACGGCGATTGCTCGGACTATCGGTCAGCAAACCGCCGACTCTCGAATCGATGACAATCAGCGGTACCCGCTGCGCCAGTGCCGACGCCGCCATCACCGGCACGCCGTCAATGGCAATCGCCGTCTCCTCGCGCGTCTTTTTTACCGTCACCCGAAAATGCCCGGCCGCCTCCCCTGCCAGCAGGGCACGCACCGACAGGCCGTCGGTACCCAGGCGTACGATGTCGCGCACCCGGTTCGACAGGAACGACTTACCCAGGCTGGCCAGGGCAAAACCCTCGAGCAGGGAGGTCTTGCCGCTGCCGTTATCCCCCCAGACCAGGCTGACCGCCTCGTCGGGCTCGAATTCCAGCGTCTCCAGGCAACGCAGGTTGGTGATCGCGATCGCTTCGAAACGCATGCCTGGCCTGCGGTCCGTGACCGCGGTGGCGGCTCGCCCGCGGATCAGAGCCGCATGGGCATGACGACGTAACGCGAGCGCTCGTCTTCGGGTGCCCGCATCAGGCAGCTGCTGCTGGCATCGATCAGGTCCAGGCGTACGTTCTCCGAGCGCATCACCCCGAGCACGTCAAGCAGGTACGATACGTTGAACCCGACTTCCATCGCGTCCCCACTGTAATCCACCTCGATCTCTTCTTCCGCCTCTTCCTGCTCCGGGTTGTGGGCCACGGCGGTCAGCAGGTTCTTCTTCAGGATCAGCCGAATACCGCGGAATTTCTCGTTCGACAGGATCGAAGCCCGGCTGAGCCCGGCGCGCAGCGCCTCGCGATCGGCCGTGACGACGTTGCTGCTCTCGCGCGGAATGACCCGCTCGTAGTCGGGAAAGCGGCCGTCGATGAGCTTGGTCGTCAGTGATTGTCCGCCGCTGGTAACGCGGAAGTGGTTGTCCCCGATCGCAACGCTGACCTGCTCCTCGGCACTGTTCAGCAGTCGTTCGATCTCCAGTACCCCTTTGCGTGGCAGGATGAGCTGCCGGGGTGCGTCGAGCTCGAGCTCGATGTCCTTGTCGGTCAGCGCCAGGCGGTGGCCATCGGTCGCCACCGCGCGCACCCGGTTGGCGTCCATTTCCAGTAACAGGCCGTTCAGGTAATAGCGCACGTCCTGGTGGGCCATGGCGAAATGCGTGCTTTCCAGCAGATCGGTCAGCGCCTCGCTCGCGAGCTGAAACTCGACCTTGACGTCGAACGCACCGATCGACGGGAACTCGTCGGCCTTCATGCTCGCCAGCGAGAAGCGGCTGCGCCCGGAAGCGATCTTGGTCTTGGCGCCGCTGCCATCGATGGACAGCTCCGCATCGGCCGGCAGCGCACGGCAGATGTCGAACAGCTTGCGCGCGGGCAACGCGAGGGCGCCCTCTTCGCCCGGCTTGATGTCCAGCCCGTAGCTCAGCTCCACCTCCATGTCGGTGGCACCGATCCGCACACCGTCCCCGTCCGCCTGGAACAACAGGTTGCTCAGAATCGGTAACGTCTGCCGTCGCTCGACCACGTTGTTCGCTGCCTGCAGCGCAGGTAACAGTATTTCTCTGGAAAGCTTGATCTTCATCTGTTGTATTTATTACCTGCCCCGTTATTGGGTATAACAAAATAACGCATAAATTTCATAGACTTATGCGCCCCTCCCGGTGTGTACCCAAGCGCGTGCCCTGTGGATAAGCTCGGGGTGAACGGCGCGTCCGGACACCCCCGAAATTTATCCACAACTTGGCCCACGTAATACCATCAGGTTGTGAGTATCCTTTCCAGATTGGCGTAATCCTCCTGGATACGCGAATCGCTGGCTTTCAGTTCCGCTACCTTGCGGCAGGCATGGATGACCGTGGTGTGGTCGCGCCCGCCGAAGGCATCGCCGATCTCGGGCAGGCTGTGGTTGGTGAGGTCCTTGGACAGCGCCATCGCCACCTGGCGCGGTCGCGCGATCGACCGGTTGCGGCGCTTGGAGAGCAGGTCGGCGACCCGGATCTTGTAGTACTCCGCGACCGTCTTCTGGATGTTGTCCATGGTTACCATGCGATCCTGCAGGGCGAGCAGGTCGCGCAGGCCTTCCTTGGCGAACTCGAGCGTGATCGGGTTGCCGGTGAAATTGGCGTTGGCGACGACCCGGTGCAGGGCCCCCTCCAGCTCGCGGATGTTGGAGCGGAAACGCTTGCCGATGAAGAAGGCGACCTCGTGGGGCAGATCGATGCCGTTCTGGTGCGCCTTGCGCATCAGGATCGCGACCCGCGTCTCCAGTTCCGGCGGCTCTATGGCCACCGTGAGGCCCCAGCCGAAGCGTGACTTGAGCCGCTCGGCGACCCCGGAGACCTCCTTGGGATAGCGGTCGCAGGTCAGCACGATCTGCTGCTGACCCTCAAGTAGGGCATTGAAAGTATGGAAGAATTCTTCCTGGGAGCGTTCCTTGCCGGCGAAGAACTGGATGTCGTCGATGAGCAGCGCGTCGACCGAGCGGTAGAAGCGTTTGAACTCGTTAATGGCGTTGTGCTGCAGGGCCTTGACCATGTCGGCGACGAAGCGCTCGGAGTGCAGGTAGACCACCCGGGCGCCGTCACGGCTGCCGCCGATGAGATTGCCGACGGCGTGCATGAGGTGGGTCTTGCCCAGTCCGACGCCACCGCAGATGAACAGGGGGTTATAGGCTTTTCCCGGGTTTTCAGCAACTTGCAGGGACGCGGCGCGGGCGAGCTGGTTCGATTTACCCTCGACGAAGCTGTCGAAGGTGAACTCCGCCTTGAGTCCCGAGGCGTGCTTGCCGCCCGGTTCGGCCGGGCGCCTGGGCGCCGGCCGGCGGGCTTCCGGCGCTGCCGCGGGCGGCGCGGGTGTGCGCGCTTCAGCGCTGCCGACGGCGATGCGCAGTGCGAATTCAGGGCCCGGCGCGAGATCGTCGACGATCAGCTGGATGCGCTCCGAGTACTTGTCCCTGATCCAGTCGAGCACGAAGCGGTTGGGCGCCAGGATCGCCAGGCTGTCACCTTCCTCGACCGCCTGCAGGGGCCGGATCCAGGTGTTGAATTGCTGCGGCGACAGCTCGCGTTCGAGCTGTTGCAGGCATTGCTGCCAGATGGAATCGTGCACCGTTCAGGTCGTCTCGCGGGGCCGGGTCGGTTGTGGTCGGGGCGAGTGTAACCGCCTTAACCGAGCTTATCCACAGGCCGCGCCGGGACCCAATACAGACCTGAAAAGATTGACATTTTTTCGTCAACCCGCCTATTATCGCGGCCCTTTTTCGGGGCCCTGCCCGGCAGTGCCTTGGTCTTACCCTACGAGCATGTCTTGAACCATGAAACACACATTTCAACCCGGACGACTGAAACGCGCACGCAAGCACGGCTTCCGCGCGCGCATGAAGACCAAGGCAGGCCGACGCGTGATCAAGGCCCGCCGTGCGCGCGGACGCGCTCGCCTGGCCGCGCAATAGTCTGCTCCGAGCGGCGTAGCACGACGCCGCAGCACGCGTTTCCTTTCCGCCCTGCGCAGCGCATCCTGCGCAGTTCCGAATTCGTTCACGTCATGCGTGACGGCAAGCGTCTGCGGCATGCTGCCTACACCCTGCACTACCTGCCCAATCGTGTCGGTCATGCGCGACTCGGCCTCGCGATCGGGCGACGCGTCTCTCCGCATGCCGTGATCCGCAATACGCTCAAGCGCATCGTGCGCGAACGCTTTCGTCACCTGGCGCCGCGCCTGCCGGCACTCGACATCGTGCTAAACGCACGCGCGCCTGCCGCGCAGCTCGACCGTCGCACCCTCGCGGCCGCCGTTGACGACGCACTGCTGCAACTCGCCGTGCGCCATCCTCCTGAACCCGAAGCGCACTGAAGCCCGCCGTTCCATGGATAACATCCGTCTCGCTCTCGTCGTCGCCCTGTCCTTTCTCGGGCTCATGCTGTGGCAGGCCTGGGAACAGGACTACGGTCGCGTTGCCGCGCCGCCGCCCATGCCCGCTGCCGACACGGATGCACCGGCTTTCGAGCTGCCGGCAACCCCGCCGCCTGCAACACCGGTCGCCGGTGCGCCGGACGTCGAGCTACCCGACGCGGCGATGACCCCGTCGCCCGCAGCGCACGAGGCAGCGACCGAGATCACGATCGTCTCCGACGTTCTCGCGCTCACCGTTTCCAGCGAGGGCGGCAACCTGGTGCGCACCGCGCTGCGCCAGTATCCCCTGGACCCGGACGTGCCCGAGGTTCCGGTCGAGTTGCTCGGTGTCGCGCCGCCCCGCATCTACGTCGCCGAAGGCGGACTCGCCGGTGATCGTGCGTTGCCCAATCATCACTCACCCTACCGCTTCCGGGCCACGCACTACGCGCTGGCCGACGGTGCGGACAGGCTGGTCGTACCGCTGACGTGGCAGGGTGAAGACGGCGTCACGGTCGAGAAGCGCTACGTTCTCGAGCGCGGCAGTTACGAGATCACCATCGAGTACGTGATCGACAACGGCTCGGAAGAAGCGTTGCGCGTGCACGACTACGCACAGCTCAAGCGCAACGAGGAGTCGTCGCGCCAGGGCATGGTCTACACCTACACCGGTGCCGTGCTCTCGACCCCAGAGCAACGCTTCGAGAAATACGATCTCGACGATCTCGAAGAGCAGCCGCTAGACGTCGCGGCAAGCGATGCCTGGGTCGGCATCATGCAGCATTACTTCGTGTCCGCGCTGATCCCGCCGGCCGGCCGTGCTTACCAGTTCTACTCCAAGGTGCTGGACAACGCCGTCTACCTGGTCGGCTTTCTCGGTCCCGCGGCCGAGGTCGCGCCGGGCGCACAGGCGCGGCTCGCGGCGACGCTCTTCATCGGACCCAAGCGCCACGATCTGATCGAGTCGGTGACCCCGGGTCTCGAGCTGACCGTCGACTACGGCATCCTGTGGTTCATCGCCAAGCCGCTGTTCGTGGTGCTGCGCATGATCCACGACCTGATCGGCAACTGGGGTTGGGCCATCGTGATCCTCACGATCCTGCTCAAGCTGGTGTTCTACCCGCTCTCGGCGGCCGGTTATCGTTCGATGGCCAACATGCGGCGCGTGCAGCCGCGCATGCTCGCCATGCGCGACCGTTACAAGGACGATCGTGCGCAGCTCAACCAGGCCATGATGCAGCTCTACAAGGAAGAGAAGATCAATCCGCTCGGCGGCTGCCTGCCGATCCTGATCCAGATCCCGGTGTTCATCGCGCTCTACTGGGTGCTGCTCGAGAGCGTGGAGATGCGCCAGGCGCCGTTCATCCTGTGGATCAACGATCTCTCGACGCGCGATCCGCTGTTCGTGCTGCCGCTGCTGATGGGCATCAGCATGTGGGGCCAGCAGAAGCTGAACCCCGCACCGCTGGACCCGACCCAGGCCAAGGTCATGCAGATCCTGCCGTTCGTGTTCACGGTGTTCTTTGCCTTCTTCCCCGCGGGCCTGGTGCTGTACTGGCTGGTCAACAACATCCTGTCGATTGCCCAGCAGTGGCAGATCACGCGCCAGATCGAGCAGGCCGCGGACTGACCGTCCGCTGACGGGCACGGCGGTGACCACCGAGACCATCGTCGCGGTGTCCACGCCCCCGGGCCGCGGTGGCATCGGCGTGGTGCGCCTCGCCGGTCCCGCCGCCGCCGCGATTGCCAGGCAGATCTGCGGTATCGATCTGCGTCCGCGCCACGCGCACTTCGCGCAGTTCCGGGATGCCGACGGTTGCAGCATCGACGCCGGTATCGTGATCCACTACCCGGCGCCCGGTTCCTATACCGGTGACGACGTCAGCGAGCTGCAGGCACACGGCAGCCCGGTGGTGCTCGACCAGCTCGTGCAGCGCGCCTTGGCACTGGGCGCGCGCGCCGCGCGTCCGGGCGAGTTCACCGAGCGCGCGTTCCTGAACGACCGGCTGGACCTGGCCCAGGCCGAGGCGGTGGCCGATCTGATCGCCGCGCAAAGCGTGCGCGCCGCGCGTGCCGCGCAGCGCAGCCTTGCCGGCGAGTTCGGGCAGGCGGTCGCGGCGATCGTCGCGGCGGTGCGGGCGGCACGCGCCGAGCTCGAGGCCGGCATCGATTTCGCCGAAGACGTCGACGACTCCGACCTGCTCCGCGACCAGGCGCAGCGCCGCGCGGATCTGCTCGACACGCTGGACGACGTCATCGCGCGTGCGAGCAGCGGTGCGCGACTGCGCTCCGGCGCCACGCTGGCCATCGCCGGCGCACCCAACGTCGGCAAGTCGTCGTTGCTGAATCGCCTGGCCGCGCGCGAGCGCGCCATCGTTTCCGATCGGCCGGGCACCACGCGCGACCTGGTCGAAGCCGATATCCTGGTCGCCGGCCTGCCGCTGACGGTGATCGATACCGCCGGGCTGCGGGTGAGTGCCGATGACGTCGAACGCGAAGGCATGGCGCGCGCCGAGCAGGCGATCGCGGCGGCCGACCTGACCCTGCTGGTGACCGACGATCCCAACCAGTGCGACGCGCAGACCCTGTGGCAGGCACTGGGCCGCCACGATGCGCCGCCGGCCACGCACGTCGTGGTGCTGAACAAGATCGACCGCCTCGGTGTCGTGGCCGGTTGCCGTGACGGTGTCGTGAGCCTGTCCGCGCTGAGTGGCGCCGGCCTCGATGCCTTGCATAGCGTGATCGCCAACCGCCTCGGCGTGGACGAAGCGGCAGAGAACGAGTACGCGGCGCAGCAACGTCACCTCGACGCCTTGCGCGCCGCGCGCGAGGCGCTGGCGGGCATCGACGAAACGCTGGTCGGCGAGCATCCCGAGATCGCCGCCGAGCATTACCGTCGCGCCGACGCCGCGCTCGAAACGATCGCCGGGCGCCACACCAGCGAAGACTTGCTCGGTGCCATCTTCGCGCGTTTCTGTATCGGCAAGTGAGCGCTACGCCCGCCCTGCTGGTGATCACGCTGAGCAACGTCGGCGACGTCGTCATGACCACGCCGGTGATGGAAGCGCTGGCCGCAGCCTATCCGGCGAGCCGTATCGACGTCGTCGCCGACGCGCGCTCGTCCGACCTGCTCGCCGCCGCACCGTGGCTGGGCCGGCTGTACCATCGTCACAAGCGCGGCGGCGCGGGCGCGCAGTGGCGGCTGTGGCGTGCGCTCAGGCGTACCCGCTACGAGGTCGTGGCGGATCTGCGCACGGGTTTCCTGCCCTACCTCCTGCGCGCGCGGCACCGGCTGGTGAAACCGCCGCGCGACGCGGCACGCCCGCACGCGGTGGAGGAGCACTTCGCGGTGCTGGCGCCGCTGCTCGGTGCCGCCTCACCGCCGCCGTGCCGCCTGCATCTTGCCGACCCGGCCCGCGCGGCAGCCAGCGCGCTGCTGGCCGACCTGCCCGGCCGTCGCTGGCTCGCGATAGCGCCGGGCGCGAACTGGCCGGGCAAGCGCTGGCCGGCGCAGCGCTACCGCGACTTGCTGGCGCTGGCCGCGAGCGACTTCGACGCCGCCATCGTGCTCGGCGGGCGTGGCGACCTGGAGACGCCGTTCGACGGCGCGGGGCTGACCCTGGCGCACGCCAACCTCGTCGATCGCACCACGCTGCCGGTCGCGGCCGCGGTGCTCGCGCGCGCCGCCGCCTTCGTCGGCAACGATTCCGGGCTGGGCCACATGGCCGCCGCACTCGGCGTGCCGACCCTGACCGTGTTCGGTCCCGGCCAGCCCGCGCGCTACCGGCCGTGGGGCGCACGCACGCACGTGGTATACGCGCCCGACGACGATCTCGCTGCGCTGGACGCCGCCACCGTGCACGCCCGGCTGCGCGCCCTGGCGCCGCGCGACTGACGCCATGCGTATCGCCCAGGTCATGCTCGCCCGCGGCTTCGGGGGTGCCGAGCGCTCCTTCGTCGACCTCAGCCGCGCGCTCGCCGCGCGCGGCCACACCGTGCTCGCCATCGGTGAGCGCCGCGGCGTGGCGCTCGGCATGCTCGACGGCGTTGCCGGGATCACCACCTTGGGGATACGTTGTCACGGCAGCTGGGACCGGCTCGCGGGTCACGCCGTGCGCCGCGCGCTCGCAGGGTTCGCGCCCGCCGTCGTCCACACCCACCTGGCGCGCGCGGCGCATCTCGGCGGTCGCGCCGCGCACGCCCTGGGCCTGCCGACGCTGGCCAAGACCCACAACCTGGTCGACCTCAAGTACTACCGCGCGATCGACTGCCTGGTACCGACCACGCAGGCGCAGGCCGACTACCTCGCCGCGCACGGTGTCGCCGCGTCGCGCATCACGCGCATTCCGAATTTCACCGCGGTGCAGGCGGTGACGACGCTGGCCGCGCAGGCCGAGGGCACGCCGGGGTGCCTGAAGGCGATCGGCCGCTTCGTGCACAAGAAGGGTTTCGACACGCTGGTCGAGGCGCACGCCGTGCTCGTGCGCGAGGGCCGTGAGGTGACCCTGGAGCTCGCCGGCGACGGACCCGAGCGCGCGCATCTCGAGGGGCGCATCGCGGCCCTCGGGCTCGGCGCGCGCGTGCGCCTCACCGGCTGGTGTGACGATGTCGCGGCGTTTCTCGACGGCGGCGACCTGTTCGTGCTGCCCTCGCGCGACGAGCCGTTCGGGATCGTCGTCATCGAAGCCATGGCGCGCGGCGTGCCGGTGCTCGCGACCCGCACCCAGGGTCCGCTGGAGATCCTGCCCGACGACTGCGGCTACCTGACCGTGGCCGACGACCCGGCCGCGCTGGCCGCGGCGATCGCCGGCGCGCTGGACGACCCCGACCGGCTCGCCCGCGCGCGCGCCGCGCTGGCACGCTTCCACGCGCATTACAGCGTGGAACAGGTGGTCACCCGCTACGAGGCGCTCTACGCGCGTCTGGCCGGGTAGCACCAGGCCATCGCTGCCGGATGGCGGCGGCGTCCGCCCGCTGCGTTACACGCCTGCGGTGACGCGTACCGACGGCGCGTAACGGTTCGCGCCCGTGGCCTGCCCGTTCTGCGCTCAGGCACGCGGTGGGGCGACCAGGTCTTCCGCGGCGAGCCGCGCCCACACCGTGTCGACGTCGACCGCACCCAGACAGTCCGCGGCGCGCTGCCCGGCGTGCGCCGGGTCGAGCTCGACGCAGGCGATCACGCGCGCGGCCTGGCCGAGCGCGTGGTTGCGGCGCCAGTCGCTGGGCCCGAACAAACCGAACACCGGAATGCCTGCCGCCGACAGCACGTGCATCGGCCCGGAGTCGTTGGTCACGGCGAAGCGTGCGCGGCGACCGAGCTCGGCGAGGGCGACGATGTCGAACGCGCCGGTGGCATCGAGGCCGCCGCCGCGCGCGCACAGCGTGCGGTTGAGCGCCCGGTCGTCGGGTCCGCCCAGCCACGCCACGTCGTGCCCGGCATCGCGCAGCCGTGCGGCGAGCTCGGCGAAGTGCGGCCAGCGTTTCTGCGGCCGCGCGGCACTGGCGCCGGCATGCAGCAGCACGGGTGCCCGGCGTGCGGGCAGGTTGTGCGCCAGCCACGCGTCGACCCGCGCGCGCGCCGTGTCGTCCGCCGGCAGCAGCGGCGTGCGCGCGGTGACCGCGACCCCGGCGCTCGCCAGCACCGCGCACAGGCGCTCGAAGATGTGCCCCTCGCCGCGCCAGGGTGTACGCGGGTGATGGGTGTAGGGATAGCGCGCATGATTGCCGACGCGCTCGCCGATCCCGGACAGCGCGCACAGCACGCCGCTGCGATCGTTGCCCTGCAGATCGTAGACGCGGCTGAAGCCGCCGCCGCGCAGGTAACGCAGCAAGCGCCACATGGCGCGCGCGCCGCGCCGCGGCAGGGCGACCACCTCGAGCCCGGGCCAGCCCGCGAACAGCGGCGCGAAGGCCGGCGTGGTCAGCAGCGTGCAGTCGTCATCGGCATGGTGGCGCACGATGGCGTCGACCAGGGGCGTGGCCATGACCACGTCGCCGAGCGCTCCGAGCTTGATGATCGCGATTCGGGCCATGGGGCAGCGGGCAAGGGATGACGGCGAAGACCCGGCCGGCGCGCCGGGCGAGGGTCTACAAGCTTATCCGGTTCGGCTATCCTTCGCCGCTCCCCGCAGCCGCGCCCGCCCCGCGCCCGAGCCTTCCCATGCCCGCGCCGAAATCGGTACTCGTCGTCAATCTCAAGAGCCTGCCGACCTGGCACCTCGACCTGGCTGCCGCGTTCACGACGCTGGGCCTGAGCGCCGAGGTCTTCATCACCACGCCGCAGACCCTGCGCGAGCGCTTCGACAAGAGCGTGCGTGGCGCCAAGTGGTTCGAGTCGGATTCGGTACTCGCGCGCCTGCGCGCACACTGCCGGCGCCTGCGCCCGGAGCTGGTGGTGTTCCTCGGCCTGTTCGTGCTGCCGGCGCGCGTCGCCGAGCTCCTCGCGCAGGGGCTGGACTACCGGCCGCAGAGCGCGGCGTGGGTGTGCGACTGCTTCCGCCAGCCGCAGTTTGCCGACTGGGCGCCGGCCGACCATGCGTTCTACTTCGATACCTTCATGCGCGAGGTCCTGCCGGCCTATTACCCGGATGCGACCGCGACCAGCTTCCTGCCGCTGGCGGCCAGCCCCGAGCGCTATCGTCCGCTGCCCGGCGCCGCGACCCACGGCGCGCGCGACGCGGCGCTGGTCTTCGCCGGCAACGTCTCGGCCAACCGCCGCGCGCTGATCGAGCAGGTCGCGCCGCGCCTGCCACTCGCGGTACACGGACCGAATGCCGCCGGCCGTACCCGCGACCGCCGCCGCAAGCTCGACAGCGCGACCATCAATGCGCTCTACAATCAGCATGCCATGGTGCTCAACATCAACCAGTCGCCGAACACCGAGCACGGCCTCAACCTGCGCGCGTTCGAGGTCACCGCGGCCGGCGCGGTGCTGCTGACCCAGGACTGTGCCGACCTGCCGCTGCACTTCGAGCCGGGCCGGGAGGTGCTCTGCTACGGCTCGGCCGACGAGCTGGTGGCGTGCTACCAGGCGGCGGTCGGCGATCGCACGCACCTCGCTGCCATCGCCGCCGCCGGCCTCGCGCGCACCCGCGCCGCGCACACCTTCGTGCACCGCGCGCGCGACATGCTGCGCGCCTTCACCTGAGCAGCGCGGTGATCGATCCGCACGCCCACGTCTCGCGCCTGGCCTGCAGCTGGCACGCGCAGCGCCGCGCGCTGGGCAACTTCTCCTTCCGCCGGCACCGCCGCTTCGATGCCTTCATCGTGACCATGCACCAGAGCGGCACGCACTGGCTGAAGTACCTGCTGACCCTGATGATCGCGCGCGAGCGCGGGCTGCCGCCGCCGCAGTCGATCAGCGACAACATCGCCATCGGCGGGCCGCGCGAGACGCCGCGCCACGACCTGCGCCCGCGCCTCGGCCAGAGCCACACCATTCCCTCGCCGCTGCTCGACCTCGCGCTCGGCGTGCCCGGCGCGGGCTTTCCCGACTACCTCGTGCTGGTGCGTGACGTGCGCGACGTGCTGCTCGCGCACTACCGCAAGTGGCAGACGCGCTACGACTGCTCGTTCTCCGAGTACCTGCGCGGCGACGTCACCCGGCGGCGCTTCGAGAAGGACGTGTGGTGGGACTTCCGCTTTCTCAATGCCTGGGGCGCGATCGCCGCGCACCATCCGCGCCGCGTGCAGGTGCTGCGCTACGAGGACCTGCTGCGTGACCCGGCCGCCGAGCTGCGCGCGGTGGTGGCCTTCCTGCGCATCCCGCTGGCCGACGTCGACGCCGCGATCGCGTACGCACTGGCCGGCGCAAGCAAGGACGCGATGGCCGCGCGCGACAGCCGGCCCTACGGCATGGCCGTGGTCAACGACGAGGTGCGCGACTGGGACACCTGGTACGCACCGGCCGACCGCGCCTGGCTGCGCGAGGCCTGCCGGCGCCACCTGCACCACGACTTCGGTTACGGCTATGCCGACTGGCACTGAGTCGCTTACCGCCTGCGCCGCCTGCGGCGGCGCCGAGCTGCGCCCCTTCGTGCACAAGGACGGCTGGGACTACGTACGCTGTGCCGGCTGCGGCTTCGTGGTGGTGGCGCCGATGCCGTCGCAGGGCGAGCTGAACGCGCTCTACCAGAGCGCGCCCGTCGCCGGTACGGCCTACCCCAAGGCCCGCTCGCGTCACCGCCGCGCGCTACTGCGCGCGCTGCGCCTGGCGCCGTGGGTGTGGCGGCGTCGGGTCATCGATCTCGGTTGCGGCGGCGGCTTCATGGCCGGTGCCTTCGCGCACTTCGCGCGCGCGTCGCACGGTCTCGACATCGACGTCGAGGCGATTGCCTACGCGCGCAGGCGCTACCCGCGTTGCGTGTTCCACCAGGCCTCCTTCGATCGCTTCGTGCCCGACGGCCGCTACGACTTCGTCTATTCCTCGGAGCTGATCGAGCACGTCGCGCGGCTCGACGAGTACATGGACCTGGTCCGGCGCCTGACCGCGCCGGGCGGTCACGTGTTCATCACCACCCCGGACATCGGCTCGCCGCGGGTGCCGGCCGACGTCACCCGCTGGGACGTGTTCGGTCCGCCCTACCATGTGCAGTTCTTCGATGAGCGCGCGCTGGCGACGCTGTTCGCGCGCTACGGCTTCACCACGCTGCGGCGCTTCCCCGATCGCAAGGCCGGGCTCAAGATGCTCTTCCGGCGCGAGGCTGCCTAGCCGCCGGCGAGGCGCGCGTAGACGGCGAGCGTCGCCGCCTGCATCGCCTGCACGGTGTAGGGATGCTCGCGCGGCACCGGCTCGGGCGCGGCAAGCAGCGCCGCGCTGCGCTCGGCGGCGGCAGCGACGTCGCCCACCGGCACGCGCCCGGCGGGGAAGACCCGCGCCAGGATCTCGCCGGTGCCACCGTGGTCGTAGCCGACTACCGGCGTACCCAGGCTGAGTGCCTCGATGGTGGTGCGGCCGAAGGCCTCGGGCTCGCCGGTCAGCGAGAACGCGAGATCGGAGATCGCGAGGATCTCGCGCAGGTCGTCGCGGCTGCCGAGAAAGCTCACCGCCTCGCTCACGCCCTGCGCGCGTGCCGCCTGTTCCAGCTCGGCGGCGAAGTGCGGCTTGCGCCGGTGCGCGCCGCCTACCACCAGCCCGTGCACCGGCAGACCGCGCGCGCGCAGGGCGGCGATGAGCGCAATGAAATCGAGCTGGCCTTTCCAGCGCGTGAGGCGACCGGGCAGGGTCAGCAGGCGGCGGCCGGCGAGCGCCGGGTAGCGCGCCTGCCACTCGGCCAGCCACGCGGCGTCCGGCGTGTAGCCGAAGGCATGGCGGGCGCGGTCGACGCCGCGCGGGATGACCGTGATGCGCTCCGGCGTGACCTGCGGGTAATGCGTGGTCACGTAGTCGCGGATGAACTCCGAGATCGCGATCACGGCCTCGCCGCTGGTCATGATGCGGCTGTAGCGGTTGACGGTGTAGGGGCCGTGCACGGTGGTCACCCAGTGCGGACGCGCCGCCGCCGGCAGGCGCTGCCGGGCGAGCCAGGCCAGCCACGCCGGCAGGCGCGAGCGCGCGTGCAGCACGTCGACCGAATGCTCCCGCAGCAGGCGCCCCAGCGTCGCTACCAGCGCCAGGCTGCGCAAGCGCTTGGCGCCCACCGGCAGGGTGACGTGGGTCGCGCCGCAGTCAGCGATCTCGGCGGCCAGCGGGCCGCCGCCGGAGACCACCACGGCGCGGTGGCCGGCGGCGACCAGGGCCTCGGCGATCTCCACCGTGCCGCGCTCGACGCCGCCGACGCCGAGCTCGGGCAGCACCTGCATCACGGTCAGCGCGCGACTCATGCGCCGTCGCCCAGCGCCGGCCAGCGCGCGAGCAGCGCGTCGGCGACGCGTCCGGCCTCGTCCAGGGTGACCGGCGCGCGCGGCGGCTCGCCCGCCGCCACCGCCCAGCCGCGCGCGATCAGCGCCGGCGCGATGGCCGTGATGCGATCGTCGCGGCGCGCTTCCAGTGCAATCAGGGATAGCGCGGCGCCGGCCGTCAGCGCCTCGTAGATCATGGCCATGCTGTCGGCCGTAACCACGGCGTGGCCGGCGCGCGCGAGCAGGCCGGGCAGCCAGTCCGGCGCGCAGGTGTCGCTGGCGGTGAAGCGGGCGGCGAGTTCCGGGTCGGCCGCGATCGCCGCGCGCAGCGCGCCCGGCGATCGCCGCGAGTCGGTCAGGTGCCAGCGCACCTGCGGTGCGCGCTGCATCGCGCGCTGTGCTTGTTCGAGCACCGCGCCGACGTCGAAGCGGTGATGCGCCGAGGGTCCGCCGAGCAGGACCACGCCGAGCGCGGGGTCCTTGTCCGCCGCCGGGCGCAGCGGGTTCAGCGGCCCTTCGCTGGCGATGACGTTGGCGGCCTCACGCGGCCGGTCGTGGCGCGGCACCACGCACAGGTCGAACCAGCGCCACGGCAGCCCCGGGCGCATCAGGCAGACCGCCGGCACGCGGTACGCGCGGCGCACCGCGACCAGCGGCCAGTGGCAGGCGCGGCCGGCGCCGACGACCAGGTCGGGCGCTGGCAGGCCGCGGCCGGCAGGAAAGCGCGCGCGCAGCGCGTCCCAGGTGTTCGATGCCGCGCTGGCGGTGACGTCGATGCGGCGCGCGTCCAGTGCGACGCGATCGGCCAGCGCCGCGATCAGGCCCTCGCTCTGGCGTTCGTGGCCCCGCTTGCCGTCGGCGAGCTGCCACACGACGACGGCGCGCCCGCTCATCGCCGCACGCGGGTCACGCGACCAGGGTCAGCCACTCCGCCGGGGCCGCGCGGCGGCCGGTGACGAGGTCGAGGTAGGCCTGCTGCAGACGCTGGGTCACGGGCCCGATCGAGCCCTGCCCGATGGTGCGGTTGTCGAGCTCGCGGATCGGCGTGACCTCGGCCGCGGTGCCGGTGAAGAAGGCCTCGTCGGCGATGTAGACCTCGTCGCGGGTGATGCGCTTCTCGATCACCTCGATGCCTTCCTCGGCGGCCAGCCACATCACCGTCTCGCGCGTGATGCCTTCGAGCGCGGAGGTGATCTCCGGCGTGTACAGCTTGCCCCGGCGCACGATGAAGATGTTCTCGCCGCTGCCTTCGCAGACCATGCCCTCGTTGTCGAGCAGCAGCGCCTCGTCGTAGCCGTCGCGCGCCGCTTCCTGCAGCGCCAGGATGGAGTTGATGTAATTGCCGCAGGCCTTGGCATGGCACATCACGCTGTTGACCAGGTGGCGGGTATAGGACGAGGTCTTGATACGAATGCCCTTCTCCAACGCCTCGGCGCCGAGGTAGGCGCCCCAGAACCACGACGCGATGGCGACGTGCGTGGACAACGAGTCGGCGTGCAGACCCATGCCCTCGGAGCCGTAGAAGACCAGCGGGCGGATGTAGGCGGAGCTGAGCTCGTTGTCCTTCACCGACTCGATGCAGGCCTGCACGATGACCTCGTGGCTGAACGGCATGTCCATCTGCAGGATGTGCGCGGTGTCGAACAGGCGGCGGATGTGATCGTCGAGGCGGAAGATGGCCGTGCCGCGCTCGGTCTCGTAGGCGCGGATCCCCTCGAACGCGCCGACACCGTAGTGCAGCGAATGGGTCAGCACGTGCACGTTGGCCTCGCGCCACGGCAGCTTCTGACCGTCCATCCAGATCACCCCGTCGCGATCGGCGTAACTCATCTCTCTCTACTCCAAAGTACCGGCTGACCCGAACAGTTGCTCCCAGATCCCGACCACGCTGGCGCGGTGGTCGCCGAAGCGCTCCGCCTCGACCACGGCGTCCACCTGCTGCAGCGTGCAGCGATGCAGGGCGGCGCGGTAGGCGAAGTAGGCGTCGTGCAGGTGACGGCAGGACTCGGCCGGCAGCAGCGCGAGATCCGCGATGGTCTCCAGCAGCCGCAGGTTGTCCGTCCAGGCCAGCAGTTCGGGATGCTCGCCGGCCCACCTGAGAACGGCGTATTGCACCATAAATTCGATGTCCGTTATACCGCCCGCGCCCTGCTTGAGATCGAAGCCGGCGCTGCCGCTGCGGTCGAGCTCGCCGCGCATGCGTGCGCGCATGGCGACGATCTCACATGCCAGCTCGTCCTCGCTGCGCGAGCGGGCGAGCACCTCCGCGCGGATCGCGGCGAAGCGTTCGAGCACGCCCGCGCTGCCGGCGATGCCGCGCGCGCGTACCAGCGCCTGGTGCTCCCACACCCAGGCCTCGTCGCTGAGATAGCGCGCGTAGGCCGTGGTCGAGATCACCATCATGCCGGCGCTGCCGGAGGGCCGCAGGCGGGTGTCGACCTCGTAGGCGACGCCGGACGGCGTGTTGGTCGAGAGGATGTGGATGAAGCGCTGCACGAGGCGGGTGAAGAACACCCCGTTCTCGATCGATTTCGCGCCGTTGGTGTGCTGCGCGCTGCCGGTCGAGTCGTTGAGGAAGACGAGATCGAGGTCCGAGCCGTAGCCGAGCTCCAGCCCGCCGAGCTTGCCATAGGCGATGATCGCGAAGCCGGCCGTGCGCGTGCCCGCGCCATCGTCGCAGCACGGCTCGCCGTAGCGCGCGACGACCTCGCGCCAGGCGAGATCCAGCGCCGCGACGATGCAGGCCTCGGCGATGTCGGTGAGCTGGTTGGAGACCTCGGCGACCGGGAAGTTGCCGGTGATGTCGCTGGCGGCGACCCGCAGCACCTGCTGGTTGCGAAAGGCGCGCAGGTTTTCCATGCCCTGCTCGAGGCCGTCGCCCGGGCGCACCTGCGCGGCGA
This sequence comes from Gammaproteobacteria bacterium, assembly GCA_041984235.1. Classification (GTDB taxonomy): domain Bacteria; phylum Pseudomonadota; class Gammaproteobacteria; genus JBHIYN01. The sequence continues at coordinate 107,649 of JBHIYN010000016.1, forward strand.
CGAGCTGGTCGAGGCGCGCGCGATCGGGCGGCGTGTAGAGCACGCGCGGATCGAGCAGCTCGTCGAGCAGGAGCGGCTGCGCGGTGATCTGCTCGGCGATCCAGGGGCTGGCCGCGAACAGCTGCAGCAGGCGATCCAGCGCGCCGGGATTGTCGGCGAGGAAGGCGACGTAGACGCTGCGCCGCGCGATCGCGTGCAGCAGGTTGGCGATGCGGCGCAGCGCGGCGTCCGCCAGCGCGAGATCCTGCGCGCGCGCCAGCAGCAGCGGCATGAGGCGGTCGAGGCGCGCACGGCCGTGGCTGCTGAGACGCGCGAGGAAGCGCTCCGCGCGCAGCTCGGCGACGACCGCGAGCATGCCCTCGCCGGCCGCCAGCCCGGCCTCGGCGGCGTGCTCGGCGAGGGCCGCGGCATCGCCGTCGGCCTGCCACAGGTCGCGCCAGGCGGCGAGCGCGTCGTCCTGCTCGTCGCTGCGGTCGGGTGCTTCGAGCAGGGTGCGGAAGTGTGCGCGCGTCGCCTCGCGGTGCGTGTCCAGCGCGGCGCGGAAGGCGTCGAAGTCGGCGAAGCCGAGGGCGAAGGCGAGGCGTTCGCGCTCCAGCGGATCGCCCGGCACGCTGTGGGTCTGCCGGTCGCGCACCTGCTGCAGGCGGTGCTCGGCGGTGCGCAGAAAGCGGTAGGCGGCGACGAGGCGGGTGACGGTGTCACGCTCGATGAGGCCGAGATCGGCGCAGGCCTCGAGCGTCGCCACCAGCGAGCGATCGCGCAGGCGCGGCTCGCGGCCGCCGCGGATGAGCTGGAACAGCTGCCCGGTGAACTCGATCTCGCGGATGCCGCCGCGGCCGCGCTTGAGGTCGTCGACGAGCTGGCGCGAGGAGGCCTCGCGATCGATCGACTGCTTCATCTCGCGCAGCGCTTCGAGTGCGCCGAAGTCGAGGTAGCGGCGGTAGACGAACGGTCGCACGATGTCGTCGAGCTCGGCCAGGGTACGCGTGTCACCGGTGATCGCGCGGCCCTTGATCAGCGCGTAGCGTTCCCAGTCGCGGCCGTGCGCGGCGTAGTAGTGTTCGAGCCCGGTCAGCGAGGTGGTGAGCGGACCGGAGTCGCCGAACGGGCGCAGCCGCATGTCGACGCGGAACACGAAGCCGTCGGCGGTGGTCTCGTTGAGCAGCCCGATGAGCTCGCGCCCGAGGCGGTTGAAGTAGTCCTGCAGCTCGAGCTCGCGGCGGCCGCCGCGGGTCACGCCACGGCCGCGGTAGACGAACAGCAGGTCGATGTCGGAGGAGAAGTTGAGCTCGCCGCCGCCGAGCTTGCCCATGCCGATGACGACCAGCTGCAGCGCGCTGCCGTCGGCGTCGAAGGCCTGGCCGAAGCGCGGCGCGAGATGCGTCTCCAGCCAGCCCAGCGCGCCGGCGACGACGGCGTCGGCGAAGGCCGACAGCTCGGCCATGATCGCGAGCACGTCGCCGCCGAGACGGATGTCGCGCCACGCGAGGCGCACCATCTCGAGGTTGCGCAGCCGGCGCAGGGCGCGCTTGGCCGCGGCCAGCTCGTCGACGCCGGCCAGCTCGGCGGCGACGAGACGGTCGTAGTCGGCGCGGCTGCGCGGCGTGGCGAGCGCGGCATCGGCCAGCAGCGCGTCGAACTCGGCCGGCCGGCGGATCGCGACTTCGGCCAGGAACGGGCTGGCGGCGAACATCGCGGCGAGCTCGGCATCGGTGCGGCGCGCGATGCCGGCGGCCGCCGCGGCCTCGTCGAAGCGCGCGGCCAGCGGTGCGGCCTCGGCGGCGAGCGCCGGCGGCAGGGTGGCGGGCGGTTCGAACACGGGCAGGGTCATGGGGCGCGGCACTCCCGGGCGCTGCGGTTGATCGAAAGCACCGCGGCGGTGACACTCGCCCGGGCATCGCCATTGTCCAACATCGTTCCGCACGCGTCATGACCGCCACCCCGCACCTCGAGAGCAAGCTGCCCGACGTCGGCACCACCATCTTCACCGTCATGTCGCAGATGGCGCACGAGCACGGTGCGATCAACCTGTCGCAGGGCTATCCCGATTACGACGGTCCGGCACTGCTGCGCGAGCGCCTCGCCTGGTACGCCGGCAACGGCTACAACCAGTACGCACCGCTGGCCGGGGTGCCGGCACTGCGCGCCGCCTGTGCGGCCAAGGTCGAGCGCTGCTACGGGCGCGTTACCGACGCCGACAGCGAGATCACCGTCACCCCCGGCGCGACCGAGGCCATCTACTGCGCGGTGACCGCGGTGGTGCGCCCGGGCGACGAAGTGATCATGTTCGACCCGGTCTACGACTGCTACGACCCGGCCGTGCGCCTGTCGGGCGGGGTGCCGGTGCACCTCACGCTGACCGCGCCCGACTACCGCATCGACTGGGACGCGGTCGAACGTGCGGCCACGCCGCGCACGCGCGCGATCATGATCAACTCGCCGCACAACCCGACCGGCACGGTGATCGACGGCGACGACCTCGCCGCCCTTACCCGCCTCGCCTGCGCGCACGATCTGATCGTGATCTCGGACGAGGTCTACGAGCACCTCGTGTTCGACGGCCGCGAGCACCAGAGCGTGCTGCGCGAGCCGCGCCTGGCGGCCCGCGCCTTCGCCGTGTTCTCCTTCGGCAAGACCTTCCACGTCACCGGCTGGAAGACCGGCTACGCGGTCGCGCCGCCGACGCTCACCACCGAGCTGCGCCGCGTGCACCAGTTCGTCGCCTTCGTCGCCTGCACCCCGGTGCAGCACGCGCTGGCCGATTTCATGAACGCCGAGCCCGGCCATATCGACGGCCTGCCGGCTTTCTACCAGCGCAAGCGCGACCGCTTCAACGCTGCATTGGCCGGCTCGCGCTTCCGTTTCACGCCGAGTGCCGGCACCTTCTTCCAGCTCGCCGACTACTCGGCGCTGGACGACCGCGACGACAGAGCTTTCGTCACCTGGCTGACGCAGGAGGTCGGCGTCGCGGCGATCCCGATGTCGGTGTTCTACGCCGAGCCGCCGGACGAGCGCTACGTGCGCTTCTGCTTCTGCAAGGAAGACGACACCCTGGATACCGCCGCCACCAAACTCGCCGCCCTGTAGAAAAGGGGACATGCCACATTTGTAAGTGTTGCTACGCAAGCGCAGCCGGTTGCCCCGGTGCGGCCCACTTGCAAATGTGGCATGTCCCCTTTTCCGTTCCCCGTCGATGGTGTGCGCGCCGCCGGGGCTGCGCGGGCCGCCGGGCGGCCGTCCGGCCTGCACCACCATGCGCGTGGCGAAGCCGGCGGCGAGGAAAAAGGGGACATGCCACATTTGTAAGTGCTTCTACGCAAGCGCAGCCGGTTGCCCGGTGCGGCCCACTTACAAATGTGGCATGTCCCCTTTTTCCGCTACTCGATGCGGCGGTGGCTGCGGCGGGCGTCGTCGTCCTCCACGGTGTAGTCGGCGTCGATGGTGTGTGAGCCGCCGGGGCTGCGCGGGCCGCCGGGTGGCCGTCCGACCTGCACCACCATGCGCGCGGCGAAGCCGGCGGCGAGGGCGCGGCGGATGGCCGGCACCAGGCAGGCGAAACCGAGCACGTCGGTGATGAAGCCCGGGGTCAGCAGCATGACGCCGGTGAACAGCAGGATCAGGCCCTCCACCACCTCCAGCGCCGGCAGCTCGCCGGCCTCCAGCGCGGCGCGCATGCGCGCCACCGTGGCCAGGCCCTGGCCGCGCAGCAGCCAGGCGCCGACCACCGCCGTCAGCACCACCAGCGCGACCGTGGTCGCGGCCCCGATCGAGCGCCCGACCTCGATCAGCACGTACAGCTCGACCAGCGGCACGCCGATGAGCAGGGCCAGGAGCAGCACGAAGACGGGCATGGAAAGTGACGGCGGGGCAGGTGGGCAACGTACAATAACATGGCGTCATAACCCGACTTTGCAACCATGGACCTGTCATCCGGCGCCGCCGCGCACGCCCTCATCGTACTCTGCACCTGCCCCGACGAGGCGAGTGCCGCGCGCCTCGCCGAGGCCGCCGTCGAGGGCGGGCACGCGGCCTGCGTCAACCGGGTGCCGGGGCTGTTGTCGACCTTCCTGTGGCAAGGGCGCGTCGAGCGCGAGTCCGAGGTGCTGCTGCTGGCCAAGACCACGCCGGCGGCCTACCCGGCGCTCGAAGCCTGCTGGAGCGCGCTGCACCCCTATGAACTCCCGGAGGTCATCGCGGTCGATGTGACTACCGGGTCCGCGGCCTACCTCGAATGGATCGAATCGTGCGTTACCTCCTGACCGCCCTCGCCGCCCTGTGGCTGGTCGCGGGCGCCGAGGCCGGCGTGCTCGATCGCCTCGAACGGCTGGGCGCCGCGCCGGGCCCCGGCCAGCGCGAATTTCTGCCGCCCGACCAGGCCTTCCGCCTGTCCGAGCGGGTCACCGCGGCGGGCGAGCTCGCGATCGCCATCGACATCGAGCCCGGCTACTACATCTACCGTGACAAGTTCGCCGTCAGCGCGGTGACTCCGGGCCTCACGCTCGGCGCACCGGCGCTGCCGCCGAGCGAGAGCAAGGACGACCCCGAGTTCGGCGTGGTCGAGATCTACCGCGATCGCGCCGAGTTCGTGGTGCCGGTCACGGCGCGGCCCGCGGGCGCGCTGGCCGAGACCGAGGTGCGCTACCAGGGCTGCGCGGAGGACGGCATCTGCTACCCGCCGATCAGGAAGACCGTCGGTTTCACCTTCACCGCCGGCACACCGGCGCCGGCGTCCGCGCCACCTACCGGCGCCAGCGGCCTGTCCGCCAGCGATCGCATCGCGCAGCAGCTAGGTGAGCGCTCACTCGCAGCCACGCTCGCGACCTTCCTCGGGCTCGGCCTGCTGCTCTCGCTGACCCCCTGCGTGTTCCCGATGGTGCCGATCCTCTCCGGCATCATCGTCGGCCAGGCCCAGCCGGTGACCGCGGCGCGCGGGCTCGCGCTGTCCACCACCTACGTGGTGGCCATGGCGCTGACCTACACCCTGGCCGGGATCGCCGCCGGGCTGGCCGGCAAGAACCTGCAGGCCGCGTTCCAGCAGCCCGCGGTGATCGTCGCCTTCGCCGCGGTGTTCGTGGCGCTGGCGCTGTCGATGTTCGGCTTCTACGAGCTGCAGCTGCCGGCCGCGCTGCAGTCGCGCCTCGACGGCCTCTCGCGCCGCCAGCGCAGTGGCAGCTACCCGGGGGTCGCCGTGATGGGCGTGCTGTCGGCGATCATCGTCGGCCCGTGCGTGGCGCCGCCGCTGGCCGGCGCGCTGGCCTACATCGGCCAGACCGGCTCGCCGGTCACCGGCGGCGCGGCGCTGTTCGCGCTCGGCCTCGGCATGGGCGCACCGCTGCTCGCGCTGGGCGCCTCGGCCGGCGCCCTGCTGCCGCGCGCCGGCGCCTGGATGGATCGCGTCAAGCAGGTCTTCGGCGTGATCTTCCTCGGCGTTGCGATCTGGTTTCTCGAGCGCGTCATCGCACCCGCCGCGACGCTCATGCTGTGGGCCGCGCTGGCGCTGGGTGCCGCGGTCTTCCTCGGCGCCCTGACCCGCCTCGCCGAGCGTGCCCCCGCGGCGGCCCGCCTCGCCCAGGCGCTGGGCGTGCTGCTGCTGGTCTACGGTGCGGCGCTGGTGGTGGGCGCCGCCGCCGGCGCGCGCGATCCGCTGCGCCCGCTGGCACCGCTGGTTGCCGGCGGCGCGCCGGCCGCGAGCAACGCGGTGCCCTTCACCGCGGTCAAGTCGGCCGCCGACGTCGAGCGCCATCTGGCCGCCGCCGATGCGCGCGGGCAGGCGGTGATGCTCGACGTCTACGCCGACTGGTGCATCGAGTGCAAGCATCTCGAACGCGAGACCTTCACCGCGCCCGCGGTGCGCACGCGCCTCGCCGACATGCTGCTGCTGCGCGCCGACGTCACCGCCAACGACGCGGCCGATCGCGCCCTGCTCGCCCGTTACGAGCTGTTCGGCCCGCCGGCGGTGCTGTTCTTCCGTGACGGCGCGGAGCAGCGCGCCAACCGCCTGGTCGGCTTCGCCGACGCCGAGGACTTCGGCGGCCTGCTCGATCGCGTCACCGCGCGCCCGTGATGCGCGCCCTGTATCCGCTGGTGCTGGTCGCGCTCGCCCTGCTCGCGGGCACCGCCGGCTACGTCACCCACCGCATGCTGGCGGCCGGCGACCCGGCTCCCGCACCCGCCACCGCCGCCCTCGACCCGGTGCCGGCCGCGCGCGCCGCGCCCGAGCAGCCGCTGGCCTGGTCGTTCGCCACCCTCGACGGCGAACGCCGCCGCCTCGACGCCTGGCCGGCCGAGGTCGTGGTGCTGAATTTCTGGGCCACCTGGTGCCCGCCCTGCCTGCGCGAGATCCCGGCCTTCGTCGAGCTGCAGGCGCGCCACGGCGCGGACGGACTGCAGTTCATCGGCATCGCGCTCGACCAGCCGGAACAGGTCGCCGCCTTCGTCGCCGAGCACACCATGAACTATCCCGTGCTGGTGGGTAACGACGACGTCATCCGCTTCATGCAGCAGCTCGGCAACGCGATCGGCGGCCTGCCCTACACGGTGGTGCTGGCCGGCGGCGAGGTGGTGCTCACCCACCAGGGCGAATGGGACGCCGCGGAAGCCGCCGAAACGCTGGCGGGTTTGCTGAAAACACCCTGAAGGAACCGGGTTCGCGCCCCGATCGGTCGCGAAAATCGGGGAACGTGTTCCCCGCACGCAGGCGATGTGGTAGCGTTCGCCACTCTTCCCAGCGTCGCCCGGAACGGCTCTTGGCCAAGCTCGCCATCATCAACGGTCCCAACCTCAACCTGCTCGGCAGCCGCGAGCCGGCGCTGTATGGCGCGACCACGCTGGCCGAGCTCGAGGCGCGGCTGGTCGAGGTGGCGGCCGGGGCGGGCTTCGCGGCGAGCTGCTTCCAGAGCAACGCCGAGGGCGCGCTGGTCGAGCAGGTGCACGCGGCCGGCGCCGCGGCGGCCGACTTCGTCGTCATCAACCCGGGCGCCTACACCCATACCAGCATCGCGCTGCGCGATGCCTTCCTCGGCGTCGCCGTGCCGTTCATCGAGGTGCACATCTCGAACGTGTTCGCGCGCGAGGAGTTTCGCCACCGCTCCTACCTGTCCGACATCGCGCTCGGCGTCATCTCGGGGCTGGGGGTGCAGGGCTACGAGCTCGCCATCACCGCAGCCGGCGAGTGGGTGCGGCGGCACAAGCTGTGAACGACGCGCGCCGCGGCGTGCGCCGGCAACGACAATGACAACGGGACCGTGCTCCTGAGCACGGATCCGGGGGATAGCCAAGTGGACATCAGGAAGGTCAAGAAACTCATCGAGCTGCTCGAGGAATCGGGCGTCGCCGAAATCGAGATCCGCGAGGGCGAGGAATCGGTACGCATCAGTCGCGGCGCGGTCTCGATCGCCGCCCCGGCGGCCGCTGCCCCCGCGCCAATCGCCGCCCCCGGCCCGGCGCCGGCAGCACCCGCCGCCCCCGTGGCTGAGCCCGCGCCCGAGGGCACGACGGTGACCGCACCCATGGTCGGTACCTTCTACACCTCGCCGTCGCCCGAGGCCGCGCCGTTCGTGCGCGTCGGCCAGACGGTCAGCGTCGGCGACCCGCTGTGCATCATCGAGGCGATGAAGATCATGAATCCGATCGAGTCCGAGGTCGACGGCACCGTCAGCGCGATCCTGGTCGAGAACGGGCACCCGGTGGAGTACGAGCAGCCGCTGTTCATCATCACCTGAGTTCCCCCTCTTTCCGCACAGCCCAGACAGCCGGCGCATCCCTATGTTCGACAAAGTCGTCATCGCCAACCGCGGTGAAATCGCCCTGCGCGTCCTGCGCGCCTGCCGCGACCTCGGTATCAAGACCGTCGCCGTTCACTCCGCCGCCGATCGCGATCTCAAGCACGTACGCCTGGCCGACGAGTCGGTGTGCATCGGTCCCGCCGCGGCGGCCGAGAGCTATCTCAACGTGCCGGCGGTGATCGCCGCGGCCGAGGTCGTCGACGCGGTCGCCATTCACCCCGGCTACGGCTTCCTGTCCGAGAACGCGGACTTCGCCGAGCGCGTGGAGAAGTCCGGCTTCGTGTTCATCGGCCCGCGCCCGGAGACCATGCGCCTGATGGGCGACAAGCTATCCGCCATCGCCGCCATGCAGGAAGCGGGCGTGCCCTGCGTGCCGGGCTCGGTCAAGCCGCTGGGTGACGATGCGCAGGAGAACCTCGCACTCGCGCGCCAGATTGGTTACCCCGTGATCATCAAGGCCTCGGGCGGTGGCGGCGGCCGCGGCATGCGCGTGGTGCACAGCGAGGCGCACCTGCGCAACGCCATCGTGCTGACCAAGCGCGAGGCGGCGAGCGCGTTCAACAACGACAGCGTCTACCTGGAGAAATTCCTCGAGCACCCGCGCCACGTCGAGTTCCAGGTCCTCGCCGACGGCCACGGCAACGCCATTCACCTGGGCGAGCGCGACTGCTCCATGCAGCGCCGTCACCAGAAGGTGCTGGAGGAAGCGCCGGCCCCGGGCATCGACGCCGCCACGCGCGCGCGCATCGGCGGGCTGTGCGTGGACGCCTGCAAGCGCATCGGCTACCGCGGCGCCGGCACCTTCGAGTTCCTGTACGAGAAGGGCGAGTTCTACTTCATCGAGATGAACACGCGCATCCAGGTCGAGCACCCGGTGACGGAGATGATCACCGGCATCGACCTGGTCAAGCAGCAGCTGCGCGTCGCGGCCGGCGAGAAGCTCGACATCACCCAGGACGACGTCAAGATCTCCGGCCACGCGATCGAGTGCCGCATCAATGCCGAGGATCCCTATACCTTCCGCCCGTCGCCGGGCCGCATCGCCGTCTACCATCCGGCCGGCGGCCCCGGCGTGCGCATCGACTCGCACATCTACGACGGCTACGTGGTGCCGCCCTACTACGACTCGCTGATCGGCAAGCTCATCGTGCATGCCGAGGATCGCGACGCCGCGCTCGCACGCATGCAGAACGCGCTCACCGAGCTCGTCATCGAAGGCATCGACACCAACATCCCGCTGCACATCGACCTCGTCTCCGATGCCGCCTTCCGTAACGGCGGTACCGACATCCACTACCTCGAACGGCGCCTGGGCCTGGTCTAGCCGAGCGCCCGGGGTAGCGCCATGTACGCGGCCCGCTTCACCGTCGATGCCGCCGGCTGGCCGGCGCTGGAAGCCGAGCTGGAAGCGCTGGGCGCACTGGCCATCACCTGCGCCGACGGCGACGCGCCGCTGTTCGACGAGCCCGGCACGGCGAGCAGTGAGCAGTGGGCGCGCTTCGCGGTGGAGGCCCTGTTCGACGAGGCCGTCGCGGCCGATGCGGTGCGCGCGCTGCTCGCACCGCGCGCGGTGAGCATCGCCGCGGTCGCCGAGGACGCCTGGGCCGAGCGCTGGAAGGCGCACTGGCAACCGCAGATCTTCGCCGGCGGCCTGTGCGTGCATCCGAGCTGGTGCGCGCCGGCGCCCGGCGCGCGTCACCTGATCGAGCTCGATCCCGGCCAGGCCTTCGGCACCGGCACCCATCCGACCACCGCGCTGTGTCTCGACTGGCTCGCCACGCAGGCCCCGCTCACCGGCCAGAGCGTGATCGACTACGGTTGTGGCTCGGCCATCCTCGCCCTTGCCGCCGAGCGCTTCGGCGCCGCGCACGTGCAGGCGGTCGACATCGACCGCGCCGCGCTCGCGGTGGCCGCCGACAACGTCGCGCGCAACGCGGCCGGCGCGGTGGTCAGCGTCGGCGCACCGGACACCCTCGCCGCCGGCAGCGCCGACCTGCTGATCGCCAACATCCTGCTCGAGCCGCTGCTGTCGCTCGCCGATCGTTTTGCTGCGCTGCTGCGTCCGCACGGCCGTATCCTGCTCTCCGGCGTGCTGGCAACGCAGGTCGAACGCCTGCAGGCCGGCTACCCGGGCGCTTTCGCGTTCGACCCGGTCATGACGCGCGAGGAGTGGGCCGCGCTGGCCGGCCGCCGTGTGCCGGCGACGGTGTAAACTGCGGCCGGAGAGGCGGGCCGCCGCGCCCGCCCGCTGACCGAGGGGGAGAAGCGCGCTTGCTGACGCGTTGCCCGACATGCCAGAGCTGGTTTCGCGTGCGCGCCGAGCACCTCAGCGCGGCCAGCGGTTACGTCACCTGCGGCCAGTGCGACGCAGTGTTCAACGCCCTGGCCACGCTGGTCGAGGAGAGCGCGCCGCCGGTGGCGCCCGCGGCGCCGCGCGCCGACGCCGTGCCGGTACCCCCTGCATCGCGGCCGCCGGACGACGTGGCGCAGGCGCAGGCCGCCGTCGCGGAGAAGACGGATGCGCGGGCGGTCGCACCCGAAGCACCCCCTGAACCGGCCGCGGCGGCCTTGCCGACGGACGGGGAACCTGCGACGCCACCCGCGGCTGCCGACGAGACCCGCGCCGCGGCGCCCACGGTCGCTGCGGACGGTCCGCCTCCGGTGCCGGGCAACCCGCCGCAAGCTGCCAGCGCCGCCGAACGGGAGGACGCCGCGCCGCCGGCGGCCGCCGTTATCCCGGACGCCGCCGAACCCGCGCCCGGCGACGCGCCCGGCGGCGATCTGGCCGACGAATGGAGCGCCGAGTTCGACGCCATGGTCGACGCCGATGCCGGCGCGCCCGAGGCGAATCACGCCGACGAGCCGGAGCGCGCGACCCCCGGCGGCGCCACGCTGAGCGCGGCCGAGCACGCCATCCTCTTCACCGAGCCCGGCAGTGGCGACGACGACGAGGACGAGGGGGAAGACGAGGACGCGGATGCGGCCGGCGCCGCCGCGTCCGCGGACAGCACCGGCGATGACGCCGAAACCGACGCCACCGTGCCCGACGCGGTGCCTCCGGTGATCGAGAGCGAGGTCGCCGCGCTCGCCGGCGTGCGCCCCGGCGCCGCCCGCGGTGCGAACCTGTGGCGCGCGGCGCTGCTGCTGCTGGCGGTCGCGCTGCTCGCGCAGGGTGTCTTCGCGCTGCGCGCGCCGCTCGCCGCCGCGTGGCCGGCCAGCCGGCCGTGGTTGGAGGCGATGTGCGCGCGGCTCGGCTGCCAGCCCGAGGCCGCGCCGCAGGACACCGTGCGCCTGCTGGCCCGTGACGTGCGCGAGCATCCGCAGTACCGCGACGCGCTGCTGGTCAACGCGACCCTGGTCAACCGCGGCGGCGCGCCGCAGCCCTACCCGGTGCTCGAGCTGCGCCTCAAGGACGGCAACGGGATGCTGGTCGGCGCGCGCCGCTTCGCGCCCGGCGAGTACCTCGATCACAGTATCGACGTCGACGCCGGCATGCCGCCGGGCCAGCCGATCTACGTGGTGATGGAGCTCGGCGGCGACGCCGCCGCCGCGACCAGCTTCGAATTCTCCTTCCTGTAGCGCCCCGGCGCGGCGCCGGCGGCGCTGCCGCGGCGCACCGTGATAGCGCAGGCGCGCGCCGCCCTTTCAGGATGGCGGGGTTCTGGCTATCATCCCCGCTCGCGCCGGTGCCGCGGGGGAAAACGACGGTGCCGCGCGATCAACCCGTCCCGTGTCTTCAAGAACGTGCGGCCAGCACGCGCGCAGGGGCGGCGTTTCCCCGGGGTGCAGATCACGCTATCGCTGAATCGCTGATGAAGATCGGGCCGTATGAATTCACCACGCCCATCGCGCTCGCGCCGATGGCGGGGATTAGCGATCGCCCCTTCCGCCTGCTCTGCCGCCGCTACGGCGCCGCCTACGCGGTGTCCGAGATGGTCGCTTCGCGCACCGCGCTGTGGGCGAGCCGCAAGACGCGCACGCGGCTCGACATGCACGACGAGCCGGCACCGCGCATCGTGCAGATCGCCGGCGCCGATCCGGCGCTGATGGCCGAGGCCGCGCGGCTCGCCGTCGACCACGGCGCCGACGTCATCGACATCAACATGGGCTGCCCGGCGAAGAAGGTCTGTCACAAGCTGGCCGGCTCGGCGCTGCTGCGCGACGAGGTGCTGGTCGGTGCGATCCTCGACGCGGTGGTCGCCGCGGTCGCCGTGCCGGTGACCCTGAAGACGCGCACCGGCTGGGACCCCGCGCATCGCAACGGGCCGGCCGTCGCGCGTCTCGCCGAGCAGTGCGGCGTTGCCGCCATCACCGTGCACGGGCGCACCCGCGCCTGCGCTTTCCGCGGCAGTGCCGAGTACGACACCATTGCCGTGATCAAGGACGCCGTGCGCATCCCGGTGATCGCCAACGGCGACATCGCCGACGTGGCGCGCGCCCGCCGTGTGCTCGAACACACCGGCGCCGACGGGCTCATGATCGGCCGCGCCGCACAGGGCCGGCCGTGGCTGTTCGGCGAGCTCGCCGCGGGACTCGAAGGGCGCGCCTGGGCGCCGCCCTCGGCCGCCGAGCGCCGCGCGCTGATGGCCGAGCACCTCGAGTTGCTGCATGCCCATTACGGGCGCGACGCCGGCACGCGTATCGCACGTAAGCACGTCGGCTGGTACCTCGCCGGGTGGCCCGAGGCGCGCGCGCTGCGCGCGGACTTCAACCGCATCGAGGACGCCACCGCACAGCAGCGTTTCGTCGCCGCGCTGGCCGCGGAGTCGCTGGAGCTCGCCGCATGAGCCCGACGCGCAAGAGCGCCGGCGAGCCGCTGTGCGAGCAGGTCAAGCGCTCGGTCGAGCAGTACTTCGAGGATCTCAACGGCGAGCAGCCGACCAACCTGCACGAGTTCGTGATCAAGCAGGTCGAGCGCCCGCTGTTCGAAATCGTGCTGCGCGAGACGCGCGGCAACCTCTCCGCGGCGGCCAAGATCCTCGGCCTCAACCGCGCCACGCTGCGCACGCGGCTGAACAAGTACGGCCTCAAGGAGTAGGCATGAACGCAACGGCGAGGCGCGCCCGGCGCTGGGCGCTGGTCAGCGTTTCCGACAAGCGCGGCGTGGTCGAGCTGGCGCAGGCGATTGTCGCCGCCGGCATCGGCGTGCTCTCGACCGGCGGCTCCGCGCGCACCCTGCGCGAGGCCGGCATCGAGGTGCGCGACGTCTCCGAGCACACCGGCTTCGCCGAGATGATGGAAGGGCGGGTCAAGACCCTGCACCCCAAGGTGCACGGCGGCATCCTCGCGCGGCGCGGCACCGACGACGCGGTCATGGCCGAGCACGGCATCGAGGCCATCGACCTCGTGGTGGTCAACCTCTATCCCTTCGAGCAGACCATCGCACGGCGTGACTGCACGCTGGACGAGGCCATCGAGAACATCGACATCGGCGGCCCCGCGCTGCTGCGCGCCGCGGCCAAGAACCACGCCCACGTCGCCGTGGTCTGCGATCCGGACGATTACCCGCTGGTGATGTCCGAGCTCGGCAAGTCCGGCGAGGTCGGCGCGGCGACGCGCTATCGCCTGGCGACCAAGGCCTACGCGCACACCGCCCACTACGACGCCGCGATCAGCACGTTTCTGGCCGCGCGCGGCGCCCGCGATCCGGATGCCTTCCCGCGCCAGCTCGACCTGCGCGTGACCCTGCAGCAGAACCTGCGCTACGGCGAGAACCCGCACCAGCGCGCCGCCTTCTACGTCGACACCAACCCGCCGCCCGGCACCCTCGCCACCGCGCGCCAGCTGCAGGGCAAGGCGCTCTCCTACAACAACATCGCCGACACCGACGCCGCGCTCGACTGCGTGCGCTCGTTCCGCGAGCCGGCGTGCTGCATCGTCAAGCACGCCAACCCCTGCGGCGTGGCCGAGTCGCGTGACCTGGAGCAGGCCTACGAGCTCGCCTGGGCCACCGATCCGACGTCCGCCTTCGGCGGCATCATCGCTTTCAACCGCCCGCTCGAAGCGGAGCTCGCGCGCACCATCGTCGAGCGCCAGTTCGTCGAAGTGATCATCGCGCCCGGCGTTACGCCGGAGGCGCTGCAGGCCTGCAGCGTGAAGAAGAACGTGCGCGTGCTGGCGTGCGAGCCGTGGCCGGCCGAGCCGCTGCGCCAACTCGAGTACAAGCGCGTGATGGGCGGGCTGCTGGTGCAGGACCGCGACTTCGCCGCGCAGACCCTGAGCGCCGGCTCGCTCAAGACCGTGACCAGACGCAGCCCCGACACCGACGAGCTGCGTGACCTCATCTTCGCCTGGCGCGTGGCCGCCTGCGTCAAGTCGAACGCCATCGTCTACGCGCGCAACCGCCAGACCATCGGCATCGGCGCCGGCCAGATGAGCCGCGTCTACAGCGCCCGCATCGCCGGCATCAAGGCCGCCGACGAAGGCCTCGAAGTGAAAGGCTCGGTGATGGCCTCCGACGCCTTCTTCCCGTTCCGCGACGGCATCGACCAGGCCGCCGAGGCCGGCATTCGCGCGGTGATCCAGCCGGGTGGATCGATGCGCGACGAAGAGGTGATCGCGGCGGCGGACGAGGCGGGGATGGCGATGGTGTTCACCGGCGAACGCCACTTCCGCCATTGAGTGGCCGCTGACGCGTCTCATGCGGCACAGGGCGGCGTTAATAATCGGCTCGGAATGCTCATGTACTGTTTGTACACTCCGCTTCCTCGCCGATTCTTGCCTTGCCCTGCACTCGCCTGAGTCACTTCATCGGCCACTCAACGAGCTAATCGATTGTCAGCACGTCTCAGACCGCACATGGCTGCGTTGAAAACCGGCTCGGAATGCTCATGTACTGCGTGTACACTCCGCTTCCTCGCCGGTTTTCGCCTTGCCCTGCACGCTCTGAGCCGCACTGACAGCCGATTAGCCGAGTCGCCGCTGAAGCGTCTCAGTGCGCGCATGGCTGCGTTGAAAACCGACTCGGAATGCTCATGTACTGCGTGTACACTCCGCTTCCTCGCCGGTTTTCGCGTTGCCCTGCACGCTCCGAGACGTGCTGACAACCGATTAGCCGAGCCGGCGGTGAGGCGCCTCGTTTCCGTAAGTGAAACTATACGGACCGCTACGCCGACACCGGCACCGCACTGGGTCAACGGGCAGGCGACGGAGCGAGCATGAAAGTTCTCATCATTGGCGGCGGCGGGCGCGAGCATGCGCTGGCCTGGAAGTGCGCGCAGTCGCCGCTGGCGAGTGAGGTCCTGTGCGCGCCCGGCAACGCCGGCACCGCGCGTGAGGCGAAGGTGCGCAACGTGGACGTCGGCGCTGAGGACGTCGGTGCCTTGGTCGAGCTCGCCGAGCGCGAGGACGTCGGGCTGACCATCGTCGGACCCGAAGCGCCGCTCGCCGCGGGCGTGGTCGATGCCTTCATGCTCGCCGGCCGGCGCTGCTTCGGGCCGCCGCAGGCGGCCGCCGTGCTCGAGGCGTCCAAGGCTTACACCAAGGATTTTCTTAAACGCCACGGGATTCCGACCGGCGGCTACGCGACCTTCGAGGACCTGGACGCCGCGCTGGCGTACATCGAAGCGGGCCCCGAGCGCGTCGTCGTCAAGGCCGACGGCCTCGCCGCCGGCAAGGGCGTGGTGGTCGCCGCCTCGCGGGAGGAAGCGCAGCAGGCCGCGCGCGCCATGCTCGCCGAGAACAGCTTCGGCGCCGCCGGCAGCCGCATCGTCGTCGAGGAGTTCCTCGAAGGCGAGGAGGCGAGCTTCATCTGCATGTGCGACGGCGACACCGCGGTGCCGTTCGCCTCGTCCCAGGATCACAAGGCGCGCGACGACGGCGACCGCGGCCCCAACACCGGCGGCATGGGCGCCTACTCACCGGCGCCGATCGTGGACGAGGCCATGAGCGCACGCATCATGCGCGAGGTCATAGAGCCGACGCTCGCCGGCATGCGCGCCGACGGCCGGCCCTACCGCGGCTTCCTCTACGCCGGGCTCATGATCGGCGCAGACGGCGTGCCGAAGGTGCTCGAGTTCAACTGCCGCTTCGGCGATCCCGAGACGCAGCCGATCATGATGCGCCTGAAGACCGATCTCGTCGCCGCCTGCCTCGACCTGCTCGACGGCCGCGCCGCGGGCGTCGAGCTCGAGTTCGACCCGCGCGCCGCGCTCGGCGTGGTGCTCGCCGCCGGCGGCTACCCCGGCAGCTACGACAAGGGCGCGGTCATCGGCGGGCTGGACGCCGCGCAGCCGGACACCTACGTCTTCCACGCCGGCACCCGCCTCGAAGGCGAGGACTGCGTCACCGCCGGCGGCCGCGTGCTGTGCGTGGTCGGCCTCGGCGACAGCGTCAGCGAAGCACAGGCCCGCGCCTATGCCCGCGTCGACACCATCCACTGGGACGGCATGGTCTGCCGGCGCGACATCGGCTACCGCGCGGTGGCGCGGGAGCGGGGCTGCTAGGCATCGAGCTCAGCGCTGGTCTTGGTCGCGGCGGCCGAGCACCGCCGACAGTGGGCTCTTCACGGCGAGGCCGCCGCGATTGAGCACATGCGTGTAGATCTGCGTGGTTCGAATATCCCGATGACCCAACTGTTCCTGCACCGTGCGGATATCGGCCCCGCGCTCCAGCAGGTGTGTCGCGAACGAGTGCCGCAGACTGTGGCAGGTTGCCGGCTTCTCGATTCGCGCGTCGAGAACCGCGCGACGCACCGCCCGTTGCACCCGCTGCTCGTCGAAATGATGACGCCGCCGGCGTCCGCTGCGCGGATCGCGGGAGATGCGATCCGCAGGGAACACGTACTGCCAGCTCCACTCCGTTGCTGCGCGCGGATACTTGCGTTCCAGCGCGAAAGGCAACCACACCTCACCGCAACCGTTGGCGACGTCGCGGTCGAAGACGGTGCGCCGGTCTGCGAGGTGGCGCCGCAACGGCACGATGAGCTCATCCGGCAGCGTCACGACGCGATCCCGTCCGCCTTTCCCGTCCCGGACGAGGATCGCCCGATGCTCGAAATCCAGATCCTTTACCCGCAAACGAACGCTCTCCATCAAGCGCAGGCCGGAGCCATACTGCAGGCATGCGATGAGCCAGGCGGCCCGCTCGACGCGCAGCAGCACTTTCGTGACTTCCTCCACGGTGAGCACTACGGGTAGCCGTTCCGGTCGCTTCGCGCGAACGACGTTCGTCATCTCGTCGAGCGGCCGTTCGAGAACATGACGGTACAGGAAGACGAGGGCATTCAACGCCTGGTTCTGCGTCGCCGGCGCCACCTTACGTTGCAGCGCAAGGTGGGTGAGGAAGCGCTCGACTTCCGCAGAGCCCATCTCTTCCGGATGCCTGTTCCCGTGGAACCGGATAAAACGCTTCACCCAGTCGACGTAGCGCTGCTCCGTGCGGATACTGTAGTGGCGCATCCGGATCGCGGCGCGAACCCGCTGCAGGAATGGCGATGGTGGCGACACGTCCCTGTGCGCTCCTCATGGTTTTATCCAAACGTACTGACTGGTCCCGGGAATCGCAACAGTCCGCCAAGCGGGCTGCGCGGATCCACGTCAAATCGACACTTTTTCCCAGAGAACGATGGGAGAAAAGATGACGACGGCTCCAACGCATGCTAGAAAAGAACAAGCCTTTTCAGACAGTAAAGGCTCCCTCCTCTTCTCCAAGGACGGTCCACCCCATGAACGCAGTTGCGGATCCCCGTCAAATTGACGTGTTAGATCACGTCAGAATGACGTCCAATTGCTGTTAGGCGGCTAGGATAAGTAGTCTCTTCATGGCGGCCAAAATGGAGATAGTAAGCGAGCCAATTGGAATCGGCTTGCTGATACGTACACCTGGCCGTTATGCGATGGGCGTCGGCGTAGATGTCCTCAACTTTCTTGACGGGCAACCTGATATTTCTGTGAAGAACACCGGGTGGAAGAATGGCTTTGGTTTGGACGTTGCGGTTTCACTCCCAATTATTCGCATGGGAAGCCTACTCGCAGAGGTTTCGACCGATGGAGAGGAGTTTCATCTTCTCCGGGCATCTGGGCCATACGAAGAGTTCGCGGATTTGCTCCATCGAGTCGGAAAGTTCCTGGAGGACTACGAACCTCAGTAAGGGCTATGCCGAGTGCGCATAGCGGCCGGCGCAGCATGCGTTCTGCTTACACTGACTCGGCGGGGCGAGGGAGCCGCAAGAATCCGGCGGATGAGTGGGCGCCTCGAACGCGCTTCGTCAGTCACGCCACGAATTCTTCTAAATACGTTTGCGCCAGACTTCGGAACGTAGTGGAATCACTAGATGGGCATAGGCTTCGGAAAGCAGGTCGCAGATCATTTCGTTGAGGTCAGCGCGGCGCCTCCTAACAAAGGGATGGAGCCGACAGTCAAAAGCGACACGCCCTTTGCAAAGAGAAGAGCAAAGGCCGCGCCGCTTTCGCCCGCGGCTCATCCCGGGCGTTAGGCATCTTAGAGATCTCCTGTGCAGCAGCTAGACATCTCAGCGATAATGAGGTGGTCCCAGATTGGGAAGGTGCGATTCCCGTCTTCGGCGTCCATCATCTGCCCATATTGTGGCGAGAAGGGCGTTTTCTCCCTCACCAACCCAACGGACGACCCGCCGCGTCTAGCGCTTTCGGCAACTGCAGCGTGTCCAGGTTGCGGAAAACCGGTCCAATTCTGGTCGATACGAACCAAGAAAGCGCCGCCCGGCGATGCAGAAAATCCGATCGCCGTATATTTCTATCCGCCCATAGAGAACCATTATCGGGTACCTGAATTCACGACAGATATCCCCGAACCGCTAAGTAGGTCATTCGTTTCGACCATCGATGCATATAACTCAAGAAATTACGCAGCTACCGCAGTCTTATGCCGTCGAACGTTAGAAGGGATCTTTAAATATCTTCTGCCCCACGAAAAGCAAGATCTACCGCTTCACAAAGCAGTATCCGAGGTGCAGAACACTAAAGACCTTGCCGCGCCCTTGAACGCTTTGTCCCATGCAATTAGACAAGGCGGAAATCTTGGTGCGCATTTCGATATGGTCAAAGAGCCCGATGAGCAACTGGCGAAGAAAATGGTCGCATTACTCGAATATCTGATTACTTATCTCTATGAGTTGCCGGCCGAGATAGAACAAATAGAAAAAAGCCTAGAAAAAGATGCCTAACAAGCGGATCAACCTGACGTGTTACAGCGCGCTTCTCTCCTGCGGCTCCGCATTTTCGCTTCCGAGAAGCGCGCTGTAACACGCAGGTTATCCGAGCGTTATATGTCGTGTGGACTAAAGAGCCCTCGAGCAAACGTCAGCGCTGCTGCGATTCCTTTCGTGAATAGAGAAAAGCGGCATCCGGCGGCTGTCGGCCGCGGCAGCGTAGATGGTGCTTCACCTGATACAACGTCGAGCGGTATCGTCGCAGTGCAGGGACGTCCAGGCCGGTAGTCGTGGCGAAGCGCCCACTTCCGAAAGGAATCGAGATGTCGTGTAAAGCAGGAACAGAATCCTACCCGCCATATAACAAGGCAATGAAGCTGACGTTTGACCGCGCCTTCCCTTCGCTACCGCTCCGGTCAGTTGCCGTCAAACGCAGCTTATTGCAGCGTTGGGCGTCATGAAACCACGGAGCATTAATCTGGAGGAGAAGCTTCGGTTGTTCACGGAGCACTGGACTCCCAAGATCATCGGAGAATTGAACGACTACCAGATTAAGGTGGCCAAGTTCCTCGGAGACTTCGTTTGGCATAGGCACGACAACACAGACGAACTGTTCTTGTGCTTATCAGGGAAAATGAAGATCGAACTTCGGGACGGTGCCGTAGAGCTGAGCGAAGGGGAGCTATATATCGTTCCGAAAGGTGTGGAACACAAACCAGGCGCTACAGAGGAATGTCACGTCCTCCTTATAGAGCCTCGAGGCGTCGTTAATACGGGAAATACGAAGAGCGAACTAACGGCGCCCGGGGACACATGGATATGACGCCCAACAAGTCGTTGGAGCGGACGCTTGACCGCTCCCTTCCTTCGCTATCGCTCCAGTCGGTCGCCGTCAAGCGCCGCTCAACTCTGCGTTAGGCGTATTCGCGATGCCTTCATTCGAATCTCGTGTCGAGCGTCTCTGGACTAATCCTAAGAGAGTCCGTGTATCGGCGCCATTCGTTTATTTCATCTCGGTATCCGACGAAAACGGCAATGAGTATCGATATGTCGGCCGAGCCCGGGATAAAAGCCGCCTAGAAGAATACAAACGGAATATGGCTAAGATCCGAGCACGAAAGCCACGAGGTAAAAAGCAAAAATATAGAGCTGTGCATTTCGTACTCTACAAGGCGATAGAGAACGATTGGGACATTGCGTTTCATCCCTATGAAGAATGTTCAGAGTCCCAGCTCAATGAAGTCGAGAATCGTCTAATTAGCGATCTTGCGTGCAACCTGAATTCGGCAAGCACGTGGCCGATCGAGAAGCTTTCGACACTGACAATCAAAGAACTACTAGAGAATGCGTAAGGAGAATACGCCTAACCAATGGATCAACCGGACGTGTTACAGCGCGCTTCCCTCCGGCGGCTTCGCATTTTCGCCTCCGCGAAGCGCGCTGTAACACGCCGGTTATCCAAGCGTTAGGCGCTCAGGTGCAACTCGAAACCGCCATAAAGATAGTCACGTTCTTCGGAGGGACGGTGGGCGCGATATTCGGGGGTATAGCGCTACGAAACCTGCTTTTCCCAATCAGAATAATTCCTTCTTGGCAGCGCGTTTTCGACGGATCAGAACCGGACGCTATACAAGCACAAATAGTTAATCTCACGGACAAGCCTCTTGTGCTAGTTGCTTGCTCGGCGAAACCAACTTATCGCCTTCGAACAATAATCACCCGACATCTCAAAAACCCGCTCACGCCGCGACGCCTATGGCCGAATATTCACTTCACCTCACAGTCCTTTCTGCTCCTTAACGAACCACAACGTAGACTCGAAGGAAAAGAGGTATTGGAACTAGAGCATAGGTTGTCGTCACACCCGCTTTCGTTTTTGATGGCGCCAATGTTTATCGTCGAAGTAACCTTGTCGACCGGACGAAAATTCAGATCACGCCGCATCACTGCGCCTGAGCGATGGCTGTTAATTAACAATCTTGATGAGGCTCGAAATCATGATTCCCCGAATCAAACACGCGCCTAACAAGCGGATCAACCTGACGTGTTACAGCGGGCTTTTCTTACGTGGCTGCGCTATTTTCACTTCAGAAAAGCCCGCTGTAACACGCAGGTTATCCTGGCGTTGTGCGTCTGTAGAGTCCGAGCACCAGCGACCGCCATCGGATCCGAACCTCTGCATGCGAATGGCTGAAGCCGAGGCTACACTCTGAGCAGGCCCGCGAGGCGAGCCACCGAAACCGAGTAGTCGCCCGAGGTTCAAGGATGAAACATCGCTTCAAAGTTAAAGCGGCGGTTGGCGAAGTGCGGTTCCAGCCGTTTGCTCGTCAATTACATCCAGGCGAGCATTTCCAAACGCACCATGGTCTTTCAGGTTGTCGAAATCGAGGCGCCGCTGCTGCCGCGCGGCTGCTGCACCCAGTAGCTGGCCGCACCGCCTCTGGCTTCCTGGCGTGGTCACTAGCCACGGCACATTTCTCAGCGCTGCCGCACAACAAGCGGGTGGAGTCGGACGCATTACAGCGGGCTTCCGCTCCGTGCCTGGCTATTGTCACTCCGCAGAAGCCCGCTGTAATGCGCCGCTCACCCGCGCGTTAGCGTGATTGGAGGAATCCCATGGCTAAGCCGCACCAAATATTCGTAGGCTGTCCATTTGGCCACCCGATCCGCAGGCATTACGACAAGCTTAAGCGCGAAGTCGAGAAAGAAACGCCTCTGCATATCGTGTTAGCGGATACGACCGCTGTTTCTTCTACCGATTATCTGCTGGAGCACATTACTAGCCTCATTCGTGACTCCGCGGGCTGCATCTTCGACGTAACTGGTGGCAATCCGAACGTCTCGCTTGAAGTGGGGATCGCACACGCCCTTCCCGCCGATTTCATTCTCGCTTTCTACACGAGGAAAGCCCGAAGCCCTGCAGAGAAAGCACTCGCGGAGCAAGGTGAAACGAAGCCGATCATTTCGGATCTTCAAGGCCGCAACCGAATCGAATACAAGCAATTTGCCGCACTTAAATCGCAACTCCTGGATCGCTATCTCACACGACTTCCGTACTACCAGCGGTGGCTGCGATTCAAGAAGTCGAACAGCTCATACGAGAAGTATGCTTTGCGGGTTTTCGATGAAATTAGAGATTCTGGCCGCACCCTGACATCTAGAGCATCGGTCGTGCTATCCGGCTCGGGCATAACTACTTCCGACTTCGCGAAGGCACTCACGAAAGAGCGCCTAGTCACTATCAAATCGGGAAGGCAGGGTGGCTGGTATTACCCATCACGCTAACAAACTGGTCAACCGGACGCTTGACCGCTGGCTTCCTTCGCTACCGCTCCGGTCGCCAGCCGTCAAGCGCCGGTTACCAGAGCGTTAGATTGCAGTAATGAGCTCGGTACTCAGCTTTGCGCTCTTCTTGTTAATCGGAGTCGTCTTCGGAAAAATAATTGTCTCCGTTGTTAACCTCATGCGAGGTCGACGGAGTACAGCCACCATGGCATCCGACGCAGATGTTGCAGCAAACTTGGAACAACGACGCATCAATAACGCGATTGCGGACGCGTCGAACTTGTCCGACGAGCAATACGATGCGGCGCTCGACGAGTTCGTCATCCCGTACGAGAACGCTGCGAATTATTTGGTCATAGATTGGCGAGAAGAAGACGATAAAGTCGTGGCAGCCTGCAGGAACGCTCTACTAGATGGATCTCAGGCCGAACTCAAATTTACATCTGTCGAGAACGATGATCATTGCTCTGCGACAGGCATCCTTAAGTATGGTGACAGATCTCTAGAAATAGAGATCCCTTTCTCACATAAAAGCCGATACATCCTATTAAGAGCAGTTAATCAAATTCTCTCGCCAGATTACGAAATCCGGCTGATTCGTCACTCCTTGGGCGGTGACACACATGAATTTATGCTCTTCTCCAGACAACAATGGAGCGAGATACAGAAAACAAGTGAACAATTAGTCAACGGATTGTTCGTCCCACTAACGGAACCGGTAGATTTCGAGTGATCACCGGGATCTGCAATCTAACAAATCGTTCAACCGGACGCTTGACTGCCCGCTCCCTGCGCTGCCGCTCCGGTCGCGGTCCGTCAAGCGCCGGTTAACAGAAGCGTTGGGCGTCAGCGGACACCGATTTTTCGGAACCAGGCAGCGCGAGCCAGTAAGGGCATCGCTTCACCACAAACGCGGTGCAGGCTCGGTCGAAGCGCCGTGCCCGTCCGAGAGGCGGCCCGCCGAATCGGGTTTGCAGGATAGGAGCGAAGGCGTAGGCTTCAAGTCGTGACCCCGACGCAGCCGGGGTGGGGAAGGATCTTCTCGAGTCAGGGACAGGCACGTGCCGGGGAGTCATTGGAGTGATTGTTGCTGAACTTAGGCCGCATGTGTCGAGCTGCCGTGCCAGCCTGGTCGCTCGGCACAGCACCGTAGAGTGCCCGCAGCACAGCCATTGGTTCTCAAAGGCCGAGACACCCAACAAGTTGTTGGAGTCGGACGCTTGACTGCGGCTTTCCCTTCGCTGCCGCTCCGGTCGGCCGCCGTCAAGCGCCGCTCAACAACGCGTTAGGCGTACGGGTGCTACTCAGACAGCAAATTCCGATCCTAATACTCGCAGCGTTGGCGTTGGGAGGGTGCGTCTTGATTGCGGAATTTCAAGCCGTGCCCACCGCAAGTCTTGCTGTGACAATATCTGAAGGAAGCTCCGTCGCGGAGACGCTAGATTCTGTGCACCGAACTCTTACCAATGCTGACTTTACGCTCCAAGAGAATGACTGGAAAGCGTGGTCATCGATGCTCGACGAAGAACAATTAGAAAATAAGAGGCTGGAGCGGCGATATAGAATGGACAAGTATGAAATTTTTTATACGCCCAATTCAGATAACTACATCATTTTCTACTTTTACGAGCATGGCGCGCGACAATTTTCAAACTCAGGAATAGCGATATACCACAATCTAGAGAAGTTGCTAATGGCGAGCGGCACCGCGCCGCTATCTAGCGTGCTGACAAACAACCTGAAGAAGCCCGAACCTCGTACACCTGAAGCGTTCAACGAGCAGCATAAGGGACCTACATTTCTTGAAGCACTAAAGAGAGCCGGATTCATAATATTTGCGACATTCATGTATTTGTTAATAGTGCTTATCCCGGGATGGGTGTTCTTAGGGAGATTCGTCACAACGCGTCCGGCCAAGGTCGCTCATAAAAGGATCATCGTCGGCATCGCATCAACAGTACTTCTCTTTCCCATCCCCTTCCCCCTGACAATGTTTGGTCCATTTCTCCTAGTCCCTGGCGGTTTGGTGCTGTTTGGGGGTTCAGAATATTTGAACGAGCTAGGCCACTTTTTCTATATTTCAGTCGCAGGCACAGCGGTGTTCTCCATTCTAGGTGTATTTCGATTTGTTGGCCGTACGCCTAACCATGCAATGGAGCGGACGCGTTGACAGCGGCTTTCCCTTCGCTGCCGCTCCGGTCGGCCGCTGTCAAGCGCCGCTCATTGCGGCGTTAGGCGGAATAAAACAATTGGAGTAGGCGGTAATGGCCCAACTATTCGAAGACGAAACACGCTATCCCGATAATGCCCGGCGCTCCAACTTCGTCTTCTTAGGATACCCATTTACCCCTCCACTACCTCAAGATGACTATCGCGCGGTCACGGCAGAGCTGCAGGAGGAGTTTCCGATAAGGCTTTGGTACTTCCTAGACGAAGTAACTACCCAGGAACTTATGCGGAAAATTTGGCGCGCCATCCTCCGTAGCGATCTCTGCATGTTTGATACATCCGGTGGTAATCCGAATGTTTCTTTCGAATTGGGTCTGGCCGTAGCTGTTAATCGCCCTTGCATTACGTTATTGAAAACTGGCGAACCGAACCCGTTAGGCGGTGCCGATCTGAGCTACTCTGAGCGTGCCGAATACCAAAGCCGCGAAACCCTTAAAGGCAAACTTCGAGAGCTACTGAAGGCCAAATCAAGTGCGTTGCGCACGCTGAACCGCGTGTCCTATACGATTCAAAGTGATGCATTTCCTTATAGTCGCGAAGAAATCGAAAGCCGACTTTCCCAGCTCACTTTACATATCTTCAAAAACAAAAGGGCGACGAGAGCGATAGCCAGTAGGATTTTCGGCGACGATAAAACCGCCACGATCGCGCTAAATGGATTAAGAGAGGAAGGAGTATTGACATTGGAGGGGCAGCGGCGTGCCGCTCGCTGGCTCTTCTCATCCAACTGGGTCCACCATGACCACGAAGTCGTCGGAGACTAAGCATTGCTCCGCCTGCACTCGCAAGTCCTGCAAGTCAATCGCAGATTCCGCCTAACAAGTGGATCAACCTGACGTGTTACAGCAGCCTCCTTTCCAGCGGCTTCGCATTTTCGCTTCCAAGAAGGCCGCTGTAACACGCAGGTTATCCAAGCGTTAGGCGTATGAAACGCGGCGTCCCAGCTGCCGGATTAGAGTTCTACGAACTGCTGAATGCTGACGATGATTTCTGTCGTGAACTCGGCCGCGCCATGCTAGCCGCCGGTCGGCTAGAAAGTGCGTTGGTGAAGTATCTTAGTACCCACACAACTACCGCTAGCCCAAGAGCCGCAACATTGGGGAAACTAATTGCGCTCTCTAAACAACATTCTCTGCTAACAAAAATGATCCCGGCGCTAGAAATGCTGAAAGATCAAAGAAACTACCTCGCTCATAACTTGCACGGCCTATTCTCAGGGATGATTGAAGAAACCATTCTGGAGCGCACCAACCTCCTAGATTCCGACGTAGATCTTTTCACCGAACGCGCATGGCAACTGCAAAGAAATCTAAATGCGTTGGCAGAAATTATCGCCGATGAAACATACGCCTAACAAAGCGGTGGAGTCGGACGCGTTACAGCGGGCTTCCCTCCAGCGGCTTCGCATTATCGCCTCCGGCAAGCCCGCTGTAACGCGCCGCTCACCGCAGCGTTAGATTGCGCAGAAACCGTAAATGACGAACGACGAAGCTAAAGCTGTCGGAGCCGTCGCTGATACGGCGGGTAAAGCGATTGACGCGTCTCGCGAGCTAGGCGGATTCGTATCCCGATTCATAGGCGGCCCGCTAGAGCAAGCTGCTGGCATCGTTGAAGACAAGCTCAAATATTTGAGGTGGGAGCGCCAGATCCGGTTAATGCAACGCGCCAATGCTTTCCTAGCCGAGAACGGAATGAGTGAACCTACACGCCAGATTCCGATGAAGATCGCGATACCACTACTTCAAGGGGCTTCGCTTGAAGAAGACGATGAGCTTCAAGATCGGTGGGCGAAACTTCTTGTGAACGCAGCTGATAGCGATAGCGGCGTCGATGTGCCACGGATGTTCGTCTCAATAATGGATCATATGGATCCACTAAGCGCAGCGGTCCTGGATAAAATTTACTCCGTTCCAGATGAGGACGCTAAGGAGGGAATCTGGACAAAGAACCTCCCCGATAGCGTGATACTAAAACCAGATGAGAACGAGGACATGTCGCTATCTACCGAGCTTGAAATCGCACTTTCGAATTTGGCTCTTCATCGGCTGGTCAGCTCGGCCCTTTTTTGGGGCGGCACTACGGGCGTTACGTGTGTTTATAAAACAGACCTTGGGAAAGCATTTCTAGCTGCATGCAGCATTCGCGCTGAAAAATGAGTGGCGTAAACGCGCAATCTAACAAATGGATCAACCGGACAGGTTACAGCGCGCTTCCCTCCGGCGGCTCCGCATTTTCGCCTCCACGAAGCGCGCTGTAACCTGCCGGTTATCCAAGCGTTAGGTTGCGAAGAGTTATTTCCGGGCTCTACGATGACTACAACCCTATGGATCGCTCTTGGAGCAATTGCGGCCGCCCTTATCGCGCGCGGCGTAAAGATTTCAGAATTCCGCCAAGCCTGGATCGAAGGCCTTCGCCGCGATATCTCAAAATACGTGAGCAAAGCGCATGAGTGGATAGATCTCTATTTGCAGATCAATCCCGAACTCGACCAAAACAAAAAACGGTCACTAGTACAGCAACTTGATCGAGTTAAATATGAATCTTTTCGTATACTTCGTCGCATAGAGCTACGTTTCAAGCCGGATGATGAAAGTGGGAATCAATTAGTAGGGTTGCTCAAAGATCTCCTCGATCCCGACAAGCTCAACGAGCCCAATCAGCAATCCCAATGGACCCAGCTAGCTGACTCAGCGGTCCGACATGCCCGCGTTCTACTGAAGGAAGAGTGGGAAATCACTAAGAACCCATTTCGAAAACTGCTCGGCTATTGGCAAAGGCTCATGGAAACGAAACCCGTTCGTAAGTTGATCGAGCTCTGGCGAAGAACGCGCAACCTAACAAACGGATCAACCTGACGTGTTACAGCGCGCTTCTCTCCAGCAGCTTCGCATTTTCGCTTCCGAGAAGCGCGCTGTAACACGCAGGTTATCCGAGCGTTAGGCGTACTGCTCCGTATTTTCATAGCGGGTTCGGGGCGCACGGGAATGGGAGAGCACTTGTCGCCGCCGTGCGGGCTCTGTCGATCTGCCGCGGCAGCGCGGTAGTCGGCCCGCCGCAAGGCCTTTTCGGGCAGCGAGCGAAGGCGTAGTCTGTCAGTCGAGTCCCCGAACCGGTAGCAACTGGGAATGGATTATCCCGAGTCTCCGCAGCGCTATAGCCGGGAGCCACATTGCAGTGGACCGTGCATAAATTGGGCCGGAAGCGTCGGGCTGCCGTACCAACCTGGTCGGCCCGCGCATCACCGTAGTTCGACTTCGATCCCCGCTGTTAGCCCCGGAACTCAGCCACGCCTAACAATGCGGTGGAGTCGGACGCTTGACCGCTCCCTTCCTTCGCTGCCGCTCCGGTCGGTCGCCGTCAAGCGCCGCTCACCGCAGCGTTGGGCGGAATTGAACCTGGAATCAAGGAGGAGACATGGGAACCGAACACCCGCTGTATGAGCGCTTCGAAGGCCCGGCGCGCTCAGTAAAGATCGCACTACAGATGTTGATCGGCTGCGTAATCGTTTTATTACTCGGTTATCAATTAGTGCTGCAGCTTTTCGCTCTTGAGTCGTTCCCTCTTTTTACATTGTTAGCTGAAGACAATGGACACCCGCTTAAAATTGTAGGTTACGGGCTAGCCGTGTCCGCTGGGATCGAACTAGCACATATGCTTTTTACCGACGGACCCGACGAAGCGGTAGAACCGCTGATACTTGGTTTAGCTTCAGCCATATTGCTAGTGATATCCAAAGACGACGTTGTTGGATTCGAAATAGCCCTTACCGTCGCCCTGTATATTGCAGGCGTAGGATTCTTGTTCTGGATTAGAAAGCTATTTGTTCCGCCCAAATAGAAATAGTAAAAAGCCGTCACAAATAATTCCGCCCAACAAGGCGGTGAACCGGACGCGTTACTGCGGCCTGCCCGGAAGCGGTTCTGCCATTCTCGCTTCCGGGCAGGCCGCAGTAACGCGCCGGTTACCGCAGCGTTAGAAGTCACTCCCCCCCAAAAGCCCACGTAGCGGAATCCTGCCGCATGGTATATTTTCTATACCATGTGCCAATTCGAGTTCGACGAACGGAAAAGCCGTGCGAATCTCCGTAAGCACGGCATCGATTTCGTAGCAGCACAGGCGCTCTGGGATGACCCAGAACTTATTGAAGTGCCGGCGAAAATCACCGATGAACCTAGGATTATGGCGATCGGGCTGCTAAACGGTAAGCATTGGTCCGCCGTAATCACACCGAGGAACGGGAAGGTTCGAATTATCTCCGTTCGCCGCTCAAGACCCGAAGAGATTGCGATTTATGAAAGCTAAAAAGTTCGATACAGATTTCGATTCGGGGAAGGACATGTCTGAAGCGTTGGATTTGTCCAAGGCCAGACGGCCGGGTCACGAACAAAAGAGAGTAAACGTCGACTTTCCCAAGTGGATGATCGAATCCTTAGATAAGGAGGCGAGTCGTCTAGGCGTAACTCGCCAGTCCATTATCAAAGTGTGGCTGGCAGAAAGATTAGAACAAGCGACTCGCAGATTAACAAGTGAGGTGCAACAGGACTGACTAAGCTGCTGCATAACATTCCTCCGGTGTTCTCACGCCTAGGATTCGCCTGGGACGTGTGTTGAGTTTCTTCGCGATCTTGTCGCAGTCGCGC
>JBHIYN010000017.1:0-124017 GCA_041984235.1 Gammaproteobacteria bacterium
ACGCTGCGCCCAGGTCATCGCAGCGCGGCGTTCGCCCGGTGTCCGCTCCTCCGGATCCGCAGTCGTGGCAGGCTGGCCTCCCCTGCCCCGCTTGGCCGGTGTCACCCGTGCCCGGTATTTGCTGTTGGGCGCGAATACTCCGTGGAAGCGGGTCAGATTCACCCGCGGTTTCGGGACCAGTGCGGCCAGCCGGGCGATGACAAATCGGCAGGATTGCCGATTTGGACGACCGCAGGTCGCCCGCAGGGTGGCGCACAAGGATGTGCGCCATCAATTCCAGTGGCTCGAAGATGACGTGCGTCGTGCCGTCACGGTACGGCGTCTTCAACTCGTACCGGACGTTGCCGTTCGGCGTCAGCGACAGGCGCTTTTCCGAGATCGCAGGACGGCTGATATACCGACACAACCGCTCGAGCTTCTGGCGTTGATCCGCCCGCGCCGCGACGCCGGCATGCAGTGAGAACCCGGCGACCTTGCCGACCCCGTCATCGAGGGGCTCATCACGCCCCGGCAGTGTCTGCAGCGTGAACACCTTCCGCCCCTGCTGCGGCCCAACGGCGATGCGGTAGGTGATCGACGAAGCCACCAGATGGTCCATCGGCCCGGCTTCGAGGTCATCACCAGCCAGGTAGCTGTTCTCCGTGTCGCGTTCCAGCAGTCCGTGGCGCTCGAGGAAGCGGCCGATGCGCCGTGCAAGGGTCTGAGTAAGCCCGGCCAACTCGGCGCTCGTCGGAGCCCTCACCCAGCGGAAGCGCAGCGAGCCGTCCCGACGCTCGACGTACACACCGTCGAGGAACAACATGTGGAAGTGGACGTTAAGGTTCAGCGCACTGCCGAAGCGCTGGATCAGCGTGACCGCGCCGCCCTGGGCCGTCTTACGCGAGAACCCCGCCTTCTTGATCAGATGCGTGGCGATGCAGCGATAGACGATGCCGAGCACCCGGCCCATGACATCGGGGCGGCTGGCGAACAGGAAGCGCAACGGATAAGGGAAGCTCAACACCCACTGGCGCACCGCCTGCTCGGGAAACACCTCGTCGACCAAGAGCGCGGCGCTCTCCGCCATGCGCCGCGCGCCGCAGCTCGGGCAGAAGCCGCGCCGCTTGCAGCTGAACGCGACCAGGTGCTCGGCATGGCAACTGTCGCACCGCACCCGCAGGAAACCGTGCTCGAGACGACCACACTCGAGGTAGTCCTCGAACTCCCGCTCGACATACTCCGGCAGGCTCTTGCCCCGCGCTGCCAGATGCACCTTGAACGCCGGGTAGTGTTCCTGAACAAGTTGATAAAGGAGGGTGTGCTCCGGGCGATGCCGCACATACAGCGGCGCGCCGACACCCGGGCTGGCTTCCCTGCCAGCCGGCAACGGCGACATGATCGCTTCCTTGCGATGATTTGCTCGCTAGCAGGCTACCAGTTCGGTCACCTACCGGCGAATCGGCGGCCAGGTCCATACTACCCGGGGCGCTCCGATATGCGCTTCACACGTCTCCCGTGGGTCTTCCTGTCCACGCACTGCCCACCCACGAATGCGGAAAATCCTCGCCTTTTTCCGCAGCAAGGAGCGCAGGCATCAAGAAACTCCGAAGGTCGACAACCACTTGCAGGAGACTCAATTCCCGCTCCGGGAGTTGGGTGCGCTCCAGGAACGCTCGCCACTGCTTGTTCTTCTGCTCATCGGTCCCGAATTCTTCGCTCAACCCGGTTGGT
Source organism: Gammaproteobacteria bacterium (assembly GCA_041984235.1). Lineage (GTDB taxonomy): Bacteria > Pseudomonadota > Gammaproteobacteria > JBHIYN01. Next base: position 1,711 of record JBHIYN010000017.1, read on the forward strand.
ACCGTCTTCGGGAGCGTCGTCGCCCTGCGTTCGAACGTCGCGCGGACGGCCGCCGCCAATGTTTGCCCCTCAAACGAAAACTGTCTCGCAAGGCACCAGAGATCGTAAAAGTCCTTCATCCGGCTGTTCTGCATGCCGAGGTCGACCAGGGCCTGCAGCTTTTCAGCCACGACCGTCTCGGGAGGATAAGCCCGGATCCTCGGTGCCGGCAGAGCGAGCAGTGTCGGATAATCGATTTCCTGCGCTGCAGGTGTGACGACATCACCGAACCCTATGTCTACCTGCACGGGGATGTTGGCGTTGCCCAGTCTCGCGTTCAACTTCACCCGCTGCCCCCGGTAGCTTTGGCCCTCTCGGATCTCAGCGACGCGAATGCTGTCGGGATCAAACCGGAGCCCGTCGGGCTCTACATCCACGCGACACAGTTCCTGGAACACCACCGTCAAGCGCTCACGGGATGCCTCGCCGAAACCGAGCAGATCCAGATCACGCGTTGGTCGATGCCCCGATTTCGTCCATAGCGCGAATAGCATCGCGCCCTTAAGAATAAACTGCCCGCCGTACTCGGACTGGGCAATACGGTACAAGAGACGCTCCAACCCATAGCGCGTCAACGTGAGGTTGGGATCCTCGCGTCGAGTCACGCTCAGGTTCAGCAGCCGTTGGCGCACGGAGGCCGTAAGGTTGGCAGGCCGCGCCCGGCTCATGCCGTTGCTTCCAGGTAGGGGCGCATGACGTTCGAGACGCGGCAGATTTTCGCGTAGCGCCACAGGTCGTCATTGCTGCATTTTTTCTGCTCCCGGCAGTCGCGCAGCGCCTCGAGCGCAACGTCCAGCCCGATCTTGTTGCGATACTTGAAGCAATCCGCCACGGTCTTTGCCGCGCTGTAAACCCTTGCCTGGACCCCTTCGATCGCATGGTCTTCCACGCCCTCCGTGAGCGCCGGGCCAGAGAACCGGACGATGCGCAGCGGCGGATAGTCGATACGCGGGCGCGCGGCGCGGCGGTCCAGCGCCATCCAGACTTCGAAAGGGCTCTGGGTACCCAGCTCGTGAAACTGGAGCGCGGACAACAGGCAGATCACGCCGTGTGGTACCCGCTTGGCCGCCTGGGCGAGACCATGGTGGATGGAGATGTCCGCGTCGGTGGCAACGTAGAGCCCGCGCCCGGTACGGGTGAGGAGCCCCCTCTGGCAGAGCCGGCGCAGGTATTCCGGGTGGATGCCACGCGAAGTCAGGTCCCGGACACGCAGAACGCCCATGCGGCGGGCGAGTTTCAGGACTTTCTCGGCTGTGCTGCGCTCTTGCGGCATGTGTATAAGTATTGACATTTATTCGGATGTGTCAATTTTTATACACGGCTCTTTGAGCCGGGATTGATGCCGACACCGCCTCGCACGCCCGCTCCGACGATGCCGCCGGCAGTCGTGTACGTGTATAGAAAATCGGATTTTCTATACTCGTTCAGGCGCACATGCATAGATTCCGCGCCTGAACCGAGCACGAGCGCAGGGCAAGCCGGGCGCAGCCATGCCCCCGGCCGGAAGTCCTGGAGGCGAGTATGCCTCGCCTGCTTGGATGCCAGTGGTCCAGGTCGTTCTGGTGGAAATCGTTCGGTAAGTGTTTCTGGCCACCCGGGCGCCGCAGCGTCTCAGATCCGCTTGCGCGGTAAAGCCCCTGGGGCACCACCCCCGACGACCTGGAAATGCCTGATCGCAGGCAACGCCGGCGCTACCCTGTTGGGAGTCGTCACGGCGCGGACCGGCATGCCCTGGCCGGGCTTCGTAGACATGGGTGTCGATCACCTCCTTTGGAATGTTCGCGGCGGCGCCGCGGGTTGTTGAGCATGGATACGGTCATTCGAGCATGGAATGAGGCCGCTGGTGCGGCTTGGTTGAAAATGGACCATCGGCCAAAGCCGCGGCGCGCCACCTGGTCCGGTCGCGCCTTCTACCACTGAGCCGCAGTGGTCACGGATGAAATCGCTGGCTCGCGTGCAGTATGCGAACGCGTCATTCGCCGGTCACTCCGAAAATCAGCCGCAAGGCGCTGTACATTGTACGGTTCCGGCCCTCGTCACTACCCGCTTCGCCGCTAGTGACGAGGACCACTTCGCACACGGCGAACGGCCCGCCAGGCCTCCAGGCCTGTCACGCCGCTCGCGGCTGCAGGCTTGGTTCGGAGGCGCCCCGACGAAAGGGAGCGAATGGCCGTCAGCTCGTGTCGTGGTTTTGGCCGCACGACTTCACGCGGTGAAGGCGCCCGGCGCGGGATTATTACAGTGTAATAATCGTCGGCGAGAGCTCGGTCGGCTACGCGCGCCCTCCGCTCGACACGCGATAACGTCACCTCAACCGCCCTTGTCGTGCTGCTCGAGGTTGCGTACTCGGATCGCGGCGACGCGCTTGACCAGGTCATTGTCCTCGACTACCCCCGCATCACTTACTTGCAGAATGCTCGCGTCGTCAGTGCGCCGTAACGCTGCTTCGTTCCGACGTCGGCGGTCGCGCGCGTCGGCGACGCGCAGACCTGCCTCGGGTGCGAACATACCAGCGTCGGCCCGCTTGATGAGCTCCAACAGATAGACCAGGGGCGAGACCCGAATCGTGCCGGCTTTCAGACGCGCCGCGAGCTCGTCGAGGAGCTCCTGGCCCACACCGCGCGGCAAGTGCGCAATCCGCCGTTCGGCTTCCGCATGCTCGGACGGCAACAGCCCTTTCGGATACTCGAGCGTGAGCTCGTCACCACCACGGTCTTCCACGGCCACGGATTCACCTGTCGCGCCGTCGCCACCCCGTGGAGGTGGTTCTACTGCGGATTCATTGGTGGTTCCTGGTGTGACGCGGCTGACAGGGGCGCCCAGACACCCGTGACCAGCCCGGGTGTCGCCCGCTTCACGGGGCGCTGACAATCTGTCATCCCCTGTCAGCAACAGGCGATAGCGGTTCGAGGTCGAGGAGCCATCGCTGCGGCGACGCGGTTCAGCGACGAGAAGTCGTTGCTCCATCAACACCCGCAAGGCGCGTTGCACGGTGCGGGTGGAGACCGAGCACTTCCGCGCCAGCGTCGACACGCTCGGCCAGCACACGCCGTGATCGTCAGCTGCATCAGCGAGCGCCATCAGGACCAGCTTGTGTGTCGGAGCGAGCGGCTGCCGCCACGCCCAGTTCATCGCGACGATGCTCAACGACGGCGCGACCGTTCCTCTTGTTTGGTCGGCCGGCCTCGGCGCCTCGGTTCACGTGCGATCGGCGGCTCGACCACGGCAGCGATGGTGAATTGCGCCAACCAGTCATGCAGGGCCTCGCACGGCCACAAGCGATGCCGGCATCCCGGTGGCTCGATGCGCGGCGGTAGCGGGTTGCCCGCGCAGAGCTTGTTGCGCAGCCGGCCGAGTGAGATACCGAGTAGTTCGGCAACCTGCTCGTCCGTGTAGTAGACTCCAACGCAATCGACGTCGCGTTCGTTCACGTGCGGCATTGGGCGATCCTTCTCGAATTCCTATCGAGGACGATGGAATACGATAAGTCGCGATCGCTCCAGCCGAAATTCGATCGATCGCTGTCGCCGATTACGCGGCGTTCATCGCGAACGTTCGCGCCAAGATCCTTGCCACACTTTTGTCACAGTGCGATCGAAATTCGGCGTGTGTCGACGTGACTAAGCGAAGTGCTATGTGATTGTTGTTTACCGTGTTATCGTCCAAGCACTTGACCTAGAACGGGTGCCGGAACGCTTTCACACGGCAGGGGTCGCTGGTTCGATCCCAGCATCGCCCACCAATTAGATCAATCGGTTAGAAACCACGACGCCAGTCAATCGGGTTATCCACCGAGTCTTTAGTCACAGCGTTCCCACACTCGTTCGCGAACGAACGTAGCGTGGCATGGCCTCCTTCCACCTGCCGGATACCAAGAACGGCGAGGCGCGGACAGTGCCGTTGTCGTCGAGCGCTGTAGCCGAGCTACGCTCCTTGCCTCGTGCGCTGCACGGGGATGTGTTTGCCGGCATAACGCGGGAAGCTGTGAAGCGTTCCTTCAAAGGTTCAGCGCACTGCCGAAGCGCTGGATCAGCGTGACTGCGCCGGCCTGGGCCGTCTTACGTGAGAAACCCGCCTTCTTGATCAGGTGCGTGGCGATGCAGCGTTAGACGATGCCGAGCACCCGGCCCATGACATCGGGGCGGCTCGCGAACAGGAGGCCTTTGGCGCATTCGATGCCAGCCCGATTTGCATACGCATCCGGCGCAGTCTTCGCAACAAGGCGGAAACCCCCAGCATCTCATCGGCGGATGCGATGAGTTCACCAACTCGGGATACCACTGCGCTTTCGACGTCTTCTGGTGTCATGCCGTCCCAGGGATACCGAGCGAACCGGAATTCGGCCACTTCCCGGGTGGTCATAGTCGCCGTTGTCACTTGAAGCTCATCAGACACCCGCACTCCCAGCCCGCCAACGATCTCGCGCTCAGCAGTTCTCCAATGCGGCGTGGAGCCCACCAGAAGTCCATCCATATCGAATATGGCTGCAGCATATGGACTTCGTGGATCATCTGAGGGCATGACCCAGAGCAAGCGGAAAGATTCAGATGCGGGGATTGGACCGAGAAACTCCCTCGGGCTCAAGAGCTGATTTGCCTGAAGTGTCAGAATTGAATGCAGACGACTGGATGTGATCAAACCAAGTGCCAAGGCCCAGCTGATCAGGAACCTGCGTGCAAAGTGTCATCGGGGCGTTAGATGCCAGCGCGTCGGCTCCGATGCGCGCGCGGCTGCGCTCGCCGAAGCAAACTTGCTTATCGCGACCGGTCTCGCGCTTCCTGCAACGGAGGCTTCGGCCGCCGCCGCGTAAGTTCCAGGCGATGATTGTGCAGATCGAGTCGATTCAAAGTGGCCGGGCGCTAGCCCAGTCGGACATCGCCGCGACTCGGCGGCAACTGGCTATTTGTCAACGAGTGCGCCTCGACGCTGTCGACTCACGCGGCCGGCACGCTTGCTGCCTTCCGCGGCCGCCGTGGCGACCCGAACGCCCTGCGGGCCTGGCTGCCGGTCCAGCATGCAATCGATGAAGGCCCGCAGCGCCGGTTGGACATGGCGACGATTGGAATAATAGAGGTAAAGGCCAGGGACAGTCAGCGACCAGTCAGCAAGAACGCGCTTAAGCAGCCCACGCTCCAGCGCCTCGGCGATGCCATCATCATTGTAGGCGTAAAAAATTCCGAGCCCCTGCAACGCGGCCGGCACAACGATGTCCTGGTGATTGGAAATCAAGGGACCTTCCACGACCGCATTGATCTTCTCGCCGTTCTTCTCGAATTCCCACCCTGCGATTTTGCCGCTGCCCGGAAAGCGCCAATTGATGCAGGCGTGGCTGTTCAGGTCCGCGGGGGTCCTTGGTTCACCGTGTTGTGCCAGGTAATCCGGAGAAGCGACCGCCAGCAGTTTCACGTCGGGCGTGAGACGAACAGCGATCATGTCCTTTTGCAGACGTTCTCCAATGCGGATACCCACGTCGAACCCGCCGGCGACGATGTCGCTGAGACCATCGTCAATCACGATATCGAGCACCACTTCAGGGTACGCGCGATAAAACTGACCGAGCCGCGGTGCGATGATTCGCTTGGCCGCCATACTCAAAGTGTTGATGCGCAGACTACCGGCGATTCGCGTGGTGACGGCTACCGCTTCGGTCACTGCCTGATCCATCTCGAGAAGCATCGGCGCAATCCTCTCGTGCAGGCGACGTCCCGCAGCAGTCGGCGCCACGCTTCGGGTCGTCCGGTTCACCAGGCGCACGTCGAGCCGCTCTTCCAGCTGGCGGATGATCTGACTCACAGCTGAACGAGAAACGCCAAGGTGATCGGCTGCGCGTGCAAAGCTGGCTCGGTCGACGACGGCCACGAACGCCTTCAGCTCGGCAAATTCTGATCCACGCATTGTATATCGCTCGCTTAACAGCTCAGTAAGAGTATAGGCGGTTCTCTTACCAGCCAGGAGCGTTCATTGTTGTGCTCCTGGCAACCGAAGGGAGACCGACATGACACAGTTGAACCTACCTGAGCCGATAGCCGCGTACTTCGACGCTGACCAGCGCGGCGGCGACACCGTAGCCCATTGCTTCTCGAAACAGGCCGTGGTCATCGATGAGGGCCGAACACACACCGGCCGGGCGGCCGTCGAGGCCTGGAAGGCGGCGGCGTCCGCCAAGTACGAATATGCGGTCGAGCCATTGCAGCTAGAGCAAAAGGATGGCCGTCATATCGTCACGGGTCGCGTGAGTGGAAATTTTCCCGGCAGCCCGGTGGAACTCGACTTCGTATTCGAGTTGATGCGCGGCAAAATCTCCTATCTCGAGATCGCGCCATGAGCTTCGATCTCCGACTTGCCGGCAAACGGGCGCTGGTCACCGGCGGGACGAAAGGCGTCGGTGCTGCAACCGTCGAATTGCTAGTCCGCGAGGGCGCTCGCGTCGCCGTTGCGGCGCGCTCACAGCCATCACGAGCGGCCGATGGCGTGCTCTACCTGGCAGCAGACCTGTCGACTGAAGAAGGAACTCGCACAACTGCCAGGTCAGTGCTGGAGCATTTCGGCGGAATCGACATTCTTGTCAACGTGGTCGGCGGGTCGAGCTCGCCGACCGGCGGATTCGCCGCCCTCGACGATGCTCGATGGTCGAAGGAGCTTAACGACAACCTGATGTCCGCAGTTCGCCTCGATCGCGCCTTACTGCCTTCCATGCTCGATCAGCGCTCCGGCGTCGTTGTCCATGTCACATCGATTCAACGCATTCTGCCCTTACCCGAATCGACGATTGCCTACGCCGCCGCCAAAGCGGCGCTTTCTACCTATAGCAAGGCGCTCTCAAAAGAAGTTACGCCCAGAGGAGTTCGCGTCGTTCGTGTTTCTCCCGGCTGGGTCGAAACCGAAGCCGCGAGCCGACTTGTTGAGCGCATCGCTACCCAGGAAGGCACCGACTACGAAGGCGGGAAGCAGATCATCATGCAAGGGCTTGGCGGTATCCCGCTTGGACGTCCCGCTAAGCCAGGCGAAGTAGCGGAGCTCATCGGCTTTCTGATTTCGCCGCGTGCGGCTTCCATCACCGGAGCCGAGTACGTCATCGATGGCGGCACGGTACCAACTGTTTGAAGGAGGTGCGCGACCGCAATCGAACTGCATCTCAGACTGGCATTTTCAACTGCATTAGCAACTTCGAATCGTCAGAAAAAACACATTTTGGAAGGAGAGTCATCATGGGAAACTTCGCAAGCAATACTGCAACAGGAATATTGGCGGCTGCAGTCCTAACGACCGGACTTTATGACACGGCGCTCGCGCAGCCAGGCGTTAGCCGCACCGTCAACTACATCACCACCCAGGACGGTGTACAGCTGTACTACAAAGACTGGGGCCCCCGAAATGGCCCGGTGGTCACCTTTAGCCACGGCTGGCCACTCAATTCCGATAGCTGGGAATCGCAAATGGTTTTTCTTGCGAACAACGGCTATCGCGTCATCGCTCACGATCGCCGTGGACATGGACGCTCGAGTCAACCGTGGGAAGGTAACGATATGGACCACTACGCGGACGATCTGGCCGCGGTCATCGAAGCCCTTGAGCTACGCGACGTTACTCTCGTCGGCTTCTCCACCGGCGGTGGAGAGGTAGCGCGCTACATCGGACGCCATGGCACCAGCCGGGTGAAGAAAGCGGTGTTGATCGGTGCTGTCACGCCGCTGATGCTGCAGACGCCGGATAACCCTACAGGCACACCCATCGACGTATACGACGAGATTCGTCGGGGCGCGCTCGAAAATCGCTCGCAACTCTATCGCGACATCGCCTCGGGTCCGTTCTTCGGCTTCAACCGGTCAGGCGCTAACGTCTCGCAGGGGCTAATCGACTCCTTCTGGATTCAGGGTATGCAGGCCGGTCACAAGAACACGTTCGACTCCATCAAGGCGTTCTCGGAGACCGACTTTCGGCCGGACCTGAAGAAGTTCGACGTGCCGACGCTCATCCTGCACGGCGGCGATGATCAACTCGTCCCCGTTGACAACAGCGCCCGCGCTGCCCATCAGTTGATCGCAGGCAGCAAGCTCGTGATCTACGAAGGCGGACCGCACGGCATCACTGACACCCACAAGGACCGGCTGAACCGGGACCTCCTCGCCTTCCTCCGCGAATGAGCAAAGACGTATAAGCTGCCATTCTGGTGGCTCGACAAAGGGTGGTCTCGCCTGACAGGACCTGATTGGCGCCGGCACCAACCGTCGGGAGACCGGGCGGGCCCGTCCAGCACCGTGCAGATCGGCGCCACGCCTCGGAATTCTTCGCGGCGACGGCTTCGGCGACGCCGCTGGGCCCCGCCGCCGGTTCCCTGGACAGGCGACGCCGTTACCGCGTCGCACGCACCGCGATGCCGGCGGGCTGAGCGACGGCCGACGCCGCGAGCCACTCAGGAAAAGGAGAGCGAGAACATGGACCTGGGTTTGCAGGGTAAGCGCGCCGCGGTAACCGGCGCCTCACGCGGGATCGGCAGGGCGATCGCCGAACGCCTGGCCGCGGAAGGCTGCGCCGTCGCCATCTGCGCGCGCGACGCAGCCGGGGTCGCCGCCGCCGCGCGCCATCGGCGAGAGCACGGGCGGCAATGCCGAAGTAGCCGGTACGGCCGTCGACGTCGGCGACGCCGCGGCAATGCGCCGCTGGATCGACGACACCGCCGCGGCATTCGACGGCCTCGACATCGTCGTCGCCAACGTCAGCGCGCTCAGCGTGCTCGCCGCGCTCGAGGACGACGATCGTGATCGTGCCCGGGGCGGAAGCGCTGGTGCGGGCGACGCATTACCTGGTCGGGGTGTGAGCCGATCCTGACTGCGGATCGACAGCAGATTCCGACCTCGTCCGGGATCCGCGCAGCGCACTGCGGCGCAGAGCACGATCACAGGGCGACGACCAGCGCCGGCCCTGACCTCGATCGCGGCCGCCTTCGGGCGCGGCCCGGTGCTCAGGCGAGACCGGGCAGCAGCGCCTTGAGGCCTTCGGCCAGCATACCCATCGCGATCACCGAGAGAATCAGGCCCATCACCCGCGTCACCACGAGCAGCGTGATGGCGACCGCCACGGCGCACGATCGCGCCGTCTGCCTCGACTCCGCGATCGACCGCCCCTTGGTCATGCCGGCGAAGATGCCGGTGTTCCCGATCGGGTTCACCATCGAGAAGAGCGCGGCGACGAAACTCGCCACGGCGGCTTCTGGCGTCATGGCCGTGGTCGTTCGTGAGTCGTGGGGGCTTTGGAGCCGGAGTGGAATTCGTTCCCGTTCGCCGCCCACAAACCGGGGCGTGGTCTTAGCGATGTGGCAAGACCGTCATCCTCGAGCTCGCGGCGGCGCTGCTGCGCGGGCCGATTACTCTCCCTTCAGGTTCACGCGCAGGATCCGGTCACCGTGGAACGAGCCGATGAACAGCTCGTCGCCGACGTGCAGGCCGACCGTGCCGGCACCCATGGGTGCGCCATCGGACTCGTACAGGGTTTCGACGATGGTCATCGAATCGGGATCGAGCGCGACGATTTTGAACGGAATGCCACAGGCGCCCCGCTCGAAGCTCAGGCATTCGGCGAATTGCTCCGGTGAGAGATCCCGCGCCAGGGACGAGATCAGCACGCGGCCGTCGGGGGCCCAGCGCGCGTTGTCGGGCATGTCGACCGTCGCCCGGCCGAGCTCGCGGCCGGTCGCAACCTCGACCTTGCGCACGCTGTGCTCGGCGGTCGCGTTCATGTAGATGAAGCGGCCGTCGGGCGAGGTGACGATGCCGTTCGGCATCGCACCCTCGGTGCCGCCGATGTCCCTGAAGGCCTTGTCGGCCTGGGACCAGGCGTACGCGTGGCCCGTCACGTAACGGGGGATGGCCTTCTTGAGATCGATGTGTGGCTCGAGCGGGATCATCTGCGTGGTGTAAAAGTCGCCATTCGAGATCGCCGCCACGCTGTTGAGTGACGCGTTGGGCGGCGCCGGCACGCAACCCCGCCACTCCACCTGCCAGTCGGTCCCGGACCCCATGACCTCGAACAACTCGACGGCCTCGCGGCCGCCGTGCTGGATGACCAGCAATTGCAGCCGCCCGTCGTCGCGGCGGACCAGGTCGATGCCGTGGCTGTTGAACGGCTCCGCCGGCGGCGTGGCGCAGGCCGGGTCCCCCCAGCCGGCTTCCGCCGTGCCCGTGCCCTGCCCGCCGCGGAACACGGTGTGCTGCTTCTCGCTCTCGAGCTCGAAGACCAGCAGCCGGCCCGTGGCCTCCGCCGAGGCGCCGTACTCCCCGATCAGGATCGCCTCGTTTCCCGGCAGTACGACCATGTCCTCGGGGTTGGAGAAACCGCAGATTGGCTTTGCATTGCCCTTCGGTTCGCAGTCGATGATGGGCTGCGCGGCGAATGCCCGGGAACCGAGCAGTACGATCGCGAGCGCGGCGAAAGAGCATGGGAATCTCACGATGGATCTCCTCGGGTTCGCGCCAGTCGAGGTGCCGGATGGTGCCACGCCCTCATAGTCCGGGCAAACGCGGCCGGGACCAAGTCATGTCGCACGTGCATGGAGCGGCCCGGATCGGGCGGCGACACTACCGCCTGGCAATCGGATTGTCGGGCCGGCGGCAGGGGCCCGGTCCGGCTGCTGCTCACCTGGTCGGCCGAACGAGACGGCGGGCGCGATCGGCCTCGCACAAAGTCCACCCTCGCCACGATGAGCGCGGCGGTGGAAGTGCTGGCGGGGAGCGCCGCGGCCTCGAGCCAGGCACGCGCGCTGGCCGACCTCGCCGCCGGCGCAGCGCACCCCAGAGCACGTGATGATGGTGGTGCGGCGGATTGCCACCGCCGCCACCGACCGGGTCACGGTGCAGGTGCATGTCAGCCAAACGCCGACATGGCGTCGACAAGGCGCCGGCCGGCTCGCCGACGGGACGGAGCATCCGGACCGGGCACATGCACAGCCCCTGAAATGGCATCGCGCGGGTCGCGCACGACGGGATTCCGAATGACAACGGACGCCCTCCCCGGTCGTCGGCGACGCTCGACCCGCCCCTTCGGCTGGGCTACAGTGCGGCCTGCATTCGGGGGGAACAATGGGCATACGACTCGAGGATGAGTACGCCATACGCGCGCTGATCGATCGCTACGGTGCCGGTGTCGACGAACGCGACTGGCAACGCTGGAGTAACATCTTCACCGATCCGCTCGACACCGATTTCAGCGGCATCGATCCGGCGTTCGCGCCGGCTACCCTCGCCCGCGCCGACCACGTTGCCGGCACCCGCGCGGTACTGGAGCAGTTCGACGCCACCCAGCACATGATCACCAACGTGCAGGTTCACTTCGGCGCAGACGGCGACAGTGCACAGGTGCGCGCCGTGATGCGCGCCGAGCACTGGCTCGACGGCCTGCGCGGCGCACCACGCTACACCATGTTCGGGGTCTACGAGAACGGGGTCACGCGGAGCGGCGACGGCTGGCGTATCAGCGCGCTGGCGCTACGGGTCATACGCGAGGAAGGCAACTGCGACGTGTGGGCCGAGGCGCTGCGCCGCGCCGCGGGAAACTGATTTTCTGACGGCGCGTGCGCCGGGAGGTACAGGCTATGGCTGTGGTTCTGATTACCGGGTGCACGTCGGGCATCGGCGAACGCACGGCCCTGGCGCTGGCGCGCGCCGGCGCCGACGTGGCGGCGGCCTGCCGCGACCCGAAACGTGCGGCCCCGCTGCTGGACGCGGCGCGCGCGGAAGGGCTGTCGCTCGCGGCGGTCACGCTCGACGTCGGCGACGAAGCGTCGGTTGCGGCCGGCGTTGCCGCCGCGCGGGAGCGCTTTGGCGAACTCGACGTGGTCGTCAACAACGCCGGACTGCACCTGATCGCGCCAGCCGAGATGGCCACCATCGCGCAGTCTTCCCGCATCCTCGACACCAACGTGCTCGGCGCGCTGCGGGTCATGCAGGCGGTACTTCCGGCGATGCGTGAGCGCGGTCGCGGCCGCGTCATCAACGTCACTTCCGGCGCCGCGTTCATCGCGGTGCCACACATGGCGATGTACGCTGCCAGCAAACACGCCATCGATGCACTGTCCGCGGCGATGGCGAACGAACTGAAACCGTTCGGCGTGACCATCGCGACAGTGGCACCGGGCTGTTTTCACACCGCGATCATGGACAAGGGCATCCTCGCGCGCGAGACCTTCGACTACAGCGACTACGCTGCAACCCAGTGCCAGCAACACATCGACGATGTCGCCAACGCGCCCGATCCGGAGCCGGTCGCCGCCGCTATCGTGCAGGTCGCGCTAGGCGCGGACGAACCACCACTCAGAACCCTGGTCGGCGAGGACGTGGGCGTGCTGGCGCCGGAAGCCGAAATGAAAGACGGCTACCAGGCGTGGTTCGCGCCCGCCTGAGCGGGCCGCCCCGGGCAGCGCGCCGCAACCGGTGTCAGTACGCGTGGCCGTGAGCAAGCTCTTCGCCGGTCGCCGCGCGCGCATCGACGATGTCGACCTCGAATGACCACGATGGAATACGAGAAGTCGCGATCGCACCAGCAGGAATTCGATCGAGCGCTGTGACCGTTTACGCGATGTTCATTGCGTACATTCTCGCCGGAATGCTTGCCGCACCCTTGCCACAATGCGCTCGAAATCGCGCGTGCGTCGACGTGACTAAGCGACGTGCTATGTGATTGTTGTTTACCGTGTTCCCGTCCAGGCACCTGACCCGGAACGGGTGCCGGGACGCTTCCACACGGCAGGGCTCGCTGATTGGACCCGAGCACCGCGATTACCATCGCCCGCTGCTATGCGGGCCGATAATACGGTTTCGTACCGCTAACGGTTACCCGCTGCATCGTGCGCACCTGCGGAAAGAAGTCAGCAAGCGCACGGTGCTGCGTACAGCGGTTATCCCAGAATGCGACCGAATTCGGCTCCCAGTGAAAACGCACATGGAATTCGGGTGTTTCGATATGCCGAAACAAGTGATCGAGTAGTGACGCGGATTCGGCTTCCGTGAGTTCCTTGATACGCGTGGTAAATACACGGTTTACGAACAGCGCCTGGCGGCCGGTCTCCGGATGTGTGCGGATCACCGGATGTTCCGCGCGCGGATAGTTGGCCACGGTGCCCTTGATCTTCGTATATACGTGCTCGCTCTCATGGATCGCGGTGAGACCGCAGAGGAATGTCTTCATGGAACCGGACAGCGCGTCATAGGCCGCATACATACTCGCCCAGCACGTATCACCGCCTGCTGCCGGTACGACGCGTGCATACAGGATCGACCCGAGGTTCGGTACCTCGTCGCATGACACGTCCGAGTGCCAGACGCTGGCTGCGTACGGACTCTTTTCGTCCGAGTGGAGCATGAGGATCTCCGGATGGCCTTCCGGTCCCGGGATCGCGGGATGACGATGCAATGATCCGAAATGCCGCCCGAGCGCCTTGTGGTCATCCATGGTCATCTTCTGTTCGCGAAAGAAGAGCACCTGGTATTCCAGCAGAGCACGCTTCAAATCCGAAACCTGGGCCGCGCTGAGCGGCTCGCCGAGCGCGATTCCGCGTACGAGACCGCCTATCGCGGGCGTCAGCGGCGTTACTTCGAAGGACGCGAATACGCCCGGTGCGTTTCCGCCCGTGTCGGTCGCTCCGTCATGCGCTGCGTTCATCAAACTCCTCCTGCGCCGGTGTCAGCAACCGGCATCCTGTGTACGAACCGGGAGGTATACCGGCCGGCAAGCGGCAAATGCGTATCCCAGGTGCCGGCGTCGGGTGCAGTGTGCGCCCCGGGTGTCAGCGTGTGTCACGGCTGTCCGTATCGAGGTGGGTAAGCCACTCATCGAGTGCCGTCGTGATCGGCGCTGCGGAATCCTCCTGAATGAAATGCAGCCCGGGCACTTTGACGGTACGCGTGTGTCGCCACGCTCTTGCCAAAGCTGCAGGCGAGCCGCGCATGATCATGCCGGGGTCTGCTTCGATGAATAGTTTCGGCATCGGCGCATCGCGCATGTACGCACCGTAGGCATCGATCGTTGCGCAGACCTCGGGTGGACTGCCATCGAGAGGCAACTGCCGTGGCCAGCTTATCGTTGGCCGTCGGGATTCACCTGCATCGAGAAACGGCGCGCGATACGCTTCCATCTCGTCGTTCGAGAGGTCACGGAGAATCGCGCTCGGAAATACTGTTTCGATCAATTCGTTCGTATCGAGAACCGCTTCCCCGGCAGGGGAACGGAAGCGCTCGAACATGGGCCGTGCCGCGCCTGGCCATTCGTCCCAGTCGAGTTGTTTCACGAAGCCTTCCATGTGCGCCACGCCGCGGACGGCTTGCGGGTGTTGCCGGCACCATTCGAATCCGAGCGCCGTACCCCAGTCGTGGAGAACAAACGTCACGTCACGCTCGATTCCGAGCGCCTCCCAGGCGGAATAAAGATACCGCTCGTGTTCTTTCAGCGAATAACTGTCGGCAGTGGAGTCCGGCAGTTTGCTCGAATCGCCCATACCGACGAGGTCGACGGCGATACATCTGCCGTGATGCGTGAGGTGCGGCATGATGTGTCGCCACAGGTACGATGAGGTCGGGTTGCCATGCTGGAAGACGATAGGTCGACCTACACCCATCTCGACGTATGCCATGTCGAGACCATTCACGCGAACCCGACGCTTGTGGCTGCGCCATTGAGCAATCTTCATCAATCGTTCTCCTGCCGGACCCGGGCGACGAGATCGTGGTCAACCTGGGTCAGTCCGGAATCGGGACGCATCGGCTCCATGGACGGTGTCATGAATGCACGCAGGCCCGTGTTGTCGCTGGCATACAACCTGACGACGTACGGCAGAAACCCGCGTTTTCCTCGATACCCCTGACCAGCGCGGCCACCTCGTCGTCCAGGCTATTTCGCTCTACCAGATCGAGCCCGCAGATCGTGCGCCGTGATTCGGCTGCCGCCGTGTCGTTCATGCTCGTTGCCATCAGTGAATCTCCACGTCGAAGCAGTTGCCACCGCCTCTAGCCTAGCGAGGCGGTGGGAGTGAAACCACTTCATATCGTGAAGTGCGAGGATCCGGAAATCGCCGGGTATCCTCGCGGGCAGTATTGCCCCGTCTCCAGGGCGCTCGAAAATCCCGGGGAGAAGTGAACGCTGCTGATCCTGCGTGGGCTGTTACCAGGGTCGGTCGGCTTCAGCGACCTGGGAGGCCTTCCTCGCCGACCAGGCAGGCGGTACCGTATTCAACGGGCGCGCCTACGACCCGCTCAACCCGAACGCGTGGAAGATGGGCATCGACACGGTGTTCCGCATCGTGCGCTTCGAGGGTGCCCCGGACCCACTTCGGCCGGCTACGTCACCTGCTTCTCGTTTGCGGCGGTGCCGGTACCGCTGCCGGCAAGCGCCTGGCTACCGGCCCCGTTGCTGTTTGCCCGGCTGCGGCGCGGGTCCCGCGTGCGGCTGTAGTCAACCGTCGGCCACGAAGGGAGAACAGGATGAGCGCAGCTAAAAGCACGGCGAGAAGGATCGTGGCCGCTTATGCGGTCTTCTTTCCGACTATCTGAACGGGCCGCATTACGGAATTCGGAGGCTACGGGCAATGGGTACTCCGAACCTGCCCGGGCCCTCATGGCGTCGGCCCCGAGTACTCGGCGCATGACGCTCCAGGTAGTTATTCCGGTTTTCGAATGCCTCGAAGAGTTCGTCTGCGCTATATCCCTCCTCGCCGTCCCGGCGCGAAGTTAACGATTGATTGCAGATGCGCGGCATGTGATCGGATACCCTTCTGGTTCGCTGTCGCGCTCCGGGCACCGCAGCGGACCACGACAACGCAATCGCAGTCACCCGCAAAGGATTCCCGTTCATGCTCCGCAAGACTCTGCTCCTCGTCGCCAGCCTGGCCGCCGCCAACGCTCACGCCGCGCTCATCGATACCCTCTACGTCACCGATGGTGACAGCGCCCGGCTCGCCATCGTAAATGGCACCTCGGCGACTATCGCGAACACCTACGTCCGTGGCTATCCGCTGGCCGTGCGCGACACCATCTGGATCGGTGACTACAGCGCTCCGAACAACGCCCGCGAGTACGATCTCAACGGCGTTGCGACCGGTAACACCGCGGCGTACACGCCGGTATTCGGGGTCGACGGCGCAGTAAACGGCAATACCAACTACACGCTCGGCAATGCCTTCACGTCCAGCGCGACCGTGTACAGTGCAAACGCCGACTGGAGCGGCATGAGCGCAATGTTCACCGTCAGCGGCGTCGACCTTGTCGGCATCACGTTCGACTCGGTGCTGGGCAGCCTCTGGATCTCGGACCAGAACAACATCTACCAGTACTCGCTCGCCGGCGCGCTGCTCTCGCAATTCGCCCATTCGAGCAGCCGCGGCTCACTCGCCTACGAGCGCACCTCGGACACGCTGTGGTACGTCACCAACGGCAGCAACACCATTACCCAGTACGCCAAGGATGGCACGCTGCTCGACGCCGTGGCCATCTCCGGACTCGCCTCGAACAACTGGGGTGCCGAATTCGCCGCCGCCAGCGTACCGGAACCGACATCGCTGGCGCTGCTCGGCCTCGCTCTCGCCGGCGCCCGCCGCGCACGCCGCAACCGCTCGGCCTGAGGCCCGCCCGCCGCAGCAGCGGCGGGCGTTCCGGATCATCACCGGGGCCGCACCCGGCGGCTCGCGCCACGCCAATGGACGGGCGCCGGGATCAGTTGGTTGCGGGGCCAGGTGCTGCCTGTCAACGTGACGGGCAAGCAACAGGACCTGGCCCCGTGCAATCAACCCCTACTCCAGCAGCGGTGACTCCAGCGCCCTGATATCGCTGCCGATCAGCGCTGCCGTCGCTTGCCGCAGATCCGACAGCGATACCGTGCGAATGCTCATCAACTGCCGCGTCAGGTGCTCGGCATGGCAACTGTCGCAACGCACCCGCAGACAGATCGGCAGGATTGCCGATTTGAACGGCCGAAGGCTGGCCCCGAAGGGGTGGAGGGCAGGATGCCCGGAATCAAACCATGCTCGAGTCGACCACACTCGAGGTCGTCCTCGAACTCCCGCTCGACAGACTCCGGCAGACTCTTGCCCTGCGCTGCCAGATGCCCCTTGGACGCCGGGTAGTATTCCTGCGCAGGTTGATAAAGGAAGGTGTGCTGTCGCCGCGCCGATCCTCGGGCGCGCGC
This sequence comes from Gammaproteobacteria bacterium, assembly GCA_041984235.1. Classification (GTDB taxonomy): domain Bacteria; phylum Pseudomonadota; class Gammaproteobacteria; genus JBHIYN01. The sequence continues at coordinate 18,916 of JBHIYN010000017.1, forward strand.
TGCAGGCCGGCTGGCTTGCGAGCGTGGCCACGCTGCCGGAGAGCGAGGCGTGGCATGCCCTGCTCGAGCGTCGTGCCGGCTCGCCGTTCGGCGATGCCCGCGCCTGTGTACGCTGGTACGAACGACGACGGCGGCAGGCCGGGCGCGCACACTGAACTGGCGCAGCGCGGGGCCGATGCGCCCGCAAGAAGCGGGATGGCTGGCCGCCCGACCGCGTCCACACTGCCCTCCTCGCAGCGGCCGGCTCCCGGCCCCTGCCCACGAGGAGCACAGGAGTCACGACAATGGGCACGTTGAACGGCAAGGTGGCGCTGGTCACCGGGGCCTCGCGCGGCATCGGGCGGGCGGTGGCGGAACGACTGGCGAGCGAGGGCGCGGCAGTGGTCGTCAACTGCTCGCGCGACGTCGACGAGGCCGAACGGGTGGCCGCCGGCATCCGCGCCGCCGGTGGCGAGGCCGAGGTGGTCCAGGCGGACCTCGCGCGGGTCGCCGACATCCGTCGGCTGATGGACACCGCGGCGCAACGCTTCGGCCGCCTCGACATCGTCGTCGCCAACGCCGGCGCCTGCACTTTCAAGCCCTTCATCGAGATCACCGAGGACGAGTTCGACCACCTGTTCGCGGTCAACGCCCGCGGCGCCTTCTTCTGCATCCAGGAAGCGCTGCGCCATCTCGGCGAGGGTGGCCGCATCGTGTGCATCTCGACCATCGGCACGGTGCTGAACGGCGCCGGCGGCGCGGCCTACTTCGGCAGCAAGGCGGCCATCGAACAGTTCTGCCGCACGGCGGCGCGCGAAGTCGCCGGCCGTGGTATCACCGTCAACGTGGTCTCGCCGGGTTTCGTCGACACGTCCATGCTGCGAGACATGCTCGCCGTCTCGCCCGCCGGCACCGGTGACGACATCCTCGGCATGACGCCGCTGGGCCGCTTCGGCGCGCCGGCCGACATCGCCGGTGCCGTGGCCTGGCTGGCCGGGCCGGACGCCGGCTGGGTCACGCGCCAGAACGTCGCCGTCGACGGCGGCATCGTCGCGCGCTGAGCGCGCCACGTCGCGCTGCCGACATGAACTGCCGCCACCTGCCGTGCTGGCTGCTTGCCCTGGCGTTGAGCGTTCCGCAAGCCGTCGCCGACGAGATTACGCGCGCGCAGATCGACGCCTGGCTGTGGCAAGCGGACGTGTCCACCCCGCCGCCCGCGGGTACCGTCATCGGCCGCGACAGGCTCGACCTGGTGCGGCCGTTCGTGCCGCCCGGCTACCTGGAGGAGTTCGACGCCGATGATCTCGCCGTTACGATCGCGGTGCGGCAGTCCTACGCGCCGCCCGCGGACTATCGCGCGGCGGCCGCACGCTTCGGCGACGAGACGCAACTGGCCGCCGACGGCTCACTGCTCGGCCATGTCGCCGGGCGCCCGTTCAGTGCCGCGCGCATCGCCGCCGCTCCCCGTGACCGGGCCGGCCTCATGGTGGGCTGGAACCACGCCCTGCGCTGGCAGTACTTCGGCCGCCGCTCGGACCGGCAGACGCTGAGCTACCTGGCCGCCGCCGCGCCCGGTGCGTCCGCCGGCCACGCCGTCGTCACGCGGCGTCTCACCCTGCGCTACCACCGGGTCTACCTGGCGCGCCTGGCGTGGCTGCCGGCGAGCGGCTACCGCGCCGGGGCCGACGGTGACGATCGCCTGCTGTACAAGGAATACGTCGAGTTCCTCGAACCGTTCGACGTCTCCGGCACCCGCTTCGTCGTCGAACGCGCCCTCGACGCACACGTCGACGACCAGGTCTACAGCTACTTCCCGCACGAGCGCCGCGTGCGCAGGCTGTCGGCCAGCGAACGTGCCGACAGCTTCATGGGCAGCGAATTCACGATGGACGACTTCGACGGTTTCTCCGGCCGCGTGCTCGACTACACCTGGACCTGGCTGGGGCGCCGACCGGTGCTCGACGTGATTGCCACCGGCGAGGCACCGGTCGATTTCGGCGGCCGGCACGGACGCGCGCCGCTGGGCGCCTGGCAACTGCGCGACTGCCACGTGGTCGAGCTGGTCCCGGTGTGGCCCGGCCATCCCTTCGGCCGGCGGTTGCTGCTGGTCGACGCCGAGACCTTCGACGTCGCCATCGCGCTGGCCTTCGATCGCGCGGACCGGCTGTGGCGGATCTTCGACCCGGTGTACCACATGCCCGCGTCCGAGCCCGACACGCTGCAGGACGCCGTGCCCCTGTTCCGCGCACAGGTGTCGATCAACCGCGTCAGCGGCACGGCGACACTCGGCGTGGTGCGCTCGGCAACCCTGCACCCGGCGCTGACCAGGCGCCAGATCGAACGCCTGTTCGACGTGTCGAGCCTGAACGCCGGACGCTGAAGCCGAGCCCCCGGTTCAGCCGGTGCGGCGCCCGAGCAGGAAGCGGGCGCCGTGCGGACCATACTCCTCGCGGTGCGGGATACCGCCGGCCAGTTCGAAGGTGTCGCCGGCGCGACAGGTCGTGCGGCCGGTCTCGGTGACGACCGAAACCTCGCCTTCGACCACCAGCGCGCAGGCGGAGAACTCGTGGGTGTGCATGTCGTTACGCAGGTTGGCTTCGCGCTCGAACAACTCGGGCTCGCCGTAGCCATCGCGCTGCAGGCGTTGGCGGAACGCGGTTTCGTCCATCGACGATCTCCTCGGCAGGTTGCCGCGCCGGCGAAAGCCGGCCGTGGAGACCATACGTTAGCAGACTGCGAAGCATACTGGTGGCCCGCTTCTGCCTGGAAGCCCCAGCCTGAGCGGCCGCGCGCCGCCGCCCTCCGCCCCCTGTTCCGAGCGGGTTTATACTCGCCGAATGGATTCGCTTCTGGGCTCGACGCAACAGGCTGACGTCGCACTCGCACCGTTTCCGCATCTGGTGCTCGACGGGGTGTACCCGAACGACGAGTACGCAGCGCTTGCGCGCGGCTTCCCGCCGTTCGAGGCCTTCGTGGAAGGCGGTCAACACCTGCACAACAACCAGGCAGTACGCATCCCAGCAGGCCGTGTGATCGCGGAGCCGCGTTTCCCGGAAGCCTGGCGCAGCTGGTTCGCCTACCACACCTCGGCCGCGTTCTGGGCCGACATCGTGCGCGTGTTCGGCGACGCCATACGCGCCAGCCACCCCGGCATCGAGACGCGGGCGGGGCGCGGTCTCGCAGACTGGCGGGTCGGCCGCAAGGGCGCCGGCGAGAATTGCGATATCGCGCTCGATGCGCTGTTCGTGGTCAATACCCCGGTCACGCGCGCGAGTTCCGTGCGTCCGCCGCACGTCGACGACGCACACAAGGTGTTTGCAGGGCTGTTCTACATGCGCGCACAGGACGATGACAGTCGGGGCGGAGATCTGGAGCTGTTCGCACCTCGCGGCGGCGACGGCTTCGTTTTCGGCGGGCATTACGTACCATCGCGCCAGCTCGGCCAGCGGACCCGTATCCCGTACGCGCCCAACCGCTTCGTCGCGTTCGTCAACTCCGGCGTAAGCGTGCACGGCGTCAGCGTACGCGAACCGACGCCACACCTGCGCCGCTACATCAACCTGGTCGCCGAAACGCCGTTCACCAATTTCGAACGCCCGCGCCTGCCGCCCATCGAGCGGGCATGGTTCTGGCTGCGTGAGCGCCGAAACAAGGCACCCGGCGTCACGCTGCGCGGCTGACCGTACGACCGGATTTCGGCCGCTCGCCCGCTGTTGCGCGAGGGCGCCAGGCAACTGGCCGCGACCGGTGTGTACTGCCGGTGCGCACCAAAGGCCATGACACCGGGCGCGCCCGCGTCGAGAACGCACGGTCGGGACTAGTCAAGGTTAATCGAGCGAAAGCCCGATAGACTTGCCGGGCACGCAATGCTAAAAGTGCGGCCCACGGTCGACCGCGCAGCCGTTTTGAGTCATGTAACACTGCCGGGCAGCCGCAATACGCGCTGACGACCAGAGTTGTCCAACCCGGTGTTCGACCAGCGGCATCATGAACGATCCGTCCTCGCGGCCCCTGGCGTACCGCGCATGGCTGCGCCCGTTTCGTAACGCCAGCATCCTTGGCCTCGGTCGTGGCGCCCAGGGCCTGCTCTCCCTTCTCTACATAGTGCTGGCTACGCGCGCGCTCGGCCCGGCGCAGTTTGGCATGTTGACCATAATCCACAGCACTGTGCTGGTCGCCGCACAGGTCGTGCGCTTTCAATCGTGGCAAGCAGTAATGCGCTTCGGCGCACCCGCCCTCGCCAGCTCCGATGACCTGCGCTTCTGCAGGGTTCTCAATTTTGCCCTGTTGCTCGATGTTGCCAGTGCCATGCTTGCAGCGGGCGTGCTGTGGGCCGCGATGCCGACACTGGCCGCTTTCGTGAATCTTCCTCTCGAGCTCGTTTCCGCCGCACGGTGGTACGGGCTCAGCGTCGCATTCATCGTGCTCGGTGCTGCGCCACTCGGCGTACTGCGCCTTCTCGATCGTCACGACATCGTCGCCTGGCAGACGGTCGTGGAACCGCTTGTCCGCTTGATCACGGCACTGTTGTGCTTTGCGAGCGGTGCCGAACTGGAGTATTTCCTGGTCGGCTGGGCGCTGGGCACCGTGCTCGGCAAGGCAATGCTGTTCGCAGGTGCCGCATTCGCGCTGGCGCGGCGGGGGGTGCGGATTCCGCCCCGTGTACTCGGTCCGCGTTGGTGGGCTCCGGAGCGCGGTATCTGGCGTTTCAGCTTCGGCACCAATCTCAGTTCGACCCTCAACCTGAGCGACGTACAGATCGGGCCATTGCTGGTGGGTGGCCTGCTCGGAGCGAGTGAGGCCGGCCTGTACCGGGTCGCCCAGCAGGTCGCCAACGTAATCTCGAAACCGGTCAGCAAGCTGCTCGCCCCGGCAATCTATACGGATTTTTCCGCTCTCGCAGGAGACAGTGGTCAGCGCGAACGGCGCCAGTTGGTCATGCGCGCCGGCGGCCTCGCGGGCGCACTCGCCGCGGCCATCTTTGCGGTCCTGGCTCTTGGCGGCGAACCCATTCTCGGTCTCCTGTTCGGCGACGCCTTCCGCGACGCCTACCCCGTGATGCTCTGGCTGGCCGCATCCGGCGTCGTCACCGCGCTGACTTTCCCCCTCGCCCCTCTCCTGATTACAGGCGGACACGTCTACGCGGTCGTTGCAGTGCGCCTTCTCGCACTCGCTTCCTATGTGGCCGTGTTCCATGTTGCGACGCCAGGCCATGGCCTGATTGGCGGCGGGATGGCCGTTGTGACACACGGGCTCGTCATGGCGGTCTTCCTCGTCTACGCCTCGCGCGCCTTGCTGCATTGGCCCAATCGCTCCGAACACGAGAATTCCGCCGCCGACAGGCCGGACTAGCCATCGATTTGACACCTCGTCTCACCAGATTCCTAATGAAACGATGAAACGATTGCTAACCCACCATCGCCGTCGCCAGGAGCCCGCGCCCGGCCAGACGACTGCACTCGACGCGATGGACTGGCTGACGTTCCCGCCGCTGCCGGGCGCGCCGGCGTCCAGTGCACCGCCGGTGCGCATTTTCCTCGGTACCGAGCCGGCCCATTACCGAGCGGAGCGTGTATTCGTGTGGTCGGTCCTGCAGCATCGCGATCCGGCGCGGTGCTATGAAATCGCCCTGATGAAGCACCTTCCCGGTTTTGATCGCAGTCGATGGACGACTGGTTTCAGCAACTATCGCTTCGCCATTCCGGCGCTCGCGGGCGCCAGGGGGCGTGCCATCTACAACGACGTGGACCAGATCTATCTCGCCGACCCGGCACTCCTGTTCGACACCGACATGGAAGGGCACGGCTACCTTGCGCTCAGCCCGGAAGATACTTCGGTCATGCTGCTGGACTGTAGCGCCATGGCACCGGTTTGGTCGCTCGAATCAGCGCGGCGGGAGAGCAAGCACAGCCTGCTCGAGCGTGCGGCGACCACACCCGGACTGTTCGGGAGTCTGGACGCATCGTGGAATGCACGCGACGAGGAGTACGCCGCGGCAGAAAGCCGCCTGCTCCACTACACGGCCCTGCACTTACAACCATGGTCGCCGGAGCCGGCCCACTTCTCCTATCGCATGCACCCGCACGCCGACCTGTGGGACGCGCTCGAACGCTCTGCTGATGAAGCCGGGTTCACGCTCTTTGACCGCGCCCACCCCAGCCACCGCTATCAGGAGCTGATTAACCAAAGTGCCAATCTGCACACGCGCGGCACCGCCGACAATCGCAGCGCTGAACAGACGTTTCCGGGCAAAGTACTTTCTCAGCACCTGGTGTCGATACGAGAACTCGTCGCAAATACGAACGCGCACAGTGTGCTCGATTATGGCGCCGGCAAAGCCTCCCTCTACAAGACCTTACCCGGTCGCGGACCGGACGATCCGCTCAAGGCGATGCCGGCATGGGGCGAAGACGTACAGGTAACCGTATTCGATCCCGCATACGAACCTTACTCCCGGCTGCCCGATGCCCAGTTTGACGGGGTGGTGTGCACGGACGTGCTGGAACATATTTCCGAGCAGGACATTCCCTGGGTGCTGCAGGAGATCTTCTCCCGCGCCCAATCGTTCGTCTACGTCTCGGTCGCCTGTTATCCCGCGAAGAAGACGCTGGCAAACGGCGAGAACGCACACGTGAGCATCAAACCTCCGGCATGGTGGGAACAGCAGTTCCGCAGCGCCGCGCGTCGCTATCCGGGCGTTTACTGGACGCTGTCCATCCGCGTTCGTAACTGGCGGCGCAAGAAGGTCCGCATGATTCGTCGCGGAGGACACTGGCCGCGGCCGCCTCGGGTGTGGGTGCTGGCTGACGATCGCCCGGGAAACCGTAACCAGGCCATCGCGCTGGCCGATTCGCTGGGCTACGAATACGAAGTCAAGCCGCTCCGCTATAACCTCGTCGCATCGATGCACAATGCGCTGCTAGGAGCCAGTCGTGCCGGGCTTACCCGTGCCTGCGCCGCCGACCTCACGGCACCTTGGCCCGACCTGGTGGTTGCGGCCGGTCGAAGAACCGCACCGGTGGCGCGTTGGATCAAGGAACGCGCCAATGGTGCGACGCGACTCATACAGATGGGGCGCAAGGGAGGAGATGTTGCCGAGGCATTCGACGCCGTCATCACGCCGCTGCACTGCCGCTTGCCGTTTCACCCCAGGCGTATCGAGACACTCGTGCCGTTTTCGCCGATGGCGCTGGATCAGACGGTCTCGACACCCGCTGGCGCGAGCGCGCTGACCGTCGCGCTGATTGGCGGGGCGACCCGCCGTCACCGTTTCGGCGAGCGCGAGGTAAGCGATCTGATCGCCGCAATCAAGCGCGACCACCAGGCGACTGGCGGCGAATTGTGTATCGTTACCAGTGTGCGTACCGGGGCGGACGCGACCGAGCAGATTCGCACCGCCCTTTCCGGTGAGGCGCTGATCCTCACGCCGTCTGAAATGGGTGACAGGTACTGGGCTACGCTGCGCTCCGCTCAACGGGTAATCGTCACCGGCGAGAGCGAATCTTTCCTCGCCGATGCGGTTTCAACCGGCCGGCCGGTGTTCATCCATGCACTCCCCATGATTCCCCTTGGGAGACTGCAACGAATCGGAGCATGGCTCGAGCAGCGCGCGACACTGCGTCCGCAGAATCGTCGCGCGACAACACGGCCTCAGCGGGGTCTCGAGTACCTGTGTGCTCGATTGGTTGAAAAAGGCTGGTTAAGGCCATTACGCGATCTGGAGTTGCTTCACCAGACCCTCTACGCGCGCGGACTGGCCGCCCCTTTCGGCAGCGTGCCGCCCCCCGCAATCGGCACCCCTGCCGAAGGGCCGTCCCGTCTCGACGACGAAACAGCTCTCGTGATTGCGCGCGCGAGAGAGCTCGTGGCAATGACGTGAGCTAAGCGGCCGCGATCGCACTCAGGACAACGCGAGCGAGCATCGACAGCGCTGCTGGGTCGGCTCAGGCAACCGAACACCCCTGCACGGAGTACTCGGACCAATCCAGTCGGTTCCAGTAACAGGGGACGGATTTACTTACGGAGTGTTCCCGCGTTGTCCTGGTCCGTGGTGCAGGACAAGACGACCGACGATCGCTTCGACATCATCGACCAAACGTCTGTTCCCGTCGGGCTGCCCCCACTGTACCGCTTGCCGAATCAGTTCGGCCCACTGAGATTCGGGGCACTGATCAACGAGTCACGCGTAGTTCGCGCACTCCGTGAGCCCCATGGAAATCTGTCCCCTTTACCCGCCGCGGCTGCCTGGTAAATCTGTCCCGTTTATCGACGAAGTTAACGATTGATTGCAGATGCGCGGCATGTGATCGGATACCCTTCTGGTTCGCTGTCGCGCTCCGGGCACCGCAGCGGACCACGACAACGCAATCGCAGTCACCCGCAAAGGATTCCCGTTCATGCTCCGCAAGACTCTGCTCCTCGTCGCCAGCCTGGCCGCCGCCAACGCTCACGCCGCGCTCATCGATACCCTCTACGTCACCGATGGTGACAGCGCCCGGCTCGCCATCGTAAATGGCACCTCGGCGACTATCGCGAACACCTACGTCCGTGGCTATCCGCTGGCCGTGCGCGACACCATCTGGATCGGTGACTACAGCGCTCCGAACAACGCCCGCGAGTACGATCTCAACGGCGTTGCGACCGGTAACACCGCGGCGTACACGCCGGTATTCGGGGTCGACGGCGCAGTAAACGGCAATACCAACTACACGCTCGGCAATGCCTTCACGTCCAGCGCGACCGTGTACAGTGCAAACGCCGACTGGAGCGGCATGAGCGCAATGTTCACCGTCAGCGGCGTCGACCTTGTCGGCATCACGTTCGACTCGGTGCTGGGCAGCCTCTGGATCTCGGACCAGAACAACATCTACCAGTACTCGCTCGCCGGCGCGCTGCTCTCGCAATTCGCCCATTCGAGCAGCCGCGGCTCACTCGCCTACGAGCGCACCTCGGACACGCTGTGGTACGTCACCAACGGCAGCAACACCATTACCCAGTACGCCAAGGATGGCACGCTGCTCGACGCCGTGGCCATCTCCGGACTCGCCTCGAACAACTGGGGTGCCGAATTCGCCGCCGCCAGCGTACCGGAACCGACATCGCTGGCGCTGCTCGGCCTCGCTCTCGCCGGCGCCCGCCGCGCACGCCGCAACCGCTCGGCCTGAGGCCCGCCCGCCGCAGCAGCGGCGGGCGTTCCGGATCATCACCGGGGCCGCACCCGGCGGCTCGCGCCACGCCAATGGACGGGCGCCGGGATCAGTTGGTTGCGGGGCCAGGTGCTGCCTGTCAACGTGACGGGCAAGCAACAGGACCTGGCCCCGTGCAATCAACCCCTACTCCAGCAGCGGTGACTCCAGCGCCCTGATATCGCTGCCGATCAGCGCTGCCGTCGCTTGCCGCAGATCCGACAGCGATACCGTGCGAATGCCCATCAACTGCCGCGTGACGTCGTCCAGGGAGTACTGGCCTTCGCTGCGCTGGCGGATCTCGCGGTCGAGGCGGTCGAGCAGCACGACGGCGCGCGCGGTGCGCGGGCCGCTCGAGCGTTGCCGGCGCAGATGGTCGACCTCGGCGCCCCACTCGGCCAGGTCCTCGATAATCCTTTGCCGTCGCGACTTCGAGATGCCGTGCGCACGGTACAGCAGCTCGAAGGAGTAAAACTCGGCCAGGCCTTCGGCAATCCAGTCGTCGTTGCTGCTTTCGCTGACGACGCCGGAGATGCGCGTCACCACGTGAGTGAGTTCGTGCAGGAGCGCGCTGGTACCGTTCTCGCTGACCAGTGGGCGGTCGCGGTGCAGGAACAGGGAGTTCGACGCGGACAGACCGCCGCGCCACATGGGGTCGCCGGCGCCGACGATGAGCAGGCGCTCGGGGAGCTGTCCGAAAGCCTGCTCGAACTCACGCCAGACGAAGCGCAGGAACGTCAGGGTGTCCATGCGCTGGTAGTGCTGGCCCTTCGGCGCGGCGACCGTAATCGAGGTACCGGCGCGCCGGGTGCTGCGCGCACCGACCCGCCCGGCGATCATCCAGCCGGTGGGCCGGTCGAACAGGCGCTCGGGGTTGTCGATGCGGAAGGTCGTGCGCTCAATCTTCGGCCACCCGGTTCGCACCGTCTTCCAGCCCTCCGGCAGGACGAACTTCAGTGAGGCGACGGCAAACGCGCCGTCCGCCTCGTCCGTACGCATCGGCGGTACGAGGTCGTCGCCGCGGAAGATCGCCCAGTCCTCGTTGATGATGGCGTCATAGCTGTCCGCGCTGCGCTCGTGCGTGATCGGCACGAACCACGAGAGCGTGGCGCGCCCGTGCGGCAGATCCCAATACACGCGCCCATCCCTTTCGTGCAGCTCGCCGTTGGCTTCGATGACCGTGATCCGGTCCTGCGGGTTGGCGAAATCGAGTCGCCGCAACAGCTCGCCGCGGTCGACGGTAAGCACGACCGAGGCGCCCTGCCGTGCGGGATCCAGCGTCACCTCGAACGTGGCGCGATAGGCTTCGGGCCCGCCCGCCGGCGCCGCCGTGGCGATGCCCAGCCACAGCACCCACAGGGTGACGACGGTGGTCAGATTGATCTCCCGCTCCACCCGCCCCGACATGCTGTTACCTGCTAATCCCCGCTCCACGGCTTAAGAGAAATCATGGGGTAACGGCCGCCCTTCAGTCGCTCGACGGCACCCATAAACGGGCTGATTATCCCGGATTCTTCCTCCTCGCAGGTCGGGTTGCGTGCTGATAATGCGGCCGGTCCGGGTGGCGCCGCGCCGCGGCCGCAATGTCCGAACCTGTGGAGGATTCCCGTTTTTGCCACGCGGACGCGACCGCCGTGCGGGCACCAATTGTTAGACTGGGTCGGAAAACGGGGGAACCCATGGTGAACAAGCGGACGATGATCCCGACCCTGTCCCGTGCCGCCGCGCTGCTGCTGCCATGCCTGGCGACGATGCCTGCGGCGGCCACGATCATTGCCGGCGCGCCCATCGGCGGGCACATCAACAGCACCGTGTCGCACCTGGCAAGCGGCGCGGACGCCTGGACGCTGTCCTATACCAACGGCGCCGGCGCGTTCATCTCGGCGGATTACCAGGCGAGCGTAGAGACCGACGGCATTCATCTCTACCTCAGCACGCTTAATAGCAGCTTCGCCCAGGTCGGCGGGGCAGTCGCGGACGTCTACACCGTGAGCGGCGGCACGCCGGGCGAGACACTCAGCTTCGACGCGCATTTTCACGTCTCCGGCACCATGGTCACGGTGCCTTATCCGAACCCGCTCGGCGACTATGCCGGCTCTTCGCGCTACAGCGTGTCTGCCGGTCTCGGCCTCAACGGCACCAACACCACCAGCGGGAACCCGGTCATCGACCTGCCGTTCGGCAGGTTCTCGCAGCAGGTGTTCGTCATTCACGGTCCGGCGAGCCCCACTTCGCTGCGCCTCGAATTCGCGGAAGTGACCCTCGACGACGAGTTCGTCATCCCTCTGACCGTCACGGTCGGCGATCCATTCCCGCTCGCCTTCGGACTGCAGGTCGATCACGGCACAGCCATTGAGTCGAACCTGCTGAACACGGCGACGGTAAGCTTCGCGCTGCCCTCCGGCTACAGCATCGACTCCGTGGCCGGGTTCGGCTCCGCGGCCGTGCCGCTGCCGCCCGCGGCACTGCTGTTCGCACCGGCGTTGCTGGTTCTGGGTGCGGTACGCAGACAAGGCCGGCGTCGGCACCTCGTCTGACGGCAGCCGCCGCCTGCATCCGGGCGGAAATCGGCGCTCAGGGTACGTCCGCAAGGAGGCGGGGCACCGTGCCGGTTCAGGGACCGGGATCTGCCTCGCGCGAGCACGGGCCCGGTTGTCAGGGCGGCCCGTATGCGAGCCGGGCGAAAGGCCGGTTCTGCCTACCCGGGCAGGCAGAGGCGACGCGCAGCCTGCCTTCAGGCCCGGGCGCGTCTGCGGCCGAGCCCGGCCAGCGCCAAGGCGAACAGCGACAGTGTTGCCGGTTCCGGGACCGCGGCGGCGAAGGACAGGTTGTCGACCGAGAATCGTTCGTTATTGCTCGCGTCCGTGTTGTCCAGCGTCACACTACTGAATGGCGCAGCGCCGATGATGCCGAGAAAGCCGGTGCCGTCACCGCCCAGCTCGGTGCCGGGATTGAGTACGAGGTCTCCGGTGCCGTCGTAGTTGCCGACGATAATCAACACGCCGGAGCCCTGTGCCGTCGAAAAGAAATCCGCTCCGAAAGCGAAAATGGGTGCCGGAAAGACCCAGCCTATCTCCAGGTAACCGCCGGTCTGGTTATTGTCCACGCCGCCGCGGTAACGTCCGCCGGAAACCTCGTTATCGCCGAGCGACGCGCCCGTACCGACGGCGGTCGACCGGACCCCGCTGTCGAACGTGATCGACGCCGCGCCGGCAATGTCATTGTCGAACGGGTCCGTGATGACCGGGCCGCCCACCGCGGCCTCCCAGGCGAGTCGATCGGTGTAAATCAGCAACGCCGCGGACGACGCCGCATAGGCACAGAGCAGCAGCGCGCTGATCGTCATCAACAATGCTTTTTTCATGGTTTCGATTTCCCGTCTGCTATGCAGCAGCGCGCCGGCGGGCCCGCGCACAACCGAGCAGGCCGATGCCAAGCAGCGCGGTGGTGGCCGGCTCCGGCACCTGCTGGGCGAGCAGGTAGCTGATCTGATTCTCGTACATCGCGGTCATCTGCGCGAAGTCGATGTCCTCGGTGGAGAACGAGTTGAAGATGGTGCGACCTTCATTGCCGAGCACCATGGCCCCCTGACCGACAGCCGGCCCGGCGGTGAAGCCAGCCAGGGCGACGGCGCTGCCGAGCGCGTCGATGAACTGGCCGTTGATGCCGGAGCCATCCTGGACGGCGTCCAGTCCTGGCACCGCGTTCGGCACGTTGAATACCGGGTGGCCCAATGCCCACACGTTGACGTCCTGCGGTGCATTGAACGTACCCGCGACGCTGACCTGGAACGCTGCCAGAAGGTCGGCATTGGGAGAATACTCGTAGTGAATGGCGCGACCGCCGCCGCCCACGTACGCGCTGATCGCCGCGGAAGACGCGGCATTGAGATTGAAGTGCGGGGCATCGACAACCAGCAGGTCGAAACCGCCGCTGCCGATAGCCGCAACCAGGGTCGCGTCGTCGGTGACCGTCGTAACGGTGTGGCCGAGACTGGACATCGCAGCCACGGCAGCGTCCGGCGCCGGGCTGCCGTCGAAATAGAGGATCGGCGCGGCCTGGGCACTCACCCCACCGAGCACGAAAACAGCCAAAAGTGCAATGATTGAGCTGATTTTGCTGTTCATTTTGCTGCGCATAGTCTGGATTCCTTTGCCCGGGCTTCTGTAAGTAGCGGATTTGATACAAATTTTATGCCATCAGCCAACAGCTTCGATTTAACAGGGGGTTAGGGACACCACCGGGACTGCATCAGCGGGTCCGGTGCCGTAGCTGTAAAAACCCCTGACAAGAGACGACCCCGGTTGCCGTGGAAATGCCGCTGTACACCGGGCAACCCTGCAAATAGTGATTATCAAACAGTTAGTTAACGCACCTGCTCAGCGTCCGCCGCAGGTGTAAAGAATCTGAAACGGCACGCGGTTCCGGGCTCGTGCCCTGTCTGTTGCCCGACAAACCCGGCAACGGGATCCGCCTCGCGGTTGCTGGCCCGAAGATCGGACGCCACCCGCCACCCGGTAGACTACTGCGCGACCGACTCCTGCTCCTGGATGAGGACGACGGCATGCGTGGCCGAAGCTTGCTGAGCGACATTCTGCGACGGGTCTCCTTCGGGCCATGGTCGGGCGGGGACGGCGACAAGACGCTCGCGGGGGCCTGCCTCACGCTGCTCGACGAGCGCAGCGAAGCAGCGGGGCTCGCACTCGCTCGCGAGATCCTGCAGCGCTTCGAGACGGCGAGCAGCGAGGACCAGCGCGTTTTTTTCGAAACCCTGGCGCGCGAGTTCGGTGCCGACGAGGAAGCGGTTCGAGACGCCATGTCAGCGTGGAAGGCCGGCGACACGGACGGGGCCCGACGCCTGCACTATGCGTCGGAACCCAGGAGCCTCGATCTGCTGCGAACGCTGAACCGCGTGCCCGGCGCCACGGCGCAGCTGGTGAAGATGCGTTCGGAGCTGCTGCCGATGCTGAAGGACCGTTCGGATCTGGTCGGCCTGGACAGTGATTTCCGTCACCTCTTCGCATCCTGGTTCAACCGCGGATTCCTGGAGCTCAACCGCATCGACTGGAATACGCCGGCGGCGGTCCTCGAGAAGATCATCGGCTACGAAGCGGTGCACGAGATCTCCGGGTGGGACGATCTCCGTCAGCGGGTTGCCGATCCCGATCGTCGCCTGTTCGCGTTCTTTCATCCCGCCATGCGCGACGAGCCCCTGATCTTCGTCGAGGTCGCCCTGATGGAGCGGGTCCCGGCGGCGATTGCCGAGATCATCCTGCGCAGACAAGAGTCACTCGACCCGGGCATGGCGAGAACGGCCGTGTTCTACTCGATCTCCAACTGCCAGAAAGGCCTCCGGGGGATATCGTTCGGCAACTTCCTGATCAAGCAGGTGGTCACCGAGCTGATCGACGAGCTGCCGGGACTCGAGCGGTTCGTCACCCTGTCACCGGTACCCGGCCTGCGGCGCTACGTCGGCAACGCCGCCGACGACGACCCCGCCGTCGGTGGCCTGTCTCCGCCGGCCGGTGAGCACCCTGACGACGACACGGCGCGCCGGCTGGCGACGTCGTACCTCAGGTGGGCGAAAGACGAGACCGGGCGTGCGAACGATCCGGTGGCGCATTTTCACTTGTCCAACGGCGCCGAGCTATACGACGTGCATGCCAATGCCGACACCTCCGACACCGGCATGTCGAACTCCTGGGGTGTCATGGTCAACTACCACTATGACCCGGCGCGCACGGAGGACAACCACCGCGCCTACGTGCGTGACGGCGTGATTGCGATGTCCTCGAAAGTGCGCTCACTCGCACGCAAGTAGCCAGTCTGGCCATGAGCGGAAGAGACCGCGGTACGTGACGCTCACGGCGTCGCCACGAAGCGTCGCGTTCAACGCTGCCCTGCGGTCATCCCCTGCCCGACTGCCTCACCCCGCCGAGCGCGCTCGCCCCGGGGCGGGGTCGACGGCGCGATTAGAATTTCCTCACAAGGCAAGAATCGCCGGCCGTCTTGGCAGCGACACCTCGCTCCACGTTCTCGCGCGGGACCTTCGCATCACCTGGAAGACCGCGCGCACGGCAATCGACCAAATCTTCTCCAGGACCGGCGCCGGGATCTCTCCGCGCTCGGCAAGGTCGCCACGCAGGTGCTTGCTCTTGCACACCGACTCGGCCGGTGCCGGGCTGTCGAGCAGGCCGCAGGATAGCGCCCTGTGGTCGGCAGCTCGGGTGAGCGGCAATTCGTAGCGGCCGCCCGTCCTGTCGCTGCTCGCGGAGCAACTGGCATAATCCCGCGCTGTCCCACGCGGCGACAACCCTGGATTCGGATCGACCAGCACGTGCTATTTCACAACCTGGATTTCCTCTTGTCGCTCGCAATCGTGTTCGCGGGCTACCTGGTGCTCTCGCGCGCCGCGCAGAACGTGCTGCTGTTGGTATTCAGCTACCTGTTCTATGCCGCATGGGACTGGCGTTTCACGCTCCTGCTGGTCGCCTCCAGCCTGGTGAATTATTTCTTTGCGCCGGCAATAGCGCGCTGCCGACGCCACGATCGTCTCCTGCTTGGCGCAGCCATCGTTCTCAACCTGCTACCGCTCGCATATTTCAAGTACGCGGGATTTGTCAGCGAGAACGCCGTGGCCTTATTGCACGCACTCGGAGCGGATGTAAGCTGGGCGACGCTCGAGACCATCAACCCTGTCGGTATTTCGTTCTTCACCTTTCAGGCCATCAGCTACCTGGTCGACGTGTACCGGGGAAAGACGCGGCCGCATTTCGGCAGCGCAAGGGCGCTCGCCGACGTCGCGCTCTATATTGCGTTCTTTCCGCAGCTCATCGCCGGTCCGATCGAGCGCAGCACGCACCTGCTCGGCCAGTTGCTGCGTCGTCGCCATGTGAGCTTCGAAGCACTGCAGACCGGGGTGTGGTTGTTCGCGCTGGGGCTGGCACTGAAGACTGGGATCGCCGACGTCGTCTCACCGCTGGTCGATCGCGTGTTCGCCGATCTCGGTCAGCGCAGCCTGGGTGACCTCTACATCGGTACACTCGGGTTCGCGATCCAAATCTTCTGCGACTTCGCCGGCTACACCTTCATGGCCCGCGGCATCGCTGCCGCGTTCGGCTTCGAGCTGGTGGTCAATTTTCGGCAGCCGTATCTGTCCGCCTCGTTCTCGGATTTCTGGCGCCGATGGCACGTCTCCCTGAGCGAGTGGGTACGCGACTATGTTTATATTCCGCTCGGCGGATCGCAGTTGAGCCCGACTCGCACCGGGCTCAACCTCGTCGCGGTGATGACCGTCATGGGTCTTTGGCACGGCGCGGGCTGGACCTTCGTGGCCTGGGGCCTGCTGCACGGCGCCTACCTTGCATTGGAACGCGTGCTGGAAAGGCCGCTCGGTGCGCTGCGTCGATGTCCTGGCGGTGCCGTGGCCTATGGCGCGATCGTGTTCCATGGCGTACTGCTGGGCTGGTACCTGTTTCGCGCGGACGATTTTTTCGACGCATGGCAAGGAATGCGAGCCGCAATCAGCACGCTCGACGTATCGCTGTCGAACGATCTCTATCTCGATGCTGCGGCCGCCGGGCCGTTCGCGACCTACCTGGTCTACTTCATCGTGCACGAGCTACCCTGCTGGCACGCGAACCGGGAGGTCCGGCTGTCAGAGCTCCATCCCGCACACCGCGTGGCGATGATCGTCACGGTCACTTTCCTCATTCTCGCCGCGGGCGGCAGCCATGAGAGTCCTTTCATCTATTTTCAGTTCTGAGACCCTGCGCGAGCTCCTCGCCAGCCGCGTGCGGATCGAGCCGGTGACGCTTACCGTCATCCTCGTCGTGTGCGCTGGCGAGTTCGCCCTGCGCGCGGCGGTCCAGGCCGACGACGAGTTAGCACGAGCACTCGCCGTCGTCAGCGAAGGCTACAATCCGCCGCCCCACCTGTTCGACCCGGATCTCGGCTATCGCTACCAGGGCCATGCACGCAGCGTGTTCGTGCGTCCCGGCATCGAGAATGTTGTGCACACCAACGGCGACGGATTTCGCGATACGGAGTTCGTCGAAGAGAAAGCGGCCGGGACGTTCCGCATCGCGGTGCTCGGTGACAGCTACCTCGCCGGGAATCAGGTGCCGATTGCCGATCTGTGGCCCTCCGTACTCGAGGCCCGACTGCCGGCGGTGGCGGGACGGCGGATCGAGTTGCTCAATTTCGGCATAGATGGCTACCAGGTATGGAACCAGATGCGCTTGCTCGAGCAGGTACTTCCTCGCTACCACCCGGACCTGGTGCTGCTCGCGGGGATGGCCGCGCGTCCGGCCGTACCGCAGTACCGCCGCCCCTTCTCGGCCCGAACCGTGCTCATTGCCGACTCGGTCGCAGGACTCGACGAGGCAGCAGCACAGGCGGCTACCGCGGCGGCTGGAGCACGCACCATGGTGCCTGACGTCATGATGGAGGCCGTAATGCTTTCACGTGCCGCAGTCAGGATTGCGGGGCGCGTTCCCCTCAGCCGGGTGCCTGCGTTCGTGAAGGTGAGAACCCGGCCGCGCCGCGATTACGATCTGAGCCTGGCACAGGCGCTGGATAAGATGCGTCGCACCTGCCAGACGCGAGGCGTTGCCCTTGCCGTCTCGTGGCGCCAGGACCCACCTCCCGATGTGGAGGCGCTGATTGCCGACACGGAGATGATGTCAGTGCGCGAGACCGCATTTCTTCCTGCCGACCAGAGAGTAATGACCTGGCCACGCGATGCGCACTACACCCCGTCCGGTCATCAACTCTACGCCGAGCGGTTCGCGCCATATCTGGAGGGTTTCGTTCGCGCGGCTATCGAGGCGCGGTAACGCCCGGCGAGAAAAACAGGGCAATCAGTACAATTCGGCAATGCGAGACGACGCAAGTCCCAGGAACCCCATCGTGGTCGTGGTCGGATGCCCGCGTTCGGGTACCTACCTGCTGGCACAGTACCTCCAGGCGACGCTCGGCATTGCAATGCCCCTCGAGACACATTTCATCCCCCAGTTCTGGCGCTGGCGGGTTCTGTGGGGCGACACGCGTGATCCTCAGCGCGCGCGGCTCCTGCTGGCCGCCATGGCAGCGTACACACGAATCTGGCTGGAGCGCGGCACGCGCAGCCGCGACATCCCCGCGCAGCGCGCGGTTAGCATCCTGCCGGAGCTCGAACAACTGGCCGTTTCAAGCAGCGGGGGGCCGCTGGGAACTCTGCTGGCGAGCGTCTACGATGCGTTTGCAGAACGGCACGAATGTGCCTGGGCGGGAGACAAGAGCGCGCCGTTCGAGGCCGTCGACCCCGCGGATTATATCGCCGCGTTACCCGACGTGCGTGTGCTGCACATCATTCGTGACGGTCGCGATGTCGCGTTGTCATGGCAGTCACAATGGTTTGGTCCGGGGACAATCACCGAAGCCGCTCTCGCGTGGCAGCGACACGTGCAGCGGTACCAGGCGTGGGGCGCGCGTAACCGATCGCGCTACCACGAACTGCGCTACGAGGATTTCGTCGCCG
This sequence comes from Gammaproteobacteria bacterium, assembly GCA_041984235.1. Lineage (GTDB taxonomy): Bacteria > Pseudomonadota > Gammaproteobacteria > JBHIYN01. The sequence continues at coordinate 37,600 of JBHIYN010000017.1, forward strand.
ACCCGGCGGCAGCGCTTGGCGCCATCGCGGCATTTCTGCATCTGCCCGGCCCGACTGCCATTCCCGCCGCGCCGCGCGGAGATCTGGCTTCGCACCTGTCCGGGGAAGTGAGTCATCCACGTATTGGCGGCGCGCTCGACGCATCGTCCGTCGGACGCTGGCAGCGCGAGATGCCCCGTGCCGCGCTCGGATGTTTCGAAGCGCTGGCGGGCGATACCCTGGCCGCATGCAATTACACGCGGGCTGACGAGCCCACGCCGGGTACCGCCTATATGGCGTGCCTGCGTGGGGGCGCATGGCTGCGCGGGCATCTCTCCGTGAATTATGTGCGTAGACGCGCGCGCGCTCTCCTGCCCCCCGCCTTACGCATTGTCCAGTGTCTCCGGGCACTGCGCGGCGTCGACAGGCGCGGGAGAGTGTAGCGATCCGGTCGATCGGATATCCTTCCGCCTTTGTTCACCTGGACGATGCAGGAACCATCACGATGCAACATGATATCGAGCCCGGACCGGTCACCGCCTGCCAGGTCTGTGGATCGACCGATCTCGAGTTGGTGATCGACCTCGGACACCAGCCCCTGTGTGATAGCCTGCTCACTCGGGCCGAACTCGACGCGCCAGAGACGAGCTACCCGCTGCGCCAGTTACGCTGCCCACAATGCACCCTGAATCTGCTCGACTACGTGGTGCCCGGAGAGGTCGTCTATCACGAGGACTACCCCTACAAGTCCGGCGTGACCCGGGAGCTTGTCAGCTACATGGATGCCATGAGCGACGCTCTCATCACACGCCATACGCTTGTGCCCGACAGCCTTATCGTGGATATCGGTTCGAATGACGGCACCCTGCTTAGCGGATTCCAGCGCCGGGGATGCCGGGTCCTCGGCGTCGAGCCGACCTCAATCGCACAGCTCGCCCAGCAGGACGGAATCGACACCGTGCAGTCGTTTTTCAGCGAGGATATCGCCCGGCGCATCGTCGAGGACCATGGACCAGCAAGCCTGGTCACGGCGACCAACGTGTTCGCCCACATGGCGCAACTCGGCGAGACGGTGCGCGGGATCGAACGCCTCATCGGCGACACCGGCATCGCGGTGATCGAGGTGCATTACCTGCTCGACGTCATACAGCGCCGTCAGTTCGACACCATCTACCACGAGCACATTCGCACCTACAGCTTGCGCTCGCTTGCGACGCTGGTCGGTCAGTACGGGCTCGAGGTGTTCGAGGCGGAGCGCGCGAACCGTTACGGCGGTAATCTCAGGGTGCACGTCGCGAGGCGCGGCGCCCGCCCCGTCGGCCGCTCGGTTGCCGAGCTGCTGCGGGCGGAAGACGAGGCCGGTCTAGCCGATGCCGCTACCTACGAAGCGTTCCGACGTGACGTCGAGAGCACACGGATACGGACGATGGAGTTCCTCTACCAGTGCGCCGCGCGCGGTGAGCGGGTGGTTGGAAACTCGTGCCCGGGTCGCGCGAGCACGCTGATCAACTACTACGGTATCGATCCAGCACTTGTCCCCTATCTTGCCGAGCAACCGGCTTCGCTCAAGCTCGGCATGTTCCTGCCCGGGAAGCACATTCCGATCGTCGACAATGCCATCCTCCTCGAGGAGCAACCCGACTACATCGTACTGTTCGCGTGGCACTACGCCGATTCTATCGGTCCCGAGCTGCGCCGCCGCGGTATCCGTTCCAGGCTTGTCGAGCCGTTGCCGGCGTTTCGCATCGACGGGGACCTGGCAGCCTGAACGCCGTGGCACCGCGGGCCCGCCAAGCGCACGGTCGATGAACGAGATACCGATCCCGGAAACACGGACGGAGCGACGCCTGATCAGCGTCGTCGTGCCGGTATTCAATGAAGAGAACAACATCGATACGGCCTACGCCACGATCAGCCGCGTGTTCGAAAAGCTCGGGAATCGCTGCGATCTCGAACTCATCTTCACCGACAATCATTCCACCGACAGTTCGTTCGACCTGCTGCAAGCGCTCGCAGCGCGCGATCCGCGGGTGAAGGTGCTGCGCTTCACACGCAATTTCGGATTCCAGTGCTCGATTCTGACCGGATTCCGACATGCACAGGGCGACGCGGCTGTGCAGATCGACTGCGATATGCAGGATCCGGCCGAGAAGATCCCGGACTTTCTAGCGGCCTGGGAGGCGGGCGCCGACGTCGTGGTCGGCGTGCGCGAACGCGACGACGACTCCGGGCTGATGCGCAATGCCCGCCGCCTGTTCTACTGGACCATGAGCCGCCTGTCGGACGACCATCTGCCTGCGAACGCGGGTGACTTCCGCCTCATCGATTCCAGCATCATCGAGCAGCTCCGCGTGATAGACGATGCAACCCCGTTCGTGCGCGGACTGATCGCGACCCTTGCGCGAAACCAGGCCACGGTAACCTACGTGCGATCGAACCGGGTAGCGGGCGAGAGCAAGTTCCCGCTGCCGAAGCTGGTGAGCTTCGCGGTCGACGGGATCCTGGCGCATTCGATCCGCCCGCTGCGCGCCGCGATCTACGTCGGGCTCGCTACGACCGCCGTCACCGCGTGCCTGATTGGCTTCTACCTGGTGCGCATGTTCCTGTTCGGCGCGAGCTGGCCGGCGGGCCTGCCCACGTTGACCATCCTGATCTTGTTTGGTCTCAGCCTGAACGGGATCTTTCTCGGCATCATCGGTGAATACGTGGGGCGCATTTACCTGCAGGTGCGGCGCCGGCCGATCGCCGTGATCGAGCGAGCAATAAACCTCGAGTCCCGACGCCTCGGGGCCTAGTCCCGGCCGTGCTTGCATGCCGCTCTGAATGCTTGCCCTGCTAATTCCCTACCTGCTGTTTCCGCTCGCTATGGCGAGCATACTGCTGCGCACGCGCTGGCACGACGAGCTGCGCGTGATCGTCCCGCTCGCCATGGGGCTGGGACCTTTCCTGTTCACATGGCTGCTGGAGATCATCCTGAGCGTCGCACCCGGGCCGGACAGTGCAGCAGTCGCATTGCCGGCGCTCGGCTGCTTCGCTCTGGCGGTGCTGCTGGTGAGCGAGTGGCGGGGTCGGTTGTCCTGGGTCCGGCAGGGCTGGTCCTGGCCGCCAGTGCTGGCTGGTGCCTCGATTGGACTGCTTGTTTGGCTCGCCGCCGGAAATCGCATGCTCTTTTCGTGGGATCCGCAGACGAATCGCCTGATCGCCGACCGGATCGCCGCCGAGGGACTCGTCGACCCCGCGCGATTGATCTTCGAGCCAACCGCCGGCGATCTGATCCTGATCCACGCGTACCATGGACTGCGCTACCTGCTGTTGATGGCAACCCATCGCCTGGCCTGGTCCGGTGACTTCTCGCCGCCGGCGGCGTGGGACGAGATCCCGGCCATCTGGTTCCTGGTCTGCGCCGTGCTGCTGACCGGCGGCATGCTGGCGCGCGCGCCCGGCTGGCGCGACTGGCGGCCGTGGGCGGCGGGCGCCCTGATGCTTAGCTCCTTTGATTTCCTCGCGTGGCCGTTGGCCGGCAACACCGCAGGATCGTTCAGCGCATTTGCCTGCGCCGCGGTGTTCCTGACCTCGATGCATGCTGCCGCGACGCCGGCTGCTGACCCACGTCTCGGGCTGCGCTGGATCATGGTCGGAGTCGCACTCGGGCTGATGATGGGCGCTCACCGCACGATCCTGCTGCTTGGCATCGTACCAAGCTGCTTCGCGCTCGCGGCCGGGGCGATCAGTGGCCAGTGGCGGGTGCTGGCCTGGGCCACCGCCGGCGCGCTGACCAGCGTGTTGTTGTTTTGTCCGTTCGGCTATCAGCTCACGTTTCACGTAGGCGACTGGTCTGTAGCCAACCCCGTGTCCGATGCGCTCGTGCCATACCGCGAAACGTGGCGGGAGGCATTCAGACCGCATCCATGGCGGCTGAGCACGGTGCAGTTCACAACCATCGACAAGGGCGCGCTGGTCTGGTGGGGCGGACTCGCCAGCGGTGTTTTGTTGCTCGTGAGCGCATTGCGCAGCGGCGAATGGCGCCAGCGACCGCTCGCCTGGGCCTTCGGGATCTCGCTGCTGGTCATGAGCCTCCTGATCGCGGACATCGCGCAGATCCTGCGCCTTAGCGGCGTGTCAGAGCTGATCGTGCGTGCGACGCGCTACCGCCAGATGGTCGTGCCGATGCTTGCGTACGTCACGGTGCTCGGAATTGGTCGCCTGCTGCCCGATAGATCTAGTGCGCGCCACCGGCCAGATGCGATGAGGGGTCGACTGATCGCGGTCGTCGGCCTGGTCGCAGTGACCGCGGTGCTGATGACCACGCTCGGGAAGCGTCTGCCCCCGAGTCCGGGCGCCGTACGCGAGCGACTCGAGACAATGTTCGCCACCAGCGATCGCGACAACGTCATGCGCTACTCCCCGGAGCACGGAGAAGTGCTCCGGCGGCTCGAACCGCGCGCCGGGGCTGGTCGTACCTACCTCGACTGGATGCCGCTGGTCGCCTACGTTCCGGGCCGGATTGCCAACCCCTGGATGCCGCCCGGCCTGTTCGGGCTGATGGAGGCGACTGATCCAGAGGCCGCCTGGCGAGCGGCCGGCAACTCCGAGCTGGAGCGCATGCTGATGCGAATCGGACGGGGTGACATGGAGATCTACAGCGCCACCGGCCTGCGCTTGTTCCAGTCGCTGCGCGTGTCCCGGCTGCTCTTCGACGGTCGATTCCTGCAGCTATTCGAACGGCGTGCTGCGCCGCTGCCACCCCTTGCCGCCGTCGAGCAGATGCTGACGCCGCAGCTCGCGGCCGTGATCGACCAGCCCTCCGCCCGGATTACCCGTCCTTTGCGCATGTTCAGCGCGCCGATTACGCGGGGCGGCGACTACGAGCTTGCCATCAGTTTCGCGAGCAAGGGCGGCACACTGAGAGTGATCGAGGACCGTTCCGGCAAGCGCAGCAGGGTATTTCGGCTCAAGTCGTGGCAACCCTATACCCCCGGGCCTCAGCGCATCCGCTTCAACATCGACGAGGGGGACGAGGTAAACTTCCGGCTTGCCTTACGTGGCGCGTCGAGCGGCGTTTCGATCGCGGATATCTCGTTGTACCGCGCAGAGCGCGCTGAATCAGAACAAGGCCTGGCGCCGGACGCGACGGGGGAGCCCGAGTGAAAGTAGTCATCTTGGCAGGCGGGATCGGGTCGCGCATCCAGGAGGAATCCCACCTCCGACCCAAGCCCATGATCGAGATCGGCGGAAAGCCGATTCTCTGGCACATCATGAAGATTTATGCGAGCCGCGGCTTCTCGGAGTTCATCATCTGCCTGGGCTATCGCGGCTACGTCATTCGCGAGTACTTCGCCAACTACGTCCTGCACAACAGCGACGTGACGGTCGATCTCGCGACCAACAGCCTCGAGTTTCACAGCACCGCCAGCGAGAACTGGCGCGTGACGCTCGCCGAATCCGGTGAGTGGACCGAGACCGGCGGCCGGCTTCGGCGAGTATCCAGCTACCTCGACGACCAGCCGTTCTGCATGACCTATGGCGACGGCGTTTCCAGCGTCGATCCCCGTGCCATCGTCGACTTCCACCGTCGCGGTGGTTATGAGGCGACCCTGACCGCAGTACGCCCACCCGGACGGTTCGGCGCGCTCCGCCTGGACGGCGGCGACGTGCGCGAGTTCATCGAAAAGCCAGCCGGCGACGGCGGCTACATCAACGGCGGGTTTTTCGTGCTCGAGCCTTCCGTGCTCGCGCGCATCTCTGGCGACGCGACGGTGTGGGAGCGTGAGCCGCTGCAGAGCCTGGCTCGTGAGGGGCGCCTGGGCGCGTTTCGTCACGACGGCTTCTGGCAACCGATGGACACGCTGCGCGACAAGCGCGAACTGGAAAAGCTCTGGGACTCAGGCAATGCGCCCTGGAAGTGCTGGTAGCGGAGCCGGCTTCTGGTGCGGCCGCAGGGTCCTCGTCACCGGACATACCGGCTTCAAGGGTGCCTGGCTGAGCCTCTGGCTGGAGCGCCTCGGCGCAGAGGTCAGCGGGCTTGCGCTGGCGCCACCCGGCGATCCGAACCTGTTCGAATTGCTGCGCCCTGCGCTGCGACTGTCCGACCATCGCGTCGATCTGCGCGACGCGAAGGCGGTATCCCGGGTGGTCGAACAGGCAGCGCCGGAGATCGTGTTCCACATGGCGGCACAGTCGCTGGTGCGCGAGTCGTTGCTGCACCCGGTCGAGACCGTGTCGACAAACGTTCTGGGGACCGCGCACCTGCTCGACGCGCTGCGCAGCAGCGCGGGACTGCGCGCAGTCGTCGTCGTCACCAGTGACAAGGTCTACGCCAACGACGATAGCGGCCGGGCATACGGGGAGGATGCGCGGCTCGGCGGGGACGATCCCTACTCTGCGTCCAAGAGCGCGTGCGAGCTAATCGCGCATGCCTGGGCGGCAAGCTTCCTGGAAGCCGGCCAGGCAGCGCTCGCGACCGCCCGTGCCGGTAACGTCATCGGCGGCGGCGACTGGGCAAAGGACCGGCTGATCCCGGACCTGTGGCGCGCGGCGAGTCGCGGTGAGCGGGTCAGGCTACGCTATCCGCGGGCAACGCGGCCGTGGCAGCACGTGCTGGACCCGCTGGCCGGCTACCTGATGTACGCCCATGCGCTGTTCGAAGGTGCGCGCAACCTGCCGCGCGCGCTCAACTTCGGGCCCATGGATCCTGCGCCGCCCACGGTCGCGGCAATTGCCGGCTGGTTCTCGGCCGCACTGGGCGTGCAAGCGTTGTGGGAGCCGCCCGTCGGGGAGCAACCACCCGAAAAGATGGCGCTAAGCGTTAACCCGGAGCGCGCTGCGGCGACACTCGGCTGGCAGCCGCAACTCGATTTCGAGACGGCAGTCCGATGGACTGCACAATGGTACCGTGCAATGGCTGACGAGCGGTCGATGGTCGAGTTCAGCAATGCGCAGATCGATCGTTATGCCACGCTGGTTGGCCATGCTCTAATCGAGCCTGCGACGTGAGCCCAGGCGCAGCCGGGTTCGAAAAGGTGTTCCGCACCTGGGCGGCCAACCTGCGCGACCTGGCGCCGGCGACTCTTGTCATCGTGGGTGGGGGGCGCTGGGGCCGAACGTGGGCCACGGTCGCACATGCCGAGCTGCCGATGAGCAGTCGCATCGTCCAGGTCTCGGATGCCGCTTATGCCGATATGATGGCGTGGCAGCAGGCGCGGATCGCCGCAGATGGACGACAGGCTCAGGTCGTGCGCAGCGTCGAAGAAGCAGTTGCAATCGCGCCTGGTGCACCGGCGGTGATTGCGAACGCCGCCCGCAACCATGAACAGGCAGTACGGGCCCTGTTGTCTGCACGTATGCCCTGCCTGGTGGAGAAGCCGTTGAGCACGGCAGCCGCGTCGAGTACGTCGCTGATAACGGATTTCGGTGCCGCCTCTGTCGTGCTGGCGGTCGGGCATGTATTCAACTTTGCGAGCTACGTTCACCGGTTCGGCGCAAGCGTGCGTAGCGTGCCAGGACGGATCTCCGGCCTCGAACTCGACTGGGGCGACCCGGCGTCGGAGCGGCGCGGCGCCGGGGTCAAGCACCCCGATCCCGGAACGCCGTTGGTGATCGACGTGTGGCCGCACATCGACACGCTCCTGCACCTCGTCACCGGGAACCCGCCGGTGCCGACCGGTGTGTCAATTGAACGCGCCGGTCGCCGCGTCATCGTCGATGCCGTTTGCGGTGGTGCGCGCGGCAGGATCACGCTGGCGCGCGATGCGCCGCGTCGCACTCGGCGACTTCGGATCGACGGGGATGGCGGTACCGGAAGCCTCGATTTTGCCGACGAGCCGGGGCGTGCCATGGTCGCCGGACGGTGCGTGGATTTGGCCCCGGCATGGAATGCGCAGCGTAGCCCCTTGGCGCTCGAGCTGGGCTGCTTTCTCGGCCGCGTCGGCGGCCTGGCCGAAACATCACCCATCGATGCGGAAACCGCGGGCGCTCCGGCGCACGCGGCGGATCTCGTCCAGGCGCAGGTACGAGAGCGCCAGCGGGGTGCCATCGGCGCCGCGGTACGCAAGGGTTACGCCGACGACGACGTGCTGTGGGCGTTGGCCGAGAACGTGTTCGAGGTCATGGTCGAGCATGGCGTGAACCAGCGAGACCGAGGGGAGATCATGCGATTTGCAGCGCGCGTATTCGAGCGCCTGTGTGAGCATCGGCCGGCGGCTAGCCTCGATCAATATGCGCTGAACAAGGCCGCGATGGGATGAGCGGAGCACGGTAACGCGAGCTGCAGGGGCCTGTCCGCCATTCGAACGTATAATGGTGCCGTTACCGATTGCGACATCCGGGGCGCCACGACTGCCACCGGTTCTGAGCCGGGAGTGCATTTCGCCCCATGGATCGCCGCCGATTGTTGATGCTGCTGGCAGGCGCGGGCGCCATGCCGTTCGCGACGCGATCGGGCGCGTCGAGCACGTTACCCGGCGCACCGCTAGCGCGTCCCGCGGGCCTGCGTTTCACGCCATCGTTGCCCGACATCGACGCGGCGTGGCGCGCACTGGATGCCGCGCTGGATAAAGTACTGCGCGACGGGCTGAATCCGCGCCGATGGGTGATACCGGCCTTCTGGCGTGCGCGACATCTGTACACGCTGCAGAGCTGGAACTTCGAGAATCTCGACAGCGATTTTCTGTGGGGCGACGCGGCGGTGAACCACGCCCTCGTGGAACGCCGCGTGGCGGACGGGAGAGAGCGGGCCGATGCTCTGCTCGCAGACGCCGGGCGTCATCTCGCGGCCACGGTTGCCACGGTCGCAGCGCGCAGCAACCGCGCCAGCTTTTCACAAAGCACGCTCATCGCTCTCGGAGACTATTTCGATCGGCAACGCGGCGCGGCCAGCCTGCCGCAGACCGCGCGCGGCGAGCTGACCGTTTTGTGGGGGGATACGCAGATCCACTCGTCGCTGTCCTACGACGCAATGTGCAGCCCCACCTATTGTTATCGCTTCGCGCGTGATCTTGCCGGTCTCGACTTCGCAGCCCTGACCGACCATGCGTTCGCCTTCGAACGCGCACGCATGATGACTCTCGACCGGGCCAGCGCGAGAGAGATCATCACCGCGGCCGCGCAGGAAGCGACTCAGGACGATCGTTTCGTCGCACTCGAAGGGTACGAGTGGGGCGGTCGGTTCGCCCAGGGGCACTACAACCTCGTGTGCGACCGCGGTCACCTGCCCGACCCGTTGTTGACTGTGACCGATCCGCGCGCCAACCATGTGCGACGGCTGTGGGACAGCCTCGCTGACGACGCTCTGCGCATTCTCACGATCCCGCATCACACGGCCGTACCGCGCAACGGCATGGGCAACGACTTGATTCATGCCGAGCCTCGCTACCAGCGTTTGATCGAGATTGTGTCCGAGAACGGTGACTTCGAGTTTCCCGGTCAGCCGATGCTGCTCGCGCGGGATGGCGTGTCAGCAGCCGGCCGTACCGTATCCGATGCCCTGCTGCGCGGCATGCGGCTCGGCATCGTCGGCCAGTCCGACACCCACTCGGGGACGCCGGGGTTGTGCATCCCCGGGCTGACCGGCTTCGGCGGCAAGACGGGAATGACCGCGGTGTTGACCTCGGACCGCTCGCCGACCGGCATCTTCGATGCGCTGGCGCAGCGACGTTGTTACGCAACTGACGGTCGCCGCATCCTGCTCGATTTCACAGTCAACGGGGCGCCCATGGGAAGCGAGCTGTACGTCGGCCCCGACGCCGACCTGGAGCTGGAAGTTCGGGTAGCGGCGCCGGGACCGCTGCAGCACATCGAGATCCTGCGGAACGAACGGGTCTGGCGCCGGATCGAGCCAGTCGGCAACCGTTCGTGGCTCGTACGCGAGCGGGTGGCCGGTGAAGACACCGGTGACATGGACGCCCTCACCGTCGCTGCCCGTTCAAAGCGTACGCACGATTTCTTCCGCGTCCGGGTTGAAGAGCTGGGGGGCTGGCGGGCGTGGTCGTCGCCAATCTGGATCGATTACACGGTCGGCACGTCCGGCGCGGCAGGGGTGCCAGAATACGGCGCCCCCAGTGACTGAGCGCACCGGAATACCTTTACAGGCCGCAACGCTATGGGCCTGCATCGGAATGCCTCTATGAAGCCGGCCCGAGCCGTCGGTCTCCTCATTCGCCGCGTCCGCAGTCGATTCGTCGCAGACCGGGCAGCACCGACCGGGGCCTGGAGACGCTCCCTTCGAAATCGGAACCTTCATGGCCATGACGCTCTGGCCGGGTGTGGGCCTCGGCCCGGGGCTCTTGATCCCGTGGTCCGCCCCGGGGGTTGAGGGCGGGCAGCCAGGACCGAGATCGCGTCGTTTGTCGCAACCGGGACGAAGTAGCACGGGCCCCGGTGCTTCGTCACTCCCCGAGCACGAACGCCAGCGGCCGCACCGAGGATCCCGTCGCCCCGCGCACTTTGATCGGCGCGGCGACCAGCGCGAAAGCGTAGACGCGATCACGTGCGATGTCCTCCAGCCAGGCATTCTCGATCAAGCACACGCCGCGCTCGGCAAAAGCATACGCGTGCACCGCCTTGCCCTCGATGGGCAGGCGCTCGACGGCGATGTTGTCGGCGCCGATCAGCACCGCGCCGCGCTCGATCAGCCAGTGCGCGCCCGCGTAGGCGATGCCCGGCTCGTGCGGCACGTAGCGTTCCGGGTCGGGCCAAAGGCTCATGCGCCCGGTGCGGATGAACACGGCATCACCTTGCTGCAGGGTCACGCCCTGCGCCGCCAGTGCAGCCTCGAGGTCCTCGGGCGTGATGGCATAGGAGTCCGGCAGCACCGCTACCCCCTTGTGTCCGGCGACGTCGATCAGCACGCCGCGGGTGACGATCGGCGGAATGGTGTCGGTGCCGGCCTTGTGCCAGCCCTTGTTGCCGAGATGCTTCGCGGCTTCGTAGCCGTTCCAGATCGCGTCGTGATAGCCGACGTGGTTGAGTGCGTCGATGTGTGTGCCGGTGTGGCTCGACATGATGACGGCGTCGTCGTAGAGATCGGCCGGGTGCTCGTCGCCAGTGATCGAGATCCCCTCGACGGCGAGGCCGCCGGGCGTGTGCGTCATCCACATGTGGAAATCAGGGTCACCCATACCGAGGTGCACGAGACCCGGCATGCCCGGGAAATTGTCCACGCTGAGATCGTAGACGCGGCCGCTGCCGATGCGCGACAGCACGGCCAGCCGGCTGGCGTCGTCGAGCGCATTGAGCGCGCCGACTTCGTCGGCCTCACCCCAGGGGCTGCGGGCAACCGCGTCGCCGGCAGCGGCACTCCCCGCGTTGAGCAGCGCGGTGGCCAGCAGGACGGCGGCGACACGATGTGATGGCAGTCGGTTCATGGCGGTTCTCCCCTCGCGTACGACGACGCCAACAGTTTACGCCGTGCCGTCCCGCGATCCCGGCCGCGGCTCGGTGCGCAGTAAACTGTCCCCTTGATGCCGGCACGACCGGGGCAGCGACGGGAGCCGACCATGGACGAGACAGTATGCGAGGCGACGATCGGGCAGAACGCTGCCCGCCTGGCGCGCGGCGAGCTCTCCGCAGTCGAGCTGGCCGCGGCCACCTGCGCGCGCATCGAGCGTCTGGAGCCCCGCCTCGCCGGCCATGCCGCGCACGACGCCGCGGCCGTGCTGGCGCAGGCACAGGCAGCAGACGCCGCGCGGGCCCGCGGCTCGGGCGGTGCGCTGTGCGGCATCCCGGTCGGTCTGAAGGACATCATCGCAGCTGCCGGCTGGCCGACCGGGGTCGGCTCGGTGGTGCTGAACGGCTGGCGCGCCGGCGGTGACTCCACGCTCGCGAGGCGCCTGCGTGAAGCGGGCGCCGTCATCACGGGCAAGCACCGCACCACCGAGGCCGCCTGCGGCGCGCACCACCCGGCCCTGCCGGCACCCGTGAACCCGTGGCACGCCGAGGCCTGGACCGGGGTATCGTCGAGCGGCTCGGGCGTGGCGGTGGCGGCGGGGCTCGCGGGCGGCTCGTTCGGCTCCGACACCGGCGGCTCGATCCGCTTCCCGGCCCACTGCTGCGGGGTGGTCGGGCTCAAGCCGACGCGGGGCCGGATCAGCCGGCACGGCGTGTTCCCGCTTGCCGGGTCGCTCGATCACGTCGGCCCGCTCGCGCGCAGCGTCGCCGATTGCGCCCTGCTCTACGCGGCCGTGGCCGGCCATGATGCCGACGATCCGACCACGCTGACCGAGCCGGTCGCGCCGTGGTCGGCGGCCGCGGCCGATCCGCGTGCCCTGCGTGTCGGCATCGACGAGGCGCTGCTGCAGGACGACCTCGCACCGCCGGTTGCGGCAATGCTGGCACGGGCCGTCGCGATCCTGCGCGACGCCGGCGTGAGGCTGGTCGCGGTGCGCGTACCGCCACTGGGTGCGGTGGTGACGGACTGGCTCAAGCTGTGCGCGGCCGAGGCGGTCACGGCGCATGCCGACACCTTTCCTGCGCAACGCGACGACTACGGCCCCGCGCTGCGCGCCCTGCTCGACTACGGCCACGCCGTCGATGCCGCCGAGCTGGAACGGGCCGTCGCCGCGCGTAGCCACTACCAGGCGCTTCACGAACTGCTCTTCGAAACCGTCGATCTCTACCTGTCCCCGGTCTTTGATCGCCCGACGCCGACGGCGGCGGAAGCGGCGCGGCTGATGCGCGGCGACGGCCTGCGCCGTTTCGTCGCGTATACCGCCCCGGCCAACCTGTGCGGCAACCCGACCCTGTCGCTGCCGGCCGCACTCGACGCCGACGGCGTGCCGCTCGGCTTCCAGCTGGTCGGCCGCCAGCGCGGCGAGGACGCGCTGTTCAGCGCGGGCCTGGCCTGTGAACGCGGGCTCGACTGGCCGGCACGCCCGCCGCTGGACTGAGCGGTTCGCGGTAACGCGGCGCTGCAGGCTGGCCACGCTGGCGCCGCTGACGGCAGCGATCGCCTGGTCCGTCCGATCCCCGGCGACGGGGACCAGCCAAAGGCTGTACCTACCGCGACCGGGGCATGACCGCCCCCGGTCAAAGCGCCCGACGAGTAATCGATCTGTAAAGAATCCAAGAAAAGCGCTGCCCCAACGCACCCATCAGCCGCACCGGTTTCTCGGAAACTTTACAAATTCGCTTCAGAAAATCGGGTCACACCGGCCATGCGTTCATATTAGATTGTTTTTTCTGCGTATTTCTGAATCGGCTCGGAATTTGCACGAACTGGCGAGAAGAGCAGCGTCCTGATCCCGGTGAGGATCACGTAGGACAGGGACCAGCCAACCGCGCTTTCGCGCCGGTAACCCGGGCCCACATCGGGACAGGCGACACGTGCGGCGTTGATCGTCAACCCATACGAACGGAGCACTCGCACCTGCGGGACAAACAGGGGAAGCAGGATGAAAGCAACACACAAGGCACACGTACTGGCCGCAGCACTGAGCAGCCTGATGCTGGCCGGACCGGCCGCGCATGCTGCGCTCATCAACGGCGCCGACTTCGGCGGCGGAAATCTCACCCCCGCGGACGGTGACATTCTCAGCGGCGTGTTCACGAACATCGGCACCTTCACCGTCGGCGCCGGCACGACCGTCTTCGTCATGCCCGGCGTCGCGCTGTCACTGTCTGCCAACAGCATCGTGATCGATGGGCAGCTCAACGCCAACGGCGCGGGCGGCGCCGGTGGAGCGGGCGGCTTGGTCAACCCCACCGCAGGAAGTGCGGGATTCGGCCCCGGGCCGGGAAGTGGCGGCGGCCCCGGTCCCTGCGTTCATGGCGGCGGCGGCGGCGGCGGCGCTTACGGCGGCAATGGCGGCAATGGCGGATACTGGTTCTCCAATCCCGTTGCGGTCGGCGGCATCGCCTACGGCAGTGCGCTGACCGCGGACATCCAGATGGGATCCGGCGGCGGCGGCGGCGGCGGTTCGTGCGGATTTCTGGGGGGTGAAGGCGGTGCCGGCGGCGGTGCGATCGCGCTGATGGCGCTGAGCGATCTCATTCTCAATGGCAGCATCACCGCTGACGGTGAAGATGGGTCGGACGGCGTCGGCTCCTCCGGCGGCGGCGGTGGTGGCGCCGGTGGCGGCATCCTGCTGACCGGAACCCTGAATCTCGACGGCTTGCTCAGCGCCGCGGGCGGCGATGGCGGAGAACTCTCCAACTCGTTGTCCATGTCCGGCGGTGGCGGTGGCGGCGGACGCATCAAGCTGGGTGGCGACATCAGCTCCCTCGGAGCCGGCTTCGACACTGACGTTGCCGGCGGCAGCCCCGGTTCGAACCGCCCCGGGGGTACGCAACCACCGCAGGGCGGTGCATCCGGCACCTTCACTGAAGTGGAGCTTCCGGTACCCGAACCCGCCACCCTCGCCTTGTGTGGCCTCGGCCTCGCCGGAATCGGATTCTCGCGGCGCCGCGCCAGGACCGCCTGAAACCGCGGTAATGCGCCGACTGCCGGTTGGCGCCCGTGGGGAAGGTTTTCGAACCCGGGTGCCGGTAGGACCAGGCCGAGTCGGAACGCGCGGCCCGGTCCCGATAGCGCGGGGCCGGGGCCGTGCTGCATGCCGCTCATCCGGCATCCGCCACTAACTCCGGACCCGCCTCCGTCGAGGCCCGGCTCGCACGGCGCACGGCTCCGGCAAACGCCGGAGCATCCGCCGTCCAGGCGACGCCCCACGGGGACCGCACGACGTAAAGCGCGCGTCCGGCACCGCGTCGACCCTGGCCTGTACGTTCCGGGAACCGCGCACGGATTGCTGCGCCCGCCACCGTGAACCCGACCGTCCTCAACACAATCGTTGTGCAGATTTACCAGGCCGTGGATGACCTGGTCGCCTGGCACGGGATCGGCCGCGGCATACGCCGGCACCTGCAATCACCGCAGGGCTTCTTCTCTCTGCGGCGCAAGACCGACCTCGCCGGGCTCGATTCGCTTTTCTGGGGATGGCTGGCCTGTCGGTGGCCGCGCGCCGCCGCTGAGCTGGGCCGACTGTGCACGCAGCCAGGACGTTGCCGCTGGCGTAACCGTGGGCTCGCCCGCCGCAGGCAAGAGCGTCTTTGAGCCCCGCGCGACGCGGCCGGTAGAATGGCTCGCACGAACCGCTACACGGGCGTACCACGGGAGAAGGCCATGAAGAGGAAGCTGAGGGTCAACGGTACGCTGCACAACGTGGACGTCGCGCCGGATACCCCTCTGCTCTGGGTGCTGCGCGACACCCTGGGCCTGACCGGTACCAAGTACGCCTGTGGCGTGATGGCCTGCGGCGCGTGCACGGTACTGGTCGACGGCGAGGCGCGCCGCACCTGCGCAGTACCGATCAGCGCCTTCAGCGAGCACCAGGCGATCACGACGATCGAAGGCCTGGCCGCTGACGACGGCACGGTGCATCCCTTGCAGAAGGCCTGGGTCGAAAACAGCGTATCGCAGTGCGGCTACTGCCAGTCCGGGATGATCCTCGCCGCCGCCGCGCTGCTCGGCAAGAACCCGGATCCCGGCGACGAGGACATCGCCCGCGAGGTCAACAACATCTGCCGTTGCGGTACCTACCAGCTGGTGCGGCTCGCCATCCGCCAGGCGGCCGGGGAGATGCGCCGTGGCTGATCCCGTGCCGACGCTCACCCGCCGCGGCTTCATCCGCGGCGCCAGCGCACTCACCTTCGCGCTCGCACTCGGTCCGCGCCGCGGTCTCGCCGCTGCCGGCGGTGCGCCGCCGGTCCTGTCTCCGAACGCGCTGCTCTCGATCGACACTGACGGTGCCGTGCGCATAACCATGCCGCACGCCGATCTCGGCTGCGGGATCTACACTGGCCTCGCCCAGGTCCTCGCCGACGAGCTCGACGCGGACTGGAACGACGTCGTCACCGAACACCTCGAAACGCTGGACGACGCCTTCCGGCACCCAGCCTGGGGGGTGATCGCCACCGGCGCCTCGACCTCGGTCGCAAGCCAGTGGGACAACCTGCGGCAGACCGGCGCCACCGCGCGCGCCATGCTTGTCGCCGCGGCCGCGGTACGCTGGGGCGTGGACGCGGGCACGCTGCGCACCGAGCGCTCGACGGTAATCGACGACGCCGGTAGGCGCCACGCGCGCTACGCCGAACTTACGGCCGCCGCCGCGGCGCTGGAACCGCCGACCGAGGTCGCCTTGAAGCGCGCGCAGGACTACCGCCTGATCGGGCGCAGCCTGCCGCGCCTGGACGGCCCGGAGAAAGCCAGTGGCGCGGCCGTTTTCGGAATCGACGTGACCCTGCCCGGCATGCTGCACGCTGCTATCGCACATGCGCCGGTGTTCGGCGCCCGCCTGCGCGACTACGACGCGAGCGCCGCCGAGGGCTTACCCGGGGTGCGCAAGGTCGTTGTCATTCCGACCGGGGTCGCCGTTATCGCCGAGAGTTACTGGCAGGCGAAGAAGGCCAGGGACGCGTTACGCATCACGTGGGACGATGGTGATTTCGCCCGGGTCTCCTCCGACGACCTGTGGCGCCGGTACCGTGAACTCGCGGAGACTCGCGGCCCGCTGTTCGAGCAGCGCGGCGTGCTGGACTTCGATGCCGCCGCCGGCGTCATCGAGGGCGAGCTGCGTTTCCCGTTCCTGGCTCACGCGCCGATGGAACCGCTCAACGCCACCGCACGGGTCGGCGGCGATCGCTGCGAGTTGTGGGCCGGAACCCAGTTCCAGGGCCTGGACGCACCAGCGGTGGCCAAGGCACTGGGGATCGACGTCGCTGGCGTGACCATCCACACACAATGGCTGGGCGGCAGCTTCGGGCGCCGCGCATCACCACATGGTGACTTTCTGGTCGAGGCCGCGCAGGTGGCGCAGGCATCCGGCCTCGGCAATCCGATCAAGCTGCTGTGGCAACGCGAGGACGACATCCAGGGCGGCCTCTACCGCCCGATGGCACTGCATCGCTACCGTGTCGGCGTAGACGACGAAGGCCTGCCGGCGCACTGGGATCACCGCGTGGTGTGCGCGTCGATCACGAAGACGACCCCGCTCGCCGCGGCTTTCGACGTCGACGGCTTCGACCTGCTCTCGATCGAAGGCCTGCGCCACAACGCGTACGCCTGCCCCAACGTCGAGTACATGCTGCACAGCCCCGAGCATGCGGTCTCGGTGTGCTGGTGGCGCGGCGAGGCGGACTCTCACACCGGGCCCGCGGTGGAATCGATCATGAACCGGCTCGCACGTCGCGCGAGACGCGACCCGTTCGACTACCGCCGCGCCTTGCTCGGCAACACGCCAGCGGCGGCGCGCATCGTCGGCGTACTGGATGCGCTGGAGACCGCCGCGGACTGGCGGCGCACGCCAGCGCCCGGCGTGTACCGCGGCATGGCGGTGCATCCCTCCTTCGGCTCGGTGTGCGGCTACGTCGTCGAACTGATCGCCGACGACGCCGATCTGCGTTTTCAGCGCGTAGTCTGTGCGTTCGACTGTGGCCGCGTGATCAACCCGGCCGCGGTCAGGTCACAGGTCTACAGCACGGTCGCCTTCGCGCTCTCGACCTTCCTCGGCCAGCAAATCACGCTCGCCGGCGGACGCGCCGTGCAGAGCAACCTGCACGACTATGTCATCGCCCGAGCGGCGCAGGTACCGGATGTAGAGGTGCATCTCGTCGACAGCACGCTGGACCACCCCACCGGGGTCGGCGAGGTCGGCGTGGCGCCGTTCATCCCGGCACTGATGGAAGCGATCTTCGCCGCCACCGGCCAGGAGGTCGAGAGCTTCCCGCTGGCCCTGGAGGGCTACACCCTGGTCGGCGCCTGAGGTCAACCGGCCGGTCATGCGTAACGCGCGCTAAGCGGATACGCAAAGCGCGCGAACGCGGAGCGCACGGACGATGAATGCCGTCAGCCTGCGCGCCGCGGCTGCTCCTCGAGTGCGCCGGCAATGGTCGCAAGGTATTCGGCGACGGCGTCGTCAGCCATTGGTCGCGCGAAGTAAAAGCCCTGCAGTTCGTCACACTCCAGGCCGCGCAGGATCTCGGCCTGCGAGCTCGATTCCACGCCCTCCGCGACCACGCGCATGCACAGGCTCTTGCCCATCGAGACCACCGCGTTGACGATGCCGGAGCTCTCGACGGTGTGCTCGAGGCCACTCACGAACGAGCGGTCGATCTTGATCTTGTCGAAGGAGAAACTCTGCAGGTAGCTCAGAGACGAATACCCCGTGCCGAAATCGTCCATCGCGATGTGCACTCCCAGCGCCTTCAGCTCGTTGAGGATGCGCAGCGCGTCTTCGCGATTGTCGATCAGCAGGGACTCGGTGATCTCGAGCTCCAGGCGATCGGCGGGCAGGCCGGTTTCCTCGAGCGTGCGCTTGACCAGCTCGACCAGGCCCTTGCGTTTGAACTGCGCCACGGACAGGTTGACCGCAACGCGCAGCGGCAATGACCAGCTCATGGCGTCGCGGCAGGCGCGATCCAGCACGAACGCACCCAACGGCACGATCAGTCCCGACTCTTCGGCGACCGGGATGAACTCGCCCGGGGTAACCTGGCCCAGCTCCTCGTCGTGCCAGCGCACCAGCGCCTCGAAGCCGAGCGGCACGTGCGTCTCGCTGGAGACCAGCGGCTGGTAGGAGATCGTCAGGCGCTGTTCGTTGATGGCGCGGCGCAGGCGCGTTTCCAGGCGGCGTCGCGCCTCCAGGGCCGCATCCATGTCCGCTTCGAAGAAACGATAAGTAGCCTTGCCGTCCGCCTTGGCGCGATACATCGCGGTGTCGGCGTTGCGCAGCAACTCCTCGATCGCGTCACCGTCGGAAGGAAACAGCGCAATGCCGATAGAGACACTGATGACGACCTCGGCATCGGCGAGGCGGAACGGCTGCTTCATGCGCTCGACCAGGCGCTGCGCCAGGGCCATCGCCTGGCGCGGCTGCGAGGTCGAAGGCTCGATCATGGCGAACTCGTCACCGCCGAAGCGAGCCACGACGTCGGCTTCGCGCAGGGTGCCGGTGATGCGGCTGCCGACCTGTCGGATCAGCTCGTCACCCGCGGCATGCCCGTGCACGTCGTTGATGAGCTTGAAGTCGTCGATATCCAGCGCCAGCAGCGCGAACGGCCCGCCGTAGCGATGTGCGTGGGCACGCGCGTTCTCCGCCATCTCGATGAACAGGCGGCGGTTGGGCAGATCGGTCAGCGCGTCGTGCAGCGCGAGATGCGCGATGCGCGCTTCCGATTCCTTGTGCCGGGTCAGATCGCGCACCGCCAGCAGCTCGCCCGGCCGGCCGTCGGCGAGATGGATCTCGCGGCGGCGCATCTCGCCGTGGAAGCGGGACCCGTCATGCCGCAGGAGCTCGCGCTCGTATCGATCCGTGCGCTCGGCAAGGTCCGTATGCTGGCCGGTTTCGGTACGCTCACCGAGGAAGTGCGAGAGTGCATGGTGCTCGAGCTCGTCGGACAGTCCGAGCATCTCGCGCGCCGCGGCGTTGGCGTCGACAATGGCGTCGCCGTCGACCACGAGCAGGGCTTCGAAGGCACCGTCGGCCAGGGTCCTGAACCGCTCGGCCTGCATGGCGAGACGCGCGGAGACGCTCTGGTCCAGGATCGCACCGGAAACACCGATTACCAGGGTGACGACCGCGGCGAGCGAGACGCCGACGGCCATCACTTCGCGGGACAGCCCGCTGGTCTGTGTCAGGCCGCTCCAGCCAAGATCGAGCTGCACCGCGGCCATGCCGGTGAAATGCAGGGCGACGGTCATCAGCACCAGTAGCAGCGTGGCGACGGCGCGCCCGTAGCGGCGCTGCGGTGCGAACATCCACTCCAGCCCCCAGGCCCCGAAAGCCACGCTGGCCGCGATCGACAGGGCGACCATCACCAGGTCGTAAGACACCAGCCCGGGCAGTTGCACGGCCGCCATGCCGAGGTAATGAAGCAGGGACACGCCCGTGCCGACGCACAAACCGCCGGTCAGCCGCGAAGCCGGCCGGCCCCCGTCGCGGGCCGCGAGTGCGAAGCCGCTGCCGATGACCACGGCGCCGACCACCAGTGAGGCGACGGTCAGTCCGGCGTCGTAGTTGACCGGGAGGCTGGTGCGAAAGGCGAGGATGGCGATGAAGTGGGTTGCCCACACCGTCGCGCCGGCACACAGACCGAGCAGCGCGCGCCACAGGATGACCCGGTCGCTGCTCACCGCCCGGTTGGAGATGATCGCGGTCGCAATCCAGCCGAAGACACACACTGCCGCGGCCAGCAGCACCAGGTTGATATCGTGTTCGGCCGTGATGCAGTCGTAGATTCTGAACATGGTGCGCCCGCCTGTTGGTGTTATCGCTATGGAACCGGCGTTCGCTGCGTGAGCGTCGCCGGTATCGCGGAAGCTGTGCGCCGTGGTGCACTTGTGGAGAAATGCGGTAGCTGAAGCGCTGCAATCCGCGGCAGGCAGTGTCGGATGCCAGCGATGGATTCCAGCCCGGTCCTGCGCGGAAGCGCCGCAAGGCTCTCAGCCGTGCTTAGCGACCGGCAACAGCCCCGCTTGAGTAACCACAACCCGCTCATGGTCGTACGAAAAATGCAGGATGCGGGGTGACCGTGGCGGCTGCCTGGTCATGCGCAGGACGGTCTCCCCACGCGGCGCTGTTCGCTAGCGGGTAGTCCCGGCGCGCCACCTCGTAACCCACCGTGCCTCGCGCTGTCTTGACTTCGGATAACTATTTGTAGATCTTAATACGAATCGTTCGTATTTAGTCTCTATCTATGATTTATTCACGGATCATCGAGCTGCTGCTTATGGGTGGGCCGGTAGTCATCGTCCTCAACCTGTTTTCCCTGGTCGGTCTCACAGTCGTTATCGCCAAGGCTTATCAGTGGTGGCGCCTGCGCCCGCTGCACTCGGCTACCGTGGCCGAGGCACTGCAGCACCTCGAGCGTGGCGAGCGACAACGCTCGCTGCTGCTGGTCAACGGCCAGGCCAATCCCCGCGCGCAGGTCCTGGCCCGCACACTGCGCCTGCTGGATGAGGACAGGCTCGATGCCGCGGCGCTGCGTGACGAGGTCCTGCGCGCCGCCCGCGCTGCGATTGCCGACCTCGCCAGCCACCTGCGCGTACTCGAGGTCATCGCGAGCCTGGCCCCGCTGCTCGGCTTGTTCGGCACAGTCCTCGGCATGATCGAGGCGTTCCAGGCCATGGAGTCCGCCGGCAGCGCGGTCAACCCGGCGGTGCTTTCGGGTGGCATCTGGAAGGCCCTGCTGACCACGGCCGCAGGCCTCGCTGTAGCCATACCCTTCGTCCTCGCGCACGGCTGGTTCGAACGCCGCGTAGAAGTCACCGCCGCGCGCATGCGCGATGACGTCGACCGGGTATTCACCTGCCTCGCGCGCGCGCCACGAGACGCCAGTCTCGCACACGCACGCCCGGCGTGACCGAGGTCATCGATTCCGGCGGCGCACTGTCGGTTGCCGTCCGCCGCCGCACGATCAGCATCACTGCACTGATCGACATCGTGTTCATCCTGCTCCTGTTCTTCATGCTGAGTTCTAGCTTCGTGCGCGGTAACTCCGTGCAGTTGGAGACACCCGTGTCGAGCGCGACACAATCCGCGGTCGACGCCGCGCTGGCGCTCGTACTGGCTTCCGACGGCACGCTGCGCGGCGCCGAGCGTACCCTTGACCTCGGCAACTATCGGCGCCTGGACCGCTCCGCCCTGCGCGCCGCCAGCGCGGGACGTGAGGTCGTCGTGCACCCGGCGCCGGATGTCGCACTGCAAACCCTCGTCAGCGCAAGCGAAGCCCTCCTGCGCAGCGGTGTACCACGCGTATCGCTGGGCGACCTTGCGATGAATCAGCACCCGGAACAGCAGCCGTGATGGTCAGCGAGTTGCTACCGGCGCCGCGACCGCGCGGTACGATCGATGACCAGCTCGTACCGCTGATCAATATCGTCTTCCTGCTGCTGGTCTTCTTCATGGTTGCGGGCCGCATCACACCGCAACTCGAGACCAGCGTCGAACCGCCGGTTTCGGCAAGCCGCAAACCGTCGCCCGACGAACCGGCACTGTTGGTGCTCCAACCCGGCGGAACCCTGCTCCTCGCTGGCCGGCCGATTGGCGTGCCCGACCTGGCACACGTACTGACACCCGGCCGCAACGCGGCAGACGTCACCCTGGCCGCCGACCGTGCCGTGCTCGCCGCCGAACTGGCACCCGTGCTGCACGAACTGCGTTTGGCCGGTTTCGAGCGGGTGACGCTATACGCGCGCCGCGGACGGGCACACTGAATGGAGCGTTTGCCCTGGCGCGGCGCTTTCGTCGCCGCGCTCACCGTTCACCTTGCTCTGGGCGTGAGCTTCGTGGTGGAGCCGGCGGCCCGGCCGTTAACCGTCGACGCAGCCGGCGATGACAGCGTGACCGTCGGTCTGGCCGCGTCAGGCAGTGCCAACATCGAGGCGGAGCCTGCCACGCCACCGTCCCCCGACAAACCACCCGCAAAGCCACCCGCCGACAAGGCGGCGCCGACCGGGAGCCAGGCTGCCGCGGCACCTCGTCCCATTGCTGCCCCGCCTGTACCGCCGACGCCACCCGCCGCCGACGCGGCGGTCCCACCTGCCCGGTCGCGGCCGGCGCCACCGACACCGGCAAGCCCGGCGGCGCCCCGAGCGCCGAATCGCGAATCGAAACCGCAGTCGCCGGCGGCGGCCACCAGGCCGGCACGCGCGCAACCGCAACCCCCGGCACAGCCGCCGGCAGCGGATGACGAATCACCGGTGCCGGCGGCGCGCCGCACGACGACTGCCGCCGCCACCGCGGCGGCGACGCCGGCTCCTGCACCCGCCACCGTGCCCGCGGCCGGCAAGGGACAGCGCACGACCGCTGCAGGCAACGGACACGGCGATCCCGGCGCCGCGCGTGATTACTACCGTGAGCTCATGGCCTGGCTCGCCCGCCACAAGGCCTACCCCGCGAGGGCCAAGAAAGCCAAGCACCAGGGCGTGGTCACGCTCGAGTTTTCTGTCGACCGGGCCGGCCGGGTGGTCTCGGCCCGGGTCAGGCAGAGCTCCGGGCATGCCGCGCTCGACCAGGCGGCACTCGACATGCTCGAGCGCGCCAACCCGGTTCCCCCGATTCCCGATGCGCTTGCCGTTAAGCGCCTGAGCCTGGCCATCCCCATCGAATTTTCACTCATCACCAAGTAACCACAAGGGAGCCGAACATCATCATGTCCAGCAGCAACGCCAGAGCCATTCGCCGTCCTCGGAGCCTGCGACACGCCGAACAGCAAACCACCGTGCAGCAGGGCCGCAACGCGCTGGCGCTCGGCATCTCCGCCGCCCTCGCCGGTACCGGCGCGCAGGCGCAGGAGGCCGCCACGATCGAACTCGACACACTGCAGATCGAGGAGCGCACGATCGACACCAACCCGTACGCCGAGCCCGGCGTGCCCTACAAGGCGCGCGTGTCAGGCGATCCGCGCCACGTCAGGGAACTGGCCGAGACGCCGCAGACCATCACCGTCCTGACCCAGACCCAGTTGCAGGAATCGGGGCGCTCGGATCTGCGGACCATCCTGCAGGCACAGCCGGGCATCACGCTCGGCACGGGCGAGAACGGCAACGCCTTCGGCGATCGCTACGTAATCCGCGGGCACGAGGCGCGCAGCGACGTGTTCGTCGACGGCCTGCGCGACCCCGGCATGACCACCCGCGAGAGCTTTGCCGTCGAGCAGGTCGAGATCACCAAGGGTCCCAGTTCGACCTTCGCCGGGCGCGGGTCGACCGGCGGCGCCATCAACAGCGTGACCAAGCAGGCCAGCACCGAGTACGACTTCACCCGCCTGCAGGCGGGCGGCGGTACCGACAGCTACCGCCGCTTTACGGCAGACAGCAACCAGCGCCTGAGCGACCAGCTCGCCGCCCGCATCAACCTGCTGCATGCCTTCGAGGACGTACCCGATCGCTCTCCGGCGGACCGCACGCGCTGGGGCGCGGCGGTGTCCGGTTCCTATCGCTTCGACGAACGGCTGGAGTTCGTCGCGGATTACTACTTTCTCGACGCCAACGACGATCCTGACCTGGGCACCTACATCGTGCCCAACGGCGGCAGCCCGGTCGACGACCTGCCCGTGTATACCCAGGACGAGGACTTTCTCGACACCGAAGTGCATACCGCTACGTTTCGCATCCGGTATGCCGTCAACGACTGGTTGAACATCCATAACGCGACCCGCTACGGCGTCACCGACAACGGCTACGTGGTGACCGGTGCGCGCGGCACGACCCGGGCAGCCGGCGATCCCTTCGCGCCCGGCGCCGCCACCATCTCGCTGAGCACGCACCAGGGCTGGCAGGAAGTGGATTACCTCGTCAACCAGACCAACCTGTTCGCCGATTTCGGGCTCCTCAAAATGGAACACCAGGCACTTCTCAGTATCGAGTACTCCGACCTCGGGGTGCGTAACGGGGTGTTCGATGTCACCAACACGGGAGCCACGAACTGTGTCATCGCCGGCCGCGGCGGCGCCAATCCCGGCTACTGCTTGCTCGATGCCAGCGGTGCTGCCGTGCCCCAGGCCGATAATCTCCTGCGGCGTCAGATCATGCGCGGCACCTTCGACTCCGACTACGACATAGAGACGATTTCGGTCGCACTCATGGATACCATCGACATCACGGCGCAATGGTCGCTGTTCCTGGGCGTGCGCCTGGACAGCTTCGACTATCGCAATGACGTCGTGCTGCGTGGCGATCCCGGGCCGACCCGCTTCTCTTACTCCGACGAACTGTGGAACGGCCATGCCGGCCTCGTTTACCAGTTCCACCCCGCCGGCAACGTCTACTTCACCTGGAGCACGTCCGCCAATATCAATGGTGGAGAATCCGATGTCGGTGGAAGCTGCGGCTACGGGGGGCTGTGCGGCGATACCACCCAGGTACCGGCCAGCGATCCGGAGATGACCACCAACCTGGAGCTAGGCACCAAGTGGAACCTGCTCGGCGGCAAGCTGCTGGCAAGCGCGGCGCTGTTTCAGATCACAAAGGATGACGTGATGGAGAACGTCGGCAACGACTACGCGACGCTGGGCACGCTCAACACCGGCGAGAACCGCGTACGTGGACTGGAGCTTTCGCTGGTCGGCAACCTCACTCCTGAGCTCAGTACGCAGTTCGGCCTCGCGGTCATGTCATCCAAGGTCCGGGATTCGTTCGATCCGACCAACGTCGGCCTGCGCCTGAGCAACTTCGCCAACGACAGCCTGTTCTGGCAGCTTCGCTACCAGTTCACGCCACGAGTCGCGCTGGGTGCGACGGTGTCGTACTCGAGCGAGATGTATACCGGTCAACCGGACGCCCCGGCCGGCTACAACGCTGCGCTTGGTGACTACGCCTACGAGGTTCCCGACTACACGGTGCTCGACCTGTTCGCGACGTGGGACATCAACAAGCAGGCCCAGGTACGCGTCAACGTCGGTAACGTCACCGACGCGGATTACTACCTCGCGGGGTACCGCAGTGGCGCGTTTACCTACATTGGCGACGCGCGCAATGCCAGGGTTACGCTGAGCTACACCTTCTGAGCGCCATGCTCACGGGACGCGCTAGCACGGACGACGCGGGGCGGGCTTGCGCCCGCTTCGCGTTGCCGCGACGATGACGCGATGGACGCCGCGACCCACCTGATGTCCAAGCTCGACCGCATCCCGCCGTCGGTCGTCACGGCGGCGGATTACGCGGCACTGGCCACCGCGCACGTGCCGGAACCCATTCGCGCCTATGTCGATGGCGGCAGCGGCGCGGAGCGTACCCTCGCAGCCAACCTCGACGCGTTTGCTCGCCGGTCGCTGATCAACCGCGTGCTGCGCGAACTCGGCGACGGCAGCACCGCGACCCGGGTGCTCGGCACGCGGCTCGCGCACCCGGTCATGCTGGCACCGGTCGCGCACCATGGTCTCGTCCACGCCGAAGCCGAGTGTGCCACTGCGGCCGGTGCCGCCGCTGCCGACGCACTCATGGTGGTCAGCACCCTGGCCTCGCGCACGCTGGAAGACATCGCGGCGGCCGGCGACGGACCGAAGTGGTTCCAGCTCTACTGGCAGGGTGACCGCGCGCGTACGCTGGCACTGGCGGAACGCGCCGTGCGGGCCGGCTACAGCGCCCTGGTCTTCACCGCCGACGCACCGGTGACCAGCGTGCCGGAGCGCGCCTTGCGTGCCGGCTTCACGCTGCCGCCGCACCTGCTGCCGGCCAACCTGCCGGCAACGCCGCCGCCGCGACCGCTGGAGGCCGGTGCGAGCATCGTCTTCCAAGGCTACATGATGGACGCGCCGCGCTGGGAGGATGTCGCCTGGCTGGCCGCGCACAGCGGCGTTCCCATGCTGATCAAGGGTGTGCTGCACGCAGACGACGCGCGCCGCGCGGTCGATGCCGGGCTCGCTGGGGTCATCGTCTCCAATCATGGCGGACGCACCATCGACGGGCTGCCGGCCAGCCTCGACTGCCTCGCCGCGGTGCGCGCGGCGCTGGGGCCCGCCGCTGCGGTGTTGCTCGATGGCGGCGTGCGTCGTGGCAGTGACGTTCTCACGGCGCTCGCGCTGGGCGCGGACGCGATCCTGGTCGGGCGCCCGCAACTGCACGGCCTCGCGGTCGCCGGCGCGCTCGGTGTCGCCCACGTGGTGCGCCTGCTGCGAGAAGAGCTGGAACTCGCCATGGCGCTGACCGGCTGCGCGACGATCGCGGGGATTGACGCCGACGTGCTGTTCACGGAGCCGCGGGACGCGACGGGCTCATCACCATGCTGACCGTCATCGATGCGGTTCTCGACGCGGACGAAGCCGCCGACTTCCGTGCGCGACTCGAGTCCGCGACGTGGCTGGACGGCAAGACCACCGCCGGCGATCAGGCGGCGCGGCTCAAGGCCAACGAGCAGGTCGACGATCACGATCCGGTGGCACGCAGCCTGGCCGGGACGCTCATGCAACGGGTCGGCCAGCATCCGCTGTTCGTGTCCGCGGCGCTGCCGCGCCGGGTCTACCCGCCCAAGTTCAACCGCTACCGCAATGGCGGCCGTTACGGCACCCATGTCGACAACGCGATCATGACCCACCCCGGCGACGGCGCGCTGATGCGCACCGACCTGTCGGCCACCCTGTTCCTGAGCGAGCCCGATGACTACGACGGCGGCGAACTCGTGATCGAGAGTGCGTACGGTGCGCAAGCCGTGCGTCTCGCCGCCGGTGACCTCCTGCTCTATCCCTCGACCAGCCTGCACCAGGTGACCCCGGTCACCCGCGGCGTCCGCGTCGCTGCGTTCTTCTGGATCACCAGCCTGGTCCCGGACGGTGAGCGGCGTGCCCTGCTCTTCGATCTCGATCAGAGCATCCAGGCCCTGACGCGCCTCGAAGCGCCGGGCGTGGCCGCGGAGGTCGAACGGCTGACCGCCGTCTACCACAACATGGTCCGACAATGGAGCGAGGTCTGAGCACGGCGCGGTACCGGGCTTCGGACGGCCCCGCGCCGGCCATGATCCGGCGACGGGATCAGCGCGTCGCTGCCCAGGAATCGAAATACGTGCGTTCGGCGGCCGGTATGCGCTTGCCGGGCTTGAAGTCGTCACCGGTGTAATACGCGACCGGCAGCAGCGCACCCTGGGTGATGTCGTCGGGGATCCCGAGCAGCGCCGCGACCTCCTTCTCGTAGGCGAGATGCAGCGTGGTCCAGGCGGCCCCCAGGCCGCGCGAGCGCAGCGCCAGCATCAGCGACCACGTCGCCGGCAGGATCGAGCCGTAGCGCGCAGCCTGGGCCATGGCGCCGGCGTCCTCCACGCGGCCCTCGGTGCAGGTCAGGATGTGCACGGGGACTTCGTGGAAGTGGCGCGCGAGGTGTTCGGCGGACGCATAGATGCGGCCCGCGTAGTTCTGCTTCTGCGCGGCCAGGTAGCTGTCGAAGCTCTTGCGGTAGTAGTCGGCAATCGCCGCGCGCTTGCCGGCATCGGTGATGACCAGGAAGTGGTACTTGCCGAGGTTGCCGCCGTCCGGCGCCTGGATCGCGAGGTCGATGCAGGTCTGCACCACGTCGAGGTCGACCGGACGTTCGAGATCGAGGCGCTTGCGCACGCTGCGGGTAGTGGTGAGCACGTGGTCGATGGCGGTGAGGTCCATGGGCATGTTCCCTTGTGGCGGTTCAAAGTGGCGAACATCATCGTTCGCCTGCGCAGCACTTTCCAGCGCCGCGCCACGCGGCGACGCGCTCCAGCGCCCGCGTCGGGCTGTTTCGCCTGACCTCCAGGCGTCCGGCGTGAACCGCACCGCCGTTGCCGTCGAGCGAGAGCGTCTCGCCTTCGCGCAGGGCGCGCCCGCCGATCTCGCAGCAGCGCGCGTCGAGATCGATGCGTAGCTCGTCGCAGCCGACCAGGCATACCTTGCCCATCTGGCGCGCGACCACCGCCGCGTGCGAGGTGCGCCCGCCGGTGGCGGTCAGGATCCCCTCGGCGACGGCGAGCGCTCCGATGTCCTCGGTGGCAATCGCCTCGCGCACCAGGATCACCGGGCGCCCGGCCTCGGCAACGGCGCGGGCGCGCGCTTCGTCGAGCGCGATCTCGCCCACCGCGACGCCGATGCTGGCCGGGATCGCGCGCGCCAGCGCCGCCGCGCCGGACTCGGCAACCACGCTCACCCGCTGCAGGCTGTCGGCATCGAGATAAGCCAGGCGCGCAAGGGCCACGGCCGGCTCGATCAGGCCCTGCTCGACGAGGTCGACGGCGACGTGCAGCGCCGCCCACGGCGTGCGCTTGGCCGTGCGCGTCTGCAGCATGTAGAGCTCGCCGTCCTCCACGGTGAACTCGAAATCCTGCATGTCCCCGAACTCGGCTTCCAGCAGCGGCTTCATCGCAACCAGCCGCGCATGCACCTCCGGCATCACGCCGGGCAGGCGCAGCGTGTCCGTGACCGGGCGCCGCCCCGCCACCACGTCCTCGCCCTGGGCGTTGAACAGGAAATCGATGTACAGCTCGTCCTTGCCGGTGGCCGGGTCGCGGGTGAAGCCGACCCCGGACCCCGAGGTGCCGCCGGCGTTGCCGAACACCATCACCTGCACCGTGACCGCGGTACCGATGTCGCCATCGATACCATTCAAACGGCGGTACTCCTCCGCCTTGGGGCTGCGCCAGGAACGGAACACCGCGGCCACCGCCGCGCAGAGCTGGTCCATCGGGTCCTGCGGGAAGGCGTGACCGCTCTCCTCGCGCATGTGCTGCAGGCAGTCGGCGGTGAGCTGGCGCAGCGCCGGCGCATCGAGGTCGGACACGTCGGGAAAGAGATCCGGGTCGACGAACTCGCGCGCCAGGTGCTCGAAGCCCGCCGGCGACAGGCCGTGGACCACGTTCGCGTACGATTCCACCAGCCGCCGGTAGGAATCCCAGCCCAGCCGCGGGTTGCCGGACTGGCGGATCAGGCCGTGCACCGTGGCGTCGTTCAGGCCGACGTTCAGGATCGACTCCATCATGCCCGGCATCGACACCGGCGCACCGGAACGCACCGACACCAGCAGCGGCCGCCGGCGGCCGCCGAAGCTGCCACTGCAGGCGTTCTCCAACCGCCGCATGTTGGCCGCGAGGAGCTCCGGGAGCTGTTCGAGCAGGTGCTCGGGATCGGCGAAGAACGCCCGGCAGAAGTCGGTGCCGAGGACGAAGGCGGGCGGCACCGGCAGACCGGCGGCGTCCATGCGCATCAGGTTATAGGCCTTGGCGCCGACCTCGGCCGGCGACAGGTCCTGGCTGTCGGACTGGCCGTTGCCAATGAAATAGACCGGGTGGTCGAGATGCTTCATCCGCGCATCACCTCGCCGACGATGTGGTCGCTGAGCACCAGCGCGCAGCGCGCCAGGCAGTCCGCGGCCTTCTCCAGGCGCTTGCCGATCGCCGAGAGCAGGTAGAGCTGGCGGTGCTCGGCGCCGGCCTCGATCAGCGCCACGATGAGCTGCCGTTCGGCAGCGTCGGTCTCGTGCTCGATGGCGATGATGCGATCGACGGCCTGCAGGAAGTCGCGCAGGTCGTCGCGCACGCCGCCACGCTCGACGTGACGCCCGCTCTCCACGCAGCGAACGAAATGCCGGGTGCCGTCCAGGACCTGGGTGGAGAGATCGACCAGCGGCGCATAGAGCTGCGCCGGCGTCTCCACCCGCGGCAACAGCGGCAGCAGGAAGGCCGCTTCTTCGAGGTGGTCGGCGATGTCGTCGGCCTCGCCGGCGAGGCGCTCGAAGAACGCGTGCCCGGTGGCGTGGCGCATGCCGCCGCGGACCTGCATGACGAGCTCGTCGGCACGCGTCTCCCAGTGCTTGGCGCGCCGCGCGGTGAGCTCGAGAAACTCCCCCGACCCGGCCAGGCGGCCGCGCACCAGGCCGTCACGGACCGCCCCGGCCAGCTCCACGCCGAGCGCGGCCTGCTCGCCGAGCAGATCGAGAAAGCTCTGGTCCGCGGTATGGAAGCGTTCGAGCAGCTCGGCCTTGATCTCGTCGCGGATCGAGCGTGCCGAGCGGCCCTCGCGCAGGCCCTCCGAGGCGACCCGCAGCACGCGCTTCAGGTACTCGACCACGGTGTCGCGTCCGAGCACGCGGTCGAGACGCTCGCCGTAGCGCACCGGCGAGGTCATGGCGTTCTCGATGGCCTCGTAGATCAGCCGCTCACCGCCGAGCTCGAGAAAGCCGCGATGACCGAAGTCGTTGTCGGCGGCCCACTTCAGCACGCGCACGGCGTCACGCATGCGCACGAACTGTCGCAGTCGCTTGCGCGCCCGGTTCCAGTCGATCAGAAACACGATGCGCGAGCCGATGAAGCGCAGGTACGCGGCCAGCGCCTCGCTGTCGGGCGCGGTATAGCGTCCGACACAGAGGTAGTAGTTGTCGCCCTCTTCGAGTCCCGCCGCCTGGCGCGAGCGGGTGTCCTCCCACTGCGTGCCACCGCGCTCGAACAGGCTCATGAAGAAGGTCGCCCGCCGCATGTGGATGTCGGTGTAGGTCAGCACCGCGCTCATCCCCTCCACGCGCAAGACGAGCACGTGTGCATCGGTGGTGCCGATGTCGTTCTGGATCACGAGCGCCACACCGTCGCGGGTCGCGGTCGTGCCGAGGCCGGGATGATCGAACTTGAGCGGCGCGGTCGCGTTGAGCCCGGCCATGAAGGCGCGCACCAGGGGCCGGTCGGCAGCGTCTATGGCGTAGACGTAGGCACCGTCTATGGATTCGTGCGCGAGCTTCGCCTGCAGCCTGTTGAGTGCCTTGTGCAGGTCCATGACCAGCAGGTGCACACTGTCGCCGCGCTTGCGCTGGGCATGGGTCAGCGCATCGACGTAATCCTCGGGAACGCGGTCCGCGGAGTCGGGCGACGGCCCGCCGAGCAGCATCTCGAGGCGCTCGCGCAGCGCCACCGCGTCGGCACCGGCACCGGCCTCCACCGCGGCGAGCATGGTTTCCAGCCCCTCGGCGACGCGCGCATGCAGCGCCGCGGCCCCGGGGATCAGGTAGCCGCCATCGGGACTCGGCCGGCTGCCGCCGACCACCGCGTCGAGATCCTCGTCTTCGACACCGCTGGCGAGCCGTTCGACGGTGAGATCGGGCGCCGGCTGGCCGGGATCGGCGGCGTGCTGGCGCGCCGCCTGCAACAGCGTCAGGTAGTACTTGACGCGATCGTTGGCCGCCAGACCGCGGTTGACCCACTCGGGCAGCAGCAGGGAGCGCTCCCCGAGCACGTCGATGATGTGCATCTTGGCGGGCAAGTAGGGATCTCCGTCACGGCCGGACAAGCAGGCGGTCGCGTACCGCCGCTCCCGCACGTCCGGGCGGCGGTGGATCGACCGGAATTATACGGGTGTCAGGGCGAAGCGCGGCCTCCGCAGGCACCCGTTGCCACGATCCGGACCGCACCGGCGGCGCGTGCGCGTCCGCGGCCCGGCTGCGGCCGGCGGCGGCGCAGTCCGAGGACGGCGCTGGCACCGGCCAGCAAGGGCAAGGCAGCGGGTAACGGCACGGCGGAGAGATTGGGGCTGAACACCACCTGGTAATCGCCCGCGAAGGGCGCCTGGATCACGAACGACGGGTCGACCATGGCGTAGGCGTTGGTGGTGAACCCCAGCCCGCCGCCCTGCCCGTGCAGGCCGACGTGCAGCTCGCCTGAGTACAGCGTGCCTTCCTGCAGCGTGCGGGTGAAGGTGCCGCCGAAGGACTCGCCATCGGCGCTGGTACAGCTCACACCGCCGGCAACACTGCCGGAGCATGCGCGGTTCGCGGTAAGGGTGAAGATCCCCGGCAGGCCGAGAATGGCGAACGCGGTGCCGGATGCGCCGCCCGCGGTGCCGGCGGTCAGGTCGAGACTGACCAGCCCGGACGTGGTGATGTCGACCGGGATCATGGCCCCGGCGGTACCGCCGGGCAGCGCCTCGATGGCGAACTGGAAGTTGATGCGCGCTTCGGCGCTGCCGCCGTAAGCGGCCGGGCTGTCGAAGGCGCTCAGCACCAGGCTGGTCTCGGTCAGCAGCGGCAGGATGTTGCTGGTGGTCGCCGTCGCCGTGCCGGTGCCGCGCGGATAGCCCGCCGGTTCGTTCACCGTCTCGGTGCCGGGAACCGTGTCGACCGGGAATCCGCCGGCCGAGTTGCCGCCGACGCTGACGAACTCGTAGAAGGTCGCCGGGGTCAGGGTCAGCGCGCCAGCGGAGCCGGCGAGGCCGGCCAGCAATCCCGTCAGGACGACGCGGGACAGGTGCGCACGCAGCCGTGCAGTCCATCTCATAGCCAGCTTACCTCGCAGCGGCGGTACGATCCTCATGCGGGCGACCGCCCGCACACGCGCCAACATACTGGCGCGGCGCATGGCGCGATTTGACTGCGATCAGTTTCACCGGTGCAGCGGACCCGGCGGCCGCGCTGCGCGGCTGCGGGCGGTCGCGCCTGCTCGAGCGGGCGCTCCGCGCGGAAGCAGGAGCGACATGCTCCATGCGGGCCGTGGGCGGAGGAATGAAAGGGGCAGAGCCTTTTCCGTCTGCTGGGCCGCGTACGGCGCAAAGGTTTAAGCGGTAATGCGCTCTGCCCCCTCCAGCGTCGAGTGAACCAGAAGCGGACGACGCGATCAAATCGGACTGCGCTGTTTGCGGTTCAGCCCGCCGCCTGGGCCCAGTCCGGAATGAGCCGGTTGCGCGGCAGATGCTCGTCCTGCATCGCGGCCGCCTGCTCCGCGCCGGTGACCGGCAGGCCTTCCGGATCGAGCAGGCCGACCTGCACCAGCACGCTCGCCTGGTCCCACCAGATGTGCTCGTGGTAGAGCTTCTCGCCGCGGAAGTTGACCACCGCGACCATCGGGATCTCGATACGCCGGTGGGTCGGTGCAACGCCGGGCAGCAGCCAGTCCATGACGCGGTCGTGGGTGCAGCAGAAGATGAACTCGTCGACCAGGCGGTCCGCTCCGACCGTGCGCGAGATGGGCACGATACGGGTGTCCTCCGGGTTCTGGAAATGGAAATGCTTGCTGTACCAGCGCGTGAGGTCGGGCTTGCCCGTGCCCCCGGTGACCGTCGGCACGACGAACACGTAGGGGTCGTCGACCATGGTGTCCATGGAATCCTCCACGTTGCGTTCGGCGAACTCGGTGTACAGGTGCCGCTCCCACAGCGCGGTCAGGTCGTAGACCGGGCCGAGGGCGCCGCGCAGCGCGGCCAGCGTGCGCGACTTGGCCATCATCGCGGCGGGCCGATCGAAAGCGACGGTATTGCGGTTGTCGAAACCGCGGGCGGTCTCGGGATAGTCGTACACGCTCACCTGCGGGTTGGCCTCGGCCGCCGCCCGCACGCCGGTGGCGGGCGTGACATTGCCGGGCAGGTGCACGACGCAGGTCAGGGTGAGGTCGCCGAGCGCCGCGAGCACCGTATCCGCGTCGTCCGGATCGGTAATCACGAGGCAGGCTGCAGCAATGGCTCGAGCGAGCGGTACGGCGAGCCGGCCACCGAGACCGGAGGCGACGACCCCGACCCCGCCACTGACCTCGCTGCGCGCGGCGAGCGCGGCGGCCGCGACTTCCAGGTCGCGCGCGGCCATTTCGACATCGTAGTTCGCCGCACAGGCCGCGGCTGCGGCGATCCCGTCGGTATCGTAGGCGAAGCTCGCACCCGGAGCGCCGCGGGCATGCAGATCGGGCAGCATCACCACCCAGCCCTCCTCCGCGTACAGGTTGGCCTGGTGCCTGGCATGATCGCCCGCACCGTGCGCGTCGCTCAGTAGCAGCAGGCCCGGTCCCTGCCCGGACTCGGGCACGGCGAGGTAGGCGCTCATCGCCGCGCCACCGGCCAGCGGAAAGGTCACGTTGTGTTGCGCGATGCTCATCGCCACTCTCCCTCGTGTTGCTTCAAAGCGCGTACTTGCCCGCCGCGATCACGCCGTTCGGATCCAGCGCCTGCTTGATCGCGGCGCAGGTCCGGGTGAAGGCTGGTGAGAGGTGTCCGAGATGCAGCGACTGGTAGCCGGTGGCGGCGCGGCCGACCGAGATCCCGGCCGCGGCAAAACCATCCGCCAGCGCGCGATAGCAGTCGTCGGCGCGCCGGGTCTCGGCCTCGTCCTCGCGGTTGTAGACCAGCACGTGCAGCCCGCGCGCGAAACGCGCGCCGCACACGTACTCGCAGATGTACTCGAAGCCGAAGCGCTCGTAGATGCCGCGTGCGAGCCGCTGGTGCTCGTTCGCCACCGCGCCGGTCATGGGCGTGCCGGGCAGGAACCAGATGAGCCCGCCGCCGGGACGCCACGAGAGGAGCTTGAGCTCGTCGGCGGTCGGCACGCCGCGGAACGAATCGATGTGGATACGCAGCATCGGGTTGGCCTCGGCGCTGTCGTGGTCGATGTAGGTGGCCTTGCCGCCGGCCATGAAGTGCGCCTTCGCACGTTCGATGAACGGCGCGATGGCGGCCTCGCTGGCGCCGTAGAAGGCGCCGGACACCAGCCACGCGCCGGTGCCGTAGCGCGCCTGCAGCTCGCGTCGTGCGGACTCGGAGAGGGCTTCCGTGCCGCCGGTACGTGCGTACTCGGGATGCTCGCACTCGGTGCCGAAAGCGTAGATGTCGTTGGCGACCTTGAACAGCGTCGGCACGGCGTTGCTCATCTTCAGCGGCCGGCACAGGTCGATGATGGTCTCGAGATCGTCGTCTTCGGGAAACGCGAAGAAGAACGAACGCATGGCCGGCGGCCGCGGCATCAGCCACACCCCCATGCGCGTGGTGATGCCGAAGTTCGACTGCACGAACAGGCCGTCGAGGCGCGGACCGATGGAGTACTTGGAGGTATGCCACGCACTCGACCCCGGCAGCGCGCCGTCACCGGTGCGCAGCAGCTCGCCGTTGCCGAGCACCACCTCCAGCCCGCAGGCCATGTAGAAGTGATCGAAGTAAGGCGTGTAGCCGGCACCGCCGTCCATGGTGTTGCCGAGCACGCCGCCGGCGGGCGGACCCGAGGTCGTGTCCAGCATCAGCTTGTGGCCGCGCACGCCGAGCTCGTCGTAAAGCTGCTGGTAGGTCACGCCGGGCTCGATCACGGCATAGGCCAGGGCTTCGTCGATGTCGACGATACGGTTCATGCGGCGGCCGAGATCGACCACCACCTGGCCGGCCGCCACCGCGCTGCGCAGTCCCAGCCCCTGGTTCTGACCGGTCGAGATCGGGTAGAGCACGATGCCGTGCGCATTGGCCGCCGCGACGATCGCCTGCACGTCCGCGGCCGAGCCCGGGTAGACCACGGCCAGCGGGCGCTTGTCGCCGGTCGGCAGGTGATTCTCGCCGTAGCGGTGCAGGGTCTCGTCACTGAGGTTGAGCGCGTCGCTGCCCAGCGCGTTGCGCACTGCCTCGAAAAACGCCGCGGGATCGCTCGCTGTGGTCATGCTTGCTTCCGTCAGGTCATCGGGGACAGCCGCGCAGGCTCACGGCTCGTAGCCCCAGAAATTGATCGCCTCGTCGTCGGGCACTGCCGGCGCGTCGGCGCGCGGTGTGCGTGCCGGCCATTGCTCGAGGTCCAGGTCGGCCAGCTCCGGCGGCAGCGGTCCGCCGGTCGCCCAGTCGAGCAGCTCCGCGCTGTGGATCACCGGCCGCCCCAGGTAACGCCCGATCTGGAGCTGGCAGCCGAGGTTGCCGGCCGCCGCCACGACAGCGCCGGTCGATCCAATCGCGGCCGCCTTGCGCGCGCCCAGGCGGCCGGCGAGCTCCGGCTGCAGCAGGTTGTAGGTGCCGGCCGAGCCGCAGCACAGGTGACTTTCCGGCACCGCGAGGACCTCGAAACCGGCGCGCTGCAGCAGCCGCTGCATGGCGCCGCCGAGACGCTGCCCGTGACGCAGCGAGCAGGCTTCGTGGTAGGCCAGGGGCAGCGCGGGCATACCGGGTGCCACGCGCAGGTCGTCCGCGCCCAGCAGCTCGCTGAGATCGCGCACCTTGCCGGCGATGGCAGTCGCCGCGGCATGCGCCTCCGGTTCATGGGCGAAATGGGCCTGCAACGCCTTCAGCGTGGTGCCGCAGCCAGACGTCACGCTGACGTAGCCGTCGACGGCATCCGGTCCGGCGTCCGCGGTGCATGCCCTGAGCAGGCCGCGCGCCAGGTCGCGCGCCTGCTCGTCACGCCCCATGTGCAGCGGCAGGCCGCCGCAGCAGCCGCTGCG
Source organism: Gammaproteobacteria bacterium (assembly GCA_041984235.1). Classification (GTDB taxonomy): domain Bacteria; phylum Pseudomonadota; class Gammaproteobacteria; genus JBHIYN01. Next base: position 74,163 of record JBHIYN010000017.1, read on the forward strand.
CAGCACGCTGACGGCGTAGCCGTGGCGTGCCAGCAAACGCTCGGTGGCGGCGATGACGCGCTCACCCAGCACCTGCTGCACGCAGCCCGCGAGCAGCACCACCCGCCCGCGTGACGGCCGCGGCGTCGCGGCGGTGGCCGGGGCGGCGACCCGGGCCGGAGCCGGCGGGATCATCTCGAGCATCGGCCGCAGCGTTGCCGGCAGCAGGTGACGCAGGCCGCGCACGGGCCGGGCCAGAGCGAGCATGGCCCGCAGCCGCCGCGGGTAGGGCAGGACCGACGCGATCAGCCGGCGCACCAGGCGCTCGCGCCACGGCCGGCGGTAGTGTCGCTCGATATGCACCCGGGCGTGGTCGATGAGCGCGCGATAATCGAGCCGCGCGGCGCAGGTCGACTCGCAGCCGAGGCAGGACAGACAGCGATCGAGGTGGTGCACGGTGCGGCGATCCGGCGCCGCACCGGACGCCAGCATCGCGTGCATGAGGTCGATGCGCCCGCGCGGGGAGTCGTTCTCGTCCCCGGTCAGCAGGTAGGTCGGACAGGTCTGCGGGCAGAAGCCGTGGCGCACGCAGCGACGGATGACGCCGGCCGCACGCGCCAGGTCCGGATCACGAAGCTGCTGCTCGGTAAAAGCCGTTTCCATAGCGCCCCGCGGCGGAACCAGCGCCTGCACCCGGCGCTGCGGTGAATCATGCCCGGCCGCGCTCGCGCGCCGCCCGGGCACACGCGAAGCTAGCACATCGGGCTGCTGCGCATGAAGCACGCGTGCGCTGCGGCGCCCACCGGCACGGTGCGTGCACTACAATCCCGCTACCCGGCGGCCGGCGCACATCGCGGCCAACCGGCCGGCAACAACGGGAGACCAGCCGGCATGGCACGACTCATCGAACGCTTCCTGAACGACGCGGTGCTCGGCTTCCTCGCCCTGCTCTCGCTGTTCCTGATGATCGTGCCGTCGGTATTCGCACTGCCGGCGGCCGGCAGCCGCGCCGTAGTGCTGGCCGAGTATGCGATCGTCGCACTGTTCGCGCTGGAGTACCTGGCCGGCATGGCACTCGCGCCCGATCGGCGCCGCTACGTGCTCAACCGCTGGCGCATCCTCGATCTCCTCATCATTCTCGCCGCGACGCTGGCCCTGCTGCCGGCGGTACCCGAGGTGCTGCGCAGCTCGCCGGTATTACGGCTCCTGCGGCTGGGGCGATTCGCCCTGCTGGGAGCGCGCTCCGGGCTCGCGCTTTCCGCGGCGCGTGAGCCCCTCGCGGCGCTGGACATGCCGGCGGGCGCCGATCTCGCGGTGCTCGCGCTGACGGCCGACGGCGAGACCTTCGAGTCGATTGCGTGGGACGCTGCGCTGCGCCGTATCGGCACCGCCGAGCCGGACTGGCTGTTCGTCAGCGGGGTGGCCGAGGAGCACCTGGCCCCGATCGCTACCGCGCTGGGCGTGCCCGAGCGCGCGGTGCGTGGCCTGTTCCAGTCCAGCGTGCCACGCTTCGACCGGCTCGAACGCTTCACCACCCTGTTCGTGCGTTACCCGCTGCCGATGCAGGACGATGGCCGCCTGCGGCGCACGCCGCTGCTGATCGTCGGCAGCGCCGACAACGTCGTCGTGCTGAGCCGCGATCGCACCGATCTAGAACAACGCGTGGGTGCGCGCCTCGCCAGCGTTGCGGGCGACGCGCCGCGCATGGCCAAGGCCACGGTGGCCCTGCTCGGCGAGGTCGTCAGCGCCTACACCGACGTCGTCGAAGGCCTGGAAACCACCTTGCTCGGGATCGAATCTGCGCAGGTCACGCTGAACGACGAGGCCTTTCTCGCGCGCAGCTTCGACCTGCGTGCCGACATCCTGCGCGCGCGCAGCGCGCTCAAGCACCTGCGCAGCGTGATGCGCGACCTGCAGCAGGGCCAGGCCGGCATCACCCTGGGTGACAGCGACCGATCCGGCCCGCTGCGCCTGCTGGCCGAGGACGTGGACGATCTCTACCAGGGTATCGAAGACCTGCGCGAATCGCTGCAGGCGCTGGTCGACCTGCGCCTGAACGTGGCCTCGTTCCAGATGAACCGCGTCATGCGCCTGCTCGCGCTGCTCACGGCGCTGGCCCTGATCCCGGCTACCGCGGGCGGCCTGCTCGGCATGAACCTGCTCGACACACCGTGGCCGGCGACCCTCGCGCAGATCTCGTTCGGAGTCGCCGCGGGTATGGCACTCAGTCTCTACGTGTTCGCCATCAAGGGCTGGCTGCGATGAGTGCAGCGGATGCTGCCTGGTGGGGTGATTTCGAGCCGGCCATCGGCGCTGCGATCGAGCGCGACCTGGGCCCGTTGCGGCTGCGCATCGAACGCGACGCACGCGAGTGGCGCATCCTCGAGATCCGCGCCGGCGATGCGGACACGGCAGCCGACGCAGGCGCGGTCGCAGACCGTTACGCGGTCGGTGCAACCGAGGGACCGCTGACGCTGCACCCGATGGTCGCCGATCGCCCGGTGGTCGCGGCGCCGCTGGCCCCGCTGCACGTCATTCCGGGCGGGCGTGTCACGCTCTTCGTCAGCACCCCGCTGTGGTACGCGGTCGACGTCGGTGTACCGCCGCAGCGCCTGCAGGAGCGCTTCATCGAGCGTGCGTCGGACACCTGGTTTGGGCCTTCGACCCAGGTCGGTGAGCTGTGTTACGCCAGCCACACCGCGGGCCGCCTCGAGCTCGACGAAGTACCCATGCGCCCGGAGCGCGCGGTCACCGCGGTCGAGATCCGCAACGACACGGCGACCGTGCTGCCGATCCTCAAGCTCAACCTGCCGGCGCCTCACCTGGCCCTGTACGCGGACGCGGCCGGCATGCTGTGGACGCAGGACGTGGTGTTCGACAATCGCGCCGAAGAGGGCCTGGCCGACCTCGATCTCGGGGCCGGTGCGCCGCGCCACGCGCGCGCCCCGCAACGCCTGGCGCCGCCCCGCCTGGTCGCCGGGGAGCGTCGCCTGTTTCGCGCCTTCGGCGCGATGTTCCGCTGACCCCGCCCCGGGAGAGCCGTACCCATGCCCGACCTGATGAATGCCGCTTCCGATCTGCTCGGCGATACGCGTGCCTGGTCGCTGCTGCGCGCCGCCATTCTGCTGCTGGTCGGCCTGCTCGCGGCGCGCCTGCTCGGGCGCCTCACGCTCAGGCTGGCGACACCGCATCTCGACCGGCATCGCGCGATCCTGGTCCAGCGCGCGACCTACTACGGGGTCACGGCGTTGTTCGTCACCGCGGTGCTGCATGAGCTCGGCTTCCATCTCGGCGTGCTGCTCGGCGCCGCCGGCGTGCTCTCGGTGGCGCTGGGCTTCGCGTCGCAAACCTCTGCGTCCAACCTCATCAGCGGGCTGTTCCTGCTCGGCGAACGCTCGTTCGGTATCGGTGACGTCATTCGCGTCGGCGACACCACCGGCGAGGTCCTGAGCATCGACCTGCTCTCGGTCAAGCTGCGCACCTTCGACAACCTCTACGTGCGCATTCCCAACGAGCAGCTGATCAAGTCACAGACGACCACCCTGACGCGCTTCCCGATCCGGCGTTACGACCTGCTGCTCGGGGTCGCCTACCGCGAAGACCTGGTGCGCGTGCGCGAAGTGCTGATGGCGGTCGCCGAGGCCAACCCGCTGAGCCTGCAGGACCCGCCGCCGCTGTTCATCTTCCAGGGCTTCGCCGACTCCGCCCTCAGCATCCAGTTCTCGGTGTGGGCGGAACGCGGCAACTTCCTCGCCCTGCGCAACAGCCTCGCCGAGGACGTCAAGGCCGCCTTCGACCAGGCAGGCATCGAGATCCCCTTCCCGCACCGCTCGCTCTATGCCGGCTCCGAGAGCGCGCCCTTCCCGGTGCGCGTGGTGCGCGAGGACTGAGGCGACCGGCTCAGCGCTACGCGCCGGCTTGCGCCCCGGCGACGGCGCGCGCGATGTCCTCGCCCAGCCGCGCCAGCGCCGCGCTCAGGGCTTCGACCAGGGCGGTGTAGTCGCCCGCCGCCGCCGGCTGCTCGATCAGGCTGGTGCGCGTCAGGCGCGGCTGTCGGTTATCCGCCTGGTACACGCTCCAGCGCGCCGCGAGAACGACCGCACCGCCGAGCACGCCGTCGAAGCGTTCGATCTCGATCTCCACGCGCCAGTCGAGCGCGGTGCGCGCGCGACGGGGAACCGGGAACACGCGGTTGCTGGCAAGCGTTGCGCCGACGCTCGCGGTCAGCACCCGCAGCGCGCTGTCGTGCAGCGGTTCGGCCCACACGTGACCGGGTGCGGCGTGCAGGCGATGCTGGCCGTCGCGGGTCACGATTTGCGGCCGGTCGAGGTAGGCGGGCAGGTCGAGCGGGCCGATGCCGACGGCCAGTCCATGCCCGGCTCCGGCGCGCGCGTCGTCCAGCGGCAGGTCGACCAGGTAGAGCTCGGGATTCGGCGTACGCGCGCAGCCGGCCAGCGCCAGTACGAGCAGCCAGGGCGTCAGCAGCCGCAGCCGCGCGGCGACGGGCACGGGGCGTGCGTTCACAGGTTCTTGCCTCTGATCAGGGCGTCCGGGTGCTGCTCCAGGAACTCGGCCATGATGCGCAGCGAGCGCGCCGCGCCGGCCAGCTCCTCGAGCAGGACGTCGATGTTGTAGCGCGTGCGCGAATCGCCGGCCAGCACCTCGTTGGCGCCGCCCAGCGCGGTGCGCGCCGCGTCCAGGGTTTCCAGCGCGGCGTCACTGACCGGCGCAACCCGCGCATCCAGCGTCGCGCGCAGCCCGCCGAGCTCGGCCAGGGCCCGCTCGAGCTGACCGGCCAGCGCGTCGAGCCGGGCATCGGCCCCGCTGGCGAGACGGGCGTAATCGTCGAGTGTCGCGTTGCTGTGCTGCGCGACGCCGTCGACCGCCGCGCGCGTCGCCTGTACCGTCTGCCTGAGCTCGCCCAGCAGCGGACCGGCGGTGACCCTGACCTCGGCCATCAGCGCGCGCGCATCGGCGGCGGCACTGGCGGTGTCGTCGAGCGCGGTGGTCAGGTTGCCGTCCGCCAGCAGGCGGGCGGCATTGTCGAGGGTGTCGATGAGCTTGACCGCGATGTCCTGCAGCGGCAGGTCCTGCAGGATCTCGGCGACCCGGTCCAGCGTCGACTCGACGGTCGGCAGCTCGTAAACCCCGGCGCTCGCACCGACCCGCACCACCTCCGATCCCGGGTACATGTCCAGCCCCACGGCGAGCTGGCCGGTGACGAAGCTGCGCAGGTCCAGGCGCGCGCGCAGCCCCCTGGCGACCAGCGCGTCGAGGAACGCCAGCGCGCCGGCGCCGGTGGCCTCCGCCGCCTCGCCGGCCACGATCAGCGAATCGGTATCGAGCTCCATGTAGACGGGGATCAGGAGATCCCTGCTCTCGACGTCGAGCGCCAGTTGAATGCCGGTCACGGTGCCGACGCGCACGCCGCGAAACTCGACCGCCGAGCCCTCCTGCAGTCCGCGCACGTTGCCCGAGAAGAAGGCGACCACCGGGATCCGCTCGCGCAGCACGGCGCCGCTGCCGAACAGCAGCACCCCCGCGACGAGCAGCACCAGCGCGCCGATCACGAAGCCGCCGACCACGGTCGGATTGGCGCGCTCGCTCATGCGTCCCCGCGCCGCAGAAAACGGCGCACGCGCGGATCGTCGCTGTGCTCGCGCAACTCGCGCGGATTGCCGCGCGCAATCAGCGTACCGCTCTCGGGGTCCAGGAGCACGGCGTCATCGGCGATGTTGAAGATACTGTCGAGCTCGTGGGTCACCAGCACCATGGTACAGCCGAGACCGTCGCGCAGCGCGAGCAGGGTGTCGTCGAGGCGGCGCGAGCTGAGCGGGTCCAGCCCGGCCGACGGCTCGTCGAAGAACACCACTTCCGGGTCCAGCGCGAGCGCGCGCGCCACGCCGACGCGCTTGTTCATGCCGCCGCTGATCTCGGCGGGGTAGAAATCCTCGAAGCCGCGCAGCCCGACCAGCGCGAGCTTGAACTCGGCGAGCTTGCGTATGGTGCCGGCGTCGAGCGCGGTGTGCTCCTCCAGCGGCAGGCCGACGTTCTCCGCCACCGTCATCGAGCTCCACAGCGCACCGCCCTGGTACATCACGCCAAAGCGCTGGCGCAGGCGGTCGCGGCGGTCGGCGTCGACCTCCCAGAAGCTCTCGCCGGCAAAGTGCACGCTGCCCGCCTGCGGCTGGAGCAGACCGATCAGCGCGCGCAGCACCGTGCTCTTGCCGCAGCCACTCGGTCCCATGATCACGAAGACACTGCCGCGCGCGATGTCGAACGCGAGATCGTGCTGCACGGTGCGCTCGCCGTAACCGACGCTGAGCCCGCGTACCGCGATGTGCGCGCCGCCCATCGGAACCACAGGGGTGGCACCGTCCATCACACGCCGAGGACCTGGTAGACCACCGTCAGGGTCGCCGAGCAGACCACGATGAAGACAATGCCGGTGACCACCGCGGAGGTGGTCGCCTCGCCGACCGCCGCCGCGCTGCGCCCGCACTGCATGCCGCGCAGGCAGCCGGACACGGCGACGATGACGCCGTAGGCCGCGGCCTTGATCAGCCCGGTGGCGAAGTCGGCGAGGTCGACCGCGGCGCGCGTCTGCACCACGTACTGCAGCGGCTCGATGTCGAGCAGCAGCAGCCCGACCACGGCGCCGCCGGCCATGCCCATGAGGTTGGCGTAGACCGTCAGCAGCGGCAGCATCAGCACCAGCGCGACGATGCGCGGCAGGACCAGGAACTCCATCGGCGGAATGGCGGCCGTACGCAGCGCGTCGATCTCCTCGTTGGCGGTCATGGTGCCGAGCTGGGCGGCGAACGCAGCGCCGGTACGGCCGGCCATGATGATGCCGGTCATCATCGCCGCCATCTCGCGCGCCATCGCGATCGCGACGAGGTCAGCAACGTACTCCTCGGCGCCGAACTGGCTGAGCTGCAGCGAGCCGATGTAGGCCAGGATCAGTCCCACCAGCACGCTGATCAGGCTGACGATGGGCAGCGCCTCGGCGCCGACGTCCTGCATGATGCGAAACACGTCGCGCGAGCGGAAGCGTGCCCGGCCGCGCAGCATGCGCGCCAGCGCCACCACCGCCGCGCCGGTGAACGCGATCAGCTCGCCGGCGGAACGTGCGAAGGCGATCACCTGCAGGCCGATGTCGTAAAGGAACTCGCGGCCGCCGCGTGGTGCGCCCGCCGCCGCGTTCTCGGGCGCGGCCTCGGCCAGCTCGAGCAGGCGCAGCACGCCGTCGGGCAGGCCCGCCCGGTCACAGGCAGTGCCACTACGTTCGCAGCGATCCACGAGCTCGCGTACGAAGACCACGAAGCGCGAATCCCAGTCGCTCAGGCCGCTGCAGTCGAACGCCACGCTGGCCGCATTGCCGGCCGCGACTTCGCGCAGGGCGTCGGACGACGGCGGCAGCCCGGCATGCAGCGTCCAGGCGCCGGTCGGACGCAGCGTGACGCGCTTGCCTTCGACGGTGGTCTCCAGCCCGCCGCGTGGCGCAACGGGTTCGTCCGTTGACGCGAACACGGTCATCGGCGCGCGCCCGACCGTAGCGCCGACGCGTAACCGTCGGTCTGCGGTGGGCTCGGTGTGTTCGCTGCCGGGGCTTGCATGCGGCAATGGTAGCGCCGATTTCCGGCCGGCCATTGCGCGCGATCACGCTAGGGCGGGGTCCGGGGCCGGCCCGGCCCCATGTCGTCGGCGATGGAGTTTGCCGCTGGCGACAATTGCGCCGACAATGCGCGCCCCGAGCCACGGGCCGCCGAAGTTCGCCCCCACCGCTGCCCGCGCTCGCTCTCCCCTGGAGTACCTCCCGATGGACACCTTGATTTGGATCGGCATCGCGCTGTGCGTCTCGCAGTCGGCGATGTTTTCCGGACTCAACCTCGCCTACTTCTCGCTCAGTCGGCTGCGCCTGGAAGCGGAAGCGGGCAGCGGCAACCGCAAGGCACGCGTGATTCTCGAGCTGCGCCGCGACGCCAACCTCCTGCTCACGACCATCCTGTGGGGCAACGTCGGCATCAACGTACTGCTGACCCTGCTCTCCAACTCGGTGCTGGCGGGCCTGTCGGCGTTCGTGTTCTCGACCGGCGTCATCACCTTCTTCGGCGAGATCGCGCCGCAGGCCTACTGCTCGCGGCGCGCGATGTCGGTCGCCGCGGCCCTCGCGCCCGTCATGCGCCTGTACCAGTTCCTGCTCTACCCGGTCGCGCGGCCGAGCGCATGGGTGCTCGATCGCTGGCTCGGGGAGGAGACCATTGCCTTCCTGCGCGAGCACCAGCTGGAGAGCGTGATCAAGCAGCACATCGACGCCGAAGACGCCGAGGTCGACGAGATCGAGGGCCGTGGCGCCCTCAACTTCCTCGAGATCGACGACGTGCCGATCCGCAGCGAAGGCGAGAGCGTGGCGCCGGCCAGCGTGGTCGCCCTGCCGGTTACGGTCGACCTGCCGGTGATCCCCGAGATCGCGCGCACCGCCAGCGATCCCTTCATCCGCCAGGTGCACGCATCAGGCCACAAGTGGGTGGTGCTCACCGATCCGGAGGACACCCCGCAGCTGGTGCTGGACGCCGACGGCTTCCTGCGTGCAGCGCTGGTCGACGAAGGCCCCTTCGATCCCTACGCCTTCTGCCACCGGCCGATCGTTGTCACCGACGGCGACATGCCGCTGGGGCACGTCATCCTCGATCTCAAGCGCGATACCGCCGGCAGCGACGATGCCGCCATCACCCGCGACGTGGTGCTGCTGTGGAGCGCGCAGTCCAGGCGCGTCATCACCGGCGCCGACCTGCTCGGACGGCTGCTGCGTGGCATCGCAGTGGCACCAGCCTGACCGGGCTGCCGCGCCGGCGCCCATCGCCGCCCCGGACAAAAAGAAGCCCGCTGGTGCGGGCTTCCTTGTTACGGTTGCGCGGTCTGCGTCAGCGGGACCTGCGGCGTGCGAGGCCGGCCAGGCCGAGACCCAGCAATGCCAGGGTCGCGGGCTCGGGCACGGCGCTCGCCACGAACAGCGCACGCTCCCAGTTATTGTTGCTGTTCAGACTGGTGACCGTGCCGACACGCCAGCCGCCGTTGATATTGCCGCCGCCGGTGTGCCAGCACAGGCGCTGCGCACCGTTGGTCGAGCCGGTGTCGCAACTGCTGCGGCTGACGCTGTCACCGCCCGCGGCGAAACCCCACGAGTAATTCTGGCTGAAGTACCACTCGACCCCGTTGGCATTGGTGGTGACGTTGCTGAAGCCCGTATCCGTGGTGACGGAGAGGACATCCGCCGCCGCCAGGACGTCCCAGGTATCCGAGCCCACCTGGCGGCCGGCCAGCATGAGGTAGTCACCGTCACAGCCGGCGAGCACGGCATTGATGTTGTGGCCACTCGTGCCGTAGGTCGACGTCCAGCACTGGGAGAACCCCCAGCCGGCGACGGTCGCGTCGTTGACATTGTTCTGCACCCCGAACGGGATGAAGGCGGCGTGCACCATGCCGCTGACGGTCATCAACGCAAGCAAAGTTGTGAAGTATTTGATTTTTCTGATCATCTTAATCCCCTGGACGCCGGTATCGGGCGTTTCCGCCGCCCGGAAACCGTTACCGAAGCGTGCTTTTCAAGTGTGGAGAACAAAGCAGCAAGAAACGCGCCACTTTCCAAAAAAGTAAAAATACCTAAATATAATCAATAAATAACCGAATCACTGAGGATGACCGACAAGGCCGCAAGTAACAGAACTGTAAAAAATTCCAGACAGCCGACGCGCCGCCAGACCCCGGAATCGTCCGAATATCACTCGCAAGTCTCTGTATGAACTCAAAAACAAGACCTTACAGAACTTCTGCCACGTGGCCCGCGTGTAAAGAATGCTGACAGCAGCGTCAGAACGGTCACACACCGGCGCCGGCATACCCACCGTCAACCGCGATCCCCGGGGTCGCGCCCGCGGCCCTCGCCGCTTGCCGGCCGCGGCCCCGGGGTGGCCCCGGTGGCGACACGTCGGGTCTGCGAACCGGCGGCAGCCTTACCGCGGTCGCGGCAAAACCCCTATGCTGCTGCGCCTGCCCCTGCGGGCGCCGGCACAGCGTGCCGCTAATCCGCTAGGTCATACCTGTCCATAACCGGGGAAATCGCCTTGAGCCCGAGGCTCTACGTCAACAAACGTTCGGTCCTGGCGGCCGTCGTCGTCACGCTCACCGCTGCGATCTTCTGGTCGCAGTCGCGTATTCCGCAGCTCGACGCCAAGGCCGGCATGGGCGGCCGCAACAGCCTGCGAGGCCTGAGCTTCGATCCCCTGCTGGTGGTCGAGGAGCACATGCACTGGGCGCTGCGGGTCCTCTATACCAGCCTCAACTGGGCGCATACGAACTGGAAGGGCATGACCTTCGGCCTGCTGCTCGGCGCGGCACTGATGACGCTGCTGGCGGCGCTGCCGCGCGCACGCGGAGGCAGCGGGACCGTGCTCAGCACGCTGAAGGGGCTGCTCACCGGGGTTCCGCTCGGCCTGTGCGTGAACTGTGCGACACCGATCGGCCAGGGCCTGGTCGCCGCCGGCGCGCGGCTGGAAACGGCCCTGGCGACGATGTTCAGCTCCCCCTCGCTGAACCCGATCGTGGTGACCATGGTGCTGGCGCTGTTTCCGCTGCACTTCGCCGTGGTCAAGATTGCGCTCACGGTACTGTTCGTCATGCTGCTCATGCCGCTGGCGTGCCGCTGGCTGGTGCCGGTGATGAACGATGACGGTGGCACCGCGGCCCTCTCGCGCACCGCCGAAGCACCCGCCGCCTACCGACTGCTCACGCTCGGCCACGAGCTCGAAGAGGTCCCGGTCACGGCGCTGACCGCGCAAAGCTGGCCCGCGGCGCTGGCCTGGGTCGGCCGCCGCCTGCTCGGCAACCTCTGGTTCATCGTGCGCGTGTCGGTGCCGCTGATGCTGCTCGCCGGTCTGCTCGGCGGCCTGGCGGTCGAATCGCTGCCCGCCGGAGGACTCGGCGCGGCAACGGTTTCGCTGCCCCTGCTGCCGCTCGCGGCACTGGGCGCCCTGTTGCCGGTTCCGGTCGCGTTCGACGTGATTTTCGCCGCGGTGCTGATGTCGAGCGGCCTGCCCGCACCCCAGGTCATGACGCTGTTGCTGACGCTGGGTCTGTTCAGCGTGTTTCCGTTCATGGTCATCTGGCGCCAGATCTCTGCCGCCCTCGCCGTCACGCTGCTCGTGGTGGTGGTCGTGCTCGGCTTGGCCGCAGCGCGGGCCGTCGACTGGTACGAGACCAGGAGCACCGCGGCAGCGGTCAGGGAATACGCCGCTCACGTCACCGCGGAGCTCGCCGCGCGGCCGGCGGGGCTGAGCCTCGACCGGGCCGTCGAACTGGCGACCGCACAATGCGAACGTCTCGGCCCGCAGGCGGCCGGCGTGTGCCGCGAGACCTTCATCATGCGCCGCGCCGCGCAGGGCGAATCGGCGCAGATCTGCGACTACCTGCAGGAGCGTGCCGCCGACTGCCGCGCACAGCACCGCTTCGGTCTTATGGTGGCGGCGGCCACCCGCCTGCGCGATGCCGCCCCGTGCCGACAACTCGGCGACGAGCACGAAGCCGGCGCCTGCATCGCCGCCGTGGTCGACGAGCTCTCGCGCGACGACATCGGACTCGGTATCCGCCTGTGCAATGCCGCGGGCACGACCGAGCAGGTCAGGCAGTGCCGCTTCAGGGTCGTGCAGGAATGGGTACGCGTGCGCGGCGACCCCACGCTCTGCGCCTACCTCGAAATTGCTCCCGAGATCGCGGGCTGCGAGCAGTTCGCAGCCACGGCCGCGGCCATACTCGACGAAGACAGCACCGCATGTGCGGCCTTTCCCGGCCCGATCGCCGAGTATTGCCGTACCAACATCGGGCAGGCGCGACTGGCGCGCGCGATCGAGGGCGACGCCGCAGCCTGCGACGCGCTCGCCGGCTCCCGCCTGCAGTCTACCTGCCATGCGGAACGGGCCACACGTCTCGCAAAGCAGAGCGGTGAAGTCGCGCACTGCGGCAGCTTGCAGGGCACCGCCCGCGGGGATTGTCTGCTCGAGGCAACCCTGCGCCGGATAGACCTCGGGCTCGCCGAAACCGAGGCCCGGCTCGTGGATTCGGCGACCGCGGATGCCGTTGCGCCCGTCGTTTCGCCGACCACGTTCGCGGCGCCACGCCCGGCACCCCTGCCGCTGCTGCTGCGCCTGGAGCAAGACGGCCTGCGCATCAGCGAGCTTGCGCTGCACACCCGGCCCGCCACCGACGGCCCGGGATTCGTGCGACGCAACGCCGCGACGGCGGGACTGGTCCACGACTTCGTGCTCAGCGCGCTGGACCAGCGCGAGCCGTTCATCCTCGGGCGCGGCATCGCCTCCGGCGACTTCGACAACGATGGCCGGGTCGATTTCGCCGTCGCTTTTCGTCACGGCGTGCGCCTCTATCGCAACCTCGGCGACGGCCGCTTCGACAATCGCGTGTTGAACCTCGGCGCAGGCGCCTATCTCAACGCCTTCCTCGTCGCCCTGGTCGATCTCGACGACGACGGCTGGCTGGATGTCTTCGTCACTGCGTATGGCGGGAAGAACCTCATCGTCTACAACGACCACGATGATTTCGACGCCCCGCGGGTCGCTATCCTGCCGGATACCGGACCGGGACTGGGCATGGCCGCGGCGTTCGGGGACATCGACCAGGACGGCGATCTCGACATCGTGCTGGGAAACTGGTCGTTCGGTTCCGAACGCGGGTTTGCCCCGGCCCATTCCGGTAACGTGGTCCTGCTCAACGAGGGCGGGCGATTCGCCGCGCAGCCGTTACCCGGAGCGGATGGCGAAACGCTCTCGGTACTGCTGTCAGATCTCGACGGCGACGCGCGCCCGGAACTCATGGTCGGCAACGATCACGATCGGCCGGACATCGTCTACCGCCTCGACGGCCAGTCGCGCTTCGTCGCCGCTGGCCGCGAGCTGGGCATCCCGGTGACGCCGTTCCACACCATGAGCATCGACAGCGCCGACTTCGACAACGACCAGCGGCTGGACATCTTCGCCGCGGACATGAGCTTCTCGGCCCCGGACAGCACCGATTATTGCGCCGCACTCCCCGCGGGCGACGATCGACAGCAGTGCCAGGACGCCCTGGCACTGCGCGAGGTGACCAGGAACCGGCGCATGCACCGCTGCAGTGAGCTGAGCAGCGGCGGCGCGCAACGATCCTGTCGCGACGGCGTCATGCTCGAGCTGGCCGTGCAGACCCGCGACGCGCAATTGTGCGACCGACTGCCCGCAAGCCTCGCATCCTATCGTTCCTTCTGTCGTGCCGTGATCCGGCCGTTGCCCGCGCAGGAGCCCTTCCGCCAGGCCGAGTACCTGCCGCAGCGCGCCCGCAACGCGCTGCTTATGGCGACTGCCGACGGTCGCTACCAGGAGCGGGCCGTGGACGCCGGCGTCAGCGAGAGCTTTTGGACCTGGAACGCCAGGGCCGCCGACCTGGACAACGATGGCTGGCAGGACCTGTACGTCGGTAACGGTTACAAGTTCGGCGACATCCACGGCAACGTGCTGTTCCGCAACCGTGGCCCGGACGGCGGCTTCGAGCGCGCGGAGCGCGCCTACGGACTCGACGACCGCGTCAACACGCCCGCCTTCACCTACCTCGACTTCGACGGCGACGGCGACCTCGACATCCTCGCCCAGGGCGTAAACGCCCCGCTGCGCCTGTACGCCAACGCGGAATCGCGCAACAACCGGATTACACTTCACCTGCGCGACCGGCGCGGCAATCGTTTCGGAATCGGCGCGCGGGTCGTCATCCGGCATGGCACCGACGACGCCCGCACGCAGATCCGCGAGATCAAGGCCGGCGGCGGTTTCCTGTCGTTCGACGCCCCGCTCGCCCATTTCGGACTCGGCAGCGACGCGCAGGTGAACCGGGTGGAGCTGGTCTGGGCGGACGGGACACGGTCGCAGCTGGAGGCCCCGCTGGAGGCCAATCGCGCCTACGTCATCGAGCGCCTGTAAGCCGGCTGCGATCTCGGTACCCGGCGATGGCGATTACCCGACCACGCGGAAATCCGGGTTCGCCGGAGCAGTCGGGGCATGCGCCTGACGCAACCCTCGCTCCGCTGCCGGGCAGTTCGTTAACATGGCGTAAAGCGCGTGCCCCGGGGCGCGCCGGAGACGAACTTCCATGGCCAAGTCACTGCAGGACCAACTGCTCGCTGCCGGCGCGCTGAAGAAGGATCGCGCCACCCGCCTGAAGAAGGAAAAGCACAAGCAGGACAAGCAGCGCCAGCGCGGTGCAGCGCAGCCGGACGAGGTCAGGCGCGCGGCGCAGGCCGCCGCGGCGCAGAAGGCCGCGCGCGACCGCGAGCTGAGCCGTGAGCAGCAGGCCGCCGCCGAACGACGGGCGATCGCGGCGCAGGTGCGGCAGCTGATCGAGACGAACGCCATTGACCACGCGCGCGGTGACACGCCCTACAACTTCTCCGACGGTGGCGTGATCCGCACGCTGTACGTCGAGCCGGCGCAACATGCGGCGCTCGCTGCCGGCCGCCTCGCGGTGGCGCGGCTCGACGCGGGCTACGCCCTGATCCCGGCCGGCGCCGCGGCGAAGATCCTCGAGCGTGACACCACGGCAATCGTGGTGCTGAATTCCGCCGACGAGGCGGCCGGCGATGACGACGATCCCTACGCCGGCTACGCGGTGCCCGACGACCTCACCTGGTAGCGCTGCCGGGTACCCGCTCAACCGGCCAGGCCGGCGCGCGCCCGCGTCGTGCGGCCGCCGAACCAGGCCAGGCTCGCCGCGCCGGCGCAGGCCAGCGTGAAGCCGTGCAGCGGCAGCGTGGTGGCGTCGACCAGGAACGCCGACATCCCGGTGCCGAGGCCGGCGACGGCGATCTGCACGAAGCCGGCCACCGCGCTGGCACTGCCGGCGCGGTGGGGGAACAGGCTGACCGCGCTGGAGATGGCGATCGGTACCATCAGCGCGGTGGCAAAGAATGTCGCGATGCCGGGCACCACGACCAGCGGCACCGACAGCGGCAGTGCGCCGCTGGCGGTGACGGCGACGAGCGCGGCCGTGACACCCAGCGCGAGGCCGGTGACGATGGCTCGCTCGATACCGAGCCAGCGCACCAGGCGGTTGCTGGTCAGCGAGCCGGCGACGTAGGCCAGGGCGGCGACCGCGTAGGTGACGCCGTGGCGCGGCTCGGGCACGCCCAGGCGGTCGATGAGCAGGAAGCTGTTGGCGCCGACGTAGGCGAAGACGCTGGAGAACATCAGCGCCGGCGGCACCACGTAGCACCAGAACACGGCGCTGCGGCCAATCTCGACATAGCCGCGCGCCACCTCGAGCGGACCGAGGCGCGCCAGCCGTAACGCGGGCGGATGCGTTTCCGCGACCCGGAACCAGGTGCACACGCCGAGCAGCAGGCCGATGCCGCTCATGGCCCAGAAGATCCACTGCCAGCTTCCGATCGCGACCAGCCAGCCGCCGCTGATCGGGGTGAGCATGGCGATGAAGGCCATCAGCCCGGTCAGCAGCGCGAGCATACGCGCGGCCTCGGTTCGTTCGAGCCGGTCGTTGATCAGCGCGCGCACCAGCACCGGGCCGCCGGCCGCGGCCGCGCCCTGGATCGCGCGGCACAGCAGGAAGGCGTTCATGTCCGTGGCCAGCGCGCAGCCGAAGCTGGCCACCGTGTAGGCGCCTAGCCCCGCGATCAGCAGCGGCCGGCGGCCGTAGCGATCGGACAGCGGACCGTAGACGAGTTGTCCGAGGGCATTACCGTAGAGGAACACCGAGAGACTGAACTGCACCGTGCGCGTGCTGGCGCCGAAGGCGTCACGGATGGCCGGGAACGCCGGCAGGTACATGTCGGTGCCGAAGGCGACGATGCCGAAGATCAGCGCCAGCAGCACGATACGTGCGGCGGAGTCGAAATGCGGGTCGCGCGCCGGTGGGGTACTGGCCTGCATTACGCGATCACTGCGCGGCGCCGCGCAATGGCCTGTGCTCCACGCGCATCACAGCTATGCGGTTCACAGGTGCTCGGCGTACCACTCCAGCGCCGCCTGCGCGGCCTCGTCGAGGCGATCCATGTAGACGTCGTAATGCCGGCAGTCGAGCTCGAGCAGGCGCTTCGGCTCGCCCATCGCGGCGAAGGTCTCGCGTTGCCACGCGGTGGGGGTGGTGGTGTCGTTGCGCGCGACGATCATGAGCAGCGGGGTCGGCGCGATCGCCGGCGCGAACGCGGCCGGCTCGTAGGTACGCAGCAGGTCGAAGCTGCGCAGGGTGAGCGCGTTGCGATAGCGGCCGTCGCCATCCTTGCGCGCAATCCACTCCGCGGTCTCCGAGCCCGGCGTCGCGGCCGGGGTAACGGCCGGCGGCGCACCGCGCCGGCGCGCGTCGCGGTCGGCGTCGAGCTTTGCGCGAAAGGCGTCACGCTTCTCCGCCGGCACCCAGGTCTCGAAGGTGCGCGAGCCGCTGGTCAGCGGTACCTGCGACACCGCGCACTTCACGCGGCGGTCCAGTGCGCTCACCGTCAGCACGTGCCCACCGGCGTAGCTCGTACCCCACAGGCCGATACGCGCGGGGTCGATGCCCGACAGGGTGCGCGCGAAGGAGATCGCCTCGCGCAGATCGCCGACCTGGCGCCAGGGATCGGTCTCGCCGCGCGGCCAGCCCGCGCTGCGCCCCCAGTTACGGTGATCGTAGGCGAGGCAGGCAAAGCCCGCGGCGACGAAACGTTCGGCGTACTCGGCGAGATCGAGATCGACGATGCCGCTGAGACCATGGGTCAGGATGACCAGCGGCGCGGGCGCGGTCGTCGCCGGCGGGCGCGCCAGCCAGCCACAGAGCGCCACGCCATCGCTTTCGAAAAAAACGTCCTCGGCCTTCATGTGGCGGCCCCCGCACGGCGCCGCGCCCATCGCATGCCCATCGTCACCCCTCCCCGGCATAATCGTCACACCATTCTGCCAGAGCGTCGTGCTCGCAGTCCCGCCCGGCTGCGGCCCGTGCGCAGGCGCCAAGCCGCGTGCCGGCACAGCAAGGGTGCCGGCGCAGCCGCGCCGGAGCCGCCTCAAAACGGGTTCTGCGACTCCAGCCCGAGCATGATGCGGCCGAGTTGCTCGGTGATGCGGTCGACGTGGCCGTTGATGTGCAGCGGCATGGCCTGGAAGTCGCGGTAGCGGCGTTCGAAATCGGTGCCTTCACGCAGACCGTTGCCACCGAGCACGCGCAGGGTGAGCTTCATCGCCTCGTCGCACAGCATGACCGCCTGCATGCCGGCAGCAGTCTGGCGGAAGTAGTCACCCTCGGTCGGCAACGCGCGCGCGGCGATGCGCGCGTCGGTCTCCGCCATCGCGGCGTAAACGGTGTCGGTGGCGGCCTCGACCAGGGCGCGGGCGCGACCGAGATTGACGTGGATGGTCGGGCGCTCGACCATCCTGGTGCCGAAGATGGCGATGCGCTCGCGGATCCCGGCCGCGGTCTCGTCGAGCGACACCGCGGCAACCCCGGTCGCCATGGTCCCCAGCCACAGCACCGACAGGGCGACCCAGTCCTCGCGGTAGCGGTGGTGCAGCATGGGGTATTCCGGGTTGCGGAAGTCGGCGCGGTACTTCGGCCGCCACGGCACCACGCGTGTACCCGGCACGCGGACGCCCGCGTAGTGCACGTGATCGGTGGCCGAGGCGCGCAGGCTCATCGCGTCCCAGGTCTGCTCGATGCGTACCCCGGGATCGCGCAGATCGGCGAGCGTGAAACGCGGTGAATCGGCGGTGTCCTCGTTGAACACCACGCCGACCCATTCCGCGTAGCGCGCGCCCGAGCCGAACGCCGCGACGCCGTCGAGGACGGTGTCTTCGCCGGCCGCGGTACCGCTGACCTTGGACGAGGCGCCGGCCGGGAAGCAGACCCATTCACGGGCGGTCACGATGTCCTTCAGGAACGCCTCGTGATCGGGACCGAGCAGGCCGGCGAAGTGGTGAAAGGTGCACAGGTGATTCCACAGGCACCACGCGGTGGAGCCGCAGCGGGCGGCGACCGCGCGCAGCTCGTTGCCGATGGCGACGATGCTCGCGTCCAGGCCGCCGAGGTTGGGACTGCCGGACAGGCGCATGACGTCGGTCTGCTTGAGCGCGGCGATGACCTCGGGCGCGACCGAGCGCGAGGCGTCGGCGTCCGCCGCCTGCGCCGCGATCTGCGCCAGCAGCGGCGCGGTGTACACCGCGTCCCCCCAGGCCCGCCCCGCGGGCGAGGTGCGTGCGTCGTCAGCGCTCACTGTGCGGTCTCCGTGGTGGTGCGGACGGCGCGGATTCTAGCAAAGCGCCTGCCGGCGGCAGGCAGCAGCGCGGAAGCTAGCCGCCGGCGGCCGGGCCTTCGAGGTAATCGAGACACCCGCTTTGCGCGAGCACGGGACGCAGCCACTCCAGGCTGGCCGGTGGCAGCGCGCCGAATCGACTGCGCAGGTAGCCGTAGCAGCGCGCGTGGTAGCGGAACACCGGCTGGCTGTAAGCGTGGCCGTCGAGCTCGATGGCGAATTCCCCCACGCCCGTGTCCAGCGCGTGCTGGTTGGCGGCGAGGTAGGGCAGGTAGCGGCGACCGGCGAGACCCAGCAGCGCGCACAGCGCCGGCGGCAGGTCGTCGGCGCGCGCGCGCCACTCACCTTCGACCCCGGACGTGTCGTCGAGCCGCCGCACCCAGTTGCGCGTGCGTGGCGCCCGTTCGCGCATGATCGCGCCGGGCGTGGGATCGGCGGCCAGGGTATTGAGCTGGGCATACAGACCGAAGTCGGCCAAAGCCGGGCGCGAGCCGAACAGGAAGCGATCGGTCGCCACGAAGCCCTCCAGCGCCTGCAGCACGTCGCGGTAGCTCGCCTCCAGCAGCGGCGCATTGGCCGGCGTGCAGCCGACCAGCGACATGCGCGATACCTGGCGCGCGATGAAATCGCGCGTAAGCTCGGCGAGCGCTTCGTGGTCGAGCTGCGGATGGGCGTCGTCCATCACCCAGCGCGCGCCGCTCAGCTGGTCGGCCGGCTGGCTGAAGCGATAGTGGAAAAGGCTCTTGGTCAGCCACTCGTCCGCCAGGTCCTCCACCAGGTCGCTCAGGAACGCGGCGCCGGGCTCGGCGGGGATCACCGAGCGCGCGCCGGGGTGCGCGCGTTCGAGATCGACAATGATCGGCGTACTGTCGGTGCGATAGCTGCCGTCCGGGTACTGCACGACCGGCATGATCTGCGGGCGCACCGCGGCAGTCTCGGCGAAGAACTGTGGCATGCGCGCAACCCAGTGGTGGGCGATGCGGCGGTAGCGCAGCACCGCCCGCACCTTGACCGCGTAGGGCGAGGACTCGATGCCGATGACCCGGTAGACGCCCATGGCGGCGCGGCCCGAAGCTATTGCGCCCCGCCCTTCACCTCCGCCTCGTGCTTCGCGCGAAAGGCTTCGATCGCTTCGCCCTGGGCCGCGGCCAGCGGCTCGCGCACGGCGCGCAGCGCCGCCTCGCTGGTCTGCATGCGGACGTTGGTGCGCTTGAAATGCGGGATGACGTAATCAGCGAAGAGCTGGTAGTGACGCTTCTTGGTTTCGAAGTCGGTCCAGTTGTGATCGAACAGCAGGTAGTTGCCGAAGCCGCCGTTGGAGAGCTCGACGATGCTCTCGATGTGCGCGATGGCGTCGTCCGGCGTGCCGATCACGGCCGAGCCCGTGTTCAGCGCCCACTCGATGTACTCGTCGAGGTCGTTACCCTCGACCTGGATCTGCGGTGCGGCGGCGGTGTGCTGCAGGTAGTCGCACCACGCGCGGATGCCGTAGCGCACGTCGGCCAGCGCCTGCTCGCGCGTCTCGGCCAGGTGCATCAGACCGACCACGCGCCAGGCCTCGCGGCTGACCGTGCGGCCGAACTCGGCCGCGCGCTGCTCGACCACGTCCCAGTGCATGGCGAGCACGTCGACCCCGGCCTGCATGGTCGCACCGATCGAGATCAGGCCGATGCCGTGCTTGCCGGCGAGGCGCGGACCGGATGGCGAGACCACGGCGGCGGCGACCACCGGCGGGTGCGGGTCCTGGTAGTAGTCGAGCTGCAGGCGTGCATCGACCAGCCGGTAGCGCGGCGTCTCGATGCTGATCGGCTCGTCGCTGGTCATGAGATGCATGAGCACGTCGAAGTCGACTTCCAGCGCCTCGCGCTGCTCTTGCGGCGCCATGCCGATCATCGCCGCATCGCTGGCCAGCGCACCCGGCCCGACGCCGAGCATGACGCGCCCGCGGGTGAGGTGGTCGACCAGCGCGAGACGGTCGGCGACCCACAGCGGGTTGTGGTAAGGCAGGGACACCACCCCGGTGCCGAGGCGCAGGTGACGCGTCTGCGCGGCAACGTGGGCAATGAAGATCAACGGGTCGTTGATCAGCTCGACGCCACCCGAGTGATGCTCACCGAACCAGGCCTCGTCGAAGCCGATGTCGTCCAGCAAGCGCACCAGCTCGACGTCGCGCTGCAGCGCATAGGTCGGGTTGTAGTTGGTCGGAACGTGGTGCGGCGGCAGGAACGCGCCGAATTGCATGCGGGCCATGAAGGGGTTCTCCGGGTTGTACGAACGCCGCGCCGCGGCAGCGGCGTCAGCTCGCTTCGAATTCGACCAGCTCGACACCCTCGGTAACCTGGTCGTTGGCCCCATAGTAGAACGATTTGACCGTGCCGTCGGCGGGCGCGCAGATGGTGTGCTCCATCTTCATCGCTTCCAGCACGAGCAGCGGATCGCCCTTGCTGACCGTGCTGCCGGCGTCGCACAGGAGCGCGATGACCTTGCCCGGCATCGGCGCCAGCAGGCCCGAATCGCCCTCGTCATGCGCGCCGGCCGCGGCCAGCGGGTCGAACAGATCGACCTCGTGGCGCTCGCCGCCGAGATGCACGTAGCGCATGGCGCCGTCGGCGACCACCGAAGCGCTGACGCGATGACCGTCGATCTCCAGCGCGAGCGAGCCGTCGGGCCGCTGGTGCAGGCGCGCGCTGCTGACCTCGCCGTCCTGCTCGAGCCGGTAGCCGTCGGCGGCCGGGGTCACGGTGATTTTCGCCGTGGCTTCGCCCGCGTGCAGCTCGACCCTGCGCGAGCCGCTGCCGTTCAGGCGCCAGTCGTCGGACACCGACCACGGATCGTGCGCAGCTCCCCGCGCGCGCTGCGCGGCGTTCTGGCGTTCGATCTCGGCCAGTGCCACGGCTACGCGAACCTCGCGCGGCGCGGGCGCGGCGGCCGCGAACAGGTGCTCATGCTCGCGCTCGATCAGCGCGGTATCGAGGTCGGCCCCGGCAAACGCCGGCGCGGTCGCCAGCCGCAGCAGGAAGTCGACGTTGTTGCGCACACCGACCACGTGGCACGCGCCCAGGGCGGCGCGCAGCCTGAGCAGCGCGGCGTCGCGATCGGCATCCCACACGATGAGCTTGGCGATCATCGGGTCGTAGTGCGGCGAGATGACGTCGCCCTGCTCGACCCCGGAGTCGATGCGCACGTGGCGCGAGGGCGCCGGCATGTGCAGGTGCGCGAGGCGGCCGGTCGACGGCAGGAAGCCGGCGTCCGGGTCCTCGGCATAGATGCGCGCCTCGATGGCGTGGCCGTCGAGCCGGATGTCATCCTGCGCGAGCGGCAGCGCTTCGCCGGCGGCGACACGCAGCTGCCATTCGACCAGGTCCAGCCCGGTGATCATCTCGGTCACCGGGTGCTCGACCTGCAGGCGGGTGTTCATCTCCATGAAGTAGAAGCTGCCGTCCTGGTTGGCGATGAACTCGACGGTGCCGGCGCCGACGTAGCCGACCGCGCGCGCGGCGTCGACCGCGGCGCGCCCCATCGCCGCGCGCCGCTCGGCCGTCATCCCGGGCGCCGGCGCTTCCTCCAGCACTTTCTGGTGGCGGCGCTGTACCGAGCAGTCACGTTCGAACAGGTGCACCGCATTGCCGTGGCCGTCGGCAAAGACCTGGATCTCGATGTGCCGCGGCTGCAGCACGTACTTCTCGATCAGCACGTGCTCGTCACCGAAGGCGCCGGCCGCCTCGCGCCGGCACGACGCCAGCGCCTCGGCGAAATCGCCCTCGGCATCGACCCGCCGCATGCCCTTGCCGCCGCCGCCGGCGCTGGCCTTGATCAGCACCGGGAAGCCGATCTTCGCGGCCTCTGCGGCGAGGAAATCCGCGCCCTGCTCGTCACCGTGGTAGCCGGGGGTGAGCGGTACGCCGGCTTCGCCCATCAGCGCCTTGGCCGCCGACTTCGAGCCCATGGCGCGGATCGCCGCGGCCGGCGGGCCGATGAACACCACGCCGGCCGCGGCGCAGGCCTCGGCAAAGGCGGCATTCTCCGACAGGAAGCCGTAGCCGGGGTGGATGGCCTCGGCGCCGCTGGCGCGGGCGGCCTCCAGGATACGCTCACCAACGAGGTAGGACTCGCCCGGCGCCGCGCCGCCGATGTGCACGGCCTCGTCGGCCAGGCGCACGTGGCGGGCATCGCGATCGGCGTCGGAGCAGACCGCGACGGTGGCGATGCCGAGCCGGCGCGCGGTGGCGATCACGCGGCAGGCGATCTCACCGCGGTTGGCAATCAGGATTTTCGCGAACATGGTCGGTGCCTCACATGCGGAACAGGCCGAAGCGCGGCTCCGGAATCGGTGCGTTGAGCGTCGAGTGCAGCGACAGCCCCAGCACGCGGCGCGACTGTGCCGGATCGACCACGCCATCGTCCCACAGCCTGGCGGTGGCGTAGTACGGATGGCCCTGGTGCTCGTACTGCTCGCGGATGGGTGCCTTGAAGGCCTCCTCCTCCTCCGCCGGCCAGCTCTCGCCGCGCGCCTCCAGGCCGTCGCGGCGCACGGTGGCGAGCACCGACGCCGCCTGCTCCCCGCCCATCACGCTGATGCGCGAGTTCGGCCACATCCACAGGTAACGCGGCGAATAGGCGCGGCCGCACATGCCGTAGTTGCCGGCACCGAAGCTGCCGCCGATGATGAGGGTGATCTTGGGCACCTGCGCCGTCGCCACCGCGGTCACCAGCTTGGCGCCGTCCTTGGCGATGCCGCCGTTCTCGTACTTGCGCCCGACCATGAAGCCGGTGATGTTCTGCAGGAACAGCAGCGGCACCTTGCGCTGCGCGCAGAGCTCGATGAAGTGCGCCCCCTTCTGCGCCGATTCGCTGAACAGGATGCCATTGTTGGCGATGATGCCGACCGGCACGCCGTAGAGATGCGAGAAGCCGGTGACCAGGGTCGAGCCGTAGCGCGCCTTGAATTCGTCGAAACGCGAGCCGTCGACGAGGCGCGCGATGATCTCGCGCACGTCGTAGGGCGTACGCGTGTCGGTCGGCAGTACGCCGTAGATCTCGGCTGGGTCGTAGAGCGGCTCCTCGCTCGGCTGCAGGACCACCGTGTCCGGCTTGCGCCGGTTGAGGTTGGCGACGATGCGGCGCGCGATGGCAATCGCGTGGTAGTCGTCGTCGGCGAGGTGATCGGCGACGCCGGAGAGACGCGTGTGCACGTCACCGCCGCCGAGGTCCTCGGCCGAGACGACCTCACCGGTGGCGGCCTTCACCAGCGGCGGACCACCGAGGAAGATGGTGCCCTGGTTCTTCACGATCACGGTGTCGTCGCTCATCGCCGGCACGTAGGCGCCGCCCGCGGTGCACGAGCCCATCACTACCGCGATCTGCGGGATGCCGAGTGCGCTCATGTTGGCCTGGTTGTAGAAGATGCGGCCAAAGTGCTCGCGGTCGGGGAAGACCTCGTCCTGCTTGGGCAGGAAGGCGCCACCGGAGTCGACCAGGTAGATGCACGGCAGGCGATTCTCGCGCGCGATCTCCTGCGCACGCAGGTGCTTCTTGACCGTCATCGGGTAGTAGGTGCCGCCCTTGACGGTAGCGTCGTTGGCGATGATCAGGCACTCGGTGCCCTGCACGCGGCCGACCCCGGCGATCATGCCCGCGGCCGGGGCGTCGCCGTCGTACATGTCCCACGCCGCGAGCTGGCCAATCTCGAGGAACGGCGTGCCCGGGTCGAGCAGCCGGTCGACGCGTTCGCGCGGCAGCAGCTTGCCACGCGCGACGTGCCGCTCGCGCGCGCGCTCACCGCCCCCGGCTTCGACCGTCTGCGCCTTCTCGCGCAGGTCCGCGACCAGCGTGCGCATGTGCTCGGCGTTGGCGCGGAAGGCGTCCGAACGCGGATTGATGGCTGACTTGATGACTTCCATGCCCGCTCCTACCGCGTGTCGCTGAACAGCTCGCGGCCGATCAGCATGCGCCTGATCTCAGAGGTACCGGCGCCGATCTCGTAGAGCTTGGCGTCGCGCCACAGGCGGCCGGTGGCGTACTCGTTGATGTAGCCGTTGCCGCCCAGCGTCTGGATCGCCTCGCCCGCCATCCAGGTCGCCTTCTCGGCGGCATAGAGAATGGCGCCGGCGGCGTCCTTGCGCAGGGTGCGCGAGTGCCCGCCGGCATCGCAGGCGCGCCCGACCGCGTAGACATAGGCGCGGCAGGCCTGCCAGGTGGTGTACATGTCGGCGAGCTTGCCCTGCATGAGCTGGAACTCGCCGATCGGCTGGCCGAACTGCTCACGCTCGTGCACGTAGGGCAGCACCACGTCCATGCACGCGTCCATGATGCCGAGCGGTCCGGCGGAGAGCACCGCGCGCTCGTAGTCGAGACCGGACATCAGTACGCGCACGCCGTCCCCGACCTCGCCGAGCACGTTCTCCACCGGCACCTCGCAGTCGTCGAAAAACAGCGGCCAGGTGTTGGAGCCGCGCATGCCGAGCTTGTCGAGCTTGCTGCCGGTGGTGAAGCCGCTGAAACCTTTCTCGATGATGAACGCGGTCATGCCGCGCGGCCCGGCCTCGGGGTCGGTCTTGGCGTAGACCACCAGCACGTCGGCGTCGCCGCCGTTGGTGATCCACATCTTCGAACCGTTGAGCACGTAGCTGTCGCCCTTCTTCTCGGCGGCGAGCTTCATGCTGACCACGTCCGAGCCCGCGTTGGGCTCGCTCATGGCGAGGGCGCCGACGTGTTCGCCGGAGACCAGCTTGGGCAGGTAGCGCGCCTTCTGCTCGGCGTTGCCGTTGCGGTGGATCTGGTTCACGCACAGGTTCGAGTGCGCGCCGTAGGACAGCCCGACCGCGGCCGAGGCGCGCGAGATCTCCTCCATGGCGACGATATGCGCGAGGTAGCCGAGATCGGCGCCGCCGTATTCCTCGCCGACGGTGACGCCGTGTACGCCGATCTCGCCGAGCTTGCGCCACAGGTCGGGCGGGAACTGGTTCTCGGCGTCGATGTCCTGCGCGCGCGGCGCGATCTCGCTGGCGGCGAAATCGGCGACCGCCTCGCGCAGCATGTCGACGGTGTCGCCGAGGTCGAAGCTGATCCCCGGAAGTGTGGCCATGGTGTGCTCTCCCCGTTGCGGTGCGCGGAACGGCGACGCTGCGCGACCGGGCGCCGCGCCGCCTGACAGCATGAGAGCGTAGCGGCGCGCAGAGAGCAAGAGATGCCAGAATGGTTGCATATTGTGCCAACTATTCGGAGACTGGCCGGATGAAAGCGGACCTGAGCAACGCCCCCTCCGAGACACCGAAGCACCTCTCACGTCGCGCGGAGACGCCAATGGCCTTCATCCGGGCCATTACCCTGGCGTACCAGCGCTATGACATGAATCCTGCCGCGGCGCTGCGCCGGGCCGGGATCCCCGCGCAACGCCTGGACGATCCGGAAGCACGCGTGACCGCGGCGCAGATGGAGGCCGTTTCCGAAGCTGCCATGCGCGAGCTGGACGACGAGGCGCTGGGCTGGTTCAGCCGTCGCCTGCCCTGGGGCAGCTACGGCATGCTGTGCCGCGCATCGCTCAGTGCACCGAACCTGGGAGTCGCCCTGAAGCGGTGGTGCCGGCACCACCGCCTGCTGGTCGACGATGTCGAGCTGGTGCTGGCGACAAACGGCAGCACCGCTGCGCTGCGTATCGAGGAGACGCGTACCGCGGGGCCGATGCGCGAGTTCTGCCTGGTGACCCTGATGCGCTACGTGCATGGCTTCGCCTGTTGGTCCATCGACTCCCGCATTCCGCTGAACGCCGTGTACCTGCCGTTTGCACGCCCCGCGCATGCCTCGGTGTATGGCTTCATCTTTTCCGGAGCGCTCGAGTTCGACGCCGCGACTGCCGGTTTCGATTTCGAAGCGCGCTATCTCGACCTGCCGCTGGTACGCGACGAGCAGGCCCTGCGCGCCATGCTCAGGCGCGCCCTGCCACTGACCGTGCTGCAGTACCGCCGCGACCGCCTGCTGGTCGACCGCGCACGTGCGGTGCTGCGCGCGCGGCCCGATGGCTGCAGGGATGCAGGGGCGCTGGCCGCACGCCTCAACGTCTCCGTGCGCACCCTCTACCGGCGGCTGAACGAAGCGGGCCTGACCCTGCAGCAGCTCAAGGACGAGGCCCGCCGCGAGCGCGCCATCGAGCTGCTGCAACGCACCGACCGACCGCTGTGGCAGATCGCCGCCGCGGTCGGCTTCGGCAACGAGAAGAGCTTTGCACGGGCGTTCCGCAAGTGGACCGGCCGCACGCCGCGCGAAGTGCGCGCCGGCTGACCCCTTTACGGTCCGTCGCAAGGCATCGTTCACACGACCGGGGCGCCGTGGGCGCATAGATGTACCAAGCTGTGGACGTACGGTTCCGCACGGTGCCGGAGTATCCGGACCAGCAGGCTTCGCCGGCATGCGGACGGCGATAATGCGCGAGGCTTCGCAGGTCAAGGGCAGGCGCGTATGATGTGAACCGTCGTCGCCATGCTCGCTGAACGTGCATGCAAGACGCGCCCGTCCCAGGCGCTGCCACTGATCCAGGGGAGCGAACCGCGTGACCGACCGGGACAACAGCACGCTGCAGAGCGTCATCGAGCACATCGCGCAGATCGTGTGGCTGATGGAATGGCCATCGCTGAACATGATCTACATCTCGCCGGCCTTCGGGCACATCTGGGGGTTCAGCGCCGAGGACGCGCGTGCACATCCCGAGCGCTGGCTCGAAGCCATGCACGAAGAGGACCGCGAGCGCCTGTGGCAGGCCGTCGAGGCCTTTCCGGAGGACGACCGCTTCCTGTTCGACTACCGCATGCGCGACGCGACCGGCGAGGAGCGCTGGCTGCGCGCCGAGGGCATGTTCTTCGAGCGCGATGAGCGTGGCATGCCGGCACTCGCTGCCGGCGTCACCTCGGACATCACTGGTCTCAAGCACGCTACCGCGGCGCTCGCCGAGCGCGAAGCCATGCACCAGGCGTGGATGCAGAGTGCCCTCGACTTCGTCGTCTATCGCATACGTATCGATCCCGACCGCGAGTACCACCAGGTGGTCGAATTCGTCAGCCCCTCGATCGAGCGGGTCATGGGCGTATCGCCCGACGCACCGATCGAGGAGTGGTTCCGTCACGTACACCCGGATCATCGTGAGCGGGTCGCGGAGGCGCAACGCCAGACGGCCGAGAACCACACCGACTATGACGACATCATTCGCATGGCCGATCGCGACGACGGCAGCGAGCGCTGGATCCGCGCGATTTCGCGCCACGTCGAGCAACACGAACCGAACGTCAGCTATTTCAACGGACTGCTCATCGACGTTACCGATCGCGTCACGGCTGAGGCGGAGAACCGGCTGCGCGCCGAGGGCATAGAGCACTCGCTCGCCGCGTTCTACATCACCGACGGCAGCGGTCACCCGATCTACGCCAATCGTGCTTTCATCGACATGTGGGGTTATCGCGACCTCGACGCCGTGCGCCGCGTACCGCCGGAGCGCTTCTGCGCCCAGCCCGGGCTGGCACTGGAGATCCTCGCCGCACTGGAGAACAACGGTGAAGATCAGCGCGAGTTCACCGCGCGCCGGCGCGATGACTCGACCTTCGAGGTCATGATGTCCAACCGCACGTTCACCGACGCCGGCGGACAACGCTTCATCATGGGTTCGGCGATCGACATCAGCGAGCGCCGCCGCGCCGAGGCCGCGCTGCGACAGGCCGCGACGGTGTTCGAGAGTACCGCCGAAGGGGTGCTGATCACCGACTCGAAAGGCGACATCCTCGCCGTCAACCGCGCCTTCTCCACCATGACCGGTTACAGCGAACGCGAAGTGCTGGGACGCAATCCGCGCATGCTGCGCTCGACTCGCCATGGCCGCCGCTTCTTCTCGCGCATGTGGCGCTCGCTGCGTGAGACCGGACACTGGCAGGGCGAAATCTGGAACGCGAAGAAGAACGGCGACGAGTTTCCAGTCTGGCTCACCGCGAGCCGGGTCGACACCGCCAGCAGCAGCGAGCCGGCGACCTACGTCGCGCTGATGTCGGACATTTCCGCGGTCAAGCGCTCTGAGCAGCAGCTCCAGCACATGGCCCACCACGATTCGCTGACCGGCCTGCCCAACCGGCTGTTGCTGGACGCTCGCCTCGAACACGCCATCGAGCGCGCGCGCCGCGACGGCTCGCGGGTCGCGGTGCTGTTCCTCGATGCAGACCGCTTCAAGAACGTCAACGACAGCCACGGCCATCCGGCCGGCGACGAACTGCTGCGCGAGCTGGCGCAGCGCCTGCGCGACGGGGTACGCGAAGAAGACACCGTGGCGCGCATCGGCGGCGACGAATTCGTCGTGGTACTGGAGGGCGTGGCCGAACGTTCATTCGCGGCCCTGGTGTCGGAGAAGCTGATCGGCGCGATTTCCGGCACCGTCGAGCTCGAACCCGGGAGTGTCGCCCTGACCGCCAGCATCGGCATCGCGCTGTACCCGGACGACGGCACCGATCCCACTGCCCTGCTCAAGAATGCGGACGCGGCCATGTACCGTGCCAAGGAGGACGGCCGCAACCAGTACCAGTTCTACAACCGGGCGATGACCGAGGGGACCAGCGAACGTCTCACGCTGGAGGTGGACATGCGCCGCGCGCTCGATCGGCGCGACCAGTTCGTCGTTCACTACCAGCCGCTGATCGAGCTCGACAGCGGAGCCATATTCGGCGTCGAGGCACTGCTGCGCTGGCAACACCCGGAGCGCGGCGCGGTGATGCCGGGCGCGTTCATACCGATTGCCGAGGAATGCGGTCTGATCGAGCCGCTCGGTGAGTGGGTGCTGCGCGAGGCGTGCCGCCAGGTCGCGCGCTGGCGCGATGCCGGGCTGCCACCACTGCGCGTGTCGATCAACATCTCCGGCCGGCAGGCAGCGCGGCCGCGGCTGGTCGACACCGTTGCCGACACGCTGGACGAGAGCGGCCTGGACGCGGCCTGTCTCGCCCTCGAACTGACCGAGACGGTACTCATGAGCGACCCGATAGCCGCCGGCGCAACCCTGGAGAAGCTCGCGGCACTCGGGGTGTGGCTGTCCGTCGATGATTTCGGCACCGGCTACTCGTCGCTCAGCTACCTCAAGCGGTTCCCGGTCAACACGCTCAAGATCGACCGCTCGTTCGTGCGCGATGCGCCGGGAGACGCGAGCGATGCGGCCATTTGCCGCGCGGTGCTCGCGCTCGCCGACAGCCTGGGGCTGGATGTCGTTGCCGAGGGCGTGGAGACGCGCGCGCAGCGCGACTTCCTCATCGACTCCGGCTGCGTCTACGCACAGGGCTTCCTGTTCGGGCGGCCGATGCCGGCCGATGCGATTGCCACCCTGCTCCGCGGCGAAGGCAGCGGCGGGAACAGCGGCAAGATCACACCGCTGCGCCCGCGCGGTGCCTGACCCGCACCGCGAACCCGCTACAGGCTGAGACGCACTCCGACCCAGCCGCCGATCGGCGCACCGGCGCCCAGGAACACCGGGCTCTGGTTGGCCAGGCCGGGCAGGATCTCCGACGGCGCCTCGCCGATGAGGCCGAAGTTCTCGTAGTCGTTGTCGAACAGGTTGGTAACCTTGGCGAACACTTCGACGCGCTCGTTCGGCCGGTAGCTGCCGCGCAGGTTGACCACCGTGTAGCCGTCGATCTTGTCGAGATCGTTGGACTCGTCACCACGCAGGTACTGCCCGGAGTTGTAGATGACCTCCAGACCGACGCTCAGGTTCCACGGCAGCGCGTAGTCGCTGGCGAACTTGAACTGGTGGTCGGGAATGCCGGGGATGTCGTCGCCGCTCGCGACCGCGATCTCGCCATCGTCGTTGGCGAAAGGATGGTTGGGACTGAGTGCGAGGAAATCGTCCTCGAAGGTCGCCTTGATGTAGCTGTAGGACGCTGCCCACGAGAGCTTGCCGTAGCTCGCCGCGAAAGCGGACTCGAAGCCTTCACGGCGGGTTTCGTCGACGTTGGCGAACAGGCCGGTGCCGCGGCCGGTAGTCTGGAAGATGATGTCGTCCTGGTTCTCGGTGCGGAAATAGCCGAGACGATGGCGCAACGGTCCCCAGGTGCCACGGATACCGAACTCGACGGTCTTTGCCACCACTTCGTCGAGCGGCGGATCGGCGAGGAAGGCGTTCGGCAGGCGACATTCGAAGTCGATGTCGTCCGGGTCCTCACCCTCGGCGATGGCGAAGGCGCGCGCGGTCTCGAACACGCCCTCGTTGCAGGCCAGCTCGATCGGGGTCGGGGCGCGCGAGGATTCACTGTAGCTGGCATAGGCGTTGAGCGTCTCCAGCACGTCGAAGGTACCGCCCACGGTCGGGTTGAAGCGGTTGAAGCTGTGGTCGCCGTTGAGCTCGGGACGCTCTCCTGAGCGGTCGCGCAATCGCACGTCGGTGTCGTTGTAACGCCCGCCGAAGGTGAAGGTGAAACGGTCGGTGACATCGAATGCGTCGACGAAATACAGGCTCCAGGTTTCGGTCGAGGTGCGCACGTCGGTCGCCTCTTCGTCGACGAAGGTGCCCACGCCGAGCCCCGCGGTGCTGCGCGTGGCGGGATCCAGATTCGCCAGTTCGGTGACCGATTCGAACGTTGCCTTGCCTTCGAACCAGGCGAAACCCGCAACAAAGGCGTTACCGCGCCCGAACAGGTTGTTATTGAAGGTGAATTGCAGGTCGGTGCCGTAGCTTTCCTGCCCACGCGTCGAGATGTTATTGATCGCCGCGTCGGTGAGCACGCCGGTGCCGGACAGCTCGTCGTCGTCGATTTCGTCGAGCTCGAACTCGTCATCGCCGGCTGCGAGATTGAGTGCAGCTTCCAGGGCATCGATCGGATCCATCGCCCCGGCCACGCCGAACACGTCGTCATCACAGACGTCGTCGTCGTCGAGACCGAGCTCCGCGAGGTCGTCCTCTTCCAGGCCTTCGACCAGGAATTCGCTGGCACCCAGCTCGCAGACCGAGAACTCGGAGCCGTCACCGTTGAACGAATCGGTTTCGTTGTCGCGGTAGAAACCGTTCAGGTTGCCCCGGACGTGATCACTGAACGCATGCTCGCCATTGAAGTTGAACATCACCATCTCGTTCTCGGTAATGTCGGGTGCAGTGAAGATGGCGTCGCGGTCGACAGCGAGCAGGCCGACCGGCGCGGCACCGTTGCCGGTCAGCTCGCTCTCGCCGTACTGGAAACTGAGATCGAGCTCGGTGCGGGCACCGCGGTAGCTGCCGCTGGCGAACACGTTGAGCGCGTCGGAGTCGGACAGGTCACGCCAGCCGTTCTCCTCGAAGTAGCTGACGTTCGCGTAGTAGCCTAAACGCCCGTTATTGCCACCGCTCTCGACGGTGGTTGCGATGCGGCCCCAGGCGCCGCCGGAAATCTCCGCCGCGTGACCCTCGAAATTGAAGCCGTTCTTCATCTCGACGGACAGCGCACCGCCGAGGGTGTTGAGGCCGAACAGCGGGTTACTGCCGCCGACCAGGCTGACGGAGTGGATGGCGGACTCGGGCAGCAGGTCGAAGTTGACCGCGTCACCCAGCGGCTCGTTGATGCGCGCGCCGTTCTGGAACACCGCGATGCCCTGGGCCAGCCCGAGCAGCGGCGAGGCGGCATAGCCGCGGTACTGCACGTCGGGCTGCAGCGGGTTGTTCTGCGCCGAGTTGATGTTGACGCTGCCGAGGTTGGTGCTGAGGAAGTCCGTCAGGTCGGTCGCCTGGGAGCGCTCCAGCGCGTCGGCATCACCCGACTGCACGGTGAACGGCAGCTTGTTGGCGGCCAGGCCGGTGCCGCCGGCCGGGGTCGGCGCTACGACGAGGATCTCCTCGTCGAAGCCGGCGCCCTCGGCCGCTGCCAGGGGCTGGCCCGCAAGGCCGGCCGCGATGCCGGCAAAGGCACCGATCAATGTTCTTGACTGCATGGGGTTTCAACCTCGACAGGAGCCGTGCGTAGGCGCGGCGACCGGCGCATTCTACGGTCGGGTCCCGGCGCCGCCGAGGGAGCCATTCCCGCCGTCGCCGGGAATTGTTCCCGCTCTGTGGGAGGCCGGCCGGTACGCCAGCAAGTTTCGGGATGCGCCTGGCTCGCTTCCGGGCGAGGCTCCGGCCTTTCGGGTCACGGGAGGACGTCGCGATGACGACGAAATCAGGATACCGCGCTGCCGCGCTGCTCATGACGCTACCCTTGCTGGCGCCGGCGGCCCTGGCCCGGGACACGAAGGGCGACGGCACGCTCACGCTCGACGGACGCTACCGCATCACCTCGCGCACCGTCATGCCGCACCTCGAGGAGATGCGCCGGATCACGGCGGTCGAGACGCGCTGCCTGCAGCATCCGCGTGCGGACGCCCTGTTCCCGGTTCTGCGCCAGCGCGCACTGCTTGGCTGCACGCTGGTGCCGCAAGCGGGCGCGGCGGCGGGACGCTATGCGCTGCGCTGCAAGAGCGATCGCGTCGCCACCGGAGAGGCCGCCGTGGAGATCGGCGAGGCCGCGATCGAGGGCGATCTGCAGGTCAAGATGGGCGCCAAGAATATGACCTTCGCCCAGTTCGTGACGCTCGAACGACGCGGCGCATGCGGGGTCGCCGCACGGTGAGGCTCAACTCGCGTCGTGGAAGATGATCCCCAGCGTGGTGCGCCGGCCGCGCCGCAGGCGGCTGACACCGTGGCGCAGGTTGACCCCGTAATCACCTCGCGTACCGCGCACGGGGCGTTCGGCGACCGCGAACACCACCGCGTCCCCCTGCGCCAGCGGCACCACCTCGGCGCGTGACTGCATCCGTGGCCGCTGCTCGGTGAGCACGAACTCGCCGCCCTCGAAGTCACGTCCGGGCGCCGACAACAGCACCGCGACCTGCAATGGAAAGACCTCGTCGCCGTAGCGGTCCTGGTGCAGGCAATTGTAGTCGTCCTTACCGTAGCGCAGCAGCAGCGGGGTCGGGCGCGTCTGCCCGGCGGCATGGCACTGCGCCAGGTAGTCGGCGTGCCGCGCCGGGAAGCGCCGCTCGCGCCCGAGGCGTTCGTGCCAGCGATTGGCGACGGGCGCGAGCCGCCCATAGAGAGTCTCGCGCAACGCCAGCACCGCCGCCGGCAAGGGGTAGGCGAAGTAACGATAGCGCCCGCGACCGAAGTTGTGACGCGCCATGTCTATGGTGCTGCGGAACAGTTCGTCGCGCTCGAACCACGCCGCATGCCCGGCGCAGGCCTGCGCGCCCAGCAGGCCGGGCAGGACGGCAAAGCCCTGCGCGTCCAGCTCGGCGGCGAGTGCCTCGGCGGCGACAATCGGCGGTGATGCACCGGACGCGAGCGCAGTACTCACGCGCTGCGCTCGCGCTCGAGCAGACGCCGCTTGCGCTCGATTCCCCAGCGGTAGCCGGACAGGCTGCCATCGGTGCGCACCACGCGGTGACACGGTATGGCAACCGCCAGCGGGTTGCTGGCGCAGGCACGCGCAACGGCACGCGCGCCACGCGGGGCGCCGATGGCGCGCGCGATCTCGGCGTAGCTCATGGTCTCGCCACAGGGGATGCGGCGCAGTGCCTCCCAGACCCGCTCCTGGAACGCGGTGCCCTGCAAATCGAGCGGCAGATCGTGTGCCTCGGCGGGACGCTCGACCAGCGCCACCACGCGCGCAACGATAGCCTCGAACGCGTCGTCCCCGCCGACCAGCTCGGCACGCGAGAAGCGATCCTCGAGGTCGCGCACCAGGCGCTCGGGATCGTCACCCAGCGTGATCGCACAGATCCCGCGCTCGGTCGCGGCAACCAGGATCGCGCCCAGCGAGCATTCGCCGACGGCGAACCGGATCGTGTTGCCGGCGCCGCCGGCGCGGTACTCGGTCGGGGTCATGCCGAGCGTGTCGCCGGCAGCAGCGTAGAAGCGGCCGTGCGAATTGAAGCCGGCGCGGTACAGGGCATCGGTGACACTGCTCTCGCCATCGAGCTCGGCGCGCATGCGCGCCTTGCGCACGGCGGCGCCGTAGGCGCGCGGCGTGACCCCGACGGTGGCCTTGAACACGCGATGGAAATGGTAGCGGCTCATGCCGGCGAGCTCGGCCAGCGCCTCCAGTGCCGGCGGCGTCTCGGCCTGCTCGATGTGGCGACACACCGCGGCCATGCGCGCCGCATGCGGCGACTCGCCGACCGGATCGCGCGGGCGGCAGCGCTTGCAGGCGCGGTAGCCGGCCGCTTCCGCCGCCTCGGCGCTGGCGTGGAAGCTGACGTTCTCGCGCCGTGGCCGCCGCGAGGGACACGACGGACGGCAGTAGACGCCGGTCGTGCGCACCGCGTAGAAGAAGTCGCCGTCGGCTTCGCGACGGCGCGCGCAGACGTCAGCCCAGCAGCGTGCCTCGCGCTGCGCTGCGGCATCCTGAGTCGGTCGTTGCGCCATGATGGTTTGCATCGTACTCCTCCGCCCGTGGGGCTCAAGTCAGGTTGACGGGCGCCATTGTGCGGTCGGCCCGGCGCGGACACAGCCCGCTCCTTGCGGCCTAATTCGCGCGCGCCCGGCGGCGACTTGCGCGCCCGGCGACGGCCCTCGAAAATACCGCGCAGGACCAGCCTGTTACCGGGGAGAACATCGTGAACCAGGAGACTGTTGCGCCGCGCAGCGAGGCTGACGTGACCTGCCGCGTCGAGGACGGCATCGCGACGCTGACCCTGAACCGCCCGCAACGCTACAACACCCTCACCGCCGGGGTCATCGCCGCGCTGCAGGGTCACCTGGACGCGATCGCAGCGGACCCGGCAATCCGCGTGGTGATCGTCGCCGCCACCGGCAAGGCCTTCTCCACCGGGCACGACATGAAGGACATGCACGCCCAGCGCGAAGAGGCCTATTACCGCACCCTGCTCGCCGATTGCTCGCGCATGATGCAGTCGATCGTCGCCCTGCCGCAGCCGGTGATTGCCGCGGTGCAGGGCATTGCCACTGCCGCCGGCTGCCAGCTCGTCGCCAGCTGCGACCTCGCTGTCGCCGCGCGTAGCGCGCGCTTCGCGACCAATGGCATCAGGAACGGCCTGTACTGCGCCACGCCATCGGTGGCGCTGAGCCGGGTGGTGGCGCGCAAGCACGCCCTGGAAATGCTGCTGACCGGTGATTTCATCAGCGCCGAGCGCGCCGCCGAGATCGGGCTGGTCAATCACGTCGTCGACGACGCCGCACTGGCCGAAGAGAGCCGTGCACTGGCGGCACGCATCGCCGCCAACTCGCCGTATGCCGTGCGCCTGGGCAAGGCGTCCTACTACCGCCAGGCGGCGCTGCCACTCGATGCTGCTTACCGCGGCACCTCCGAGGATCTCGTCTGCAACCTGCTCTCCGAGGACGGCCAGGAGGGCGTGAACGCCTTTGTCGAGAAGCGCACGCCGCGCTGGCACGACCCCGCCGGCGAATAGCGGCCCGGCGCGCCGCTCCATACCCCATCGACTCCAGCACAGGACCCAAACCGCATGAACGACGCGACGGCCAACCCCTACGAACGCGATCTCGACCAGGTGCCCGCGAACCACGTCCCCCTGACCCCGCTGAGCTGGCTCTCCCGCGCCGCGGCGGTCTACCCCGACCGTCTCGCCGTGGTTCACGGCAAACGCCGCTTCACCTGGCAACAGACCTTCGCGCGTAGTCGGCAACTCGCCTCGGCGCTGGCGCGGCGCGGTATCGGCCGCGGCGACACGGTCGCCATGATTGCCACCAACATACCCGCGTTCTACGAAGGCCTGTTCGGGATCCCGGCGGCGGGCGCGGTCATCAACCCGATCAACATCCGCCTCGATGCCGACGCCATTGCCTTCATTCTCGATCACGGCGAGGCCAGGGTCGTGATCACCGACACCGAGTTCGCGCCCACGGTACGCGAGGCGCTCGCCAAGTGCACGGTCAAGCCCCTGGTCATCGACATTGCCGATGAGGACGCGCCCTGCCACGAGCGCATTGGCGAGATCGAATACGAGGACTTCATCGCCGAAGGCGATCCCGAACATCCCTGGACCCTGCCCGACAACGAGTGGCAGGCGATGGCGCTGTGCTACACCTCCGGCACGACGGGCAACCCCAAGGGCGTCGTCTACCACCATCGCGGCGCCTATCTCAACGCCATCGGCTGCGCGATGGCGTGGAACATGACCCATCATCCGGTCTACCTGTGGACGCTGCCGATGTTCCACTGCTGCGGCTGGACCTTTCCATGGACCATTGCCGCGCTGGCCGGGACCAACATCTGCCTGCGGCGAATCGCGGCGAAGAACATCTACGACGCGATCGACGAGCACGGCGTGACCCACTTCTGCGGTGCGCCCATCGTGCTGAATTTCATCGTCAACGCGGCCGCCGACGAGAAGAAGCCCCTGAAACACACGGTCGAGGTCATGACCGCGGGCGCCGCGCCGCCGGCCGCCGTCCTCAAGGCGACCGAGAAAGCCGGCTTCCACATCACCCACACCTACGGCCTGACCGAAGTCTACGGCCCGGCGGTGTTCAACGCGCCGCAGGACTACTGGGCCGACCTCGACGAGGACGCCTACGCCGAGACCCTGATCCGCCAGGGCGTGCGCTACCACGTGCTCGAGGATCTCGACGTTCGCGACCCCGAAACGATGCAGCCGGTGCCGCGCGACGGCGAGACGCTGGGCGAGATCATGTTCAAGGGCAACGTCGTCATGCGCGGCTACCTCAAGAACAAGAAGGCCACCGAGGAATCACTCGCCGACGGCTGGTTCCATTCCGGCGACCTCGCCGTGATGCATCCCGACGGCTACCTGCAGATCAAGGACCGCTCCAAGGACATCATCATCTCCGGCGGCGAGAACATCTCGTCCATCGAAGTCGAGGAGACGCTGTACAAGCACCCGGACATCCTGGAAGCGGCGGTCGTCGCCCGACCGGACGACAAGTGGGGAGAAACCCCGTGCGCATTCGTGACTCTCAAGCCGGGCGCGGGGACGCCATCGGAGGCCGACATCATCGCCTACTGCCGCGAGAAGCTCGCGCACTTCAAGGCGCCCAAGACGATCGTATTCACCGAGCTGCCGAAGACCGCGACCGGCAAGATCCAGAAGTTCAAGCTGCGCAAGGAAGCCGACGAGATGGGCTCCCCGCAGTAGCGGGCCGTAAAAGGGGACATGCCACATTTCTAAGTTATTACACCTGCGCAAAGGCGCAGGTGTAATAACTTAGAAATGTGGCATGTCCCCTTTTACGTTCAGGTGAACAGCCAGGGCGCCTCCTCACGGCGGCGCGCCTCGTAGGCGCGGATGTCGTCGGCGTAGCGCAGCGTCACGCCGATATCGTCGAGTCCTTCTAGCAGGCGCTGCCTGAGGCCGGCATCGAAGTCGAAGGTGAAGACCTCGCCCGACGGGGTGGTGACAGTCTGGCCTTCGAGATCGACGTCGAGGCGGTAACCCTCGGTCGCCGCGACCTCGCCAAACAGGCGGTCGACGATGTCCGCCGGCAGGGTCAGCGGCAGCAGGCCGTTCTTGCACGAGTTGCCGAAGAAGATGTCGGCAAAGCTCGGGGCGATGAGCGCACGGATGCCGA
Source organism: Gammaproteobacteria bacterium (assembly GCA_041984235.1). Lineage (GTDB taxonomy): Bacteria > Pseudomonadota > Gammaproteobacteria > JBHIYN01. Next base: position 111,986 of record JBHIYN010000017.1, read on the forward strand.
AATCGAACAGTGCCCACGGTGCGTGCTCGCGGGAAGAGCCGCAGCCGAAGTTGTCACGCGCGAGCAGGATGCTGGCGCCCTGGTAGCGCGGCTGGTTGAGCACGAAATCGGGGTTGCGCGGACGCTTGCTCGCGTCCTGGTCCGGCTCGCCCCGATCAAGATAGCGCCACTCGTCGAACAGGTTGGGGCCGAAGCCGGTGCGCTTGATCGACTTCAGGAACTGCTTGGGAATGATCGCGTCGGTATCGACGTTGGGCCGGTCGATCGGCACGACGAGACCGTTGAGTCGCGTGAAAGCCTCCATTACTGCATCTCCCTGACATCGACGAAGTGGCCGGCGATACCGGCTGCGGCCGCCATCTCCGGACTGACCAGGTGGGTGCGGCCGCCGCGCCCCTGGCGCCCCTCGAAATTGCGGTTGGACGTGCTCGCGCAGCGCTCGCCCTCATCGAGCTGGTCGGGATTCATGCCCAGGCACATCGAGCAGCCGGGTTCGCGCCACTCGAAACCGGCCTCGACGAAGATGCGGTCCAGCCCCTCGGCCTCGGCCTGCTGCTTGACCAGCCCGGAGCCCGGCACCACCAGCGCGGCCTTGACGTTCGTTGCGCGCCGCTTGCCCCTGACAACAGCCGCCGCGGCACGCAGGTCTTCGATGCGCGAGTTGGTACACGAGCCGATGAACACCTTGTCGATGGCGATATCGGTGATCGGCGTACCCGGTTCCAGGGCCATGTAGGCGAGTGCATTGCGCATGCCGACGCGGTGCGTCTCGTCCGCGGCATCGGCCGGGTCGGGCACCATCCCGGTTACCGGCACCACCATTTCCGGCGACGTGCCCCAGGACACCTGGGGCTCGATCGCCGCCGCGTCGACCGCGACCTCGCTATCGAATGCGGCACCCTCGTCGGAGTGCAGCTCCTGCCATTGCTCGAGTGCGCGTTGCCAGTCCGCGCCGGACGGTGCGAACGGCCGGCCCTGCACGTAATCGCGGGTAACCTCGTCGAAGGCCACCAGCCCGGCGCGACCGCCGGCCTCGATCGACATATTGCACACGGTCATGCGGCCCTCCATGGACAGGTCGCGGATGGTGCTGCCGGCATACTCGATGGTGTGGCCGGTGGCGCCGGCCGTACCGATGCGCCCGATCACGTGCAGGATGAGATCCTTGGCGGTAACCCCGCGGCCGAGCTTGCCCTCGACCGTGACCCGCATGTTCTTCGCCTTGCGCAGGACCAGGCACTGGGTCGCAAACACATGCTCGATTTCCGACGTCCCGATACCGAACGCGAGCGCGGCCAGCGCACCGTTGGTCGCGGTGTGCGAGTCGCCACAGACAATGGTCATGCCCGGCAGGCTCCACCCCTGCTCCGGCCCGGTCACGTGAACGATGCCCTGGCGCACGTCGCCGATGTCGTGGTGCACCAGGCCGTAGCGGGTACAGTTGCGCTCCAGCGTCTCGAGCTGGATGCGCGCGACGGGGTCAGTGATATGAGCGACATCGCGGGTGGGTACGTTGTGATCGGACACCGCCTTGGTCGCCAGCGGCCGCCACAGCGCGCGCCCCGCCAGTTCCAGCCCCTCGAATGCCTGCGGCGAGGTGACCTCGTGAGCGATGTGACGGTCGATGTAGAGCAGTGACGCACCGTCGTCGAACTGGCGGACTACGTGTGCATCCCAGATCTTGTCGTAGAGGGTTCTGGCGGACATGGCGTTGGCGTTCGCGGCATTTTCGGGGCGCAGATTCTAACATCTCCGCTGTTTTGAAGGCCGCCGGAACTCGGTTAGACTGCGCGCGTCCAAACTGGTCCGGGACTGTCCCGGAATCTCCGGAATCAAGACCGCCACCATGAAAAAAGCCCTCTGTCTCGCCGCCGCGTTGCTGTTCGCCACCCCGCTGGCGCACGCCGATTTCAACGATGGCGTGGTCGCACTGATGATGGGCGACTTCGACAAGGCCCTGCAGACCTTCGTACCGCTGGCCGAAACGTCGGAGCACGCCTACGCGCAGTATTTCCTCGGCCGCATGTACGAAGCCGGCCAGGGCGTGGAGAAGAACCCGGAAACCGCCGCCGAGTGGTACCGCAAGGCCGCCGAGAAAGGTGTCGGCGACGCCCAGTTCCGCCTGGGAGCGATGTACGAAGCGGGCCAGGGCGTGCCGACGGACATGGAGTATGCCTACGGCTGGTACAGCGTGGCCGCCCACGTCGGCAACGCCAAGGGCGCGGACGCCGCGAGCGCCGCGCGCGCGCGCCTGTCGGATGCGGAGAAGGTCGAGGCGGACAAGCTCTCACGGGAGCTGATCGGCAAGTTCGGTACGGTGCCGGAAAGCACCTCCCGCCAGCAGTAGCCTGCCACCCGCGCGCCGCGAGAACGGCGCCGGCCCGGGATCAGACCGTCAGGCGGACGAAAGCGCCCTTGGCAAACGAGGTCTCCGCCCCGCCCATCTGCTCGATCATCGCGTGCAGCAGGACCGCCGGGCCAACCATCGCCGCGCGCTTCTCCTGGCGCCAGCGGTGCGCCTGGTCGGCGCCGGCTCGCACCGTGGCCGCAATACGCTCGCCACCACGGCCACGGCTGCGCCGGGCGGGCGCATCCGCCTGCTCGCGAACACCGCCGGTACGGCCATGCAGTGCGCTGAGGGTTTCGGTCACGTCGTCCTTCCGTGCTGATCGTCAGGCCGTTGCGGGCTCATGCTGCGCCGCACCGGTACCCATCCGTTGCATGAGCTTATCGAGATTGGCCAGCGAATGCATGTGAAAGAAGATTAAATCGAGATAGCCGGCGTCCAGCAGACCCTTCAGCCGGTCGGCCGGAAGCTGCGCCAGCTTGTCCCGGGTTACGCACAGGAACCCGGCCAGCGAGAACTTCTCACCGGAGTTCATCTGCACCTGGGCCTGCATGCCGTCGAGCAGTCCGGCTTCGTCCAGGGCTTCGCAGAAGCGCGTGGTGAGCAAGGTGTGCTTGTGGAATTCCTGCAGGAATTTCAATGACTTCTCGACGACCTCGCCGTGCTTGCCGGAGTCGTCGATGAGCTGCGCACCTTCCCGTGCCGTGTTGAAGCCTGAGAACGATTCGTCGATACAGACCGTGAACTGGTCGCTGGCCTGGTCGGCCGTGGCGAGGATGAACGGGTAACGGCGCACGTAAGCCGGGACGTAAGCGGCGTCCCAGCGACCGTCAGCGGTGACCATCAGGTTCTGGTCACGCTTCAGGCCCAGCAACGCCGTGGGTACGACCTTGCCGTTGCCGTCGCGGGTGAAGACGATCGCGTATTCGCGCGCGGCAGCGGCGAACTCACTCACTGCAAGGTAGACCGAGTTGGCGTTCGCGGCGAAGCTGAATCCCTGGTCGCCGTCGACGAACCAGCCCTTGTGCCGATCGCGGCTGAGGGCCACCACGTCGCGGTAGAACAGGGGAAGCTGCGGCTGGGGTTGCTGCTGTTCGGCCATTGGCTCAGTAACGCCGGTGGAGGACGGGCAACACGAGGTCGCCGGCCCAGATTACGCGACCGGCCCGGTCGAGGCTTACCGCGCCGGCGAGCTGATTGACGGCGCGCGGATCGAGGAGCTGGTTGATGAGGGCATCATCGAGCTCCTCCTCCAGTTCCTCGAACTCGTCAAACTCGTCGAGCTCCTCGAACTCGGGCTCCGCGGCGGGTGCCGGTTCGGCAGGAGCCTCCTGCACCGGCGGCGCCTGCTCGATGGGCCCGAAGGCCTCCTCGAGCTCGTCGAACTCCGCCGGCGGCTCGGTGGCCGCGGGTTCCGTCTCCAGTGCCTCGAACGGCTCCTCCTCGGCCTCCTCGAACTCCGGCGCGACCTCTTCCTCGGTCGGTGCACCAAAATCGTCGTCGAACGACTCCTCGGCTTCGAAGACGTCGTCGAACTCGTCGCCGAGGTCGTCGCCGAACTCGTCGGCTTCGCGCCGTGCGATGTACTCCGCGAGGTCCTGCTGGTAATCGAGGAAATTCTGCAACTGGGTGCGGTAACCGGCAAGCAGGCGCGCGCCGTCGTCGGCATCGATCTCACCGGCCTGCAGCAGCGCCTCGAGGCGCGAGATGCGGTCGTTGAGACTCTCGATCAGGGCGACCAGCTCTTCTTCGGTGACGCTGGGCGCACAGCCCTCGGCGTCCTCGCACTGGTCCAGGGATTGCGCGATACCGTTACCGATGACGCCGAACAGCGAGAGGTCCTCTTCGAACAGCGAGGCATCGACGAAGGACACCGCCTGCAGGATGGTCAGTACCGCGGCCGGGTTGGGGAACGACACCCGCGCGTTCTGGAACAGGTTGGCCGGGTTGGCGAAACCGGCCAGGCCGGCGATCGAAATGACCAGGTCGCGGGTCGTGATGTCGGCGTTCGAAGCGGTTGCGTTCGACCGCACGTTGAAGCTGACCTGCTGGTTGGCGGCGGTGTCGCTCTGCGCGACCGAGACCTCGCCGCCGCCCAGGTTCATGATCATGTTGGTGGCGTTGATGATCTCGTTGGAAGCGGCAAGCGTAGCGCTGCCGCCGGTGAAGGTGACGAGATTGCTCGTCGGCGCTGCGATGTTGCCCGGATCGGTACCACCCGCAAAGCCGTCATTGTCAGCGAGTACACTGCCGGGTTGCGCGACGTCCTGGCCGACCGCGAAGAACGTGAATTCACCTTCGCCGACCCCGCCGGCCGCGATGTCGAGATCGCCAGTGCGCGGCGCGAACTCGATCGCGCTGCCGAGCAGCAGGATGTTGCCGCCGGTGATGAAGTCTTCGCTAATCCGGATGTAATCACCGGCCGGCGACGTCATTTCGCCGTCCAGCAAGGTGCCGCCGGCGACCGGCGTGAATTCGCCGCCAATCGAGAGCGTGCCCTCGAAGTTATTGAATGCCGTGCTGCGAATGTGCGTACCCGGCTCGCTACCGTTGCCGTCATCGATGAAGATGTCGCTGTTCTCCGGCGGCACGATGCTGAGCACGGCTGTGTCCGGGGAGGCGACATTGGCATTGAAATCGAACACGCCGGTACTCGAGCGCATGGCCACCGTATTCTGGATGGTAACCGTCTGCGTCACCGAGCTGCCAAACACGAGATTGGCACCCGTCACGTCGTCGAAGAACGTGGTGTTGCCGGTATAACGCTGGTTGGCACCGGTGGTGACGGTGCCGCGGTAGATGGCGTCCCCGGTTCCGACCACCGATACCAGCGAACCGGTGACGTTGAGCGGGCCATCGATGTCGATATTGCCAGTGCCGTCGGCATCGATGGTCAGGCTGCCGGTGCGGTTGACCCGGTTGACTTCCGGATTGGTGCCGACGATGTCGATACGCAGCCCCAGCGCACCGGCAAACACCGACGGGGTCAGAATGTCGACCGAATCGGCCGTGAAGGTGCCCGCAATCGAGGCTGCCGTGCCCGCGCTGGTTGGCATGACCAGGGCCGCGTCCTGGGTCGTCAGCAGGTTGTCGACGCCGGTGAAGTTGAGTCCGTGCGCGGCATTCTGCGGCAGGTCGCGCAGCACGCCGGCGCCGTTGCCGGTGATGACCCAGGTCACGTCCTGGCTGGAGCGCAGGGTGTCGAGCGCGGTACCGCCACCGAGATTGACGGTATTGCCGGTACCGGCCGTCGCGCCCATTGGAACGTTGACGAGGATATTGTCGACATTCGTACCGGTCGTGAGCGTCTCGATCTGGGTGAAACCACCCAGCGCAAAGTTGTTGCCGCCAACACCGCTGGTCATGCCGGTAGGCCCGATGGCCGAAATCGTTGCCGTCGTCGCCTTGGTCACGGTGATGAGGTCGACACCGCCGCCGCCGTTCACGGATCCGGAGAAGGTACTGGTACCGAAGGCGAAGGTGTCGTTACCGGTGTCGACCACCGTACCACCACCGGTCGAATCGATGATGTCGATGTTCTCCAGCGCGGTCTGGCCGCCATCGACATTCGTGTAGTTCACGCTGCGCGCGCCGGTGATGGTGAAGGTGTCACCCAGGGTCGAGCCGACCAGCGTGTTCACGCCGCCGCCGCCGTTGAATCCGGTAAGCAGGAACGGCGTGCCCGGAGCACCGCCGTCGAGTTCGACGTCGGAGCCGCCCGCCGTGGCGAAGTACACGGTGTCGGCCGCGCTGCCTGCGAGTACGTTGAAGTTGGTGAAACTGTTCGCCGCGATGTTGGCGAACGAGTTGCCATAAGTGCCGGCATTGGAGCCGGTGATATTCCAGAACGTGACCGTGTTCGGCCCAATCAGTGTGCCCTTACCGTTGCCGATGAAATCCTCGACGCCATCAAAGGTACCGCTGATCAGATCGACGCGCGGTGGGCCCAGGTCGGGTCCGGAACCGCGCGTGGTGCCGGACTGCTCATTGTTGGCGTCCGCGGTAGCCGACACGAGCTGGAACAGCTCCGAGCCGCTGAGATCGATGGTATCGACCTCACCCAGTTCGAGACCGAGATTGACGTCACCTGCGACGCGCGAACGATCGACCCCGGCGGGGAAATCGGCCGGGTCGCCGAAATTGAGGGTATCGTCATCGGCCTCGCCGAAGATGTCCGCTGTTACGACGGAGCCCCCTGCACCGGAGGTCGCGTCGTTGATCTCGATGAGGTCGTCACCGCCGCCACCTCGGATCTCGGAGAAGGTGACGGTGTTCGAGATGTCGAAATGATCGCCGGTCCCGGCGTCGAAGGTGCCCAGCACCGGATTCACCTGGTCACCACCCTGCAGGATCTCGAAGCCGCTGAAGGTCGTCGTCGCGACCACCGCGTCGCTCAGGGTCTCGTTGGCGCCACCGTTGATGGTCCAGGTGGTGGCGATGTCGCGACCGGTGAGGGTGTCGTCGGCGCCGCTGCCGCCGCCGATGAAGATCTCGATGTTCTCGATGCCACCCGCGGCTTCGCCGTCGATTAGCGAGCCGGACGCGGTATTCGCGCCGGTGTCGAGCGTGACGAAGATCGCGCCGGAGGTGACGTTGGCATAGCTCAGCACGTCAGCCGTGCCGCCGGCGCCATCGTCCATGATCATGCCGGAGAGCTCGCCGGTGGTGGTGGTACCGTTGTTGAACACGCGGAAAACGTCCGGTGCCACTGACCCGTCGCCCTCTAGGTTGGCGATACCGGACCAGGTGCCGGTGATGCGGTTGCCGACAGCGCCGTTGTTGTTCGGCGTGGTGCCGGAATCGAGGCCACGGATGTCGTACTCGTCGCCGCCCGCCAGGCGGTCGCTCGCGCCACCCGTTCCCTGCAGGTTCTCGATCGCGCTCCAGGTGCCGCTGATGCCGTTTGCCGTACCCTGGTTGAGGCCGGTGAGCACGTAGTCGTCGCTGCCGGCGAGGATGTCGGAGCCCGAGGTCGTGCCGACGATGTTCTCGATCTGCTGCCACGAGGGATCGCTGCTCGAGCCGAGCAGCGTGGTGGTGCCCTGGTTGGCGCCGGTGATGGTGAAGGTCTGCGCACTGGCGCCAGCCGCCCCGGAGATCGTGTCGCCGGCGTTGCTGGTCGAGCCGGTCAGGCGTTCGATACCGGTAAAGGCCGTGGAGAGCCCGCCGGGTGCGGTAGTCATGGTGCCGGTGCCGGTCGCCGACAGATTGAAGGTGATGGCATCGGTGTAGTCGGCGAGGTCGAAGTGATCGCCGGTCCCGGTGCTGCCCTGGCCGTTGACGGTGTCGACGGTGAAGCCGGCGGCGAAATCGAAGCTGTCGTTACCGTCGCCGCCGTTGAAGGTCGAGCTGCTGGCACCGCCATCGACGATCGCGGCATTGAGGTTGAAGGCGTCGGCGCCCGCGCCGCCGTCGATGGTCAGGAAGCCGGCCACGGTCATGCCGATATCGACGTTCAGTGCATGACCCGCGTCGTCACCGCCGAAGCTGCCGATCACATTACCGACCGAAAGCGCGTTGGTGCGGAAGGTGACGTCGCCGCCGACGTCGAAGGTGATGTTGTCGTCGTTGATGGTGGCGTCGTAGCCGTCCCCGCCCTCGAAGATGAGATTGGCGGAGCCGGTGGTGTTGAAGGACAGGGCATCGCCGCCCGCCGCGCCGGCGAGGCGGTCAATGCGCAGCTCGGAATCCGATTCGATGAAGGCGTTGCCGCCGCCGGCCTCAATGCGCAGGCCGCCGTTGGCGCTGTTGACGTCTACCTTCACGCGCACCGGGTCGGTGCCGATCTGGCTCACCGCCGCGAGCAGCAGGTCGCCGTCAGCCTTGACCAGCTCTATACCGCCGGGATTGACGATGCCGCCGCTGCCGCCGGTGCCGGCGGTGACCGACTGCAGGTTGCCGTCGTCGATGAAGCTGCCGGTGGTGCCGGTAAAGCTGATGAAGCCGTTGGCCTCGAGGTTGTCGGTAGTCTGGAAATCACCGGTGATGGTCAGGTCGTCCCCCGCGGTATCGACGTCGATGAGGCCGGTGATGTCGATCAGCGTTCCGGCGACCAGGAACAGGCCGCCGTCGTTGGCACCGTTCGCGGTCAGGCCGGCCGTCGACAGGGTGCCGGCGGTGGCCTCGATGGTCTGGCCCGATGCGCCGACGATCTGGCCGGTGACGGTAGACAGGTCGACATCGTCGCTGGCCGTGAGATCGCCGTGCAGGTCGAAGTTGTCCTCGATGACGATGTTGCCATCGGCGACCGTCACGTTGCCGCCGATGAGGATATTGGTGGCGCCGCGCAGGGTCAGGTTGCCGGTCGAGTTCTTGGTGAGATTGGCGTCCGTGGTCAGCGTGCCGGCGCCGCCATTACCCGCTTCGAGAATCTGGTTGGCGCTGCCGGCGGACGCGATCTGCACCGACAGGTTGCTGAGGTCGAGATCACCGTCGGCAATCAGTGAGCTCAGGCCGAGATCGAGGATGCCCGTTGCGACGCCGGACAGCGTGCCGACCGTCTCGCTGGTCCCGCCCAGCTCGAGCTCGGCCGCGTTGGCGATGGTCACGTCGCTGGCGTCGCCGATGGCGGTATCCGAGCCGGTTGCGAGCTTGCCGACGTTGACCATGGTCGCGCCGCTGTAGTCGTTGCTGCCGGACAGGGTCAGGGTATTCGCGCCGGCCTTGGTCAGCGCGAGCGTGCCGCCGGACTCGGTCAGGTCACCGGCGAAGCTGCCGCCGCCGTTGACCGTGAGCAGCGAGGCGCCCGCACCTTCGTTGGTGACGCTGCCGCCGGTGCCGTTGAGGGCGCCGATGCTCTGGTCCGTGTCGTTGAGGTCGAACTTGCCGGTGCCCGAGAGGGTGACGCCGCTCGACGCGCTGATCAGATCGTCACCGGTGTCCGCCTGCAGCGTGCCGCCGCTGATGGTGGTCAGCCCGGTGTAGGTGTTGCCGGTATTCGAGATGACCAGCGTGGTGGCGTCCTCGGACTTGGTCACGTTGAGCACGCCGGCGCCGTCGGTGAACACACCGGTGTAGCTGCCGCCACCGTTGATGTCGATGGTGCCGGTGCCGCTGGAGTTGGTCACTTCACCGGTGCCGCTGGCGTCGTCGAGACTCTGCACCTGCTGGCTGGTGCCGTTGACGTCGAAGACGCCGGTACCGTTGACGGTCAGGCCGCTGGAAGAGGCGATGACGTCGTCGTTGGTGCTCGCCTGCAGGGTGCCGCCCGAGACCAGGGTGGCGCCGCTGAAGTCGCTGGAGTCGTTGCTGATGGTGAAGGTGCCGCCGGTCGACTTGGTCAGCGCCAGCACGCCGCTACCGGACTCGGTCAGCAGGCCGGCGAAGGTGCCGCTGCCGGTGACCTCCAGGATCGCCGTGCCGCCGGTCGAGTTGGTGATGGACGAGGTCGCCGAAGCGCTGTTCACGCTGCCTAACGACTGCCCGAAGCCACCGAGGTCGAACACGCCGCTGCCGTTCAGGGTCAGGCCGCTGGAGGCGGCGATGACATCCGCGACGCCGGCGCGCAGGGTGCCGGCGGAAACCACCGTGGCACCGGTATAGGACTTGGCGGCGCTGTTCAGCACCAGGGTGTCCGGGCCGACCTTGGTCACGCCGAAGGCGCCGGTGATGTCGCCGCTGACCGTGAAGTCGATGTTGCCGGCGGTGCTGTCGTCAACGCCGATGGTCGTGCCGGCCGTCAGCGTGATGTTGCCCGACTGCGTGCCGGCCGCCGTCGCGTTCAGCGCACCCACTCCGCCGACACCGCTGCCGGCCAGCGACAGCTGCTCGTTCGAGTTGCCGGCGAATGCCGCCTCCAGCGTGCCGCCCGACGCCACCACCGTGTCGTCCACCCCGATGCCGCCCGCGTTCGTGCCCAGCGCGCCCGCGTCCGTCACGCGCAGCGTCGCACCTGAACTCACGTTGGTCTGCCCGCCGTAGGCGTTCGCGCCGTTGCTCAGCGTCAGCACGCCGCCCGTCGACTTCGTCAGCGCCAGCAGGTCGTCACCCGCTCCCGCCGTGCTGTCCGTCAGCGTACCGTCGAACGTGCTCGTACCCGTCACCGTCAGCAGCGACGTCGTCGTGCCCACGCCGTCGTCGTTCGTGATCACCCCCGTGCCCGTGATCTGCGCCAGCGTCTGGTTCTGTCCGTTCAGGTTGAACGTCCCCGAGCCGCCCGCATTCAGCGTCGTCGTCGCGACCAGCGAGCCGCCCGCGCCGAGCCGCAGCTCGCCGCCCTGCACGTCCGTCGTGCCGGTGTAGGCCGCTGCCACGTCGAGCCGCAGCGTGCCGCTGCCGGTCTTGGTCAGATCGTTGGCACCACCGCCGTCGCCGATGGTGACCGTGTCGATGACCAGGATGCCGTCGGCCTGCGTCACCGCGATCGTGCCGTCCGAGCTCAGCGTCACACCGCCGTCCAGCGTCGTCGTCGCCGCCGCCGTCGAGTACTGCAGCAGCGGATCCGTCGCCCCCGCACCCGTCAGCACGAACGCCTCGCCGATGCTCGTCGCGTCCGCCGTCTGCAGGTCCAGCGTCGCGTCCGCGTCCGCCGTGTTGTCGATCGTCGTGTCGCCCGTGCCGTTGCCGAAGCTCACCGCCGTCGTCACCGCCAGCGTCCCGCCCAGCACGCTCAGGTCACCACTGTAGTTGCCCGTCGTCGCACCCAGCGTCTGCGTCTCGCCACTCGCCGCGTCCAGCGTGATGGCCAGCACGTCGTTGCTGCTGCTCACCCCCTGCGCCGTGCCGTCCGTCAGTGTGCCCGTGAAGCTGCCGCCCGCGCCCGTCACCGTCAGCGTGTTCGTCACCGCGCCCGCGTCCGCGATGTCGAAGTTGGTCACCGTGCCCGTGCCGTTCAGCTGCGCCACGTCCTGGTCGAAGCCATTCAGGTTGAACGTCGCCGTGCCGCCCACGTTCAGATCCGAGCTGTTCGCGATCACGTCCGCCGCGCCGCCCGCCAGCGTCGCCGTGCCGCTCACCAGCGTCGTGCCCGTGTAGCTCTTGGTCGTGCCGCCCAGCGTGAACACGTCGTCGCCGCTCACCGTCAGCGACACCTGGCCGCCGGTCTCGTCGATCGCACCCGTGTACGTCGACGCCGCCCCCGTCGTATCCACCGTCAGCGTCGCCGCCGCGCCGTTGTTGTCCACCACGCCGCTGCCGCTCAGCTGCGTCAGCGTCTGCCCCGTGCCGTTCATGTCGAACTCGCCGGATGCGCCGATGATCACCCCCACGCTGGACGCGATCGCATCGCCCACCCCGGCCTTCAGCACGCCGCCGCTGATCGTCGTGCCGCCCGTGTAGGTCGCCGCGATGTCGAGCTGCAACGTACCCGCTCCGGTCTTGGTCAGGCCGTTCGCGCCGCCACCGTCGTTCACGCCCAGGGTGTCGATAATCAGGATGCCGTCGGCCTGCGTCACCGCAATCGTGCCGTCCGAGCTCAGCGTCACGCCGCCGTCCAGCGTCGTCGTCGCCGCCGCCGTCGAGTACTGCAGCAACGGATCCGTCGCCCCCGCACCCGTCAGCACGAACGCCTCGCCAATGCTCGTCGCGTCCGCCGTCTGCAGGTCCAGCGTCGCGTCCGCATCCGCCGTGTTGTCGATCGTCGTGTCGCCCGTGCCGTTGCCCAGGCTATCCGCCGTCGTCACCGCCAGCGTGCCGCCCAGCACCGTCACGTCACCACTGAAGTTGCCCGTCGTCGCACTCAGCGTCT
>JBHIYN010000018.1:0-100606 GCA_041984235.1 Gammaproteobacteria bacterium
AGGGTCATGGTGTTGAAGGTGTAGCCGGAAAAGTACATGACCGCGACCGCGCCCAGCAGCGATACGGGGATTGCTGCCGCGATGATCAGCGTCGAGCGCAGGTTGACCAGAAAGAGCCAGACGACGACAGCCGTCAGGCCCGTTCCCAGGAGGATGTGCTCCTCGAGAGCCGCGACAATGTCCTCAATCAAATCCGCTTCGTTGTGGGCGATCCCGATCCGCATGCCGGGTGGCAGCGCGGGCTCGATGTCCTCGCGCAACCGCCGTCGCACGTCATTGACGATCGCGACGGTATTCGCCTTTTGCACCTTGACGATACCGAGCCCCACGGTCGGCTCGCCGTTGAAGCGCGCCAGCTTGCGGAAGTCCGCGAGCGCGTCCTCGACTTCGGCGATGTCGCGCAAGCGGATGGGCGAACCCTCGGGGTAGGCGACGATGAGATCCCGCAGTGTGCGCGCATCGTGGTACTCCAGATCGAGCTTGATGAGCTGCTCGGTGCGGCCACCGACCAGGAACCCACCCGGGAGGCGCAAGTGCTCGCTGGCAAAGGCAGCCAGGACGTCGTTGACGGCGACGCCGAATTGCGCCATGCGTTCCGGCAGCAGGTTGACGCGAATAGTCCGCTCGCGCTCCCCGCCGATACGTACCTCTCCGACACCGTCGACGGTCTCAATGCGCTTCTTGATCACGTTGCGGGCGTACTGGTTGAGCTGCTGCAGCGTGCGGTCGCCGGACAACGTCAGCCAGAGCACCGGCAGCGCACCGAACTCGACCTTGGCCACGATCGGCGGATCGGCTTCGTCAGGCAGGTCCGCCAGCACCTGGTTCACCTTCGCCTGGACCTCGTTAAACGCGACGTCGATGTCCTTTTCCAGGTTGAAGCGCACCAGGACGACGGACACGCCGGGGGCCGATGTCGACTCGATATGCTCGATGCCGGGGATGGCGTTGACAGAGGTTTCGATGACGTTAGTGATGCTGGAGTCGAGGATCTCCGGGCCCGCACCCGCCATCACGGTGCGGACCGAGATCATCGGAAAGTCGATTTCCGGGTACCTGTCGACACCGATGTCGCGGAAAGCGATCAGCCCGAACAGCACGAACATGCCGGACAGCATGTAGGCGAACACGTGCCTGCGGATTGACAGCTCCGGCAGCGTCGAGCCGGGCGCGGTTCCCTGCCGGCGGCCGCCGACGCCTGCGTCAGTCACGACGACGGCTCGATCACGGCCACGCCGACGCCGTTGGTCAGGTACGACGCCCCTTCGACGATCACGTCTTCGTCCGGTGCGAGGCCGGCCGTGATTTCTAGCTGCTGCCCGACGAGCGCGCCGGCCTCGACGACGCGCTCGCGTGCCGTGCCTTCGGCGAGCACGTAGACGACCTGCCCGGCCGGCCGCGTCACCACCGCGGCCCGGGGCACTACGACCGCGTGCGGACGTCGCTCGACGACGACGCGCGCCTGCACCGTGGCGTCCGGCCGCCACGGACCCGGGTTGGTCAGCAGCACGATTGCCGAGACGGCGCGACTGCGCAGCCCGACGTCGGGCTTAATCTGGTCAACCCGCGCTTCGACCTCGAGCGCGGGTACCAGCGGACTGCTGATGAACACCTGCTGCCCGATGGCCAACCGTCCGGCTACGGTTTCCGGAAACGGCAGCTCGGCGCGCAGGTGGCGCTCGTCGATAAGCTCGAGCAGGTCGTCGCCCTGCTTGACGTAATCTCCCACGGCGACGAACCGTTCGGCGACGACCCCGTCCACCGGCGCCCGGACGATGGATTTCTCCAGCCTGTCGTCGATGACGGCGAGGCGCGCGGCGGCAGCGGCGCGCGATGCCTGCTCGACGTCGAGCTGAGCCTCGGCGTCGTCGAGCGCCTCGAGCGCGATCATGTCGCGCTTTCTCAGGTCACGGTATCGACCGACACGCCGCCGCTCGTTCTCGATCGACGCCTCGATGCGCTGGATTTCGGCGCTGGCCTCGCGCCGCTCCAGGCGCAGCGCACTGACGTCGAGTTCGACCAGGACCTGCCCGCGGCGGACCGGCTGTCCGACCTCGACCCGCACCACTTCGACGCGGGCGTTCACCTCGGCCCCGAGGACAGCTTGATTACGGCTGACGACGCGGCCGACCGAGTACAGCGAGTCGACCACCTCCAGCACCGCAGCCCGAACCACGCTCACCGGGACTGCGTCGATGCGGTTGACAGCCGCGACCACCTCGCCCTCGGGGGCGTCACATCCACTCGTCGCCGCCACGACGGCGATCAGCGCGAAAAGCGTAGGTGCGGCGCGAATCATGCGGGGTCCGGCTCGCCATTCGCCGCCGGCGCGCGCATCCCGTTCATCAGGATGCGCATTACACCGTCGGCGTAGTCCTCAGGCTCGTCGACGATGCCGCTCCCGCCCAGTGCCGCCAGAACGCCGCGCGCCTGGAAATAGAACACGTTAGCCGCCACCAGCAGCGCGGCGCACAGCGCAGGTTCGTGTTCCGCGCGCAGCACGCCGGCGCGCTGGCCGGTGGCGACGAGTTCGGTCAGGCGACTAAAATTTTCGCCGACGGCCGCGGTCGCCAGCGTGTGTTGGCGTTCGCGTCCGTCCTCCATCGCCTCGCGCAGCAGCAGCCGGTAGGCATCTCGATTTTCCAGCATCGTCGCCAGATGCGAGCGCGCAAAGCGTGACAAGATGTCCTCGACCGTGGCCGCGCGGTCGGCAAGCGTGTCCATGAGCGTGCTCGTGCGGGCGGCGCTGCGCCGCAGAACGGCGACATAAAGGCCGTGCTTGGACGCGAAATGGTGATAGATATTCGCCTTGCTCACGCCCGCCGCGCCGGCCACGGCGCTCATGGACACGCCGTCGAAGCCGAGTTTGGCAAACAGCGCCTGCGCGGCTACGAGGATCGCCTCCTCGCCGCCTACCGGGCCGTCAGTCATCGACCGCGTTTTCATGTCGCGACACTCCAAGCTGGACGCTCGTGGATACCGGCCGAAAACTGACCGACCGGACGGTCAGTATAGTCCAATCTGACGGACGGGAATGCCGCTATTTCCTTGTAATCGCGAGCCTTGACGCCACATCGAGCCGACGTGGTCTACACGTCATCGGTACGTCGTTGCGTTGGGTTCAGCGAACAATCACGGTCCCGCTCGTCAGGAGCGATCGGATCGCGCTCGGCGGTTCGGACCGACCTCACTTCAGCATGGGGATTCAGAACGGTGTACGACCAATGTCGTGATGTAAGGCGGGTGCGAAGGACATCGCAATCGTAAATCGGTCGAGCATGGCACCACTACACGCCTCCCGCCTGTGAATCGCCCGGGGCTGATCTGTGTATTCGTCGTCAGAGCACGCGTCGCGTCGGATCCTTCACATCAACGTGACGCGTCATCCGACAGCTGCCTGGGCGACACAACAGTTGCGGGAGGCGGTCGGCACTGGTGCACACCAATATCTGCTGCGCGATCGCGACAGCATCTTCTCCGATCAAGTAGATGAATCGATTCGACAGCTCGGTTTGCAAGTTTTCAAGTCGCCGCCTCCACCAGTCAAACCCTGTTAGGCCGTGATATCTCGCGGCCTAACATCTCTTCCCGTCCGCTCACCGGTCGGCTACGAGCCCACTCCGCCGGCCGCCCGAACCGGCCGCCGAATTCCCCGCAAATCGGCAAGTGGTACCGCCAGGCCAGACCGTGTCCGGCCGCGCCATTCCTGAGCGTCGACCGATCGTCATCGTTTGCCTTCTCAGCGCAAGCAGGTTGTCGTGTTCCCGTTTCGGGAACATGCTATTTTGCTCTTATGCGGATCATCGCCAGACGCACGCTCAGAGATTTGTGGGAACGCCATCCAGATTCCGAGCAATCACTCAAAGCGTGGTTCGCCGAAGCACAAGCCGCGGACTGGAGAAATTCCCAGGAGACCAAGCGCCGGTACAGACATGCGAGCTTCGTCGCCGATAACCGTGTCATCTTCAACATTGGCGATAATAAGTACCGCTTGGTCACTCACGTGAATTACGACTATCGCGTCGTCTACATCAAGTTCGTCGGGACTCACGCTGAGTACGACCGAATCGACCCGGAGACAATTTGATGGATATTCGCCCAATCAGGACCAAGCGAGACTACGAGCGCGCCCTCCGGCGCATTGAGACGCTCATGCACGCCGACCCCGGTAGCGATGAAGGAGACGAGTTGGAAGTGCTCGCGACATTGGTCGACGTGTATGAGGAAAAGCACTTTCCGGTGGGCGCCGCAGATCCAGTCGAAGCCATTCTGTTCAGGATGGACCAGCAAGGATTGGAACGGAAAGACCTGGAACCGTTTATCGGCTCTCGCCATCGCGTTTCGGAGGTCATCAATCGAAAGCGCGGCCTGTCGCTCGATATGATTCGACGACTCCATGCAGGCCTTGGAATTCCGCTACAGGTGCTGGTTGGAGAAGCTGCATAGCTATTCCTGAGGTTTCGAACCATCGTCCGTGGATCACGTCCGAAAGCCCAACACTTCCTATCACCTGAGAACGGGGGTATCTACGGGGGCATTTCTGGCGTTTAGCACCGGAACATATTGATTCAAAAGACAGTGTGGCTGCCGCCGCCCCACCAGTTTTTGACTCATAAGATACTGATTAATAACGATAATTCTGACTTCAATTCCCGATCTTCCGAAGATCCGGCCTGACTCACCAGCGTTTTCGTGTGTTTCGGGTCCGGGGCGAGCGAAATCCTGGTACCTCCGCTTCTCGAATCCTAGCTTCCGCTATCAACTCAGTCTGGGGGTATTTTTCGGGGTACTTTGTCACCCTCATCCAAAATACCCCCATCCAGCGCCGTAAGCCGCCTAATGACTGCCCGCCGGCCAGAGGACGGAGGCGAGCCATGTTGTTTTATGTCGGTACTTATTGACTAGTACCGGCATTTCACAACACCATGGCCGCATGGCCGATTCGTATCAAAACATTCTGGATCTCGCCGCAGAGCGAAGCCTGATTCGACCACGTGATCTGACTGAGCGCGGGCTACCCACTGTTGCCCTCACGCGGCTGGTGCGCCAAGGACGACTCCAACGCGTGGGACGTGGCCTGTACGCACTTCCGGACCGACCGGTCTCGGAACACAACGCCGTGGCCGAGGTGGCGCGCAAACACCCGCAGGCCATCGTCTGCCTGCTGTCGGCGCTGCGCTTCCACGACCTCACGACACAGTCGCCGTTCGAGACCTGGCTGGCCATCCCCAACAAGGCACGTGCGCCAAAGATGGACTATCCCCCGCTACGCATCGTGCGCTTCTCGGGCGAGGCACTGAACGTTGGCGTCGAGGACCATGTCATCGATGGCGTGCCGGTGCGCGTGACCAGTGTCGCCCGCACAGTGGCGGACTGCTTCAAGTTCCGTAACAAGATCGGCCTCGATGTCGCACTCGAGGCGCTGCAGGAGGCCTGGCGTGCCAAGCGCGTCAGCATGGACGAGCTCTGGCGCTACGCCACGCTCTGCCGGGTGACCAACGTGATGCGCCCTTACATGGAAAGTTTGCCATGATCGGACGAAACCTGGCCGCTTCCGTGCGGGCCCGTCTGCTCAACCGCGCTCGGGAGACCGGGCAGGACTTTAATCTCATCCTGATCCGCTATGCCCTCGAGCGTCTGCTGTACCGGCTGAGCATCTCCGCTTACGCCGATCAGTTCCTGCTGAAAGGTGCGCTGCTGTTCGACCTGTGGTTCGACATTCCACATCGCCCGACGCGTGACGCCGATTTCCTCGGTCTTGGCTCGACCGGGTTATCAGACCTCGAATCCATCTTCAGGAATGTCTGCACGGTGGACGCAGAGGACGGGGTGACGTTCAGACCGGACACAGTCCAAGCCGCAGACATTCGCAAGGAGGCCAACTACGCCGGCGTACGCGTCACCCTTCTCGGCCTGCTCGATGGCGCGCGTTGCCCAGTCCAGATCGACATCGGCTTCGGCGATGCCGTCACGCCGGGGCCGGACGAGGTTCAATACCCGGTGATGCTCCCGGGCTTCCAGGCACCAAAGTTGCGCGTTTACCCACGGTATACCGTAGCCGCCGAAAAACTAGAGGCAATAACCACGCTCGGTATCGCCAACAGCCGGATGAAGGACTTCTTTGATCTCTGGATCCTATCGCGCCACACCGAGTTCGATGGTGACACCCTGCAGCGCGCGATCCGCGCGACATTCGATCGCCGCAGGATTAAGCTACCTTCGGGTGCCCCCTTTGGCCTGACCGACGAGTTCGCACAAGACACGCAGAAGCAGACACAGTGGCAGGCGTTTCTGAGGAGAAACCGACTCGAAGCACTTCAACTCGAGGTGCTTGTGACAGCACTTCGGGATTTCCTGCTACCTCCCATCGCCGCAGCGAACGTTGGCAACCGGTTCCCGCAATTCTGGCCGGCTGGTGGTCCCTGGACTCCAGTGAGGACCTGACCTCTTCGCCGTGTCGGGAAAGGAGCGCGGCGAGGGATGGATTTGCGCAACAAGCGCAAATCCACACTCCCGCCGCCGGGCGGAGCCCCTACCCGGGTTCGACGAGCGCTGCGACAGCAGCGCCCAGCACGTCGCCGAAACGCGTCGACCGGCCGCAGCATATCGCCGGGAGCGCACGCCAGGACATGGCCGCGCAGGTGCGCCCGCAGCGCCGGCGCCACGGGCCGTTGCGCTGACGGCGAAGGATATCGGCGTCAGAGCTCAGCGTGTCGGGCGACGCCGGCGCGCCACGCCCGCGAGCGCCAGCACACCCGCGCCAAACATCCACACCGCGGCCGGCAGGGGAACCGATCCGGCACCGAGGGTGCTGACGAACGGTCCGCCGTTCGGCTGAAACGTGTTGAACGCGAGCGGCAGCGGACCGGGGCCGTAATCCGTGAGCTGGTTGCCGCCGTTCGAATTATTGCGGTAGTCGAGCTGGGATGACGACAGGCGCAGCCACTGGTTGCCGGCGAACGCCGATACGATCGAGCTGCTCGGACCGTGTGCGGCGGTCGGGCTGGAGACGAAGATACCGCTATTGGTGACTTCCCAGGTGAGATCCCAGCCTCGTCCGGCAAGGCCGATCAGGCTGTTTCCCGGCGTGAAGATGAAGTCGCCGCGCAGATCGCCGGCGACGCGGATCTCATAGCTGTCGACGACGCTCGACATGAAGCTCGCCGAGCCGAGATATATCCCCACCGGGCTCGGATCGAGATCGATGAAGCCGGTCAGCCCGATCCCGACCGGGTCGGACCCGAAAAACGCGATCTCGTAGCGTTCCGCCCGGGCCGGCCCGATCAGAAACAGGAGCAGGAAGAAAGAGACCGTTCGTTTCGACAGGGAAGACATGACTCACCTCGCTAGCGATTAGCTCTGCGACGCCTGCCGCGCCCGCTGCGCAGTCCGACGCGGCGACAAGGCGTGCCCCGATTGTAGGCACGACCTTCGTCATGCGTCCGGAACACCCTCACCATCGTGATGTTTTTTTGCATTTGGCACAAATCACGGCCGGGCAAGCGTGGACAATGGCCGCCCAGGGCCACGTTATCACTGATCTTGCGATGCCTCCCGGCGCAGCGCCGATCGCGACCCGGCTCAGCGCGACGCCTTCCAGTGCACCATTGGCAGGCCCGGCACGGGTGCGGTGAAGCAAGGGATCGTGGTGCCTCGCAGGCTGCCGACATAGACGGTCCTGAGATCGGCCCCACCGAACGTCACCGAGGCACACCACGGCGCCACGGTGCCGCCGAATTCGAGCAGGAAGTTCATGTCCAGCGGCTCGCCGGTCTGAAAGGCGGCGTCGACGCGTGCCTCTTCGGCCGGTGAGGAGTCATCGAAGATCATGCGGCGCTCGCCTTCGGGCGTGATGGCGAAAATGCCGTCATTCATGATGTAGGTGCCCCACAGGTTGCCGTAAGCATCGAAGGCGATGCCGTCGATGAAGCGACCGTGGTCGCTGGGCCCGAAGCACTCGCGCTCGGACAGGGAGCCGTCCGGTGCGATGCGGAAGCGCACGACGTTGCGTCCGCAGGTCTGCACGACATAGAGATACTCCTCGCGCGCATCGAGGCGGCATTCGTTGGTGAAGTGCAGGCCATCGGCGACGATGCGTACGCCGCGACCGGGTTCGTACAACAGGACCCGGCCGTCGATCACCTCGCGACACATGGCGCGCGACCAGTCGGGAATCATCGTCGAGATGGTGATCCAGATGCGGTTCCTGCTGTCGCGCGCGATGAAGTTGACCTTGCCAATAGGTTCGCCGTCGACGCTGTCCAGCACCACGTCCGTCGCTCCGTCGCGGGTCATCCGCTCCAGGCAGTCCGTACCGAAATTCGAGATCCAGATATCTCCGTTGTCCGCGAAGGCGAGACCGTTCGGCAGGGTACCGGAGGTGAAACGGCTGGCATCGTCGTCAGTGGCATCGAACGTACCCGAATGCGACTGCGCAATGACCGTCTGGGAGCCATCGGGTGCGATGCGCACGACGCCACCGCGTGCGTCGGCAGCCCATAGCGTGCCATCGGGTTCGGCCAGGATGCATTCCGGTCGCTGCAGGTCACGTCCGGTATAGGCGAAATCCCCGGCCGTAACCGAGAAGCCGTCAATTGGATTGTGCGACACGGTGATGCGCCCCTCCTGGCCACTACTCTCGCCTGAACCGAACCGCGGCTCCAGCAGGCTCCCACCCCCGGGCGCACGGCGTCATGGGCAAGTCAAATCGATATCCCTCGGGAGTACAAGCGTGCGGCGGACCCGATCTACGCTTCGCGCTCGCCTGCGCCCGGTCCCGGGTCAGGTTTCCCCTCGCGCATTCCGGGGCAGGGAATAGCGCAAGACCTGCCCCGCCCGCAGACGCGTGACCCGGTGACGGAGGCGAGTACCGCGACAGCAACGCGGATCCGCAGGAGCACAGCGACGAACGTCGCGAGCGCAGCTAGGGACGGAGCTTGCGTAACGGACGCGGGCTCCCCCCCCCCGCCGCCTAGATATCCTCGAAGTTGCCGTGACGTCCCTTGCCATCGGCAAATCGCTGCGCACCGTTGACACCTTCAGCGGCGACCATCGCAGCACTGATGGCCCACTCCGAGCGCAGTCCATCGAGCTCCGACAAGCCCTCCTGCGCATAGACCGAGGCACGGTCGGCACGCATGCAGCCTTGCGGAAAGCGCGCGATCTCGGCGGCCAGGGCTTCCGCCGCCGCACGCGACTGGCCATCCGGCACGACGCGATCGCAGGCGCCGATGTGCAGCGCCTCGGCGGCCGGCAGCTTGCGGCCGGTGAGGATGAGATCCAGCGCGCGGCCACGCCCGACCAGGCGCGGCAGGCGCACGGTGCCGCCGTCGATGAGCGGCACGCCCCAGCGCCGGCAGTAGACGCCGAAATAGGCGCTCTCCTCCATCACGCGCAGATCGCACCACAGCGCCAGCTCGAAGCCCCCGGCCACTGCCGGGCCGGCCACCGCGGCGATCACCGGTTTGCTCAGCTGCAGGCGGCTGGGACCCATGGGCCCGCGCGGGACGCTGCCGTCGTTACCGAAGTCGAGCGCGGCGAGCGGGCTGTTCCGGCCGGCGAGCTCGCTGGCCGCCTTCAGGTCCCAGCCGCCGCAGAACGCGCCGCCCTCGCCCCAGAACACGGCGACCAGCGCTTCGTCGTCGGCCTCGAACTCGAGGAAGGCCGCCGCCAGCGCCTCGGCCGAGGCATTGTTGACCGCGTTGCGTACCTCGGGCCGGCTGTTGATGACCGTGGTCACCGGGCCGTTCTTCTCCACGCGTACCGTCATGGCGTCTTCTCCTTCAGCGTTGTTCTGCGATCAGCGAATCGAGCTCGGCGATCAGCGCCCGTGCCTCGTCGCCGTGCGGAATGGGGCGACCCGAAGCACGCCAGGCGACGGCGCCCTTGAAGCCGTGGACCTGGGCGTGGCGACGGAACCACAAGCCCTCGGGATTATGCCGGGTGATGCCGTCGAAAACCGTGGCGAGCGTCTGGCTCGCAAGCAGGCCCATGCGCTCCACGGCCTCGTTCACGATCATCTTCTGCATCTGCAGCATGCCGACGGGCACGCTCGCCATACGCGCGGCCAGCGCGTCGACCGCAGCATCGAGCTCGGCGGCCGGCACCGCCTCGCTCACCAGGCCCCAGTCACAGGCCGTGCGGCCGTCGATCAGGTCGCCGGTCAGCAGCAGGCGCTTGGCGCGCTCCGGGCCGAGGCGGTACGTCCAGTGCGCCGTGGTCGGGCAGCCCCATACCCGGGTCGGCATGTAGCCCATGCGCGCGGTGTCCTCCATCACGACCTGATCGCAGCAAAGGGCAATGTCCGACCCACCGGCAATGGCGTACTTGTGTACGCGCGCGATGGTCGGCTTGGGCGAGCGCCACAGGGCCATGAAGTCGTCGGTATAACGGCGCATCGCACGGTAATCGACCATCGGGTCCCACGGCTCGCGCTCCTGCTTGCACGGGTGGTCGCCCCCGGCCTCGCCGAAGAGCCCAATGTCGTAGCCAGCGCAGAACGCGGAGCCCGCACCCTGCAGGACGATGACGTGGATGGCGTCGTCGGCGTTGGCGATGTCCACCGCGGCGCGGATCTCACCCGGCGTCTCGTCCGTGATCGCGTTCAGCCGTTCGGGTCGGTTGAAGGTGATGCGCGCGACGCGTTCATTGGCCGCGTCCCGCGTCACCGTCAGCGTTCTGAACACCGCCACCGGGTCCAGGGCAGCGCCCGGTTCGCGCTCGTTCGAAGTCATCGGCTGTCGTCCTCCGCGGTTAGGTCGGTCACGCGGGCCCACTACGCGCCGCGTGCACGCCGAGCGCCAGCCCGGCGGGCTTGCCCTGCGCGACCCATCCGGCCCAGAACAGGTACGGAAACGTGAACATACCGCCCCACAAGACGCACATCACCCCGAAAAAGTGTCCCCGGGGGGTGAATCCCTCGCGCCACGAAACCCAGGCGCCGAACAGTATCAGGTGCAGCAGCAGATCGACGTTGAACTGCGAGCGCCAATCAAGCGACACGAGATCGGACAGGAATGTCGCTGGCCAGTTGTAGCCGTAACGGGCCGCAGCAGCAATGGAGACGGCGAAGATGACGATCGTGAACACGATCAGCATGGCATTCAACGAACGCATGCGCGCTACCCTCCGGGTTGGGATTGCGGACCGGCCGGGGGACGCCCCCGCATCAGTGCTGGCCGAGCGGCAGGGTCACGACCAGGCCGTCCATGTCCGGCGTGACCGCGACCTGGCAGCCGAGCCGGCTCGCACTGGTCACGCCGTCCGCGAAACCGAGCATGTCGCGCTCGGTCTCCGACACCGGCTCCCCGACGACCTCCCGCCACGTGCTGTCGACGTACAGATGGCAGGTGGCGCAGGCGCAGTTGCCCCCGCAATCGCCGTCGATGCCCGGTACGTCGTTGTCGACGGCGGCGGCCATCAGGCTGGTGCCGGCCTCGACGTCGACCTCGTGGCGCGTGCCGTCGTGCTCGATGAATACGATTCGCGTCATGTTCGTGCCTCCTCCTGCTCGATTGCCGCCGGGCTCAATCGGTCCACGGCACGAGCCGCACCGGCAGCTCGGAGCAGCCCATGATGATGTTGGACCGGACCCGCACCGGATCGCCCACCACTTCCACCGCGCGAAAGCGCTTCAGGATCTCCTCCCACGCGATGCGCAGCTGCAGCTCGGCGAGGCGGTTGCCGACGCAGCGGTGGATGCCGAAACCGAACGAGAGATGGTTGCGCGGTCGCCTGCGGTCGACGATGAACTCGTTCGGGCGCTCGATCGCCCGCTCGTCTCGGTTACCGGAGAGGTACCACATCACCACCTTGTCGCCGGCGCGGATGCGCTGGCCACCGACCTCGCTATCTTCCAGTGCGGTGCGCTTCATGTGCGCGAGCGGCGTTTGCCAGCGTATGGCTTCCGGCACGAAGCTCGCGATCAGCGCGCGGTCGCGCCGCAGCTTCTCGTACTCGTCAGGAAACTGGTTGAGGGCGAGCACGCTGCCGGTCAGCGTATTGCGGGTGGTGTCGTTGCCACCGACGATCAGCAGCAGCACGTTGCCCATGAATTCGGCGCGGCTCATGTCACGCGTCTGCGGCGACGTCGCGAGCATCGACACCAAGTCGTAGCCGCCCGGGTTGTCCGCGCGCTCGCGCCAAAGGCGGTTGAAGTACTCGCCCATCTCTTCCAGCTCGCGGCGGCGCGATTCCCAGCTGTCGACGATCCCGCTGCCGGGGACGGACACCGAGATATCCGACCAGCGCGTCAGCATGCGCCGGTCCTCGAACGGGAAGTCGAACAGCGTAGCGAGCGTGCGCGTGGTCAGCTCGATGGAGAACGCATCGACCCAGTTGAAGGTCTCGCCGACCGGCAGCTGCTCGAGTATGTCGACGCAGCTCGCGCGGATCTCGCTCTCCATCCTGAGCAGGTTCTCGGCGCCCACCGCCGGGCTGACGGTCTTACGCGTGACGTCGTGGCGCGGCTGATCCATGGCGATGAACATCGGCAGCTCGAAATCCTCTTCCTCGATGAAGAACATCTCGTAGCCAAGGATGTGTCCGCCACGCGCGTGATCCGAAGAGAACACCTTGTGGTTGGTGTCCACGGCCATGATGTCGTGGTAGCGGGTCACGGACCAGAACGGTCCGTACTCGGAGCCCGGGCTGAAATGTACTGGCGCTTCCGCCCGCAGGCGCTCGAAGTACGGCATCATCAGGTCGTGCTGGAAGAGATCCGGATCGCTCATGTCGATGGCATCGAGCGGCAGGCTGTACGGATCGGCAACCCTCTCGGCAGCGTTCATGCGTCACTCCCCTGCTGGCATTGGCTGTCAGGTGCCGGGATGGGCCACCCGGCAGGTACGCAGACTAGGGGGTCGAAGCCAGCGAGGCTTGTCCGCCAGCGAACGAGAGCTTGTCCGTGAGAGAACCGGACAAGAGGCCTGCCGTTGCTCGATCCTGCTGCGTCGGCGAGCGGATCTCCATTTTTCGCCTAATCTGCGTCATTGTGCGCGCTCGCGTCGACGAAACCGGGAGGACGTTCCATGGACCCGAGCGAATGGAGCGGGCTGCGCGAGATGGGCGGCGCCGAGCTCAGCCGCACCATCAGCGCCGCCCACCTGTCGTGGCGCTTCGACCCCGGCCAGACGCAGCGGCTGCAGGCCAGCGTGGCGCTGCGCAGCGTAGGCGCGTTGCGCCTGGCCTGGGTGCGCGTCACCGCGTGGGCGGGCGAACGAACCGAGCGGGAGATTCAGGCGAACCCGGAGCCCTACCTCACCTTCCTCATGCCGCTACGTGGAACGATCGTGCTGGCCGCGGCGGACGGATCGCGCCGCGTCGGCAAGCACGAGCTCGGGATCTGGGACAGCACCCGACCGATGTCGTTCGCCGTCGAGTGGCCGACGCTGGAGATGCTCTCGGTGCTCGTACCCCAGCGCCTGCTCCGCGCGAGCCGCACCGACTGCGCCCGCCAGCACTGCGCCAGGATCGGCCGCGACAACGTGCTGTCCGAGCTCTGCGTCCGCCACATGACCACGCTCGCACGTTTCCTCGACGGCGAGCTGCGGCCCTACGAGCTCACGATCAGTGATCTCACCACCAGCATTTTCGACGCCCTGCTCGCCGGCGAGCGTGGCGGCCGTCGGGACCGCCACCGGCTGCTCGCCGACATCAAGGAATACATCGAGTGCTACATCGTCGAGGACACGCTGTCCGCCGCGACCATCGCCGCGGCATTCGACATCACGCCACGCTACGTGCACAAGATGTTCGAGCCGCAAGGCTGCTCGGTACGCGACTGGATCCTGCGCCGGCGCGTCGAGCGCAGCAGCACGGACCTGGAGCGCAGCGAGGACAGCGTGACGACCATAGCCTACAAGTGGGGCTTCAAGGATCTCGGGCACTACAGCCGGGTATTCAGACGCGTGTACGGCATGCCGCCGAGCAACTGGCGCCAGGCGCATCAAGGCAGCGCGGAGGGCCATTGACGGCGCTCAAAGCCCGTAGATGTGCGGCGGTCTCGTCGCTTCACCGCCGAAATCGACGCAGACCCGGCAGTGACGTGCGGAACGACAGCCCAGGCCCGGTTCCTCACTCAGCGAAACTCGAACCCGCGGTAACCGTCCCGCGCGATCTCCCCGAACAGCTCGTGGAAGCCCGGCACGCTGCCCGCCCACAGCAGGAAGCGCTTGTCGTCCTTGTTCTCCGGGTTGTTGTTGCCGAAGAACCAGGAGTCGCGCATCTCGTCGATGATGAGGCCGTGGACCGAGTCGTAGCAGAGCTGCGTCCACGCCTGCTCCGCGTCCGCCGTGGTCTGTATGGTCCTGTGGCCCTCGCGGCGGACGTGGTCGATGCACCCGGTGATCCAGTCGACCGCGGTTTCCGCGCAGCGCGTCGCGTTGCAGAACACGGCCGGATGGTGCGGCCCCGAGGTGACGAACAGGTTGGGGAAGCCGGCGATCTGCACACCGAGGTTGGTGCGCGGACCGTCTGACCACTTCTCCCGCAGCGTGAGGCCACCGACGCCCCGGATGTCCATGCGCAGCAGTGCCCCGGTCAGGCTCTGGAAGCCGGTGCCGTAGATCAGGATGTCGAGATCGTGGTGCCCGGCGCTGGTCTCGACGCCGGTCGGGGTAATGCGCGTGATCGGCGTCGCGCGCAGGTCGACCAGCGCGACGTTGTCGCGGTTGAAGGCTTCGTAGTAGTTGGTCTCGCCTGGCGGGCGCTTGGTACCGTAGGGATGGTTCTTCGGGATCAGCTTCTCGGCGGTGGCCGGATCCTTCACCCGCTCGCGGATCCTGGTGGCGAGGAATTCACTGACCTCCTCGGCGAAGGCTCGGTTGGTGAAGAGGTCGTTGTAGTTGGCGAACCACAGCGCAAAGCCGCCGCGGTCGTAGAGCTCCTGGTACTTGGCCCAGCGCTGCTCTTTCGAGCTGACCTCGGTGCTGGCGTTCGGGAGCATGTCGTGGATGAAGCCGGCGAAGGTGCGTTTGCACAGCGCTACGATGTCGTCCGCATGCGCCGCGTTCTCGCGCTGCTCCTCGGGGGCCAGCTTGCGATTGCGCAGCGGTGTGCACCAGTTTGCCGTGCGCTGGAAGACGGTGAGGTGGCCGACGTCCGGCGCGATCGACTGGATGATCTGCACCGCGGTCGGGCCACTGCCGATGATGCCGACGCGCTGGTTCCGCACGTCCACGCCCTCCCGCGGCCATCGTGCGCTGTGCACGGTCAGCCCCTGGAAGTCACCCTCGCCGGGGTAATCGGGGGGCTGGGGCGCGGACAGGAACCCGGTGGCGGCGACCAGGAAGCGGGCGCGCGCGGTGATCCCGGATTCGGTGCGGACCTCCCATTCGTCCGCTGCTTCGTCGAAGTGCGCGTGCGCGACCCGGGCGTCGAGCTCGATGTCGCGTTTGAGGTCGAACTTGTCGGCGACGAAGTTGAGGTAGCGCTCGATCTCGGGTTGGCCGGCGAACTGCTCGCTCCACTGCCACTCGTCGTACAGCTCCTTCGAGAACGAGTACTGGTAGGAGTAGCTCTCCGAGTCGAAGCGCGCACCGGGGTAACGGTTCCAGTACCACGTGCCGCCTACCCCGCCACCGGCCTCGAAAACCCGCACCGACAGGCCCAGCCCGCGCAGGCGATACAGCGAGTAGAGGCCGGAAACGCCGGCGCCGATGATGATGGCGTCATAAGTATCGGTCATGTGCCGGGCCCTCCCCGGGCTGCACTGGAAAATCCACCAGTGGAGAGAATAACCGCTCGGCCGGCGGGATTCCTCCCGGACACCGAGGCTGCGGATGGTAGCTTGTCATCGTCGACCGCGCTTGGTGGTCGCGGCCCGGTACGGGCGACCCGTAGTGCAAGCGGCCGCGCCCGTGCACCGGCAGCTTTCGGCCCGCGCGTCACTGACAGGTTCGCGGGGTGACAGGCGCTGGACCAGTAAACTGTCCCCGCATTCGCAATCCGATCACCCCAAGGAGCCCCATCCATGCTGATCAACGGCCACTGGCAGACCGGCGGCAAACAGTTCACCGTCCATAACCCCGCCACCGGCGAGGTCATCGCCGAAGTCGCCGACGGCGGCCGCGCCGAGACCGTCGCCGCGGTCGACGCCGCCGAGGCGGCCTTCCCGGCCTGGGCGGGCAAGACCGCGTTCGAGCGCGCCGAGATCCTGCACCGCGCCTACCGCCTGATGGTCGAGCGCAAGGCGGAGCTCGCGCGGCTGCTGACCACCGAGCAGGGCAAGCCGTTGCGCGCGGCGACCATCGAGACCCAGTACGCGGCCGATTTCCTGCTGTGGTTCGCCGAGCAGGCCAAGCGCGTCTACGGCGACATTCTGCCCGCGCCGCGCGCCGACCAGCGCTTCCTGGTGCTGCGTCAGCCGGTCGGCGTGGTCGGCGCGATCACGCCGTGGAACTATCCGATCTCGATGCTGACCCGCAAGCTCGGGCCGGCACTCGCGGCCGGCTGCACGGTGGTACTGAAGCCCGCCGAGGCAACGCCGCTGATTGCCATCGAGACCTTCAGGCTGTTGCAGGAAGCGGGCGTGCCCGACGGCGTGATCAATCTCGTCACCGCGAGCGATCCCAAGCCGGTGGGCGAGGTCATGGTGAGCGATCCGCGCGTGCGCAAGATCACCTTCACCGGCTCCACCGCGGTCGGCAAGCTGCTCGCGCGCGGCGCCGGCGAGCACATGAAACGCATCTCGCTCGAGCTTGGCGGGCACGCGCCGTTCATCGTCTGCCCCGACGCCGATCCCATCCACGCTGCCAAGGGCGCCGCGGCGGTCAAGTTTCTCAACACCGGCCAGGCCTGCATCAGCCCCAACCGCCTGTACGTGCACCGCGACAGCGTGGAGCCCTTCGTCGCCGAGCTGACCAGGCGGGTCGGGCGGCTAAAGGCCGGCAACGGCCTCGACGAGGGCATCGGCGTCGGCCCGCTGATCAACAAGGCCGCCGTCGACAAGGTGCACCGCCAGGTCACCGACGCGGTCGAAAAGGGCGCGCAGCTCCTCGCCGGTGGTGAGCCGCTGACCGCGGGTGACCTTGCCCGCGGCACGTTCTACGCGCCGACCGTGCTCGCCAACGTGACCCGGGACATGCTCATCTACCGCGAGGAGACCTTCGGACCGGTCGCCGCGGTGGTGCCCTACGGCGACGACGACGACGTCATCGCGCTCGCCAACGACACCGTCTACGGCCTTGCCGCCTACGTCTACACGCGCGACATCGGTCGCGCGATGCGCGCGTTCGAGGCACTCCGCTTCGGCATCGTCGGGGTCAACGACATCAACCCCACGGCCGCGGCGGCGCCCTTCGGCGGCATCAAGGAATCCGGTCTCGGCCGCGAGGGGGGCCGTGAAGGTATCGACGAGTACCTCGACATCAAGCTCGGCGGCTTCGCCGTTTGAGCGCGATCACGGGGACGGAGCATAGAAAAACGGCGGCGCCTCGCGGCGCCGCCGTTGTCCTCGTGACACCCGAACGGGTGTCACTTGCTTTGGTCGTGTTCCGACCGTTTCGGCTTAGCGCTCGGCCAGCGCGGAGCCGCCCGGGCCGCTCACGTCGAAACGATCCAGGTTCATGACCTTGGTCCACGCCGCGGTGAAGTCGTTGACGAACTTCTCCTTGCCATCCGCGGCCGCGTAGACCTGGGCGATCGCCCGCAGCTCGGAGTTGGAGCCGAACACCAGGTCGACCGGGGTCGCGGTCCACTTGAGCTTGCCCGACTTGCGATCGACGCCGTCGTAGAGGCCCGGGAACTCCTTCGACTTGCTCCATGCCGTCGACATGTCGAGCAGGTTGACGAAGAACGCGTTGTTTAGCGTACCCGGCTTGGCGGTGAAGACCCCGGCCGCGGCCTGGCCGGCGTTCGCGTTCATTACGCGCATGCCGCCGAGCAGCGCCGTCATCTCTGGCACCGTCAGGGTCAGCAGGTCGGCCTTCTCGACCAGCATGCGGGTCGGTGAGCCGTAGCTGCGGTCGGTGTAGTAGTTGCGGAAGGCGTCCGCCGTGGGCTCCAGCACCGCGAACGACTGCACCTCGGTCTGCTCCTGGGTGGCATCGGTCCGCCCGGGCGTGAACGGGATCTCGATGTCGTAGCCGGCGCGCTCGGCCGATTTCTCCACCGCCGCGTTTCCACCGATGACGATGGTGTCGGCCAGCGAGACCTTCTTGCCGCCCGTGAGGGTGGCATTGAACGCCTTGCGCACCGATTCCAGGGTCTTCAGCACCTCGGCCAGCTCCTTGGGATCGTTGACCGCCCAGTCTTTCTGCGGCGCCAGGCGAATGCGCGCGCCGTTGGCGCCGCCGCGCATGTCCGAACCGCGGAAGGTCGAGGCCGAAGCCCAGGCGGTGCGCACCAGTTGCGGGGTGGTCAGGCCGGACTCGAGGATTTTGACCTCCAGCAGTTCAGCCTCTTCGTGGCTGATCAGCGGATGGTCGACGGCCGGAACCGGGTCCTGCCACAGGAATTCCTCGTCCGGCACCTCGCTGCCGAGGTAGCGGCTGCGCGGCCCCATGTCGCGGTGGGTCAGCTTGAACCAGGCCTCGGCGAAGGCCTTGTCGAACTCCTTCGGATGCTTGAGGAAATGCTCGGCAATCTTGCGGAAGCCGGGGTCCTCCTTCAGCGCCAGGTCGGTGGTGAACATGATCGGCGCGTGGCGTTTCTTCGCGTCATGCGCGTCCGGCACGAGCTGGGCAGCCGCCTCGTCGGTCGGGATCCACTGCGTGGCGCCGGCCGGGCTCTTGACCTTCTTCCAGTCGAAGCGGAACAGGTTGTCGAGGTAGAGGATCGACCACGCCGTCGGCGTGGAAGTCCATGCACCTTCCAGGCCGCTGGTCATCGCGTCGGCCCCCTTGCCGCTGCCGCACTTGTTCTTCCAGCCGAGGCCCTGCGCCTCGATGCTCTCGCCCGCGGGCTCCGGCCCCAGGCACTCGGCGGAATGCGCGCCGTGCGCCTTGCCGAGGGTGTGACCACCGGCGATCAGCGCGACGATCTCCCGGTCGTTCATCGCCATGCGGCCGAACGACTCACGGATGTCAGCGGCGGCGGCGATCGGGTCACTGTTGCCGTTGGGTCCTTCCGGGTTCACGTAGATAAGACCCATCTGCACCGCGGCGAGCGGCTTCTCCAGCTCGCCCTTCTTGTCGTAGCGCTTGTCGTTGTCCTTCAGCATCACGGTCTCGGGACCCCAGTAGACGAGATCCGCTTCCCAGTCGTCGACGCGGCCGCCGGCGAACCCGAGGGTCTCGAAGCCCATCGACTCCAGTGCGACGTTGCCGGCGAGGACCATCAGGTCGCCCCACGAAACGCTGCGCCCGTACTTCTCCTTGATCGGCCACAGCAAGCGGCGGGCCTTGTCGAGGTTGGCGTTGTCCGGCCAGCTGTTGAGCGGCTCGAAGCGCTGCTGTCCGCCGCCGGCGCCGCCGCGCCCGTCATGCACCCGGTAGGTACCGGCACTGTGCCAGGCCATGCGGATCATGAGGCCGCCGTAATGGCCCCAGTCGGCCGGCCACCAGTCCTGCGAGGTGGTCAGGACCTTCTCGATGTCGGCCTTGAGCGCCTTCAGATCGACGCTGCTGAAGGCTTTGGCGTAGTTGAAATCAGCGCCGTAGGGATTGGACGCCGGGTCGTGGTCGCGCAGCTGCTCGAGGTTCAGCTTGTTCGGCCACCAGAACTCGTTCGGCTTGGCCATGGCGTCCTCCGCCTGGGCGTTCGCCGACGCAAGCAGCACTGCGGAGAGCAGTGCGCTACGGACGGTTTTTATGCTTTGCAGCATTTTTTACTTCTCCATACCGGGCCTCATGACGAGGCGCCAAGGGTTGTCTTTGGTCTCGCGAACGGGCGCGCAAGCAACGTGCCAGATTTAGACTCAGTCTAAATTGATGCGGATCGGGCTAGTAACATCAGTTTCTTACGCTGCCGCAATTGGGAACATGCCGGGCCCTGCCCGGCGCACGACTGGTCCATATCAACCACGCTGCCGGATCAAATGAACCTGTCGACGATGGCGTCGGGCGGCCCGCTCCGGCGCGGCGGCACGGTCAGCCGTCCACTGCGATCGTGACCCCGGGAAGGCCAATGACACGATCCCGGGACCCGCGATGCGATCCCAGTAAACTGTCGCCTCGGACCAGGGCATCGGGGGAGGACGAGCCATGGACTTCGGAATCGTCTGCTTCGCGACCGACACCAGCATCGAGCCCTGCGATCTCGGGCCTGCGCTGGAGGAGCGCGGCTTCGAATCGCTGTTCTACGCCGAGCACACGCACATACCGACCAGCCGGCGCAGTCCCTTCGTCGGCGGCGGCGAGCTGGCCTCGATGTACTGGCGCAGCCACGACCAGTTCGTCGCGCTGAGCATGGCCGCGGCCGTTACCACCCGGCTCAGGATCGGCAGCGGCGTCACCCTGCTCACCGAGCACGATCCGATCAACCTCGCGAAAGCCGCCGCCTCGCTCGACAGGCTCTCCGGCGGGCGCCTGCTGTTCGGCATCGGTGCCGGCTGGAACGCGGAGGAAATGGAGGACCACGGCGTCGCCTTCGCCGATCGCTGGAAGGTCACGCGCGAGCGCATGCTCGCCATCCGGCAGATCTGGACCGAGGACGAGCCGGAGTTTCACGGACAGTTCGTCGATTTCCCGCCGATGTGGTGCTGGCCCAAGCCGCACCAGCCGGGCGGCCCGCCGGTGCTGATGGGCGCCTATTCGCGGTACGTGCCGGACCGCATCGCCGAGTACTGCGACGGCTGGATGCCGATCGAAGGTCTGCTCGACGACATTCCCGCGGCACTCGACGACATCCGTGCCGCGATGCGTGCACGCGGGCGGGATCCGGCGACGCTCGACGTCACCGTGCTGGCCGAGGTGCGCGACCGGGAGGGTTTCGACCGCGAGCGGCTCGAGCGCATGGTAGGCATCGGCGCGAACCGCGTGCTGCTGCCGCTCGGCGATCATCCGCGTGACGAGTCGCTGCACATCCTCGACGACTTCGCGAACATGATCGCGGGGTTCGGCTGAGCACGTGTATCGTCGACAGACGCGGCGGAATCGGGCAGCCGTGCCGGCGCCGCGCCTGCCGGGGCCGGCGACGATGGCAGCAACGTGGCCGGTCGACGTCATGCACCCATGAACCGGCACCCGCGCATTGCCCGCAATCATCACGGAGGCTCACATGTCCAAGGTCCTGTTCGAGAAGCGCGGCCAGCTGGCCTATGTCACCATCAACCGACCGGAACGGCTCAACGCCTGTGACGACGAGACCTACGACACCCTTGCCGCGACCTGGCGCGAGGTCGGCGCGGACCCGGAGCTGCGCGTGGGGATCCTGGGCGGTGCCGGCGAACGCGCCTTCTGCGCCGGCAGCGACATCCGCTCGGAATCCTTCGGCAAGCCCGGGCGTATTCCGGGCGGCGAACTGTTTCCGGTCATGACCGCGATGACCAAGCCCGTCATCGCCGCCATCCACGGCCACTGCAACGGCGGCGGTCTGGAGCAGGCGCTGGCCTGCGACATCCGCGTCGCGGCCGAAGATGCGCAGTTCGGTCTCGGTGAAGTGTTACTCGGCGTGCTGCCCGGCGGCGGCGGCACGCAGCGCCTGCCGCGACTGATCCCGCTAGGCCGCGCGCTGGAGATGCTCTATACCGGCGCGCGCATCGACGCCAGCGAGGCCCTGCGCTTGGGCCTCGTCGACCACGTCGTACCGCGTACGGAGCTGATGGGGAAGTGCGAGTCGATCGCGCATGCAATCTGCCGCGGCGCACCGCTGGCGGTCGAGAAGATCCGCGAAGCCGTATTGCGCGGGCTGGACATGCCGCTCGCCGAGGGCCTCGCGCTCGAGCGCGAGAACATGGCCTTCCTGCGCGCCACCGAAGACGCGACCGAGGGCGCCGCGGCGTTCGCCGGCAAGCGACCGCCGCGCTGGCAGGGTCGCTGAGCGCGCCGGCGCTGCTCAAAGCGAAGGAGGCGCCGGCCTACCCCAGGCGGCATCACGATCGACCCGGAGTGCACGCAGCTAAGTGCGAAGCCGCGCTCAGTCTGGCGCCGCGCGTGCTGTGCCGGAACACCCGGCCACCTGCGGGCAACACTGCGCAATCCGGGTAAACTGTCGCCGGTTTATCGAGGAGTTTCAAGATGGGTGACGGACACGCAGCGGAGCGCGACTTCGACGCCATCGTGGTCGGCGCGGGATTCAGCGGGCTGTACGCGCTGTACCAGCTGCGCGAGCGCGGTCTCAGGGTCCGCGTGCTCGACATGGCCGAGAACGTCGGCGGCACCTGGTACTGGAACCGCTATCCCGGTGCGCGCACCGATTCGACCACCGACGTCTACCAGTACTGGTTCTCCGACGAGCTGCTCGAGGAGTGGAGCTGGAGCGAGCGCTTCGCCGGGCAGCCGGAAACCGAGCGCTACCTGAACTTCGTCGCGGACAAGTTCGATCTGCGGCGCGACATCCAGTTCAGAACGCGCGTGGAGGCGGCCGATTTCGACGAAGCCGGCGACCGCTGGCAGGTGACGACGGATGCCGGCGAGCAGTTCACGGCGCGCTTCCTCGTCATGTGCTCCGGCCCCCTGACCGAGATCTCGCTGCCGGATTTCCCGGGCATCGACAGCTTCGAGGGCGAGTGGTACCACACCGCGCGCTGGCCGAAGGAGCCGGTCGTCTTCGCCGGCAAGCGCGTCGGTCTGTTCGGTACCGGGGCGACCGGCATCCAGGTGGTACAGACCATCGCGCCCGAGGTCGGCCACCTGACCGTGTTCCAGCGCACGCCGACCTATACCATCCCGATGAAGAACCCGAGCTACGACGACGCCGGCCGTGCCGCGCAGCGCGCGCGCTACCGCGACCTCAAGGAGCGCGTGCACCGGACCTTCTCCGGCGCGGAGTTCGACTTCGACCAGCGCGGCTTCTTCGAGCTCGACGAGGCCGAGCGGCGCCGGCGCATGGAAGAGTTGTGGGAGGACGGCTCGCTCGCATACTGGGTGGGCTCGTTCCGCGACGTGTTCACCGACGAGCGCGCCAGTGCCGAGTTCTCCGAGTTCGCACGCGAGAAGATCCGGGCCCGTATCGATGATCCGAAGCTGGCCGAGAAGCTGGTGCCGACGACCTACGGCTTCGGCACCCGCCGCGTGCCGCTGGAGATGGGTTATTACGAAGCCTACAACCGCGACAACGTTGCGCTCGTGGACCTGCGCGAGACCCCGGTCGAGCGCATCACGCCGCGCGGCGTGCAGACCACCGCCGGCGAGCACGCGCTCGACATGCTCATCTACGCGACCGGGTTCGATGCCGGCACCGGCGCGCTGACCCACATCGACATCCGCGGCCGCGACGGCACCGTGCTGCGCGATGCGTGGGCCGACGGTGTGCGCGCCTTCATGGGGCTGCAAGTGCACGGCTTCCCCAACCTGTTCCTGACCGGCGCACCGCTCTCCCCCGCCGCGGCGTTCTGTAACGTCCCGACCTGCATCCAGCAACAGCTCGACTGGATCACCGAGTGCATCGACTTCGTGCGTGCACGCGAGGGGCATTCGATCGAGCCCACGGCCGAGGCGGAGGCCGCGTGGGTCGCCCACCACAACGAAGTGGCCGACGCGATCCTCGTCTCCAAGGCCAACTCCTGGTACATGGGCTCCAACATCGAGGGCAAGCCGCGCAGCCTGCTCGCCTACGCCGGCGGCGTCGACGTCTATCGCCAGCGCTGCGACGAGATCTCGGCGGGCGGCTACCAGGAGTTCGAGATCGCCTGAGCTGATGCGGCGGTGATCGGCCCGCGGCCAGTCGGCGGGCGCGCGCGCGGCCCGACTGATCAGCCGGTCTACGCGCAGCCTGTTCCCGTGCAACGGGCCAGGCATGAACTGCCCCGCGCCATTGCGCCCACGCGGCCCGGACAGCCGCTCGCCGTTTACCCGGCCCGCAGAATTAGTGTATATACACGTATAGGCGCCCGGGGCAGGACGCGGACCCGCACGCTGCGGCTCCCGCGCCGTCGGCCTGTGTGGCCCGTGAAGCACGCCGTGACAGGAGTCGTCATGACCGAAACAGTTCACGCCGATACGCGCGGCGGAAAACCCAGCAACCTGCTCGTCGAGGCCGAGGATTTCGACCACTACGGCGGCTGGGTGCTCGACTCGCAGTTCGAGACCCAAATGGGCTCGCCCTACCTCCTCGCGCACGGCCTCGGCCGGCCGGTGGAGGACGCCGTGACGACCCTGCGCGACGTCGCCCCCGGCGAGTACGAGGTCTGGGTGCGCGCCAAGGACTGGGTCCCGGATCATCACCCGGGACGTTTTCAGCTCTCGGTCGACGGCCAACGCCTGGACACCGTGTTCGGCGCGAACGGCGAGGACTGGGCCTGGCAGTCGGGTGGAAAAGTCACTGTCACCGGCGGCGACCTGACCCTCGCGCTGCACGACCTGACCGGCTTCGAGGGGCGCTGCGACGCCATCTACTTCAGCGCGGACGGCAGCGTCCCGCCAAACGCGGTGGACGAAGCGAGCCGCGCCTGGCGGCGCGCGCTGCGCGGCCTGCCCGAGCACCCGCTGGATGCCGGCGAATTCGACGTGGTCGTCGTCGGCGGCGGGATCTCCGGCTGCGCGGCCGCGCTGACGGCCGCCCGGCTGGGGCAGCGCGTCGCCATCATCCACGACCGCCCGGTCCTCGGCGGCAACGCCAGCAAGGAGATCGGTCTCATGCCGCGCGGAACGCAGGGTGCGCTGCTGAAGGAGCTGTCCGCGCGCACCGCGGACGGCGACCTCGCCGCCCTCGGCCTGCTCGAGGCGGAACCCCATGCCACGGTCTACCTCGAGCACCGCATCGTCGCCGCGATCCGCGAAGGCGACCGCATCGTCGCCGTCGACGCCGTTGAGGCGCGCGGCGGTATCGAACGGCGCTTCCGCGGCGCGATCTTCATCGACACCTCCGGGGTCGCCATCCTCGGCGTCCTGGCCGGCGCGGACACGCTGTTCGGACGCGAGTCGCGCGAGGAGTTCGGCGAGCCCTACGCGCCGGAGGCGGCCGACGCGATGCACCACGGCAACACGCTCTTCTTCCGCACGCGGATGGCCGAACACCCGGTGCCTTTCCCGGACGTGCCCTGGGCGACCGAGGTGGCCAGGGACTACGCCAATCTCAGCGGCCAGCTCGTCAAACCGGGGCAGGAGAACGGACCCGGCCCTGCCGCCGGCGAAAATCCGGCGACACCCGAGTTCCGCTTCGGCAGCAAGGGCGACGTGTTCCCGGCCACCCATTTCTGGGAATACGGGCAGTGGCTGGACCCCTACGAGTCCGGCGAGCTGATTCGCGATTACCTGATGCGCGCCCTCTACGGCACTTTCAGGAACGTCAAGCAGCTCGAGCCCGAGAAGTACGCCAACCTCGAGTTCGAATGGATGGCCTACGTTGCCGCGCAGGGCGAGTTCCGCCGCTATCGCGGCGACCATGTCCTGACCGAGAACGACATTCGCGATCACACGCATTTCGATGACGCGCTGATCGCGAACGACGGGTCGTTCTGCATCCACTGTGCGTGGGAGCCCGGCGAGAGCGAATACGACTTCAGGCTGAAGGACTGGATTTGGGATAACCGGGACTTCCAGCCCTACGAGATCCCCTTCCGCTGCCTGTACTCGAGGAACATCGACAACCTGATGATAGCCGGCAAGCACATCAGCGTCACGCACGTAGCGGGATCGGCGACCAAGCTGATGGGCAACGGCGCGCAGCACGGCGTGGCGGTCGGCTCAGCGGCGTTCCTGTGCAACACCCACCGGCTATCGCCACGCGCGCTGGGGCAGGAACGCGCGGCGGAATTGAAGGACCTGGTAGCCAGCCTCACGCGTTGCGATCACGACCTCGGCACGAACCCGCCGCGGCCGTTGTTCGAGCCCGTGCCGAGCTGACGGCGGCACGCAGGCGAACGAGCACGAAGCGTAACGGGATGGCGACGCGGCGATTCAAACTTGCCGAGCTCGAGAAGCTGCGCGCCCGGCGACACGTGTGCTTCGCCGAGCAGCTGCGCTCGGCCAACCGCGCCATCAACCGCTTCTACGGCGACTACCTGGGCGACACCGACATCGGCATCGCCCAGCTCTCGATCCTGATCCGCCTGTACTACGCCGAGGACGGCGCGCCGATCTCGCGGCTCGCCAGTAATCTCGAGGTCGACCGCACGACGCTGACGCGCAACCTCCAGCTTCTCGAACGATCCGGGCATGTCGAGATCGTTCCCGGCGACAACCGCCGTACGCGCCTGGCGCGCCTGACGGAGCAGGGCTTCGCGTCGCTGAAGGCGGCGCTGCCTCGCTGGCAGCGGGCACAGCGCGACCTGCTGGACATGCTCGGGGAAGCGTCGTGGAACGGGTTGCTCCGGGATCTGCGTAAGCTCGCCACGCTGGATGCTCCCGCGTCCGGAACGGAACGATCGGGCGAAAATACCGCCTGACGCCGTTACCCCGCGAGACCGGAGTTGGCGAGGGCGCCGGTCTCGCTGCGCTACGCGGCGCCGGCAATCGCCGCGGAGAGGATCCCGACCAGCTCCGCGATGTGGCGCTCCTCGACGATGAGCGGCGGTGCCACGGCGACGGTGTCACCGGTCACCCGCAGGGCAGCGCCGAGCCGGAAGCCCTCGTCGAAGACCTGCAGGCCGCGCCGGCCCGGTTGTCCCGCTACGGGTTCGAGGTCGACCGCGGCGGCGAGCCCGATGTTGCGCACGTCGATGACGTGGGGCAGACCGCGCAGCGCATGCATCGCGTCCTCGAGGACGGGTTCCAGCGTGCGCGCGCGAGCGAAGAGGTCTTCGTCACGGTAGACGTCGAGCGCCGCATGCGCCGCGGCGACGGCTACCGGATGCCCGGAATAGGTGTAGCCGTGAAAGAACTCGATGAGATCCTCGGGGCCGTTCATGAACGCGTCGTAGATGCCCTCGCGCGCGATGACGCCGCCCATCGGAATGACCCCGCTGGTTACACCCTTGGCGAAGGTGATGAGGTCCGGCGTCACACCGAAACGCTGGGCCGCGAAGTTCGCACCCAGGCGCCCGAACCCGCAGATGACCTCGTCGAAGATCAGCAGGATGCCGTGGCGCGTGCAGATTTCGCGCAGCCGCTCGAGGTAGCCGAGCGGCGGGACGATGACGCCGGCCGAGCCCTGCACGGGCTCGACGATGACCGCGGCGATGGTGGACGCGTCGTGCAGCGCCACGATGCGTTCGAGTTCGTCGGCCAGGTGTGCGCCCCACTCGGGCTGCCCGCGGCTGAACGCCATGTGCGCGTGATCGAGGGTGTGCGGCAGGTGATCGACGCCGGGCAGCATGACCGGCGCGAACATCTTGCGATTGGGCACGATACCGCCGACCGAAATGCCGCCGAAGCCGACCCCGTGGTAACCCTTCTCGCGGCCGATCAGCCGCACGCGCCCGGCGTCGCCACGCGCGCGGTGGTAGGCGATGGCCATCTTGAGCGCGGTGTCGACCGCCTCCGAGCCGGAGTTCGTGTAGAAGACGTAGTTGAGGTCGTCCGGCGCCAGCCCGGCGAGGCGCTCGGCGAGCCGGAACGCCTCCGGGTGCCCGACCTGGAACGCGGTCGCGTAATCGAGCCGCGCAACCTGCCGCTGCACGGCCTCGACGATACGCGGATGACCGTGACCGGCATTGCAGCACCACAGTCCGGACAGGGCATCGAACAACTGCCGCCCGTCCTGCGTGGTGTAGTAAACGCCGTGGGCCTCGGTGACCAGCTTGGGCTGCTGCTTGAAGCGCCGGTTGTGGGTGAAGGCCATCCAGTACGGTTCGAGGTTCAGCGCCTGCTCGGGCGCTGCCGATGTTGCGATGTCGGGCATGGTGGGTACCTGCGGTTGACGCGTTGCCGGGCGCCCGGGCGCGGCCTGACGGATTGCCCGGGAAACGAGTGAAAAGGCTAAACATCGGGTAGCAGGTTTTCAATATTTAACGAAAAATAAATAACTAACTGATCCATAAACATCCTTCCGATTTAATGTTAGATTTATTTAACATTAAAACGAGCAAAGGATCCCACGCCATGGAAAACGTCGGCACGCGACTGCGCGAGCTGCGAATCCTGCACCGGCTGTCGCAACGGGAGCTGGCGCGCCGCTCGGGGGTCAGCAACGCCGCCATCTCGCTCATCGAGGGCAACAAGACCGACCCCTCGATCGGGCTGCTGAAGCGCGTCCTGGGCGGCATCCCGATCTCCGTCGCCGACTTCTTCAACGCCGAGATGGAACCGGAGACGCAGGTGTTCTTTCGCGATACCGAGCTGGTCGAGATTGGCGGCGGTCTGATCTCCTACCGCCAGGTCGGCTCCGACCTGGAACGGCATCAGCTGCAGATCCTGCATGAACGCTACCAGCCGGGCTCAGACAGCGGCCGCTCCATGCTGAAACACGATTCCGAAGAAGGCGGCATCGTCATCAGCGGACACATCGAGGTCACCGTCGGCAGCCAGACCCGCATTCTGGGCCCGGGCGACGGCTACCTCTTCGACAGCAATACGCCGCATCGCTTCAGAAACCTGAGCAGCGAAGACTGCGTACTGGTCACGGCCTGCACGCCGCCGTTCTGAGCGGCCATGCCGACCGCTCACCCAAGAGCGGCGTGCGGGGGTGCGGGTCCGCTACCGCGTTAGCGCGGATCTAGCGGCAGCCGTCACCCAGCCGTGCCAGGAAGTCCAGCGCAGCCTGCCCGAAACGATCGTTCTCGTCGCCCGTGATCATGTGCCCGGCGTCGCGCACGTTGACGTACTCGGCGTGCGGGCAGAGCGTGAGAAACTCCTGCGCCGCTTCCTCGCTGACGACATCGGAGCTCGCCCCGCGCACCAGCAACGCCGGTATCTTCAGGTTCTGCGCCGCCGGCACGAGACGCTGGTAGCGGGTCGCGAGATCGTGCTCGCGGCCGTCGAGGAAACGCGGGTCCCAGTGCCAGTAGTAGCGGCCGTCGTCGCCGCGGCGCACGTTGCGGGCGAGTCCCCGGCTGCTCGCGCTGCGCTGCGTGCCCGGCCGATAGTCGGCGATGGCGGCGGCGACCTCGTCGAGTGACGCGAAGCCGGCCGCGCCGCGCTCGAGGAAGGCCTTGACGCGCTCCGAGCCGGCGCGCTCGGTGCGCGGCGCGATGTCGACCAGGATAAGCGCACGCGCGTCGAGCTGGCCTTCGCCGACCGCGATTAGCGCGTTGAGGCCGCCGAGCGAGGCGCCCATCAGCACCGGGCGCCGGTTGTCCAGCGCCGCGACCACCGCGACCAGGTCGGCGACGAACGCGTCCTGGTCGTAGCAACCGTCCGGCGACCAGTCGGAATCGCCGTGCCCGCGCAGGTCGAACGCGATCGCGTGGTAGCCGGCCGCGCCGAGCCGCGCGCCGGTGCCGCGCCAGGCATGCCGGTTCTGCCCACCGCCGTGCAGCATCACGATCGGTACGCCGTCGGGCGGTCCCCAGCTGTCCCCGCGCAGGGTAAGCCCGGCCGGCGTCTCCCAGGCCTGCGTGGGCGCCGGTGTGCCGGGCAGGCGGTGGCGCGCTGGCAGGCTCACGGGTGAAGTCCCCTGCTCCCGATGATCAACCCTGGCGACAACCGTGGGTTCCCGCCGGCGCCGGTCACGGCGGCGAACGGGTCCAGCGCAACGAGGGCCCCGCCGGTGTCACCCGGCCGACTGCTTCTGCCGCACCGCGGCCTGCGCGCGCCGCCGTTCCTCGCCGGCCCGCGCCAGCGCTGCGCGGTTGCTGTCGTCCACGCGCATGAAGTTGGCGCGCCAGGAGAGATCGTCGGACGCGTCCCAGATCTCCGGCCGCTGCACCGTGGTGCGCGGCGCCCAGGCCTTCTCCAGCAGGTCCAGCGCGGCAGCCGCGATGGCGTCCTGCATCGGCTGGTCCCATGGCTTGCCGCAGGGGTTGCCGAGCGGGAAGTCGACGAACAGGAAGCGGGCCACCCCGCACTCCTCGACGATGTCGCGCGCCGAACCGATGACGACGGTCGGAATGCCGTGCGCTTCGAGGTGCCGTGCGACCAGACTCACGGTCTGGTGACACACGGGTCAGAGCGCGACCAGGACGGCGGCGTCGACGCCGTCCTCGCGCATCCAGGCTTCGATCTGCGGCGCGTCGTGCTCGATGGTCTGGCGCTGGCTGTAATCGGTCGACAGGCCGTAGAAGCGCCCGGCAAGGCTGCCGATGCGTCCCGCGTCGCGCAGCCGCGTCATCGCCGCACGCGGCAGGAAGGTCTCGGGATCGTCGGTATGCGTGGCATCACGGTCCCAGAACATCTCGGTGTGCAGCGGCTCGCTGCGCGCGAACGGCTCGGCGTAGAGCTTGGCGCCGCGGCCGGTGTCACGCGGCGCGCGATCGGCGGTGGTGCCGAGACCGATGCGCAGATCGCCGAGCGGCTTCGGCAACGGGCAGAACGGCACCGCGTCGTAATGCGACCAGGCGTAAGGCTTGTCGTAGCCGTGCGCCTGGTAGTAGTCGCGGCTCTTGTCGATGTAGCGGACGAAGGATGGATGGGTACGTCGTTGCGACACGGCGAGATCCTCCCGGTTGTTCGTTGATGCGGTCATCGTGATCGAAGGCGGCGTGACAAGGCGCCGGGCAGCGGGTGCGCCGCACCGGCCACCTTCCGGCGCCTGCAGTCCCGGCTACGCGGTGCGTCGCCCGGATTCGGTGGTGGAGAACGCGATCCCCGGATAGCCGCCCTGCGCGGCCTTCTTCAGGTGCTTGGCGTACTCCACCCCGCCGGTGGGGAAGATGTTGTAGCGCGTGTGGCCGTACTCGTGGCCCTTGAGGTTCGAGTTGTAGCCCGTGATCCAGCTTTGCGCCTTGCTCGCCAGCAAACCCTGGTAGCTCGACTTGACGGTCTCGAACCACGCC
Organism: Gammaproteobacteria bacterium; assembly: GCA_041984235.1. Taxonomy (GTDB): domain Bacteria; phylum Pseudomonadota; class Gammaproteobacteria; genus JBHIYN01. Next base: position 30,851 of record JBHIYN010000018.1, read on the forward strand.
TGCTGGGCTTCCGCGCGCGCGTCGAAGCGCGTATAGCCGCCCTCCCACATCTGCTGCAGCAGCGGCATGATCCAGTCCACCGCGACCTCCGAGCCACGCGGAAAATTTGCCGCGGCGGTTTGCGGCCCGCCCAGCATGACCATGTTGGGCATGCCGCTGACGAGCATGCCGAGGTAGGTCTCGGGACCGTCGGCCCAGATGTCGCGCAGCTTCCTGCCACCGAAGCCGCGAATGTCGATGTGATCGTAGGCGCCGGTGAAGGCGTCGAAGCCGGTCGCGTAGACGATGACGTCGAACTCGAACTCGCGGTCCGAGGTGCGCAGACCGGTCTCGGTGATGCGTTCGATGGGCGTTTCCGCGGCATCGACCAGCTCCACGTTGTCGCGGTTGTAGGCCTCGAAGTAACCGGTCTCCAGCGGCAGGCGCTGGATGCCGAAACCGTGATCCTTGGGAATCAGCTTCTCGGCGACTTCGGGGTCGTCAACCCGCTGGCGGATGCGATCGGCGATGTATGCCGAGAACTCGGCGTTCGCTTTCTCGTCGATGAAGATCTCCGGAAAGTTGGCCAGCCAGATGCTGAAGCCGGGCTCGTCGTAGAGGCGGTCCCAGAACGCGCGCCGCTCCTCGGGCGATACGTCGTAGAAGCTGCGCGGATCCGGTACGTGCTCGAAGGCGGCCGGCGACTGCGCGCAGGCCGCGAAGATCTCGTCGTAACGCGAACGGATGTCGTCCATCTCCTGCGCATCGATGGGCCCGTTGTTGAGCGGCGCGGCCCAGTTCGCGCGGCGCTGGAACACGGTCAGCCGGGCGGCCTGCTCGGCGACGACCGGGATGATCTGGATCGCGGTCGCGCCGGTGCCGATGATGCCGACACGCTTGCCCGTCAGGTCCAGCGAATCGTGCGGCCAGTTGGCGGGGTGGAAGGCAATGCCCCGGAAGTCGTCCATGCCCTCGATCTTCGGCAGGGTCGGCGTCGACAGCGGGCCCAGCGCCGTGACCACGACGCGCGAGGTCAGCGTGCGCCCGTCGCTGAGCGTCAGGCGCCAGGTGTCGGTCTGCTCGTCGAAGATCATCGCCTCCACCCGGCAGCCGAACTGCATGTGATCGCGCAGTCCCAGCTTGTCGACGACGAAGTTCAGGTAGCGCAGGGTCTCGGGCTGGGGCGAGAAGCGCTCACTCCAGTGCCACTCGTCGAGCAGCTCCTTGTCGAAGGAGTAACCGTAGGTGTAGCTCTCGGAATCGAAGCGCGCGCCGGGATAGCGGTTGTTGTACCAGGTGCCGCCGAGGTCCTCGTTGGCATCGAGCACCGTCGCCCGCACGCCGCAATCGAGCAGCCGCTTGATCTGGTAGATACCGGAGACGCCCGCGCCGACGACGATGACTTCGTAGTCGCAGGGCGCGGCCTGGATCGGGTTGCCGGTGGCCTCGGTCGCGGTTACCGCCATGATGTTCCTCCTCGATACTGATGCACACAATTAAAACGCATTCCGCCGGTGTCGTCCCGTTTCCAGGTAACGAAAAAGGGGACATGCCACATTTGTAAGTTATCCCAGGCATGTTCCATCACCTGAAGCAGGCTGGACAACTTACAAATGTGGCATGTCCCCTTTTTGGCATGTCCCCTTTTTGCGCCGTTCAGGGCCGGCGTTTGACCGCGGGGCGCGGCTTGCCCGAGACTGGCCCCCGGGGACAGGTGCAGGAGAGCCAAATCATGGGCGGGCGATTTCTTATTGCGATCGCGGCGCTGCTGCTGGTGGGTTGGGGACCTTTCCTGATCTTTCCGGGCGACGCGCTGGAAGGCACGGTGGCGCCGGTCCCCGGCGAATGGTCGAGCGTGCGCGACATCGACACCATACAGCTCGAAACGCGTCCCGCTGATCCGTACTCGGTCAACATCTGGGTGATCGGCATCGGCCCGCTGCTGTACATCCACGCCGGCGCCAATCGTGCGGCCTGGGTCGAGCACATCGAGGCCGATCCGAACGTCCGCCTGCGGGTCGGCGAGACCCTCTACGAGCTGCGCGCCGAACGCGTCACCACGGCCGAGGAGTTCGCCCGCTTCAGCAACGCCTACGAAAAGAAGTACGACCGCCGGCCGCGCAACGAGAACGTCGCCGAGGCCTATCTCTTCCGCCTGCTGCCGCGCGGCTGAGGCGTCGTGAGATCGGCTCCGCGTCCACCCCGGACGAATCCCGGGATGGGCGAGATGGACCGCAGCGCCGGGGCGCGACGCCGCGGCCCGGCGCGTCTCAGGCGTGGCCGTGGCGCAGCAGCTTGCCGGGAGTCGCGCCGGTGCACTCGCCGTCACGGAAGGTCTCCTCGCCGTTGACCAGGATGTGCCGGTAGCCGACCGCCTTCTGCACCCGGCGCCACTCGTTGCCGGGGAAGTCGTGGGCGATCTCCGAAGGGGTCGAATGCAGCGTGTCGAAGTCGTAGATCACGATGTCGGCCGGCCGGCCTTCGGCGAGGATGCCGCGATCGACGAAGCCCGACATCTTCGCCGGCAGGCATGACAGGCGGTAGTGCGCCTCCTCCAGGCTGAGCACGTTCTTCTCGCGTACGAAGTCGGCGATGAACTCGGTGGTGTAGCGTCCGATGGTGACGAACTTGGTGTGCGCGCCGCCGTCGGACACGCCCGGCACGGTGTACTCGGAGGCGAAGATCTCGCGATTCAGCTCGGGATCGTCATTGAACGCCGGCGTATAGATCACCGTCTGCAGGTCCTCGTCCACGATCAGGTCGAGCAGGGCATCGACCGGGTGACGACCCTGGGCTTCGCCGAGTTGGGCCAGGGTCATGCCTTCCCATTGCTTGTTCTCCGGCTTGACCACCTCCTTCACCACGAAGTGCTTGATCGGGCCGGTCACCACCGGCATGCGGCCATGATCGTAATCGTGGCGCAGCTTCTCGCGGCGCACCGGGTCCATCATCTTGCGCTTGCGTTCCTCGACCGTGCCGAGGGTGACGTCACGCCAGTCGTCCTGGCCGTCGAGCAGGTTGAAGTCGGCAAACGTCATGGTCTGCTCGTTGCCGACACTGACTGCCTGCAGGTAGACCTGGTTGCCCTTGGCCTGGGCCTTCTCCGCCCAGTCGATGAGGCGGCGGCTCTGGCGCGGGTGATAGTTGTTGGCCGAGACCACGTTGAACAGTACCGGCACGCCCGAGACCTCGGCGAGCTTCTCGACGAACACCAGGTCCTCGTAGATGTCTTCCTGTGCCTGGGTGATCTGGATATGCCCCTCGCCGCGCTTGCGCAGCACTTCGGCGAACGCCAGGCAGGTGTCGTTGCTCATCATGTCGGTGACCATGGGTGTGCCGTCGTAGTCGCGCTGCACCGAGGTGAAGCCGTCGCCGAGCTTCTGTACGGACCAGCCGCAGGCACCGGCGTCCATGCCGAGCTCGATCAACCGGCACATCTCGGCCAGCTCGCTCGCCGTTGGCTCGCGCCGCTTGGCCCCCTCGAGGCCCATGACCCAGATCATGACCGGGCCAATGGGCACGTAAGAGAGCACATTCACGCCCTTCGGCATGCGCGAGAGCGAGTCCAGCCAATCCGGGAAGGTGACCCAGTCCCACAGCATGCCGGCCTTCATCGAGTCGAACGGGATCGCTTCCACGCGTGACATCGAGAGCATCACGCGGTCGCGGTTCTCCGGCGCAACCGGGGCGAAGCCGAAGCCGCAATTGCCGAGCACCAGCGAGGTCACGCCATGCCAGCCGGACAGCGTGCAGTAGGGATCCCACTGGATCTGCGCATCGTAATGGGTGTGCAGATCGACGAAGCCGGGCGCGACCACCAGGCCGCTGGCATCGATCACGTGGTCTGCCTCGGCGGCGTCCAGGGCATCGCGTGAAATGCATCTCACGTAGCCGTCCTTGATGCCGATGTCGCCGCTGAAGCGCGGCGCGCGAGTACCGTCGACGATGGTGCCGTTCCTGATCAGGGTGTCGAAGCGGGGCATGGCGAATCCTCCTTGGGTGCGGCCGGCGAAGCTGACTGTCAGGCGCCGGGACGGGCAAGGTAGCGCATGCCTTGTCGTACGTATATCCGAACAATAGAATCAATATATTCGGATTTCCGAACATTCGGCGGCGAACGCCCGATGCAGGAGACGCGCCGTGAACCATCGCGACGAACTCAGGGCCCTGGTCGAGCTGGCCCGCATTGGCAACATGCGCCAGGCGGCCGATGCGCTGGGGATCTCGCAGTCGACCCTCAGCGAGTGCATCACCCGGCTCGAGGGCGCTTATGGCGCCGCCCTGTTCGAGCGCGACCGCCGCGGCTCGCGCGCCACCGTCTACGGCAGGGTCGTGATCGACGCCGCGACGCAGGCCCTGCGCCTGATGGGCGAGGCGCAGCGCGAGATCGCGCTGATCAAGGGTTCGGAGTCGGGGCGGCTCGCCATCGGCGCCGAGCCCGGGCTGATCGAGCCCCTGCTGACCGATGCCATCGTGCGCGGCCTCGCACGCTACCCCAAGCTGCGCTATCGCCTGCAGGCACTCGATTCCAGCACCCTGGTGCACGAGGTGCGCGACAAGCGCATCGACTTCCTGCTCGGCGTGACGCCGGACGTGCCGACCGGCGGCCTGAACATGGAGGCGATTGGCGAAGTCGCAGCCGTGCCCTTCGTGCGCCACGACCATCCGCTGGCCGCGCGCGCCGACCTGGGTCTGCACGAGATCCTGCGCTTTCCGGTGGTGCAGGGTCCGGGCCCGCGCTGGTTCTCACGCCGCATCGGCGAGGCCCTGCGCCGGCAGGCCGGTGCGGGTGAGGCGCGCGGCACGGTCGCCGTGGTGGTCAACGACTTCGGCGTGGTGCGCGCACTGGTGCGCCAGACCGACGCCGTCGGCTTCGCCGTCGCCGCGCTCTTGCGCGAGGAAGTCGAGCGTGGCGCGTTCGTGCCGCTCGCGGTCCCGGCCGCACAACAGGCGCTGCTGCACTTCACGGTGTTCATCGGCACGCTCGAAGACCGCAGCCTGCCGCCCGCCGCGCACGCACTCATCGCCGAGCTGCGCTCGGTCATCGGAGCGCATCACCGCGCAGTTCCCGGCCCGGCCTGAGCGGCGGCGGGCAGGTGGCCCGCTCACGACTGCCGGGCACCGCACTCCGCTGCGGAAGCCTGGGCCGGAACTCAGACGCGCGCTTTCACGCTACCTGCAATTCGGCCGGGCCGGCGCCTGTGGGTCAGCGATGCCAGACCCAGCAGCGCCAGGCCGAGCGCTGCCGGCTCGGGTACCGAGGTCCCGGGCGGTGGCCGGCAGTCCGCGCCGCTGTGACCGGCACGACACACCTGCGCAACCTTGATGTTGTCGATGTTGACGCCCTCGGCAGAGCCGGCATTGTTGCCGTTGCTGGTATAGGCGAAGCGCAGGGAGATGGTCTGCCCGGCGAACATCGAGAGATCGAACAGCGCGACCCCGGCACGGTCGACACCGCCGCCCTTGAAGCCGAGCTGGGTGTTGCCCGGTCCGGCACCGATGAGATCGCGCAGATCGCCGCTGTAGGCGTTCAGCGTGGTGTATTGCATGGCCGACCCGAGCGACGGCAACAAGAGGGAGAACAGGTTGCCGCCATCGGTCGAGACGCCGATCCCGAAGCCGTCCCCGTCACCGTAGATGAAGGCGTCGAAGTCGAAGCTCAGCGTGGCCGACTCCAGGCCGCTCGCCGCCGCGAGCGCGAGGCCGTTGATTTGGTAGTAGTTGTCTTCGTTGGTACTGGGCAGGGTGCTGCTCGACTTGACGTGACCGAGCATGTTGCCCTGCATGTTGGTATTGGGCTGGTTGGAGCCCGAGCGGTAACCCGAGATACGCGCGATCTGGCTGCCGTCGTGAATATCCCAGTTACGCGTCGTGACCGAAAAGTTGCTCGGCGCACTGACCACCGACGCGGTGCTCGAGTCGGCGCGCACGACCTGGTTGACGCCACTGGCCGCGCCGGTACGCCAGGTCTCGCCGCCCTGGGCGTCGGGGTTGGCGATCTGCGTCCAGCCGACTCCAGGCCGCTCGCCGCCATCGCAGACACCGCCGCCGGCACGCGTACCGGCGGCACCGCTGCAGCCGAAATCCTCGAAGAAAATGATCTCCTCGGCGGCAACGGGCAGGGTTGGCAACAGGGCAAGCAACACGGGGAACAGGAAGGACCCGGCAACTCGCGGCATGGAAGTGCTCCGTGTAGTGAAGGACGGATTCGGTGAGCAACTTCCGCGCCACTTGTAGTGACCCGTTCAGAATCATCAGCTTGCATTTTCGAGCCGCTTTCCCGACGTCGATCGCGTCCCGATTTTGTAAAGATTCCTGGAAAAACGCCCCTGGGTTGACTCGTCTGCCGCGTGCCGGCACGGCACGCACGCCGAATCGTGAATCCGATCAATCAGATCCGCACGAGCCGTTCGTCAATGAATTTTCCGCGCCGGCGGCAGGCGGGTCACGACGCCCGCCGCGCAACGCTGCGCCGGTCGGAAGCGACGCACCGTCCGGCCGGGCGGACCGCTGCGCGTTCGAAGGTCCCGGGCGGCCGCCGGCCCCGGCAGTGTTCGTCCGCAGCCGCCGTCAGGCCTGCCCGGAAACCTCCAGCGCTGCCGCTGCCGGCGATGCTTCGAGCGCGACCCGCCGTGCCGGATGATCGGCCGCCAGGCGCCCCGTGCCGCCGTCCTCGTAGAGCTGTCGCAGGGTCGGCCGGTCGTCGGGGTACGCGGTACGCATCCGGCCGCGCCGCTGCAGCTCGGGCACGACCAGGTCGACGAAATCACGCAGCGTGCCCGGCTGGTCTACCGGCAACAGGTTGAAGCCGTCGACGCGGCCTTCGTCGACCCAGCGCTCGAGCTCGTCGGCGACCTGTTCAGGCGTCCCGCAGATCACCGGGCACACCGAGGTCAGCTTCATGTAGTCGCACATGTCGGCGAAGGTCCAGTCCTTGTCCGGATCGATCTCGCCGAAGAACGCCGCCAGGTGCTGCATGCCGTTCGACTCGAAGGCGCCCAGCGGATCTTCCGGCCGGAAGCTACTGAGGTCGACGCCGGTCCAGCCGCCGAACAGGGCCAGCGCGCCTTCGACCGTGGCATAGGACTTGTAGCGTTCCTGCTTGAGCCTGGCTTCCGCTTCGGTCTCCGCGACGATCACGCCGATGCCCTGCATCAGCTTCATGCTGTGCGCCGCGCGCCCGGCCCGCGCTTCGAGCTCGCGCACGAGGCGCTCGCCCTCGGCCGCCTTGGCTACGTTCTGGAATACCACGAACTGCGCCTCGGCATGCCGGGTCGAGAACGCGTAGCCACGCGGCGACTGCCCGGCCTGTACCAGGAACGGCGTGCGCTGCCTGGTCGGCGTACACATGTGCGGCCCCTCGACCTCGTAGTGCTCACCCTTGTGATGGATCAGGTGCACCCGGTCGGGGTCGATCAGCGAGTCGTGCTCGACGTCGTAGACCAGTGCATCTTCGTCCCAGCTCAGTTCCCACAGCTTGTAGCAGACGTCCATGTACTCCTCGGCCATGTCGTAGCGCGTGTCGTGCTCGATCACGGAACCCAGGCCGTTGCGGCAGGCGCTCTGCAGGTAGGAGGTCACGATGTTCCAGCCGATCCGGCCATGCGTGAAATGATCGAGAGAGGAGAACATCTTCGCGGTCAGGAACGGCGCGAAGTACGACGTGCTGTAGGTGACGATGAAGCCGAGGTTGCGGGTCTCGTGGGCGAGCAGCGGCAGCAGCACGGTGGGGTCGTTGCCCGGCACCTGTACGCCGTGCCGGATCCCGGCTTCCATGTTGCCGCCGTAAACGTCGTAGGCGCCGTGCACGTCAGCGAAGAACAGCGAGTCGAAACAGCCGCGCTCGGCGGTCTTCGCAAGGTCGATCCAGAACTCGGGATCGTTGAAACCCGGCACCGAGCGATCGCGCGGATTCTTCCACTGGCCCTCGGACTGCGGTGTGGGGCAACACTGCGAAAAGACGTTGATTCGGATGCGTTGTGCCATGGCTTGTGACCTCCCCCTCACGCTGCGGAATCGTGGCCCCCGAGTGCGCAGTAAGCGGCGCCGGGCATCTGACGTTACTGATAAAAATATCAGATAACGTGATATTAGTGTCATTGGTGGCGCGAAGCGAGCAGACCGTACGCTGCGCGCCGCTAGCTGCCACGCGACAAGTCATGGTGCAGCGCAAGATGCACCGACTGGTCCATGAACCGGTTGATCTCGCGCTTGTCGCGGCGCATGAAATGCATCTGGGTCAGGCTCATGCCGGTCGAGAGAATGAGGCGCGCGGCGTCCGTCGCGTTGATCGAGCGGGAAATGTCTCCCTGCTTCTGTCCGCGCCGGATCGACGAGGTGATGCGCCTGATGATTTGCCGGTAATAGTCCAGGTAGGAGTCCCAGATGCCGTCTTCGTTGCGCACCGCGGTACACCACTCCAGCCAGACCTGGGCGTAATGCGGCTCGCTCCTGATCGAGTCAGCGTAGGCACGTACGTGGCCCTCGATGGCCGTCAGCGGTTCGATCTCCGGCCGGTGCCAGTAGGCAGCGAGGTCGAGATAGAAACGCTTGACCTCCTCGACGGTGGCGATGACCAGCGCGGTGCGGTTCTCGAAATACGAGAACACGGTAGGCACCGCGACGCCGCACTCGCGTGCGACACCGGCATGCGTCAGGCGGCCCAGGCCGACGTTGGAGGCATCGGCGAGCGCGCCGCGCAACAATTGCGCCCGGCGTTCGGCCTGGGAAAGTCGTTGGCGCGTTCTCGGTGGCACGATCCGGCAAACCTGCTGGGCGGCATACCGCGACGGTGTGTACGGTCGGCGTCAGCAGCGCAGATGCTATCACGCAGCGCGCGGCAGACGACTGTGCCAACCGCACGTTCTGGCGTGGCCAGCGGCAGCGCGGGCTCGCGGGTTACCTTGCTCGCCGCACCGCCGAGGTGGCCGGTGCACGACGCGGCCGCGCTGGCCTCGCGACTCGGAAGGGGTACAATCGCCCGGCCTGCACGAGAAGGGGAGCGAACGATGCGTGCCGCCGTCATGCGCCGCCATGCGCTGGTGATCGACGACGTTCCGACGCCGCTGCCGCGCACCGGCGAAGTGCTGGTACGCACGCTGGCGTGCGGGATCTGCGGCTCCGACCTGCATGCGCTGCACCACACCGAGGCACTGGTCGAGGGCGCACGGCGCTCCGGCGGCCCGTTCGTGATGGACGTCGATCGCGACGTCGTCATGGGCCATGAATTCTGTGCCGAAGTCGTCGATTACGGCCCCGGCACCGAACGCCGGCACAAGCCGGGAACACGGGTGTGTGCCCTGCCGGTCATCATCGGCGCGGACGGCGTCGAGACGGTCGGCTACTCGAACGACAACCCCGGCGGTTACGGCGAGTACATGCGCCTGACCGAAGCACTGACCGTGGCGGTGCCGGACGCGCTGTCGACCGAGCTCGCCGCCCTCACCGAGCCGATGGCGGTCGGCGTCCATGCCGTCGCCCGCGCCCGTCTCGAGCGCGACGACGTACCCCTGGTGATCGGCTGTGGCCCGGTCGGACTGGCGGTGATTGCCGCGCTGCGGCTGGCCGACGCCAGGCCCATCGTCGCCGCCGACTTCTCCGCGCGCCGGCGCGAGCTCGCGCTCGCCATGGGCGCCGACGTGGTCGTCGACCCGGCCGCGGACTCGCCCTACACGCGCTGGTCGGAGGTCGCCCCGTATGCCGACCAGTCCGCCGCCCCGCCGCGCCCGCCGTGGCAGACCGGTCCCGCCCTGCGCCCCGCGGTAATCTTCGAGTGCGTCGGCGTGCCGGGCGTAATCGAGGCCATCATGCTCGGCGCCCCCGCCGGCGCTCGTATCGTCGTCGTCGGCGTGTGCATGGAACCGGATCGCATCGAACCGATGTTCGGCATCAACAAGGAGCTCAACCTGCAGTTCGTGCTCGGCTATTCGCGCGAGGAATTCACACGCACCCTGCATGCGATCGGCGACGGCCGCCTGGCGGTCGAGCCGCTGGTCACCGGCACGGTCGGACTCGACGGCGTGGCCGGCGCGTTCGAGGCCCTGGCCTCGCCCGAGGTACACGCCAAGATCCTGGTCAAACCCTGAACGATTGCCTGCGGCAGGCCGCCGTCGGCACGGGAGCACGCACATGAAACAACTCGACGGCAAGGTCGCCATCATCACCGGTGCAGGGCGCGGGCAGGGCCTGGTCGCCGCACGGCTGTTCGCCGCCCAGGGCGCGCGCATCGTGGTCAACGATCTCGATGCCGAGTCGGTCGATGCCGCGGTCGCCGAGATCCGCGCGGCCGGCGGTGAGGCAGCGGCGGCCGTCGGTGACATTTCGGACAGTGACGCGGTACAGGCCGTCATCGCGACCGCGCGCTCGGCCTTCGGCGGCCTCGACGTGCTCTACAACAACGCCGGCATCGGTTACTCGGCGCAGACGCGCTTCGGCATCGCCATGAGCGACATCGTCAACTGCACCGAGGACGACTGGAACCGTATCCTGGACATCAACATCGGCGGCACGTTTCGCATGTGCAAGTACGGCATCCCCGAACTGATCGCACGCGGCGGCGGTGCCATCGTCAACACCGCCTCGATCGCCGCGCTGCGCGGCGCCGCCGACGCGCATGCCTATACCGCGACCAAGGGCGCGATCGTCTCGCTGACGCGCGCGATAGCCGTCACCTACGGACCGCAGGGTGTGCGCGCCAACACCATCTGCCCGGGCGTGATCGATACCGAGATGATCCATGACACCCTGATCGACAACAGCGACATCCGCGACGCGCTCGCCAACGCCACGCCCCTGCGGCGCAACGGCACACCGGAGGATGTCGCCGAGGTCGCCCTGTTCCTCGCCGGCGAGCAATCGCGGTTCATCACCGGCGAGGCCATCGCGGTGGACGGGGGCCTCATCCAGCGCGTCGGCTGAGCAGCGCCCGCCGCCACCGGAGCGCCGTCGGCCACCCGCCCCGGCGCCGTCCCGCAACCGCCTGCCGAGAGGACCACCCGCATGGACCAGGAACGCCTGCTGAGAATCTTCGAAACCGCGTTGCTCGCGCGGCGCTACGAGGCGCGCATCGTCGAGCTCGCCATGGCCGGCGAGCTGCCGCCGGCGCTGCACACGGGCGCCGGCCAGGAGATCGCCCAGATCGCCGCGATCGAGGCACTGGAGGCCGACGATCCCATCCTCTACGGCCACCGCGGGCTCGCCTACATGATCGCGCGCGGGGTGAGCCTGTCCGGCATGCTCGCCGACCTCGCCGGCAAGGAGGGCGCGACCTGTCGTGGCAAGGGCGGGATCATGCACGTGGTCGACCGCGGCCGCGGCATCCTGGGCGAGAGCGGGACGCTCGGCGGCAGCTTCGTCATCGCCGTCGGCGTCGGCATGGCACTGGCGCGCAAGCAACCGGGACGCGTGGTCACCTATTTCTTCGGCGACGGCACCTCCAATCGCGGCACGTTTCACGAGTCGCTCAACTGGGCCGCGGTACAGAAGCTGCCGTGCATCTTCTTCTGCGAGAACAACGGCCTCGCGGTATCGATGCCGGCGAGCCGCTCGACCGCCGTCGCCGACATCGCCGATCGTGCGGCCGGATACGCCATCCCCGGCGAGGTCGTCGACGGTAACGACCCGGAGGCGGTGTTCGAGGCCATGAGCCGCGCCGTGGCACGCGCCCGCGCCGGCGAGGGGCCAAGCCTGGTCGAGGCCAAGGTGACCCGCTTGCAGGGTCACTACGCGGCCGATCCACAGGATTACCGCGCCGATCGCGACAGCGTGGCCGAACGCGACCCGCTGCCGGTGCTGCAACGGCGACTGCTCGAGCAGGGCGCGCTCGACGACGCCGGCCTCGCCGAACTCGAAGCCGACCTCGCGCAGCGCATCGACGCGGCGGTCGCGACCATGCGCGCGGCACCGCCGCTGGCCAGCACGGCGGCGTTCGAGGATCTCTACGCGGAGGGCACGGGACGATGAGCCGCATGAGCTACAGCGAAGCCATCAACCGCGCGCTGGCCGAGGAGATGCGCCGCGACCCCGACGTCATCCTCTACGGCCAGGACGTCGCCGTGTGGGGCGGCGTGTTCAAGGTGACGCGCGGGCTGCTCGAGGAGTTCGGGCCGGCGCGCGTGTTCGACACCCCGATCTCGGAGAACGTGCTGGTTGGCGCCGGCGTCGGCGCCGCCTCGTTCGGGCTGCGGCCGGTGGTCGAGCTGCAGTTCGCCGACTTCCTCATGACCGCTGGCGACGAGACCTTCTTCAAGGCCGGCATGTGGCGCTACATGCACGGTGGTGCCTACACCATACCCCTGGTCGTGCGCGCACCGTCGGGCGCGACCGGCTTCGGACCCGAGCACTCGCAGTGCCCGGAAGCCTTCGTCATGCACCAGCCGGGCTTGCTGTGCGCGGTGCCCTCGACCCCGGCCGACGCCCGGGGCCTGCTCAAGCAGGCCATCCGCAGCGACGACCCGGTGATTTTCTGCGAACACAAGATGCTCTACGGCCTCAAGGGCGAGGTGCCCGACGAGGACCAGCCGACGCCCTTCGGCAAGGCCGTCGTGCGCCGCGAGGGCGACGCGGTGACGGTCGTCGCCTGGCAGGTCATGTTGCAGCGTGCGCTGAAGGCCGCCGAGCAGCTCAGCAGCGAGGGCATCGAGATCGAGATCGTCGACCCGCTGACCCTCAACCCCTTCGACCGTGCGACCATCGTCGAGTCGGTGAAGAAGACCGGTGCCTGCATCGTCGTCGAGGAAGCCTATCGCACGCTCGGCGTGGGCGCCGAGATCGGTGCCATGCTGATGGAAGACGCCCTGCCCTGGCTCGACAAGCCGCTCAGGCGCCTGGCCATTCCCGACGTTCCCATCCCGACCAGTCAGCACCTGGTCGATGCCGTGCTGCCATCGGTGGAAGCGATCTGCGACGCAGCCAGGGCGCTGCGCGGTTAGGGTACGGTCATGGCAGCAACCCCGGTACTCATGCCCAGACTCGGCCAGGCGATGACCGAGGGGACCATCGTCGAGTGGCACGTGCCCGACGGCGCCCACATCGAGAAAGGCGCCGTCCTGCTGACCGCGGAAACCGACAAGGCAACCTACGATCTCGAGGCCGCCGCCAGCGGCACGCTACGGATCCTGGTCGCCGCCGGCGAGGAAGTGGCGGTGGACACGCTGATCGGGGAGATCGCCGGTGCCGGCGAAACGGCCGTCATCGTGCCAACCGCGGCAGTGGCGGACCCGGCGCCGACGCCGGCACGCAGCCCTGACGCACCCGCGGCCCTGCGCCGGGACGGCACCCGCGTGCTCGCCTCGCCGCGCGCACGCCGGGTCGCCGCCGAGCTGGGCGTCGATCTCGCCACGCTCACGGCAACGGCCGCGGATGGCGTGATCTGCGTCGCTGACGTCGAGCGAGCGCACGCGGGCGGCCGCGCCGGGACCGTTTCGTCAACGACCGCGAGCCAGGCGCTGGGCGGTCTGCACCGCACCATGGCCCGCCGCATGCTGCAGGCCTGGCAGACCATCCCGCATATCGTGCAGCTCATCGATGTCGATGCCGGCGCGCTGAACGCCGCGCGAGCGTCGCCCGGTGCGCGCGCGGCCGGTATCACGCTCAACGACCTGCTGCTGCATGCCGCTGGCCGGGTCCTGGTGGATTGCCCCGCGCTGAATGCCCACGTCGAGGACGAACGGCTGGTTGCGCACGACGGCATCCACGTCGGCCTCGCCGTGGACTCGCCGCGTGGCCTGGTAGTACCCGTGATCCGGCATGTCGACACGCTGTCCGTCGCCGAGGTCGCAGCGGAGCGCGACCGCCTGGTCGAAGCGGCGCGCAGCGGCCGTCTGGCGGCAGCGGATGTCGGCGGTGCCAGCCTGACCGTGTCCAACCTGGGCGCGTTCGGGATCACGGCCGGTACCCCGGTGATCAATCCTGGCGAATCCTGCCTGGTGTTCGTCGGCACGGTGGCGGATCGCGGGGTGGTGCGCGATGGCAACGTCGTCGTACGGCCGATGATGACGCTCAGCATTGCCTACGATCACCGCGTGGTCGACGGCGCCGCGGCCGCGCGCTACAGCAGTGCACTCAGGCGGGCCCTGGAAGCCCCTGCACAGCCGGCCGTGCCGCCGGCGGCGGCGACTGACGCGTCAGCGTCGCGCGAGCTGCGCGCGACCTCGCAGGGCACGGGTTACGCAGTCGATGTGCGCGCTGCGCGGCACGCCTGGACACTCGACGAGCCGCTCGCCGATGGCGGCACCGATCGTGGTCCCGATCCGGTCACCGCCCTGCTCGGCGCCCTGCTCTCCTGCATGACCATCACGTTCAAGACGATTGCCCGGCGCCGCGGTGTCGCGATCGAGCGCGTCAGCGGCCGTGTCAGCGGCAATCCGTCCGGACGCCTGAGCGAGATAGACCTGGCGCTGGAAATCTGCAGCCCGGCCGCGGAAACGGACCTGCAGGCAATCCTCGAACGCGCCGAACGCGGCTGCTACGTGAGCCGGGCCCTGTCACCGCAGATCACGCTGCGCACGACGCTGACGGTGCAGGCGCCGGCCGGCTAGTCGAGCACGGCGTTGCGCGCCGCCGCCCTTTCCGGGTTTGATTTCTCCCGCGATTGCGCGCACCATGCGCGCGCGACTCACGTTTTGGCTTGCTTCTTCGCTTACTGTCCGGGTTCCCGGTCTCCGTTTCGTAAGACTGCCCATTACGATCAAGTTGTTCGTTCACGCGCCCGATTTGCGCGCGTCTCGTTAATGGAGGCCTGACCATGGCTATCGGAACAGTTAAATTCTTCAACACCACCAAGGGCTACGGGTTCATCGAACCGGAAGACGGCGGCAAGGACGTGTTCGTGCACATCAGCGCGGTCGAACGCGGCGGCCTGAGCACCCTGAACGAAGGGCAGCGCATCAGCTACGAGGTCGTGACCGAGCGCGGCAAGCTCGCCGCTGACAACATCAAGGCAGCGTAGCGCCGCCAGCGACGCTACAGCGACCACAAGAAACGGCCGTCATCGGCCGTTTTTTTTGGCCGCCAGCGGGGTGCGCCTGAGCCGCGGACGCGGGGCGGGCGGAAGCGCCGGCCGCGCGTCGTATACTGTCGTCCGTCTTCATTTTCACACGTGACGAGTACCCGACATGGCCCGCACAGGAAAACTCACGGTCGCCAATTTCGGCGCCAGCATGCCGGTCACCGGCGAGGCGGTGCAGAAGCCGCCGTTCTACTACCGCCACATGGAGATGATGTTCATCACCTACCGCACCGATCCCGAGGCTGCGCTGGCGTGGTTGCCGGAAGCGCTGGAGCTGGACGAGCCGGCGCTGGCGACGGTGATCGTCGCGCACTACGGGCGCTCGACCTTCGGCCCCTACAACGAAGCGATGCTGTCGATTCGCGCGCGCCTGGACGGCAAAGTCTACAGCTACTACCCGGCGCTGTTCACCGACAACGAGGCGCCGCTGATCGGCGGCCGCGAGATCTGGGGCTTCGCCAAGAAGCTCGCGCGGGTCGAGATCCGGCACGAGTCCGAGGTCATGATGGGGCTGGTGGAACGCCCGACCGGAAACCGCCTGCTGACCGCGACCATGCGCAACGTGACGCCGGTCGCGGTCGAGGATTTCGCCCTCACTCCGAGCATCTCGCTGAAGATGATCCCCTGCGCGACCGAATCGACGCGCCCGGCACTGGCCCAGCTCATCGGCAGCGAGCTCGGCCTGAAGCCGCACATCGGCGCCAACGGCCTGCCCGACATCTGGACCGGCCCCGGCTCGCTGCACTACGACGCGCCCTCCGAGATCGATCCCTGGTACCGCCTGCCGGTGCTGGAGATGGTCGGCTGCTACTCGGGCACCTTCGACGCCATGCTCGGCCACGGGCACATCCTGAAGGAACTCTGAGCCGAGCCGCTTGGTCCGCGGACGGGGCGGCCCGGGCCGCTGGCATTGCAGCCGCGTATACGGGACGATACCGCCTTCGTCAAAACACGCGAGGGGAAATCCATGTATTCGCACGTCATGGTCGGCAGCAACGACATCGACCGATCGAAGACTTTCTACGATGCCGTGTTCGGCGCGCTGGGCGCCAAGCCCGCGATGGTCGACGACAAGGGGCGCCTGATCTACATGCACAACGATGGCCTGTTCCTGGTCACCTCGCCGATCGACGGCAAGCCGGCGACGGCGGCCAACGGCGGCACCATCGGCTTCGGCTGCGCATCACAGGAGCAGGTCGATGCCTGGCATGCGGCCGGCGTCGCCAACGGCGGCACCAGCATCGAGGATCCGCCGGGGATCCGTGAGAGCGGCTTCGGACCGCTGTATCTCGCCTACCTGCGCGATCCGGACGGCAACAAGCTGTGCGGCATGTTCCGCGCGGGATGAGTCCGAGCGGGCGCGGCCACGGGGCCGCGCCCGATTCCAACCTCCGCCACCGTCGCGGCCGCCGCGGCGGGGCGGTAACGGCCGCCTGACCGCAGCGGCCGGCGGCCGCGCCGCAGCGCACATGGACGAGCGCCGCCCCGTACCCTGGTATCGCCAGGTCAACCGCGAGCAGTGGCGCGCCTTCTGGGCCGTCTTCCTGGGCTGGATCGTCGACTCGTTCGACTTCAACATCCTCGCCTTCATCCTGATCGACATCCAGCGCAGCTTTACCGTCGACCGCGCGCTGGCCGGCGCGCTGGGTACGGTCACCCTGCTCATGCGCCTGGTCGGCGGCACCATCGCCGGCACCGCGGCCGATCGCTGGGGCCGCAAGCTGCCGCTCATGCTGGCCGTGCTGTGGTTCTCGCTGTTCGCCTTCCTCAGCGGCTTCTCGACCTCCTACGCGATGCTCTTCGCGCTGCGCGCCCTGTTCGGGCTCGGCATGGGCGGCGAGTGGGCCGCGGGCATGCCGCTGGTCCTCGAGCACTGGCCGAAACGCCTGCGCGGCCTCGCCTCGGGCCTGATGCTGGGCGGCTGGTACTGGGGCTACCTGCTGGCGGCGGCGGCCTTTCACTACGTCTACCCGCTGTTCGACGGCAACCCCGATCTGGGCTGGCGCGCGATGTTCTGGATCGCCATCGTGCCCGCACTGTTCACGCTGTGGATCCGGCGCAACGTCGCCGAGAGCCCGGTGTGGCTGGAGCGCCAGCGCCTGCTGCGCGAGGCGCGTGCCGCCGGCGCGCCGCCCGAGCCATCGCTGTCGGTCACGCGCATCTTCAGGCGCGACCTGATCCTGACCACGATCCAGACCACGCTGGTGATCGGCTCGTTCATGTGCATCTACTACTCGGTGAACTTCTGGTACCCGACCTTCCTGCGCGATGCCGGGCGCCCGACGCTGCCCTACCTCGCGGCCTTCAATGTCGGCGCCATCGCCGGCACCGCGGCCTGGGGCCTGCTCTCGGAGGGACGCCTGGGCCGGCGCGGCGCGGCCACCATCACCATGGTCCTCGGCATTGCCTCGCTGCCCATGTACCTGCATGCCACCGATCCCTGGGTGCTGGGCTACGGCGCGCTCAGCATGGGCTTCTTCGGCATGGGGATCTGGGGCATGGCACCGGCCTACAGCAACGAACGCTTTCCGACCGAGGTGCGCGGCGTCGGTCCCGGCTTCTGCTATCACGCCGCGGCGGCGCTGGGCGCGCTCATGCCCTACCTGCTCGGCACCCTGCAGGATCGCGGCTTCGACCTGGTCAATGCCATGTCCGCGGCCATGATCATCTCGGGCCTGGCCTCGCTGGTCATCTGGCTGGGACCGGAAACGCGCGGGCGCGACTTCACGCCCTGAGCTTCTCACCTTTCATCCGCCGGCCGTTCCCCTCTAGTATGGGCCCCGGTACTCGCGGGGGGAGCGCGCCATGGCGGACACGGTCTATGGTTTCATCGGCGTCGGGCGCATGGGCTCGCTGATGTCGGCCCGCCTGCTCGGCGCCGGACATACCGTGCACGTCTTCGACACCGTACCGGCGGCCGTGGCGGCCGCGGCCGACCACGGCGCCGTCGCCGCGGCCAGTGCCCGGGCGGTCGCCGACGCGGCGGACGTCGTCTTCCTGAGCCTGCCCACGCCGGACATCGTGCAGGCCGCGACGCTGGGCCCGGACGGCGTCGCCGAAGGGCAGCGCGCGCGCCTCGTGGTCGATTTCTCCACCATAGGCCCGCGCATGGCCGGCATCGTCGCCGGCGGCCTCGCGCCGCATGGCAAGGTTTACGTCGATGCGCCGGTCAGCGGCGGCCTCGCCGGTGCGCGCGACGGCAGGCTCGCGGTGATGGTGGCCTGTCCCGGCGAGGTGTTCAGCGAGCTCGAAGCGGTGCTCGGCACCTTCGGCAAGGTCTTCCACCTCGGCGAAGGTGCGGGCCAGGGCCAGACCATGAAGCTTGCCAACAACCTGCTCGCCGCGGCGGCACTGGCGGTGACCTCGGAGGCCATGGTCATGGGCGTCAAGGCCGGACTCGATCCGCAGGTCATGATCGACGTCATCAACGCCGGCTCGGGACGCAACAGTGCGAGCCAGGACAAGTTCCCGCGCGCCATCCTGCCTGGCAGCTTCGACTTCGGTTTCCATACCGGTCTCTCGTACAAGGACGTGCGCCTGTGCATCGACGAAGCAGAAACGCTGGGCGTGCCCATGGTCGTCGGCGCCGCGGTGCGCGAAATGCTCGCGGTGACCAACGCGGTATATGGCGCCGAGTCGGATTTCACCTCGATCTGCCGCATCCTGGAGGACTGGGCCGGCGTCGAAGTGCGCGGCTGATTGCGCCGCGCGTGGAGGAACCCCATGGCATCGAGAGCCCCGCAGCCAACGTCCGACGCAGCGCCCGCCGCCGCGCGCATGGCCGCCGCCGCGCGTGCCCTCGACCCTGCGGCCCTGCCCGCGGCGGTCACGGACAAGGTCAAGGTGTGCCTGCGCGACCTGATCGGCTGCGCCTGTGAATCGTTCGACCTGCCCTGGGCCGCGCAGGCGCGTGCACTGGCCGCGCCGGTCGACGGCGGCTCGAGCATCATCGCCCACGCCGGCGCTGTCGCCGCCGGGGACGCCGCCTTCGCCAACGCGGTCATGGGCCACGGGCTGGTGCGCGAGGACATGCATGCCGGCAGCATCAGTCATCTCGGCATCGTGGTGCTGCCGACGGTGCTCGCGCTCGTCGAGCGTCACCCGGTGAGCGGCGCCGAGCTCGTCGCGGCGATCGCGGTCGGCTACGAGATGGGCGCCCAGCTCGGCCGCGCGGTGATGGACGCCGGCGTCGCGCGCGTGCACCGGCCGACCGGCGTGGTCGGCCCGGTCGCCGGCGCAGCAGCTGGCGCCCGCCTCGCCGGACTCGATGCCGACGCTTTCACCAGCGCGCTGGCACTGTCGGCCAACACCACCGCGGGCTTCAACCAGTGGGCCTGGACCGGCGGCAGCGAGATGTTCTTCCAGGCCGGCTTCGCCGCACGCAACGCGGTTGCGTGCGTATCTCTCGCCGCGGCCGGCGCCTTCGCCTCACCGGATGCCATCGACGGGGAAGCCGGGCTGTGCGTGGCGCTCGGCAAGGCCGGCGCGGGCGACAACATCCGCCCGTTCATGGCCGACGCGGAGATCCTGAGCGTCTACCACAAGGCCGTGCCGGCCTGTAACTTCGCCCAGACACCGGCGCTCGCGGCGCTGCAGATCGCACGTGACAGCGGGCCGGCTACCGCACGCATCGCGGCCATCACCGTGCGCGTGCCCCTCGCCGGCGCCCGCTACCCGGGCTGCGATGCGCGCGGACCGTACGCCAACGTGCTGCAGGGCAAGATGAGCATCCAGTACAACGTCGCCGCGGCACTGGTCGCCGGCGAGCTCAGCGAGCGCAATTTCACCGATCTCGACGATCCGCGCATTGCGCGCCTGGTCGGACTGACCACGCTGGAAATCGACGACGCTCTGACCGCGGCCTATCCCGGGCAGCAGGGTGGCGAGGTCGAGATCCGGCTGGACGACGGCAGCACGCGGTGCGTTCGTCTGGACGACGTCATTCACGCCAGCGACGAGGCGGTTACCGCGCGCTTCCGGGCCGCGACGGCAAGCGTCCTGGGCGATGAACGTTCGGCCGCTGTCGCCCAGGCCATAGACACGCTGGAGACCTTGCCGGACGCCGGCGCCCTGGCACGCCTGTTGCGCAACTGACAGCCTGGCGGCGGCTACCGCCCGCGCTGCGCGCGGGATCCGAAAGCCGGGAGCACGCCGCGTCACCCCGCCCCTTTCGTGAACCGAGGAGAAACATGATGAACGACGATCTCTACGATACCGGCCTCGCGATCCGCAAGTCGGTGCTCGGCGCCGAATTCGTCGACAAGGCGCTGGCCAGCGCAGACGAGTTCAACATGCCCCTGCAGCGCCTGGTTACGGAGTACTGCTGGGGCGCGGTGTGGGGACGGGAAGAGCTGCCCAGGAAGACCCGCAGCATGCTCAACCTGGCCATGCTGTCGATCCTCAACCGCCCGCACGAGCTGAAGGCCCACGTGCGCGGCGCCCTGCGCAACGGGGTCAGCAAGGCGGAGATCCGCGAGGTCCTTCTGCAGGTGGCGATCTACGGCGGGGTGCCGGCCGCGGTCGACAGCTTCCGCGCCGCGCGCGAGGCGATCACCGAGTACGAGCAGGAACCGGGCACCCCGGCGTGACGGGCGATCCGGGGGCCACGTCATGAGCGAAGAGCAGTACGAAGTCTACGCCGTCAAATACGGCCACCACGCGCGGCGCTCGGGCGAGAATTTCGTCGGCGGCGATCCGCACGACGTGCCCATGCCGCTCGACTACTACGTCTGGGTGGTGCGCAATGCAGCGCGCACCCTCGTCGTCGATACCGGGTTCGGCGCCGCTGCCGCGGCGCACCGCGGCCGCTCCCTCGTGCACCCGGTCGACACCGGCCTGGCCGCACTCGGCGTCGAGCCCGCCAGCGTCGCCGATGTCGTCATCACCCACCTGCACTATGACCATGCCGGCAACCTGCCCCTGTTCGCCAATGCGCGGTTCCACCTGCAGGACCAGGAGATGGCCTTCGCCACCGGGCGCTGCATGTGCCACGCGCTGATGCGGCACGGTTACAGCGCCGACGACGTCACGCAGATGGTACGCAACGTGTTCGACGGCCGCGTCGAGTTCCACGACGGCAGCGCGCGCCTGGCGCCGGGCATCGAGCTGCACCACGTGGGTGGCCACACCCGCGGACTGCAGGTGGTGCGCGTTATGACCCGGCGCGGCTGGGTGGTGCTCGCGTCCGATGCCAGCCACTTCTACGCGCACATGGACGGGGACCGCGCGTTCCCGGTGCTGTACAACCTCGGCGACATGCTCGAGGGCTACCGGACCCTGCGCGCACTGGCCGAATCGCCGCAGCACGTCATCCCGGGGCATGACCCCCTGGTGCTGCAACGCTACCCGGCGGCGCACGATGATCTTGCCGGCTGGATCGCACGACTCGACGTCGCTCCGCAGGCGCTATAGCCTCCCGGCGTAGCGACGCTTCAAGCCGCCGCGTACTGCTTCAGGTAGGCGCTCTTGTGCGTGAGCCGACCGTTGTCGAACGTGAAGATGTCCACGCCACGCACGACACGGCGTTCGCCGCTGGCCGCGGTCCATTCGAAGTCCCACTCGCAGTGCGCATGATCCCCGGCCACGACCAGCGGACCCGACGGCACGATGCGCCCGTCAGGAAAGGTCGCGAAGATGCGCGCCAGCGCCTCACGGATAGCGGCTTCGCCGACGTGCGTGCGCCCGCAGCGGTCGGGCCCGGCAGGCTCATGGTAGGCGCCGTCCGGTGCGAACGCGGCGACGATGTCATCGATGTCCTGCGCATTCCAGGCGACGACGAGCTGCTCGATGGTGGCTTCGATGGTCATGGCGATTTCTCCTCAAATAGCGGCAGATCCGCGCGGCGGCGCGGGCTCATTGTCTCCCTTCCGTCGCCGCCGCGGCTACCAACCCGGGCCGGCGCGGTCCTTGCCCGGACCGAACCGGCTTCATGGACTCAATCAATGACCGCGATAGTAACAATCGCTTTTACGCAGTTGATGATAACCAATAGGCTGTGGGTCACTTGACCAGAGACTGGTCGCCTCACAACAGCGCGTGACACATCGGAGAAGGAAAGGATTATGGCGACGAACGAAACGAAGCGGGCCGGCGTGTGCCCGGTCATGCACGGTGGCAACACGACCACCGCAAACTCCAACATGGACTGGTGGCCGAAAGCGCTCAACCTCGACATCCTGCATCAGCACGACTCCAAGACCGACCCCATGGGCGAAGGGTTCTCCTATCGCGAGGCGCTGGCGAAGCTCGACGTCGCCGCGCTCAAGCAGGACCTGCACGCCCTGATGACCGACAGCCAGCCGTGGTGGCCGGCCGACTGGGGGCACTACGGCGGCCTCATGATCCGCATGGCGTGGCATGCCGCAGGGACCTACCGCCTGGCCGACGGCCGTGGTGGCGGCGGCACCGGCAACCAGCGCTTCGCACCCCTGAATTCCTGGCCGGACAACGTCAACCTGGACAAGGCACGCCGCCTCTTGTGGCCAATCAAGAAGAAGTACGGCAACCGCATCAGCTGGGCCGACCTGATCATCCTGGCCGGCACCATCGCCTACGAGTCGATGGGCCTGCAGTCGTACGGCTTCGCTTTCGGCCGCGAGGACATCTGGCATCCGGAGAAGGACACCTACTGGGGTTCGGAAAAGCAATGGCTGGATGCCAGCCGTTACGCCGGAGACGACGAGCGCGATTCGCTGGAGAATCCCCTGGCGGCGGTGCAGATGGGTCTGATCTACGTCAACCCGGAGGGCGTGAACGGGCAACCCGACCCTCTGCGCACGGCGCAGGACGTGCGCGTCACCTTCGCGCGCATGGCCATGGACGACGAGGAAACCGTCGCGCTCACGGCCGGCGGCCACACCGTCGGCAAGTGCCACGGCAACGGCGACGCCGATCTGCTCGGCCCCGACCCGGAGGCCGCGGCACCGGAAGACCAGGGACTCGGCTGGATCAACAAGACCCGTCGCGGCATCGGCCACGATGCCGTCACCAGCGGACTCGAGGGTGCCTGGACGACGCATCCCACGCAGTGGGACAACGGTTACTTCGACCTCCTGTTCAAGTACCAGTGGGAGTCACGCAAGAGCCCGGCAGGCGCCTGGCAGTGGGAGCCCGTCGACATCGCGGAAGAGGACAAGCCGGTCGACAGCGAGGATCCCAGCATCCGCCACAACCCGATCATGACCGATGCCGACATGGCCATGATCACCGACCCGATCTATCGCAGGATCTCCGAGCGCTTCCACCAGGACCCGGCGTACTTCTCGCAGGTGTTCGCACGCGCCTGGTTCAAGCTGACCCATCGCGACATGGGCCCCAGGGCCCGTTACCTCGGTCCCGACGTGCCGGCCGAGGACCTGATCTGGCAGGACCCGATTCCCGCCGGCCCCACCGGTTACGACGTCGCGGCGCTCAAGGCGCGCATCGCCGACAGCGGTCTCAGCGTCAGCGACATGGTGACCACCGCCTGGGACAGTGCCCGCACCTTCCGCGGCTCGGACATGCGCGGCGGGGCCAACGGCGCGCGCATCCGGCTCGCCCCGCAAAAGGACTGGGCAGGTAACGAGCCGGAACGCCTGGCGCGCGTACTGGCGGTACTCGAGCCGCTCGCCGCCGAGAGCGGTGCCAGCGTGGCCGACGCGATCGTGATGGCCGGAAACGTCGGCATCGAGCAGGCGGCCAGGGCGGCCGGTGTCGAGATCGCGGTGCCGTTCTCACCCGGGCGCGGCGATGCCACCGACGAGATGACCGATGCGGATTCCTTCGACGTACTGGAACCGGTGCATGACGGCTACCGCAACTGGCTCAAGCAGGAATACGCCGTCAGCGCCGAGGAGCTGATGCTCGATCGCACACAGCTGATGGGCCTGACCGCCTGCGAGATGACGGCGCTGGTCGGCGGTATGCGTGTCATCGGTACCAACCACGGCGGCACGCGGCATGGCGTGTTTACCGATCGCGAAGGGGCGCTGACGAACGATTTCTTCGTCAACCTCACCGACATGGCTTACACCTGGGTACCCGCCGGCGACAACCTCTACGAGATCCGTGACCGCGCGAGCGGAGAGGTCCGCTGGACGGCGACCCGTATCGACCTCGTGTTCGGCTCGAATGCCATTTTGCGCGCTTACGCGGAGGTCTACGCGCAGGACGACAACAGCGCGAAGTTCGTCCGCGACTTCGTTGCGGCATGGGTCAAGGTCATGAATGCGGACCGCTTCGACCTCGCCTGATGCTCCGCCGCCCTCCCCGCGTGTTCGCAGCGAATGACGTGGGGTGGGCGGCGCGGTACTCGCGACGCAGCCCCCTACTCGTCAAACGCCAGCTCGACCTGCGGCTCGTCGACGCCGGCGCTGCGCTGCTCGTGCCACGCCACGCACCAGCGTGAGCAGAAGAGGTGCCCGGCAGCGTGCGCGGACGATCCCGTCACACCCTCGCCATAGATGAGCACGCCGCAGTTGTCGCACTTGACGTACTGCTCGATGTAGTAGCCGTTCTCTGCGAACCTCATGACCGTTTCCCCGTATCCCGCACATAGTCCCGCGCCGCGCTCCCGGCACTGACGAAGCCTTCCGCGACATCGTGCTCGAGACGCGCCGCGTCGCGCGCGGCCGGGTCACCCCAGCCGCCGCCACCCGGCGTCAGCAGACGGATCCGGTCACCGGGATGCACGGTGACGTTGGACCACTTGCTGGTGGACCGCTTGCCGAACGCCTCGACCATGGTCTGCCAGCCGTTGCCATCGGCGGCGTGAAAGACGGTACCGCCGGGCGCTCCCGGCTGCCCCCCTTCCAGTCCCCACGCCCGGTGCTCGTGGCGATCGGTGAGCTGGGTGCAGGTGATGTCGACATCGAGGCAACGCCACGTCTTGCTGGTGCCGAGGCCGCCGCGGAACGTGCCCGCGCCGCCCGAGTCGGGACGCAAGCTGTACTCTTCAGTCAGCCACGGGTAGCGCGTCTCGAACACCTCCACCGGGATCACGCGGCAGTTGCCGTTGATCGAATCGGTCGCGTTGTTGCCATCGGCGAACGGCCGCGCGCCCCAGCCGACGACCTCGATGTCGTAGCAGGCGAAGTACTCGTCGTTCTTGGAATCATGGCCGCCGAAGACGAAATTGAGGTGCGTGCCACCCTCCGCGGCCATGCCGCGCTCGGGCGCCGCCTGTGCCAGCGCGCCGATCACCGCACCAGCGATGCGCGGATGGGCCTCGGTGTTGCCGCCGACCTCCGGCGCCGGGTAATCGACGTTGACCACGGTGCCGCGCGGCGCGATGACCTTGATCGGCCTGAAACAGCCGGAGTTCTTCGGGATCGACGGGTCGGTCAGGTGCAGGATGGCATTGTAGGTGGCGGACCACGCCACCCCCAGGGTGGCATTGATGGGGCCGGCGACCTGTGCGCTGCTGCCGGTGAAGTCGACCACGATGCGCTCGCCGCGCACGTGGCAGTGCGCCTCGATGCGGATCTCCGAGGCCGAGACTCCGTCGTTGTCCATGTAATCGACGAAGTCGTAACGCCCGTCCGGAATGTCGGCGATCTCGGCGCGCATGCGCGCCTCGGCGTAGTCCATGAGATCGTCGCAGGTGGTGCGGAAGGTGTCGAGACCATAGCGTGCCGCGATCTCCGCCAGGCGGGCGGAACCCTGCTCGACCCCGGCAATCATGGCGCGCATGTCGCCGTAGTTGTAGCGCGGCGTACGCACGTTCGCCAGCCACAGCTTCCATACTTCCGGCACGTCCTCGCCACGCTTGCGGATCTTGACCGGCGGCACCCGGATTCCTTCGTGGAATATCTCGGTCGCTTCCGAAGGGAAACCGCCCGGCACCATGCCGCCGACCTCGGCCACGTGGCCGATGGCGACGGTAAACGCGATCAGCTCATCGCCGACGTAGACCGGGCAGAACAGCGTGTGCTCGGGCGTGTGCAGGCCACCGCGATAAGGATCGTTGTGCACCAGCACGTCGCCCGGCTCGATCTCTTCCAGCGGTATTTCCTGCAGGCAGGACCTGATCAGCAGCGGCAGCCCGCCAATCTGCGCCGGACAGAACTCGGCCACCGCGAGCAGCTCGCCGCGGGGCGAGGCGATACCGCAGGTGAAATCCAGGGCTTCGTTAAAGATGGTGGAATAAGAGGTCTTCATCAGCGTGATGCCCATCTCGCGGCACAGCGAGATCATCGTGTTCTCGATGATGTTCATGGTCACCAGGTCCATGTCGGCAGATGACTTCATAGGTTCTTCTCCACAGATTCCACAACGAGATGGCCGGATGCCGTCACACTCAGTCGCTGCCCCGGGCAGACGACCGTGACCGAGGCCGGCTCCTCGACCAGCGCCGGACCGTCGAGACTCGCACCGGCACCGAGCGCGGCGCGCCTGTAAACCGGCGTCATATGTTCCCCGTCAGCGAACCATACCGGCCGGCGCGCGGACTCCTGCACCGTGTCGGCCACCGCGATCCGCGGCAGCTCGGGCTTCTCCGCCGGCGCCGACACCGCACACTTGATGGTGGTCAGCTCGATGACCTCGTTAGCCACGCGAAAGCCGAAGCGGGCTTCGTGGCGGGCGTGGAAATCGGCCCACAGCCGCTCGCAGTTGGCCGGCGTGAACTGGTCGAAGTCGATGGCGAGCTCGAGTTCGTAGTTCTGGCCGAGGTAGCGCAGCTCCAGCGTCCGCTCCACGCGCAGGTCGCCTTCGTAGCCCTGCTCCAGCAGGCTGTCGCGCCCGCTCGCCACGAGGCCGGCGAGAACTTCGGTGGCACGGTCGCCGTCGAAGCGCCGCGAGGTCATGTCGACCGTGCGCTCGAGGTCGACGCGCGCGTCGGCCAGGGTGAAACCGAGCGCGGAAAACTGGCCGGGATGGATGGGGATGATCGCAGAACCGATACCGGCCTCGCCGATCAGCTCGGCCGCGTGCAACGGCCCCGCCCCGCCGAAGGCCATCAGCGCGAAATCGCGCGGATCGTGACCGCGCTCGATCAGCACCGTGCGCAGTGCGCCCACCATGTTGGTATTGACGATGCGCAGGATGGCGATGGCGACCTCGGGTACGCTCATGCCGAGCGGCTCCGCGAGCTCAGCCAGTGCGCGTTCGGCGGCAGACCGGTCAAGCGGCATCGCGCCGCCGAGGAATTGCCCCGGATCGATGCGCCCCAGAACCAGGTTGGCGTCGGTCACCGTGGCCTGCGTCCCGCCGCGCCCGTAGCAGGCAGGCCCCGGGTCGGCACCCGCGCTGTGCGGGCCGACCCGCAGCATGCCGCCCTTGTCTCGCCATGCGATCGATCCGCCGCCGGCACCAATGGTGCGGATGTCGAGCATCGGCAGCTGGATCGGCAGCCCGAACGCGATTTCGAAGTCAGTGGTGAAGGCGATGTCCTCGCCGACGATGGTCGAGCAGTCGGTCGAGGTGCCGCCCATGTCGAGCGTCACCACGTGGTCGCGACCGAGCTCGCGCGCCACCGCGCGCGCCGCCACCACCCCGCCGGCCGGCCCCGAGAGGGTCAGGTGGATGGGCTGCGCGGCCGCCGCGGCCGGCGTCATCTCGCCGCCGTTGGACTTGATCATGGCGACCCGCGCAGCGACGCCGGCGGCAACGAAACGCGACTCCATGTCCTGCACGTAACGTTCCAGGATGGGCTTCACGTAAGCATCGGCGATGGTCGTAGAGGCGCGTTCGTACTCCTTCCACTTCGGCAGGACGTCGAATGAAATCGAGATCGGCACGCCGGGCAGCGCCGCGGTCAGCAACTCCCGGGCGCGGAACTCGTGCTCGGGATTGACGTAGGAGAACAGGAAATTGACCGCGACCGCCTCGATGCCGTCGGCACGCATGGCTTCGGCGACGGCAGCGACACCGGCCTCGTCGAGCGGTACCAGCACGTCGCCGTTGCTGCGCACCCGTTCGGCGACTTCGTAGCAATGGCGGCGTTGCACCAGCGGCTCTGCGCGGCTCCAGGTACGGTCGTAGTGGTGCTCGCGGTGACCACGTTGCAGGAAGGGAATGTCGCGAAACCCGGCGGTCGTGACATACGCCGTACGCGCGCCGCTGCGCTCGAGGATGGCGTTGGTCGCGACCGTGGTTCCGAGACGGATGTTGCTGACCGCCTGGCGGTCGTCCAGCATCGCGAGACCGGTCAGGATCCCCGCGGTCGGGTCGCCCGGCGTGCTGAGGTTCTTCCACGCACTGATACGCTGCGTGGCCTGGTCGCAGGCGACGAAATCGGTGAACGTGCCACCGACGTCGATACCGAGCAGATATCGGGCCATGATCGGATACTGCAAGAGGGAAGTCCCGACCAAGCATAATCGATGCTGCCCACCGGCGGGAATGCAGCCACTTCCGCAGGGCCGCCCGTCCGCGCTCAGTCGAGCAGGCTGGTGTACTTGTCGGAGAAGACGTCCCGCCCGATGATGTAGCGCATGATCTCCGAGCTGCCGGCATAGATACGGCTCATGCGGGCATCGGTGAAGATGCGCGAGATCTCGTACTCCTTCATGTAGCCGGCGCCGCCATGCAATTGCAGGCCGAGGTCCGCCATGCGCCACTCGATCTCGCTGCCCAGCATCTTGGCCTTGGCCGCCATGTTGGCGGTCAGGCGACCGGCATTGTGCTCGTTGACACAGTGATCGACGAACACCTGCAGCATGTCGAGCTCGGCGTCCATCTCGGCCATGCGAAACTGGGTATTCTGCTGCTCCGACAGCGGCTTGCCAAAAACTTCGCGCTGCATGACGAATTCACGCGTGACGTCGAACGCGCGACGTCCGCTGGCGAGGTAGCCGCAGGCGGCAATCAGCCGCTCCTCCGCGAGGCCTTCCATCAGGTAATAGAAGCCCTTGCCGGGCTCGCCGAGCACGTTCTCCCTGGGCACCCTGACGTCGCTGAAGAAGAGCTCTGCCGTGTCCTGCGCGTGCAGGCCAATCTTGTCGAGATTGCGGCCGCGCTCGAAGCCTTCCATGCCGCGTTCGACGATGAGCAGAACCATCGCGTGGCGGCTGTCCGCGCCATGCAGCTTGGCGGCGACGATGATGACGTCGGCGTTGATGCCGTTGGAGATGTAGGTCTTGGAGCCGTTGAGCAGGAAATGGTCGCCCATGTCGCGGGCCGTCGAACGCATGCTGCTCAGGTCGCTGCCGGCGCCCGGCTCGGTCATGCCCACGGCCAGGATGGTTTCCCCCGAAACGCATTTCGGCAGGAAGCGCTCGCGCTGCTCGGGCGTACCAAAGCGCTGCAGGTAAGGCCCCACCAGGCGGCTGTGCAGCGTGTTGTACCACTCGCCGCAGCCGGCACGGACGGTTTCCTCGATGATGATCTGCTCGTAACGGAAATCGGTATCGCCGAGGCCGCCGTATTGCTCGTCCGGCCAGATCATGAGGAAGCCGAGCTCGCCCGCGCGGCGGAAGATGTCGCGGTCGACAATACCCGCCTCGCGCCACTGCTCCATGTTGGGCGCGACCTCGTTGGTGAGGAAACGCCGGTACGTTTCACGGAAAAGATTCTGTTCCTCGGTGAATGATCTCATGTGTCCCGTCCTGTTCCGTTCTCTGCCCCTGCCTTCCGGCAACGGCCTGCAAGGATAGCGGAAATCCGGCGCAGACCGCCGCGGGTGGCCGCCCGCTGCAACGCCTGGCGGCGCGACAATACCCGCAACGTCGGTGCTGCGGTACCGCCAGCCGGCCCCGCAAGTCGGCTGGCGTGCGTGCGCGGCCGGTTGCCCGCCTTACTGCCGCGCGCTGTCAGCCGGCTCCGCTATCTCCAGCAGACTGTTGATCGTTATCGGTGCGGCAACGGTCTGCACGGTACCCGCAGGCCATTGCACTTCCACGGCCTCGACCGCGCTGGCGTCGTCGAGACCGAAGTACAGCGGCAACCGGCTCTGGGAAAGGTAGCCCGACTTGCCGTCGTTGACCTGCGTGTAGCGCCTGCCGCCGGCCGTAACCGTGACCCGTGCGCCCAGGCCATCGCGATTGGAGCGTTCGCCGCGCAGCCTGACCTTGAGGTAGCGCACTGCGCGACGTTCGCTGAGGTCGCTGACCAGCACCATCGGCACCCAGTTCCACTCGTTGGTGACGATGTCGAGGTCGCCGTCGGCATCCAGGTCGAAGATGACCGAGGCACGGGAACCCAGGGCCTCGCGCATCTCGACCTGGCCCTCGCGCCCCTGGCACCAGCCGCTCTGCCGGTCGGCGCCGCTGCAGTCGATGCGGAACCACGGCTTGCCGGTCGCGCCGTCGCGCCGCGGCTCCGCGCCGAGCACGAACTCACTGTCGACGAAACCGCGCCCGCGCTCGTTCATCAGCAGGTTGTTGGCCGAGTAACGGAAGGCCATGTTCATGCTCGCGGTGACGAAAATGTCCTGGTAGCCGTCGGCATTGAGGTCACCCACGCTCAGCCCCCACGGCCAGAAATTCTCCACGTTGAGCTCGTCCGACACCTCGACGAAGCGCCCGCCGCCCTCGTTGCGGAAAAAGCTGTTGCCCCGCACGTGGTTGCCGTCGGTGTTGGCACGCCGTTTCTCAGGGCCGCGTTTCTCGATCTTCTGCTTCTCGTCGGCCGGGTCCAGGGTGCGCAGCATGTCGGTGTGCATGTCGGTGATGTAAATGTCCATGCGACCGTCGTTGTTGTAGTCGAACACCTTGATACCCATGGCGCCCCACGAGGTGGCCGGGAACAGCTCGCGACTCTTCTTCACGAAGCGCTCGCCAGCAACGTTCTCGTAGTACTCGTCATGGCCCTGCATGTCGAGGATGTAGAGGTCCTGCCAGCCGTCCTCGTTGAGATCGACGGCGCTTGCGTCCCCTGACCAGCTGAAATCGACCAGTCCGACCTGCTCGGTGACGTCGGCGAAACGGTTACCGCCGAGGTTGCGGAACAGGCGGCTGCTTTCCTGGCGCTCGGGAATAAAGTGGCCCTGGAAGGCGCGCTTGAGGCCAACGCGGTAGGTGTAGGGTTTGGGAAACTGCACCTCGGGGTAATTCAGCCCCGCCGGGATCTTGCGGTCCGCTGAGTAGATTCCGACATTGGTCAGGAACACGTCGAGCAGTCCATCGCGATCGTAGTCGAACAGCACCGCACCCGAGGAATGGCCGACGTAATCGAGGCCGGAGCCGGCCGACACGTCGCGGAAGTACCCGCGGCCGTCGTTCTCGAACAGCAGGTTGCCGTCCATGACGGTGGTAACGTAGAGATCGGCGTCACCGTCGTTGTCCAGGTCGGCAAAAGAGGCGGTCACCGAGATGCGGTCGTCGACCGCGAGCCCCGCACGCGCCGTGAAATTCTCGAATCGCCCGCCGCCCAGGTTACGCCACAGCTCGTTGGCGCCGACCTGGTTCACGAAGTAAATGTCGTCCAGGCCATCGCCGTCTATGTCGGCGACGGCGATGCCGTTGCCATGATCGTAGTGCACCGCGCGGTACAGCGTGCCGCCGTCAGGGACGACCCGGCCGCGAAACGTGATATTGCTCTCCGGCTGGCGATCGACGAAGCGGAAGTCGTGGAAGAAATCGGCCGCTGCGGCCCGCTCGCGCTGCGCCGCGGCGCGCGGTTCTAGCCAGGCGGGTGCTTCGATCTCGCTCGGATCGGTGATCCTGGGATGGTACGCCCGCGGCAGGCCGCTGCCCGTCGTTGCGGACTCGGTCGCAAAGAGGGGGGGGGATGTGAGCGCCGCGAGGCAGAGCAGCAGGCAGGCACGGGTTGCTTTCATGACGGTTGTGACGGTCCTCGCTGAGGCTGGCCCGGGTCCATCGCGATACGGCCCCGGCAGGGCTGTGATTCAGATTCCGCCCGGTAACCGCGTCCGGAGTGCGGCAGGGATAAGTCACCACGGTGCGACGACAACTTGTCCGTGGTAACGGCCCGGCACCTTGGTGGCCAGCAGCACCCCCGCACCGTGGCGATTTTGCAGGCTGCGGGCGATAATTCCACCCGGTTTGGCGCAGCGCAGGCGCGCCGCCCGGGCCGCGGCTCATTGTGCCGTGTCGTTGAACAAAGCGCGAGTACCCGGATGATCCTGATTGGCTCACAGGCCGCACTGTTGCGGGGGGTGGCGATGCCGGCCAGGCCGACCGATCTTGATCTCGTCGGCACACGCACCGAGATGGAGCGCTTCCGCCACGCGAACCGCGAGGTCATCGAGTCGGAGAGCACGCTGCACGGCCACCGCACGCATTTCGTGCTGAAGGCGGGACTGGACTGGAAGACCGTGGAGTTCGACCACGAGCAATCGGCGTCCGACCGCATGCTCGAAGCGCTGTGCCCCGAAACCACGTCCGTGCTCAACTCCACGGTCCACCTGCCGGGCATCAACGTCCTTTACCTGACCAAGCGGGCGCATGCCAACCTGGCCCTCAATTTCCAGAAGACGCTCGTCCACATGACGTTGCTGAAGCCGCGGACCACCCCGTTCTCCGCGGCGGAGACGGCCTACTACGAAGCACGCAAGGCGGAATGCCTGGGCCGCTTCGAGAAACACCCCCAGCGCTTCACGCTGAACGTGTCCAACGACGAGTTCTTCGCCGTCTCCGACCACGTGCGCACCTACGAACACGACGACATGCACAAGGCGATCGCGTTCACCGCGGGTCAGCCACTGTATGAGCGCTGCAAACGCGACCTCGATTCCGCGCGCATCGAGCAGGACCTGTTCCTGGCGCTGCCGTTCGAGGACCAGATCCGCATGGTGCAGGAAGAGTTCATGGTGGTCGGCCTGGAACGCTTCTACCTGCACAACCGTTCGATGACGGTCGACCAGGTGTACTGGACCGGAATGCTGAAGACCGTTCGCGACCTGTTCACGGGCTGGTTCCAGAACTATTGCCTGGACCATGCCGATCGCCTGGCCGGGGCGGCGCCCTACGATTTCGTCGCGCGTTTCGAGGCGGCCGAGAAAAACGGCGAGCTGCGTCTGATCGAGCGCGAGGAGGACGCGGCAGGGCGTGGCCTGGATGCCGCGCTCCGCCTGTTGTCGAGCAACCGGCTGGCGGCTGCGGAAGCCTGTCTGCTCGACCTCGTCAAACGCGATGGCCCCACGGCGGACGTCCGCGTGCCGCTGTTCCTCGGCAGAATTGCCCGGCAGCGCGGGCAGAACGAGATTGCCGCCTATTACTTTCGCCAGGCGCTGCAGGCCGACGCCGACAGCTTCGAGGCGCTCAACGAACTCGGCAACGCTCTGCACGGAACCGGGCGCCCCGAACAGGCGCTGTCGTGCTATCGGCAGGCGATCGAGCACGCCCCGGGGTTCATTCCTGCACGGGTCAATCTGGGTATCGTGCTGGAGGAAACGGGGCAGCCGGACGCCGCGCTGGAGACTTACCGCGAAGCCCTGCGACAAAGAGGCAACGATACGTGGCTGGAAGCGCGCATCGCCGACCTGGTCGGCAAGGGCGCCACTGCCATGGCGTAGAATTGCCGCCTCCCTATCGGTTGAGCTGGCCCCGAAGACAGTATGTGGAACAAGTTGACCCGTGACCTGCGCGTGCAGGGCCTGCTGCTGCTCATCGTCATCGTCACCGCGAGGTTTTGGCTGACCTCGCGCTACCCGTCACTGGACACCAAGAGCATGATGTCGGGCAGCGTTTCGCTCGCCGACGGCCTCAGCTTCGACGCCTGGATCCCGCACGACATGGCCGACTCGGTCCTGCGGGACATCCTCGTCACCTTTGCCAACTGGGTACACACCAACGAGCAGGGCATGATCTTCGGGCTGACGCTCGCGGCGCTGGTGATGAGCCTGCTGCCGTTGCTGCGTTCGGAGCTCGATCGCTTCCTGTCGCGGCGGGTTTCAGCCACCTTCGCCGGTGCTCTTTTCGGCACACCGCTCGGCGTCTGCGTGAACTGTGCCGCCCCGATCGGCTACGGCCTGTACCGGCGCGGGGCAAGACTGGAAGCTGCGCTGGCGGCGATGATCAGCTCACCGACCATGAACGTGGTCGTGCTGAGCATGGCTTTTACGCTCTTCCCCGTGTACATCGTCGCGATCAAGATCGCGGCCGCGCTGTTCGTGATTCTTGTCCTGGTTCCGCTCCTCGTCAGTCGCTTTCCCGACGAGGCCCTGACCCGAGAGGGGCTGGAGGAGATCGACGCAGGCCCCGCCACGGGCATGGCTACCGCCGATTTCCACACGGAAAGGAACCCCCTTGCCGCCGGCCGCTGGCTGGTGCTGACCGTGCTCCGGCAGGGCTGGCTGATCGTCTGGCAGGTGGTACCCATCATGCTGCTGGCCGGCCTGCTGGGATCGGCCGCGGTGGTGCTGGTGCCGTGGGACGCCGTGGTCGGCTGGCTGCCGCAGCAGTTCTCCGTGACCTCGATACTTATGATGTTCGCGCTATCCGCGTTCGGCCTCTTCCTGCCGGTACCGATCGCATTCGACGTCATCCTCGCCGCCTCGCTGCGCGGTGCCGGCCTGTCCGTGCAGTACATCGCGATTCTGCTGTTCGTACTGGGCAGCTTCAGCGTCTACTCGTTCATGGTTCTGCTGCGGGCGAAAGCGCACAAGGTCGCCATTTCGCTGGCCCTTTCGATGGTCGCGGTCGGCGTCGCCACCGGTGTAGTGACCAAGGTGGTCGACGATCTCTACGCGGAGAAGACCCAGGCGCCGCTGTTCGACGAGCTGCGCGCCGGCGATGCCGTCACCGACGAAGAAATGCCCGAAGGGCTGTCGGGCGGCGTCTACGAGGACCGTTTCAACCCCAACGTGCGCGAGACCCCGGAACGCCTGCGGCAGGCACTGGCCGGCTCCCGCGAGGCCCGGCACCAGACTGCGCAGAATTACGCGACGGCACAGGACGTGCAGGCGCCGACCCTGGCCTGGCAGAAGCTCGCCGGTAATCCGCGCGTGCAGGCGCTCGCCCTGGCGCAGCGCGGCCCCGACGCCGGCCGCTTCCAGGTGCAGCCGATAGGGCCGCTGGGTCTGCACCATCACTTCAAGCCGCTGGTCTACAACTTCATCAACGAGTTCCCTGATTCCAACGGCGTCTCGGGCGGCGACTTCAACGACGACGGCTGGTTCGACCTGCTCTTCGCGACCCCCAACGGCGTGTACGTCTACGCCAATACCGGCGGCAAGTTCCAGCTCCACAGCCGGCTGAGCGGCGACAATCCGCTGATCTCGTTCGATGCCGGCGCGGCCGCGTTCATCGATCTCGACAACGACGGGCGCGAGGACATTATCTTCTCCGAGCACGATTCCGGGCTGTGGATTGCCTATAACCGCGGCGATCGTTTCGCTGAGCCGGTCAAGCTGCCGGCCAGCGACCACCGCTTCGCCAAGGCACTCGCCTTCTACGATCTCGACGGCAATGGCTACCTGGAGTTCTTCGCCGGCCACGTCAGCAGCATGCTCGGCCTGCGTCCCAGCCACGAGGCGTCGCAGAACCTCCTGTACAAGCGCCAGGGTGACGACTACGCGGTCACCGGGATTACCGAACCATTCGGCGAGACGCTGTCGCTGGCGCTCGGCCACGTCGACGACGACGGGCGCCTCGATCTGTGGGTCGGCAACGACTTCGACGAGCCGGACATGTTCTACGAGCTCGAAGGCGGTGAGTTCAGGCTGGCGCCGCGCGGCAAGATCGAGCAGTCCACGCGCTGGACCATGTCGATCGACGCGGCGGACATCGACAACGACCTCGACATGGAGGTCTACATCGGCCAGACGACCTGGAATCCCTCCAGCCCGCCGTTCAAGATCGAGCAGGGCCGCAACGTCATCGCCGGGCGCTGCGCCAAGTTCGAAGGGCCCTACTGCAGCCTCTCAAAGGCGCTGGCGGAAACGCGAAAAGCAGTCAAGCGAACCGATGCCACGCTGTGTGAAGCGCTCGACGCGACGCTGCGCCTGGACTGCATCGCGACCGTCTATTTCCGCAACCTGAAGAGCTCGATCGGCGGCGACGTCGACAAGAACGAGATTCGCGCCAAGGCCGAGTTGCTGCGGCCCAACTATCCCAAGCTGTACAAGAATTTCGTCGACATGCTC
Source organism: Gammaproteobacteria bacterium (assembly GCA_041984235.1). GTDB lineage: Bacteria > Pseudomonadota > Gammaproteobacteria > JBHIYN01. The sequence goes on from JBHIYN010000018.1 coordinate 66,802, forward strand.
GAGTTCGACCCCATCACGCGTGCGGAGTCCAACAAGCGCTTTGCCGGCCTGGTGCCGCAGCGGCGCGGCATCAACGTGCTGCTGGTTCCCGACGCCAGCGGCAATTTCAGGAACCGCAGCGTGGAATACGGCGTCGAGATCGGGGGCTGGACCTGGAACGCGCGCTTCGCCGATGTCGACGGTGACGAGTGGCAGGACCTTTACGTGGCCAATGGCTGGACCCCGGCCGAGCTCGAGACCACCAACGTGCTCTATCGAAACAACCGGGGGCGCAGGTTCGTCAACGTCAGCGCCGCGATCGGCCTGCTCGATTTCGAGCCGACCATCGCCTACACCTACATCGACTTCGACAACGACGGCGACCTCGACATCGTCAACTACAGCCAGATTGGCCGGGTCTCGCTCATCCGCAACGACCTGCATCGCAACCACGTCATCCAGTTCGAGCTGCGCGACTCGCAGGGCAATCGCGCGGGCATCGGGTCGCGCCTGGTCATCCGGTACGGCGGCGACGAGGACAAGCGGCAGATCCGCGAGATCAAGATGAGCGGCGGGCACCTCTCGTTCGACCCCAAGATTGCGCACTTCGGTCTCGGTCAGTGGGACCGGGTCGAGGCGGTCGAGATCGCCTGGTCGACCGGTGAGCGGGAGATCGTCGAGGGCCCGTTCGCGGCGGGCCACCGCTACCGCATCTCGCGCTGAACGTCACCGTGCCCCCTGGAGCGGGCGCATCGGCGACCGACGCGTCGTCGCCGGGCGTATGGGGGGCTACGACCTGGCAATAAAGGGGACATGCCACTTTTCCCGATGCTGGCGGTGGTCGGTTAGGCGGAAGCGAGAGAGGAAAAGTGGCATGTCCCCTTTATTCCTCACCGCTACCGCATCTCGCGCTGAACGTCACCGTGCCCCCTGGAGCGGGCGCACCGGCGACCGACGCGTCGTCGCCGGGCGTATGGGGGGGGCTACGACCTGGCAATAAAGGGGACATGCCACTTTTCCCAATGCTGTCGGTGGTCGGTTACGCGGAAGCGACGAGGGAAAAGTGGCATGTCCCCTTTATTCCCCCCCTGAAACGACGGGAGACCGCCGCGGCGTACGCGGCGGTCAGCCTTACCTTGCGCAGTCCAGCGCCAGCGTTTCTGCGGACCAACGCCGCGCCAATACGCTGGCAGCACCACAAAAAAGGGGCGCCGTAGCGCCCCTTGTCGGTTCCCGCTCCGGGCCTAGAAGCGCCAGCGCAGATTGAGCGAGCCGCCATGGCTCTGGAAGTCTTCGCGGCCCTGGAACTGGTAGTCGATGTGAATTGACATCAGGTCCTTGGGCTGGGCCTTGAACCCGAAGCCCGCGCGGTAGACAAACTCGTCCGGCTCCACGCCGCGGGTCGCGAAGGCGCCACCGCCACCGGCGAAGGTGCTGGTGACTATGGTGCGATCGGTAAGCACGTCGTAGCCGACGCCGGCGCGCAGCTTGAGCGAGTAGATGCTGTCCGCGCCGAAGGTGTAAGTGCCGACGCCGTCGACGCCCAGTATCAGCGAGTCGGCGTCGCGGTCGTTGACGGTCAGGCTCAATGCTCCACCACCGGTTTCGGTGTAGCCGTCCTCGTCGATATAGGTGTAGCGCAGGGTCGCCATCGGCGCGAAGGTCCAGCGATCGCTGGTGCGGTATTCGCGGCCGACGCCGGTGTAGATGCGCGTGAAGATGCTGTCGTAATCAGCTTTCGCCGTACGGTTGATCGGACCGAAGACGATGTTGCGCTGATGGTCGTTGTCGTTCCAGCCAACCAGTGCGTAGCCTTCGACGAAATCGCTGGCGTTGAGGTCGTAGTCGCCATAGAAGACGAGCTGGTAGGTCTCGGCATTGACCTCGTTGGTCGCGATGGTCTTGCCTTCGATCTCGGTGTCCGACCAGGCGAACGCGGCACCCAGCCTCGCACGGCTGTTGAGTTGCACGTCGCCACCGAAGCTGATGCCGATGGTATCGGCATCGAAGCCAGGGCGTCCCTGGCGGGTATCGTGGTCGGCATACGCGCCGAATGGCTTGACCCACAGGTGCCCCTGTTCGTACATCGAGTCGCCGGCCGCGAGGCCGCGGCCCGCACCAATACGGTTGCCGACCACCGTGGATATCGCGTCCAGCGCCTGGTTGACGGCTTCGGTGCTGCCGCCGGCCAGCGCCGGTGTGAACTGGGCCACCGCCTGGGCAACCTCCTCGGCGTTGCCGAGGCGGCTGAGCGCGATCAGCACGGTGTCCATATCGCCGCCGCTGCCGCCGACATCGAGCAGCTCATCCAGGACGCCCGCCACGCCGCCGGCATAAGGCACATCACCGATGATGTCGGAGATGAACACGCCGCGCTCGACGTTCAGGTCGATGGTATTGCCGTCCTTGATGGCCGTGACATCGTAGAAGAGGATGTCGTCGGTCGTCGTCAGGGTCCCCGCGAGAAGCGTGCCGGCAACCATGACGTCGTCGACCTGCCCGTTGGCGAGAATGCCGGAGGTAGTGACGAAGACCTTGCCGCTGGCAGTGAGATCTGCGGTGCCGGTGACGTTCAGCGTGCCGAAATTGGTCGGATTCGAGGATGCCACCTCGAAAGTGGCGCCGGTCGCCTGGGTGAGGTTGCCGGTCAGGTTGCCGTTGACACCCGCCGCGACGGCGACGGTGCCGGCGTTGGGCACGTCCTCGACCAGGTTTACGCCGTCGCGGGCGAAGGTCAGGCGGCCGCCGCTGAGCACCGAGAAGGTGGCCACGTCGACCATGTTCCGGTCCAGCCTCCAGTCGCCCTTGTTGCGGATCGTGAAGGCGTCGACGTTGGCGCCGCTCAAATCGTGCCCGGAGGACTTCACCACGCCGCCGACGTTGACGTCGAGCGCATTGCCCGAGGTGATCGGGCCATCGATGGAGCCGCCGTTCAGGTTCAGGGTACCGCCGTTCAGCTGCACCGCACCGATGATGGTGCCGCTGTTGGTGAGCGTGCCGTTGCTGCTGTCGCCGTCGACGAAGATGGCGAAGGCGATACTGGAGGTCGGTCTAGCCAGGCCGCTGTTTACCGCGCTGATGGTACCGCTGTTGTTGATGGTGCCGTTGAGATCGCTGTCGATGTAGATGCCATAGGCGTGGAGCGCGTTGTCCGCGCTCGGCGCGTCGCCCAGCGCGCCGGAGTTGATCGCATTGGCCTCGATCACGCCGGTGTTGATCAGCGTGCCGTCGAAGTCGTCGTTGATGAAAACGCCGTAGGCGTAGGCACGGGAATAATCCAGATCCGCATTGCCATCGACCCTGGCGGTCGCGCTGACGGTGCCCGAGTTGTGCAGCACGCCGGTGCTGACATCGCCCGTGTAGATGCCATAAGCCTCGGCCGATACCCCGGACGACCAGGTGCTGGTCGGAATGTACGTGCCGGCCACGTCCGCGTTGGCGCTGATCATGCCGCTGTTGCGCAGCTCGCCCTCGATGCCGTAGTCGAGGTAGACACCCATGGCCGTGGCGGAGGTGCCGCTGGCGTCGACGCTGGCGGTGATCTTGCCCGAGTTGTCGAGCGAGCCGCCGGCGTAGATGTAGCCGCCGATGTAGATGCCGTAGGCAGAGCCGCCGGTGCCGCCGTCGACTGCGGCGCTGATGATGCCCGCGTTGTCGAGCGAGCCGTAGACCGAGTCCTCGATAACGACGGCGTAAGCGCTGCCGCCCCAGTTGCGCAAGGCCTCGGCGCGCGCGGAGATGGTGCCGCGGTTGTCGATGTCACCGTACAGGTAACCCTGGATCTTCAGGCCGTACACGCTGTCGGCCTCCGCCCCGTTCCGTGCGATCACTTCACCGGAAATGGTGCCCGTGTTCGTCAGCGTGCCGTTGAGGTCACCGCCAATGGTCGCGCCGCCCGCGGTCGCCGAGCCGACGGTGAAGGTGCCCGAGCCGCTCCAGGTCGTGCCGGTGGTGGTCACGCCGTTCACCGTCGAACGGCCGGAGATGGTGCCCGTGTTGGTGATGGTGCCGTCGACGTCACCGTCGATGTACAAACCATAGGCTTCCAGGTTGTTGCCGTCGCCAGTCGCTTCAGCGGCGATGGTTCCGGTATTGGTCAGCGTACTGTCGAGTCCGCCGCTACTGTATAGGCCGTAAGCGTTCAGATCGCCGATCCCGGTGGCCCAGCTCGACGAGATGACCGTCGCGAGGCCGGACCCCGATACAGTGCCCTTGATCGTGCCGGTGTTGCTGAGCGCGCCCTGGATGTCACCGTTGATGCGGATCGCAGTCGCACTCGCGTTGGCCTTCTCTCCGGTGCCCTTCGCAGAGATCACACCCGAGTTGCTCAGAGTATTCGCAAGGTTGCCATCGATGCTGATGGCACGTGCCTGGGCAGCGCCCTCGAAGTCGGACGACCAGGAGGTCGTCAGCGGAGCATCGAACGCTCTGGCCCGCGCCGAGATGGAGCCGGAGTTATCGAGCGTGCCGGTCAGTTCACTGCTGATGAAAACGGCCGTCGCAGTTGCGCTGGTCTGGCCGGCGTCCATCGCGTTGATCTTGCCGGTACCGGTCACGGTCAGCGAATTCACACCGGAAAAGGTGCACGGTCCTTGCGTGCCCGAAACCGTCCCCGGACAGGCGGCCCAGGCCGAGCCACCGGAGCAGGCCAGCGTGATCGCGGAACTCAGTACGGTACGTTTGAAATGCGGAGAGGCCATCTCGTCTTCACCCTTTGTTTTTTCTGATCGCTTACCGATCTGTACTTCGGCGGAACCCGGTCCGCGTGCCGTTTCGGACGGGCGTACGGTGCCCCGTCGTCTTCCTCGTTGCGCACGTGCCGCTTCGCGCTCCGTTTCGTCGACTCTCGCCGCCCCCACGAACGAGCGCTGCACAGCTAGGCCTGCATCGGGAAACTAACCCTAATTCAGCGCAATAGCAACATCTTTTGCGTGCTTACCACACGCCGGCGCACCCCTCCCTTAACGCATCAGGGCGGCGTCGGCACTGCGCCCGGTCATTTGGATTGTTGTAATAATGCAACATTCTGGCAATGGTGCGCCCGGGTCCTCCGCGGGCTGCACCGCGCGTCCCCGCAGCCCGGTTGCTCAGGCTATGATGGCGCCCGGCCAGACCAACGCATCGACAGAGCCCACCATCGTGCCCGATCACGCTCCACCCGCAGCCACCCAGGCCTCCGGCGAGTACTACAGCCTGGCCGACGCCATGACGCTGGCCACGCGTCACCAGGCCGCCGGGCGCCTGCGGGAGGCCGAGGCGGTGCTGCGGCGAATCCTGAATGTTGCTCCGCAGCACGCGCCGGCCCTGCACCTGCTGGGCATCATCGCCCACCAGGCCGGGCAGACCGATACCGCCGCCCGGCTGGTGGGCGAGGCAATCACCCGCAATCCCGACGTCGGTCTCTACCACACCAACCTCTGCGAGATCCTGCGCCAGCAGAAGGACTGCGCACGCGCGATCGAGCACGGCCGCCGCGGCGCCGAGCTCGATCCCGATTCGGCCACCGCGCACAGCAATCTCGGCGTCGCTCACTACGACGCCGAGGACTACGATGCCGCGGAGGCCTGTCAGCGGCGTGCGCTCGCCATCGAGCCCCACCTGCCGCAGGCGCTGAACAACCTGGGCAGCATCTGCCGCCAGCGCGAGGATCACGACCAGGCCATCGCCTATTACCGCGAGACCCTGGCCGCGGCGCCCAACCACGTCGAGGCGCTGAACAACCTCGGCGCCCTGCTGACCGAAACCGAGCAGCCGGAAGAGGCGCACGACGTGCTCATGCGCGCGATCAAGCTCAACCCCGGTTATCCCGAGGCGCATCGCAACATCGGCAGCATGTTTCTCCAGGAGGAGGACTACGAGAAGGCTGCTGCCGCCTTCACCGAGGCGCTGCGGCACCGGCCGCAGTTCGTCGCCGCGATGGTCGGCCTGGCCGCGGTGCGCCGCCACCAGCGCGATTTCGAGCCGGCCGAACGCCTGCTCGACGAGGCCCTGGCAGTGGAAGGCGACAACGTCGCGGCGCGCATCCAGAAGGGGCTGCTCTACGGCGACATGGGCTTCCCCGAGCGCGCCGCGGCAATCTATGACGAAGCCATCGCACAGGCACCCGAGGTCGAATCCATCCACGTCGCCAAGGGCCACCTGCTGACCGAGACCGGCGACATGGCGGGAGCGGAAGCCGCCCTCAACCGGGCGCTGGAGATCAACCCGGACTCGGTCGGCGCGCACCTCGCGATGGTGCAGCTCAAGAAGGTCCGGCCCGGGGATCCCGCTTTCGTCGCGCTGCAGGCCGAGCTCGGCAAGACCGGCGCTGGTGCCAACACGCGCCGCCTGCCGCTCTATTTCGGGCTCGGCAAGTGTTACGACGACAGCGGCGACTACGAGCAGGCGATCGAGCACTTCCTGGCCGGCTGCCGGCTCAAGCGCGCGCGCCTCGATTACGACCCCGAGACCAATCGCAGGCATGTCGACGACATCATGCAGGCTTACGATGCGCGCGCCATCGAGCGCCTCGGCGGCGGCGGCCACGATTCGGAGCTGCCGGTGTTCGTGCTCGGCATGCCACGCTCGGGCACGACGCTGACCGAACAGATCATCGCCAGCCACTCGCAGGCGCACGGCGCCGGCGAGCTGCCCGACCTGTCGCAGCTTGCCGGGCGCTCGCCGCTCACCGGTGAGCACATCGGCTTTCCCGATGCGCTCGCCGACCTGACCACGCACGAGCTCGGTGCACTCGGCGAAAAATACGCCAGCGGCCTGCGCCAGCGTAACGCCACGGCCGCGCGCATCACGGACAAGATGCCGGCCAATTTCTTCTACATCGGCCTCATTCACCTCATGCTGCCGCGGGCGCGCATCGTGCACATCCGTCGCAACGCGGTCGATACCTGCCTGTCGAACCTGACCAAGCTGTTCCGCACGGGACAGGGGCACACCTACGACCTGCGCGAACTGGGGCTGTTCTACGTCAACTACGCCAGACTCATGGAGCACTGGCGCGCCGTACTCCCACCGGGATCGTTTTTCGAACTCCGCTACGAGGACCTGGTGGCGGATACCGAATCGCACGCCCGCGCGTTGATCGATTATTGCGGCCTGCCGTGGGAGCCACAGTGTCTCGAGTTCCACAAGACCGAGCGTTCGATCCGCACCGCCAGCGTGACCCAGGTGCGCCAGCCGATTTACAAGAGCTCGGTGGCGCGCTGGAAGCGTTACGAGAAATCGCTCGGCCCGCTGCTCGAGACGCTCGGCGACCTCGTCGAAGCCTGAACGACTTCACGGGCACGGCATCCGGTGTGGCAATGAGTCATCGCCATCAGCGGCACGGCCACTGCCGCGCTGGGGTCGACGGCGGATGGCGCGGGACGCGTCGGCGGGGCCTTCTTCCATGACCCGCATCCCGCTGCTGCCCGGCGTCGCCGACCCTGAGCGGACGGAGAAGGTCTCCGACCTCATGCAACAGGCCGAAGCGTTCGCCCGCGACGACAAGCCCGGGCGCGCCATTCGACTGTACGCCCGCGTGACCCGCATCGCACCGCGTTATGGCATGGCCTACTTCAAGCTCGGTGCGCTCCTCAACAAGACCGGCAACCGTCCGGCCGGCCTGGTGGCCCTGCAGCGCTGCGCCGACCTGATGCCGGAGCACGCCGGCGTGCACACCGAGCTCGGCATGGCGTTGCATGCCCTGCATCGGCCGGAGGACGCGCGCGAAACGCTGGATCGGGCACTCGCACTGGAGCCGGAAAACCTCTACGCCCGCTTCGCCAAGGCCGAGTTGCTGTTGCGCCTGAACGAGACCGAAGCGGCACTCGCAGCCTTCGACGAACTCGTCGCAAGCGCACCGCAGGACGACAACATCAGGGCCATCAGCCAGTGGCTGCGCGGCGTTGCGCGCCTTACCCTGGGCGATTACCCGGCCGCGTGGCCGGATTACGAATCGCGCATCCACCACCCGCACACCACTTTTCCCGAACTCGTCGGTGAGGTGTGGCGTGGGCAGCCGCTGGCCGGCAGGACCATTTTCCTCGCCTACGAGCAGCGCTTTGGCGACGTCATCCAGTTCAGCCGCTTCGTGCCCGAGCTGGTACGCCGGGGCGCGACCGTCATCCTGCAGGTGCCGCGCCAGCTGACGCGCCTGTTTCGCTCATTGGGGACCGGCGTGCAGCTGGTCGAGCCCGATGCCCCGTTGCCGACCTACGACTACTGCCAGCTCGTCACCAGCGTGCCCGCGCTGCTGAACTACGCGCGGGACGAGGTATGGAGCGGCACCTACCTCGACACCGATCCGGCGCTGCCAGCGCGGCTGCTGGCGCCACGGCCCGGCACCTCGCTCAAGGTCGGCCTCGTGTGGGCCGGCAAACCGGTCCCCGACCGCTCGATTCCACTCGAGTGCTACTTGCCCCTGCTGCGTCAGCGCGAGGTCAGCTTCTACAGCTTCCAGCTCGGTCCGCCGGCGCGCCAGATGCGCGAGCTGAGGGTCGGCTGGCTGCTCACCGACCTGGCGCCGCACATCGAGGATTTTCACGATTCCAGCATGCTGATGAAGCAGATGGACCTGCTCATCACCATCGACACCGCCGCCGCGCACCAGGCCGGCGCGCTGGGCATTCCGACCTGGCTCATGCTGATCCACTACTCCGACTGGCGCTGGGGTCGTTACGGAAATACGGAGACCCCGTGGTACCCGTCCATCCGCATCTTCCGGCAGACCGAGCACGCCTCCTGGGAGGGCGCGGCCCGTGCGCTGCAAATCGCCTTTGCCGAATGGGTGCGGCAACGCTCCGGCGGGGACTGACTCAGCCGCCGATGGCGCCGGAGGTGAAGGCGTCGACCGTTGCCGTGGCCAGGACCTTGCCGTCGCGGTCGAGCACGTCGAAGAGCTTGCCGTCGACCGCCTGACAGCAGAAGTAAACCAGCGTTCCTTGCGGGCCGCCGTACTCCATGTGCACGTCCCCTCCCGGGTTGGTGGCAAAAAACCCCGGGCGCCGCTGCTTGTGCACGGTCTCGGTCGCAGTCGTCTCGACTACGTTGTGCTCACCCTCCAGGACCAGCACCGAAGTCTCGCCGAGGTGCCGGTGGTAGTGGCAGTACGCATTCGGCTCCCAGCGCGACAGGAAGTCGATACGCCCGCTATCGGCATCGACGTCGAGTACCGCGACCCGGTAATCAATGGGGTAGTCGAAACGCGGCGAGCCGGTGATGCGCACCCACTCCAGTTCGCTGCTGGGATAGGTCTCGGCAAACTCCGCCAGGCTGGTGGGAATACCCATGGCTGCTCCTCGAATGCGGACGGGTAGAAAATTCTCCCCCCTGGCGTGGCCGCGCGCAACGCCGCCGGGAACCTCGGCGGCGGCGCGTCCGAGTAAGCGTGTCGTGGTCCGCCCGCCTGCAGGTCAGAGCGCCATTCACAAGCCAGGCGCGCGCGACGCCGTGCCAGGCTGGGCCGGGAGCAGTCCCGGGATGGACGATGCAGGCGGCACGATTGATCCGGACAGCCTGCTTGCGGCGACGCGCAGGGGAATGCGTCGCGGCCGGAGGCCGGCGACGCCGGGAGGACGGGGCCGCCCGCGGCGGCCCCGGCGCTCATCGCGAAGCCAGCAAATCCCGGATCTCGCCGAGCAGCTTCTCCTCGGCGGAGGGTTCCGGCGGCGCCGCGGGTGCCGCTTCTTCCTCCTCCTCGCGCGCCGCCTTCATCGCGTTCATCGCCTTCACGGCGACGAAGATCGCGAACGCGACGATGATGAAATCGACCACCGTCTGGGTGAACACGCCATAGTTGATGGTGACGGCCGCAACCTCACCCTGGGCTTCCTTGAGGACGATGACCAGGTCGGTGAAATCGACGCCGCCCATGGCGAGTCCAATCGGGGGCATCAGGATGTCCTTGACGAAGGACGACACGATCTTGCCGAACGCCGCGCCGACGATGATGCCGACCGCCATGTCCATCACGTTCCCCTTGACGGCGAATTCCTTGAATTCCGAAATCATGCTCATTGCTGTACTCCCTTGGTTTGATGGCACCCGTTTGCAGCGGATGACCTTGGCAGCGCGATAACGTCGCCCGGCCAGCGCGCACCTTAGGCGAGAGCGGCGCAGGGGTCGACGCGCCGATGGCGTCTTTCCGCCTGCGCCAAAGGCGCATCCTTGACGGGTAAGCCCCGGACGACCCGGCGGCAGTCGCCGGGGGCCCAAGCCACCCCGGGGGCCCTCAGCGTCGGGCTGACCTACAATCGGACCGTTTCCGAGTCGAGCGCGGTCCGCCCGCCTGGCGTGCACCGCCGGCGGCAGTGCTCGGGATCGGGCAGCCTTCAACATCCTGGGGAGCAACGCACATGGAATTCTCGATCGTCGTGGCCACCGCGGCCGATAGCTGGAAGGTGGTGAAACGCGCCGAGGAGCTCGGCTTCGACACGGTGTGGTTCGAGGACAGCCAGATGGTCGCCGCCGATCCCTTCGTTGCCATGGCTGCGTCGGCCATGCATACCTCGCGCATCCGGCTCGGCACCGGCGTGTGTATTCCTTCCAACCGCATACCACCGGTCACCGCGAACATGCTGGCAACGCTGAACGCACTCGCACCGGGTCGTATCGACTGGGGTGTCGGCACCGGCTTCTCGGGTCGCCGTGCGATGGGCCTGCCGGCACTCGGCCTCGACCACCTGCGCGACTACGTCGAAGCGGTGCAGGGACTGCTCGCCCGGGACACGGTGGAGTGGTCGTTCAGTGGCCGCCGGCGCAAGATTCGCTTTCTCAATCCCGATCGCGATCTCATCAATACGAGCGATCCAATCGCCTGCCACCTGGCGGCAGGTGGTCCGCGGGCGCGGCGTCTCACCGCCGAGACCCACAGCCACTGGATCGCCATCTACGCGAACCCGGACCAGGCACGTGCCGACATCGCGGCGATGGACAGCGCGTATCGCGAGGCGGGGCACGACGCGGCCGCCTTCCGCAAGACCATTTACCTCTTCGGCAGCCTGCTGCGCGCCGGCGAGACCTACGACTCGCCGCGCGTGCGCCAGCAGGCCGGACCGACCGCGGTGATGGTCATGCACAACCTGATGGAACGCCAGTACGGCGATCTCGGTACCGGCGGTATCGCCGACGAGACCCTGGTCGCGGCCTACCAGGCGCTCTACGACAGCTACGAACCGGAGGACGCCCGTTACCTGACCCTGCACCGCGGGCACGCGCTGTTCCTGCGCGAGGACGAGGAACCCCTGGTCAGCGGCGATTTCATCCGTGACGTGTCGTGCTCGGGCACGGTGGCGGAGCTCGCCGACCGGGTAAAGATGCTGCGCGATGCCGGCTACACGGGGGTGTGTTTTCTCGTCCTGCCGCACCTCACCGATGCGCTGGACGACTGGGCGGAAGTCATGGCGCGGGTCAACGCCGGCGCGTGAGCGCCGGAGCGAAGGCGGGCGGCACCTCCGTGACGCTGTACCGATCACGATTCGAAGGCGAATTCAAGCCTTGACATCGCCTTTATGCACATTGTTTCAGGATTGTTAAGTACTTGCGGCGGAACCGGCGTTTTTCCCGGGGGAAAACGCGACAGAAGCCATAACCCTATGTTTCGTATCGATAATTTTTCCCTGGCGAAATTTTGCGCAATCTAAGCCAAATCCGCCCCTCACAGGCGTAATGGCGCGCTGTACGCAATCCATCAACAAAGATATCCACAAATTCTGTGGGTAACCGCGGTGCACTGCGCACGCTTGGACAGCGGCACGGGCGCGCCCGTACACTGCCGCCATGCTTTCCCGCCCGACCCGCCTGCCGCACGTCCTGACGGCCGCCCTGCTATGCGCCCCGATCGTGCCGAGCAGCGCCGACGACGTGGCCGATCCCGGTGACGCCGCTGGCTACCTCGAACTGGAATCCGTACTGGACGGCCGCTGCCAGATCCTGAGCGAGGGCGGCAAGCTGCGCGTCCTGCACAACCGGCACGGCTCGTCGACCATCGCCTATCGCCTGCTCAGGACCTTCGCCGGCAAGCAACAGGGGCTGTCGGTCGGGGAAATCGCGGCCAACGCCGAGCCCGCCAAGCTCGGCTGCACCCGCGTCGACGGGCGTCCCCAGGACTGGCTGGTCGAAAGGGCGAGCTTCAAACCCGAGGAATGAGCATGAATTCTGTCCGTCTGGCCACCTTTTTGCTGATCGTGGCGTGGCAGCCGGCTGCGGCCGGCGCGCAAGCCGGCGACGGCGCCCGCTCACCCGGCGACATGAGCGTCGAGGAACGCAGCGAGATGATGCAGGTGGCGAACAGCTACAACACCTGCGTCTACGAGCAGGCCCTGGCCGGGCTCGACGCCCACGAGGACATCCGGCAGATCGCGGACCTCGCCATGGGCGCCTGCCAGTCACACCTCGACAGCCTGGGCGAGAAAATCACCGGCTGGGGATTTCAGCCGCAGTTCGCGACCGGCTTTACCCGCAACGTCCGCGACCGGGCGGCGCGCAAGATACTGCCGGAGCTGGCGATCAGAAAGAGTAACTGAGGCGTCAGCCGCGACCGGCCGGAGCGTCTCCCGGCGCGGGGATGCCGCACAGGTCATCGACGAACGCCGCGAACTCGTGCAGCGCGCGTTCGTAAACGTTGCGCTTGAACGGCACCACGAAGCCCAGCGGCGCCCAGTAGTCGACCCAGCGCCAGTCGTCGAACTCCTGGTCGTCGGCGAGATCCAGGCGCACCCGGGACTCGTCACTGGCCAGGCGCAGCAGGAACCAGATCTGCTTCTGGCCTATGCACAGCGGCTGCTGGTGATAACGGATATACCGCTTGGGCAGGCGGTAACGCAGCCAGCGCTTGGTCGAACCGAGCAACTCCACGTCGCCCGGCGTCAGCCCGACCTCTTCCTGCAGCTCACGGTACATCGCCTTTTCGGGCGTCTCGTGGCGCTTGATGCCGCCCTGGGGAAACTGCCAGGCGGACATCCCGGCACGGCGGCCGCAGAATACCCGGCCGTCATCGTTCAGCAGAATGATGCCGACGTTGGCTCTGAAACCGTGCTTGTCGATCATGCGCGTTGCCGGGGACGGCGGTCGTGCTCTCCCTGCCGCCGGATTCTCCCAATTGACTACCGCCAGTTCAACACCGCCGCGCGTGGCGTCACCACCACGCGCGGCGCCCGGCTCAGCCGAGCAGTTTCTTCACCGCGGCCTGCTCTTCCTTCAGCTCGCTGGCGGTGGCGTCCATGCGGGCGCGACTGAAGTCGCTGACCGGTAAATCCGGCACGATGCTGTAGTTGCCACCCTTGCACACGACCGGGAAGGAGTACATCAGGCCTTCCTCGATGCCGTAGCTGCCGTCGCTGGGGATCGCCATGCTGGTCCAGTCACCCTCCGGTGTGCCGAGCACCCAGTCGCGCATGTGCTCGAGGGCGGCGTTCGCCGCCGAGGCCGCGCTCGACGCGCCGCGCGCCTCGATAATCTCGGCGCCGCGCTTGGCGACGCGCGGAATGTAGTCATTCTCGTACCAGGACTGGTCAACGACCTCCAGCGCCGCCTTGCCGGCAACGCTGGCCTGGCTCAGATCCGGGTACTGGGTGGTCGAATGATTGCCCCAGATGGTGACCTTGCGAACCTCGGAAACCGAGGTGCCGGCCTTCGCCGCAAGCTGCGCCTTGGCGCGGTTGTGATCCAGCCGCGTCATCGCGGTGAACTGGCCGGGTGCGATATCCGGCGCGCTCTTCATGCACGTCCAGGCGTTGGTGTTGGCGGGGTTGCCGACCACGACCACGCGCACGTCACGCGCCGCGTTGTCGTTCAGCGCCTTGCCCTGGACGGTGAAGATGCCGCCGTTCGCCTCGAGCAGATCGCTGCGCTCCATGCCCGGACCGCGCGGCCTAGCGCCGACCAGCAGCGCGAACTGGGCGTCACGGAAAGCGACGTTGGCGTCGTCTGAAATCTCGATGCCGCCGACCAGCGGAAAGGCGCAGTCGTCGATCTCCATCACCACCCCTTCGAGCGCCTTCATCGCCGGCGTGATCTCGAGCAACTGCAGGATCACGGGCTGATCGTTACCCAGCATCTGCCCCGAGGCGATGCGGAACAACAGGGAGTACGAGATCTGGCCGGCGGCGCCGGTCACGCTGACTCTAACGGGTGCTTTCATGCGTTGACGTTTCCTTGGTTGACAGTGCGTTGTTGCGATTGCGCGGCGGTCGCGCGGGCGTCTCCGTCAGGGACGCTGGTCCAACGGTACGTAGTCGCGCTTCTCGGCGCCCACGTAGAGCTGGCGTGGGCGCCCGATGCGGAATTCCGGGTCTCCCATCAACTCGATCCACTGGGCGATCCAGCCGGCCGAGCGGGCCAGGGCGAACATCACCGTGAACATTTCCGTAGGAATATTGAGCGCCTGATAGATCAATCCCGAGTAGAAATCGACGTTGGGATACAGCTTGCGCTCGATGAAGTAATCGTCCTCCAGGGCGATGCGTTCGAGCTCCATCGCGATCTCGAACAGCGGCTGGTTGAGGTTCATCTCCTCGAGCAGATCGTGGCAGGCCTTGCGGATGATCTTGGCGCGCGGGTCGTAGTTCTTGTAGACGCGGTGTCCGAACCCCATCAGGCGGAAGGCGTCGTCGCGATCCTTGGCACGGTCCACGAAGCCGCGGATGTTCCTGACGTCTCCGATCTCCTCCAGCATGCGCACCACCGCCTCGTTGGCGCCGCCGTGGGACTTGCCCCACAGCGTTGCGCAGCCGGCCGCAATGCACGCGAAAGGATTGGTTTCGGCACTGCCGGCGAGGCGCACGGTGGACGTACTGGCGTTCTGCTCGTGGTCGGCGTGCAGGATCATGAGCAGCTCGAGTGCGCGCACCGCAACCGGGTTTGCCGTGTACGGCTCGGTCGGCCACGCGTACATCATGTACATGAAGTTCTCGACGTAGCTACGCGAGTTGTCCGGGTAGACGAAAGGCAGGCCGGACGCGTAGCGGTAAATCTTGGACACCAGGCCGGGCATCTTGCCGATGACCCGGCGCGCGGTCAGCAGCCGGTCTTCCGGCGTGTAGATGTCGGTATTGTCGTGGTAGTAGGAGGCGACCGCCCCGACCACGCCGGTGAGCACCGACATCGGGTGGGCGTCGTAGCGGTAACCCGAGTAGAAGCGCGAGAGATGCTCGTGGGTCATACCGTGCATCTTCAGCGCGCGGTCCCAGTCAGCGAACTCCTCGGCATTGGGCAACTCGCCGTGCACCAACAGGTAGCACACCTCGACGAACGACGAGTGCTCGGCGAGCTGCTCGATCGGATAGCCGCGGTGCATCAGCACCCCTTCCTCGCCATCGAGGTAGGTGACGGCGCTGCGGCAACTCGCGGTCGAGGCGTAGCCGATGTCGAGCGAGAACATGCCGAGCTCGGCGTACAACTGCTTGACGTCGATGACCGGTGCGCCGTAACGCCCCTCGATGACGGGACACTCGACGCTGCGGCCCGTGGCGTTGTCGGTTATGGTGACGGTTCGATTCGACTTCACGTGATCCCCCATGGTGCCAGAAGACGCACACGGCGCCCCTCCCCGCGCCACGCGAACGGGCAAGAATAACGTCCCCCCTGTTTATGCGGCAAGACGGGGCGCCGGCACGCCGCGCTGCACCGTCGCCGTGCACGCACACCACGGCACCTGAGGACCCGCCGGAATTTGGCAACAAATGCCGCTTTATTAATGACTTTGAGCGGGGATTGATCAAAGATCCTCGTCTCGTCGGCCGATATCCGGACAGGCGGTGCCGGCGAGCGACCGTCTTCCCTCATTCTCTGGTGTCATGCAGGTAACCGGCGATGCAACGTCCAACATGTCTGTATAGCGGCAACGCGTCCTTTCTCGAGGCCCTGTACGAGTCCTACCTCGGCGATCCGGCGAGCGTATCCGAAGAGTGGCGTGAGTACTTCGAGACGCTGCGCGAGGAAATCAGCGAGGAACGCGCCGACGCGCGCCACTCCGAAGTGCGCGCCCGCATGCTGGAAATCGCCGAATCGTCCTCGCGCGGCGCCGTCCAGGTGGTCCGTGCCACGGACGCCATCGACGGCCAGAAGCAGGTCGCCGTGCTGCAGCTCATCAACGCCTACCGCTTCCGCGGCCACCGCCAGGCCAATCTCGACCCGCTCAACCAGTACGACCGGCCGGTAGTGGCCGAGCTCGATCCGGCTTTTCACGGGCTGTCCGATGCGGACCTGGACACCGTGTTCAACACCGGCTCGCTGCAAGGGCCGGACCAGGCGACGCTGCGCGAGATTCTCGACATCGTGCGCACGACCTACTGCGGCACGGTCGGGGCCGAGTACATGCACATCGTCGAAACCAGTCAGAAGCGCTGGATTCAGCAACGCCTGGAGCTCAATCTCGCGCGCCCGGCGTTCTCCGCCGACAAGCGCCGCCACCTGCTCGAGCGGGTCATCGCCGCCGGCTCGCTCGAAGAGTTCCTGCACACCAAGTACGTCGGCCAGAAACGCTTCTCGCTGGAAGGCGGTGAGAGCGCAATTGCGCTGCTCGACCAGATCGTCGAGGATGCCGGCCGCCACGGCATCAAGGAATGTGTCGTGGGCATGGCCCATCGTGGCCGCCTCAACGTGCTCGTCAACATCATCGGCAAGCATCCGTCCAAGCTGTTCGAGGAATTCGAGGGCAAGGGCCCGATCGAAGTCCGCTCGGGCGACGTCAAGTATCACCTGGGTTTCTCTTCCGACATCGAGACACCCGGCGGATCGGTGCACCTGACCCTGTCGTTCAACCCCTCGCACCTCGAAATCATCGACCCGGTGGTCGAAGGCTCCGTGCGCGCCAGGCAGGACCGCCGCAAGGACCTGGAGCGCAACGAGGTGCTGCCGCTGCTGGTGCACGGCGATGCCGCCTTTGCCGGCCAGGGTGTGATCATGGAGACCTTCAATCTCTCCCAGACGCGCGGCTATTCGACCGGCGGCACGGTCCACGTGATCATCAACAACCAGATCGGATTCACCACCAGCGATCCGCTCGATTCGCGCTCCACACTGTACTGCACGGACGTCGCGAAAATGGTCCAGGCACCGATTTTCCACGTCAATGGCGACGATCCGGAAGCCGTGGCGATGGTGGCGCAGATGGCGCTCGATTTCCGCATGGAGTTCAACAAGGACGTCGTGGTCGATCTCATCTGCTACCGCAAGCACGGTCACAGCGAAGCGGACGAGCCCGCGGCAACGCAGCCGATCATGTACCAGCACGTCCGCAACCACCCGGGCGTGCGCCGCATCTACACCGAGAAGCTGGTCTCCGAGAACGTCATCACCGAGGGTGACGCCGAGGCGATGGCAGCGAAGTACGTCGACGCGCTGGAGAACAACTACGTCGTATCGCGTCCGTACGCCAACGTCATCGACAACCGATTCCTGATCAACTTCGAGCCGTTCCGCGGCACCGGCTGGCGCGAGCCGGCGGTCACCGCCCTGGAACCCGACCGGGTCGCCAGGCTGGCCGAGGGCTTCACCAGCGTGCCCAGGGATCTCAAGCTGCACCGCGCGGTCAGCCGCGTCATCGCCGATCGCAAGGCAATGGCTGCCGGCGAGAAAGACTGCGACTGGGGGTTCGCGGAAACCCTCGCCTACGCATCGCTGGTCACGGAGAACCACCCGGTGCGCATCTCCGGGCAGGACAGCGGACGCGGCACCTTCTTCCACCGACACGCGGTGATCCACGATCAGAAGACCGGTGAGACCTACCTGCCGCTGCAGAACCTGAGCCCCGACCAGGCGCCGTTCCTGGTCATCAACTCGACGCTGTCCGAGGAAGCCGTGCTCGCCTACGAGTTCGGTTATGCCAGTGCCGAGCCCAATGCGCTGGTCATATGGGAAGCCCAGTTCGGCGATTTTGCGAATGGCGCCCAGGTCGTGATCGACCAGTTCATCGCTTCGTGCGAGGAGAAATGGGGCCGCTACTGCGGGCTCGTCATGCTCCTGCCGCACGGCTACGACGGGCAGGGACCGGAGCACTCCTCGGCGCGACTCGAACGCTACCTGCAGCTGTGCGCCGAAGAAAACATGCAGGTGTGCTATCCGACCACGCCGGCCCAGATGTTCCACATGCTGCGCCGGCAAATCGTGCGCCCCTATCGCAAGCCGCTCATCGTGATGAGCCCCAAGAGCCTGCTCCGGCACAAGCTCTCGGTGTCGCCGCTGGAGGACATCACGCAGGGCGAATTCCAGACCGTCATCGACGACATCGACGACATCGACAAGTCGCGTGTGCGGCGTATCCTGGTATGCAGCGGCAAGGTCTATTTCGACCTGCTCGAAGCGCGCCGGGACAACAACATCAAGGACTGCGCCATCATTCGCCTCGAGCAGCTCTACCCGTTCCCGAAGGAAGAGATGGAGGCGGCGCTCGGCGCCTACGAGAATGCCGAAGAGCTGGTCTGGGTCCAGGAAGAGCCGCGCAACCAGGGTGCCTGGTCGATGCTGCTCTCCACGCGCCACCTCGGCGGCTGCTTCGACGAGAGCAAACCGCTGACCTGCGTCGCGAGACCCTACTCGGCATCGCCCGCGGTCGGCTACGTCTCGCTGCACCTGGAGCAGCAGCAGCGTGTCATCGACGAGGCGCTGGAGCTTTCGCAGCGCGCGGCCAAGCAGAAGAAAACGGCCTGATCCGGCCACCCCTACGCAGCAGGAGAGATTTGCCGTGTTAATTGAAGTCAAGGTTCCGGTGCTGGCCGAATCCGTTCCGGATGCCACCCTGCTCGACTGGTACAAGCAGGTTGGCGAGGCGGTAGCGCGAGGGGAGAACCTGATCGACCTCGAGACCGACAAGGTCACGCTGGAGATCGCCGCGCCCGAAGCCGGCGTGCTCAAGGAAATTCGCAAGCAGACCGGCGACGTGGTCGAGACCGACGACGTGCTCGCGGTCATCGACACCGAGGGGCAGGCCGCAGCGGGCGCGTCCGGGGACAAGCCCGCCGCCGCGACGCCCGAAAGCGAGACCGCACCTGCCGAGACCGGCGGCGCCGGCGGCAGCGACAAGCTGGGACCCGCAGCGCGCAAGCTGGTCGCCGAGCACGGCCTCGACGCCGGTGCCATCGAAGGAACCGGCAAGGGCGGGCGCGTGACCAAGGGCGACGTGCTCGCGCACCTCGAGAACCGTGACAGCGCTGCCGAGCCCGACACCACCGCAGTGGCGCCGCCGGTGCAGGAACGGCCGCAGGCAGTCGACGGCAACCGCGTCGAGGAACGGGTACCCATGACCCGGCTGCGCCGGCGCGCCGCCGAGCGCCTGCTCTCCGCGCAGCACGAGAACGCCCTGCTGACGACCTTCAACGAGGTCGACATGCAGCCGGTGATGGACCTGCGCAACCGCTACAAGACCGAGTTCGAGGAACGCTTCGGTGTGCGCCTCGGGTTCATGTCCTTCTTCGTCAAGGCAGCGGTCGAAGCGCTGAAGAAGTTCCCCGTGGTCAACGCCTCGGTCGACGGCGACGACATCATCTACCACGGCTACTTCGACGTCGGCGTCGCGGTCGGGTCCGAACGCGGACTGGTCGTGCCCATCCTGCGCGACGTCGACCGCATGCCGTTCTCCGACGTCGAACGCCGCATCCGCGATTTCGGCGAGCGCGCGCGCGACGGCAAGCTGACCATCGACGAGCTGACCGGCGGCACGTTCACGATCAGCAATGGCGGCGTCTACGGCTCGCTCGTGTCGACGCCGATCATCAACCCACCGCAGAGCGCCATTCTCGGCATGCACAAGATCCAGGAGCGCCCGGTCGCCGTCAACGGCGAGGTCGTCATCCGGCCGATGATGTACCTGGCCCTGTCGTACGACCACCGCATCATCGACGGACGCGAGGCGGTGCAGTTCCTCGACACCATTCGCCGTACGCTCGAAGACCCGGCGCGCATGCTGCTTGCAATCTAGGCCCAACGACATGGACAACTACGACGTCATCGTCATTGGCGGCGGACCCGGCGGCTACGTGGCCGCCATCCGTGCCGCCCAGCTCGGCTTCAAAACCGCCTGCGTCGAGCGCTGGCTGGACAAGAAGGACAAGCCGGTGCTCGGCGGCACCTGTCTCAACGTCGGCTGCATCCCCTCCAAGGCCCTGCTCGATTCGTCCCACCACTTCGAGTTCATCAGCAAGGAAGCGGCGGCGCACGGGATCAGCGCAGAACCCGCCATCGACGTCGGCACGATGCTGGCGCGCAAGGACAAGGTCGTCGGCACCCTGACACAGGGCATCGCGGGCCTGTTCAAGAAGAACAAGGTGACCTGGCTGAAAGGCACCGGCAGTTTCGTATCGGCGAGTGAGATCAGGATTACCGCTGCCGACGGCAGCGAGACCCGGGCCGGCGCCAGGCACGTCATCATCGCAACCGGCTCGGTGCCCGCGGCAATCCCGCCTGCGCCCGTCGACCAGGAGTACATCGTGGACTCGACCGGTGCGCTCGAATTTCCGGACGTGCCGAAAAAGCTCGGCGTCATCGGCGCCGGCGTCATCGGTCTCGAGCTTGGCAGCGTGTGGCGCCGGCTCGGTGCCGAGGTCGTCATTCTCGAGGCGCTGCCCGACTTCCTCGCGGCGACCGACGAGGCCGTGAGCAAGGAAGCGCTCAAGATCCTGCGCAAGCAGGGACTCGACATTCGCCTCGGCGCCAAGGTCACCGCGACCAAGGTCAAGGGCAAGCAGGTCAAAGTGAACTTCGAGCTCGACGGCAAGGAAGACACGCTCGACGTCGACCGCCTGATCGTCGCCGTCGGCCGCAAACCGAATACCGAGGGACTCGCTCTCGATGCCGTGGGGATCGCCACTGATGCGCGCGGTTTCGTCGAGGTCGACGAGCATTGCCGCACGTCCGTCGCCAATGTCTATGCCATCGGCGATTGCGTACGCGGCCCCATGCTCGCGCACAAGGCCAGCGAGGAAGGCGTCGCAGTCGCCGAGCGTATCGCGGGCCAGCATCCGCACATCGATTTCGACCTCATCCCCTGGGTGATTTACACCTGGCCCGAGATCGCCTGGGCCGGGCGTACCGAGCAGGCACTCAAGGCCGACGGCCGCAAGCTGCGCTGCGGCACCTTCCCGTTCCTGGCCAGCGGCCGCGCCCGCGCGATGGGCGATGCCGACGGTTTCGTCAAGATCATCGCCGACGCCGACAGCGACGCCATCCTGGGTGTGCACATCGTTGGTCCGAACGCCTCGGAACTGATCGCCGAGGCGGTGCTGGCGATGGAGTTCGGCGCCAGCGCCGAGGATCTCGCGCGCACCGTGCACGGGCACCCGACCCTGGCCGAGGCCATGCACGAAGCTGCGCTCGCGGTCGACAAGCGACCCATTCACTTCTGACCGTAGCCGCCGGGCAGCGGACGTGGCGTCGTGCACGACGGCGCCGGTTTCCGTGTGCACTTGCAACATGGTGCACTGCAGCGTAGATTAGGGGGTCGCCATCACGTCACGGCCGCGGAGGCCTGCATGCAAGACGCCGTCATCGTTTGCGCCCTGCGCACCGCCATTGGAACCTTCGGCGGAGCACTCGCCACGATTCCCGCACACGAACTCGGCGCCTGCGTGATACGCGCTGCCCTGGACCGAACCGGAGTCGATCCGGCCGCAGTGGACGAGGTCATCATGGGCCAGGTCCTGACCGCCGGCTGCGGCCAGAACCCGGCGCGCCAGGCTGCGATCGCGGCCGGCCTGCCGCATTCGACCCCGGCCATGACCATCAACAAGGTCTGCGGCAGCGGCCTCAAGGCCGTCCACCTGGCCGCCCAGGCCATTCGCTGCGGCGATGCCGATATCGTGCTCGCCGGCGGCCAGGAGAACATGAGCCTCGCCCCCCACGTGCTGCCGCGCTCGCGCAATGGGCAGAAGATGGGCGACTGGAAGCTGGTCGACTCCATGATCGTCGACGGCCTGTGGGATGCCTTCAATGACTACCACATGGGTACGACAGCCGAGAACATCGCGGAGAAGTTCTCCATCGGTCGCGAGGAGCAGGATGCCTTCGCCGCCGCCACCCAGCAGAAATCCGCCGATGCCCAGGCCAGCGACCGCTTTGCCTCGGAGATCGTCGCCGTCGAGATCCCGCAGCGCAAAGGCGACGCGGTGGTGTTCGACCGCGACGAATTTCCCCGTCCCGGCACGACCGCAGAAAGCCTCGGCAAGCTGCGCGCCGCATTCAGCAAGGACGGCTCCGTGACGGCCGGCAACGCCTCCGGCATCAACGACGGCGCCGCCGTGGTACTGGTCATGTCGGCCACCCGCGCGGCGGAGCTCGGACTCGAGCCGCTCGCCACCATTCGCGCCGGGGCGAGTGCCGGGGTCGACCCGGCAATCATGGGCACGGGCCCGATTCCGGCGTCACGCAAGTGCCTGGAACGCGCCGGCTGGAAGGTCGGCGACCTCGACCTGGTGGAGGCCAACGAGGCGTTCGCCGCACAGGCGATTTCCGTCAACCGGGAGCTCGGCTGGGATCCGGCGCGGGTCAACGTCAATGGCGGCGCCATTGCGCTGGGACATCCGATCGGGGCCTCCGGTACGCGTATCCTGGTTACCCTGCTGCACGAGATGCAACGCCGTGAAGCGCAACGTGGACTCGCCACGCTGTGCATCGGTGGTGGTCAGGGCGTGGCGCTCGCGGTCGAGCGCTGAATGGCGCGTCAATCTATCAAGGGCCATCAAGCGCCTGTGGGTGAACGGTAATGAACGACGAATCCAAGCGGGTCATCAAGAAATACCCGAACCGGCGTCTCTACGACACGGCCGAGAGCAAGTACGTCACGCTCAACGACGTGCGCAAGCTGGTGCTCGACGGCGTCAGTTTCTGCGTCATCGACAAGAAGAGCGGCGACGACATCACGCGCAACATCCTCCTGCAGATCATCATCGAGCAGGAGGAAGAAGGCGAGCCGCTGTTCAGCACCGACGTGCTGGAGCAGATTATCGGCTTCTACGGCAACTCCGTGCAGGGCGTGGCGGGCGACTTTCTGGGCCAGAGCCTGAAGCTCTTCCAGGAGCAGCAGCAGCGCTTCCAGCACCAGATGCGTGAGGCCATGCAGGCCAACCCCATGTCGTCCGCGTTCAGCGAGATGACCAAGCAGAACATCGAGCTGTGGCGCCAGATGCAGTCCAGCTTCTTCAAGACCATGGCCAACCCGGCCGCCCAGAAGCCGCCCACGGAGCGCGACGAGCCCGAAGACTGAGCGCGGCACGGGCGCCGGCCAGCCGGCGCCCCCGCGGCCCCCTCAGGCCGCGAGTTGCTCTTCGAGCGCCGCCTTGATGCGTCGCGCCTGCTCCTTGAGCCCGGCCGGCACCCGGGCGCCAAAGCCGGCAAAGTACTCCTCGATGGCATCGATCTCCGCGTGCCAGATGCGCGGGTCGATCGAGAGCAGCGCCTGCAGCGTCTGGCGATCGAGGTCGAGCCCGGCGAGGTCCAGTTCGGTGGTATCCGGGACGTAACCAATCGGTGTCTTGACCGCCTCGGCCTCGCCCTTGCAGCGCTTCATCACCCATTCGAGGACGCGCATGTTGTCGCCGAACCCGGGCCACATGAATCGGCCGTCGGCGTCCTTGCGGAACCAGTTGACGTGGAAGATGCGCGGCAGCTTGTCCGAACGGGTTCCGAACGATAGCCAGTGGCTCCAGTAGTCGGCGAAGTTGTAGCCGCAGAAAGGCTTCATCGCCATCGGGTCGCGCCGTACCTGGCCGACCTTGCCGGTCGCGGCGGCCGTCGTTTCCGAGGCCATGGCGGCGCCCGCGAACACGCCGTGCTCCCAGTCGAACGCTTCGAACACCAGGGGTGCAACGGTAGAGCGACGCCCGCCGAAGATGATGGCCGAGATCGGCACACCAGCCGGGGCGTCACCCTGCGGCGAGTAGCTCGGGCACTGGCTCGCCGCGACCGTGAAACGGGCATTGGGGTGGGCTGCCGGGCCTGTCTTCTTCGGATCGTGAACGCGCCCGCGCCAGTCCGTGAGGCTGGCCGGCTTTTCACCGTCGATGCCTTCCCACCACGGCTGCAGATCATCGGTGACCGCGACGTTGGTGTAGATCGTGTTGCGCCCGAGCATGTTCATGCAGTTGGGGTTGGTCTTGCCGCTGGTGCCGGGCGCGACGCCAAAGAAGCCGGCCTCGGGATTGATCGCCCACAGGCGTCCATCGTCGCCGACGTGCATCCAGGCGATGTCGTCACCGACCGTCCACACCTTCCAGCCTTCGAACTCGGGCGGCGGCACGAGCATGGCCAGGTTGGTCTTGCCGCACGCGGAGGGGAATGCCGCGGCGACGTAGCAGGTCTCGCCGGCGGGTGACTCGAGGCCGAGGATGAGCATGTGCTCGGCCAGCCAGCCTTCCGTGCGCGCCTGTGCACTGGCGATACGCAGCGCGTGGCACTTCTTGCCCAGCAGGGCGTTGCCGCCGTAACCCGAGCCGATGCTCTTGATGGTCAGCTCATGCGGGAAATGCATGATGAAGCGCCGCTCCGGATCCAGGTCTCCGATCGAATGAAGCCCCTTCACGAAGCTGTTACCGGCTTCGATATGGGCCAGCGAACGGGTACCGATGCGGGCCATGATGCGCATGTTGGCAACGACGTAAGGGCTGTCGGTGATCTCGACGCCAGCGCGTGTGTAGGGCGAACCGTAGGGCCCCATCAGGTAGGGCACCACGTACATCGTGCGTCCGCGCATGCAGCCCTCGAAAAGGGCGTCGATCTTGTCGTGGCCTTCCGCCGGCGCCATCCAGTTGTTGTTGGGGCCGGCGTCGTCGCGCTCCGGTGTGCACACGAAGGTTAGGTGCTCGACGCGCGCGACGTCCTCGGGATCGGAACGGTGGAGGAAGCAATTCGGGTGCGTCTGCTCGTTGAGACGGATGAGGTCCCCGGTCTCCAGCATCTGTGCGATGAGGGCGTCGTTCTCCTCTTCGCTGCCGTCGCACCAATGGACCCGGTCGGGTTGAGTCAGCGCCGCCACCTGGTCGACCCAGGCGGCGAGTTCCGCGTTTTTCGTCATTGTTGAAATCAGCTCCAGATGACCCAGGAGGGCCACGCGCTCGGGCGCGGCGGGATGATTCTGCGGGGCGGCGGCAGCAGCCCCGGTGCGCGTTCGCACGGAACCCGAAACGGCCGCATCCCGGGAGGCGCAAAGGTTACCAGACCCGCACCCTGATGTTGACGAAAAGTTGTTACTTTTTGCCAAGCTACCGCCAGTTTCAGCGATCCGGGAGCGATTTTCGCCGAAAGGCCCGGCGGGTGGCCGAGCGCCCCCGTGTGCACTGCAAAAAAAACTCGCGTTCGGCCCTTGACAGCCCTGTGCCGGCCGACTATGCTGCATTGCAATATTTGCTGCAACGCAATATTCCTATCCCGAATGTCTCACGCGCCAGCCCGGAAGGGCGGCAACAGGAGCAAGAACAGTGGAGTACAAATTCATGGAAAACTGGCAGGAATACAGCAAGAGCGCCATGGCGTCGGCCAAGGAGCTCGAAGCCATCAACACCGATGTGATCGAGAAGCTCACCGGCAAGCAGATGGAGCTGGCCAACGCCGCGTTCGAAACCGGCACCAAGTACGTCAACTCGCTGAGCGAGATGAAAGGCTACCAGGAGCTCATGGCCGAGCAGACCAAGCTCGTGTCCGAGTACAACGAGAAGCTGATCGAGGCTGCGCGCAGCACCGCCGACATCGTCTCCGAGGCGCGCGAGTCCTACCAGGCGTGGATGGAGAAGAACTTCAAGGCCATCACCGACAGCGCCGAGTTCCCGCTCGCGAGCCTGGTGCCGACGGCCCCGAAGAAGACCACGCGCAAAGCGGCCTGACGCCTGCGCGCCGGCAGCGCCGGCGCACTACAAAGTTGACCTCCCCTCGCCCCTCCCGGGGTCCGCGTCAGCGGGCTTCGCGAGGGGTCTCTTTTTGGTCGTCCGCGAACCATTCGGCCACCCTCGCCGGTACCGAATCGCCGCTGCGGGCACTGACGTAGACCCCGATGTGCCCGCCACCGAGCTCGTGCTCGGCATAGGACGCGGCGTTCGGCAGCAACGCGCGCAGCGCACGGGACGATGCCGGCGGCACGAGGTGGTCCGCGCGGGCGTAGATGTTCAGCACCGGCACAGTGATTTTCGCCGGCTCGACCCGTTCGCCACCGATGCTCAGAGAGCCCTCGACCAGTCGGTTCTCCTGGTAGAACCCGCGACCGAACTCGCGGCAGGCGCGAGCGGTCAGCGCCGGGCTGTCGAAAATCCACTGCTCCATGCGCAGAAACGTTGCTACCGTCTCCGGGTCGTCGAGCTGCTCGATCAGGCGCAGGTACTTCTGCTGGGTCAGGCGGAACGGCTTGAGCGACAGGAACAGCGCATTGAGCACGTCTCCGCTGACGTTACCGCTGGCATCGACCAGCAGGTCGAGGTCGACATGGCGCACCAGGTGACTGAGGGTGTCATCCGGGGTGTGGAAGTCGATCGGTGTCACCGTCGTCACCAGGCGCTCGACCTTGTCCGGCCTGAGTGCCGTGTAGCACACCGAGAACGTCCCGCCCTGGCAGATGCCGAGCAGCGGCACGCGCTCACGGCGCCGCGCCGCACGCACGTGATCCACGCAGGCATCGAGATAACGCAGCAGGTAGTCCGCGAGCCCTCGTTCGCGTTCGGCGCCGCCCGGGGTTCCCCAGTCGACGAGGTAGACATCGAAGCCGCGCTCGAGAAGACCGCCGATCAGCGAGCGGCCGCGTTCGAGATCGGCCATGTCCGGCCGATTGACCAGGGCATAGACGATCAGGAGCGGGACGGCGTTCGCGGCCCGCGCGTCCGGCGCCCCGTAGCGGTAGAGCGTGATACCGTCCATCTGCAGCACGGCCTCGCGCGGCGTGGCGCCGGGGCGCACGTCCCCGATATCGCGCAACACGCCCAGGCCGCGCGCCAGCCGGCGCTGCAGGTCCGCAACCTCGCGCGCGGCGGCAGCAGGATCGAATCCGGCGTCGGCCACCGCGGCGTCAATCCGTGCTGCCGGTGATGCTGCGAATGTCGAACTCGCCCAGCGCCGGTTTCACGGTCTTGCCGGCGGCGCGCTTCGGCTGGCGCCGCGGAGCATGGCCGCCAGCAGGCTTGCGCGCCGCGGCTGCCTTGCGCGCGGCCTGCGGCTGGCGCGCTACCTCGGCCGTCGGCTTGCCCGGCGCGGCATCGCGCCGTGGCGCGGGCCCTGCCGGCGCCTTGCGCAGCTCGGCGATCTCACGGCGCAGCGCCTCCAGCTCCTGGTCGAGTTCGCGCTGACGCTCGAGCAGCCGATTGACCTCGGCACGCGCCGGCAGGTCGGCGCTCGCCGAGAGCCGCTCGCCGACCGCTGCCGTCGCCTTGCGCGCGGTCGCCGACGCATTGACCCAGGCGCCGAAATCGCGGCTGAATGCCTCGCTCATGACGGTCTCGTGGTAGGCGCTTTCCGCCACGTCGACCCAGCGATCGTAAAGCCGGCGTGGCGCGGCCAGGGCCTCCGCGTCGGCGGCGTGCAGCACGGCAGCAAACCGCTCCAGCGCGGTGGCCGCGGCACGCCGGTAGTGGCGTTGCAGCGTGCGCTCGCAGCGCTGCTGGGTGAGCGCGGCGCGCTGCGCGCGCTGCCACGTGCCTATCCATTCGCGTTGCGGGCCGAACACCGGCAGATCGAGGAATTCCTCGGCCCACCCCGACCAGCGGCTTTCCGCCTCTTCGACCACGTTGAACGCAGGCGAGGCGAGCATCGTCCCCGCGAATGCGAACGGCACGGCGAACCACGACTGGCCGGCTTCGCCGTCGGCGCCGCCCAGCCCGGCCGCCAGTGCTTCGACGATGCGCGCCACGTCGCCACCGTCACCCGCGCCCGCGGCGGCCAGTGCCCGCTGCACCGCGGCGACGAATTCGCCGTAGGCGTCGACCGCGCCGCGCAGGGGGTCACGACCGGCATCGGCCGACCCGAAGCCCGACAACGGGGCGACCCAGGCGCGCCAGATTTCGGTCCAGTCCTGCGCCATGACCCGCGGGTCGCCTAGCGGTTTGCCCGGTGGTCGACGAGATCGTCCACGACCGAGGGATCGGCCAGGGTCGAGGTGTCGCCCAGGTTGTCGAGCTCGTTGGCGGCGACCTTGCGCAGGATGCGCCGCATGATCTTGCCCGAGCGCGTCTTGGGCAGTCCCGGCGCCCACTGGATCACGTCCGGCGAGGCGATCGGCCCGATCTCCTTGCGTACGTGCTGGACCAGCTCCTTGCGCAGTTCCTCGCTGGGCTCGACCCCGGCCATCAGGGTCACGTAGGCATAGATACCCTGCCCCTTGATGTCGTGCGGGTATCCGACCACAGCAGCCTCCGACACGGCAGCGTGAAGCACCAGCGCGCTCTCGACCTCGGCCGTGCCCATACGATGACCGGACACGTTGATCACGTCATCCACGCGACCGGTGATCCAGTAATAACCGTCGGCGTCACGCCGTGCGCCGTCCCCGGTGAAATAACGACCGGGAAACATGCTGAAGTAGGTGTCCTTGAAGCGCTGGTGATCGCCGTAGACGGTGCGCATCTGTCCCGGCCAGGAGCGCTTGATGACCAGGGCGCCCGAAGCGGCGCCCTCGAGCTCGGTGCCCTGGTCGTCGACCAGGGCCGGTTCGACGCCGAAGAACGGTAACGTCGCCGAGCCGGGCTTGAGCGCACGCGCGCCGGGCAGCGGTGTGATCAGGATGCCGCCGGTCTCGGTCTGCCACCAGGTGTCCACGATCGGGCAGCGGCTTTCACCGACCACGCGGTAATACCACTCCCAGGCTTCCGGGTTGATCGGTTCGCCGACGCTGCCGAGGATGCGCAGGCTGGACCGATCGCAGCCGGTGACGAACGCGTCCCCCTGCCCCATCAGGGCACGAATCGCGGTCGGTGCGGTATAGAAGATGTTGACCTTGTGCTTCTCGACGATTTGCCACATGCGGCTGGCGTCGGGGTAGGTCGGAACGCCCTCGAACATCAGGGTCACCGCGCCGTTGGCGAGCGGCCCGTAGACGATGTAGGAGTGGCCGGTGACCCAGCCAACGTCCGCCGTGCACCAGTAGATGTCGCCTTCGTGGTAATCGAACACGTAGCGATGGGTCATGGCCGTGTGCAGCAGGTAACCGCCGGTCGTGTGCAGCACGCCCTTGGGTTTGCCGGTCGACCCCGAGGTATAGAGGATGAACAGCGGGTCCTCGGCCGCCATCGACTCGGGCGGGCACTCGGGCGAGGCTGCGGCCGTGGCCTCGTGGTACCACACGTCGCGCGCGTCGCTCCAATCGATCGCGCCACCCGTGTGGCGCACCACGAACACGGTCTGTACCTCCGGACAGTGCGTCAGCGCCTCGTCGGTGTTGCGCTTCAAAGCGACCTTGCGACCACCACGCATACCTTCGTCCGCGGTGATCACGGCCTTGCAGTCGGAATCGAGAATGCGATCCTTCAGGGCATCGGGAGAGAAGCCGCCAAACACGACCGAATGCACCGCGCCAATCCGCGCGCAGGCGAGCATCGCGACGGCGGCCTCGGGGATCATGGGCATGTAGATCGAGACGCGGTCGCCCTTGCCGACGCCGCGCGCCTTCAGCGCATTGGCAAAACGGCACACCTGCTCGTGCAGCTCGGCGTAGGTAATGTGCTTGTGATCGGCCGGATCGTCACCTTCCCAGATGATCGCCGTCTGGTCGCCCCGCGATGCCAGGTGGCGATCCAGGCAGTTGTAAGCGGCGTTCAGACGCGCGCCGTCGAACCAGCGGATGTCCGGCGCTTCGAAGTCGAACGAGCACACCTCGTTCCAGGGCTGCTCCCAGGTCAGAAATTCCTGCGCCTGCTCCGCCCAGAAAGCTTCCGGCTCAGCCAGCGAGCGGGCGTACATCTCGTGATATCGTTGTTCGTCGATGTGCGCGCTCGCGGCAATCGCGGCAGGAACAGGGTAAATCTTCTCGTCGGTCATCGGTCGGTTCTCCAGAACGATCGCGAGTGGGAAGTGCGCCGGACCGGTAGCCGGGCAGCTTCCCGGAGGACCACGCACAGCGCGGGCGGCTCGCGTGTTTTCGCCGCCACATCGTATCACAGTGACCCCGGCGCCCCGGCGCCCCCGGACTTCCAGCGAGGGATAAATGACGCACGTCGAAGAAGCCGATTCCATGCTCACCACGGTACTCGAAGCGGTTGCCGCCGCCTGCCGTGTTACCCGCCGCGTGCAGCGACACTTAGGTGACATCCGCCAGCACACCAAGGACGACCGCAGTCCCGTGACCGTCGCCGACTACGCATCACAGGCCATCATTGCGGCGCACCTCGAACGTGCCTGGGGACACCCCGCGCTGGTCGGCGAAGAGGACGCGTCGACACTGCGCTCGGCGAGTGGTGCCGCGCTGCGCGCGGAGGTCCTCGCGGCCACCCGCGAAGCCTGGCCGGAGGCCACCGAGGCCGACGTGATGGAGGCGATCGACCTCGGCAACCATGACGCGAGCATGGCCCGCTACTGGACCCTGGATCCGATCGACGGCACCAAGGGTTTTCTGCGCGGCGGGCAGTACGCCGTGTCCCTCGCCCTGATCGAGGACGGTAAGGTCGTACTGGGCGTGCTCGGCTGCCCCAACCTCTCGGCCGACTTCGAACGACCGTTCGACGACCCCGACCCGGTCGGGTGCCTGTTCTTCGCCGACCGTACCGGTCCCAGCCGTACCACGGCCGCCGACGATCCCGGGGGCCAGGCGAGCGAGATCGCCGTCGACCGCAGCACCGATACGGCGACCATGCGCATCTGCGAGTCGGTCGAATCCGGGCATTCCCGCCTCGACGACACCGCTCGCGTGGGGGCACACCTCGGCGCTCGCGGGAAGCCGGCACGGCTGGACAGTCAGTGCAAGTATGCGGTGGTCGCACGAGGCCAGGCCGACGTCTACCTGCGTCTGCCGACGCGGGCGGATTACGTCGAACGCATCTGGGACCACGCGGCCGGTATGATCATCGCCGAGCAGGCCGGCGCCACGGTGACCGACGTCAGTGGCCGCCCCCTCGACTTCGGCCAGGGCATGGGACTGGAGAACAATCGCGGCATACTCTGCGCCGCCCCCGGATTCCACCACGCCGTGCGCGGCGCGATCGAGGATCTCGACCTGGCCCGGAAATGACGGACCGATGACCGTTCTCACGGCGCAACCGAGCCTGCTGCGTGCCGCCGACGCCGGGCCAGGTTCGGGGTCCGGCACGCACTGGACCCGATCCCGGCAATGAATTAACTTGCGATCCGAAAGCGCCCCTAAAGACAGGAGTTCACGCATGGCATTTACCGCCGACTATGACAAGTTCAAATTCCCGGGCGACATGTTCGCCGGCAAGCGCGTGCTGATCACGGGCTCAGGCAAAGACGGGGGCATAGGTCAGGGACTGGCGCTGGCGGCGGCGGCCAACGGAGCCGAGGTTGTCGGCGTTCATTTTCACAGCAGCTACCGCGACGGTTTCGACATGGTCGACGCGATGCGCGAGAAAGGCGTCAAGGCTTTCGCGATGCAGGCTGATGTTACCAATACGCGCGACCTGTGGGCGTCGCGCAGCTACGTGATCGAGCAGATGGGAGGCCGGGGACCGGACATCGTCATCTGCAATTCGGGATTGACCGAGAAGGGCTACCGCTTCGGGCGCGCCCTACCGGAGATCGAGGGTGAAAGCCGCGCCGAACGGCGTGCGCGCGTGCGCCGTGACTTCATCGAGAAGCTGGCCGAGTCCAAGCTGGTGATGGAAACGAAGATCGACGGTTTCGTTTACATGACCCACCTGTGGGCCGGCGAAGCGGTCTACCACAACCAGCCGACCACGTTCGTCTACATCTCCTCGATGCAGTCGATCGAACCCGGCGTGGCCGTACCCGGCTACGTGGTGGCCAACTGGGCCGTGCTGCGGCTGCCGGAGGTCCTGCGGGTCAATCTGGGCAAATCGAGCAACATGGCGAATGCATGCTGCCTGATGCTGCCTTTCATCCGCACCGGCATGACCGAAGAATACGCGGACAACCCCAAGGTATTCGGCCGCTGGCAGCCGCGCATGCTGGAGACGCATGAAGCCGCGCACGCGGTCACGCAACTGCTGTCCCAGCCGCACGAGGATCTCAACCTCGGCAACTTCAAGCTCGGTGTCGGCGGCGACGCCGAAAACGTCGAACTGACCTGGTCGAAGGTAGACCTCGAGGTCAGGGAAGAAACGCTCGGGTGGAGCAGCGCCGCGCCTTTAATCACCTCCGCGAGCTAGCTTCCCGTCGCTCCCGGCGGACCACCTCATCCGCGTGCCGGCAAGCCGCCGGCAAGCCGCCGGCACGCTCCGCCCGGCCCCGTCTCAACGCCGGCAAGCACGCCGTGCGCGCCTCATTCATGTGATTGACCTGCCGCTGGATTTCGCACCAGTATAGAAACCCATAAAGCAAGACCGGCCTGCGCCGGCAGTCGACTCTCACCGCCTCGCTACCGCGGAACAGGACCACTGGCCGCGTCCAATAACTATTGCCTGAACGCGACTTCAAGTCTGGCCTCAGGAGGGTAACCATGCTTTTCTCACTCGACGAATCGAAACTCAGGAACCTGGCGGAATTTCCGCTCTCACGCGCCGCTGCGCTGAACCACCTCGACGTGGAGTTCGACCCACGGCACGGCATATTGTGGAAGTACATTTCCGCGACATCGACGCCGCATTTCTGCCACGAGCAACTCGACGACATCAGGACGGTGCAGTCCCTGTTGCGTGAGCGCGGACTCTCGGACGCGGCGAACGCCCCCGATGGCGGAGTCAAATATGTCGTGTTCGGGTCACGTATTCCGGACGTATTCAGCGTGGGCGGCGACCTGCGTCTGTTTCGCGAGCTGATTGCGAAACGAGACCGCGCCGGGCTGGCGCGGTATTCACGCAAGGCAACCGATGCGGTCTATTACCACGCCGCAAATCCGGGCAACACGATCTCCATCTCGCTGGTCCAGGGCGTCGCCATGGGTGGCGGCTTCGAAGCCGCGTTGGCCGGCAACCTGCTGGTCGCCGAACGCGGAACCCGGATGGGGTTCCCGGAGGTGCTGTTCGGCCTGTTCCCGGGCATGGGCGCCTACACCTTCCTGCGCCGCAAGGTCGATGCCTCGACTGCCGAGAACATCATCGTGAGCGCCAAGAACTACCTCGCCGAAGATCTTCACGAGATGGGGATCGTCGATATCCTGTGCGAACCGGGTGAGGGCGAGTCTGCAATCCGCAGCTACATCTCGCGACAGGCCAGCCGACCGGGCGCTATCGCGTTTCGTCGCGCACTCAACCGCGTGCGGCCGATCGACCGCGACGAGTTGTATGGCATTGCGGACGCCTGGGTCGACGCCGCCCTCGCCATCGATGCTGCCAGCCTGCGCCGCATCGACCGGCTGGTTGCGAACCAGGAGCGCAGGTTTGCGCAAAGCGCGGACGAACCCGCCTTGATGGCCGTCTAGACGCGGGGGGCCGGGCGGCGCGAATGGATCGCCCGCGTCTCGGTGGAAAGCACTTGCCGAGCCAGGGATGGCTCAGCGGCACGCGCGCTGCAGAATCTTGACTGCGCGCGCTGAATGCGCGCGCTGGCCCCTGCGGGGCGACCTCGCTTTGCGAGGTCGTCCAAACTCGCTGCGCGAGTTTGTCGAACGAAGGGTTCTCATCTGGCTTCTCTCTCCGCCAACCAAAAAAAACGCCCGCTGGGGCGGCGGATTGCACGGCACGGCAGATCCGGTGACCAGGGATTGACTGCGCGCGCGCTGAATGCGCGCGCTGGCCCCTGCGGGGCGACCTCGCTTTGCGAGGTCGTCCAAACTCGCTGCGCGAGTTTGTCGAACGAAGGGTTCTCATCGGCGCTCTCTCTCCGC
>JBHIYN010000019.1:0-99943 GCA_041984235.1 Gammaproteobacteria bacterium
GTCCCTCTTGCCGGCTAGGGACTGTCCCCTTTTTGCCGGCAATGCTTCAACGACCCGCCAGCGCACACGCAAAAAGGGGACGGTCCCGAACATCTCCGGCCGCGCCTCCTGGGACAGTCCCCTTTTCGCACCACCCGCGCTGATTGCCTCATCCCCCCTGCCGGGCGAAAAGGGGACAGTCCCTAGACGGCCTCCGCGTAGTCGACCACGAGCTGCAGGGTTTCGAGGCCGCGGTAGTCGTTGACGTCGAGCTTGTAGACGGCGCGAATGCGCTCGGCGTCACGGAACCAGGCCTCGTCCGCAGCGCCGAAAGCAATCGCGGCGACGGTGTCGTCTGCGCCCTCGGGGCGCAGCACCAGGCGCGCATGCGTCTGCCCGACCACGCGCCGGTCCTCGATGGCGAAAACGCCGTCGAAGCGCGGCTCCGGAAAACCCTGTCCCCAGGGGGTGACGGCGGCCAGCTCACGCGCCAGCTCGAGATCGAACTCCTGCGGCGCGAGCTCGCCGTCGCTCGGCAGGCGCTTGAGGCGGGCGTCCTCGTCGAGCAGCCGGTCCACCACCTCGCAGAAGGCGGCCTCGAACTCATGCAGCCGCGACGCGGCCAGCGTCAGGCCCGCGGCCATGGCATGGCCGCCGAAGCGTGGTACCAGTCCCGGGTGGCGGCTGGCGACGCAGTCCAGCGCATCGCGGATGTGCAGCCCGGGTACCGAGCGCGCAGAGCCCTTGAGCTGGCCGTCGTCGCCGCTGGCGAAGGCGATCGCCGGGCGATGGTAGCGATCCTTGATGCGCGCGGCGACGATGCCGATGACGCCCTGGTGCCAGTCCTCGTGATGTAGGCAGAACGCCGCGGGGAGCTCGGCAGCGGCAGGTGATGGCAGCGCGCGCGCGATCAGCTCGAAGGCATGTTCGCGCATCTCGCCCTCGATCTCGCGGCGTTCGCGGTTGAGCCGGTCGAGCTCGTCGGCCATGGCCGCGGCGCGGGCCGGATCGTCACTCAGCAGGCATTCGATGCCCAGCGACATGTCGGCGAGGCGACCGGCGGCGTTCAGCCGCGGACCCAGTGCGAAACCGAGATCGGCGGACGACAGGCGTGTTCGCGAGCGGCCGGCGACATCGACCAGCGCGGCGATCCCGGGCTGGCAGCGGCCGGCGCGGATGCGCGCGAGGCCCTGCGCCACCAAGCGGCGATTGTTGTGATCCAGCGGCACCACGTCGGCCACCGTGCCAAGCGCGACGAGGTCCAGCAAATCGGCCAGGCGTGGCTCGGCAATGCGCTTGGCCTCGAACCAGCCACGCGCGCGCAGGTGCGCACGCAGCGCGCTCATGACGTAAAAAATGACCCCGACGCCGGCC
This sequence comes from Gammaproteobacteria bacterium, assembly GCA_041984235.1. Lineage (GTDB taxonomy): Bacteria > Pseudomonadota > Gammaproteobacteria > JBHIYN01. The sequence goes on from JBHIYN010000019.1 coordinate 1,354, forward strand.
AGGTTCTTGCTCGGAAACGGGTCGCCGTCGAGGTTCGGGTTGACCATCGCGTCGGCCGCCGGCAGGACCGCGCCCGGCAGGTGATGATCGGTGACCAGGACGCGAATGCCGGCGGCGGCGGCCGCCGCCACGCCCTCGACGCTGGAGACCCCGTTGTCCACGGTGATGATCAGCGCCGGATCGCGCTCGCGCGCCAGGGCCACGATCCCGGGGGTCAGTCCGTAGCCATACTCGAAGCGGTTCGGTACCAGGTAGTCGGCGTTCCTCACCCCCATCGCGCGCAGTGCGCGCAGCGCCAGCGCAGTGCTGGTGGCGCCGTCGGCGTCGAAGTCGCCCACCACCAGGATGCGCCCGCCGCTGCCGACGGTGGTCGCGATCAGGCCCGCCGCGGCGGCGCTGCCACCGAGCGCGGCGACGTCGTGCATGCCGGCCAGGGCGGTATCCAGATCGGCCTCCGAGCACACCCCGCGCGCGGCCAGCACCCGGCGCGTCACCGCGTGCCAGTGCGTGGGAAGGCGTTCCGCCCCGCTCGCCGTGCGCCGCACGATACGTGGCCGAATCATGACCGCTCCGCCGGATCGACACGCAGCGCGTCGAGGAAACCACCGGCACCGCGCCAGAAGCGCCAGCGTGTGCCGCGCGAGAAATGCAGCCGCCATGCGCCGCCGTCGATGTCGACCGTGCCGAGCGCGCCGCGCGCGAGCGCCGCCAGCGCCGGCGCCAGCACGGCATCGCCGAAGCGCTGCGGATCGGTCAGCGCGCCACCGGGTGTGCACACCACGGCCACGGCGCCGCCGGCAGCCGCCGTCCCGGACAAAAGCTCCGCGACACCTACCGCGATCGGCACGCCCCGATGCATGGCGCAGGCCAGGGCGAGGTCGTCATCGCTGCACAACGCCGTCGGCGGCCCGGCGCCAAGCGTCTGCGGTGCGCCGCCGCCCCACGGCCACACGCTGTTCACCGGCGGCTTGCCGGCAGCCACCCGCTGCTCGTTGGTCGCGCAGTCGTGCAGCACCATCTGCGCCTCGGTCATCACCCGCTTGAGCGGACCCAGCCCCTGCATGGTGGCGAAATCCGGCTCCAGCGGCTGTCCGCGCAGACGCTGCGGCGAATGCGTCGCTGCAGCGGGCGCGGGGGCGCCCTGCAAGTACCAACGCGCCGCCGCACGGCCACGCAGAAAGGCCAGGCCGGTGCCGGCGAACGCCGCGTTCAGCGCGGCCAGCAGGGCGTCGGCCTCGGCCGCGTCCAGCGCCAGGGCAGCGGCATCGAACAGGAACAGGCGATTCGGATCGGCGCGCAGGTAGACCGGGTCGGCGCGCAGCAGACCCGGCGCGGGCTGCTCCAGGTCGTAGGCCGCGGTGATCGCGGCCAGCGGCGGCGATCCCTCATTAGCCGGCGCGATGTCGAACAGGGCGGCGAGCGCGTCCTCGTAGGGTGGTGCTGCCGCTCGACGGCGCGTGGCGCGCGCCAGGGTGCGTGCCAGGGGCACTGCCACGTTGCGTGGCCCGCCGTCCAGGCGCGTGAGCAGATCGGGAGCGAGGATGGTGAGCTCGGCTTTCAACGCGGCGGCACGGGCGGCTCACGGCCGCGCGGCGGCCGGGCACCCAGTGTACACGCCGCCGCGGCCGCGCTCAGAGATTGTCGAGAATGGCACGGCGCACGGCGTCGCTCTCGGCCGGGATCTCGATGACGCCGCCGGCGCTCTGGCGGATCGCGGTGTCCGGATCCTTGAGCCCATGACCGGTCAAAGTACAGGTGATGACGCTGCCCTCGGCAATCTTGCCGCGCTCGATGTCGCGCAGCGCGCCCCCCAGCGAAATCGCCGAGGCCGGCTCGCAGAACAGGCCTTCGCGCTCGGCCAGCAGGCGCTGGGTGGCGAGGATCTCGTCGTCGGTGAGGCTGTCGAACCAGCCGCCCGACTCGGCCGTCGCGGCGCGCGCGAGATCCCAGGATTGCGGGTTACCGATGCGGATCGCGGTGGCCACCGTCTCCGGCAGCTCGATCGGATGGCCGGCGACGAAGGGCGCAGCACCCGCGGCCTGGTAACCGACCATCACCGGGCGCCGGTCGGTGACGGGCGGGAAGTCGAAGGCACATTCGTCCTCGCACCAGGCGCAGGCCGCGGTCGCGGGCCTGGCCGCGGCGTACTCGCTGAAGCCGGTCCAGTAGGCGCTGATGTTGCCGGCGTTGCCGACCGGGATGCAGTGGTAGTCCGGCGCGCGGCCGAGGGCATCGACGATCTCGAAGGCCGCGGTCTTCTGGCCCTGCAGGCGGTAGGGATTGATCGAGTTGACGATGGTCACCGGCGCGACCTCCGCCATCTCCTTGACGATGCGCATGCCGTCGTCGAAGTTGCCCTGGATCTGGATCACTACCGCGCCCTGGATCATGGCCTGGGCGAGCTTGCCGAGTGCGATCTTGCCCTCCGGAATGAGCACGAAGGCACGGATCCCGGCGCGCGCGGCGTAGGCGGCGGCCGAGGCCGAGGTGTTGCCAGTGGAGGCGCAGATGATGGCTTCCGAGCCCTCGCTGACGGCCTGCGTCACGGCCATCGTCATGCCGCGGTCCTTGAATGACCCGGTTGGATTGAGGCCTTCGAACTTGGCATAGATCTCGATGTCGCGCCCGATCTCGCGCGGAATGTTCTCCAGCCTGACCAGCGGCGTGTCGCCCTCGCACAGGCTGATCACCCGTGCGTCCGCACTCACCGGCAGCCGCGCCCGGTAACGCTCGATGAGGCCGCGGTAGCGCGCTTCCCCGTTCATTCGAAATTCTCCACGCGGTAACGGGTGATGCTGCCCTCGATATCGGCAAGGTCCCCGATCTGCGCGCAGGCCTCGAGCATCGCCGACTCGCGCACGCGGTGGGTCAGGATCACGATCGGCACCATCGCCGCGCCGGGCGGCGCCTCCTGCTGGCGGATGGCGTCGATACTGATCTGGTACGCGGCGAGGATACGCGTGACGTCGGCGAGCACGCCCGGCTGGTCGACCGCGCGCATGCGCAGGTAGTACGCGGATTCGATCGCGGCCATCGGGCAGATCGGAGTCTGGTGCAGTGCGTCCGGCTGGAAGGCGAGGTGCGGCACCCGGTTGTCGGGATCGACGGTCAGCGCGCGCACCACGTCGACCAGGTCGGCGACCACCGAGGAGGCGGTCGGATCGGCGCCCGCGCCGGCACCGGACAGGAGCATGGGGCCAACCGCATCGCCGTGGATCAGCACCGCGTTCATGACCCCGTTGACGTTGGCCAGCATGTGGCGCACCGGGATCAGGGTCGGGTGAACGCGCAGCTCGATGCCGGCGTCGCCCGCCGCCGCGTAGGCGATGTGCTTGATCACGTATCCCAGCGCCTCGGCATAGCGCACGTCCTCGGCGGCGATACCGCGTATGCCCTCGCACGACACGTTCTCGAACTGCAGCGGAATGCCGAAGGCGATCGCGGCGAGGATGGTCAGCTTGTGCGCGGCGTCGACGCCATCGACGTCGAACGACGGATCGGCCTCAGCGTAGCCCAGCGCCTGCGCCTCCGCCAGGACGGCCTCGAAATCGGCGCCGCGCTCGTTCATCTCGGTCAGCATGTAGTTGCAGGTGCCGTTGATGATGCCGGCGAGCCACTGGATAGCATTGCCGGCGAGCGCCTCGCGCAGGGTCTTGATGACCGGAATGCCGCCCGCCACCGCGGCCTCGAAGGCAACGGTCACGCCGTTGCTGCGGGCGGCGTCGAAGACCTCGTTGCCGTGCAGTGCGATCAGCGCCTTGTTCGCCGTTACCACGTGCTTGCCATTGGCCAGCGCACGCAGCACCAGCTCGCGCGCCGGCTCGGTGCCGCCAATCAGCTCGACCACGATGTCGACCGCGGGATCGTCGACTACAGCGAACGCGTCGGTGGTCAGGGCGATGCCGCTGGTGTCCACCGGGCGCTGCCGTTCGAGATCGCGCGCACTCGCACAAACGACCTCGATCGAGCGCCCGGCGCGGCGCGTGATCTCGCCCGCATTGCGCGCGAGCACGTTGAGGGTGCCGCAACCGACGGTGCCGAGACCGAGTACGCCGATTCTGGCCGGAGGTAGGGACGACAAGAAATTATTCCTCTGCGGGTGTCACGCCACGTTGCGCATCATGTCCTTGATGCCGCGAATCGCCTGGCGTGTTCGATGGGCGTTTTCGATCAGGGCGAAGCGCACGTAGGCATCGCCGTATTCGCCGAAGCCGATGCCGGGCGACGTCGCGACGCGGGCCTCGGCGAGCAGCTTCTTGGAGAACTCCAGCGAGCCGAGGTGCTCCAGCGGCTGCGGGATGCGCGCCCACACGAACATCGTGCCGCGCGGCTTCTCGACCTCCCAGCCGACCGCCTGCATCCCGTCGCAGAGCACGTCGCGCCGCATCTGGTACATGTCGCGGATCTGCGTGACGCAGTCCTGCGGCCCTTCCAGTGCCGCGATCGCCGCCACCTGGATCGGCGTGAACATGCCGTAATCGAGGTAGGACTTCAGGCGCGCCAGCGCATTGACCAGCTCGCGGTTGCCGACCATGAAGCCGACCCGCCAGCCGGGCATGTTGTAGCTCTTCGACAGCGAGAAGAACTCGACCGAGATGTCGCGCGCTCCCGGCACCTGCATGATCGACGGCGCACGGTAACCGTCGAACACGAGGTCGGCGTAGGCGAGATCGTGGACGACGTAGATCCCGGCCTCGCGCGCGATCTCGATCACGCGCTCGAAGAAGTCGAGATCCACGCACTGCGCGGTCGGATTGCTGGGAAAATTGAGCAACAGCATCTTCGGCCGTGGCCACGTATTCCGGATGGCACTCTCGAGTTCGGCGAAGAAATCGATGTCACGCCCGATCGGGACGTGGCGTATGTCAGCGCCGGCAATGACGAAGCCGTAGGGATGGATCGGGTAGGCCGGGTTGGGAACCAGCACCGCGTCGCCGCGATCGACGGTGGCCATGGCGAGGTGCGCCAGCCCTTCCTTGGAGCCGATGGTGACGATGGCCTCGCTGTCGGGATCGAAATCGACCTCGTAACGGGTGCGGTACCAGTTGCAGATCGCGCGGCGCAGGCGCGGGATCCCGCGCGATACCGAGTAGCGATGGGTGTCGCCGCGCCGGGCCGCCTCGCACAGCTTGTCGACGATGTGCTGCGGGGTCGGCTGGTCCGGATTACCCATGCCGAAATCGACGATGTCCTCGCCGCGGTGGCGGGCCGCCATCTTCAGCTCGTTGACCTGGTTGAAGACGTACGGCGGCAGGCGATCGATGCGCGAAAAACCGGTGCTCACAGGGGTTTGGCGGGCTGGCGGGTGGACGGCGAGGCGGCAAAGCTACCGGCCGCGCCGGGCGCTGTCAAACGCTCCGAAAGGAGGCAGCGACGCAGGTCGGAAGGCGCTGCCACGGGCGCCACCCGCCGCGCCGATGGCGCATAATGGGGCCATGAGCGAGAACCCACTCGAACAGGCCGAACGTCGACTGCTGTCGCCGTCGGGCGTGGCCCTCGGTGACCTGGAAGGGGTGCTCGGCCGGCTCGCCGGCGGCGCCGTCGACCTCGCCGACGTCTACCTCGAGGCCACGCGCAGCGAATCGTGGAGCCTGGAGGACGGCATCATCCGCGAAGGCATGCACAGCATCCGGCACGGTGCCGGCGTGCGCGCGGTGAGCGGCGAGCAGACCGGCTTCGCCTACTCCGACGACCTCACCCTGCCGGCGCTCAGCGAGGCTGCCGGCACGGTCCGTGCCATCGCCCGCCAGGGCCAGTCGCGCGACGTCCGGCTGCAGCGCGCCGGCGCCGCTCCGCCGGCGCTGTACACCGCCGACGACCCGCTGGCGGTGACGCCGACCGCCGACAAGCTCGCCGTCATGCGCGAGCTCGACCAGCACGTGCGCGGCGCCGACCCACGGGTGCGCGAGGTCATGGTCGGGCTGACTGCGCAGCACAGCGCCGTGCTGGTAGTCAGCGCCGACGGCGCGGTCGCGGCCGACGTGCGTCCGCTGGTGCGCCTCAACGTCAGCGTCATCGTCGAACAGGACGGGCGCCGCGAGAGCGCCACCTACGGCGGCGGCGGACGCACCACCTATGCCGCCCTGCTCGGTGGCGGGCGACCCCGCCAGATCGCCGACGAAGCGCTGCGGCAGGCGCTGGTGAGCCTGGAGGCCGAGGACGCTCCGGCTGGCGAGATGACGGTCGTACTCGGTCCGGGCTGGCCCGGCATCCTGCTGCACGAAGCCATCGGCCACGGTCTCGAGGGCGATTTCAATCGCAAGGGGATCTCGGCGTTCAGCGGTCGCATCGGCGAGAAGGTAGCCAACGACGCGTGCACCGTGGTCGACGACGGCACCCTGCCGGACCGGCGCGGCTCGCTGACGGTGGACGACGAGGGCACACCTTCTGGGTGCACCGTGCTGATCGAGAACGGGCGGCTGCGCGCCTACATGCAGGACCGCCACAACGCCGGCCTGATGGGGGTCGCGCCGACCGGTAACGGTCGCCGCCAGTCGTACGCGCATCGCCCCATGCCGCGCATGACCAACACCTACATGCTGCCGGGTGAGCGCGATCCGGAGGAGATCATCCGCAGCGTGCGGCGCGGCCTGTACGCGGTCAGCTTCGGCGGCGGCCAGGTCGACATCACCAACGGCAAGTTCGTGTTCAGCGCCAGCGAGGCCTACCTGGTCGAGAACGGCCGCATCGCCGCGCCGGTGCGCGGCGCTACCCTGATCGGCAACGGGCCGGACGTGCTGACCCGGGTCTCCATGGTCGGCAACGATCTCGCCCTCGACAACGGCATCGGCACCTGTGGCAAGGAAGGGCAGTCGGTGCCGGTCGGCGTCGGCCAGCCGACCCTGCGCATCGACCGGCTCACCGTCGGCGGCACGCGCACCGGCTCGTAAGGACTCGGGAAAGGGAAAAGGGAAAAGGGGACATGCCACATTTGTAAGTGCTTGACCCCGTGCATGGCATAACCGCGATGTCTATCACTTACAAATGTGGCATGTCCCCTTTTCCCCCTTTTCCGGCTCAGAAGCGTTCGAGCTCCGGGTGCGGCAGCTCGCCGCGATGTACGTGCATGGCGCCGAACTCGGCACAGCGGTTGAGCGTCGGCACGGCCTTGCCGGGATTGAGCAGGGTCTCAGGATCAAAGGCCGCCTTCAGGGCGTGCATCTGCCCGAGCTCGGCGCCGTTGAACTGGATGCACATCTCGTTCAGCTTCTCCACCCCGACGCCGTGCTCGCCGGTGACCGTGCCGCCGACCTCGATGCACAGGCGCAGGATGCGGCTGCCCAGCGCCTCGGCGCGCGCGAGCTGGTCGGCGTCGTTGGCATCGAAGGCGATCAGCGGATGCAGGTTACCGTCGCCGGCATGGAAGACGTTGGCGACCGGCAGCCCGAACTCGGCGGACAAGGCCCTGATGCGTTCCAGCACCTCGCCCAGCCGGTGCCGCGGAATGGTGCCGTCCATGCAGAAGTAATCCGGCGCGACGCGGCCCAGCGCGGGGAAGGCGGCCTTGCGGCCGGCCCACAGGCGCAGGCGCTCGTCCTCGTCGCGCGAGACCTGCTGGCTGGTCGCGCCGGCGTCCGCGAGCAGGCGTCCCACCGCCTCGATCTGGGCCGCGACCTCGGCCGCGTTGCCATCCACCTCGCACAGCAGGATGGCCTCGGCGTCGGTCGGGTAGCCGGCGCCGCAGAAGGCCTCGGCAACCTCGATGGAAAGCCGGTCCATCATCTCGAGGCCGGCCGGCACGATGCCGGCGGTGATGATGTCGGCGACCGCCTCGCCGGCACGCTCGACGCTGTCGAAGGCCGCCATCACCACGCGCGCGAGATCCGGCCGCGGCAGCAGCTTCACGGTCACCTGCATGATGATGCCGAGCAATCCTTCGGAGCCGTGCATCAGCGCCAGCAGGTCGAGGCCGCTGCTGTCCGGCGCCCGGGCGCCCAGCGTCAGCCACTCGCCGTCGATGGTCAGCACCTCGAGCTCGAGCACGTTGTGTACCGTGAGCCCGTACTTCAGGCAATGCACACCGCCCGAGTTCTCGGCCACGTTACCGCCGATCGAGCAGGCGATCTGGGACGAGGGATCGGGCGCGTAGTAAAGGCCGTGTGCGGCGACCGCCTCGCTGATCGCGAGGTTGCGCACGCCGGGCTCTACGGTGGCGGTGAGATTGTCGAGATCGATGTCGAGGATTCGATTGAAACGGGCCAGGCTCAGCAGGCAGCCCTGCTCCAGCGGCAGCGCGCCGCCGGACAGGCCGGTGCCGGCACCGCGTGACACCAGCGGCACACCGTGCTCGGCACAGGTCCGCACCACCCGCTCGACCTGCTCGCGGGTCTCCGGTACCACCACCACGCGCGGCACCTGGTGGTAGGCGGACAACGCGTCACATTCGTAGGGCCGCTTGGCCTCGCGCGCGGTGAGGCAGGCCGAGGGCGGCAGGAACGCGGCCAGTGCCGCTTCGAACGCGCCGGGTGCCGTGGCGGCCTCGCTGCTCATGCTCGTGCTCCGCTGGAGTGACGTCAGCGGCAGTGTACGCCGGCGCTGCGGCGCGGCCTACTCGTCGAACTCGTAGTCCGCCGGGATGACGACCACGCCGGACGGCGTCAGGGTGAAGCGGCGCGCGTCGCTCTCCGCATCGAAACCAATCTGCTCGCCGGGCGGGATCTGCACCGCGCGATCACAGATGCAGCGGCGTAACTGCGAGCCCTCGCCGACGCGCACGTCGGAAAACAGGATCGAATCCTCGACCGTGGCGCCGTCGTCGATGTAGACGCGATTGCCGAGCACGCTGTGGTTGACGCCGCCGCCGGCGATGACGGTGCCGCCGGAGACGATGGAATTGACGCAGATACCCTCGTTGCAGGAGCGCCCCGGGACCGTGCGTGCCGGGGGCCGCTGGGTCTGGTGGGTGCGGATGGCCCAGTCGGCCTGGTAGAGGTCCAGCGGCGGCTCCAGCTCCAGCAGGTCCATGTTGCCTTCGTAGTAGGCATCCAGAGAGTCAAGCCGGCGCCAGTAGCGATCCTGGGTTACGCGGCCCGAGGTGCCGCCGAAGCGATAGGCGCTGACGCGCCCGCTCTGTGCCAGGTGGCGCCCGACCAGCGCGGCGAGCCCCAGCGGTGACGGCGGCTGGCCGTCGAGGGTCTCCAGCAGCTCGAGCAGCTTGCTGCGCCGGAATACGCTGACCTGCATGGGCCACAATAACTTGTCATCGTCTCCACCCGGCTGGCGATCGGGATGCACGGCGCTGACCACGTCACCATCGACTTCCAGCGCAACGCGGAAATTGGCGCTGCCGGCGTTCATCGCCGGCACCGCGGCGATGGTGACATCGGCTTTCTGCGCCGCATGCCAGGCGAGCACGGCGGCGTAGTCCATGCGGTAAATCTGCTCGCCGGAGAGCAGGATGATGTTCTCTTCACGGGCACCGTCGAGCAGGTAACGATTCTTGTACAGGGCATCGGCGACGCCGGCGTAGGTCGACATGGTCTGCCCGATCGGCGGCGTCACCGGGATGATGAACTCACCCAGGTCGGTATTGAAGATCGACCAGCCGTCGCGCAGGTGGTTGTGCAGCGACAAGGCGTTGTACTGCGTCAGCACCATGATCCGCCGCAGGCCCGAATGGAGGCAGTTGGTGAGGGCGAAATCGATGATGCGGTAGCTGCCACCGAACGGCATCGCCGCGGCCGCGCGACGCGCGGTCAGGGGTTCGAGTGCATGTCCGTCGCCGATGGTCAGCACCATCGCAAGCGTATCGTTCAGGTCGGATATCAGCATGCTCTGGGGGGTCCGTTCTCGAAAGGGCGTTGAACTGTCGCGATGGCGGCGCGCCGCGGGCCGGCCTGGCACGGCGCCGGCGGGCAGTCCGCAAAAAACGTCGCGCCGGCGGGCGCCTGCCGCAATAGCTAAGGGGGCGAAGGGGAAAACCGCGACCGGACTGCCGTCGGGGCGCGCATTATACGCTTGCGGGTGCGCGTGAAAAGGGACGGTCGGGCGACGTGCTGGCGGCGTGTTGCAACGCACCGTTATAATGGATCGCCCGTCGGCACGCTGAACTCACCTCCCCGGCAGCATTCCTCGCATGGCGGAAGAATTCCTCGTCAACATCACGCCCCAGGAGACCCGGGTCGCCGTCATCGAGAACGGCGTGCTGCAGGAACTCGCCATCGAGCGCTCGCGTAACCGCGGCCTGGTCGGCAACATCTACCGCGGCACCGTGCGCCGCGTGCTGCCCGGTATGGGTGCCGCGTTCCTCGATATCGGCCTGGAGCGCACCGCCTTTCTGCACGTCGCCGACATCGGACCGCGGCGCGATCCGGACGCCACCGAGGAGCTGACCATCGAGCGCGCGGTGCACGAGGGCCAGGAACTGGTCGTGCAGGTGACCAAGGATCCGATCGGCAGCAAGGGCGCTCGCCTCACCACCCAGATCAGCGTGCCGTCGCGCTACCTCGTGTACATGCCGGGGGCGAGTACGGTCGGCATTTCCCAGCGCATCGAGGACGAGGCCGAGCGCCAGCGCCTGCGCCAGCTCATCGTCGAGCTGCGGCCCGGCCTGCGCGCGCTCGAAGAGCTGGCCACCACCGTCGAGCTGTCGCGCCTGGGCCAGGGCAACAGCGGCAACGGGGACGCGCCGTGCGCGGGCGGCTTCATTGCCCGCACCGCCGCCGAAGGCGTGCAGCGCGACGAGCTCGCCGCCGACATGATCTTCCTCGAGCGCCTGTGGCAATCGATCGAGGAGCGCCTCGACGGCGCGCGCGCGCCGGCACTGATCTACGAGGATCTGCCCCTGCTGTTGCGCACCATCCGCGACATCTCGCTCGCTACGGTGGACAAGGTGCGCATCGACTCGACCGAGAACTTCGCGCGCGTGAGCGAATTCGCCGCCGAGTTCACGCCCGACCTGGTGCCGCGCCTGGAACACTACGTCGGCGAACGTCCGATCCTCGATCTCTACTCCACCGAGGACGAGATCGACCGCGCCCTGCAACGCAAGGTCGACCTCAAGTCCGGCGGGCACCTGGTCATCGACCAGACCGAGGCGATGACCACCATCGACGTCAATACCGGCGGCTTCGTCGGCCATCGCAACCTCGAGGAAACCATCTTCAAGACCAATCTCGAGGCGACCCAGGCGATCGCACGGCAGCTTCGCCTGCGCAATCTCGGTGGCATCATCATTGTCGACTTCATCGACATGACCGACCCCGAGCATCAGCGCCAGGTGCTGCGCGCACTGGAGAAGAACCTGGACCGCGACCACGCCAAGACCTCGGTCTCGGAAGTCACCTCGCTGGGCCTGGTGCAGATCACCCGCAAGCGCACCCGCGAAAGCCTGGAGCACGTGCTGTGCGAAGCCTGCCCGACCTGCGAGGGTCGCGGTTCGGTACGCACCGCGGAAACCGCCTGTTACGAGATCTTCCGCGAGATCCTGCGCGAGGCGCGCCAGTTCGACGCCCAGAGCCTGCTCGTGGTGGCGTCGCCGGAAGTGGTCGACCGCATGCTCGACGAGGAATCCAACAGCATCGCCGAGCTCGAGGAATTCGTCCGTGTACCGATACGCTTCCAGGCGGAATCGGCCTATACCCAGGAACAATACGACGTCGTCCTGCTCTGAGCCATCGATGTTCGGCCATTCCCGCGCAACAGGCTCCGAGTCCGCACCCGTGCGGCGCCCGCCACCCTGCGCGCGCGCCTGAGCAGACGTGCGCAAACTGCTCGCCACCGCCGTCGACTCGCTGTGGGCGGCCTTCGCCGCGGTGCTCATCGCCGCCGCCGCGCTGGTCACGGTGGTGCGCCTGCTGCTGCCGGAGATCGGCACGCAGCGCGACCAGATCGCGGCCTGGATCAGCGACACCGTCGGCCGCCCGGCGATGGTCGGCGACATCGAGGCGAGCTGGAGCGGCTGGGCGCCGCGTATCAGCGTGCGCGACATCGCCTTTCTCGATCCCGCCCGGTCCAGCGAGCTGGTGCGCTTCGAACGCGCCACCATCAACATCGCTCCGCTGGGCTCGCTGTTCAGCGGCTCGCTCAAACCCAAGAGCCTGATTCTCTCCGGCGTCGCGCTGACCTTGCTGCGCCACGAGGACGGACGATTTACCGTCGCCGGCATGCCGCCGCCCAAGGCGCCGATCATCAAGTGGCTGGCGCGCCAGGACAGCTTCGCCATCACCGAGGCCGATCTCACCATCATCGACCAGCGGCGCTCCGAGAGCTTTGCGCTTGCCGACCTCGCCCTGACCGTGCGCGATCGCGACGGCCGCAAGACCATCGCCGGCAACGTTGCCCTGCCCGCCGCCATCGGCCGGCGCCTGAGCTTCTCCTTCCGCGCCGACGGCGACCCGCTCGGGCAGGACTGGGACGGCAACGTGGATTTCCGCCTCGAAGGGATACACAGCAGTTATCTCGCGACGCAGTTCGGATGGCGCGACGGCGCGCCGCCGGCAGCCCGCATCGACGTCGACGGCTGGTCGCGCTGGCAGGACGCGCGCCTGCACGAGCTGCGTTTCGATCTCACCGCACACACGGACGCAACCGGTCCCGCCGACGCTGCGCCACTGCTCAGCATGCGCGCACTGCTCAGCCGGCGCGCGCGCGGCTGGCGCCTCGACGTTGCCGATATCGCGCTGCCGCGGCTCGCGCGCGGCACCGTGCAGCCCCGCTTCAGCGCCGCCTGGCACCGCGAGGACGGCGTGGCGCAGGCCCTCGCGCTGCGCGGCGAGGGCCTGCCACTGGAGCCGCTGGCGCTGCTCGCGGCCGGGCTCGCGCCCCTGGATCCGCGCACCCGCGACCGGCTGCACGCGCTCGGCACCAGCGGCACGGCGCGCACGCTCAGTGCCGCGTGGCTGCGACACGCGGCGCCGGAAGCGACCTGGTTCGCCGATGCCGAGCTGGAGCGGGTTGCCAGTGACAGCCATGGCGCCTGGCCGGGCGTCAGCGGGCTGGATACGACGGTGTCGGTGCGCCGTGACGGCGGACGCGTCGCGTTCCAGCACGCCGCGTTCAAGCTCGCCCACGACCGCCGCCTGGTGGAAACCGTCGACGTCGACGCGCTGGACGGATCGCTGACCTGGCGCCGCCGCCCCGACGGCAGCGTCGACCTCGCCTTCGACACCCTGCGCGGCGAAGTGGAAGGCCTCGCATTCGCACTCACCGGCAGCGTCGAGGATGCGCTCGGCGAGGGGCGCAGTGCCGATCTCGCGCTCGACGTCCCGCACGCCGCCGCCGCCCGCGTCCACCACCTGATTCCGCACGACGTACTGCCGCCGCGCGGCGAGCAATGGGTACGCCACGTGCTCGCGGGAGGTCGCCTCGCTGACGGCCGCATGGTGCTGCGCGGTCCGTTGGCCCGTTTTCCGTTCCGCGCCGGCGAGGGCACCTTCGCGCTCGACTTCGACGTCGTCGACGGCGAACTGGAATACTCGACGCGCTGGCCGGCCGCGCACGACGTGCAGGGTCGTGTCAGCGCCCGCGGCGCGCGCATCGCCATGCAGGTGGAGAAGGCCGACGTGCGCGGCGCCACAATCAGTTCGGCGGACATCGTCATGCCCGATCTGTTCGTGCGCGAGCGCCTGGTCACCATCAGCGGCTCCGCGCGCGGTCCGGCCGGCAGCGCGACCGCCATCGTCATGTCCAGCCCGCTGCGCCGGGGCCGCGCGGCGCGCCTCGCCGAGGTCGACATCGGTGGCGACATCGAAGTCGCGCTCGACATGAACATCGCGTTGTATCCGGGCGGGCCGCGCGAGGTCCTCGGCCAGGCACGCCTCGACGGCAACCGGATCGAGGCGCCCAAACTCAGGATCGCGCTGGACGACGTCAGCGGAACGGTCAGCTTCACGCGCGGCGACTGGTACGGCGAAGGGCTGACCGCGACGTTCGAGGGCACCCCGGTCGGCCTGGTCGTCAACGGCGGGCTCGACGATCCCAACTACGACAGCGAGTTCCGCATGACCGGGACCTCGCCGGCGGCGCGCGTGCTCGCCTACCTCCAGCGCTTCTCACCGCCGCTGTACGGCTGGCTGGCCAGCAACCGCAGCCTGGACGCCCTGCAGGGTGAACTGCCCTGGAAGGCGGTGCTGACTCTGCCCACTGCGAGCGCGGACGGTACCGTCCCGCCGCGCCGCCTGAGCCTGGAATCGACCCTCGCCGGTCTCGATGTCGATCTGCCGTGGCCGTTCGGCAAGCGCTCGGCGGAGCGCAAGCCGCTGCGCGTGGACCTGGCGCTGGACCAGGGCATCGCGCTGGCCACGCGCATCGACTTCGGCGACACCCTGGATGCCGAGATCGCCGCCCGCCGCGGCGCCGACGGGCGCGCGGTCATCGAGCGCGTCGAAGTGCAGTTCGGCACCCTGGCGCCGCACTTCACCGGCGCGCCCGGCATCACCCTGGGCGGCTACATCGCGCAGCTGCCGCTGAGCGAATGGACCGGCTTCCTGTCCCGCGCCGCGCCGCGCCGTGGCTCCCAGCTCGATGGCCTGCCGTTGCGCTTCGACGTGCAGGTGAGTGAGTTGGCACTGCTCGGACAACGCCTGGCCGACGTGCGCCTGCGCGGAACCCGCGATGCCACCGCCTGGAACGTCACCCTGGCCAGCCTGCACAGCAACGGGCGCGTGGTCGTGCCGCGGAATTTTGCCGCCGGCACGCTGGTCATCGATCTCGACAGCCTGCGCCTGGACAAGCCGCAAGATCTCGCTGCCGGCAACGACCCGCCTGACCCGCGCCGTATCCCCCCGCTCGAGCTCAGCGCCGGCACCTTCGCCTTCGGCGACGTCGAGCTAGGCAGCGCGCGCATCAGTACGCGCCGCCGTGATGACGGCCTGGTACTGGAGCGTCTCGAATTTCGCGACGCCGGGTTCAGCCTCGACGCCGGCGGCGAGTGGCGCATCGACGGCAACGTGCAGAGCAGCCATTTCCGCATCGACGTCGATGCCGCGTCGCTCGCCGGCCTGCTCGACCGCTTCGGCTACAGCGTGGCCAACATCGAGGCGGGCGACACGCAGATCGGGATCGATGCGCACTGGCCCGGCACCCCGGCAGATTTCCGCCTCGAGCAGCTCGACGGCAGCCTCGAGCTGCACGTCGCCGACGGCCGCTTCCTCGACATCGAGCCCGGTGGCGGCCGGCTGTTCGGCCTGCTCAGCCTGCAGGCGCTGCCGCGTCGCCTGTCACTCGACTTCGACGACCTGTTCGGCAAGGGCTTTGCCTTCGATCGCATCGACGGCGAGTTCGAACTGGACCGGGGCAACGCCTATACCAACAGCCTGCTGCTGGACGGCCCGGCCGCGCGCATCGACGTCTCGGGACGCACCGGTCTGACCGACAAGGACTACGATCAGCACGTCGTGGTCACGCCCGCCCTGTCGAGCAGCATCCCGGTAGCCGGCGCCCTGTTCGGCCCCATCGGGGTCGGCGCCGGGGCCGTGTACTTCCTCGGCCAGAAGATGTTCAAGTCGATTCCGGAGCAGATCAATCGCTTTCTCAGCCGTGAGTACCAGATCACCGGCTCCTGGGAAAATCCCTCCATCGAGCGTATCTGAGGCCGCCGTCATGACGCAGGAGATCTGGAAGCCGCACGTGGTCACCGCGACCGTCATCGAACGGGACGGGCACTATCTCTGCGTCGAGGAGGAGATCGACGGGCGGCGCGTGTTCAACCAGCCCGCCGGACATCTCGACCCGGGGGAAACTCTGCTCGACGCCGCCGTGCGCGAAACCCTGGAGGAGACCGCCTGGCAGGTACGTCTCGACGCGCTGCTCGGGGTCTACCTGATGGAAACCGAGATTCCCGGCAAGACCTTCGTGCGCTTCTGCTTCGCCGCCACCGCGCTGGCGCACGATCCCGGCCGTACCCTCGACAAGGAGATCGTCGCCACTCACTGGTTGTCGCGTGACGACCTCGCCGCCCGCGCGGCGCGCCTGCGCTCGCCGCTGGTACTGGAAGCGATCGATGCCTTCGAGCGCGGCGCGCGCTACCCGCTGGACCTGCTGCATGCCAGTCTGCGCGACTGAGACGTGGCTGGCGGGCGTCCTCGCCCGGCACGACGATCCGCACGTCGTCATTGCCATGTCCGGCGGCGTCGATTCCTCCGTCGCGGCACTGCGCGTGAAGCAGGCCGGGCTGCGCTGCTCGGCGCTGTTCATGAAGAACTGGAACGAGCCCGCCGAAGCCGGCCGCTGCCACTGGGAAGACGACGTCGCCGATGCCCTCGCGGTGTGCGAGAAGCTCGCCATCGACATCAACACCGTCGATCTCTCGGCCGAGTACTGGGCGCGCGTGTTCGAGGATTTCCTCGACGAGTACCGCCGCGGCCGCACGCCCAATCCGGACGTGCTGTGTAACCGCGAGATCAAGTTCCGCGCCTTCATCGAACGCGCCGCTGCGCTCGGTGGCGACCTCGTCGCCACCGGCCACTATGCCGGCATCGGGCTGGCGGCCGATCGCCTGACCCTGCTGCGCGGCCGCGACGCCGGCAAGGACCAGAGCTACTTCCTGTACACCCTCGGCCAGGCGCAGCTCGGGCGCGCGCTGTTCCCGGTCGGCGATCTGCCCAAGGCCGAGGTCCGCGCCATGGCGCGCCGTGCCGGCCTCGCCACGCACGAGAAGAAGGACAGCACCGGGATCTGCTTCATCGGCGAGCGCCGCTTTCGCGAGTTCCTGTCGCGCTACGTACCGGCGCAGCCCGGCGCCGTAGTGACACTGGACGGCCAGCGGATTGGCGCGCACCACGGTGCGGTGTACTACACCCTGGGACAGCGCAAGGGCCTCGGCGTCGGCGGCGTGGCCGGCGCCGGCGATGCACCCTGGTTCGTGGTCGCCAAGGATCTCGCTGCCAACGAGCTGGTGGTCGCCCAGGGCCACGACCATCCCGCCCTGCTCAGCCGCTGCCTGTACGCGACCGATCTGTCGTGGGTCGCCGGAACGGCGCCCGCGCTGCCGCTGCGCTGCACGGCGCGCACGCGTTACCGTCAGCCGGACCAGCCCTGCACCATCGAGGCGATCGGGGACGGCACCGCAACGGTGCGTTTCGACGCCCCCCAGCGCGCCGTGACCCCCGGCCAGTCGGTCGTGTTCTACGACGGTGCACGCTGCCTCGGTGGCGGCATCATCGACCGCACGGCCTGAACACGCATCACGCCGCGTCTACACCTGCGGCGCGGAATTGCCGATAATACGGGGTTTCCATTCGCCCGCCGGGCCGGCCCCGCCGGCCGCCCACTCAGCCACGGAGATACGATGAAAAACTCATTTGATGCCCGCACGGAACTCGCGGTCGGCGACAAGACCTACACCATTTTCAGTTGCGCGCGGCTCGCCGGACGCTTCCCCATCGACCGCCTGCCCTTCTCGCAGAAGATCCTGCTCGAGAACCTGCTGCGCTTCGAGGACGGGGTCAACATCACGAGTGATGACATCGAGGCGATTGCCAACTGGGACGCCAAGGCGCAGCCCAGCCAGGAGATCGCGTTCACCCCGGCGCGGGTGCTGATGCAGGACTTCACCGGCGTGCCGGCGGTGGTCGATCTCGCCGCCATGCGCGACGCCATGACCGCCATGGGCGGCGACCCGACGCGCATCAACCCGCTGTCGCCGGCCGAGCTCGTCATCGACCACTCCGTGCAGGTCGACGTGTTCGGCACCGCCAGTGCCGCCGACGAGAACGCGCGCATCGAGTTCGGACGCAACCAGGAGCGCTATGGCTTCCTGCGCTGGGGCCAGGCCGCGTTCTCGAACTTCGCCGTGGTACCGCCGGATACCGGCATCGTGCACCAGGTGAACCTCGAATACCTTGCCCGCACCGTGTTCTCCGCGGAGAAGGACGGCACGCTGCAGGCCTACCCTGACACCCTGGTCGGCACGGACTCCCACACGACCATGATCAACGGGCTCGGCGTGCTCGGATGGGGCGTCGGCGGCATCGAGGCCGAAGCGGCGATGCTCGGCCAGCCAATCACCATGCTGGTCCCGCAGGTGGTCGGCTTCAAGCTGACCGGCACCCTGCCGGAAGGCGCTACCGCCACCGATCTGGTGCTGGTCGTGGTCGAGATGCTGCGCAAGAAGGGCGTGGTCGGCAAGTTCGTCGAGTTCTTCGGCCCCGGCCTGGACCACCTGCCGCTGGCCGACCGCGCGACGATTGCCAACATGGCGCCGGAGTACGGCGCGACCTGCGGCATCTTCCCGATCGACGCCGAAACGGTGAACTACCTGAAGCTGTCCGGGCGCAGCGCCGAGCAGGTCGCGCTGGTCGAGGCGTATGCCAGGGCTACCGGCATGTGGCGCGATGCCGACTCGCCGGAAGCGGTCTACTCCGACACCCTGGAGCTCGACATGGGCAGCGTGGAGCCCAGCCTCGCCGGCCCCAAGCGCCCGCAGGATCGCATCGCGCTGAAAGCGGCGCGTGATACCTACCGCGCCGCGCTCGAGGATGCCACCGGCGACCGTGCCGCGGGCGGCAAGGCAACCGTCGAGATCGACGGCAAGCCGGTAGAAATCAGCGACGGCGCGGTGGTCATCGCCGCCATTACCTCGTGCACCAATACCTCCAATCCCTCGGTCATGATCGGCGCCGGCCTGGTGGCCAGGAAGGCCCACGAGCGCGGCCTCACCGTGAAGCCCTGGGTCAAGACCAGTCTCGCCCCGGGATCCCTGGTGGTCTCCAGCTATCTCGACAAGGCCGGCCTGACGCCGCACCTGCAGGCGCTGGGCTTTCATACCGTCGGTTACGGCTGCACCACCTGCATCGGCAACTCGGGCCCGCTGCCCGAGCCGGTCAGCGAGGCCATCCGCAAGGGCGACTTGGTCGCCACCTCGGTGCTCTCCGGCAACCGCAACTTCGAGGGCCGCGTGCACGCCGAGGTGAAGATGAACTTCCTCGCCTCGCCGCCGCTGGTGGTCGCCTACGCCATTGCCGGCACCATGGATCTGGACCTGACCAGCGATCCGATCGGGCAGGACCAGGACGGCAAGGACGTCTACCTGCGCGACGTGTGGCCTTCCGCCGCCGAGATCCAGCAGACCATCGCCGCCACCATCGACTCGGACATGTTCGATTCGAGCTACGCCAGCGTCTTCGATGGCGACGCGCGCTGGTCGGGCATCAAGGTCAATGCCTCCAGCCAGTACGACTGGGACGACAGCTCGACCTACGTCAAGAACCCGCCCTACTTCCTCAACATGCCGAACAAGCCCGGCCCCATCGAACCTATCGAGGGCGCGCGGGCGCTGGCACGGCTGGGTGACTCCATCACCACCGACCACATCTCGCCGGCCGGCTCGATCAAGAAGGACAGCCCGGCCGGGCAGTACCTGATGGAGCACGGCGTGCAGCCGGTGGACTTCAATTCCTACGGCTCGCGTCGCGGCAACCACGAGGTCATGATGCGCGGCACCTTCGCCAACATCCGGTTGCGCAACCAGCTCGCGCCCGGTACCGAGGGCGGCTGGACGCGGCACCAGCCGAGCGGCGAGCAGATGTCGATCTACGACGCGGCCATGCGCTACCAGGAAGAAGGGGTGCCGCTGGTGGTGCTGGCGGGCAAGGAGTACGGCACCGGCTCGTCACGCGACTGGGCCGCCAAGGGCACCCGGCTGCTCGGTGTCCGCACGGTCATCGCGGAGAGCTTCGAGCGCATCCACCGCTCCAACCTGGTCGGCATGGGCGTACTGCCGCTGGTGTTCAAGGACGGCCAGAGCGCCGATTCGCTGGGGCTCACGGGGACCGAGGTGTTCACCATCGAGGGCCTCACCGCGGGTGCGCGGGAGGTGACGGTAGTCGCCGACGCCGGCGATGGCCAGGTCACCCGCTTCCCCTGCACGGTGCGGGTCGACACGCCCAAGGAGTGGGAGTACTACCAGCACGGCGGCATCCTGCAGTACGTGCTGCGCCAGCTCGCCGCCTAGGGGTGCCGCGGCCAGGGGGAATGTGCGGCACCCGCGCCGGCAGCGGCGCGGGTGCCGATCATCCCTTGGCAGGCACTATTATCAAGGATTGAGCTTGGCCGGCCGCTAAGTCCGCGTGGAGCACGATTCGGCTCCGCAACGACTCACCAGCAGGACCGGGCCATGGCGGCGAACGCAGAACGACTTTTCGGGGGATCACGATCGATGGCAACTCACACCATGTCTCAGGCGTTCGTCGGCAACTTCCTGGGGCACTCGCCCAACTGGTACAAACTCTCGATCGTCGGATTCCTGGTCCTCAACCCGATCCTGGTCGCCACCGTGGGCCCCTTCGTCACCGGCTGGTGCCTGATCCTGGAATTCATCTTCTGCCTCGCGATGGCGCTCAAGTGCTACCCGCTGCAGCCGGGCGGCCTGCTCGCCATCGAAGCGGTGATCCTTGGACTGACCTCGTCACACACCGTGTACGAGGAAACGGTGCACAACTTCCCGGTGATCATGCTGCTGATGTTCATGGTCGCCGGCATCTACTTCCTCAAAGAGCTGCTGCTGTTCACCTTCACCAAGATCCTGCTCAGGGTGAAGTCCAAAGCGCTGCTGTCGCTGCTCTTCTGCGCCGTTTCCGCGGTGCTGTCCGCTTTCCTCGACGCACTGACCGTGACCGCCGTGGTCATCACCGTCGCCCACGGCTTCTACCTCGTCTACCACAAGATTGCCTCGGGCAAGCAGTACCACAGCGACCACGACGCCTCCGGGGACGACGAGGTCCACGAGCTGCATCGCTCGGATCTGGATCAGTTCCGCGGCTTCCTGCGCAGCCTGATGATGCATGCCGCGGTTGGTACCGCGCTCGGCGGCGTGTGCACCCTGGTCGGCGAGCCGCAGAACCTGCTCATCGCCAAGGTCGCGGACTGGGAGTTCGTCGAGTTCTTCCTGCGCGTCGCGCCGGTTTCCATGCCGGTGCTGGTGGTCGGACTCATCACCTGCTTCGCGCTGGAGAAGCTGCACTGGTTCGGCTTCGGTGACGCCCTGCCCAAGGTGGTGCGCGAGATCCTCGAGGACTACGACCACCACGAGACCGAGAAGCGCACCCTGCACGACGTCGCCAAGCTCTGGGTGCAGGGCATCACGGCGGTGTTCCTGGTCTTCGCGCTCGGTTTTCACATCGCCGAGGTCGGGGTCATCGGCCTCACCGTGATCGTGCTCGCTACCGCCTTCAACGGCATCACCGAGGAGCACCGCATCGGGCACGCCTTCGAGGAGGCACTGCCGTTCACGTCGCTGCTGGTGGTGTTCTTCGGCATCGTCGCCGTGATCCACGATCAGCACCTGTTCACGCCGGTCATCGAATGGGTGCTGGGCCTGGAGGGCACGTTCCAGACCTCGGCCTTCTACCTCGCCAACGGCGTGCTCTCGATGATCAGCGACAACGTGTTCGTGGCGACGGTCTACATCACCGAGGTGTTCAATGCGCTGGAGTCCGGCCGCATCACGCGCGAACAGTTCGACCTGCTCGCCGTCGCCATCAACACCGGCACCAATATCCCCAGCGTGGCCACGCCCAACGGGCAGGCCGCCTTCCTGTTCCTGCTGACCTCGGCGCTGGCGCCGGTGATCCGGCTGTCCTACGGCCGCATGGTGTGGATGGCCCTGCCCTACACCATCACGATGTCGATCACCGGCCTGCTCGCGGTCGTCTACCTGCTGCACTAGACGCAGGGCCGCCGCGCCTGCCGGTGCGCAATGGCGGTCCGCCGGCAGTGCCGCTGCGCCGCGCTCGCCCTGCTGGCGGGGCTGAGCGCGACCAGCGCCCATGCCGGTGCCGATCTCGACGGGCTGCTGGACGGTCTGGAGACCATCCGCGGCGACAGCGGCGTGCCGGCGTTCGCCTTCACCCTGGTCAGTAGCGATGAGACGCTGTATGCGGGTGCCCACGGGCTGGCCGACCTCGCGACCGCACGGCGCGCGACGCCCGCGACGGTGTTCCGCATCGGCTCGATTACCAAGACCTTCACCGCGCTGACCTTGCTGCTCGCCGTCGACGACGGGCTGCTCGGTCTCGACGAACATCTCGACGACGTCGCCGGCGGCAGGCTCGTCGACAACCCGTGGTCGGCGTGCGCCCCGGTCACGCTCGCGCAGCTGCTCGAACATACCGCCGGACTCGCCGAGCTCAGCCGCGAGGAGATGGACCACAGCGATCCGGCATCCGTGCCGCTCGCCGCCGCGGTGCGGCGCTACGCGCAAGAGCGGCAGGTGCGCTGGCGACCCGGCGAGTACTACAGCTATACCAATGCCGGCGCAGGGCTCGTCGCCTACGCCCTGCAGCGCCGCAGCGGGATGCGCTGGGATGCCCTGCTCGCCGAACGGCTGCTGGCACCGCTCGGCATGCGCGACACCACCATCGTCCCCGACGAACGCGGCGCCAGGCGCCGCGCTACCGGCTACGACCGCGACGGCACCACGCCGATCCCCTACTGGCACATGCTGTACCGGCCATTCGGCGCCATCGACGCGACGGCCGGCGACATGGCCGCGTTCCTGCGCCTGCTGCTCAACCACGGGCGCCACGGCGCCCGCCACCTGCTCAGCAAGGCGGCCGTCATGCGCATGGAACAGCCGCGGACCTCGCTCGCGGCACGCCGTGGTCTCGACTTCGGCTACGGCGCGGGCCTGTACACCTGGTATCACCGCGGCCACCTGTTCCACGGCCACGGCGGCGACGGTGACGGCTACCTTGCGCACTTCGGCTACAACCGCGCCGCCGGGCGCGCCTACTTCATCGTCATCAATGCGTTCAAACATGCCCCGTTGCGACGCATGCGGACGCTGATCGAGGACTACATCGTGGCGCCGCTGCCCGCCGCAGCGATCGCGCCGATCCTGGCCATGCCTGCCGGCACGGGCAGGCTGGCGGGACACTACCGCCGCGCGGCGCGGCGCTTCCCGTCGCACGCCGACGCCGATACCGTGCTGACCCTGAGCTTCGATGACGGGCGCCTGCTCAGCCGCGCCGCGCGGGGCGCGCCGCGCGCCCTGCTGCCGGTCGCTCCGGGCCTGTGGCGTCGCGGCGACGAGCCGGCTGCGACCATCGCCCTGATCAGGAACGCAGGCGGCGCGCGCACCTGGCACGGTGAACGCATGAGCCTGATTCGGGACGACGCCCCGGCCGCCGCCGAGCGGCTTGCGTGCCGGCCGTAGCGGCGCACCCTGCCCCGCTCACGATCGCCTTTCGCGCGGTGTTATAGTGCCGCGGTCGACGAATCGGGAGGAAGTACAGATGAACAAGTCCGCCGCCCTGGTCCTGATCCTGTGTGGCGCAGCGCTCGCCGCCTGTGGCGATTCGCCCGCACCCGGCGGCGCCAAGCCGGCCGCGACGCAGGCTCCGCCGCCTGCCGCCAGCGCCCCGCCGCCCGCCGCCCCCGCCGCCGGAATGGCCGCCGAAGAAGACGAGATCACCTACGACCCGATCGACGTCTCCAGCCTGGAGAACCAGTGGTGGCAGCAGTATTCCGCAGGCGGCTGAGACGCCTGCAACCCGCACCCGGGGCCGCTACGCGGCCCCGTTTCGTTTTCGCAATCCCGAGCAGCGCGCCACGCCATGGAACTCGACGACATTCTGGTCAGCACCAATACCTGTCGCTACTACAAGCCCGATCCGGTTTCTGACGAGGTCCTGCACCGCGTCCTGTCGGCGGCGCGCTGGGCACCCAGCGGCGGCAACCGGCAACCACTGAGCCTGGTCGTGACCCGCGACCCGGCGACCAAGGAAAAGCTGCAGGCGCTGTACCTGCCGTTCTGGAACGAGTACGTACGGGGCATCGATCGCGGTTCGGTGCGTGTCGGCACGCGCGACGGGCGCATCCTCGAATCCGCCGATCACTTCGCCAACCATCTCGCCGAGATCCCGGTGCTGGTTACGGTCTGCGCGCGCCTGGCCGACGTCCACCCGACCGATACCGAGCTCGGCCGGCTGAGCATCGTCGGCGGCGCATCGGTCTACCCGGCGGTGCAGAACGTCCTGCTGGCCGCTCGCAATGCCGGGCTGGGCTCGGCGCTGACGACGCTGCTGTGCGCGGTCGAGCCCGAGGTCAAGGCCCTGCTCGCCATCCCGGATGACGTCTCCACTGCCGCCATGCTGACGCTGGGCTGGCCGGCCCGGCCGTTCCCGCGCAAGCTGACCCGCAAACCGGTCTCGGAGCTGGTCTACGCCGAACAGTTCGGCACGCCGCTGCTCGACGCCTGAGCGCGCGCCGCCGGATCGCCGGCGGGCCGCCTCGCACCGGGGTCAGATGCCGAGATTGCTCAGCGTCACCATGATGTCGTTGAGGATGTTGGTGACACGCGGGTGCTCGACCTCGAAGGCCTCGACCTGGTGACGGACCCGCTCGAGCAGCGAATCGTGCTCGTCGTCTTCCTCCAGTGTCTCCAGCCTGGCCTCGATATCGTCGACCAGCGCGGCCAGGCGCGCGCGAATGTCGGCGTCGGCCGGGTCGATGCGATCCAGCTCCCGCCGCAGCGACTCGAGGGATTGTTCGAGCTGGGCACGGCTCATGCGTTGATACCTCCGGTTGAATTCATGACGCGCGGGCGGTCGGCGGCAGCGCGGATTCTCCCGCGACGAACAGCAGCTGCAGCTCGTCGAGAAAACGAAAGCCCAGCGCGCTGGGTCTGATGCGTCCATGATCCCGCTCCAGCCAGCCGCGCGCCAGTGCCGTGGCGAGCGGTGCGGCGAGGCGAGCGTCGTCGGCGGCAACCCCGGTGCGCGCGGTGAACGCTTCGAGCGTGAAGCCTTCGCGCAGGCGCAGCGCGTTCAGCATGTATTCGCTGACGAGGTCGTGGTCGGCGACCGCGATCTCGCTCGCCGGGTTGCCGCCGGCTACGAGGGTTTTCATGTAGCGCTCGGGTTGCCTGATGCGGGTCCGCCGCACGATCCCGTGCGCGCCGCTCAGCTTGCCATGGGCGCCGGCGCCGATGCCGAGGTAGTCGCCGAACTGCCAGTAGTTGAGGTTGTGGCGCGCGCGTCGCCCGGGGCGGGCATGCGCGGATACCTCGTAATGCGCGTAGCCGGCCTCGGCCAGCAGCACGAGTCCGGCGTCGTAGTCGTCGCAGATGTCGTCGTGTGCCGGCAGCACCGGCGGCCGCCGCGCGAAGGCCGTGCCCGGCTCCAGCGTAAGCTGGTACCAGGACAGGTGCGCGGTCTCGAAGGACAGCGCCGCGCGCAGGTCTGCCAGTGCGTCGCCCGGCGCCGCGCCGGGCAGGCCGAACATGAGGTCGAGATTGACATTGTCGAAGCCGGCACGCTGCGCCATGCCGATCGCGGCGCGCGCCTCGGCCGCACCGTGCACACGGCCGAGTGCCGCCAGGCGGGCATCGTCGAAACTCTGGATCCCGAGTGACAGGCGATTGACGCCGGCCGCCCGGTAGGCGGCGAAGCGCGCGGCCTCGGCGCTGCCCGGATTGGCCTCGAGGGTGATCTCGGCGTGCGGCGGGATTACCACCCGCGCCGCCAGTCCTTCGAGCAGGTCGCCGATTGCCGCGCCCGAGAACAGGCTCGGCGTGCCGCCGCCGATGAACACGCTGCCAAGCTCGCGTGTCCCGCTGACCTCGAGCTCGTGCTCGAAGTCGCGCAGCAGGGCGTCGATGTAGGCACGCTCGGCGAACGCACCATTGCTGGTGTAGGAGTTGAAATCGCAATAAGGGCACTTGCGTTCGCACCACGGCAAGTGCACGTAGAGGCCTGGCGGCGGCAGCTTCATGGCGCGGCCAGCTCCTGCCTGAGTGCGGCCAGCAGAGCCATGGTCGCGCGACCACGGTGGCTGATACGGTTCTTCTCTTCGGGCGCGAGCTCGGCCGCCGAGCAATCCCGATCCGCGACGCCGAAGACCGGGTCGTAGCCGAAGCCGGCGCTGCCGCGCGGCGCCTCCAGCACGTGACCGGCCCACTCGCCGCTGGCGATCAGCGGCAGCGGATCGTGCGCATGGCGCATGAACACCATCACGCACACGAAGCGGCAGCGGCGTCGCGCGACGCCGCGCAGCTCGGCCAGCAGTCGCGCAATGTTGTCCGCATCGCTCGCCGCCGCGCCGGCGTAGCGCGCCGAATGCACGCCCGGTGCGCCGTCGAGCGCGTCCACGCACAGGCCGGAATCGTCCGCCAGTGCCGCCCTGCCGCTGCCCGCCGCGGCGTGGCGCGCCTTGAGGATGGCGTTCTCGACGAACGTGGCGCCGGTCTCGGCGGCGCCCGCGATGCCGAAATCAGACTGCGCTCGCAGTTGCAGCGCGCAGCCGGCCAGCATCGCGGAGAGCTCGCCCAGCTTGCCGCGGTTGCCGCTTGCCAGCACGACCTCCATGACCCGCGCGCCCCGGCGACCTCACGCCGCGGCCCGGCGCGCGGCGTCCTGCAGGGTGATCAGCTCGGCAATGCCGCCGCCGGCGAGGTCCAGCATCTGGTCCATCTCCTCGCGACGGAACGCGTGGCCCTCGGCGGTACCCTGGATCTCGATGAAATGGCCGGCGTCGTTCATGACCACGTTCATGTCGGTCTCCGCGTTGGAGTCCTCGGCATAGTCGAGGTCCAGTACCGGCGCGCCGTCGAAGATGCCGACCGAGACCGACGCCACGGCACCGTGCAGCGGGCTGCGCTTGATCTTGCGCGCGGACAGCAGGTGGTCAACGGCATCGGCGAGCGCGACGTAGGCGCCGGTGATCGAAGCGGTGCGGGTGCCGCCGTCGGCCTGCAGGACGTCACAGTCCAGCGTGATGGTCATCTCGCCCAGTGCCTGCAGGTCCACCACCGCGCGCAAGGCGCGCCCGATGAGGCGCTGGATCTCCATCGTGCGGCCGCCCTGGCGGCCCTGGCTCGCCTCGCGCCGCATGCGCGAATTGGTCGCGCGCGGCAGCATGCCGTACTCGGCCGTGATCCAGCCCGAGCCCGAGCCCTTGAGGAAAGGCGGCACGCGCGGCTCCACGCTGGCATTGCACAGCACGCGCGTGTCGCCGAACTCGACCAGCACCGAACCCTCGGCGTGGCAGGTGAAGGCACGGGTGAAACGCACCGCGCGCATTTCGTTGGCGGCGCGGCCGCTGGGTCGCTTGACCATGGTGATCCTTGTGTTCTGGCGGGTCCGGCCATTATACCCGTGCACCGCCGGACACCGCGCCGCGGAGGACTGCTAGAATCCGCGCAAGCCCGCATCCCGCGTTACGGTAGATTGACGATGCCCTACAGCATGACCGCCTTCGCGCGCGTCGAGTTCGATGCAGACTGGGGCCGCGGCGCCTGGGAGCTGCGCTCGGTCAACCACCGCTATGCCGAGGTCGCGGTACGTATGCCGGAGGATTTCCGCGTGCTGGAAGCGGCCGTGCGCGAACGCATCACCGGGGCCGTCAAGCGCGGCAAGATCGACTGCACGCTGCGCTTCGAAGCCAAGCAATCCGGCCTGCGCGAGCTGACCCTGAACGAGGACGCCGCCGGCGCGGTGATTGCCGCCGCGCGCCGTATCGCTGCACTGGCCGGCGACAGCGGGCCGCTCAACCCGATCGAGGTCCTGCGCTGGCCCGGCGTGACCGAGGTCGCCGAAGTCGACCTCGATGCCGCGACCCGCACCCTGCTCGAGGTTCTGGACGAGGCCATCGACGAGTTTCTCGACGGCCGCCGACGCGAAGGCGAGAAGATGGCCGCGGTCATCAACCAGCGGCTCGAGGCGGTACGCGATCAGACCGCGATGCTGCGTACGCGCGTACCGGAGATCATCGACGCCGTCCGCGAGCGTCACTACCAGCGTATCCGCGAGCTGGCCGACGGGCTGGACGAGGCACGGGTAGAGCAGGAATGTGCGCTGCTGCTGCAGCGACTCGACGTCGCCGAGGAACTCGACCGTCTCGAAGCGCACGTCGAGGAGGTCGGCCGCGTGCTCGGCCAGGACGAAGCCATCGGCCGGCGACTCGATTTCCTCATGCAGGAGCTCAATCGCGAAGCCAACACGCTCGGCTCCAAATCGGCGCACATCGATACGGCAGGCGCCGCGGTCGAGCTCAAGGTCCTGATCGAACAGATGCGCGAACAGGTGCAAAACATTGAATGACGGCGGCGGCACGCGGGTCGCCGGCCACCTGCTGGTGGTCTCGGCCCCTTCCGGTGCGGGCAAGACCAGCCTGGTGCAAGCGCTGGTCGAATCCGAACCGGACCTCTACGTCTCCGTGTCCCACACCACCCGCCCGCAGCGGGCCGGGGAGATCGACGGCGAGGATTACCATTTCATCGACGATGAGGCCTTCGCCGGCATGGTCGCTGCGGACCAGTTCCTCGAGCACGCCGCCGTGTTCGATCACCGCTACGGCACCTCGCGGCGCGCCGTCGACGACCACCTCGCCCGCGGCGAGGACGTCATTCTGGAGATCGACTGGCAGGGCGCGCGGAGCGTGCGCGCGGCCGCGCCGGACGCGGTATCGGTTTTCATCCTGCCACCGTCGGTGTCGGAGCTGGAACGGCGCCTGCGCGGGCGCGGCGACCCCGCGGAAGGGATCGAGCGGCGCATGCGTGACGCGGTCAGCGAAATGAACCATTACGACGAGTACGACTACCTCGTCATCAACGACGATTTCGAACACGCCCTCGCGGCCCTGCGCGCCGTGCTGCGTGCGGCCCGCCTGCGCCTGGAGGTGCAGCGCAACCGGCACGCCGCCCTGCTGGCCGACCTCGTGGCACGTTGAGCCCGGTTTTGCTACGATAGCGGGTCGTTCTCGCGAAATCCTACAGGACTCACCCGCCATGGCCCGTGTCACCGTCCAAGACTGCCTGCCGAGCATCGGCAACCGCTTCGACCTCGTCCTCGTCGCCAGCCGCCGCGCCCGTCAGATCGCCCTCGGCGCCGCGCCCCTGGTGGAGCCGGAAAACGACAAGCCGACCGTGATTGCGCTGCGCGAGATCGCCGCCGGGCTCATGAACCAGGAGATTCTCGACGAGATCGAAGCCAAGGAGCGCGCTGCCGAGGAGTACGAGCTCGCCGTCGAGTTCGCCGAGCAGCAGGCCGCGCAGAGCGCGGATCCCGACAACGATTTCTGATTGACCCCCGCGCGGTCAGCCTCAGCGCCAGCCCTCCTGCGCAGCCGGCGGCCGCTTCCCGGACGCGCCGCATGACCCGACTCCCCGCCGCCTCCGACCCCGCCCGCGGCCTGCCCGGGCAGCGGCCATGAGCAGCGCGCCCCCCCTCGCGGCCGAAGCGCCACCCCTGCGCATCGACGACCTGTGCCGCCGCACCCGCGGCTATCTCACCACCGACCAGGTCAAGCAGGTCAGGCGCGCCTACCGCTTCGGCGCCGAGGCTCACGAGGGGCAGACACGCAAGAGCGGCGAGCCCTACATCCAGCATCCGCTGGCCGTCGCCAACATCCTCGCCGAAATGCACATGGACCACGAGACGCTGGTCGCGGCCATGCTGCACGACGTGATCGAGGATACGCCGGTGGCCAAGGGCCGCATCAGCGAGGAGTTCGGCTCCGAGGTCGCCGAAATCGTCGACGGGCTGTCCAAGCTGACCCAGATCGAGTTCGAGTCCCACGCCGAGGCACAGGCGCAGAACTTCCAGAAGATGCTGATGGCGATGGCGGACGACATCCGCGTCATCCTCGTCAAGCTGGCCGACCGCCTGCACAACATGCGCACCCTGGGCGCGCTCAAGCCCGAGAAACGCCGCCGCATCGCGCGCGAGACCCTTGAGATTTACGCGCCGATCGCGCAGCGACTGGGCATGAATGCGATCCGCCTGGAGCTCGAGGAGCTCGGTTTCCAGGCACTCTACCCGCTGCGCTACTCGACACTCAGGCGGGTCATCCAGAAGATCCGGGGCAACCGCAGCGAGGTCATCACCAAGATCCGCAACCGCTTCAAGCGCCACCTGCGCCAGGAGAAGCTGGTCGCCCACGTCATCGGCCGCGAGAAGCACCTCTACAGCATCTACAACAAGATGCGTGAGAAGCACCTGCACTTTTCCGAGGTGCACGACGTCTACGCCTTTCGCATCATCGTCGACTCGGTCGATACCTGCTACCGCGCACTCGGCGTGGTGCACAGCCTGTACAAGCCGGTGCCCGGCCAGTTCAAGGATTACATCGCGATCCCCAAGGCCAACGGCTACCAGTCGCTGCACACCGTGCTGTTCGGCCCCTTCGGCGTGCCGCTAGAAGTGCAGATCCGGACCAACGAGATGGACCAGGTGGCCGAGGCCGGGATTGCCGCGCACTGGCTATACAAGACCGGCGACAGTGCCGCCAAGAGTGCGCACAAGCGCGCGCGGGAATGGCTGCGCGGCGTCATCGAGATGCAGCGGCGGGCCGGCAATTCGCAGGAGTTCCTCGAGCACGTCAAGGTCGACCTGTTCCCCGACGAGGTCTACGTGTTCACGCCCAAGGGCGAGATCATGGAGCTGCCGCGCGGCGCCACCGCCATCGACCTCGCCTATGCCGTGCACACCGATCTCGGCAACACCTGCGTCGGCTGCCGCATCAACCATCGCCTGGTGCCTCTGCGCACGCCGCTGAAGACCGGTGACTCGGTCGAGATCGTGACCGCGCCGGGTGCGCGCCCGAACCCGGCCTGGCTCAACTTCGTGGTCACCGGCAAGGCACGCGCCAACATCCGGCACTTTCTCAAGAACCTGCGCCAGGACGAAGCGCGCACGCTCGGCAAGCGCATGCTCAACCGTGAGCTGGAGCATTTCGACCTCTCGATCGAGCGCCTGGAGAGCGAGCGCGTGAAGCTCGCCCTGAAGAGCTTCAACCTCGGCAGCATGGACGAGTTGCTGGCCAACATAGGTCTCGGCGTACGTCCCGCGCCACTGGTCGCGCGCGCGCTGGTGCCGAGCGCGGCGGAGGAAACGGCCGACGGCGCGCGTCGCCGTGCACGCGATCCCCACCCGCCGGCGCCGCTGCTGATCCACGGTACCGAGGGCATGGTCGTGACCATCCCCAAGTGCTGTTACCCGATCCCGGGCGATCCCATCATGGGTTTCATCACGGCCGGCCGCGGCATCGTCATCCACCATCCCTCGTGCAAGAACGTGGTCGAATTCCGCACCGCGCCGGATCGCTGGGTCGACGTCGAGTGGGCGCAGGACGTCGAGCACGAGTTCAGCGCCGAGATCGTCCTCGACGTCGCCAACCAGCGTGGCGTGCTGGCAACCGTGGCCGCGGGCTGCGCCGACCAGAACGCGAACATCGAGGCGGTTGAGTTGTCGGAACGTGACGAACACTATTCGAGCATGCGGCTGGTCATCGGCGTGCGCGACCGCAAGCATCTCGCCAACGTGATCCGCGTGCTGCGTAACGTCAAGACGGTATCGCGCGTGCATCGCAAGCGCGCCTGAACGAGACTATTAACCCTGTTCGCCTTCGATCCGCAGAGAACCGCGACATGAGCAAATCGGCCATTCACACCGATGCCGCGCCGGCAGCCATCGGCACCTATTCGCAGGCCGTCGTGCACGGCGATACGGTATACCTGTCCGGGCAAATCCCGCTCGACCCGGCGACCATGGAGCTCGTGAGCGGAGACATGCGCGCTCACATCGTGCGCGTGTTCGACAACCTCGCCGCGGTGGCCGTGGCGGCCGGCTGCACGCTGGACGACTGTCTCAAGCTCAACGTCTACCTTACCGACCTCGGCCACTTCGCGCTGGTCAACGAGGTCATGGCGGAGTATTTCAGCAAGCCCTACCCGGCACGCGCCGCGATCGGCGTGGCCGCGCTGCCGCGCGGCGCCGCGGTCGAGATGGACGCCGTACTCGCACGCACGGCATGAGGGTCTGCCACGGCGCGTCCGGTCCATGGCGACCGGCCTGAGCCTGGCCGATCCGGTCACGCGCCTGTCCGGGGTCGGACCCAGGGTTGCCGAGCATCTCGAACGCCTGCGCATCGAGCGCATCGGCGACCTGCTGTTTCACCTGCCGCTGCGCTACCAGGACCGCACCCGGTTGACGCCGATCGGTGCCCTGCGCGTGAACAGCGAAGCCCTGGTCGAGGGCACCATAGACGCGGCCCAGGTGGTGTTCGGCCGCCGTCGCTCGCTGGTCTGCCGCGTGAGCGACGGCAGCGGTGCGCTGCACCTGCGCTTCTTCCACTTCAACAGCCAGCAGCAGAATCGCCTTGGCAGCGGGCGCCGGGTGCGCTGCTTCGGCGAGGCCCGCCGCGGGCCGCGCACCCTGGAGATGGTGCATCCGGAATGCCAGGTCGTCGATCCGGACGTGCCGCAGCCGGTCGCGGCCGAGCTGACTCCGATCTACCCCACCACCGAAGGCCTCAACCAGAACCGCCTGCGCCGGCTCACCGACCAGGCGCTGGCAATCCTCGACGCCAGCGGCACCGGTCCGCGTGAAGAGCTGGTGCCCGGCGCGCTGCTCGCCCGGCTCGACCTGCCGACTTTGGCCGAGGCGCTGCGCTTCGTGCACCGGCCGCCGCCCGACGCCGATACCGAGAGCCTGGCTGAATCGCGTCACCCGGCGCAGCGAAGACTGGTCTTCGAGGAGCTGCTTGCGCACCAGGTCAGTCTGCGGCGCCTGCGCGAGAACGCACGCCGTTTCCGGGCCCCGGTAGTCGCCGGCGGCGCGCTGCGCGAGACGCTGCTGGCCGGCCTCGGCTTCACCCTGACCGGCGCCCAGCAACGCGTGATCGCGGAGATCGACGGCGATCTCGCGGCCGGCGTACCCATGCTGCGCCTGCTGCAGGGTGACGTCGGCGCCGGCAAGACCGCGGTCGCGGCGGCGGTCGCCGCGGCGTTCCTGGAGCAGGGTTACCAGGTCGCCCTGATGGCGCCGACCGAGCTGCTCGCCGAGCAGCATGCCAGCAACCTGCGGCGCTGGTTCGAAGCCCTGGGCACGGAGGTCGTACTTCTCACCAGCCGCCTGACGCGCGCCCAGCGCCGGCCGCTGCTGGAGCGCCTGGCGGAGCCCGGCGCATTGCTCGCGGTCGGTACCCACGCGCTGTTCACCGAGGAGGTCGCCTACGCCAATCTCGGCCTCATCGTGGTCGACGAGCAGCATCGCTTTGGTGTCGACCAGCGCCTCGCGCTGCGCGACAAGGGCGCGCGCGAAGGCTTTCGGCCACACCAGCTGATCATGACCGCGACGCCGATCCCGCGTACGCTGGCGATGACCGCCTATGCCGACCTCGACGTCTCCGTGCTCGACGAGCTGCCACCCAACCGCAAACCGGTACGCACCGTCGTCATCCCCGAGTCGCGCCGCGCGGAGATCGTCGAGCGCATCGCGCAGGCAGTCGCCGAGGGTCGCCAGGTGTACTGGGTGTGTCCCCTGATCGAGGAATCCGAAGCGCTCGAGCACCAGGCCGCGACCGAGATCGCGGAGCAGCTCACTGCCGCCCTGCCCGAGGTCCGCGTCGGCCTCGTCCACGGCCGCCTGCCGGATCGCGACAAGGACGCGGCGATGGCCGCGTTCGCCGCCGGCGAGACCGACCTGCTGGTCGCCACTACCGTGATCGAGGTCGGCGTCGACGTGCCCAGCGCCAGCCTGATGGTGATCGAGAATGCCGAGCGGCTGGGCCTGTCGCAGCTGCACCAGCTGCGCGGGCGCGTCGGGCGTGGCAGCGAGCTGGCGGACTGCCTGCTGCTGTACAAGGCGCCGCTGTCGACGCTCGCGCGCGAGCGCCTGCAGGTGATGCGCGAAACCACCGACGGCTTCGTCATCGCCGATCGCGATCTCGCCCTGCGCGGCCCGGGCGAGCTGCTCGGCACGCGCCAGGCCGGCGCCGCGCAGTTCCGCATCGCCGATCTTACGCGTGACGCGGCCCTGCTCGGCGAGGTGCAGCATGCCGCGGAGACCCTGCTCAGCGATTTCCCCGAGGCCGCCGAGGCGCTGGTGCAACGCTGGCTGGCGCGGCGCACGGAGTACGCCAATGTCTAGGCGCGCGGCGCA
This sequence comes from Gammaproteobacteria bacterium, assembly GCA_041984235.1. Lineage (GTDB taxonomy): Bacteria > Pseudomonadota > Gammaproteobacteria > JBHIYN01. Next base: position 35,172 of record JBHIYN010000019.1, read on the forward strand.
CGGAGCGCTGCCATGACCGCCCTCGACGGCGCCCGCCTGCGCGAGCGGCTGGTACAGTATGCCCGCCTCACGCGTCTGCACCGCCCGATCGGCATCCTGCTGCTGCTGTGGCCGATGCTGTGGGCACTGTGGCTCGCCGCCGGCGGCATGCCGTCGCCCGCGATGCTGGCCATTTTCGTTGCCGGTACCGTGCTGATGCGCTCGGCCGGCTGCGCCATCAACGACTACGCCGACCGCGGGTTCGACGGCCACGTGAAGCGCACCCGCGAGCGCCCGCTGGCGACCGGGGCAATCACGCCGCGCGAGGCACTGGCGGTGTTCGGCGTACTGGTCGCGGCCTCCGCGCTGCTGGTGCTGCTGACCAATCCGCTGACCGTGGCGCTGGCCGTGGCCGGCGCCTTGCTGGCGGCGAGCTACCCCTTCGCCAAGCGCTACACCTACCTGCCACAGCTTCACCTCGGCGCCGCTTTCGGCTGGGCGGTACCGATGGCCTTCGCCGCACAGGGCAACAGCCTCCCGGCGCTCGCCTGGCTGACCTTCTGCGCGGCGGTCATCTGGGCCCTGATCTACGACACCGAGTACGCCATGGTCGACCGCGACGACGACCTCAGGCTGGGTATCCGATCGACCGCGATCCTGTTCGGTGACGACGACCGCCTCATCATCGGCGCCCTGCAGGCGCTGATGCTGCTCAATCTCGCCTTCATCGGCCAGCAGGCCGCACTGCGCTGGCCCTATTACCTCGCTCTCGCCGTCGCCGCCGGCCTGTTCGTACGCCAGCAGTACCTGATCCGCGGGCGTGACCGCGATGGCTGCTTCGCCGCCTTCATGAACAACAACTGGGTCGGCGGGGTGATCTTCGCCGGCATGCTCGCCAGCTACCACCTGGCCGGCGGCACTGGTTAAGCCGCGCGGCGACAGGCCGCGGGCGATGGTATGATCGGGGCTCGTCAACACCTGCCTGGGGGAGAAGGAAGACCATGAATCCATTGAAGTCCGTCACCGGAACCATCGTTCTCGGCTTCGTCGTCGCACTGGTCGTCATCGTCGTCATGGGCCAGGGTGCGCTCAACCTGTGGTCATTGTCGGTCTGGCTGCACGTGTTCTTCGGCGTCATCTGGATCGGCCTGCTGTACTACTTCAACTTCGTCCAGGTCCCGGCCGTCGGCGCGGCGACCGCGGACACCGACGGCCCCGGCCCGGCGGCGATCAACAAGTACGTCGCGCCGCGCGCGCTGTGGTGGTTCCGCTGGGGCGCGCTGGCAACCTGGCTGACCGGCGCCTCCGCGCTCGAGATCATGGGCGTGGGCCTGGCCAACGCCTTCACTTTCTCGCAGGGTGCGGCCGTAATCGGCCTCGGCGCCTGGCTGGGCACCATCATGCTGTTCAACGTGTGGGTGCTGATCTGGCCGAACCAGAAGAAAATCCTCGGCATCGTCGAAGCCAGCGACGAGGAGAAGGCCAGCGCGCGGGTAGTGGCCCTCATGGCCTCGCGCACCAACACCTTCCTCTCCATTCCCATGCTGATGTGCATGGTCGGTCACGGCCACGGCCTGCCGTTCTGACACCCGCCAGGGATACGGAAAAAGCCCGGCACAGCCGGGCTTTTTTTTGCCTGCACGCAGCCCGCTCGCGAGGCCCCGGCAGCACCCGGTGCGCCCCGCCGCCGGGCACATGACCTCAGCGCGAGGGGTCGACGCTCGCGAGATCGTGACCGGGACGGTAGCGGCGCGCGCGGTCGCGGATCTCGGCGAGCGCAGCGGCATCCAGGCCCTCGCTCAGAAGCTCGAGATTGTCGCGTGCCAGTGCGTGCCCGCTGTCCTGCGCGGCACTCAGCAGGGCGCAGGCTTCGACCACGTCGGCGGCCACGCCCACCCCCTCGGCGTAGAGCCAGGCGAGATTGACCTGGGCATCGGCATTACCGTTACGTGCCGCGAGCCGGTACCACTCGACCGCGCGCGAGAGATCACGCGGCCAGTCCTGGCCGGACTCGAACAGCATGGCGAGGGTGAGCTGGGCTTCGACCATGCCGCCGGCTGCCGCTTCGCGGTAGCGGGCCAGCGCCGCATCGAGGTCGCGCTCCACGCCCTGGCCGAGACGGTGGAGCCGCGCAAGATTGTAGGCCGCGCGCGCGTGACCGGCATCCGCCGCGCGCGCATACCACTTCGCCGCGGCCGCCGCGTCGGGCTCACCGACACGACCCTGCTCCAGCATCAGGGCGAGGCCGAAGGCGGCCTCCATGCTGCCGGCCTCCGCCGCCCGGCTGAACCAGCCGAAGGCGTCGCGCATGCTGCGCCCGACCCCGCGCCCGAGGTAGTACATGCGGCCCAGCAGCGCCTGCGCACCGGTATCGCCGTCCTCGGCGTAGCGGTGCAGGCGCGCCACCGCATCGGCATTGCCGAGGCGGGCGGCACGCGCGAACCAGTCGCGCGCGGCCTCCACATCCGGCGTGCCGGCGCGCCCGCGCTCGATCATCAGCGCGAGGTTGTACTGGGCCTTGGCGAAACCCTGCTCGGCGCTGGCACGGTACCACGCGCTGGCGCGCGCGTCGTCGCGCGCGACGCCCTCGCCGTTGTCGTAGAGCAGCCCGAGCGCGAACTGCGCGCGCGCATCGCCGCTCTCGGCGAGCGGCGCGAAGGCCGCCAGCGCACGCGCATGGTCGCCGGCCTTGTAGGCGGCGACGCCGTCGGCATAATCGGCAGCCGCGGCCGGCGCGCTGCACAGCGCGGCGAGCAGGAGGGCGGTTCGGTAGCGGGTGCGGAAACGCGCGGACATACCTGCTGTATCGGCGCCTGCGGCCGTCACCTTCAGTCCCGCCGGCGTCACGTTTCAAGTACCGGGCCTTTCCGCTAGCATCGTGCGGGTTGCCCCGTTTTCCCGCATAGCCACAACGAGAATCCGCGATGCCATTCCGCCCCAGCCCGACGCAACCGTCCGCCGCCGCGCGAGGCCGGCCCGCATGACCGCCGGACACGCCGACCGGCGCCCGCTGGCCGGGATGCGGGTGATCGAGGTCGGCCAGCTCCTGGCCGGTCCCTTCACCGGCACCATCCTCGGCTATTTCGGCGCCGAGGTGATCAAGATCGAGCCGCCCGACGGCGGCGACCCCATCCGCTCGTGGCGCGAGGTCCGTGACGGCACCTCGCTGTGGTGGGCCAGCCTCGCCCGCAACAAGCACTGCGTCACCCTGGACCTGCGCAGCGAGCGCGGCCGCGAGCTGCTGCGTGAGCTCGCCGCGCAGGCCGACGTCTTCATCGAGAATTTCCGCCCCGGCACGATGGAGAAATGGGGCATCGGTCCGGATACCCTCAAGGCGGACAACCCGGGGCTCATCTACGCCCGCATCTCCGGTTACGGCCAGACCGGACCGTACGCGCCCAAGGCCGGCTTCGCCTCGGTGTGCGAGGCCTTCGGCGGATTTCGCTACGTCAACGGCTTTCCCGGTGAGCCGCCGGTACGCCCCAACCTGAGCATCGGCGACACGCTCGCCGGCCTACACGCCGCGCTGGGCGTGCTGCTCGCCTACATCGGACGCCAGCGCGACGGCGAGGGGCAGGTGGTCGACGTCGCCATCTTCGAGGCGGTGTTCAACCTGCTCGAAGCGGTCATTCCGGAGTACAGCGGCGCCGGCGTGATTCGCCAGCCCTCGGGCTCGACGCTGACCGGCATCGTGCCCTCCAACACCTATCGCTGCGGTGACGGCAAGCTGATCGTCATCGGCGCCAACACCAACTCCATGTTCAAGCGCCTGGTCGAGGCCATGGGCAGGCCGGAGATGGCCGGCGATCCGCGACTCGCCGACAACGCCGGGCGCGTTCGCCACCAGGAGGAAGTGGACGGGGCGGTCGAGTCCTGGACCCGCAGCCTGCCATCGGCGCAGGCGCTGGCCGTACTCGACGAGGCCGGGGTCGCCGCCGGCCCGATTTACGATGCCCGTGACATGTTCAACGACCCGCAGTTCCGCGCGCGTGGCCTGTTCGAGGAGGTCACCATCGACGGCAAGCCCCTGCACATCCCGGCCATCGTACCCCTGCTCTCCCGCACGCCGGGCCGTACCGACTTCCCGGGTGCCGCTGTCGGCACCGCCAACGAGCGCGTGTTCGGCGAACTGCTGGGACTGTCGTCCGACGAGCTCGCCGCCCTGCGCAGCGACGGCGTGATTTGAGCGTGCGCTCCGCGGGCGCCGCGGGGCGCCGCCTGTTCGTCTACGGTACGCTGATGTTTCCCGAGGTCCTGCACGCGGTCTGCGGCGTACACCTGCCGATGCGACCGGCGACGCTGGGCGGCTACCGCCGCCACCGGGTGCGCGGCCAGCGTTTTCCGGCCATCGTCGCGGCCGCCGGGAGCAGCACCGATGGCGCCCTGGTCGACGGTGTCACGCCGGCCCTGTGGCGGCGCCTGGATGCTTTCGAGAGCGATTTCTACATCCGCGTGGCGGTCACCGTCGCCTGCGCGGGCGAGCCGCGGCTTGCCGCGTTCGCCTACGTCGTCAGCCCGGCGCAGCGGCGCGCACTGAGCGACGAAGCGTGGTCGCCGGAGGAATTCCGCGCCAGCGGGATCAGCGCCTACCTGGCGCGTGAAACATGAAACCGGCGCGCCTCTACACCATCGGCCACAGCAATCGCGCCATCGCGACCCTGCTCGAACTGCTTGGCAGCAACGCGGTCAGCGTGCTGGTCGACGTGCGCGCCTTTCCGCGCTCGCGCCGCCACCCGCAGTTCAACCGCGCCGCACTGGAGGTGGCGCTGTCCGCCGCCGGCATCGGCTACCGCTGGCAGGGCGACGTCCTCGGCGGCTTCCGCAAGCCGCGAGCCGATTCACCGCACACGGCGCTGACGGATGCCGCCTTTCGTGGCTTCGCCGACTACATGGACACGCCGCGCTTCGCACTGGCGGCCACCGCCCTCGCCGCGCTCGGCGGGCGGCAGACAGTGGCCGTGATGTGCGCCGAAGCCGATTATCAGCACTGCCATCGCCAGTTCATCGCCGACTGGCTGGTGCGGCATGGCTGCGAGGTCCGGCACATCGCCGGGGAGGGTGCGGCGCGGCTACACCGCCTCAACGCCTGTCTCGATCACGCCTCCGAGCCCGCGGTTTACAATAGGCACGAGCAGGGCGACCTGTTCGCGTCACCGCCTGCCTGACGCCGGACGGCACGCCGTCCGCAACCCTTCACCCAGCGCCATTCCCCGACGGAGGACCCTCTCATCATGGCTTTACGCGACAGCATCATCGGGCTCGACCTGCCCCTGCCGGCCAACGACGAACTCGACGAGGACATGCAGAAGTACTTCGCGGTCTGCGAGGACAAGCTCGGGATGGTTCCCAACGTACTGCGGGCCTACAGCCACGAACAGGAGCAGCTGCGCACCTTCTCGCGTTTCTACAACGCCATCATGTTCGCCGAGACCGGTCTCACGCCGCTGGAACGCGAGATGATTGCGGTGGTGGTGTCGTCTCAGAACCACTGCTTCTATTGCCTTACGGCGCACGGCGCTGCCGTGCGGCAGTACTCCGGCGATCCGGCCCTGGGTGAGCTGATGGTGATGAATTACCGCGCGGCGGAGCTCTCCGAGCGGCATCGGGCGATGCTCGATTTCGCGGTCAAGCTGACCCGCCATTGCGACGAGATCGACGAGCCGGACCGCCAGGCCCTGCGCGACGCCGGTTTCAACGACAAGGAGATCTGGGACATCGCCAACGTGGCCGCGTTCTACAACATGACCAACCGCGTCGCGAGCGCGGTCGACATGCAGCCGAACAAGGAGTACCACGGCACCAACCGCGAGGCGAAGGCCAGGGGCTGATCACCGCCGGCACCCGCCTTCATCACCGTGCTCCGCCTCCTGTCAGCCACGCTGGCGCTGATCGCCTGTGGCAGCGCGCTGCTGCCCCCGGCGCACGCCGCTGATCTGCCGGAACCCATCGCACGCATCCTGCGCGTGCACAAGATCCCGGCCGATGGCGTCAGCATCGTCGTGCAAGCGGTCGACGAAGACGCACCGCGCCTGTCGTTCAACGCCGATGTCGCGCGCAACCCGGCGTCGGTGGTCAAGCTGGTCACGACCTGGACCGCGCTCGACATTCTCGGACCGACCCACACCTGGCCGACCCGCGCCTACGCCCTCGGTCCGCTCGAGAACGGTGTGCTCAAGGGCGACCTGCTGCTGCGAGGCTATGGCGACCCCTACCTGGTGCTGGAGGATTTCTGGAAGATGCTCGGCGATCTGCGCCGCCGAGGCGTGCGCGACATCGAGGGTGACCTGGTGCTGGACGACAGCCTGTTCGCCATCGACGAGCACGATCCGGCCGCCTTCGACGGTGACGGCTTCCGCCTCTACAACGTGCTGCCCAGCGCGCTGATGATCAATTTCAAGGCGATCGATTTCATCCTCGATCCCGATCCCGCCACCGGCCGCGTGCGTATCACGACCGTACCGGAGCTGCCCAACCTCACCATCACCAACAACGTGCGCCTGGTCAAAGGTGCCTGCCGCGGCAACGCGCCGAAGATCTTCATGGCACTGGCCGCGCCCGAGACGCCGGACCACGTGGTCTTTTCCGGCGAGATGCCGTTTTCGTGCCGACATTACCAGCTCGGCCGCAGCGCCATGACCGCCGACTCCTACACCTTCGGCGTGTTTCGCACGCTGTGGGAGCAGTGGGGCGGCACCATCGCCGGCGGCTACCGCCGCGGCACCTTGCCCGGCAAGCGCCGGCCGCTGCTGACCTGGCGTTCGCGCCACCTGGCCGAAGTCATCCGGCCGCTGAACAAGTGGAGCAACAACCTGATGACGCGCATGCTGCTCTACGCCATCGGCGAATCGCGCTTCCCGCCGCCGATCAGCCGCGCGCAGGGTGCGCAGGCCCTGCGCGAGCATCTCGAAGGTCGCGGCCTCGATACTTCGCAGCTGATTGTCGACAACGGCTCCGGGCTGTCGCGCGATACGCGCCTGACGGCGCACTTCCTCACCGATCTGCTGCGCCTGGCCTGGTTCGAGCCGACCATGCCGGAGTTTGTCGCCTCGCTCTCGATCGCGGGCAAGGACGGCACCGCACGCAAGCGCTTCCGCGGCGCGCGCGAAGCCGGGCGCATGCACGTCAAGACCGGCAGTCTCGACAGCGTTTCGGCGATCGGCGGCTACGTGCACGCGCCGGACGGACGCACCTTCGCCGTCGCCGTGCTGGCCAACGCGCGCGGGGTGAACTACGGCATCGGCAAGGATCTCCAGGACGCGGTGCTGGCCTGGGCCTTCCGCCAGCCGTGAACCGCGCCGGGTGAACACGGTGGCAGTTGTACTCGACGACACTGCGGAGAAGGTCTACGTCCAGCTCACCGGCGACGACGAGGGCCGGGTGTGCCGCGACATTCCCGACGCGGCCTGCGACGCACAGCCGCAGAATTTCCTGCGCCACGTACTCGCGCTGGGCGCGACCAAGACCGGTGACGGTCTCGCCGACGCCAAGCTGGTGCTGTCATGGCTGCTCGGCGCGCTGGGCGCACCGGCATGGATGATCGGCTGGCTGGTACCCATCCGCGAAGCCGGCGCGCTGCTGCCGCAGCTCGCCACCGCCGGCACCATTCGTGCCCTGCCGCTGCGCAAGTGGGCGTGGTCCGCGGGCTCGGTGGTGCAGGGGCTGTGCGTCGCCGGCATGGGCGTGACCGCCTTCACGCTCGAGGGCGCGCCGGCCGGCGCCGCGGTGCTGGCGCTGCTGACGCTGATGTCGCTGGGCCGCAGCGTGTGCTCGGTCAGCTACAAGGACGTGCTCGGTAAGACGGTCTCGAAATCGACCCGCGGCACCGCGACCGGCAGCGCGAGTACCATCGCCTCGGCAGCCGTGTTCGCGTTCGGCGCCGCGCTCGCCAGCGGCCTGCTGCCGGTCACGTTGCCGGTGATCGGTGGCGTGCTGTGCCTCGCCGGCGGCCTGTGGCTGGTGGCCGCGCTGGTATTCGCCACCCTGGCCGAGCAGCCCGGTGCGACCGAGGGCGGCGGCAATGCGCTGGCGGTGGCGCGGGCGCAGGCCTCCCTGCTCGTCACCGACGGCCAGCTGCGGCGGTTCATCGCCGTGCGCGGGCTGCTCGTCGCGACCGCGCTGGCGCCGCCGTTCCTGCTCGCCCTGGCCGGCCGCAGCGGTGGCAAGGCGCTGGGCGAGCTGGGCCTGTTCGTGGTCGCCTCCGCGCTCGCGGCCATGTCCAGCACCTACCTGTGGGGACGACTGTCCGACGTCTCCAGTCGACGCGTGCTGATTTACTCCGGCGTCGTCGCCGCCCTGCCGCTGGCCACCGCCTGCGCCATCGGTACGCTGACCCCGGCGGTGCTGGAACACGATGCGGTGCTACCCGGCCTGCTGTTCGTGCTCATGATCGCCTACCAGGGCGTACGCCTCGGTCGCTCGACGCATATCGTCGACATGGCCGACAGCGATCGCCGCGCCGCCTACACCGCGCTGTCGAACACCATCATCGGCGTGCTGCTGTTAGCCGGCGGCGTGTTCGGCGTCGTTGCCGAAGCCTGGGGCGAAGCGGTCCTGCTCGGCCTGTTCGCACTGATGTGCATGGCAGCGGCCGGCGTCGCGCTCGGCCTCGAGGAAGTTCAGGAGGATTGAGCGGCCGGCGCGTCGACCTGCGCGGCCAGGGCACGGTCCATGCGCTCGAGGATCTGCCGCAGCAACGCCGGGCTGGTCGCGAAGTTCAGCCGCACGAAGCCCTCACCTTCGCGGCCGAAGGCGGCACCGTCGCCCAGCGCGACGCGGGCGTGGTCGAGAAAGAAGCGCTGCGCGCCGGCGTCGAAGCCGAGCGGGCGCAGGTCCAGCCAGGCCAGGTAGGTCGCCTCCGGCGGCAGGTGGACGATGCCGGGCCAGTGCTCGGCGACGTGCCGCGCGACGGTCTCGCGGTTGGCACGCAGGCGCTCCAGCACCTGGTCCAGCCATGGCTGGGCCGAGGTCCAGGCCGCGCGCACCGCGGCGACCGCGAGGGTATTGGTTCCGCCGCGGCTGTGCGGCGGCACCTGCTCGAAGTCGCGCCGCAGGGCGGCACAGCCGAAATGCGCGAAGGCCATGCACAAGCCGGCGATGTTGAAGGCCTTGCTCGCGGACATCAAAGTCACGGTGCGGGCGGCGACCTCGCTATCGAGCGAGGCGATGGGAATGTGCGGTACGTCGTCCAGCACCAGGTCGGCGTGGATCTCGTCGGACAGGATGACCAGGTCGTGGCGGCAGCAAAGCTCGGCGATGCGTTCGAGCTCGGCGCGCGAGAACGCCCGCCCGCAGGGATTGTGCGGGTTGCAGAACATGAACACGCGCGTGTTGCCGTCGATCGCCGCCTCGAGCTGGTCGAAGTCGATCTCGAAGCGCGTTGCACCGCGCACCAGCGGGCACAGCACCGCGCTGCGCCCGGTTTCGCGGGCGGCATGCAGGAACGGTGGGTAGATCGGGGTCTGAATGACCACGCCCTGGCCGGGGTCCGACAACGTCGTCAGGCCGAGATAGAGCCCCTGCACGACGTCATTGATGATGACCACGTCGCCGGCATCGATCGACCAGCCGAAACGCGCCGCCACGCGGGCCGCGAACAGCTCCGGCAGCCCGGTGTCGCGATGCGCCTGCGGGTAACCGAGATCGCCGGCGGCGACACGCTCGTTGATCGCGTCACGGATCGGGTCGGCGGCCACGAAGTCCATGTCCGCCACCCAGGCCGGCAGCACGTCCGCCGGGTAACGTTGCCATTTTTCGCCGCGGCGCGAACGCAGTGCGGCCTCGTTGATATCATCGAAACTCATGGTCCGCGAGTGTAGCGGCAACGCCCTGCGGGCAAAACCGGGCGCGCGGAGATTCGCTTGAACGTACTCATCACCGGACATTCGCGCGGGCTGGGCGCCGCGCTGGCGCAGGCCTGCCTCGCCGACGGGCACTCGGTCTATGGCCTGGCGCGCGGCGCACTGCCGCAGTCCAGCGCCGCCCTGCACCAGGCGCATGCCGACTTCAGCGCGCCCGAGGGCGTGACGGCGGTGCTCGACGGCCTGGTGCCGCCCGCCGAACGCCTCGATCTCGCGATTCTCAACGCCGGGGTGCTGGGTCCGTTCGATGCCCTCACGCAGATCCCGCTGGACGCACTGCGCGGCGTCATGGACGTCAACCTGTGGGCCAACAAGGTGGTCCTCGACTGGCTCGCGGCGCGGCGCCCGGCGCCCGGCCAGGTCGTCACCCTGTCCTCGGGTGCCGCGGTGCGCGGCAACTTCGGCTGGGGCGCCTATGCCCTGTCGAAAGCCGCACTCAACATGCTCACGCAGCTCTACGCGCACGAAATGCCCGATTCACACCTCGTCGCGCTCGCGCCGGGCCTGGTCGACACCGCGATGCAGGATGCGCTGCGCGCGCAAAGCGCCGCGAAATTCCCCTCGCTGCAGCGCCTGCACGAGGCGCAGGGTACCCCGGCCATGCCCACCCCCGAAGTCGCCGCGCGGCGCCTGCTCGACCTGCTGCCGCGCCTGCCCGAGCACCCCAGCGGCAGCTTCGTCGACGTGCGCAGGGCCTACCCGGACTAGGCCGCGCTCACCGCGCGCACAACGCGCTCCCGGCCAGCGCCGGCGCCGCGCAGGCGACCTGCGGCCACGCACCGGCCCAGCAACAGCCGTGGTCGAAGTCCTCGATTTCGCGCACCGCGTCCGTTGCTCCGGCACGCGCAATGAAACGTTCGGCGGTCGCGCGCGGCACGACCCGGTCGTCGGCACCGAACAGGTGCACCTGGGCCAGGTCGCGCAGACCGTGCGCGCCCGCGGCCGGGTTGAGCGAGCCATCGAGCGCCGCGACCGCGTGGTGCGCGGCCCACGCCTCGGTGTCGAGGTTGCCGGCTACCGTCACTAGCCAGTCGATGTCGTCACGGCGCGCGGCGAGCAGCGCCGCGATCGCCGCGCCGCCGGAGAAACCGACCAGTCCGAATCGCGCGCGTGGCGATTGCGCGGCGAGCGCGTCGAGCAGCGCCGCGTAGGCCTCGACGACGAGCGCCGAGTAACGCCGTGAAGTCCAGAAAGCGGCGTCACAGCGTTCGAGCTCCGCCGCCGTGGCGTACTGGCAGGGCCGCCCGAGGTAGACCACCGCGGCGGACGGATCGGCCAGCGCGAGCTCCAGCGCGACCGGCCGCCGCGGGGTGGGATCGCGCGACGGCTGCGTGCGGGTACGCCAGGCGTGACCGTCGCCTTCGATGTAGACGTGCACCCGGGTCGCACCGTCCACGCCGCGCGCGCGCAACCGGACCGGGCCGGCCGCGGTCGCCGCGACGCTTTCGACGAGACCGGAACGCTCGGCCCGCGCCAGCGCGTCCGGTGCGGTCGCGACCGGCTGCCGGGCGCAGGCCGTGAGGCCGACCAGCAGCAGCACGGCCGCGCGGCCTGGCACCCGGCGCATGCCCCGCCCGCCCGCGCTCAGGCTGCGACGAACTCGGTGACGCGGATCGGCGCGCCGCGGCGCAGGCCGAGGTGCTCGGCCGCGTTCTGCTCTGCGCAGGCGATCTCGAGCACGCCGAAGGAGTTGACCAGCGCCACGAACTCGCCTGGCGCCACGTCACCGTAGGTGCGCTGCACCCGGATCTCGTGGCCGCCGGCGTGGACCACCGGCGCGCGGAAAGCCGACAGATCTTCACGCGCGATGTTGCTGATCAGATTGCCGAAGTGATCGGTGGTGATGACCACGCCGACGAGCTGTGCGCCGCGGGTCTCGGGAGGCTCGATGATCGACGGCACCCAGTCATCCGCCGGTGCACCGCATGCCTCGGGCGTCAGCTCGCCGCAGGCGAGTGCCGCGGCGAGCGGTGCGAACACGTCGCGCCCGTGGAAGGTGGCGCTGGTATCGGCCAGCCGGTACTGGTCGATCAGCGCGTCCGGCAGGTGCCGCACGACCGCGCCGCCGCGCTCGATGAGCTCGGCCAGCAGGCCGTTGTCCGGGGCGAGGAAGGCATGTCCGTCGGCGACCGCAAGCAGCACGCTGCGATCGGTGCCGACCCCGGGGTCGACCACTGCCAGGTGCACCGAGCCGGCCGGGAAATAGTGATACGATCGCGCAATCCAGAAGCCGGCTTCGGCCGGCCAGTGCACGTAGGCCTCGTGCGTCAGGTCGACGATGCGTGCCGCACCGAAGCGACTCAGTATGACCCCCTTCATGGTGCCGACGAATGGTCCCCGATGGCCAAAGTCGGTGGTTACGGTAATGACTCCGCTGGCTGTGAAACGATCGCTCATGGCTCCCCCAGGCTGTGCCGGCGGCGACGACCCCCGCCCGGCGCGTCCGATGATCGACTGTCACCCGCGTGCGCGCAAGCGCCGCGGTCACCGCACCGGATGAGCGCCGCCGCTCGCGACGCGTGGGAAACCATTGCCTGCCCGGTATGCACGGCTGACGCCTTCACCCACCTGTTCGACAAGGCCGGCGAGCCCTTCGTGCGCTGCGACGGCTGCGGGCTGGTACTGATCAATCCGCGGCCGCCGTTTGCCGATATTCGCGCCGGCTACGATGCCGCCTACAGCGCCGGCTACACGCGCAAGGCAGACAAGAAGCTCAGGCGTGCGCGGCGCCGCGTGCGCCGCCTCGCGCGCCGCTACGGTCTCGCCGGCGGCCGCTGGCTGGATGTCGGCTGTTCGGCCGGCTTCGTGGTGCGCGCCGCCGCCGATGCCGGCTTCGAGGCGCACGGCGTCGATCTCGAGGCGGCCGGCATCGCTTACGGGCGCGAACAGCTCGGCCTCGACAAGCTGCGCCTCGGCCTGCTGCACGAGCAGGCCTACGCGGACGACGCCTTCGACGCCATTTCGGCCTATGACGTCATCGAGCACGTCCCCGACCTCGACGCTTTCGTCGCCGAGCTCGCCCGCATTCTCGCGCCGCATGGCGTGCTCGACATCGGTACCCCGGATCTCGGTCACTGGCGCGTGCCGGGGCAGCTCAAGCAGTGGAACGAGATCAAGCCCTCCGAACACCTCTACTACTTCGACCGCACGACGCTCTCACGCCTGCTCGCACGCCATGGCCTGCGCGTCGATCACGTGCGTTTCGCGCTCAAGCCCGGACTCAAGCTGGTCGCGCGTCACGCCTGAACGCGGCCCGCGCACAGGGCGCGGAAGCCGGCCGCGAGGAAGGGCACCATGCGCGCATGAATCGCGGCAAGGTCCGATGCCTGGCAGGCGCCGCCGGAGAGCACGTCGATGCGCCCGGTCTCGGCGAAGGTGATGGTCATGGCACCGAGCAGGAAGTGGAAGGCCCAGTAGATCTCGGGCGCGGGCGCATCGGGAAAGGCGCGTCGGGCACGCGTCATGAAGGCGCGCGCCACCGGGTCGAACGCGCTGGTCATGACCTCCCGCGTCCAGCGGGGTGAGTTCGCGGTATAGGCGATGATACGGGCATAAGCCTTCCAGCCGGGACCGCCGTTCAGGCTGCGCTCCAGGAAGGGCCCGGTGAAGGCCTCGATGAGATCCTCGATCGGTGCGTCCGCCGGCAACGCCTCCAGCGCAGCCATGCGCGCGGCGTTGAGCGGCTCGGCGCGACGCCGCACCACGCTGCGGAAGAGCTCGACCTTGGTACCGAAATGGTAATTGGCGAGTGCCAGCTCGACCCCGGCCGCGCGCGTAATCATGCGGATCGACACGCCGTCGTAGCCGGACTCGGCGAAGAGCTGTTCCGCGGCGTCTAGAATGCGCTCGGGCGTGCCCGATGCGGACGCCGCGCGGGTGCGGCTGGCCATGCTTGCCGGCGCTCCTGGGATGAGCTAGATTTGAACGCTCGTTCAATTATAGCCGCGGGCACGCACCGCGGACAGCCGCAAGGCGAACCAGGGGAGAACACACTTGAGCACCTACCTGTGCGGCCTCGACATCGGCGGCACCTTCACCGACTGCGTGCTGATCGACGAGCAGGGGCGACTGACCATCGCCAAGGCGCCCTCCACGCCGGGCAATTTCGCCGCCGGCGTGATCGAGGCCATCGAGCGCGCCGCGGCCAGGGTCGGGCTCGACCTGCCGCAACTGCTCGACAGCATCGCCGTGCTCGCGCACGGCACCACCGTCGGCACCAACACCATCATCCAGCGCCGCGGCGCCAGCGTCGGCCTGATCACGACCCGCGGCCACAACGACGTCATCCACATCATGCGCGGCTCGCGCGGCCTGTCGGGACAGGACATCAAGCTCATCGTGCACATCCCGGAGAGCAGCAAGCCCGAGCCCCTGATCCCCAAGCGCATGATCCGCGGCGTCTCCGAGCGCGTCGACTGCTTCGGCGAGGTCGTCGTCGAGCTCAACGAAGACGAGGTGCGCAAGGCCGTCGAGTCGCTGGTCGACGCCGGCTGCGAGGCGCTCGCCATCTGCTGCCTGTGGTCGTTCCTGCGGCCCGAGCACGAGCAGCGCATCAAGGCCATCGCGAGCGAGATGGCACCCGATCTCTACGTCACCTGCTCGACCGAGCTGGCGCCCAAGTGGGGCGAGTACGAGCGCACCACGGCGGTCGCGCTGAACGCCTACATCGGCCCCATCACGGTCGGCTACGTGACCCGCCTCGATCAGCAGCTCAAAGAGCTCGGCTACAAGCCGCCGTTGCAGATCACGCAATGCGCCGGCGGCACCATCACCGTACCCAAGGCGCAGGCCGCCCCGCTGCTGACCCTCGACTCGGGCCCGGTCTCCGGCGTTACCGGATCGGTCTACCTCGGCGGCATCATGGGCTACCCGAACATCATCACCACCGATCTCGGCGGCACCTCGTTCGACGTCGGCGTGATCCACGAAGGCGAGCCGGTGGTCTCCTACAAGAGCCTCGTCCACCAGTACGAGTACTTCCTGCCCAAGGTCGACGTGCAGACGCTGGGCACCGGCGGCGGCAGCAAGGTCTGGATCGACGCCGCGACGAAAACCCTGCGCGTCGGCCCCGACAGCGCCGGCGCCGACCCGGGGCCGGTCTGCTACGGGCGCGGCGGCACGGTGCCGACCACCACCGACGCCGACCTCGTGCTCGGCTACCTCGACCCCGAGAACTTCGCCGGCGGCAGCATGCAGCTCGACCGCGCCGCCGCGGCGGCCGCGCTGCAGGGCCTGGCCGACGAGCTCGGCATGGATCTCTACGAGCTCGCCAGCGGGGTGGCGACCATCGCCGAGTTCCAGATGGCCGATCTCATTCGCAAGGTGACGGTGCAGAAGGGTCTGGATCCGCGCGAGTTCGTGGTCTTCGCCTTCGGCGGCGCCGGGCCGGTGCACATGGGCGTGGCCGCGCGCGAGCTCGGGGTGAGCAAGGTGGTGGTGCCGCAGGGTGACACGGCGGCGGTGTGGTGTGCCTTCGGCGCGGCCTCGGCCGACATCCTGCACGTCGACGAGCAGGTCAGCATCATGGCCTCGCCGTTCGACCTCGATACCGTCAACGGCATCCTCGCCGGCCTCGGCGCGCAGGGCCGCGACCACCTGCTCGACGATGGCGTGGACGCCTCGCGCCACCGTTTCCAGTACTCCATCGACATGCGCCATCGCGGGCAGATCAACGAGGTCGAGGTGTTCCTCGACGACGGCGTGCTCGACGCCGCCGCGCTCGAGCAACTGCGCGAACGTTTCGTCGAGCGCTACGAGACCCTCTACGGCCACGGCGCCGCGCTGCGCGGCGCGCGCCTGGAAATGGTCACCTTCCGCTGCCGTTCGCGCGCCACGTCGATGAAGCCGAAGCTGGTCGCGGCCGAGCACCTGAGCGACGTCGTCGCCGACGATGCGCGGAGCGGCACCCGCGAGATCTGGTGGGCCGAGCAGCGCAGACTGGAACCGACGCCGATCTATGATGGCTACAAGCTCGTTCCCGGTAACGCCATCGACGGGCCGTGCGTGGTCGAGACCACCACGACCTCGATGGTGGTGCACCCCGGCCAGCGCATCAGCGTCGACGCGCTCGGCAACTTCGTCATCGACCCCAACGCCTGAGGACCGCCGCCATGCCCCGCATCAGCGAAATGCCCGAGGTCGACTTCAACGGCGTCGACCACCCCTACGTGCCGCCGAAGACGCTGCGCCTGTCCGACAAGCTCAGGCTGCACCGTGACTTCGACGAGAACGTCGACCCGGTCACTTACGAAGTGATCCGCCACAACCTGTGGCAGATCAACGAGGAGCATGGCGCCACCATCCAGCGCCTGTCGGGCTCACCGGTGGCGATGTACGCGCTGGATCTCAATCCCTCGATCCTGACCGAGGACGCCGAGTTCGTCTATTTCGGGCCCTACATGCAGTACATGTCCGGCGTCACCGACACCCAGGTCAAGTGGACCATGGAATACCGCGGCGACAATCCCGGCATCGGCGAGGGCGACATGTTCATCGCCAACGATCCCTGGGTCGGCGCCGCGCACCAGCAGGACGTGATGCTGCTGTGCCCGGTGTTCTGGGAAGGCGAGCTGTTCTGCTGGGTGACCAACTGCCTGCACCAGTACGACATCGGCGGCATCACCCCGGGCAGCTTCTGCCCGTCGGCGGAGTCGGTCTACGAGGAAGGCATCATGCTGCCGCCGACCCGCATCATCGAGAACTACGAGATCCGCAAGGACATCGAGGCGGTCTACCTGCGCGCCTCGCGCAAGCCACAGCTGGTGGCGCTGGACTTCCGCGCCCAGATCGCCGGCAACAGCACCGCGCGCGATCGCGTGGTAGCGCTGATCAAGCGCTACGGCGCGCGCACCGTGAAGGGCGTGATGAAGCGCGTCATCGACAACTCCGAAAAGGCGTATCTCGAGAAGATGGCGCGCCTGCCGGACGGCGAATGGTCCGACCGCACCTACATCGAGGCCTGCCGCCCGGGCGACCGCCGCACCCACCGCGTGGTGCTGGGCCTGCGCAAGGAGGGCACGAAGCTCATCTTCACCAACGACGGCTCGGCGCCGCAGGAAGGCGCCATGAACGCGACCTATTCCGGCTGGCGCGGCTCGATCATGGTCGCGGTCAACGAGCTGCTGTGCTGGGACCAGTACTTCGCCTGCGGCGGCGCGCTGCGCCACATCGAGTTCGATCCCACCCCGGGCACGCTGAACTGCGCGGACTTTCCGGCCTCGGTGTCTACCGCGCCCATCCAGTCGATGGAGATCTCGCTCTACCCGGCCTACAACGTCATCTCCAAGATGATTTATCCCGACGCCGAGATGCGCAAGGACATCATGTGCATCGGCGGCACCAGCCAGTGGCCGGCGACGCTGTTCCGCGGCGTCGACCAGTGGGGCGAGAAGTACGGCTACCTGCTGGTCGATCCGATCGGCGGCGCGATCGGTGCGTTCTCCATGGCTGACGGCATCAACACCGGCGGCCAGGCGCGCACCCCGATCTGCCAGCTGCCCAACATCGAACACACCGAGCAGAGCTTCCCGGTGCTGTTCATGTACCGCAAGGAGCTGCCCGATTCGGGCGGTGCGGGCCAGTACCGCGGCGGGCTCTCGGCGGAATCCTGCTTCATCCCGCACAACACCGATTTCATCACCCAGGACACGCTGTCGTCCGGCAATGCCCTGCCGACCTCGCCCGGCATGATGGGCGGCTACCCCTCGACCACCAACGCCTACACCTTCATCCGCAACAGCGACGTGCATGCGCGCCTGCGCGCGCAGAAGATCCCGGGTGACGCGCGCGAGGTCGAGGGCGACGAGGTGGTGCTGCAGCTGCGCGAGGAGAACTTCCAGCAGCACGCGGACGACGTCTACGCCGTGCGCTGGACCGGCGGCGGCGGCTTCGGCGATCCCTTCGAGCGCGCGCCGGCCGACATCGAGCAGGATCTCGAGGACTACGCCATCACCCCCGCGGCCGCGCGCAGCATCTACGGTGCGGTGCTCGACGACGAGGGCCGGGTCGACGTCGAGGCGACGCTGGCCGAGCGCGAGCGCGTGCGCCGCGCGCGCGTCAACGGCGGCGCACCGGCCGCCCGCGACGGTGCCCTGGTCTACCACGCCGCGGCCAATCTCGACGTGCGCGAGGACGGCGCCGGCCGTTACTGGGCCTGCGGCAAGTGCGCCGCGGATCTCGGCGAGATCGAACAGAACTACAAGGACCAGTGCATCCGCGAGAACGGCCCGTTCTCCGACGGCAACCCGCTGATCGGCGATCCGGCCCTGTTCGTCGACGATGCGGTCGAGTTCCGCCGTTTCTACTGCCGCGGCTGCGGCGCCCTGGTCGACAACGAGGTCGCGGTCTGCGCCGACCCGGTGCTGGCGGACATCCGCCCGGCCTGACCGCGGTGCCCCGGCGCCCGCGTGCACGCGGGCGCCGGGCCGTCCCTGGTGCGACGCAGCAGGCGCGCCCGGACAGGGCCGGGCAGCAGCGCTACGGCTCAAGATCCGGCCGTTCGTGACGCTATCCCGGGGTACGCTCCAGCCCCTGCCAGCCCGGGCAGGCAACCGCCATGCTCTCTGCCCTTTCGTTACGGTCTCTCCGGCACCTGCGCAGGGTCTTTGCGCTGCCGAGGTCGGACGATCTGCGCGCCTATTTCCAGGCCCAGGTCATCACCGTGGGGCTGGCTTCCGCCGGTACCGCCTGCGTCCTGTTCGGCATCCTGCTGACCCCCTGGTCCACGGCGCTAGGGGCGCTGAACGGCGCGGGGGCGCTCGGCTGCATCGGCCTGTTCGTCCTGCAGCGCCGCGCGACCCGGCCCGAGCTCGTCATCCGCACCGGCTGCTCGATGCTGTTCCTGCTCATCGTCGGCCAGAGCTACTACCTCGGCGGGCATCTCTCGCCGGCGCTCGCCTTTCTCGCGCCGCTCAGCAGTGCCGCGGTGTTGTTGCTCGGGCGCTTTGACGCCTGGTTCTGGATCATCGCCGGCGTCGCCGCCGTCGCCGCCTATTATTTCGCCGGCGTCGCCGCCATGGTGCCGCCCGCCGTCCTGCCGGAGAACGTCGCCTTCGCCTACACCGCGCTCTATTTCAGCAGTGCGCTGGCCATGAATGGCGTGTTCGTGTCGGTGTGGTCCGCCCGCCAGCGCCGGCTCGAAGGGCAGGTGCAGGACAGCCTCGCGCAGTCCGATGCCGACGCCCGCTTCGCGCGGCTGGAGGCGCACGCCGCCAGCATCGCGGGCGACGGTCTGCCGTTCTCGGAATCCGCCGCGCGTTATCTCGAGCTGGTGGTCGACGCGCTCGGCTGGGAAGCGGCCCACCTGTGGACGGTCGACGAGTTCGGCTCGATCGAATCCGCGCCGCTGTGGAACGAGACCACGGCAGGTGCCTTGTCCGATGCCCGTGACGCGACCCGCTCACAGGAAGATCCCGGCCGCCGCTGGCTGGTCAGCCAGGTTGCGGGCGAGCGCAAGCCAACCTTCAGCCGTGACCTGGACGACGAGCATCGCACGCGTATCGCCGCCGAGGCGGCCGGTTTCGATGTCCTCGCCTGGCCCGTCGACGTCGGCGGCGCCATCGGCATGGTCATCGAATGCTTCGCTCACCGGACTACCGAGCTCGATGCGCGTGCGCACAAGCTGCTGCAGCAGATCGCGGCCCAGCTCGGACGCGTGCGGGAACGGGAGATCGCCAGCGACCGTATTCATGACATCGCCTTTCGCGACCCGGTGACGACACTCGCCAACCGCCACGCCTTCGAGACCGCGCTCGAACGCAAGCTGGAAGCC
Organism: Gammaproteobacteria bacterium; assembly: GCA_041984235.1. Taxonomy (GTDB): domain Bacteria; phylum Pseudomonadota; class Gammaproteobacteria; genus JBHIYN01. The sequence goes on from JBHIYN010000019.1 coordinate 54,777, forward strand.
TGCACGCGGGACGGCCGCAAGCTGGCCCTGATGTTCATCGACCTCGACGGCTTCAAGCGCGTCAACGACTCGCTGGGCCATGCGGCAGGCGATCGGCTGCTGCATACCGTGGCACAGCGGCTCGCCTTCGTCGTCTACGGCGACGCAGAGCCGGCCACAGAGGACCACGCCCACCTCGTCGCGCGGCTGGGCGGCGACGAGTTCACCATCGTGCTCGACGACACCGGCTTCTTCCCGTCGGTCGAAAACCTGGCAAACCGCCTGTGCACCGCGATCGAGGCGCCCATCGACCTCGGCCTGCGTGAGATCAAGGTTGGCGGCAGCATCGGCATCGCGCAGTTCCCGGCCGATGCCGACAACCCCTCCGACCTCATGCGCCTGGCCGATGCCGCGATGTATGCGGCCAAGTCCGCGGTCAGTGAACGCTACTGCTTCGCGACTGCCGATCTCACGCGCAGCATCGAGCGTCGCGTCTGGATCGAGACGCTCCTGCCGGAGGCGCTGGACGGCGGCCAGTTCGAGCTGCTCTACCAACCGATCATCTCCACCCACACCGGCCGGGTCTACGGCCACGAGGGCCTGCTGCGCTGGCGGCGCACCGAGGGCGAGATCGCCCCGCTCGAGTTCATCCCCGTCGCCGAGACCTGCGGCCTGGTCCACCGCATCACGGAATGGACGGTACAGGAAGCCTGTCAGCGCGTCGCCGCCAACCGCCGCGAGCGTGGCACGGGGGGCACGGTCAGCATCAACGTGACCGCGATCCAGCTGCAGCAGCCAGGACTCGTGGCGGTGGTCGAGAACGCCATGCGCGAGCATGGCTGCGCGCCCGGCTCGCTGGAGTTCGAGATTGCCGAGACCCACCCGTTCCTGGAGCAGGCCGCCTGCGCCGAGATCATGCAGCAGCTGCACGACGCGGGAGTGCGCATCGTGCTCGACCGCTTCGGTACCGGCTACGGCTCGCTCAACAACCTGCGCCGCCTGCCGGTGTGGCGGGTCAAGATCGAACGCGAGTTCATCGAAACCATAGAATTCGAAGAGAACGAGCGCACCATCAGTCGCTCGGTCATCGCCATGGCGCACGCGCTGGGCATCGAAGTCACGGTATGCGGCGTCGAGAACGAACAACAGGCCGGCCACCTGACCAACATGGGTTGTGACGCGCTGCAGGGCCTGTGGGTCGGTCCGCCCTACCACGAGCCGCGCTTCGACGTCGCGCGCAAGATTCTGCCCGAGGCGAGTGCGGTGCTGGCAAGCTGAGCCGCGGCGTCCCGCCCGGCTTGGGCACGACGCGACGTTTGCCGCTAGACTGGTTCACGGGCAACGGTTTTCGGAGAACACGCATGGCCGGTGGATGGTCGCGCGACGGCGCGGTCCAGGATCAAATCGACGCGAGCGTGGACGACGCGGTACGGCGTGCGCGCGAGGCGTTGCGTCAGGCAGGCGCCGGCCTTGCCGAGTGTGAGGAGTGCGGCGAGCCGATCCCGCAGGCGCGGCGCGACGCGGTGCCCGGCGTGCGCCGTTGCGTGGGATGCCAGGAAGCCGAGGACGCGCGGACACAGGCCAGTGGCGGCATCAACCGCCGCGGCAGCAAGGACAGCCAGCTGCGCTGAGTCGCCGGGCGCCCGCTCGCGACGATTCCGTGGCGCCTACTGCCCGACCCGCGGCACGCCATGGCGTTCGGCCGCCGACGCGGAGACCAGGCTGAGGCTGTCGATGGTCAGGCGATTGCGACCCTCGCGCTTGGAGCGGTACAGGGCTTCGTCCGCACGCTTGATCATCTCGGCCGCGGCCAGCCGTGCGCCGTGCGGATTACTGACCGAGATCCCGACGCTGATACCGAGATGTTCGCCGCCGGAACGCGGGACCGCGATCTCGCGCACCCGACCGATCAGGCGCTCACCGAACTCGCGTGCCGCCTGCGCCTCGGCATGCGGCATCACCACCAGGAACTCCTCGCCGCCGTAGCGCCCGACGATGTCGGAGTCGCGCAGCGTATCGGCGAGGGTTTGCGACACGATCTCGAGCACCGCGTCACCGACTTGGTGGCCGTAGCTGTCGTTGATGCGCTTGAAGTGGTCGATGTCGATCATGAGCACGGTAACCGCGAACTCGTAACGCTGGCTCTGGTTCAACACCTGGTCGAGCAGCTCGATCGTGGTGCTGTGATTGTAGAGGCCGGTCAGGCTGTCGCGGATCGCGAGCTCGCCGAGCTCGCGGTTGCGCTGCTCGAGCTCGTGCGTGCGGTCGCGCACGATGTGTTCGAGATTCTGATTGAGCTCGGCCAGCTCCGCGTTGGTGCGCGCGATCTCCTCATCTTTCTCGCGCTGCAGGTGACGCACGCGGTCACCCAGCGCGACCGACAGCGCGACGAACTCGGCGAGGGAACCGAAGTAGAGTCCGTAGGCAGAACACACGTTGCCAGGAATGAACCCGAGCATGTCCAGGCCGGCGGCGATGATGCCGGTCATGCACACCACCCAGCCGACCAGGAAGTAACGCGCAACGCGGTCGCCGGCGAGCACGCAGCGAATGCCGGCCAGCAGGGCAAGCGGGCACAGCGCAACCGCTGATGCCAGCAGGGTCACGGTGCCGGCCTGGATCCCGGTCGTCAGGGCAACCAGCGCACCGGCCACCCCCACCCCGCCAATCACCACGAACGCGCGGTCGACGCCGCGCCAGCGTTCGGCCAGCAGCAGGAAGCGGCGCACGAAGGCAACGCCCGCGATCAGGGTGAGGGCGACGAAAACCGTTGGCAGCACCTGTTGCCAGTCGGGCTGCCGTGGCCACAGCACCTGCATGCCGTAACCACTGGCTGCGGCGACGGTCAGCGCGAACGCCGAGACGTAGAGGAAGTAGCTGAGGAAAATGCGTTCGCGCAGGGTCGCGAAGAGCAGCACGGCGGCGATCGCCAGACCGCCGACTACGCCGAAATAGGCGCCGATGAAGAAATCCTCGCGCTGCGCGAGCTCGCGAAAACCGGCCGAGGTCATCAGCCGCAGCGGCAAACCGCTCGCACTGGTGGACCCGCTCACGCGCACGAAGTAGGTCACCGACTGCCCGGGCCGCGGCGGCAGCTCGAACGCGAACGCGCGATAGGGCAGGCCGCGCGAGTCGAAGGGCTCGGCGTCACCGGTGCGCTGCACCTGTACCCCGCCGCCCGGCACGACGCGGTAGAGCTCGACGTGGTCGAGCAGCGGGCGCGGCAGGACCAGCACCAGCGGCGGCGCGTCGCTCGCGGCATAACGCAGCTCGAAGCGGGCCCAGATGGCGGCGCGGGTGAAACCGCGGTTGAGCGCCTCCTCGGACGCCGGCTCGAAGCCCTGGGCGTCGCCGCCGGGGCCGACCTCCGCGAACGTCAGGCGTGCGCCAGGATCGACCAGTACCTGGTACCAGTCATGGCCGGCGGGCGCCGTGAAGTGCCGGTCTACCCGCGTCGAGGCGACACCGGCAGGCGCACACAGGATCGCGACCAGGGCGAGCAGCAGTACGCCGGCGGCAGCGTACCGGCGGGCGCCCCGCGGACGGGACGGATAGCGATAGTTCAAGATCGTTGTTGCGGGGGCATCATGGGCACCCCGTTTTTATCATCCAATCGGGGTAAGCGTATGCGTCCGCATGGTCCGCGTCCAGCGCGGCGAGCGTGCGCCAGGTAACAAATCGTGTCCGTCGCCCGCTACGCCGCGTGGCCCGGCCCGATCAGGCCACCGCGCGCATCTCCTCGCGGCGGCGCGTGGTCGCGGCGGGGTCTACCGCCATCGCGGTGCGGTCGATGATCACGCCGTAGACGCGCTCGGCCGCTTCGGCGCTGATGTACTCGTCGAGCACGTCATCCAGTACCGCGGCCGGGTCGCGTTCCAGCGGGTCGCCCCAGCCACCGCCACCGGTCGATTCGAACATGAAGGTCTCGCCGTAGCGGAACGGCACGCTTTCCAGCAGCGGGCTCTTCCAGTTGCCCTGCTCGTCCAGTCCGCCGATCACCTCGCGCGTGCCGTCCGGGTGGATCTTGATCTGGCGCTGCACGTCGGAGCGCTGCCCGCCGTTGACCCCGGGGCTGCCCTCCAGGGTACGCGCCGATTCCATGCTCAGCTCGCCATCGGCGAGGTAGCGCATCTTGAACACCGCACCCAGTCCGCCGCGGTGCCGGCCCGGACCGCCGGAATCGGAACGTAGCTCGAACGCCTCGTAGGCAACCGGAAACAGCAGCTCGGCGGTCTCTGCCGGCATGTTCATGCAATTGCCCAGCGCGTCCTCGGTCACGTTCATGCCATCGGCAAACGGCGTGCCGCCCCAGCCGCCCGCGGGCAGGTCGGAGAGCACGTTGGTCGAGCCGTCAGGCGCGACCACGGACGACACGAACCAGTTGCACTCGGCGTTGGTCGAGCCGGTGACCTTCTCCGGGCAGGCCTTGGCCAGGGCCTGCCAGATCGCGCTGGTGATCTTCGACGACGTCAGCGTGGTGCAGCCGATGGTCGGCGCCGGCCACTTCGCGTTCAGCCAGCAATTCTCCGGCAGCTTGATCGAGATCGGTTCGAACATGCCCTGGTTCTGCGGCGCGTGCGGCGCCAGGAAGAACTGCAGTGAATAGAGTGTGGCCGAAGCCGTGTTGGCGTAGGGCGAGTTGATGGCGCCCTTGCACACCGGTCCGGTGCCGGCAAAATCGACCGTGATGTCCGAACCCTTGATGACGAGCTTGACCTTGATCGGAATCGGCTGGTCGGAGTGGCCGTCGGTATCGGCGTACTCCTCGGCTTCGTACTCGCCGTCCGGCATGTCGGCGATGGACTTGCGCACTATCCTTTCGGTGTACTCCTGCAGCTGCTTCATCGCCGCCTTCAGCGTCGCCAGGCCGTACTTGTCGGCCGCGCGTTCCATCTCCTGCTGGGCCGCCTTGAGGCAGCCGACGTGCGCCTGCATGTCACCCTTGACGTAATGCGGCGTGCGCGTGTTGTTCATGATGATGGCGAGCAGGTCCTCGCGCACCTCGCCGGCCTCGTACAGGCGCAGCGGCGGCAGGCGCAGGCCTTCGCCGGCGATATGGGTGCCGCCGAAAGCCTGGCCGCCGGCGGCGCCGCCGCCGAGGTCCATCCAGTGCCCGCGGCTGACGGCGAAACCGATGATGTCGCCGTCGTAGAAGATCGGCATCATGAAGGTGATGTCGTTGATGTGGGTGCCGCCCTTGTAGGGATCGTTGACGACGTAGACGTCACCCGGCTGCATGCCGTCCAGCGGGTACTGCTCGATGATCGCCTCGGCGCTGAACTTCATCGCCGCCAGGTGCACCGGGCAGTTCGCCGCCTGGCTCAGCAGCTTGGCCTCGGAGTCGTAGATGGCGTTCGAGAAATCGACCATGTCGGCGAGGATCGGCGAGAACGAGGCGCGCTGCAGCACCGTCGACATGCGATCGGCGGCGTACTCGAAAATGCTGCGCAGGACCTCGAAGGTGACCGGGTCGACCCGGGTCTGCTCGATGACGGATTGGTCGACCTTGACTTTTTTGTCCATGGTTCAGGCTCCTTCGGGTGCAGTGTCCCGGTCAGTCGATATCGATCAGCATGTTGCCGTACTGGTCGACGGTACCGCGTGCGTTGGGCGGCAGCACCGCGCAGGCATGCTCGAACTCGACGATACACGGTCCGGCGACGACGGCGTCGGCGGCGAGCGCATGCCCGTCGTAAATATTACTCTCGTGCCAGGCGCCGTCAAAATACACGTCGCGGCGACCTTTTTCCGGCGCCCTGCCGCTGGCACCCACGGTCAGCGCCGGCGGGCGCGCGGTCTTACCCACCGCGGTCACCGCCAGCGAGACGATGGCGGGCTCGAAATCGTCCGAGCTGACGCCGAATTCCATTTCGTGGCAGCGGTGGAAGGTGGCGGCGATTTCGGGCAGATCGGCGGGCTTCAGGCGCCCGGACGGAATCGGCGTGTCGACCTCGTAGGTCTGGCCGACATAGCGCATCTGTGCCGAGCGGCTGAGGGTGATGTCGGCCGCCTTCACACCGTCGGCCTCCAGCAGCGCCTCGGCATCGCGCTCCAGGGTCGCGTAGATGGCATTGATGGCGTCGACGTCGGCATCGGCCACGGAACAGAAGTAGAACGCTTCCAGGTCCTGGCGCAGGTCCATCGCGGTGGCGCCGAAGGCCGACGCGACGCCGGCCTGGGCGGGCACGATGATGCGCGGGATGTTCATCGACTCGGCGACGAAGCAGGCGTGCATCGCGCCGGCACCGCCGAAGGCGGCGTAGACCGAGTCGCGCGGGTCGCGTCCGCGCCCGACCAGCACCTTCTTCACCGCCTGTGCCATGTTCTCGCAGCCGATGCGGATCATGCCGTCGGCGGTCTCGACCGCGGACAGGCCGAACTGCTCGGCGAGACGCTCCATGGCCTGCTCGGCCGCCGCCACGTCCAGCGTCATCTTGCCGCCCAGTGACGGCTCGATACGGCCGAGCAGCAGGTTGGCGTCGGTGATGGTGGGTTCGGTACCGCCGAGGCCGTAGCACACGGGCCCGGGGCTGGAGCCCGCCGAATGCGGTCCCACGCGCAGACTGCCGCCCTCGTCGACCCAACCGATCGAACCGCCGCCGGCGCCGACGCTGTGGATGTCCAGCATCGGCACGATGACCGGGATCTCCCATTCGATCTCGTGGTCGCGCGTGACCAGGCCCTTGCCGTTCTCGACGATGGAGACGTCGAAGCTGGTGCCGCCGACATCGGTATGCACGATATTCGGGCAGTCGCCGCGCAGCTCGCTGAGGTAGGCGGCGTAGGCGACGCCGCCGGCCGGCCCGGACTCGATCAGCTCCTCGGGATGCTGCTTGGCGGCTTCCACGCCGGTGATGCCGCCGCTCGACTTGAGGATCATGAGGCGTCCGGCGAAGCCGGCCTGCTCGAGCGCGTTCTGCAGGAGATTGAAGTAGCGCTCCATCACCGGCATGGTCACCGCGCGGATGGCGGTGGTGGTGAAGCGGCCGTGCTCGCGAAAGACCGGACGGGTGTCGGCCGAGGTCACGCAGTAGATGTCCGGGTTGACCTCCAGCACGATGTCGCGCATGGCGTCCTCGTGCGCGGCGTTGACGTAGGAATTGATGAACGCGATGGCCACCGACTGGATGCCGTGGTCGCGGATACGCTCGGCGATCTCGCGGGCGCGGCCCGGGTCCAGCGGCCGCACGACCTCGCCCTGCACGTTCATGCGCTCGTCGATGGTGTACCGGTAGCGGCGCTTGATGATCGGCTTCGGCTTGGTCTGGTAGGGATCGTAGAGCGCGGCGCGATGCTGCCGGCCGATCTCGATGGTGTCGCGGAAGCCCTCGGTGGTGATCATCGCGGCCTCGGGGTAGTCACGCGTGATGAGCGCGTTGGTCGCGGTGGTCGTGCCGTGCATGAGATAAGCAACGTCGCGCGCCGCGATGCCGGCCTCGGCGAGCGCGTTCATCACGCCCAGCGAGCGGTCGTCGCGCGTGGTGAGCACCTTCGCGGTGAGCTCGCGCCCACTGCCCTCCTCCCAGGCATACAGGTCGGTAAAGGTTCCGCCGACGTCAATTCCTACGCGCCACATCCGATTTCTCCCATTGTCCCCAGTACCGTTCCGCGCCCGCCGCCGGCTGTCGGCGGAGCGCCCAATTTAACCACGCATCCGCTCTGCGCCGGGATCGTACATCGGCTCCAGCGCGGCACGCGCCGGGTAGACCCGGTCCGCCTGCTCGATGGCGAATTCCGCGCCGCCGAGGCCATTGCCCGCGTCTTCGACGTAACCGAGCGCCGCACAGCCGCCCAGGGTATGGGCGTAGGCGGACGAGGTGGTGTAGCCGACCCGCTCGCCGTCGCGCAGGATGGCCTCGTGGTGGCCCAGTACCGGCTCCGGATCGTGCAGCAGGAACTGCACCAGGCGACGGCGCGGCGGGCCGCCCTCGCGCGCCGCGAGCAGGGCGTCGCGGCCAACGAAGCCGCCGGGCTTGTCCCAGGCGCAGGTGAAATCGAGGCCCGCTTCCAGCGGCGTGTCACAGCCGCCGATGTCGTGAGCCCATTCGCGGAAGGCCTTCTCGATACGCAGGCTGTTCAGCGTGTGGTAGCCGCAGTGGGCGAGATCGCAGGCGCTGCCGGCCTCGACCAGCCTGTCGTACACGGCGAGCACCATCTCGCACGGCACGTAGAGCTCCCAGCCGAGCTCGCCGCTGTAGGACATGCGCAGCGCGAGCGCCTGCTGGTAGCCGATCTCGATCGGCCGGGCGGTTGCAAACGGGAAGGCGGCGGCCGAGAAGTCGTCGTCGGACACCGCGGCGAGCAGCTCGCGCGAACGCGGTCCCTGCAGTGACAAGGTCGCCCAGGCACCACCGAGATCGGTGACGACACAGCACACATCGTCCGGAATGTGCTCGGCGATCCACGCCGCGACGTGAGTCAGCGTGAACGCCGGGGTGACTACCAGGTAGCGATCGTCGGCGAGCCGGGTCACGGTCACGTCGGCCTCGATGCCGCCGCGGCGGTTGAGGAACTGGGTGTACACGACCCGACCCACCGCGACGGCGACATCGGCGCAGGCAATGTGGTTCAGCACGCGCTCCGCGTCGCGCCCCTGCACCAGCAGCTTGGCGAACGAGGACAGGTCGAACAGGCCGACCGCCTCGCGCACCGCGCGGTGTTCGGCAGCGTTGTTGTCGAACCAGTTCTGGCGCCCGAAGGCGTACGCATAGCGGGGTTCCTGGCCGGGTCGGGCGAACCAGTTGGCGCGCTCCCAGCCAGCCGACTCGCCGAAGCAGGCGCCGCGCGCCGCGAGGCGATCGTGCAGCACCGAGCGGCGCACGTTGCGCGCCGTTTCCCACTGGCGGTTGGGCCAGTGCATCTGGTAGCCGATGCCGAGCGACTCGACCACGCGGTCGGCGACATAGGCCGTCGTGTTCTGCACCGGCTGCAGGCGCCGCAGGTCGACGTCCCACACGTCCATCGGCTGGATGCCGTCCTCGATCCACTGCGCCATGACATGCCCGGCACCGCCGCCGGAAAGAATGCCGAGCGAGTTGAAGCCGCAGGCGACGAACAGGTTGGCGACGTTGGGCGCGCGGCCCATGAGGTAATTGTGATCCGGGGTAAAGGATTCAGGCCCGCAGAAGAACTGGCGGATACCGGTTTCCATCAGCACCGGCACCCGTTGCATGCCGCGCTCGATCCACGGCTCCATGCGTTCCCAGTCCGGCTGCAGCTCGTCGAAGCAGAAATTTTCCGGGATCCCGTCCACGCCCCAGGACGCGGCGACCGGCTCGAAGAAGCCGAGCATGATCTTGCCGGCCTCCTCGCGCACGTAGGCGCTGCGGCCCGGATCGCGCAGGATCGGCAGGCGGTTGTGCACGCCTTCGATGGCCTCGGAGATCAGGTAGTAATGCTCGGCCGCCTGCAACGGGATGTCGACGCCGATGCGGCGGCCGAACTCGCGCCCCCACATGCCCGGACACAACACCACCACCTCGGCAAGCATCTCGCCGGCGGCCGTGCGCACCCCCACCGCGCGGCCCTGCTCGATGATCACGTCCTCGACCAGCGTGTCCTCGAAGATGCTCACGCCGCGCTGCCGCGCCCCGCGGGCCAGTGCCTGGGTGAGATCGGCCGGGTTGACCCGCCCATCGTCCGGGAAATGAAACCCGGCCACGAGATCGTCGACGTTGGCCAGTGGGAACAGTTCCTTGACCTCGGACGGCGTGATGACGTGGCTCTCGACGCCGAAGGTGCGTGCCAGGGCACAGCCGCGCAGCATCTCCTCGCGCTTGTCCGCGTCCATCGCGAGCTGGATCGAGCCGCACGGGATGAAGCCCGTGGCCTGCCCGGTCTCCGCCTCGAGCTCGCGGTAGAGATCGAGCGAGTAGCGGGCGAGGCGGGTCTGGGTCTCGGTGTCGCGCAGCGTCGTGACCAGGCCGGCGGCATGCCAGGTAGTGCCGCAGGTGAGCTGGCGCCGCTCGAGCAGCACCACGTCCGTCCAGCCCAGCCGGGCAAGGTGGTAGGCGGTGGAGCAGCCGATGATGCCGCCGCCGACGATGATCGCGCGGGCGCGGTCCGGCAGTCCGGACGCGCTCAAGCGCGGTTCCCGCGCGGTGTGGGGCTTAGGCAAAGCACCGGCGAGGTGGCCGGGGCGAGCAGGATGACCGTCGAAAGCATGCAGAAGGGCTCGGCCTGTAAGTGAAAAAAATATATTATATTTTCACTAATATTCAAATAACCAGCGTGAATTTATTTTTCCGTCCTCGTTGCGGGCGTCGCGCGACCGCGTCTGCGGCTACCATACGAGACCGCAGCCAGCCTCCCCCTTGCCGCCATGGCCTCACCCCCTGATCCGATTGCGCCATCACCGCCCGCATCCGTACCCGAGGCGACGGACGGCAGTGAGCTGGACGGCGCCGAGGTACGCGCGCTGCGCAAGGCGCGCGGCATGTCGCTGGCCGAGCTGTCGGCGGCGAGTGCGCTGTCGGTGGGCTATCTCAGCCAGATCGAGCGCAACCGTTCGACCCCCTCGGTCAAGGCCCTGGGCGCGATCGCGCGCGCGCTCGGCGTCACCGTCGGCTGGTTCTTCAGCGGCGGCGCCGCCGGTCCGCCGCAGGAGCGCGGCCTGGTCGTACGCCGCGACAACCGCCGCCGCATCATCTTCCGCGACGGCTTTGTAGACTACCTCCTGTCGCCCGGCCTGGACGGCTCGCTGGAGCTGCTGCTGAGCCATTTCAAGCCCGGTGCCAGCACCGGCGAGCCGTATACCCACCGCGGCGAGGAAGCCGGCCTGGTGCTCCGGGGCCGGCTCGAGGTCACGGTGGGCGGGCGCAGCTTCGTGCTGGAACAGGGCGACAGCTTCAGCTTCCACAGCAGCGAACCCCACGGCTACCGCAACGTGGCCGACGACGAGACCGTGGTGGTCTATGCCATAACGCCGCCAACGTACTGAACCGCATGGTGAAACGGTTGCCGTGACCGTGCCCGGCGCTACTATGGACCGATAATCAAGCCCGGCGCCGGAGTCTGCCATGACCGCTCGCACCATCCGCGACATCATCGATCACCAGGAACTGCTCACCGCCGATATCGGCATGACCGTCAGCGAGGCTGCACGGCTGATGAAGGCACGCGTGGTGGGCGCCATCGTGGTCCTGCGCGACGGCGCGCTGGCCGGCATCTTCACCGAGCGTGACGCACTGTTTCGCGTCGTCGCCGAGGGCCTGGACCCGACCACGACCACGATGGAGTCGGCGATGACCGCCGATCCCACCACGGTGCACCCGGACAAGCCCTTCGCCACCGCGCTCGAGGTCATGCACCATGGCCGCTTTCGCCACGTACCGGTGGTCGAGGACGGTCAGGTCGTCGGCATGATTTCCTCGCGCGACGCCATGGGCCCGGAGCTCGAGCAGTTCATGTACGCCCTGATCGCCGAGGATCACAACCGCGACATCCTCGCCTGACGGCGCCACCTGCGGCGTCCGCCCCGGCGGCGGGCGCGTTAAGATGTGCGTGGATTCCGGTTCGTGTGCCGGCGACGCTGGCAGACTGTGGCTCTGACGCAGGGGGATACGTCATGAAGATCAAACGGCCGACACTCGACGACATCGAGCTCATTGCCCAGCAGTTCGGACTCGAGCTGTCGGTGGACGACCTGGCCTCGTTCCAGGATCTCATGGAAGGCCCGATTGCCTCCTACGAGCGCATCGATGCGCTGGTCGAGCCCAAGCCCGCGGTCAAGTATCCGCGCACCCCCGGCTACCGCCCCGAGCCGGAAGAGAACGAGCTCAACGCGTGGTACTACAAGTGCTCGATCACGGGTGCACGCGGCGGCAAACTCAAGGGCCGCAGCGTAGTGGTCAAGGACAACGTGTGCGTCGCCGGCGTGCCGATGATGAACGGCGCCTCGGTGCTCGAAGGCTATGTCCCCGACATCGACGCCACCGTGGTCACGCGCGTTCTCGACGCCGGCGGCGAGATCGTCGGCAAGTCGGTGTGCGAGAACCTGTGCTTCTCCGGCGGCAGCCATACCAACGACACCGGGCCGGTGCGCAACCCGCACAATCGCGAACACTCCACCGGCGGCTCCTCCAGCGGCAGCGCGGCGCTGGTCGCCGCGGGCGAGGTCGACATGGCCATTGGCGGTGACCAGGGCGGCTCGATCCGCATGCCGGCGAGCTGGTGCGGCGTCTACGGTCTCAAGCCGACCCACGGCCTGGTGCCGTATACCGGCGCGTTTCCGATCGAGCTGACGCTGGATCACCTCGGCCCGATTACGGCCAACGTCAGCGATTGCGCCCTGATGCTGGAGGTCATCGCCGGCGCCGACGGCATGGACCCGCGCCAGCGCAACGTCAAGACCGAGCGCTACACCCGGGCACTCACCGGCGATGTCTCGGACCTGCGCATCGGGGTGGTCGCGCAGGGCTTCGGCTGGGACGGCCTGTCCGAGGAAGACGTGGATAGCTGCGTGCGCGAAGCCTCGATGCTGTTCAAGACCCTTGGTGCGACAGTCGACGAAGTGTCGGTGCCGATGCATCGCGACGGCATTCACATCTGGAATGCCATCGCCATCGAAGGCGCGACCGCGCTCATGATCAAGGGCAACGGCATGGGCACGAACTGGGAGGGCTACTACAATACCGGCCTGCTCGATGTCTTTGCCCGTGGCCGCCTGACCCGCGCCAACGACCTGTCCGAAACCACCAAGCTGGTCATGCTGATGGGCCAGTACATGGAAGACCAGTATCACGGCCGCTACTACGCCAAGGCGCAGAACCTGTCGTGGAAGCTGCGCAACGCCTACGACGCGCAGCTGCAGAATTACGACCTGCTGGTGATGCCGACCCTGCCGATGAAGGCGACGAAAATCCCGCCCAAAGACTGCCCGCGCGAGGAGTACGTCGCACGTGCGCTGGAGATGATCAACAACACCGCGCCCTTCGACGCCACCGGGCACCCCGCCATGACGGTGCCATGCGCCATGTCGGACGGCCTGCCCGTCGGCATGATGCTGATCGGGCGGCACTTCGACGAGAGCACCATCCTGCGCGCGGCGCATGCCCTGGAGCAGTCCGGGCAGCTCAACCCCTGAGGACGGCAGCACGATGAGCGACGAGCGTCACGGCCACCATCACAACCACGATCACGGCGACGATCACCACCACCCGCACAGCCGGCCGCTGAGTGACCCGGAGCTGCGCGTGAAAGCACTGGAGCAGGTGCTGGTCGAGAAAGGCCTGGTCGACCCGGCCGCGGTCGATGCCCTGATCGAGACCTACGAAACAAAGGTCGGGCCGCACAACGGCGCACGCGTGGTGGCGCGCGCCTGGACCGACCGCGAATACAAGCAACGCCTGCTCGAGAACGGCACCGCGGCGATCGCCGAGCTCGGCTATTCCGGCATCCAGGGCGAGGACATGGTGGTGGTGGAGAACACCGATACCGTGCACAACGTGCTCGTGTGCACGCTGTGCTCGTGCTACCCGTGGCCAACCCTCGGCCTGCCGCCGGTGTGGTACAAGTCCGCGCCCTATCGCTCACGGGTCGTCAGCGAGCCACGCAAGGTGCTCCGGGAGTTCGGGCTCAGGCTCGACGACGACGTCGAGGTGCGGGTCTGGGACAGCACCGCGGAGCTGCGCTACATGGTGCTGCCCGCGCGTCCGCCGGGCACCGAGCACCTGAACGAGGAAGAGCTCGCCGCGCTGGTCACGCGGGATTCGATGATCGGCGTGGCGAAAGTCGAAGCCCCCGCCGGCTGAGGCGGCGCGGCGAAAACCTCAACGACACCGCAAGCGGAGACCTCTCGCAGGCATGAACGGTATTCACGACCTCGGCGGCATGCACGGCTTCGGCCCCGTCGAGTCCGAAAGCGACGAACCGGTGTTCCACCACGAGTGGGAGAAACGCGTGTTCGGGCTGTTCGCACCGAGCTTCGCCGCCGGCATCTTCTGCGTCGACGAGTTCCGTCACGCCATCGAGCGCATGGGCGCCGCCGAGTACCTGCAGTCGAGTTACTACGAGCACTGGCTGCACGCGATCGAAACCCTGGCGCTGGAAAAGGGCGTGGTCACCGCCGAAGAGCTGCGCAACGGGCACGCGGCGGGCGGTGGATCGCGCGCGCAGCCCGCCCTGCCGGCCGCCAACGTGCCGGCACTGGTCGCCGCGGGCGCCAGTGCCCGGGTCGACGCCGAGGTCAAGCCCAAGTTCAGCGAAGGCGACATGGTGGTGGTGAAGAACATCAACCCGCCGACCCACACGCGGGTGCCGCGCTACGTGCGCGACAAGCTCGGCTGCATCGACCGTGACCACGGCGTGTTCGTGTTTCCCGACACCGCCGCCCATGGCAAGGGCGAGCGGCCGCAGCACTGCTACAGCGTCTACTTCAGCGCCCAGGAAGTGTGGGGCACGCGCGCCTCGCGCAACGACTCGGTCTACGTCGACCTGTGGGACGACTACCTCGTCCCGGCCTGAGCCGTAGCGGGATCAAGGCATGAGCAAAGCACAGGAAAGCGCGCGGCCGGTGCCGGCCGCCGCCGACATTCCACAGGTTCCGACCGACGACGAAGCCGGCATCGTGTTCGCCTCGCCGTGGGAGGCACGTGCCTTTGCCCTGGTCGTGCAGCTCTACCAGCAGGGCCACTTCAGCTGGCCCGAGTGGGCCGCCCAGCTCAGTCGGGAGATTGCCGCCGCCGGTGACACTGACGACGGCCGCGGCTACTACCTGCTGTGGCTACGCGCGGCGGAGAAGCTGGTTGACGCGCGCGCGCTGTGCGCGGAGAGCGAGCTTGCGCGGCGCAAGGCCGAGCTCGAAGCGGCCCAGGGAGGACCGGCGCCGGCGGCCGCTTCCGGGTGAGCGAGAACGCACTCGCGGTCGACCGCGTCCTCGACGAGACCAACGCGCACCTGCAACGCCTGCGCCATCCGCGCGACGCGGCCGGGGACCTGCACCCGGCGGCACGCGCGAGCCTGCACGCGACCGACTACATCCGCGCCTTCTGGCCACACGTGGCGGCGGCCATCAGCACCGATCCGCTGCACCTCGGACTGAGCGTGGAGCGCGCCGACGGCGCCGTCGTGTGCGCCGACGATCTCGCGCGCGCTTTCGCCAGCGAGACGCGCGGCGATGAAGCCGTCGTCGCCCGCATGGCAGCCATGCTGTCCTCGCTGGCGCTGATGAGCCAGGTGCTGAACGGCGCGGCAACACGCTGGATGCGCGATTTCGAAGGGCCGGCGCCGCGCTGCCCGCTCGCGTTCTCGGTCGCGGCCGGCGAGTACGTGTCGTTGCGCATGCTGCTCGACCGGCGCGGCGCCGGCGAGCGGCGGATCGACGCCAATGCCCCGGTGCTGGTGATGGGCGGTACGGCGACCGCGCTCGGCATGTGCTGGAACCTCCTCGGCTGCGCGCCCGGGGCGTTTCAGGAAAGTGCCGGGCGCGCTCCCACGCGCGCGGAGATCGAGCGCATCTGGGACGACACGCGTGAGCTGATCTTCCGCATCGGCGCCGGCAGCCTGGCGGCCTTCGTCGCCTTCGCCAGCGCCTGCTCGTCGACCTCCGGTGCGCTGCTGTGGGACGGCACCGGCGATCTCGGCCTGGCGCAGCGCGATGGCGGCTACACGTGGACGATGACCCCGGCGCTGGTGAACCGCTATCGCGAGCTGCTGGACGAGGTCATCGCCGATCAACACGGCCACTACGTCGGCTGTGCCGCACTCTACACGCGCGCCCCGGCGCTGCCGCTCGCCGCGCAGTGGGCCGATCCGGTCGAGGCACAGCGCGAGCCGAATGTCTTCGCAGAGCTGCTGCGCTGGCTGACCGCGGTCGCCCGGCGACAATACTTTCCGCTGTTCGCCGCCGGCGCGTGAGCGCCACAGCGGACAGCGGGCCGCAGGCCACGACCGCGAGCCGGCGGCTGGAGCACGTCGTCTTCGCGCTGGTCGCGGCGGCCTTCGTCAACATCTACATCACGCAGCCGATCCTGCCCGTGCTGGAAGCCGACTTCGGCGCCGACACCGTGGAAGTCGCGCTGACCGTTTCCGCCGTGCTGCTTGGCATTGCCCTCGCCAACCTGCCGATTGGCCGCCTCGCCGACCGCGTGCCGGTGCGCGGGCTCATCGTCGGCGGCGGCATGGCCGTGGCCGCCGCCGGGCTGATCTGCGCGGCCACCACCAGCCTCGACCTGCTGATCGCCGCACGCTTCGTGCAGGGCCTGGCCATCCCCACGCTCACCACGGCGCTCGCCGCCTACCTCGCCAAGACCCTGCCGGCGGCACGGTTGAACGTGGTCATGGGCTCCTACGTCGCGGCGACCGTGCTCGGTGGCATGCTGGGCCGACTGCTCGGCGGTTTCAGCGTGCCGGCCTGGCGCCTGGCCTTCGTCGGCGCCGCGCTGTTCGCGCTCGTCACCGCCATCATCGCCGCACGCATGCTGCCGCACGTGGCGGCGACGACCGGCGGCGCACACCGCGAAGTGCGCTACCGCTCACTGCTCGCACGAGCGGACCTGTGGCTGATGTTCGCCTGCGCCGCGGCCGGCCAGGCGATCTTCTCGCCGGTGTTCAACACCGTGCCGTACCGGCTGGCCGAGGCGCCGATGGCGCTGCCGACTGCGCAGACCACGGCGGTCTACCTGGTCTACCTGGTCGGCGTCGTCGTCGGGCCGGCGTCGGGGCGCTTCTCCAATCGCTTCGGCAACGGCAACACCCTGCTGTTCGGCGCCCTGCTGCTGGCCGCGTCCCTGCTGCTGCTACTGGTGCCGGCGGTGAGCGCGGTGGTGATCGCGCTACTCGGCGTGTGCTGCGGCTTCTTTGCCGTGCACGCTGCGGCCGTCGGCGCGCTGAACCGTCGCCTCGAGCACGGCCAGGGCCGGGCCAATGCGCTCTACGTGCTGTTCTACTATCTCGGCGCCGGCTTCGGCGTGAGCTGGTCGTCGTGGGTCTACCAGCACCTGGGCTGGGCAGCGATGATCGCCGGGGCGCTGATGCTGACCGCGATTCCGGGCGCAGTGGGCTGGCTGGAACGCCGCCGCGTCTTTCGCTCAGGCTGAGGCGACCGCCAGGCGGGGACGATTGACCAGCATCAGCCCGGCGAGGACCAGCGCGCCGCCGCCAATCAGCGCCGGGTCCAGCGGCTCACCCAGGAACAGCGCTGCCGACAGCACGCCGAACACGGGCACGAGGTTGATGTAGAGCGCCGCGCCGACCGTACCCAGGGTGACGACCGCCTGGTAATACCACAGGAAGGCCAGGGCCGATCCGAGGTAGCCCAGAAAGGCGATCAGCGCCAGCGCCGCCGGGTCGGCCGCGATCGCCAGGGTCACCTGTGGCCGTTCGAACAGGAAGGGCAGCATCATCACCACGCCGGCGACGGTGGCATAGGTCGTCACCAGCAGCGGCGAGTAGTGTTGCAGCAGGTCGCGTCCGAGTACCGAGTACACCGCCCATGCCAGTCCCGAGCCGAAGATCAGCAACTCGCCGCGACCGAGGCCGATGTCGAACAGTGCGGTCAGCTCGCCGCCCGTGATGACGTAAGCGGTCCCCAGGAAACCGATGACGACCCCCGCGGTGGTGGCGGCGTCAGGCAAGCGGCGGTAGAACAGCACGTCGAGGATGACGACCTGGATCGCGATCAGCGCAAGGATGATCGAGGTCGTGCTCGCCGTGGTCGATTCCAGGCCTTTGAACATGAGCGCGTTGTGCAGCACGATGCCGGTCACGCCGAGCGCCGCGAAGCGCCACCAGGTGCGGCGCGGTACGCGCGCGAACTGGCGCCCCAGCCACGCGAACACGAGCAGGAACGCAGCGGCGACGAGAAAGCGCCCACACACCACCACCAGCGGCGCCTGGTAGGCTGCCAGCACGCGGCCTATGGTCGGGGTGGCGCCCCAGAAGATCGCCGCGGCAAGCAGCTTGAGATGTATCGGCACGCTATGCACCCGCGGCGCTGCACGCCGCTGCCGACCGTCGGGCTGGACCCGTACCCACGCTGCTCCTCCCCTATGCCACGCTGACGAGGGGGATGGTACCCTCGCAGGCTGACGAGTTCGACGCCGGAAAGCGCGTGATGCCTGCACACTGCCACCGTTCAACCGGCACTACCTGGTCCCTCCGCGGCAATCCCTGGCGCCCGCATGCACCGCGGTTGAGCGCCGGCGTCGCGGCCGGCGCCTGAGCCGGTGAACGGGGTGCGTTTCGGCGTCTGCCTGCTGCCGACCGATGCCACGCTGGCCCCGCCTGACCTCGCACGCGAGGTGGAGGCGCGCGATCTCGACATGCTGTTCTTCGCCGAGAACAGTCACGTGCCGGTGGTGCATCGCAAGAATTCTTACCATCGTGACAATATCGTCGAGCCGTTCGCGCGCATGCACGATTCGATCACCGCGCTCGCGGCGTGTGCCGCGGTTACTGAGCGTATCCAGATCGGCACCGGCGTCTGCCTGCTGACCGAGCGCGATCCGATCATCACTGCCAAGGCCATCGCCACGCTCGACCACCTGTCCGGCGGCCGGGTACTGTTCGGCATCGCCGGTGGCTGGATCAAGGAAGCCATGGAACACCACGGCTCACCCTTCCGCGAACGCTGGCGCATCGTGCGTGAACGCGCGCTCGCGATCCGCGCGCTGTGGCGCGACGATCCGGCGGAGTTCCACGGCGAGTACGTCGACTTCGACCCGGTGTGGTTGCAGCCCAAGCCGCTGCAGGCCGGTGGCCCGCCGATGTACATCGGCTCGAACTCGGACAAGGTTCCGGCCCGCGTGGCCGAGTATGCCGATGGCTGGATGCCGATCTACGATCGCTATGCGGGCGACCCGCTGGCCGATCTCGAACGCGCCTGCGACGCCGCCGGTCGCGACTTCGCCGAGATGACCGTGCTCCTGTTCGGCGCGCCGCAGGATGCCGCGGTACTGGAGGACTTCGCCCTGCGCGGCTGCGCCGGCTTCGTATTCCTGGTCCCGCCCGAGCGCCTCGGGGAAGTACCCGCGGTACTGGACGAGATCGCCGCCCTGCGCGCAAGCGTCGGCGCCTGATCACAGGCAAGAAAAAGGGGACATGCCACATTTGCAAGTGACTGATTGCGGCCTCGCCCAATCAGTCACTTGCAAATGTGGCATGTCCCCTTTTTCCCAAATGTGGCATGTCCCCTTTTTTGTACACTAGCGCGGCGTCGTAGCCGGGGAGGACAACACCATGCAGCTCATCATCGACAAGAACCTCCGTGTCGCCATGCGCGACGGGGTCGAGCTGGCGACCGACGTCTACCGGCCGGCCGGGGACGGCCCGTTTCCCGTCGTCATGCTGAGACTGCCTTACAACAAGGAGCAGCCGCTGCTGCTCTTTCTGTCCGGCGACGTGCTGCGCATCGCGCAGGCCGGCTACGCGGTCGTGGTGCAGGACTGCCGCGGCACCTTCCAGTCACAGGGTGACTTCAATCCGTATTTCCAGGAAGCCGAGGACGGCGCCGATGCCATCGCCTGGGCCGCGGCGCAGCCGTGGTCCAGCGGCGCGGTCGGCACCATGGGCGCGTCCTACTACGGCGCCACGCAGTGGCTGGCGGCCACCCGGTCGCCGCCGGCGCTGAAAGCGATGGCACCCTTCATCACCACCGACCAGTACTACGACAAGTGGACCTACCAGGGCGGCGCCTTCCAGCTCGGGTTCATCGTGCAGTGGGCCACGGGCACCTTCGCCGTCGGTGAGGCCGTGCGTCGGCTCGGGCGCGGCGAAGCCGACGCTGCCACGCTGGGTGGCGCGATCCAGGCTGCCGACGCGGTCGCCGACAGGTATTACCACCTGCCGCTCGCCGAGCTGCCGGAGCTCGCCGACCTCGCACCCTATTTCGCCGACTGGATCGCGCATCCCGACTATGACGACTACTGGCGCGCGATCGCGCCGTGCGAGCACTACGACGCGATCACGGCGCCGGCGCTCAACTTCGGCGGCTGGTATGACCTCTTCCTTGGTGGCACGCTGGCCAACTACACCGCGATGAAGGGCCGCACTGCGCAGAAGCTCGTGATCGGCCCGTGGGTTCACGGCTATAACGGCGGCGTCTACGCCGAGCGCAACTTCGGCATGCTGGCGCACGACGCCGTCGCCGACGTCACCGCCGAGCAGATCCGCTGGTTCGATCATTTCCTCAAACGCGAGGACAACGGCGTTCCCGCGGACAAGCCGGTGAAGCTCTTCGTTATGGGTGTCGACGTCTGGCGCGAGGAGGACGACTGGCCGCTGCCGGACACCGAGTGGCGCGAGTACTACCTGCACAGCGACGGTCGCGCCGCCGGCGCGGGCGGCACGCTGTCAGTGGCAAAGCCGGACCGCGAGCCGGCCGATGCCTATCTTTACGATCCGCGAGACCCGGTACCGACGGTCGGCGGCGCTACCTTTCTGCCCGGCCTGTTCGTCGCCGCCAACGCCGGCCCGCGTGATCAGCGCGCGGTCGAAAGCCGCGCCGACGTGCTGTGCTACACCAGCGCGGTGCTCGAAGAAGACCTGGAGGTCACCGGGCCGGTCAGCCTGGTCCTCTACGTGCGCTCGTCGGCGCGCGACACCGACTTCACCGGCAAGCTGGTCGACGTCCATCCGGACGGGCGCGCGATGATCCTGACCGACGGCATCCTGCGCGCACGCTATCGCGGCGGCTTCGATCGGCCCGAATCGCTGACACCCGGGACCGTCTACCGGCTCGAGATTGACCTCGTCGCCACCGCCAACGTCTTCCGTGCCGGTCACCGCATCCGCCTCGAAGTGTCGAGCTCGAACTTCCCGCGCTTCGATCGCAATACCAATACCGGTGGCGTCATTGCCACGGAAACGGCGGACGATTTCATCGTTGCCACCAACGAGGTGTTGCACGACGCCGCGCATCCTTCGCACCTGCTGCTGCCGGTGATCGCGCGCGGCTAGGAGCCACTGCGCCGCGCCGGCTTCAGGGGTTGCCCACTGCGCGCGCGCCGCGTGCGGCCAGCCACGCGCCGATCTCGCCCTCCCGCCAGCCGGTGTGCCACGGCCCGAGAGGCAACCCGGCAGGAAAATCGTGCTCCCGGATCGCCTCGGCGAGGGCATCCCTTGCCAGCCCGGTGCGGGCCATGAC
Source organism: Gammaproteobacteria bacterium (assembly GCA_041984235.1). GTDB lineage: Bacteria > Pseudomonadota > Gammaproteobacteria > JBHIYN01. The sequence continues at coordinate 75,838 of JBHIYN010000019.1, forward strand.
CTCGCGCACGCTCAGCAAGCGGACCGGGTCCGAATGCGCCATCTCAGCCGGCCACCGGCTGGTGGAAGGCCGGGCATGCGATGTCGGGATCGCGAACCGCGCGCTGTGGCGTGAGTGCAGCGGCGACACCCGCTGTCACCGTATGCGCTCGGCCTATCCGGGAGGTTCCCGTCACCGACTGCGCATCCAGGCCTCGAGTCCTTCGAGTCCCGCCGCAGCCCACCAGCGCGCCCGCGACCACGGCAGCACGACCAGGGTCGGCGGACCCATGAACAACGGGGTGTCCGCGTACTGCGGGTACTTGGCTTCGAGCGCGGCCACGGCCTGGTCCCACAGCGCGTGCTCGCCGACCGCGATCGCGGCGTCGGCCTGCAGCCGGATCCACCACAGCGTGCGCCAGTCCGCGGCATAGTGGTCGAGCGTCAGGGTCACCTGGGGGTGCGCGCGCAGGTGCTCGATGCGCGCGAGCCGTGCGTGCTTCTTCGGCTTGCCGTCGATGGGCGAGAACAGGGTCGAGCCGACCCGCGCGAACACGATCGGCATGGCGTCGGGACGTCCGCGATGATCGAGCACGGCGAGACGCGCCACCGGCATGGTGTCGAGCACCCGTGCGAGCAGCGCGTCGGGCAGCCCCGGCGCGCCTTCGGGCGCACTCATCGGGCTTCGAAGCCCTGTGCGAAGGTACCGCTGGCGCGCTTGCGCCGCACACCGTCGTCCGGCGCGTCGACGGTCACCTTGCGCAGCACCGCAAGGTAGCCATGCTCGGTTTCGATACGGTCGCCGAAGCTGTTCTCGATCAGGTAGCGGCGCAACAAAGGCAGGCGATAGCACGGCACCCACATGACCAGGTGATGCTCGAGATGATAGTTGACCCAGTACGGAGCGATCAGCAATCGTTCGAGCGGATTCGCGAGCGTTGTGCGTGCGTTGCCGAAGGCGTCGTCAGAGCTGCGCACGACGGCATGCTCGGCGATGTTGCGCACGCGCAGGACGACCTGCTGCCAGGTCAGCAGCGGTAACAGCCAGAACACGAACCACGTCCACGCGTAACCGCTCACCGCCGCTGCCGTAAGCAGGGCCAGGTTGGCCAGCGTCTGCGGTCCCAGCGAGGTGCCGAAATGCGCCAGCCGACGGCGCCATGGCCACGACTGCGGCCCCAGTGCCTGCCGGAGCTGCGCGCGCCGCTGGGCGTAGCCGGTCTGTCCGCTGAGGTCACGCCACAGCTTGCGCCTCAGGCTGGCACGCGTAATCGGGTAGTGCCCGGTCAGGACCAGGTCGGGATCCGCTTCGCGCTGGGTATTGGCGTGATGCTTCAGGTGATAGGCGCGGTACACCGCCGTGTCCCCCAGCACCGGCCACGCGCACAGCACCTGCGCAGCAAGCCGATTGAGGCGCGGATTGCGGAACAGCGCGCCGTGTGCGGCGTCGTGCATGAGAATGAGCAGGCCGAGCTGGCGGCTGCCGATGACCATCACCGCCAGCAGCCAGGTCGCCGGGTTGGGGTAGAGCACGGCCACCGCGGCCGCGGCGATGATGGTGCCCCAGGCATGCAGCACCAGCCATGCGCCGCGTGCATCGGAGCGCGCGCGCACGCGGGCCAGTTGTGTCGGCGAGAGCAGGTCGGCGGCGGCCGGAACGTTTCGCATCGTCGCGCTCGCGGGCAGCGGCTCAGGCTTCGATGATGGCCACCGTGGCCTTGAGCAGCACGTCCTCGATCTGCGCAGGATCGAGGCCGGGGTTCAGTACCATGCGGTTGCTGAGGCCTTCGTAGAGCGCGAGCGCGACCTCGGTGATGGTTTCTATCGGCGTCTCGGTCTCGATGCCACGGGCGGCACGCAGTTCCCGCACCAGTCTGCCGACGCGCTCGCGGATGACGGCATCGGAGCTGTGCACTGCCGGGCCCAGGGCCGGGTTGCGCGCCGTCTCCGCGAGCACCTCCAGCCACAGGCCGATGAAGGCCGGTTGCGTGCGCTGGGCGAGCGCGGCACGCGCGCGCTGCATCAGTTCCTCGTCGATGTTGTCCGGCGGATAGGGCACGAGCAGATCGAGCCAGCGCTCGAGCAGACGCTCGACGATGCCTGAGACGATCTCCTCCTTGTTCTCGAAGAAATGGTAGATGTGGCCCGCGCTCATGCCGGCGCGCTCGGAAATCCTCGCGATACTGGCGGCATGGAACCCCTTGCGGGCGAAACACTCGGAAGCGGCGTCGAGGATCTGTTCGCGCCGGGCCTGGGCGCGATCGCTGCCCCGCGCCGCGCTGTCTCCGTCGCCCTGACCCGCAGGCTCGCGAGCTTCGTCGCGCTGCGCCTCGCTCATTGATTCCACCCCATACGCATCCCCCCTGATGCGGTTCCCCCGGACCATTATTGACTCGGTGCGGCCCTCGAAGTAGATTGAATATTCATTCTAGAATGAATATTCAATCTATGCGCAGCCGCGACCTGTTCGGGCGGGTTGCTGCAGGCGCATTGGCCGCGCGGGCGCGGTCGTCATCGCTTCATCGCACTTTCCGGGAGAGAGTTCTTCATGCTTCATTCGCCTTTCCGCCAGCACCGCACCTGCCTGGCCGCGCTGCTGACGCTCGCCACGCCACTCGGCGCCTCCGCCGTGGACTGGAACATCACCGGCTCGGTACGCCAGGAAATCGGCTTTGGCATCGCCGGCAACGAGAACGAGTTCAACGAGATCGGCAACCCTTTCCAGAGCCGTGCCCTGCCCGTGCTGACCACCAACCCGCTGAACGGCGCCCTGCTGCGCAGCGACGGCCTGCGCGCGGATGCCAACACCACGCCGGTCCCGACCACCTGCAAGTTCCAGACGGTCGCCGGCTGTCCCGCGACCCCCGGCGCCAACGCCGCGGGTGCCGCGCTGGAGGACGATTTCAACTTCAACCTGTTCACCACGCGCCTCGATCTCGACGTGCAGGCACGCTTCAATCGTCAGTTCGCCGCGACCGCCAAGCTGCGCGCCGTCTACGACGCCACGCCCAAGTTCACTGACGGCCGCGTCGGCGATCTCTTCGGTCAACCCTACTGGTACGGCGATCGCAGTGCCAATCCGCTGGAGGTCAATGGCCCGAGCATGATGGCCGACCTGCCCGCGTTCTATCTCGACTACAACGACGGCCCGCTGTGGATCCGTGCCGGCCAGCAGTCGATTGCCTGGGGCGAGGCGCTGTTCTTCCGCGTCATGGACGTCGCCAACGGCCTCGACCTGCGCCGCCACCTGACCCTGGGTCCGGCGGCCGAGGAATTCCAGGATCAGCGTATCGCGAGTCCCGGCCTGCGCGTCAGCTACACGTTCAGCAATAACTGGGAACTCGACGCCTTCACCCAGATGTTCACGCCGACCGTCCTGCCGGGAGTCAACTCCGCCTACAACCTCACGCCCGCGGTGTTTACCTGGGACGAGGGCGACGAGTTCGATGACGCCGAGGGCGCGCTCAATTTCGGTGCACGTCTGACCGCGCCGGTGACTGACTCGCTGACCCTGATCGCGGCCTACGTGAACCGCCGCAACCCCGACGGCGTGGTGCGCTGGACGGACGCCCCGCTGACCAACGGCAACAGCAACACCGTGTTCGGCAACGAGAATCCGTTCTGCGCCGGCGCCGCGAACAACCCCTTCGCCGGCCTGCCCGGCGCGCCGACGCGCGCCTCGCTGGGCGGACGCTGCGGCTCGTTCTTCTCGGTCGACTCGACTGCCACCGCGTCCGCCTTCGAGTGGTTCCACATGGCCGGCCGCACCCGCCTCAACCCCGTGCTCGGCGTGCAGGCGTCGATCAACGAGGCCCCGGCTTCGGCCTTTGCCGCCCGCACCATCCTCGGCATGGGCAACGAGGTCTCTGCGCTCGACGGGATCTCCACGTTGGACGCGTTCTACAGCGGCTTCGGTCCCCTGCGCGGCTACATCTCGCGCGAGTTCAAGCGCGAACAAATCTTCGTGCTCGGTGGCAACTACATCTTCGAAGCCGAGCCGGATTCCTTCCTCGACCAGCTCATCGTGCGCGGCGAAGTCTCGGTGACGCCGAACAAGCAGTTCACCAACCCGTCGCTGAGCAGCGATTTCATCGAGGAAACCGAGGTCGTCTCCGCGCTGATTCTGGAGAAATACCAGCGCTTCTCCTACGAGATGCCCGCCGCCTACATGGTCGCGCAGTGGATGCACCGCACCGAGTCGGATCTCTTCGGGCGCCACCTCAGCGGCAACGACAACCGCGGCTTCCTGCCGCTGCTCGACCCGCAGACCGGCGCGCTCAGCGCTGCCGCCACCGTGCCCGGCTCCGGCCAGCCGAACGGGCAGGACAGCGCCGACTACGTCGCCTTTGCCTTGCAGCAGCCCTTCCCCGATCTCATCTGGCGCTTCGACCTCGCCGTGCTGGTCGACGTTCAGGGCGGCTACCTGGTGCAGCCCGGAGTGCGTTACCGGCCGTCGGCCAACTGGCAGTGGGATCTCTATGCCAACGTCATCGAAGGCAACGGCAACGACAATGAGAACGTGATGGAAACCCTCGACTTCGCCGACGAAATCTTCGTGCGCCTGACCTACTACTTCTAGTCCCCTTCGCGGGCAGGGGTGTGCTTCCTGCCCGCGCTCCCTTGCGGGAGGAAGGGCAACCGTGTGCTTCCCGATGCGCCCTGTAGTGTGCTTGCAGGTCAATCACGCCCTTCCTCCCGCCCTCTTTTTCCCCGCCCTCCCGATTCCGCGAGTGCGCTCCCGGCGCGCTACGCAGCCGGCGCCTTGCATGGCCGAGCCGCGGCAGGAAGAATAGCCGCCCTGTCGTCTTCCCCGCTCCCGGATCCCCGCATGCTCGACCAGTTTCGCCGGCTCGGCGCCGGCCTGTCTGCGATCACCGAACGCTGGGTGCCCGACGCCTGGGTCATCTGCATGATGCTGACGGCGGTGGCCATTGCGCTATGTATCTTCGGCGCCGGAGCCAGCGTCGAGGAAACGGTACTGGCCTGGGGCGAGGGCGTGTGGACGCTGCTGGGGCTCGCGATGCAGTTCACCATCGCCATGGTCGCGGCGCACGCCTGCGTCGCCTCGCGCCCGGTCTACCGCCTGTTCAACTGGCTGGCGTCGCTGCCGAACCCCGCGAAGCCGGTGCAGGCGCTGCTCCTCGCCGGCACTTTCTCCATCGTCATGGGGTATCTCAACTGGGCGGTGTGCCTGGTGTCGTGCGCGCTGTTCACGCCGTTCGTCCTGCGCCGCAACCCGAACGTCGACGTGCGCGTGCTGATCTGTGCCTCCTACCTCGGCCTGGGCACGGTGTGGCACGGCGGGCTCTCCGGCTCCGCACCGCTGATCCTGGCAACACCCGGCAACCCGCTGCTGGCCACGGCCGGCGGCAGCGGCGTGGTCGACCGCCTCTACCCGGTGACCGAGACGCTCTACAACCACTTCAACCTGATCTTTCTCGTCGTCATCGGCGCCACCGGGCTCATCGCGACCTGCCTGCTGCACCCGCGCGAAGGGGTGCGCACGCTGACCCAGGAGCAGGCCGAGGCGATCATGCCGAAGCCGCCGCAGGAAGACCCGCCGCCGCGCAGCCCGGCCGAGTACCTGGACCAGTTCCGCGGCTGGATCCTGCTCGCCATCGTGCTGCTGGCCTACCCGCTCGGCCATTCCATCGTGACCAGGGGCTTCGGCACGAGCTGGACCATCAATGCCTACAACGTCACCTTCCTGGTACTGGCGCTGATCCTGCACGGGCGCGCGCCCTCGTTCCTGCGCGCCTGTCGCAACGGGGTCGATTCCGCCTGGGGCATCATCGTGCAGTTCCCGTTCTACGCCGGCATCTTTGGCCTGCTGCAGAAAACCGATCTCGGCCGCTGGCTGGGCGACCTGTTCGCCGAGGTCGGGACGACCGCGACCTACCCGTGGGTGGTCTACGTCTACTCCGGCATCATGAATCTGTTCGTACCCTCGGCCGGATCGAAGTGGATGATCGAGGCGCCCTTCCTGATCCCGGCCGGCGAGACGCTGGACGTCTCGGTCGTCACCGTGCTGCTGGCCTACGCGTACGGCGACTCGACGACCAACCTGATCCAGCCCTTCTTCGCCATCCCCATCCTCGCCGTGACGCGCCTGCGTTTCGGCGACATCGTCGGCTACACGTTCATGGTCGCCATGACCTGCTTCGCCGTTTGCACCGCGGCGATGTTCCTGATCCCTGCGCAGTGGTGAAGGCCGGCCCCGGCCGGGCTGCGGTGACGGGCGCGCGCACGCCCGCCGTAACGCTGTCCGGCAGCTACTCGGGCTCGCCGTAGACGATCACGCAGAGCATGCGGATCGGAACCTCCAGCAGGCGTTCCGGGCCGTGCGGCACCTCGCCCTGGAAGCTCAGCGAGTCGCCCGGCCCCAGCGTCCACAGCTGCTTGCCGTGGCGGTACTCCAGCCGTCCCTCGAGCAGGTGGATGAACTCGAGGCCCGGATGCTGGAAGCGCGGGAAGACCTCGCTCTGGTCGTCCATCGTGATCAGGAAGGGCTCGAACAGCTTCCGCGGCCCGACGTCGTAGGCCAGCAGCTCGTAGTCGTGGCCGCGGCGCGTGCCGCGGCGAACGACCTGCATGCCCTGCCCGGCCGGCACGTAGCGGGCAACGCCTTCGGGCAGGTCGTAGTTCTTGAACAGGCTCGACAGCGACAGACCCAGTGCACGACAGACGCGCTCCAGCGTGTCCAGGCTGGGCATGGTCTGGGCGTTCTCGATGCGGCTCAGCATGCCGGCGCTGATCGCGGAGAGCTCGGCCACGTCGTTCATGGTCAGGTGCTGCGCCAGGCGTTCGCGACGCAGGGTAGCGCCGATGAAGGCGCCGATGCCGGCGTTGTCCCGGGCGCCGTCGGCGCTGCCCTCGCGCGCGACCTTCTCGCCCGCGCCGCTGTCGGCAGCGCGCTTTACCATGGGCGGCCGCGGCTCACCCGCCGCTCCCCGGGATCCAGTCGGTGCCCGCCAGCGGTACCCCGGCCATCGCGGCCGACTCCACCGTCAGGGCGACGAGATCCTCGGGCTCCAGGTTGTGCACGTGCGACTTGCCGCAGGCGCGCGCGATGATCTGCGCTTCCATGGTCATGGTGCGCAGGTAGTTGGCCAGTCGCCGGCCGCCGGCGACCGGATCGAAGCGCGCCGCGCGCTGCGCGTCCTGGGTCGTGATCCCGGCCGGGCAATTACCCAGGTGCCAGTCGTCGTAGCAGCCGGCGCGGGAGCCGATCTTCCGGTACTCGGCGTCGAGCTCGGGCGCGTTGTCACCAAGGGCGATCAGCGCGGCGACGCCAATCGAGACCGCGTCCGCACCCATCGCCATCGCCTTGGCGACGTCGGCGCCGCTGCGTATGCCACCGGAGACGACGAGCTGTACCTTGCGGTGCATGTCGAGCTCGGTCAGCGCCTGTACCGCCTGGCGCAGCGCGGGCAGGGTCGGTATACCGACGTGCTCGATGAACACGCTCTGGGTTGCCGCGGTGCCGCCCTGCATACCGTCGAGCACGATGACGTCGGCACCGGACTTCACCGCCAGCATGGTGTCGTAATAGGTCCGGCTGGCGCCGATCTTGATGTATACGGGCACCTTCCAGTCGGTGATCTCGCGCAGCTCGCGGATCTTGATCTCGAGATCGTCCGGCCCGGTCCAGTCCGGATGCCGGCACGCGCTGCGCTGGTCGACACCTTGCGGCAGGTCGCGCATCTCCGCCACCCGGTCGTTCATCTTCACGCCCAGCAGCATGCCGCCGCCGCCGGGCTTGGCGCCCTGCCCGAGTACGACCTCGATGGCGTCGGCGCGGCGCAGATCGTCGGGGTTCATGCCGTAGCGCGAAGGCAGGAGCTGGTAGACGAGCAGGTCCGAGGCCTCGCGCTCCTCCGGCGTCATACCGCCGTCACCGGTGGTGGTGCTGGTCCCGGCCGCGCTGGCGCCGCGACCCAGGGCCTCTTTCGCCTGCGCCGACAGCGAACCGAAGCTCATGCCGGCGATGGTGATCGGAATCGCGAGCTCCAGCGGCTTCTCGGCGTAGCGCGTGCCGAGGGTGACGTTGGTGTCACAGCGCTCGCGGTAACCCTCCAGCGGGTAGCGCGACATGCTCGCACCGAGAAACAGCAGGTCATCGAAATGCGGCACGTGGCGCTTCGCGCCCCAGCCGCGGATGTCGTAGATCCCCTCGCGCGCGGCGCGCTGGATCTCATGGATGACGTCACGGGGATAGAGGGCCGACTCGATCAGCCCGGGGTGATCTGCACTCATCGCAGCAAGCTCCGTTCAATAGGCATCGGCGTTGTCGATGTCGAAGTGATAGAGACGGCGCGCCGAACCGTAGCGGCGAAAGCCGTCGACCGGCACGTTGATGGCAGCCGCATCGAGCAGCGACGCGAGGGCCTCGCGATGGACCGCCTCCATCGCCTTCTCCTCGCAGTCGGCGCCGAGGCCCGCGACCTTGCCGCGCACGTAGATGTCGGCTTCGTAGAGCGAGTCGCCGAGTCCGTCGCCGGCGTCGCCACAGATGACGATACGACCCTTCTGCGCCATGAAGCCGCTCATGTGCCCGGCGTTGCCGCCGACGACGATGTCGAGCCCCTTGAGCGAGATCCCGCAGCGCGCGGCAGCGTCACCCTCGACCACCAGCAGGCCGCCGTGCGCGGTGGCCCCGGCCGACTGGCTGGCATTGCCGCGGATGCGCACCATGCCCGACATCATGTTCTCCGCCACCCCGGTACCGGCGTTACCGCGCACCTCGATCGCGGCCTGCTTGTTCATGCCGGCGCAGTAGTAGCCGACGTGGCCTTCGATCTCGATCGTGCACGGCGCGTCGACGCCGACCGCGAGCGCATGCTCACCCGCTGCCCCGCGCACCTGCCAGTGGGAGGCCGCACCGGACGGGTCCAGGGCATGCAACGCGGCGTTCAGCTCGCGCACCGAGGCCGTACGCAGGTCGAGCGTTTGCACGCTGCCGCCGGCTGTCGTTCGGGTCAGGCCCATCTCAGCTCGCCTCCCTGAACGTACTGCGCGGGCGATAGCCGCTGGCGCTGCCGTCGCCCTGCCACACGTAGACGGTGGCTGGCTCGGGCTCCCACACGCGCGCGCCCTCGACCCCCGGCAACCCGGCCAGCGCGCGGTACTCCGAAGCGATCGCGACCCACTGATCGGTCTCCGCCATCACCGCCGGCTTGCAGGCGATCGGATCGCGCAGCACGGCGAAGCCATCACTGGTGCCGATAGCGAAGGTGTAGAAGCCGTCGAGATCGTCGAGCGCGGCATATAGCGCGTCCTCCAGCGCCAGCCCCTGGCGCAGCTGCCAGTCGAAGTAGCGCGCCGCGACCTCGGTGTCGTTCTCGGTCTGGAACAGCGCGCCGTGGCGTTCCAGGTGACGCCGCAGGCGGTTGTGGTTGGACAGCGAGCCGTTGTGCACCAGGCACAGATCGCTGCCGGTCGAGAACGGGTGCGAGCCGGCAGTGGTCACCGCCGATTCCGTCGCCATGCGCGTGTGACCCAGGGCGTGCGAGCCTTGCATGCCGGCCAGGCCGAACGCGGCTGCCACGTCCGCCGGCATCCCGACTTCCTTGTAGATCTCGATGTGGCGCCCGGTACTGACCACGCCGACCCCCGGCGCCGTTGCGGCAATGAAGCGCCGCAGACGTGCTTCGTCGGCGGCCAGGGTGACCAGGCAGTGCGTGTGCACCACTTCGAAGTCGACGTCGACGCCGAATTCCGCGGTGAGCGCGGCCACCAGTCCCGGCCACTCGAAGCCGCTGCCCGGCGCGTGCAGGACCGCTTTCAGCGTGCCTGCGGCGACCGGGTTGCGGTAGATCGCGAACCCGGAGCTGTCCGGGCCACGCTGCGCCATCTCGCACAGCATCGGCGTGAACAGCCGGCCGATGCTCGCGTTCAACTGCGTGTCTTTCAGGTAAAGACCGACAATGCCACACATGGTCTGATGTCTCCTCGTGGTGCCGCGTGCGCGGCGATCAATAGAACTGCAGGTAGCGCTGCAGCTCCCAGTCCGAAACGTGACGCGAGTAGTCGACCCATTCCATGCGCTTGACGCGAATGAACTCGTCGATCAGGTCCGCGCCCAGGGCGTCACGGAACAGGCGGTCCTTCTCCAGCGCGGCCAGCGCCTCGCCGAGGTTCTGCGGCAGGATGCCAATCTTGTTGCGGCGCAGATCGCGCGCACTCATCTCGTAGAGGTTGACGTTCATCGGCGCACCCGGATCGGCGGCTTTGTCGATACCGTCCAGCCCCGCGGCGAGCACGGCCGCGACGGCGAGATAGGGATTGGCGCTGGAATCGGCCAGGCGATACTCGAGCCTGCCATAGGGCACGCGCACCATGGCGGTTCGGTTGTTGTCGCCGTAAGCGATGTAGGACGGCGCCCAGGTCGCGCCGGAGAGGCTCTCCCCGACCACCAAGCGCTTGTAGGAGTTGACCGAGGGCGCCGTCAGTGCGGCCAGCGCCGGCGCGTGCGCGAGCACGCCGCCGAGGAACTGGTAGCCGAGCTTCGACAGGCCCAGCCCGTTGGCGTCCTTCTTGTCCTCGAACAGGTTGGCCTTGCGGTTGCCGGCGAAGGACACGTGCAGGTGCATGCCGTTGCCGGTGCGATCGCGGAAGGTCTTAGGCATGAAGCTGCAGATGAGCCCGGCGTCGCGCGCGATTTCGCCGGCGGCCATGCGGAAGAAGACGTAACGGTCGGCGGCGGTCAGCGCGTCGGCGTACGTGTAGTTGACCTCGAACTGGCCGTTGGCGTCCTCGTGATCGATCTGGTAGACGTCGAAGCCCACGGCCAGCAGCGACTCGATGATGGTCTCGACCACGTTGCGTCCGCGTGACAGGCCCTTGTAGTCGTAGCACGGCTTGTCGAGCACGTCGGAGTCGTCGGCCGGGGTGACGCTGCCGTCCTCGTGCTGCTTGAGCAGCATGAACTCCGGCTCGATGCCGATGTTGATCGTCCAGCCGCGCGCCTTCGCCGCCGCCACCTGCTGCTTGAGCACCCAGCGCGTGTCATAGGGATACGGCTCACCGCGCACGTGGCCGTCGCACACGATGCGCGCGTAGCCAGGCTGCCACGGTACCAGCGACAGGGTCGAGAGATCGCCGATGGCCATGTAGTCGGCATCGTGCGGCCCCATACCGAAACCCCAGGCGGCGAAGCCGGCAAAGCCGGCGCCGTCGTTGAGGATGTCCTCGAAATGCGCGACCGGGACCGACTTGGTCTTGGCCACGCCGTGGATGTCGACGAACTGGGCGAGGACGTAGCGGACCTCGTTGTCGCGCAGGAACTTGCGCGCTTGCTGCAGATTCATGGGCTCTCTCCCTGGGTCATGATGGTGGCGGGTGGATGGCGGGGACCTCGTCGAAACCGGCCAGGCGGCCGCCGGCGGCGGCGACGAGACGTTCGAGTACGGTGAACAGGTAGGGTCCGCATGCCGGCGCCGTGCTCACGCGCCAGCCGTTCGCGGGCATGCGCCGCAGCGCGCAGTCGACGCCGGCCAGGCTGAGTGGCACCAGCGCGTCGTCGGCGACGTGTTCCAGGTCGACGGCGCACAGGGTGTCGAACGCCGTATTCGGCCGCGGCAGCTGCCACAGGGCGAACTCGCAGGCCTCGTCTTCGAGCAGCAGGACATCGGGAACCTCGGCGGCGCCGGCGACGGCCGCGCCCGGGCCGATCAGCGTGCAGCCGCGGCGCGCGTTGCGCACGATCTCCAGGGTGCCGCTCTGGCGCACACTGAAGGGCGCCGGCCACGGCAACGCCCGCTCCGCCAGCCAGTCGGCGGCGCCACTGCCGAGCACCTGCCAGCGTGGCACGGCACTGACGTCGGCCAGCAGCGGGCCATCGCCGGCGCGCGCGGGGCTCACCGCGATCGACATCCCGAAACGCTCTCCCAGCGCTAGACCCGCGGCAGCGAATGCGGCGGCGACCGGACTCGTACGCACGGCGCCGCTCATGCCGCGCGCTCCTCGCGCTGACGCGCGTTGCCGGGATCGTAGAACGCACCGTCAATGATGGAGGCGCGGACCAGCTCGCCACCGGCTCCGCGCAGCGTCAGCGGCGCACCCGGCACGGCGAGCGCGGCGTCGACCAGGGCAAGCCCGATCACCGAGTTGAGCTCATGGCTATAGCCCACGCTGGTGACGCGCCCGGCGATGCGCCCGTCCTCGATCGCCAGGTGGCTCTCGGCGAGCACACCGCGCGCGCAGGGCGCGGTGAAGCCGACCAGCTGCCGTGGCGGCGCCTCGCGCAGCAGCTCCAGCGCGGCGCGGCCATGGAAGCGCGGCTTCGTAAAATCGACCAGGCCACCGAGGCCGGCCTCGAACGGATCGGTCACGCCGTCGGTGTCCTGGCCAACGATGAGGTGCCGCTTCTCCAGTCGCAGCAGGCGCTGGGTATCGACGCCGAAGGCATGCACGCCGTGTTCGGCGCCGGCCGCCAGCAGTCGCTGCCACAGATCGGCGGCCACCGACCAGGCACAGTAGATCTCGAATCCCAGCTCGCCGACGAAGCCCACCCGCATGAGGGTTGCCGGTTGCTCGCAGACCTGTCCCGTACGCACGCCGAGAAAGGGAAAAGCGGCAGCGCCGAGGTCGATGTCGCAGAACGGCGCGAGCAGCTCGCGCGCCATCGGGCCGGCCACGTTGAAGGCGGCGAGGCTCTGCGATCGGTCGACGACCTCGCACTCCAGGCCACACAGGTCGCGGATCTGGAGCAGGGTGCGCAGGGTCGCCGGTGCATGGGTACTGCCCGCGGTCAGCAGGAAGCGGTCCTCGCCCAGGCGTGCGACGACACCGTCGTCGGCGACGATGCCACGCTGGTCGACCATCACCACGTACCGCGTACGCCCGGGCCTGGTGCCCGACACGCGTGCGGTGTAGGCGAGATCGAGCAATTCGGCGCTGCCGGGCCCGAACAGCTCGAACTTGCCCAGGGTGGAGACGTCGATCAGCCCGGCGGCCCCGCGCACGGCACGGTACTCCGCTTCGATCGCCGCAGACTCGGGGCGGCCGTAGCAGCGCGGGCGCAACCACGCGCCGCTCTCCTGCCACACCGCGCCCGCCGCCTCGTGCCAGTCGTGCAGGGCCGTTCGCCATTGCGGTCGACAGCGCTCACCGGCCAGTGCACCCAGCGCCACCGGGTGGTAGAAGGGGCGCGCCGTGGTGGTGCCGATGGCGTTCATGTCGCGCCCGTGCCAGTCGGCGAGAAAGCGCGCGGCATTGAAGTTCGCGTGCTTGCCCTGGCTTGGCCCCATGCCCACCGTGGTGTAGCGCTTGAGCAGCTCGACGTTGTCGAAACCCTCGCGGCAGGCAACCTCGAGGTCCTTCAGCCGCACGTCCTCGTCGAAATCGACGAAGGCCATGCCGCGCTCGCCGGACGGGAACGGTCGCGGATGCGAGTGTGCGGCCTGATCGCGTGGCGGCCGTGCCGGCGCCTCGGAAGGCCCGCCGTCCCGATCACCCAGCACCGCGCCGGCGGCTGCTTCGCCGTCGGCCACGCGGGCGGCGAAATCGTACACCCCGTTGACCCGCCCCGCTGCGTAGAGGCCTGCCGGCAATGCCACCGGCAACGCCTGTCCGAGGGCGTCGTCGTAATCCAGGCGTGCGCCACCCTGCAACAGCAACTGCGCCTGCGGCGCCCAGCCGACGCTCATGAGCAGGCCGTCGCAGCCCAGCTTCCAGCCGCCGGCACCGTCCAGCGGGCCGATCTCGACCCCGGCTACGCCGCCGTCGGCGCCCGGCAACGCGCGCCGCACACTACACGCCGGGTGAATCACGATACCGCGCGCCGCGACCGCCGCGGCCAGTGCCGCATCGGGTGCGGTGGCATTGAGATCCACCACTGCGGCAATCTCCATGCCGGCGGCGTCGAGGTCCAGCGCGACGCGATAGCCGTCGGCGTTGGCGGTCAGGATCACCGCGCGCTGGCACGGCGCGACCGCGTAACGGTGCACCAGGCGCTGCGCCGCGCTGGCCAGCATCACGCCGGGCAGATCGTTGTCGCGGAACACTGCCGGCTGCTCGGCGGCGCCGGTGGCGACGATGATGCGCTCGGCCGTGACGCGCTCTATGCCTTCTGCGCTGACCAGCGGCACGCAGTGTTCGGCATAGAGCCCGGCAGCGAAGGTCGCCGTGCACAGGCGCGCACCCGGCAGCGCCCGGAACTCGGCCAGCGCCTCGCCCAGCCATTGCTGCGCGGCTGCGTCACCGGCCAGCGCATGACAGGCACTGCCCCCGGGCCGCGCATTCTCGTCCACCAGCAAGGTGCGCAGTCCGCCGCGCGCGGCATGGCGGGCGGCGGCGATACCGCTGACGCCGGCGCCGATCACGAGCAGGTCGACCTGGCGGTGACGCAAGGCCGTGCGGGTACCCGGCCGGGTGGGCTCGATGCGCCCGAGCCCGGCGAGTCCACGGATCAACCGCTCCCAGTACGGGAACGCGGCGCGCGGCCTGAAGAAAGCCTTGTAGTAGAAGCCGACCGGCAGCAGCGGTGCGAGCGCGGCCAGCGCGCGCGCGCGGTCGCCGCGCACGCCGCCACGGGTATTGACGGCGTGATAGTGCGCGCCCTCACGTGGCGCTTCGACATCGCCGCGTATGTGGGTGCGCGCGCCGTCCTCCAGCAGCACGTTGGCGTCGTGATTGGCCAGCGATAGCACGCCGCGCGGACGGTGATACTTAAAGCTGCGGGCGAGCACGCGTTCACCGGCGGCGAGCAGCGCGCTGCTGATCACGTCACCCGCGTAAGCCTCGACGTCACGCCCCTCGAAGCGGAAGCTGAGCGGCCGGCCGCGGTCGATCCATTCCCCGGCCCGCGCCGGCAAACGCCGCCCGCTCATGTGAACGGCCGAGCGAGGCGCACCGCGCCGACTTCGTCGGTGGCCGTATCGCGCTCGATCGTAAACCACAGCGCACTGGGCGTGTGGTACCACCACTCGGTGCGCACGGTGGCGACTCCGCGCCCGAAGTTGAGCCGGGTACGCGCGGCGGCCGCGTCGTCTTCCAGCATCAGGGCTATCGCACGGCCGCCGCTGGTGAACTCGTTGCGCGGCCGGCGGCCGATCACGGGACAATCGAAATACTGCATCAGTGCCCCACGGCCGCCGCGCCCTTCTCGCCGAGCAGGCGAAAGTCGGCGAAGCGCTGGAAGGAAAACGGCGCGATCAGCGGGTCCACCGTGCCCGCCGCGACCGTGCTGGCCATGGTTTCACCGCAGACCGGCGTCGCCTTGAAGCCCCACGTTCCCCAGCCGGCATCGAGATACAGGTTCTCCACCGGCGTGACGCCCATCAGCGGCGCGAAGTCGGGCGTCATGTCGGCCATCCCGGCCCACTGCCGGTTGACCCGCACCTCGGCCAGGAAGGGAAACAGGTCGAGCAGGCGATCGGCGAGGTCGTGCACGAACTCGAAAGTCGAACGCCGCGAATGCAGCTCGGCCGGGTCGACCGCAGCACCCATGACCAGCTCGCCACGTGACGACTGACTGACGTAGACATGCAGTCCCGCGGACACGATGATGGTGTTCAGCCACGGCTTGAGCGGCTCGGTGACGCAGGCCTGCAACGGGTAGATCTCGATCGGCGACTCGATACCCGCCATGTCGAGCAGGGTCGGCGTGGCGCCGGCCACGGCCACCACCACGGCACCGGCGCCAATGCTGCCGGCCGCGGTGCGTACGCCGCTGATGCGTCCGGCGGCGATGTCGAGCCCGGTCACCTCGGTCTGCTGGAAGAGCTCCACGCCGAGCGCGCTGGCCTGGCGTGCGTAACCCCAGGCCACCGCGTCATGGCGCGCAACGCCGCCCGGCGCGTGGTAGAGGGCGCCCAGCACCGGGTGCTGCCCGCCGCAGCGGATGTCGATCTGCGGACACGCGGAGACCACGTCAGCGGGCGCGACGACCTCGCTGTCGATGCCGAAATGCTTGTTGACCTCGGCGCGCCAGCGCAGGGTGCGCAGCGTGGCCTCGCTGTGCGCCAGGGTGAAGTGGCCGCGCTCACTGAAGAACAGGTTGAGATCGAGCTCCGCGCTCAGATCGCGAAACAGCTCCACGCTGCGCTGGTAGAAGCGCACGCCTTCCGGGGTCAGGTAATTGGAGCGGATGATGGTCGTGTTGCGCCCGGTATTGCCGCCACCGATATAGCCCTTCTCGAGTACCGCGACGCGCCGTATACCGTGCCGGCGCGCGAGGTAGTAGGCACACGCGAGACCGTGACCGCCACCACCGACGATGACGACGTCGTAGTGCGCGCGGGCTTCGCGCGGGGTATTGAAGTAGCGTGGCTCGGCGTGGTCGCGCTTCAGCGCATACTTGAGCAGACGCAGGGACACGGCATGGGATCCTCGGCGAATGGCGTGGGCCGGGCGTGCCCGGGCGCGACGATGTTTCGCAATATGCAATATTATTAACCATCATGCAATACGACTCCCACGCTCCGGCGGCCCCTGGCGACGTCCTGCCGCCGCTGGACGGCTATACCCGTTCGGCGGACGTCGCCGCCCTCCCGCTGCCCGTGCTGTTCCTGGAAGTGCACGGCCTGGAGGCCAGCGCCGACAGCGAGGCGTTCTACCGCGAGCGCGATGCCTGGCTGGCCGCCCAGCTCGCCCGCGAAACGTTCGAGGCCGTGAGCGCG
Organism: Gammaproteobacteria bacterium; assembly: GCA_041984235.1. Classification (GTDB taxonomy): domain Bacteria; phylum Pseudomonadota; class Gammaproteobacteria; genus JBHIYN01. The sequence goes on from JBHIYN010000019.1 coordinate 92,438, forward strand.
GATCCACGACTGGCCGGTTACCGCGAGCTGCATGCCGCGGTGGGGCATGGCGCGCGCCGCAACCGGGCCTCTCCGGAAAGCCTCTTTCACCGGCTCCACGCGCGCGGCGGCCTGCCGCGGATCAATGCCCTGGTCGACCTCTACTCACTGGTCTCGATGCAGACCCGAGTGTCGTTCGGCGCGCACGATCTCGAGCGTCTTACGCCACCGGTGCGGCTGGTGACGGTGCGTGGCGGCGAGCCCTTCACCGCGCTCGGAAGCCGCGGCGAGGTCGCCCTGCGGGCGGGCGAGTACGCTTACCTCGATGCCACCGAATGCGTCATCGGGCGCATGGACGTGCGCCAGGCCGCGCACACCGCGCTGGCCGATGGAACGCGCAACGTGCTGTTCATCGTGCAGGGTCACGCCGCGCTCGACGCCCCGCAGCTGGAGGCTGCCGCGGCCGCCCTGCTCGCGGCCCTGCGGCAGTACGGTTATCGCTACGTCCGCGCCGCGTCATCGACGTTGGCATGACCGCGGAGGGGGCGGTGCGCGCCACCGCGCCCCGCCCGCGCCGGACTAGTCTTCGCCCTCGTGATGCTTGTGGTGCTTCGCCATTTTCTGCGCCATCTGCTCACGCTGTGCCGGGGTCAGCAGCTTCCAGATGGCATGGCGGTCACGCGCGTGCTGCACCGCCATCTCGACCCGCGCGGCGCTCTGGCTCTCGGCCAGCGCACGCACCGCGGCTTCGTCGAAGCTGTCGGCCTCGATCAGCTCGCGCATGGCCCGGCGCCCGGCACGGAAACTCTTTCCGTGCGCCTTCATGGCACTGCGCCCCTGCTCGTGGATTCGTTCGACTTCGGCGCGCTGCGTCTCGCTCAGGTCGAGCTCCTCCATCATGCGCTCCATGCGGAACATGCCCGGCCCCTTGCCACCGTGATGGCCACCGGGATGACCACCCTGGTGGCCGCCGTGGTGGCCACCCTTCGCGTCGTCACCGGACCATGCCAGTGACGGGGCACCGAGCAGCGCGACCAGCGCGGCAGCGGCGGCGGCTCGGCACACCACGGTGCGGAATGGGATCGTGTTCATCAGTCGTCTCCTGTCATCGGGTAGGCAACCGAACCTGCGGGTTCGATTATGGGGCGCAGCATCGCCGCAAAACACGCAGCGAATATGGAGGACGTGTAGCCATCGGCACGTGCACGGCGCGCCCGGCCGCAATCGTGGAGAAAAAGTGCAGGGCCGCGGCAGAACGTGCAGTTTACTTGCTTCGGCGCGGCAGGCTGGCGCACCATCCCCGCTCGTGACGTCCGGGCGCCCCCTTCAACGCCATGCAGATCCGCCTCTTTCACAAGCTGTTCCTGGCCATCGTCGCCGTCAGCCTGGCGAGTATCGTACTGCTCGCAATCGGCGCACAGTGGTACCTGCAGCACAGCTTCGTGCGATTCCTCAACGAGGAGCGCGCGCAGCGCACCAGCGCGCTCGCCGGCCAGCTTGCCGGGCACTACGCCACGCACGGCGGCTGGCAGGCCCTGCAGCACAGTCCGCGCGCCTGGCGGCGGACCCTGCGCGCCGCCGCGGCCAGCACCGAAAGCGCGCGCGACGATGGCGCTTCGCCCCCTCCGCGCCCGCCCCATGCCGGACGCCACCGCGGCGGCCTTGCCCTGTTCGACGCCGAGCGCAGGCTGGTCGCCGGCAACGCGGCGCCCCCGGAGGACATGGAGCTGACCCCCGTCATCCTCGAGCAACGTACCATCGGCTGGATTGGCTCGTTGCCGTTACGGCGGCCCGCCGCGCCCCGTGAAATGCGCTTCGCACGGCGCCAGCTCACCATCCTCTCGGCCGGCGCTGCCATCGCCTGCCTGCTGTCCATCGCTGTCGCCTACGGGCTGGCACGACGCCTGGCCGCCCCCATACGCGCCATCGGCGACGGCGCCCGGAGCCTGGCAGCGGGCGACTTCGGCGCGCGCGTCACGGTGCCGGGCAGCGACGAGCTCGGTCGCCTGGGCGCCGACTTCAACGTGCTCGCGCGCACCCTGGAACGCAACGAGTCGGCGCGCCAGCGCTGGTTCGCCGACGTTTCCCACGAGCTGCGCACACCGCTCACCATCCTGCGCGGCGAGCTCGAGGCGGTGCGCGACGGGATCCGGCCACTCGACGGCGCGCTGGTCGAATCGCTGGACCAGGAAACCGCGCGCCTCGAAGATCTGATCGAGGATCTCTACCTGCTCGCACGCGCCGACCTCGGCTCACATGATTACGCGTTCGCGCCGACATCCCTCGCATCGATCGTCTGTGCCTGCCTCAGCCGCTTCGCCCATCGCATCGAGCAGGCCGGCCTGCGCTACGACTACGATCTCGATTCGCGCGTGCTCGCCAACGTCGACGAACGGCGACTCGCGCAGCTGGTCGAGAACCTGCTCGAAAACTGTGTCCGTTACGTCGCCGCTCCCGGCACGATCCGCGTCACGGTGGGAGTGCGCGACAAGCTCGCCGAGCTTTGCGTCGAGGACTCCGGACCCGGGCCGGCGCAGGCCGATCTCGACGGCCTGTTCGACCCCCTGGTACGCGGCGAGGCCTCACGCAGCCGCGAGCACGGCGGCGCCGGCCTGGGTCTCGCCATCGCGCGTCGCATCGCCGAGGCGCACGGCGGCAACATCGGCGCGGAACGTCGCGATGCCGGCCACTTCGCGATCGTCGTCCGCCTGCCGCGGCTGGACCAGTCATGAGCGCGCATATCCTGATCGCCGAGGACGAGGTCAAGATAGCCCGCCTGCTCGCCGACTACCTGCAGGCGGCCGGCATGCGCACGACGGTGGTTGCGGACGGCAACGAGGTCATCGCGGCCGTGTCCGCGGCCAGGCCCGATCTCCTGCTGCTGGACGTCATGCTGCCGGGCCGGGACGGCATGGATTTGTGCCGCGACATCCGCCGCAGCTCCGACCTGCCCATCATCATGCTGACCGCGCGCAGCGAGGAGATCGACCGGCTGCTCGGCCTCGAGCTCGGGGCCGACGATTACGTGTGCAAGCCGTTCAGTGCACGCGAGGTCGTTGCGCGTATCAAGGCGGTCCTGCGGCGCAGCGAATCCGCGCCGGCGCCGGCCGAACGGGCTGCCATCCAGATCGACGAGCAGCGCATGCGCGTCACCATCGACGGCCAGCGCGTCGACCTCACGCCGGTCGAATTCAGGCTCATGCACACACTCGCCCGTCACCCCGGGCGCGTGTACCGGCGCGACGAGCTGCTCGACCTGATCTACGACGACTTTCGCGACGTATCCGATCGCACCGTCGACAGTCATGTGAAGAACCTGCGCCGCAAGCTGGCCGCGGCCGCACCCGAGCGGCCGCTGATCCATGCCGTCTACGGCATCGGATACAAGCTCGAGACCGACTGACCCGCCCTTCACATCGAACCGGCAAAACCAGAGAATACGCCCACTCGCAAGCCGGAGCCCGCCCATGCTGGCCGTCATTTCGCCCGCCAAGACCCTCGATTTCGACACCCCGATCCGTACCCGCAAGCACAGCGAGCCGGAATTCGGCGCCGACGCCAACCGGCTCGCTGCGATCATGCGCGAGAAGAAGCCCGCGCAGCTGCGCAAGCTGATGGGGATCAGCGAGAATCTTGCGACCCTCAACCACGAGCGCTTCCGGCACTGGGCGAAACGGCCGGACGCGGAGCACTCACGCCAGGCGCTGTTCGCCTTCATGGGCGATGTCTACGCCGGCCTCGACGCCGGCAGCCTGAGCGCTGCAGACGTCGCCTTCGCGCAGAAGCACCTGCGCATCCTGTCCGGACTGTACGGACTGCTGCGACCGCTGGACCGCATTCAGCCGTATCGGCTCGAGATGGGTACCGCCCTCGCCAACCCGCGTGGCAAGGATCTCTACCATTACTGGGGTGAACGCATCGCCCGGGCGCTGAACGAACAGGCGGCGGGCTCACGTACCCGCTGGCTGATCAACCTCGCGTCCAACGAGTACTTCAATGCCGTCGACAGCACCGCGCTGGAGCTCGACGTCGTAACCCCGGTGTTCAAGGAACGGCGCGGCGACGCTTACCGCGTACTCAGCTTCTTCGCCAAGCGTGCGCGCGGCATGATGGCACGCCACATGATCACCGCGCGTGCGCGCAAGCCGGCCGACCTGCTCGGCTTCGATGCCGACGGCTACGCGTTCAACGAGGCCCTGTCCTCGGAACGCGAATACGTCTTCACGCGCGACAGTACCTAGGCGCGGGCCCGCCGACGGCGGGTTCTCATTGCAGTTCGCAGCGCCGATAATGCGCGCACCCAAGAGCCCCAAAGAGGAAACGCTTCATGTTACGAGTATTCGCGTTCGTCGCCCTGGTCTGCAGCGCCGTGGCAAGCGTAACCGCGGCTGAGACCGCCGACGCGCCGCCACGCGTGCTGATGGAGACCACGCAAGGTGCCTTCGTCATCGAGCTGTTTCCGGCCGACGCCCCGCTCTCGTCTGCCAATTTCCTCGACTACGTGCGCGACGGGTTCTACGCCGGAACGATATTCCACCGCGTCATTCCCGGCTTCGTCATCCAGGGCGGCGGCATGACCACGGACCTGCAGCGCCGAGCCACACGCGACCCGATTGAAAACGAAGCCGACAACGGCCTGCTTAACCTGCGCGGCACACTGTCGATGGCGCGGACGGGCGACCCGCACAGCGCGAACTCCCAGTTTTTCGTCAACCTGGTCGACAACGCCTTCCTCGACCACAGTGAGCCGAGTCCGCGCGGCTGGGGCTACGCCGTGTTCGGCCGCGTGGTGGAAGGTATGGACGTGGTCGACGCCATCGCCGCGAGCCCGACCGGTGTCGTCGGCGGCATGCGCGACGTGCCTCTGGAGCCGGTCGTGATTACCGGCGCCCGCGTGCTCGAAGCCGGCGCGCGGTGAGCGGACCTCCCCGCACCTGATCCGCAAGGAACCGTCGTCATGCCCTACGTCATACGCACCCGCGACAAGCGCGACAGCGCCGCGCTGCGCGCCGAGACCCGCGCCGCCCACCTCGCGTGGCTGGAGCAGTACACGCCGCGCATTCTTGCCGCCGGCGGTTTCCTCGACGACGAGGGCAACCCGGATGGCGGCGGCATGATCGTGCTCGACACCGAGGATCGCGCCGAAGCCGAACGCCTGGTTGCCGAGGATCCGTACTTCAAGGCCGGTCTGTTCGAGGACATCGAGGTCCGGCGCTGGCGCAAGGTGTTCTTCGGCGGCGAGAAGGTCGACTGAGCGCGCCGGTGCCGACGCCCGCCCCAAGCGTGCCCGGTGCGCAGCGGCACCGCCACCCGTGTCGCTGCTGAGCCTCGACGAGGTCTGCCTCGAGTTCGGCGAGCAGGTCATCTTCCGCAATGCCTCGTTCCACCTCGAGGCGGGCGAACGAGTTTGCCTCATCGGGCGCAACGGGGCTGGCAAGTCGACCCTGTTTCGGCTCATCACCGGCGAGGTCGAACCGGACAGCGGTGAGGTCCGGCGGCGCGCCGACGTCCACGTTGCACAGCTCGAGCAAACCCTGCCGGGCGATCTCGCCTTGTCTGTACGCGAATACGTCGCCGGCGGCCTCGCTGGCCAGCAGCAGCTCATCGACCGCTACCATGCGCTCACCGCCAGTGCCCCGGGTGCCGAAGAGCTGCGCGAGGTGGAGTCATTGCAGCGTCGTATCGAAGCGCACGGGGGCTGGGACCTGGAGACGCGGGTGGCGACCGTCGCCAGCGCGCTGGAGCTGCCGGTCGAGCGGCACCTGGGCGAGCTCTCGGGTGGCTGGCAGCGCCGCGTCAGCCTGGCGCGGGCACTGGTCGGAGGACCGGACATCCTGCTCCTCGACGAGCCCACCAACCACCTCGACCTGGACGCCATCGAGTGGCTGGAGAACCGCGTGCGCTCGTTCACCGGCAGCGTGCTGTTCATCACCCACGATCGCGCCTTCCTGCAGGCACTGGCGACGCGCATCGTCGATATCGACCGCGGCCAGCTCAGGAGCTGGCCGGGTGACTACCGCCGCTACCAGGACCTGAAGGAAAAAGCGCTGGAAGAGGAAGCGCGCCACAACGCCCTGTTCGACAAGAAGCTGGCCGAAGAGGAGACCTGGATCCGCCAGGGCATCAAGGCCCGACGAACGCGCAACGAGGGGCGCGTTCGTGCGCTCGAACAAATGCGCAAGGAGCACGCGGCACGCATCAAGCCCGACCAGAGCGCGCGCATCGTGGTGCAGGAAGGCGAGATGTCGTCGCGGCGGGTGATCCAGGCGCGTAATCTGCGCTACGCTTACGGCGATCACGTGGTGATCGACGACCTGTCGCTCAAGATCATGCGTGGCGACCGCATCGGCCTCATCGGCAACAATGGCGTCGGCAAGAGCACCCTCCTGAAGCTCCTGCTCGGCGAGCTCGAACCGCAGGGCGGCACGCTGAAGCTGGGCGAGAATCTCGACATCGGTTACTTCGACCAGACGCGCCGCAAGCTCGACCCGGAGAAGACGGTTGCCGAGATCGTCGGCGACGGCCGCGATTACATCACCATCAACGGCCGCGAGCGTCACGTCGTCGGCTACCTGCGCGGATTCCTCTTCTCGCCCAAGCGCGCCATGACGCCGGTCGGTTTTCTCTCCGGCGGCGAGTGCAACCGCGTCATCCTGGCGCGGTTGTTCACCCGTCCCTGCAACCTGCTGGTGCTGGACGAGCCGACCAACGACCTCGACGTCGAGACGCTCGAAGTACTCGAAGCGCAGCTCGCCGAGTACCAGGGCACCCTCATCGTGGTCAGCCACGACCGCGCCTTCCTCGACAACGTCGTCACCAGCACACTGGTCTTCGAGTCTTCGGGCGTGGTGCGCAGCTACCCCGGCGGATACTCCGACTGGCTGCGCCAGGGCCACCAGCTCGCGCGCAGCGACGTGCCCACAGCGAAGGACCGGAAGAGCGCGCCTGCGAACGCCGCAGGCGGCACAGCACCCGCGGCGCCCGCCAAGCTCAGCTACAAGCTGCAGCGCGAGCTCGACGCCCTGCCTGAACGCATCGAATCACTCGAAGGCGAGATCGCCGAGCTCGAACGCCGCACCACCGAAGCCGGCTTCTACGAGCAGCCTTTCGAGCAGGTGCAGCCGGTCCTCGAAACCCTGGAGGCCAAACGCGCCGAGCTCGACAGCGCCATGGAACGCTGGGACGAGCTCGAGACCCAGAGCAGCAGCGCCCGCCGCTGAGGCGGCCGCAAGGCGCGGGAATCCGCGAGACGCAGTAGTCTCCGTAGCACCGGCACGTCACAGAGGGCACGACGAAAGCGTCAAACCACGCCCCGGCGCGTTCTGGAGCGTAGCGAGGAAGGCCGGCCGCAAGGCGCGGGAACTCGCGAGCAGCGCAGCGTACATCAGTACGTGAGCAGCGCAGCGATTTCCGCAACGCCGCGGACGGCCTCCGCAGTAGCTCCAGAACGTGCCGGAGGGAGCGAAAAGCGCGCTCAACCATGGCCCGGCGCGCTCTGGAGCGTAGCGAGGAAGGCCGGCCGCAAGG
>JBHIYN010000002.1:0-403760 GCA_041984235.1 Gammaproteobacteria bacterium
AAAAAGGGGACTGTCCCCGTATCCGCACAGGCTGCAAAGGGACAGTCCCTGACGCGATGGGGACTGTCCCCTTTTTCGCTCGCGTGCTCACACGCACCCGCCGCGCCATCCCGAAAAAGGGGACTGTCCCCGTGTCCGTAGAAGCTGCAAAGGGACAGTCCCCTTTTTCCACCAGTCCGTTGCAGACTTCATTCCGCGCTTCGTTTTGCTTGCGCCGTGCGGACATGAATCGCGATGCCTCGAAAAAGGGGACAGTCCCGTTAGTTTCCGACGCCGTGGAGGCCGTCGAGGCCGGGGGAACGGAACTGCACGTAGCTCATGTGCCCGATGCCGTTCTCGCTCAGCGACTTGTCGAGGTCCGGCTGCCAGGGTTGCTGGTCGAGCTGCCACTCACAGGCATCGAAGTCGAGCCGGGCGGTGTCGGGGTGCTGCGCGTAGTCGGGGCGGAACAGGTTCTCCAGGAAGTCGCGCAGCTTCATGTTCACCGGAGCACGGTAGGCCGAAGGGCAGGCGAACATCAGGTGGCTCTGCCACTGGATGTAGAAGTTGATGTCGCCGCCGTAGCACTCCGCGCGGTTGGCGGAAGGAAAATCGTAGCTCGGGCCGAGATGGCTGACTGTCATGGTCGTGCTCCCGTTCAGGCTGCTTCGTCGGAGCTGGCGGACTTGTGCTTGTGCTGCCAGTCGTCCCAGTGCTGCTGATCGAGCGAGCCGTTGTATTCACCGGTGTCGCTCTTGTCGAGATGCAGCCATTCCGCGTACTCGAAGATGTTGGTCGCGCCGCCCGCCTCGCCGCGGTAAACCTGCTGCGGCGGGATCAGTGCCTGCACGTACTTCTCGGGCTCGCGGTTGAAGATGTCGGCGCAGCCGTCGGAGCAGCAATGATGCCTGGTGCCGTGCGACTCGACGATGCGCACGCTCTGCGTCTGCGAGTCGTCGGGCTCAGTGTAGAAGACCGGGATCTGGCACACCTGGCAGACCATGGGCAGGCGGTTGTTGAAGTAGCGTTCGCCGCGCTCCTCCAGCTCGCGCAGGTGCAGCAGGCGCGGCTTGTACTGCCTGTCGAAGGTCTCGCCGTACTTCTCGCTGAACCAGTCGAGCTCCTCGTCGTTCGGGATCCAGGTATGCAGGCCGAGCGCATTGCCGAACTGGTACAGGGTGGTCCACATCTCGTGGGTCAGGCGATGCTTCTCCTTGGCCGCGACCTCGTGGTACTTGGGCAGGCGGATGCCATAGCGGCCCAGGTCGTGGAACAGCGCGACGCCGTTCTCTTCCCAGTAGATCTCCCACGCCTCCTTCCAGCTCATGACCTTCTTCGGCAGCATGTAGTCCATCATCGTGCCGACCAGGCCGAGCAGGCGGTAGCCGCGCCAGAACCACTTGTCCAGCCACGCCTGCACGATGGGCACGTTGTCCTCGTGCTGCTCGAGCATGAACTTGACCACCTCGAGGCCGAGCGTCATGTGGCGCGACTCGTCGGACTGCGCGGAGAAGCCGAACGTCGTCGTCGCCATGTCACCGTTGTAGGCGGCGCCGGAGACGAACGGCATGAACAGCAGGTTGGTCAGCACGTACTCGAAGGCGAAGGAGATCGAGGTCACGAACTCGAACGGTCCGGCCGACATCGCGTCTTCGAAGAAGCTCTTCGGGATGGAGAGATACCAGGCACGGTCACGCATGTGTGCGAAGTTGTGCATGCCGGAGAAGAACTTGTTGTAGTGGCAGAAGGCGTGGAGCTGGGTCTGGGCGTGACGCAGCTCGTCGATCGACTGCATCTGGCAGGCCACGCGCGCGCCGGCGCCGCGGAAGGAGCGCGCGGCATGCGCGAACCCGCGGTGCGCCGCGTACTCCAGCGGCGTGATGCCCTGCAGCCAGATCTTGACCGCGCTCATGTAGCGCGCGTCGGAAATGTTGAGCTGGCCGTTGTTCTGCTGGAAGGCGTCGAGGATGGCGTAGAGCTTGCGCTCTTTTTCCGACTGGTATTTCCAGTAGGCGTCCATGGTCAGGCGGAACGGGTCCTCCCACTTGTCCCAGTCGACGATCTTGATGCCTTCGTAGGTGTCATAGGGGAACACCTCGTCCATGGGCTGGTAGCTGGTCTCCCAGTCGAGCCCGCGGGTGAGCAGTCCGTACCGCTCCCTGAGGTTGAGTCGCTTAGTCTTTGCCATGTGTGCGTGCCTCTGTTCGGTCTGTCTCCCGGTTTCGCTTCACGCGCCCCAGGACAGGGTGAATTCGTCGTCGTCCTCGTCGATGTTGCCACCGAGCGAGATCAGGTTGATGTGGATTTCCTGCAGGTCGAAATCGCGCCCGATCTTCTCCTCGACCGATTCGCGCCTGACCACCAGGCGTCCGGGGCAGTCGATCTTGACCATGCCGGGGGTCTCGTTGACCTCGGCGGCCGGGTTGTCCTCGACGATGGCCTCGATGATCGGCTGGGCGTCGGCGTTGTTCTGCAGGGCGATGAAAACCTTGTCGGCCATGGTGCTGCTCCTAGACCGTGAGGCCGGCCTTGGCCGCGCGCGCCATCAGCTCGTCGACCACGCCGTCGACGACTTCCGCGCCCTGGTCGCGGAAAGCGTACTCGGCGAGCGGACCGACGGCGCCCTGCACGCGCGGCGCCCAGTTCGCGATCCAGCCTTCGATCAGCGTCTTGTTCGCGTCCGACTCGGCGGCGGCGCGCTTGATCACGGCGTCGACCCAGCGCGTCGATTCGGCGTACCAGTCGACCATGAACTCCGAGAGCATGGAGAACACCGCCCCGCCGTGGGCGATCAGTTCGCGGTCGAAGCGGTCGAAGATGAGCGGGTGCACGGTGCCGTCGAGCAGGAAGTTCTGCACCACGAACAGCTCGAACCAGTCTTTCGTCACCATCGTCTGCTCGACCAGCGCCCGCATCGGCTGCCACATGGCGTCGTCCATCCATGCCTGCTTGGCGGCATCCAGGGTTGCCGGCTCGTTGCCTGACAACAGCAGGCCGATGCGCGAGATGTACTGCGCGACGCCGAGGTGATCCATCATGTGCATGGCGCAGGCCGAAGTTACCGGGCCACCGAAGCCATACGCCGCGATGTAGCTGTTGTTGGTATTGGCCGCCCAGGCGACGTGGCGTACCGGGATGACGAGCTCGCGGACGCGCGTCTTCCACGCTTCGTCGATGTTGTCGAGCAGACCGCGCTTCTCGACGAAATCGAAGTTCTTCTCCTGCGAGTCCTGCTGCTTGCCGCGCTGGATGGTCCAGGTGCCGTAGTAATACTGGCGCGGGTCGACGAGATCGTCGAAGTCGTCCATCACGACCGCGGTGCGCCGCGGGTCGTAGAGCTCGTGCTCGGGATCCCAGGTCGGACGGTAATGGAAGTTGAGCTTGGGCTGCAGACCCCATACCGCTTCCTGGTAACGGTTCGGGTTCTTGTTCGGCCCCAGCTTCGCCTCGATGTGGTCGAAGGTGCGGCGCACCGGCTCGACGCTGGCCGTCTTCAGATCGATTGACATGCCTAATCCTCGTCCTCGGCGCCGTAACGCCATTTGCGTTCGCTTGCGTCTACCGCGCGGGCTTCCTCCTCGCTGAGGAAACGCACGCGATGCTCACGGCAGAAGTCGTTGAAGGCGGCGGGCGGCAGGGTCATCTCGAGAAACAGGCCGGGATCGCCGATCGAGAACTGGAACTCGACGAAGCCGTGGTGATTCTCGTTGGTGACACGCACCAGCCGCTCGGCGTCCGCGCCGGCGCCACTGCGTGCGATGAACCGTGTGACCTCCCCCATCCTGACTGCCTGTCCGTTGGATGCGCCCTGTATAACGCAGTTACCGTGCCAGAACGCTTAAGTCGTTGTGCAAAAACGCAATCATTTCAGGGGCTTGGCTTATTGCGGCGCACCAATGTGCGCAAATCGTAAGCCTTTCCGCGCGCTTTTTGATCAAATGGTCAAATGCGGTTCGCCACGGCCTGGGTCGGCGCCGTGCTTCTTCAGGCGGTAAGCGAGCTTAGGCCGGCTGAGGCCGAGCAGGCGGGCCGCGGCGGAGAGGTTGCCGCCGGCGCGTTCGACCGCCCGTTCGAGCAGGCCGCGCTCGATCGCGTCCAGCGTCAGGCCTTGCTGGACGGCGTATTCGAGCAGGTTGTCGAGGCGCGCCTCGCCACTGCTGGCGGGCTCGGCCGGGCCCGCGCGCGGCGCGGGGATCAGGCTGGCCGTATCGATCGGCTCGCCGCTCGCGGTCAGGATCACGCCGCGCTCGACGAGGTTCTTCAGCTCGCGGATGTTGCCCGGCCAGGAATAGGCCGTGAGCGCGGCCATGGCCGCGTCGGTGACGCCGGGGAAGCGCTTGCCGTGCTGTACGCCGTAGCGTTTTACGAAATGATCAACGAGCAGCGGGATGTCGGCGAGACGCTCGCGCAACGGCGGAATGGTCACCGGGTAGGGGTTCAGCCGGTAGTAGAGATCGGCGCGAAAGTCGCCGGCCGCGACCGCCTGCTCGAGATCCAGGTTGGTCGCCACGATCACGCGGACGTCCACCCGGCGGGTTGCGGTGTCGCCGATGCGCTCGATCTCCCCCTCCTGCAACACCCGCAAAAGCTTGGCCTGCGCGGTTGGTGAGAGCTCACCAACCTCGTCCAGGAAGAGCGTCCCGCCATGGGCGCGCTCGAAGCGGCCGGGGCGCGAGCGACTGGCCCCGGTGAAGGCGCCCTTCTCCACCCCGAACAGCTCCGACTCGATCAGCTCTTCGGGGATCGCCGCGCAGTTGACCGCGACGAAGGGGCCGTTGGCGCGGGTGCTGAGATCGTGCAGCTTGTGCGCGAACATCTCCTTGCCGACGCCGGTCTCGCCGAGCAGCATGACGGTGACCTGGCTGGCGGCGACCTTGGCCAGCATGTCGTAGGCGGCCTGGAAGCTGACACTCTCGCCGATCAGATCCTCGGCGCCGGCGTTCTCGCGCACCGAGTGGCGCAGCTGCTCGACCTGGGTCTGCAGCTCCAGCAGGCGGTCGGCGAGGCTTTCGGGGCGAAAATACTTGAGATCGCGCTCCGCGTCGGGCCATTCGCCGGCAGGCTTACCGACGATGCGGCAGTGGCGATCGCCGCGGGCCGTGCACTCCACCTCGCGGAACAGCACCTGGGCGCCGAAGAGCTCGGAGGTGTAGCCGCTGGCGTAGCCGATCTGCATCCAGCACGCGGCTTCGGTATCGACGCCGTAGAGCTGGCGATGCACCTCGGCTTCGAAGGAGTTCTCCCAGATGAACTCGCCGTCGCAAATGCCGCGCGCCACGTTCATCTCGAAACGCACCGGGCGCACGTTGACGATGCCTTCGAGGTTGTGCAGCTGCGGCCCGACCACGAAGACCTCGGAGTCGCTGGCGGTAGGAAACAGGCGGCGCGCGAAGACCGCGTCGCGGATCCCGGACGCGTGGCCCATGCGGGTCAGCACGCCACGCGCACGCTCGCGGCCCAGGGTGTCGATCAGCTCGCGCCGCAGCTCGCCCATGGCCTCGGCGTGGATCATGATCATGCGCTGCCGGTCGAGCCAGATCTGGCCGGAATCAGGCTGGAAGCGCAGGCGCGTGCGCAGCTCGCTCAGTGGCTTGAGATCGGCATCCGGCACGGCGGCCTCCCCCGCACGGCAGTTCGCGTTTTCGATTTCATCATATCGTCAAAAACGCCCCACCGGCAGGGCCGGCCCTCGGCCCGCGCCGGGCGCGGGTCAGCCGCGCAGGAAGCGCCGGGTGATCGCGGCGAAATCGTCCGCCGCCTCGACCATCGCCCAGTGTCCGCAGTGCGGGATGAGATAGCCCCAGGCCTGCTCGATCAGTTCCAGGAAGCGCCAGGCATTGGCCAGCGGTACGACCAGGTCGAGCTTGCCGTTGACGACCAGGGTCGGCGCGGCGACGCGGCGGATGTAGTCATCCGCGTAGTACAGCCCGCCCTGCTCGCGGATCCAGCCCATGATGGCGCCGTAGGCCGCGCGCGTCGCGGGCTCGATCGAGAGCGTATGACGGTACTCCACCAGCGCATCGTCGATGACGAAGCCGTCGGCGGTCAGCGCCGCGATCAGGCGCCGCATGCCCGCCACCGTGAAGTCGTATTCCACGATCGGCATCAGCGCGGGTGACAACGCGGCATTCAGGCCGGCGCTGCCCATCAGCACCAGGCGCGAGACCAGCTCCGGCCGCTCGACGGCGACGCCGAGCGCGGTCGCACCGCCCATGGAATTGCCGACCAGGTGTGCCGGGCCGGCATCCAGCGCGTCGATGAACGCCGCGAGATGACGGTTGCGCGCGGGCTGCGAGTAATCGAACCCGGCCGGGTCGGGCTTGTCGCTGCGGCCGAAGCCCGGCATGTCCAGCGCCACGATGCGGAACTCGCGGGCCAGCACCGGCAGGGTTGCGCGCCAGTTGCCGGTGGCATCGGCACCCGCCCCACCGCCGTGGATCAGGATCAGCAGCGGCGCGTCGGCCGCACCGGCCTCGAGGTAGTGCGTGCGCACGCCGTCGGCCTCGAGAAAGTTGCTGTCTGCGCCGGGAATGTTCATGCGACGGACTCCGTTTGCGGGCGCGGCGGATCGATATGCTCGGGCCGCTGGATGCCGCGCGCATGGCGCGCCGCCAGCTTGCGCCATTCGATGATGTTGCCGTCCGGCTCGAACAGCTGCTCCCGCAGCCAGCCGCTGTCGTCGGCATAGAACGGTTCGGTCGCCTCGCGCGCCCACACGTCGTCGTCGTTGAAGCCGTCCAGCGCCTTGGGCCGCCAGCGCTGTTCGAACTCGCTGTCGAACGCGGCCGCCTCGGCCGCGGAGGCGCAGTGCCTGCCGAGGGTCTGCAGGTACACGTGCCGGCTGCCGTCGATCGGCACGTACCACTCGAACTGGGTCAGCTCGGGCACCGGCCACGGCCGCACCCGCAGCACGCCCGGCAGCCACAGCGAGATGTCCTGCGGCACGCGGTTGCTGCCGTGCATGGCCCCGGTGAGCACGGTCTCGCCCTCGATGCGGCCTTCGAATACCGGGATCACGTGTTCCGGTGAGAAGTTGTCGAACACACCCTTGGGGCCGTCTTCCGCAACCTGGGTGACGAAGGCATGGCGGCCCTGCGGCTGCAGGCCGAGCGGCAGCGCCAGGTCGGCCTCCTCGATCAGCACCGAGTCCTTGTGAATGAAGATGTGGGTGGAATCGAAGCCGTTCTCCGCGCCGATGCGCCAGTTGGCCGCGACCGTGCGGCGCTTGCCGCGCACCACCAGGTCGTCGTCGAGGAAGCCCGGCGGCACGTCGTGGGCCAGCGGCGGCGGCTCGTAATCGGGGTCGCCGACGAACACGAATACCAGGCCCTTGGCCTCGCTGACCGCGTAGGTCCGGAGGCGGCGCTTGCCGATCACGGCGCTCGACTGCGTGCCGGCGATGTCACACAGCACGCCGTCGCTGAAGCGGTAGGTAAAGCCGTGATACCAGCAGGTGATGGTGTCCCTGGTGTAGCACTCGACCTTGCGCGAAAGCGGCACACCACGGTGGACGCAGCGATCCTTGAGTGCGTGGACGACACCATCGATGCGGCGCAGGACGATGTTCTCCCCGAGCAGGGTCACCGGCACCACCGCGCTCTCGGCGATCTCCGTGCTGAAGCAGGCCGGGTACCAGTGGTTGCGAAAGCCGTACTTGGCGGCAACGTAGTCGCGAGCGACGCGCACGCGCCCGAGTATGTCCGGATCGACGAATTCCTTCCCCGTCATGACCTCCCCCCACGCGGCGCTTGATCGTGGCTGGCGCTGCGCTAGACTGACGAAAATGTCAGACATTTATATCACAATGTCAATTACTCCCGTGACCGGCGGTGCGGCAGCATGAGTGTCGTCACCAGCCAGCCCGGGCGCGCCGCGCAGTTCGCCGCGGACGCCATCCGCCGCCTCATCCTCGACGGCTACCTGGCGCCCGGGCAGCGCCTGATCGAAAGTGAGCTCAAGGCGCAGGTGCCGGTCGGCCGCAGCTCGCTGCGCGAGGCTTTCCTCAAGCTCGAGGCCGAAGGCCTGGTCGAGATCGCCCACCAGCGCGGCGCGCGGGTGCGCCGGCTGAGCCGCGCGGCGATGATGGAGCTGTTCGACCTGCGTGCCTGCCTGGAGGGCTTCGCCGCCGGACTCGCCGCGGCACGCATCGACGCGGCCGCGCGGCGCACGCTGAACGAGGCGCGGCGCACCTGGCGCGACCCGGAGGTGCTCGGCAACGCGCTCACGCACATGGAGAACAACGTGCCGCTGCACGACACCATCGTCGCCTTGAGCGGCAACGCGCGCCTCGCGCAGCAGCTGGCGCCGCTGCAGATCCCCGGCTACCGTCTGCAGTTCCTGCAGCTGCTCGACCGCGAGCAGCGTGAAATCTCGGCGGCCGAACATCTCGCCATCATCGACACCATCCTCGCCGGCAAGTGCGCGCGGGCGGAGAAGCTGATGCGTGCACACGTGCGCCGCGCCGGGCGCCTGGCGCAGGCCATCCCGGGTCTGGCATGAGCGCGACCGCCGAGGTCACCACCGTGCTCTACGGCGAGCGCGCGAGCTTCGTCATGGCGCGCGACGGCGGCACCATCCTCGAGGCCGCGCAGGCCGCCGGCATCGCGATCCCGTATCAATGCGTCGCCGGCAGCTGCGCGAGCTGCCGCGCGCGCCTGACCCGGGGCCGCGTGCACATGCTGAACCCGTTCGCGCTCGACGACGCGGAGCTGGCGGCCGGCTTCGTGCTCGCCTGCCAGGCGATACCGCAAAGCGACCGCCTCGAGCTCGACTTCGACACCGAGTGAGCACGCTGCCGCCATGACCCGTCCCGTACGATTCGCCCACGTCGTCTATCGCACCCGTCGCTTCGAGTCCATGCTCGCCTGGTACCAGACCGTGTTCGAGGCCCGCGTGCAGTACCGCAACGAGGCGCTCGCCTTCCTCACCTACGACGAGGAGCACCACCGCATGGCCTTTGCCAATCTCGACGTGCTGGCGCCCGCTGCGGAGGGCCCTTGCCACCCGACCCAAGCCACGGTCGAGCACGTCGCCTATACCTATGCCTCGCTCGCGGACCTGGTCGAGAATTACGAGCGCCTGCGCGCGCTCGGCATCGAACCGTACTGGGCCATCCACCACGGCATGACGATCTCCTTCTACTACGCCGATCCCGACGGCAACCAGATGGAGTTCCAGATCGATTGCTTCGCTTCGGCCGACGCCGCCAACGCCTACATACACGGCGCCGAGTACGCCGCCAACCCGCTCGGCGTGGAGATCGATCCCCGCGCGATTGCCGAGGCGCTGCGCGCCGGGCGGCCGGCTGCCGCCTTCATGGCGCGTCCCGACGGTCCGATGTCACCGATCCGCAGCGCGCTCGCACCGCAGCCACGCTGACCCGCGACGGCACGCCACAGATCGCTCAGGCGTCGACGAAGCCCTGCGCCAGCGCCGCCTCGTGGCGGGCCCGCTCGGGACTGCCGAGCAGCTGCCGGTTGAGGCCGATGTGCTTGAACCAGTAATGCAGGCCGAGCAGATCGGTGAAGCCGACGCCGCCGTGCACCTCGGTCGCCGTGCGCGCGACGAAGGTACCGACCTCGGCCAGCTCGGCCTTGGCGTGGCAGGCGGTCACGCGCGCCTCGTCCGGCAGCGCATCGAGCGCATGCGCTGCGTACCACACCAGCGCGCGGCACGGCTCGAGCTCGGCGGCCATCTCCGCGCACAGGTGCTTGACCGCCTGGAAGGAGCCGATCACGCGGCCGAACTGCTCGCGCTCACCGGCATAGGCAACGGCCGCGTCGAGCATGTGCGACGCGGCGCCCAGCGTGTCGGCGGCGAGCATCACGCGGCCGTGATCGATCAGCGCGCGTAACACCTGCCCGTCGACGCTGTCCGGCAGCAGCTCGGCGGCGACGCCGTCGAAACGCAGCGCACCGAGTCGCCGGCTGAGGTCGATGCTGATCAGCCGCTCACGCGCTAGACCGGCCGCGTCGGCCGCCACCAGGTGCAGCGCGCCGTCGACACTGGCGACGAGATAAGCGTCGGCGTCGAAGTCGATCACGAACAGGGCGCGCCCGTGCAGGCGCCCGTCACGGACCTCGACCGCCGCGTCCTCGCGCGCCCCGCAGTGCTCGGCGATGGCGATGCCGAAGCGCGCCTCGCCGGCGGCGACGCGCGGCAGCCAGTGCGCGCGCTGCGCCGGCGAGCCGCCACGCGCGAGCGCCAGCGGCGCCAGCACACAGGCGCCGACGAAGGGCGCCGGGGCAACGTGCGCGCCCAGGCTCTCGGCGACCAGCGCGCAGTCGAGCGTACCGAGCCCGGCGCCACCGTGCGCCTCGTCGATGGCGAGCCCGGTGACGCCGAGCTCGGCCAGGGCCCGCCACACGTCCTCGCCGGTATCGGCGAAGTCCGCGGCGTAAGCGCGTACCCGTTCCAGCGGTGCGTGATCGGCGAGCACGCGCCGCAGGGAATCCTGCATCAGGGTCTGGTCAGGGGAGAGTCCGAAATCCACGGCGTTCAGCTCCCGGCAGCGCGCGGCTCGCGCGGCATGCCGAGCCCGCGTTCGGCGATGATGTTCTTCTGGATCTGCGAGGTACCGCCACCGATGATGAGGCCGAGGAAATACATGTAGTGCTGCTGCCACTGGCCGCCGTCGCGCAGCAGCGGGCTGCCGCGGTAGAGCGCGCCGAGCTCACCCAGCGCATCGATGCCGAGCCGCTCGAGCTCGTGCCTCAGCTGGGTGCCCTGCAGCTTGACCACCAGCCCCGCGAGCCCCGCCGGGCTGCCGTTCACGCGCGCGGACAGCACGCGCAGATCGTTACAGCGCAGGGCCAGCATGCGGCTCTGGATGCGCATCAGGCGTTCGCGCAGCAGCGGGTCGTCGAGCAGGCGGCGGCCGTCGACCGTCTCCTCGCGCAGCAGCTCGACCAGTGCGTTGAACCGCATCAGCGTCACGTTGGGATTGCCGAGCATGCCGCGCTCGTGACCGAGCAGCGCGTTGGCGACTTTCCAGCCGTCGCCGCGCCCGGCGACGATGTTGCCGGCCGGTACGCGCACGTCGCTGAAGAAGACCTCGTTGAAGCTGGCGTCACCGGTCATGGTCACCAGCGGACGCACCTCGATGCCCGGCGTCGACATCGGCAGCAGCAGGAAGCTGATGCCGCGATGCTTCGGCGCGTCCGGCTCGGTGCGCACCAGGCAGAACATCCAGTCGGCGAGGTGCGCGGTGCTGGTCCAGATCTTCTGGCCGTTGATGACCCACTCGTCGCCGTCGAGCACGGCATGTGTGCGCAGGCTGGCGAGATCGCTGCCGGCGTTCGGCTCGGAGTAGCCCTGGCACCAGATCAGCTCGCCTTTCAGGGTCGGCTCGATGAACTGCCGCCGCTGCGCCTCGGTGCCGAACTCGAGCAGGGTCGGGATCAGCATCATGATGCCCTGCCCCGCGATCCCGGGCGAAACCTGCGCGCGCGCGAACTCCTCGGCGATGATGCGCGATTCCAGCGGATCGGGCGCGGCACCGTAGCCACCGTAATCGCGCGGGATGGTGCGGCCGGCATAGCCGTGCGCAATCAGCAACCGCTGCCAGGCGAGCAGCGCGGGGTCGCGCAGGTCGACGTTGCGCGACTCGCCGGCACGCGGCGCCTGCTCGCCATGCTCGGCGATGAAAGCGCGCACCTGTTCACGCAGCGCCTCGTAGCCCGGACCGAATGACAGGTCCATGCGTTCTCCCCCGGTTCCTGCGCCGACCAGTCTAGCGCAATGGCGGGAGCGGTCCGTACGCCGTGCCTTGCCGGGCGTCGCCGGCGCTGGCTAACATGAGCGCGGGCCAGCCGACGGGGAGTGAGCCGATGACGCCCGAACAGATCCTGGCCGAGCCGGCACGGGTCCTGAGCCAGGCACAACGCGAGTCCTACTTCGAACGCGGCTACCTCTGCGTGCCCGCGTTCACCGGCGGCGACTGGCTCGAACGGCTGCAGCAGGTCAGCGCCGGCTTCCTCGCCGCCTCGCGCGAGGAAACCCGCTCCGGCCCGGTGTTCGACCTCGCACCCGGTCATAGCGCGGCGACACCGCGCGTGCGCCGGCTGAAGACGCCCGACGTGCGCGATGGCGCCTACTGGGATTACGCGCGCGGCCCGCTGGCCGAAGTCGCCGCCGACCTGCTCGGGCCGGACGTGGTGTTCCACCACACCAAGCTCAACTTCAAGTGGCAGGACGAATCCGACCGCGTGAAGTGGCACCAGGATGCGCAGTTCTTTCCGCACACCAATTACAACGTGCTGACCATCGGCACCTACCTCGCGGACACCGGCATGGACAACGGACCGCTGGCGGTAATCCCGCGCAGCCATGCGGGTGAACTCTACGACCAGTACGACGACCAGGACCGCTGGGTCGGACACCTCTCGGACGCCGATGCTGCGCGTCTTCCGCTGGACGAGGTCGAGTACCTCACCGGCCCGGCCGGCTCGATTACCATTCACAGCTGCCGCACCGTGCACGGCTCGCCGGCCAGCCGCAGCGCGACCCCGCGGCCGCTGCTGCTGAACTGCTTTACCTCGGCCGATGCGAAACCGTACACGCCGCACCCGCAGCCGACCGAGCACACCTACACCGTGGTCCGCGGTCGCCCCGCGCGCTGGGCCCACCACGACCCGCGGCCCTGCCTGATCCCGCCGGACTGGTCGGGCGGCTACACCTCTATCTACGCCGCGCAGGCCGGCGAGGACTGACCCGGTAACACGCCGGCAGCGCCGGTCGGGTCTGCGGCGCGGTCCGCTTTCGCGCTATGCTGGTTCGCCCTCAAAGCGCCCTCACGGAGTGACGATATGCCCGGCCCGCTGCATGGCTACCGCATCGTCGACCTGACCTCGATGATCTCCGGCCCCACCGCGACGATGATCCTCGCCGACCAGGGTGCCGACGTGATCAAGGTGGAGAACCCGGCCACCGGCGGCGACTACGTACGCCACGGCGCCAACCGCCGTGGTGGCTTCTCGGCCAACTTCGTCAACAACAACCGCAACAAGCGCTCCGTCACCCTCGACCTCAAGCAGGCCGACGGCATCGCGGCGCTGCTGCGCATCGTCGCCACCGCCGACGTCTTCATCCAGAATTTCCGGCCCGGTGTCGCGCAGCGCATGGGGCTCGGCGAGGACGCGGTGCGCGCGGCGCGGCCGGACATCGTCTACGTCTCGATTGCCGGCTTCGGCTTCGAGGGCCCGTACGCGCCGAAGCCGGTCTACGACCCGCTGATCCAGGCCCTCTCGGGCCTCGCCACGGTGCAGGCCGGCTCCGACCGCGAACGCCCGCGCCTGGTGCGCACCATCGTGCCGGACAAGGTCACCGCGCTGAACGCGGCGCAGGCCGTGACCGCGGCGCTGCTCGCGCGCGAGCGCTGCGGCGAAGGACAGCACGTGCACCTCGCCATGCTCGACGCCATCGTCGCCTTCCTGTGGCACTCGGACATGGGCAGCCAGACCTTCGTCGGCGACGAGCTGCCGCAGCAGCATGCCGCGAGCTTCATCGATCTCATCTACGAGACGGCCGACGGCCACATCAGCGTCGCGGTCATGTCCGATCGCGAGTGGCAGGCGCTGACGCGCGCGCTGGACAAGCCCGAGTGGCTGAGCGACGACCGCTTCACCACCCCGGCGCTGCGCGAGAAGAACATCGACCAGCGGCTGGCGCTGATCCAGAGCGTGCTGATCGAGCGTCCGGCGGCCGAATGGCTGCAGCGACTCGAAGCCGAGGGCGTACCCTGCGCGCCGGTGTTGACCCGCAACGCGATGATCGAGCACCCGCAGGTTGCGGCCAACGAAACCGTTGCCGTCTACCCGCACCCGCAGGCGGGCGAGCTGCGCCAGGCACGCCCACCGGCCCGCTTCTCGCATACGCCGTCCGAGGTGCGGCGCGGCGCGCCCGAGCTCGGTGCACACACCGACGAAGTCCTGCGCGAGGCCGGCTGCTCGCAGCAGGACATCGACCGCCTGCACGAGACCGGGATCACCGGCCGATAAAGGGGACATGCCACATTTACAACTCCCTGATTTCTCGAAATCAGGGAGTTGTAAATGTGGCATGTCCCCTTTTCAGTAGCAGGCGCGCCAGGTCGGCCTGGATCAGGATCAGTGACGGCACCAGCAGCAGCACGACGAAGGTCGTCACCGCCAGGCCGAACACCAGGGTCAGCGCCATCGGGATCAGGAACTGCGCCTGCAGGCTGGTCTCGAACAGCAGGGGCGTGAGGCCGCCGATGGTCGTCGCCGAGGTCAGGATGACCGCGCGCAGGCGATCGCAGGAACCGTTCAGGACCGCGTCGAACGGCGTTTCGCTGCGCATGCGCTCGTCGATCGTGGTCACCAGTACGATGGAATCGTTGATGACGATCCCGGACAGCCCCAGGATCGCGAAAATGCTGAGGATGGTGAGATCGAAGCTCCACACCCAGTGGCCGAGCACCGCGCCGACGAAGCCGATCGGGATCACCGACATCACCACCAGCGGCCGCGTGTAGCTGGAGAAGACCCAGGCCAGGATGACGTAGATCAGGACCAGTCCGAGCACGCTGCCGAGCAGCATGTCGGCGTTGGTCTCGCGCTGCTCCTCGGCGCGGCCGGCGAACTCGTAGCCGAGCTCGTAACGTGCCGCGATGTCGGTCAGCCCGTCGCCGAGCAAGGCCTGCCTGATCTGACCCGGCCGTGTCGCGCGCATGTCGATCTCGGCATTGACCGCGACCTCGCGCTTGCCGTCCTCACGCTTGATGCGCGCGAAGCCGAGCGCGTCCTCGAAGTCGACCACCGCCTTCAGCGGCACCTCGGCGCCACCCGGCGCGCGCAGGTAGAGCGAATCCAGCACGTCGTTGCCGACCGCCTCGCGCGCGAACTGCACCCGCACCCAGACTTCCTCGTCGTCGCGCGGGAAACGCTTGGCCACGGCGCCGTCGATGGCGTCACGCACCTGGCGCGCGACGTCGGTGGTGGTGAAGCCCAGCGCACGGCCGCGGTCGTTGACGGTAAGCACGATCTCAGGCTTGCCGTACGGCAGGTCGTCGTCGATGTCGCTGACCCCCGCATAGCGTGACAACAGGGCCGCGACCTCGCCCGCCGCGGCCTTGAGATCGGTGATGCTGCCACCCCGCAGGCGCACGTCCATGTCACCGCCCGGCGGCCCCGATCGCGCGCCCTCGAACGTCAGTGTCTCCACCCCGGGCGGCGTGATCACCGCCTCGCGCCAGGCGGCGATGACCTCGCGCGCCAGCACCTCGCGGTTCTCCGAGGACTCGAGCTCGACCACCAGTCCGGCCAGGGTGTCGCTGCTGGCGCTGAGCGCCGCACCGTGACGCCCGCCGACGGTGGTGCCGACCTTGCCCAGCGACATCACCACCAGCTCGCGCGGATCCTCGACCAGCTCGCCGGCCGCGCGGTACAGCGCGCGCTCGACTTCGAGCAGCGCCTCGCGCGTCTCCTCGCGCGCGGTGCCGGCGACCATCTCGAGGTTGGCATAGATGCGGTCGGGCTCGGGCGAAGGGAAGAACTGGTAACCGACGCGCCCGCCGACCACCGCGCCGACGGCAACGATCAACGCGGCGATGGCAATCGCCACGGTCGCGTAGCGATTGCGCATCGCGCGCGCGGCAAAGGGCCGGAAGCGCCGTTCGCGAAACTGCGCGAAACCGTCGTCGAGGCGCGCGCGCAGGCGCGCCAGCCGCCCTCCCCGCGCCGGGGCCCGCAGTGCGTGATGCAGGTGCGACGGCAGCACCAGGAAGCACTCGACCAGGCTCGCCACGAGCACCGCGACGACCACGAAGGGGATCGCCGAAATGATCTGCCCCATGATGCCGGAGATCATGAACAGGGGCAGGAACGCGGCCACCGTGGTCAGCGTCGAGCTCGCCACCGGCGCCGCCATGCGCCGCGCGCCGACGATGGCCGCCTCCAGCGCCGGCAGGCCGCCGCGAAAACGGGTTTCAGCGTGCTCACCGACGACGATGGCGTCGTCGACCACGATCCCGATCGCCATCATCATGCCGAACAGGCTGATCATGTTGATGGTCTGGCCGCTCGCTAGCATGATCGCGACCGTCGCGAGCAGGGACGCCGGGATCCCGATCGCGACCCACACCGCGACGCGCGCGTTGAGAAACGCGAACAGCACGATCAGCACCAGCAACAGGCCGCCCAGACCGTTGTTGATCAGCAGCTCGATGCGCTGCCGGATCGACTTCGCGCGCACGTCGTACTCCTCCACCACCAGCTCCGGCGGCAGGCTGGCGTTGAGCTCGGCGACGTAGGTGCGCACGGTCTCGGCCACGGTCAGTGCGTCGGTGGCGATGGCGCGCTTGATCTCGAGCTCGATGGCCGGGTTGCCGAGGCGCACCGCGCGCTGGTCGCCTTCGCGGAACGACTCGCTGACCGCGGCGATGTCACCGAGCGCGATGCGACGCCCGTCGGGCAGGGCCTTGACCTCGACCGCGGCGAGCTCACGCGCCTCGCGCAGCAGGCCGACCGAACGCACCTGGCGCTCGCCACCGGCGAGCTCGCCGGCCGGCACGTCCTCCGAGGTCGCACGAATGCGCTCGGCGATGTCAGCGAGTCTCAGGTCGAGCTGGCGCAGGATCTCCGGCCGCACCTCGACCCAGATCTCCTCCTCGCGCGCGCCGTAGAGATCGACGCGATCGATGCCGCGTTCGAGCAGGTCGTCACGGATGCGCTTGGCGTGGACCTTGAGCGAATGCTCGGGGAACGGCCCCGAGATGACCAGCCGCGAGACCGTCTCGTAACGCACGATGCGCCGGATCTCGGGGCGCTCGGCGTCCTCCGGCAGGGTGCGCACCTGGCCGACCGCGGACTCGACGTCGGACAGCGCCTGCTGCATCGCGTAGCCGGGCTCGAACTCGACCGTGATGCTCGCCACGCCTTCGTAGGACGACGCGGTGATCTTCTTGACCCCGTCGAGGAAACGCAGCTCCGGCTCCACCGCCTGCACGATGTTCTGGTCGACGTCGGCCGCCGAGGCACCCGGCCAGGCGATGGTGACGGTGACCATGTCGATGCCGAAGTCGGGAAAGAACTGGCGGTTGATCTGGGTCAGCGCCGCCAGCCCGCAGATGAACATCAGTGCGAGCAGCAGGTTGGCGGCGGTCGGATGGCGCGCGAAGCGCGCGATCCAGCCGCGGTCGGACGGCGCCGGGCTCACAGCGGCCGGGCGCGCAGGCCCGGTCCGATACCGGCGAAGGCGCGCGCCACCATCGCGGTACCGTCGCTGACCTCGGCACGCACCAGGATGTCGTCGCCCAGCGTGCGCACGATCTCGGCATCGACCTCGGCCAGGCGACCGTCGGTGATCCGGTACAGGCGACCGTCCTCGGACAGCGCGCGCGACGGCAGGCGGAAGACGTCGTGGTAGGTGACGTCGGGCACACGCACCTCGACGAACGCACCGGCGCGCAGACCGCGGTCGGCGGCGTCGGCCGCAACCCCGGCGTAGAGCGCGATGCCGCCGACGCTGGGGTCGATCTCGGCACCCAGGCGGGCGAGCGTGGCGGGAAAACGCTGCGCCGTCTCGCCCAGGCGCCACACCACTTCCAGCGCCCGCCCTTCCAGCGCTTGCGTGCCGCCGGCCGCCCCGACCAGGCGCGCAAAGTCCGCCTCCGGCAGCTCGAAACGCACTTCCAGGGCGTTCGCCGAGAGCAGGCGCGCGAGCGACTCGCCGACCGCGACGCGCTGGCCCAGCGCCAGCCGCACACCGGTCACGAAGCCGTCGAAGGGCGCGGTGACGCGGGTACGGGCGAGCTCCTGCTCGGCGCCGGCCAGGGTCGCCTGGGCCTTGTCGTAGGCCGCGCGCTGCTGGGCGATGCGATTCTGCAGGCGGGCAATGTTCTGTACCCGCTGCAGCCGTGCCTGCTCGCTGGAAGCGAGCGCGGCCTCGGCGTCATCGCGCGCCTTCTTGCTCTCGCGGCCTTCGAGCTGGAGCTGCTCGAAACGCGCCAGAGAGCGCTGCGCGAGCGCGACCTGGCGCTCGGCATTGTCGACCAGCTCGCGCTCGTAGGCGAGCTCGCGCTCCAGCTCCTGCAGCTGCGCACGCGCGCGTTCGAGCTCGGCACGCTGCTCCACGAGCCGGTTCTCGTAGTCGAAGGGATCGATCACGGCGAGCTCGGTCCCCGCCGCCAGGCGGCTGCCGTCGCGGAAATCGGGATTGAGCGAAACCAGTCGCCCGGCAACCTGCGCCCGCAGCTCGGCTTCGCGCACCGCGCGCACCTCGCCGTAGGCACGAATGTACGGCTGCACGTCAGCGCGCTCGACGGTGACGATCGACACCGGCCACACCTTCTCCTGCGGCGGCTGCGGCAGGGCGCGCGGCCGCGAGGCGTGGAACCACGCGGCGATGACCACGCCACAGACGACGATCAGCACGGGCACCGAGGTCCGTTTGAGGATGCTCACCAGGTTCACCATCGCGCAGGGAATTGTTCGGTCGCGGCCGCTCCGGGTCAATCAGGGGCGACCGGCGGCGGGGCGGCACGCAGACCCGGGCTGGCGCATGCGCGCCCTACCGCTTACGGCGCTCCCGGATCATTGGACCACGCCACTGTGCAGAAATTGCGCAGCCGCGTCAGTCGGCGGCGCCGAGCATGCGCTCGTACTCCGCACTGTAGAAGAAGCGTGACTCGCCCAGCGCCGGCTCGAGCTCGTCGAGCCAGGTCGCGTCGGCATCGTAACGGGCGAAGAAGGGCCGCTGCACCCAGTCCGGGTTGCGCCCCTGGATGAAGCGCAGCACGAACACCTCCTCGTCACCGATACGCGCCACACCCTGCACCTCGACCTTGCCCGGCCCGGCGCTCATCGACGGCCCGCGCGCGGTGCGCGCCAGACCCGAGACGCGGCGCACGGCCCCCGCATAAATCTCCCAGGCCCGCGCCAGCGGCACCTCGAAGTAGCGTTTCGCGCCGGTGTCGCGTTCCACGAACATGTAATAGGGCTGGATGCCGAGTTCGACCTCGGCCTGCCACAGGCGCGCCCAGACCTGCGCGTCGTCGTTGATGTGGGCGAGCAGCGGCGCCTGCGCACGCAGCACCGCGCCGGTGGCTCGGATGCGTGAAACGGCGCGCGCCACGATCGGCGGCTCGAGCTCGCGCCAGTGATTGATGTGGGCCATCAGTGCAAGCTGCCGACCGCTGTCGACCACGCGCTCGAACAGGCGCAGCAGCTCGTCGGCATCGTCGTCAGTGACGAAGCGGTAGGGCCAGTAGGTCAGCGCCTTGCTGCCGATGCGGATGGTCCGCACGTGCTCCAGGCCCGGTTCGAGCAGCGCCTCGAGGTAAGTCCTGAGGTTGGCGGTCTTCATCACCAGCGGGTCGCCGCCGGTGATGAGCACGTCGCTGACCTCGGGATGTTGCATCAGGTAACGCCGCAGCTCGCCGGCCTCGGTGGCGGCGAAGCGCAGGGACTTGTCACCGACGAACTGCGCCCAGCGGAAGCAGAAGGTGCAATAAGCGTGACAGACCTGACCCTGGCTGGGGAAGAACAGCACGGTCTCGGCGTACTTGTGCTGCACGCCGGCCAGGGGCTCACCGTCGAGCCGCGGCACGTTGAGCGTCTGCTGGCCCGCCGGGTGCGGATTGAGGTCGGCGCGCAGGGTGTTGGCGAGATCGCGGATCTCGTGCGCCGTCGGCGACCCGTGCAGGAGCTCGGCCATACGTGCGAAAGCATGTTCCGAGAGCATGCCGCGCTGGGGGAAGGTGAGCTGGAAGATCGGGTCGTCAGGCACCGCGTCCCAGTCGATGAGCTCGTCGACGACGTACTGGTTGACCCGGAACGGCAGCACGCTGGCGACCACCTGCATGGCGAAGCGCTGCTCCTCGCCGAGCGCCGACAAGGGCGCGATCTGATCGAGCTGGCGCTCGGTGTAAACGCGGAACTTGCGCGGCAGGAAGCGCTTGGTCGAGGTCGACGGGAAGAAATCGGGCTTGTTCATATACGGGTTTCGCCAGCGCCGTACGGCACGCCGCGGCCGTCACGGGCCGGGCGCGATCAGCGCATCGTGCCACCATCGCGGCGGCGGTGATCCAGGGTTGTCGGGTCAGTGCGTCCCGCTCGGTGGCGGTGCTCTCCCGCCGGCGGCTACGCGCCCGATACTATGACACGGCAACGGCAGGGCGTCGCCTTTTTGGAACTGAAAGGAATAAATGAAAGGAATTAAATAGCCAAATGAGCTAAGGGAACGGACTATTCGCCCAGGTTGCGCAGCCCGTCCTGGCGCGCGAAGTGGGCCGCGAGGCGTGCGATATCGTCGTCGGTCAGCGCCAGCGTCTCGACCTGCATGTTCATGATCACGTGCTGGCGGCGCCCCGAGCGGTAAGCCTTGAGCGCGGCCTCGAGGTAGTCGGCGTACTGGCCGGCCAATACCGGGTAGTCCGGCGCAAGTGGCTTGTCGCCGTTCTCGCCGTGGCAGGCAGCGCAGGCCGCGAGCTTGTCTTCGAAGGTGAAACCGCTGTCGTCGACGTCGTCCTCGGCCCAGACCGGGCTGGCGAGGAACAGGGAAAACAGGGATGCGAGGAGCGTGGTCTTGTTCATGTCGGGTCTGGTCTCCGGCCGTGCTGCGCGCCTGGCCTACTTGCCGAAGTCGGCGACGAAGGCGGCGATATCGGCGATGTCCTGGTCGTCCAGGTCGGCCGCGTTCGCGTGCATGGTGTCGTGGGCGCGGGTGCCGTTCTTGTAGGCAGTCAGGGCACTGGCGATGTAACCGGCGCTCTGTCCGCCGAGCTTGGGCACGCGGTAGGTCGGGTAGACGTTGTAATAGCCTTCGACCGCGTGGCAGCCGAGGCAGGTCTCGGCCTTGGCACGGCCGGCCTCGGCGTCACCCTCGGCGTTCGCCGCCATCGCGCCCGCGAGCAGGCCGCACGCGACGGCCATCGTGATCCTGGTGTGCTTCATCCGGTATCGTCCTCTTCTCTCCCCGGTGCCGGTCGCGCACCGCCGTGCGTGGCGGGCCGTTCCACACGCGCGCCCCGGCGGGGCCGCCGGGCTCGGTCCGGGCGAGTCGTCAAAGCTGCAAATAATAAAGCGTTTCCGGGGCTTCCCGGCGTGGCCGGCTGCCTCTGTTATGCGCGTCATTTCCGTGTCCGGACGCCGCCAGGCGCCCGGCCCGGACGGAGCCTGTGCCTGCGGCTGCGCCCCCCGGTCCGGAGCGCGGCCATACTACTAAACCCGTACACGCAGGGGAAGTAATCCGCGGGCGCCGCGCGCACGATAATTTAAGATGGGCCCCATGCTCCACGTCCTCCTCCGGCAACCTGCAGGTACGCTTCACCTCGTCCTGACCGCGGCGCTGGCACTGCTCGCGGCCTGCGGCAACGAGCCGGGCGGCGAGGCCTACTTCCCGCTGGCGGCAGGCCGCACCTGGCACTACGAGGTCGAGCGTACGACCATGGACGGCCTCACGCCGCTGCGCCACGTCGTCGCGTCGGTCGCGCCGCCCGGCGGCAGTGCAGTCAGCGCGGTACGCGAAACCGCGAGCGGTCACCGCTACCTGTACACGGTCGACGACGGCGGCATCTTTCGTATCGGTGAACAGCGTCACGGCCACCCGCCGGTCCCGGCAGCGCACGGCCGTAGCCTGGTGCTGCCGCGCGAGCTCGGCGATGACAGCACCTGGCAGAGCCCGACCCGCACCAGCGTGCTGGAGAACACCGGACCGCCGTGGGAAACCCTGTTCCGGATCGACGTGCCGCTGACCCTGACCTATCGCGTAACCTCGCTCGACAGTGAAATCGAGACGCCGGCCGGACACTTCAGCGGCTGCCTGCTGATCACCGGGCACGGCACCACCAACGCGGACGTCGGCAATTACATCGGACGCACGGAGATCGAGATCACGAGCCGTGAGTGGTTCGCTCCCGGCGTCGGCCTCGTACGCATGGAACGTACCGAAACCACCAGTGCCAGCGCGATCAGCGCGGGCAGCCTGACCATGCAGCTCGCCGGCTGGCATGAGCGCTGAACGCCACAGCCGGCTCGCGGTGATGGCGCTGGTCGCGATGCTGTCGGCACCGGCAGTGCGCGCGCAGACGGTCTCGGGGATCGGTGCACGCGAGTGCCGCGCGCTGAGCTTCGCACTGGAGAAGGAATCCGACGCGGCGGTCGATGCCTACGTCGCCTGGGCGCAGGGCTTCATCAGCGGCTTCAACTGGTCGAACGTGCGTCGCCAGGACGTGCGCATCGACGCCGTTGCCATCCTCGACGTGATGGCACGCTACTGTGCGGCCAATCCCGGCCATCACGTGCACGCCGCGGTGCGTGAGCTGATTCGGCTCAACGCGCGCTGAGCGCACCGCCACGGTGCGCCGGCCCGGACGTCCGCGCGCGCCGACCGCACGCCATTGCGCTTGTGGGTGAAAATGATTAATGTTGCGCCCCTGTTGCAGGTCCGGATCGTTCATAACCGACTGAAAATGCGCGCTTAGCGCGGATTTTCCGCGAATTCGAGGGGTGCCAGAAGTGGCA
Source organism: Gammaproteobacteria bacterium (assembly GCA_041984235.1). Classification (GTDB taxonomy): domain Bacteria; phylum Pseudomonadota; class Gammaproteobacteria; genus JBHIYN01. The sequence goes on from JBHIYN010000002.1 coordinate 22,461, forward strand.
AGAGCAGCGAAGAAGTCAGCCGCCAAGAAGAAAGCTGCCAAGCGGCCGGCCGCGGGTCGGAAAACCCCCGCTGCAAGCACGGCAAAGAAAAAGGCCGCGAGCACCAGGAAGAAGGCGGCCGCCGCAAAGAAGAAGAGCGGCGCGAAGAAGACGGCGGCGAAGAAGACGGCGAGCGCGAAGAAGCCGGCCGGCAGCAAGAAGAAGGCCGTCACCGGCAAGAAAAAAACCGCTGCTAAGAAGAAAGCCGCACCGGCGAAGAAAGCCGCAGCCAGGAAGAAGGCCACGACCAGCAAGAAAGTGACTGCAAAAAAGAAGACCGCAACCAAGAAGACCACCACGAAGAAGAGCGCCGCGAAGAAGAGCAAGACGCCACCGCGCAAGACCACGGCCAGCAAGGCGGCAGCGAGCAAGGCGGCGCCGAAGAAGTCTTCCCCGAGCGCAAAGAAGGCCGCGCGCCGGACGGTGCCGCGCAAGCAGGCCGCAGCGGCGGTCGCACGCGCGCCGGCAGCGGCTAGCAAGCCGGCAGTAGCCGCGCCAGCGCCACCGGTGAGTCGGACCCGCATGATCAACCTGGACGACGTCAAGCTGCCCGAGAACTACGTGCCCTCCCCGAAGGAGGAGTACATGAGCCCGCAGCAGTTGCTCTACTTCCGCAACAAGCTGCTGCAGTGGCGCGAGGATCTCATCGCCGAGTCCCAGGAAACGCTGGACCACCTGCGCTCCGAGATCCGTGACGTCGGCGACGAAGCCGAGCGTGCGAGCCGCGAGAGCGACAACATCCTCGAGCTGCGCACACGCGATCGTTATCGCAAGCTGCTGAAGAAGATCGACGACGCATTGAAGCGTGTCGAAGACGGCTCCTACGGCTACTGCGAAGAAACCGGCGAAGAAATCGGACTCGGGCGACTCGAGGCGCGCCCGATCGCCACGCTGACCGTCGACGCGCAGGAACGGCGCGAAATGGTCCAGCGGCAGTTCCGCGACGACCGCTGATCCGGGTGCAACAATAGTTCACCTGAATCTGCCGGGGATTCGTTATAGTAATGGCGAGCGCCAGCCCGGCGGCTCGCCCGAGTCGGCGCGCGTGGCGGCACCTGGAACACCACCTTGTCCGATACACATATCCTCGTCGTCGAAGATCAGCGCGCCGTTGCCGGCGCCCTGCGCATGCGCCTGCGCGGGCTCGGCTATGACGTGCTGGATATCGCCAAGGACGGTAGCGAGGCGATCGAGAAAGCGAGCAGCCTGCACCCGGACCTGATCCTGATGGACATCCGCCTCGGCGAAGGTATCGACGGCATCGAGGCGGCGCGCCGGATCCGCGCGCGCCACGATATCCCGGTCGTCTACGTCACGGCTTACGCCGACCGCGAGCTGCTCGACCGGGCCCGCGATACGCAGCCGGCCGGCTTCATCAACAAGCCGTTCACGACCAAGGACCTGCTGACCACGATCAACCTCGCGCTCAACCGCGGCGGCGCGACGGGCGAAGCAGGCGGCCCGCGCGCGGCGCGGGTGCGCGAAGCGATCATCACCACCGATCGCGAAGGCCGCATCAGCTTCATCAGCAGCGGTGCCGAGCAGCTCACCGGCTGGTCGCGGCAGAACCTGCTCGGACAACCGCTGAGCAGTGCGCTCGGCTCGCTCTACGGCCTGTCCGGCGCCGAGGCCGGCAACATCATCGAGGCCGTGCTCGAACGCGGCGAGGACCGCGTCCTGCATCGCGGCGACGAGCCGGCCGCGGCCAGCGAGGACGGTGACGTGCTGACCCCGCTGCGCGACGGCCGCGGCAATCACTTCGGGCTCGCGCTGCGTTTCGACGGCGCCACCGTGGAAGCGAGCTTCGCCGCCCTGCAGCGCCTCGCCGACGCCTGCCGCCACCTGCTCGAGAACACGCCCTTCGGAGTCGTGCTGCTGGAACGGGACATGCGCATCGCGCATGCCAACCAGCGCGCCCAGGCCGTGCTCGACCGCGCCCAGGCGCTGGCGCGCAATGACGGCTATCTCTACGCGCCCGACGAAGACACCGACACGGCCCTGCACAAGCTGGTCGAGGATGCATTGCGCGGCGACGCCGCCGATCCCGACCACGAGTGCGGCCTGCTCCTGCTCGACGACGGCAGCCGCGCGCGCCGCGTCGTTGCCGTGGTGATGCCGGTGCCGGCGTCGGAAGCGCCCGGCGGCGCGGCGCTTGCGGCGCTGGCCCTGTTCGACCTCGACGGCCGCGGCGACCTCTCGCCGAGCATCCTGCGCCGCGTCTACGGCCTGACCCGCTCCGAAGTCCGCCTGGTGCAGGCACTGGTCGGTGGCTGCAGCCTCGAAGATGGCGCCGCGGCGCTGAACATCTCGGTCAACACCGCCCGCACCCATCTCAAGCACATCTTCAACAAGACCGGCGCCCGGCGTCAGTCCGAGCTCATTCACCAGGTCGAGACCGGCCCGGCGAGCCTCGCGGTCAAGGTCCGCGGGCCCGGTTCCCGGCGCGGAGACGTTGTGAAATAATCATTTTTCGGTGCCAGGACGGCACCCGCCAACGTTCACAAGGAGGTGAATATGGCTACCCTGCTCTCCCGTGGCATCGCCACGACCCTCGCCCTGCTTCTGTGTGCCACCAGCCCCGGCAGTCCCGGCGCCGTGCTGGTCAGCTTCGACTTCGACGATCCCCTCGGCCAGTTCGAAGCTCTGCCGCAATTCCTGCACCCCGGGCTCGCGAGCGCGCTGTTCAGCGACGACGCCGGCACCCTCACCGACTTTGCCGGCGCGGGCGACGGTCGCGCACTGGCGGCAAGCGCGTTCACCGCCGGCAACCGCATCCGCCTCGCGCTGCAGGCCGCGCCCGGCAACGCGGTCACGCCGACCGGGCTGCAGTTCGATCTGCGCGCCTCGGCCAGCGGCCCGCAGCAGTGGCTGCTGGAAGTCGACGACGTCGCCATCGCCAGCGGCGCGACCGCGACCACCTTCGAAACGGTCGTCGTCGCGCTGCCCGCGCTGCCGGCAGCGAGCGCCTTCGTCATCGCCCTCGGTGGCGACGGCGCAAGCAGCTCGCGCGGCACCCTGCGCCTCGACAACTTCGCGCTCAGCGGCAGCGTGAGCGCACTGCCGCTGGCCGGCGCGCTGCCGCTGCTGGGCGCGGCGCTGCTGGTCACGGCGGCCTGTGCGCGCGGCGCGCGCCGCGGCTGAGCACCTTCACTCAGGGCGGCGCCCAGGCCCATTCGCGCCAGGCGTCGAGCAGCGGGAAGTAGAGTCCGAGGCGGATCGGGCGGTCCTCGATCCGGGCCACGACCCGGGCGTAGCGCTCGAGCTGCGGGCGGTAGCGTTCGACCTCGGCGTCCAGCCACGCTTCAAGCCCGCCGCCGGCGTGGGTGCCGGTCTTGAAGTCGACGATCCAGCGCTGCCCCGCGGCGTCGACAAAGGTGCGGTCGATGATCACGCGTCCCCCGTCTGCGCCGCTCGCCGCCAGGCACAGCTCGGCGCGTGGCTCGCTGTGCTCCGGCGCAAACAGCCAGCGCCCGCGTGCGCTGCCCAGCGTCACCTCCAGCGCGCGGCGCAACAGGTCCTGCGCCGCATCGAGCTCGTCCTCGGCCACGCCCAGCGCGCGCAGCTGACCGCGCGCCGCGCGCACCGCGTGCGCGGTCCACCCGGCGTTGTGGCCCGGCGCGTAATGCTGCAGCAGGCGGTGGGTGACGGTGCCGACGTGGCGGGCAGTGGTCCCCGCCCAGTCGAACTCGACCGTCGGCGGCACGTTCTCCGCGGCGGCTTCGGGCAGGCGCGGCGCGGGCAGCGCATCGACCGCCACGCGGCGCAGCGCCGGTAGTGCCGGTGGCGTGCCGTCGGCAGCGACGGGCGGCGCCACGCCTGCCGCGAAGTCCTCCGCCAGCACCGGCCACAGCAGCCTGAGGAACGATCCGCTCTCCGCGCGCCAGCCGTCATCCACGGCATTGGCGTGGGCGAGCAGGTGAACCTGCTCGCGCGCCCGGGTCAGGGCCACGTAGAGCAGGCGCACACTCTCTGCCGCGGCCTCTTCGCGTTCGCGTGCGCGCAGGTAATCGTACAGCGGACTCTCGCCCTTCACCGGCAGCGGTGCGAGCAGCAGGTCGCGCGCGCCGCCGGCATCGATCTCGTCGTGCCATAACAGCAGCGGCTTGTCCTCGGCACGCGGCCGGCGGCCGAGCCCCGGCACGATCACGTGGTCGAACTCCAGCCCCTTGGCACCGTGCACGGTCATGATCTGGACGGCATCCGCGGCACCGCCGGCCGGCATCGAGAAGCGCCGTGCGAGCCGGCTCGCGATGCGCCCCGCGGTCGGCAACAGGCCGTCGCGTTCGAGCGCGGCGACGGCGTCGAACAGCGCGCGCGCGTCGCGCCGCGCCTGCGCTTCGCCCGCGATCACGGCGGGTCCGCCGAGCGCGATCCAGGTCGATTCCAGCAGCGCGGAGAACGCCAGCCGCCCGGCCTGCTCGAAGGCCGCGTCGAATACCGCCCGCACCCGCGCCAGGCGTGCGCGCTCGGCAGCCGGCAGGCTGCTGTCGCCGCTGGCCGCAGTCAGCGCCTCGAACAGCGTCGGCGCGGCACCGGCGAGCCGCGTCAGGGTTGCAAGCTCGAGGCCGCACCACGGCGCACGCAGCACCGCCAGCCAGGCGACACGGTCGGCCGGGTGCAGCAGGGCACGCGACAGCGCGATCAGGTCGGCGACCACGGTCTGCTCGGTAAACGGCTTGATCTCGCGGGCCGCGACGCTGATCCCGGCCGCCATCAGGGCGCTCGCGGTGTAGCCGAGATGGGTGCGGCTGCGCACCAGCACGGCAATACCGGCCTGCGCGTCGCGGCCGCGCAGATCCGCGATCACCTCGCACACGCGCCGCGCCTCGGCGGCGGCGTCAAACCCGGCGAAGGCATGCAGCACGCAAGGCGTGCCGGCCGCGGCGCGCTCGGCGACCTGGCGCACGAAGTGGTCGTCGTCCACTTCGAGGACTTCCAGCGCACGCGGCAGGGTGTCGTTGATCCAGCTCACCAGCGCGGCCTGGGCGCGGAAGTTGACGCTCAGCGTGAGCGCCTCGATCGCCACGCTGCCGATGTGTCCCTGCGCCAGCACGCGCCGGAACAGGCTGACGTCGGCCTGGCGGAAACGGTAGATCGACTGCATTGGATCGCCGACCAGGAACAGCGTGCGGCCGTCGCCCTGGCTCCAGCCGGCGGTCAGGCGCTGCACCAGGTCGAACTGGGTGATCGAGGTGTCCTGGAACTCGTCGATCAGCAGGTGCCGGAGCTGGTAATCCAGGCTGAGCGCGAGATCGGTCGGCGCCTCGGGCTCGCCGAGAGCATCCAGCGCGGCCATGGCGAAAGCGGTGAAGTCGCTGCGCCCGCGCTGATCGCAGGCCACCATGAGCTGGGCGGTGGCGTTGATCATGAGGCGAATGAGTGCGCGCACGGTGTCCCACTCGCCATCGGCGAAGGCGCGCGCCGGCAACAGCCGGACCCGTGCCAGGCGCGCACGTAGTTGCGGTACGGCAGGGAGCTCGGCAACCAGGTCCGCCCAGCGCTGCTTCATCTCCCCGGCCATGCCGCCGCCGGCGGGAAAACCGGCGCGCTTGTCGATCCGCTTGCGCCATTCCCCGGCGCGCGTGAGCAGCAGGTCGGCGAGCGCCTGCCACGCTGCCAGGTGCGCGTGCTGTGGCGGCGGCAGACCATTCAGCTCATGCAGCGGCGAGCCGTCGAGGTTGGCGCCTGCCCACGCGCCTAGGGCCGCCAGCTCGCCGGCGTGCGCGGCCGGCAAGGTCGCCGCCAGCGTCGCGAGCTCGGCGTCGACCACGCGCACGAAGGCCTGCTCCAGCGGCTCGCGCCGGGCGCCGCCGGCGAGCACGCGCAGCCACTGGTCGCGCTTGCCGAGCATGTCGGCGAGCAACGATTCGAGCTTGCTCCAGTCGTTGTCACTGTGCGCGAGCACGTGCGCGGCGGTGGCGCGGTAATCGCCGCCGTCGGCGATCGTGGTCAGCGCGTCGCGCGCGGCCTGTTCGTAGAGCAGGCCGGGCTCTTCCTCGATCGCAGGCAGGCCGGCGAGACCGGCGGTGATCGGCATCTGGCGCACCAGGTGCTGGCACAGCGCATCGATGGTCATGATGCGCAGACGCGCCGGCTGTTGGTCGAGCTGCCAGCCCTGGCGCCTATCCTGTTCGCGCGCGGCGACCGCGAGCTCCCAGGTCAGGCGCCGGAAATCGTCCGCCGGCGCCGGGCCCGCGGCCAGCGCCAGCGCTTCGATCAGGCGCGTGCGCATCTCCTCGGCGGCCTTGCGCGTAAAGGTGATGGCGACGATCTGCTCGGGATGCTCGACGCTGGCGAGCAGGCGCAGCACGCGCTGGGTGAGCAGCGTGGTCTTGCCCGAGCCGGCCGGTGCACGCACCGCGAACGAGGTCGCGGGATCGAGGGCGCGCCGGCGCGCCGCGGCGTCGTCAGTCATCGTCACCGCCCGCGTCAGCATCATCGTCCGCCGCCGCCTCGAGCAGCTCGCGCCGGCGACACAACAGGCTCTGCTCGCAGCGCGCGCAGGTGCCACGCCCGTACTTCGGATCCAGCACCGCGATGCCGGCGGCGAAGTCGTCGGCCAGCGCCGCGAGATCGGCATGCCACGCCGCGCGCAGCTCGCCGAACTCGTCCGGCCCGGAGCGCACCGGATCCGGCCGCTCGATCCAGCGCGGGTCGGCGCTGTCGACGCGCGCGAAAGCGATCGCGGCGACGGCCTGGAAGGGTGCGGTCAGCGCGTACAGGGGCAGCTGCGGCTGGTTCATGCGCGGCCACTGCCAGTCGCCCGCGGCGCAGGCACCGGTCTTGTAATCGACCACCACCGCGCGGCCGTCGTCACGCTGGTCGACCCGGTCGATGCGCAGCCTGAGGGCGAGCCCCTCGAACTCGACCTCGACGTCGACCTCGCAGGCGGCGACGGTGAACGCACCGCGCCCGCACTCGTAGGCCAGCCAGCCGCCGAGCAGCCGCTGCAGGCGCTCGCGCTCCACGCCGAGCAGCTCGCGCTCGACCGGCGTCGCCCACGGCGGCAGGCGCAGCACCGCGGCGATGGCGTCGCCGACCAGCGCGTCACGCGCCGCGTCGTCAAGTGCCGCCAGCGCCGCCGAATCGCCCAGCCGCTGCCACACCGCGGCCAGCACCTGGTGCACCAGCGTGCCCTTCTCGCGCGCACTCAAACCCGGGCGCGGCTCCTCCAGCTCGCGTGCAGAGAGTCGATGGCGCGCGAATGCAAGAAACGCGCAGGCCGCCTGCGCGGCGAACAGGGCGGCGCCGCCGCCGGCCGCTGCGCCGGTCACCAGGGCAGGTCCGCGAAAATCCTCGAACCGTTCGAAGCGCGGCGCCGGCTGGCGCCACGCGTGCGGCACGTAGACGGCCGCCGCGTCCGCCACCCGCGCCGCGCCCAGCGCGGGCAGCAACGGCGAGGGCGCCAGGCGCAGCTCGGCATCGCCCGCGGCGTAACTCGCGTGACATTCACCAGCGCTGCCGAGCAGGGTGTCGACCAGGCGCCGCGCGACGTCGAGGTCGCGCAACGGATCGGCGCCGGGCACACCGGCCTGGCGTTGCTGCGCCAGCGGCAGCAGGGGCGAGGGGCGCCGCGCGCCGAGCAGCGCGTCGCTCTCGCAGCCGGCCAGCCACAGCGCATGCGGCTCCAGCGCCAGCGCCTCGGCCGGCGTGACCACGAAGATCCCGGCCGCCGGCGCCGTGGCCGGCGCCCGGGCGTCGGCGAGCATGCGCTTCAGCCGCGCCAGCGCGTCGCCGCGCGTGACCGGCGGCAGCACCGCGTCGAGCGTGTTCAGCCGATCGCAGATCTCGCCCCACACGGCGCTCATGCGCACGCGCTCCGAGGGCGGTTCGATCGCTCCCGGCCAGCCAGCGGCACCGAGCGCGGCATCGAAGTGGGCGAGCCACGCGACCAGGCGCTGCCGGCGCGGCTGCTCGTGCTGCGTGGCCAGCACCGCTTCCAGCACCGCGGCCAGTCGCGGACAGGCTGCGCGGTGCCGGTCGGAATGCGTGATCAGGGCCAGTGGCAGCTCGTGGCGCTCACGCTCGCGCAGCGTGGCGTCGAGCAGCGCGCGCGCCGCGCGTTCCTCGGCCGCCGCCGGCAGCAGGGGGTGCAGCACGAGCTCGCTGACCGCATCCCAGCGCATCACCGGGGTGGCCTCCAGCAGCAGTACCAACAGGCGCAGCGCGGGCCGTGCCGCAAGCGGCTCGCGCGCGCTGAACAGGCACGGCGAGCGGCCCGGCGCCGGGGCACCGAGAACGTCTGAGGCGCAGCGGCGAGCCAGCTCAGCGTCACGCAGCAGGCTATCGACGGCCACCACCACACGCGCCCCGGGCCGCGCCGCCGCACACGCACCCGCCCACTCGAGCGCCGCGTGCAGCTCCTGCTCGCGGTCACGGAACGCGGCCACGTGCACCTCGCCGCCGGCGCCCGGGGTGCGCTCGGGCGCGCTGCCACCACCCAGCCAGCGCGCCAGGCGCGGGGGCGGATCGAGGAAGGCATGCGCCGCGCATGGCCCGGGGGCATGCGCGGTACCCTGCAGCAGGCGGGCCTCGTCAGTCACCGCGAGCGCCGCGGTGCGCGCGCGGTAAGCCCCGGCCCAGCGCCGGAAAGCGAGCACGTCGGCGGATGCCGGCGCCGAGGGCGCTGGCGGCGGCAAACCCCAGGCATGCTGCAGCCACCAGGCCTCGCGCGCCAGCGGCGCCGCGGCCGTCGCGGCCGCGCCCTCGAGGGCGCGATCGGCACCGATGACCTCCTGCCACAGGGCCAGCTCCTGGTCACGCGACAGCACGAAGTCGACCTCGGCCGGCATGCGCCCGGCCAGCGCGTCACGGGCGAAGGCCTGCGCCAGCGCGGCGCGCGCGGTGATCACCGCCGGCGGCTGCCAGGCGCCGTCACCCCGTTGCACGGCAGCGTGATCGAGGGCCGCGTTGAGGGCCGCGAGGGTGCCGCCGTCCGGCACCACCACCGGATCTGCACTGCGCTCGACGGCGGCGAAACTGAGCTGGAACATGCGCTCACGCAATCCTCGGGGACGGTTGTTATACTCGACCGGCGCCGTCCCCGGGCAGCCGTCCGGAGCGCGGCATCCCCGATCGGAACACCGCATGAGCAAGCCCCTGTTCGCGCTCGCGCTGTACGCGATTCTAACCGCTCCGGCGGTGGCCCGGATGTACCAGTGGACGCAGCCGGAGACCGGCACGGTACAGATGTCCGGCCACCCGCCCGCGTGGTATCGCGCCGCCGCCGGCGGACCGCGCGTGCTGGTGTTCGACAACGGCGAGCTGGTCGACGATACCGCCATTACCGTGCCGGACGCCCAACGCCTGGTGCTGCGCGAGACGGCGTTTGCCGCGCTCGGCGAGGAACCGGCCGCGGAAGCGGCGACAGACCCGGCCGCGGCATCGCGCGACGCGCTCGAGGCGGCGATGGAGAAAGCCCACGATCTCGGCCTCGACGTCGAGGCCGTAGCGGACGAGTTCAGCGAGACGCGCGCCGCGGCGGCGGCCTCCGACAGCGGCGCGGACGCTGCCGACGATCTCGCTGCCCGGGTGGCCGAGCTCAAGGCGCTGATCGACGCCTTCGATCAGCGCCAGAGTGACCGCGCGCGCGCCGTGCTGGGACTCGAAGCGCCGGCCGAGTAAGCGCCGCGGACCTGCCGCGGCGGCCGCTCAGTCCCTGAACAGGCTCGCCAGCGCGGCCCAGAAACCGCCTTCCGGTTCGCGCGCGATGTCGGCCAGCGCGGCCAGGGTGCGATTGCCGGGGTCGATGCGCAGGCCGACCTCGATCAACCGCATCGCCTGCTGCGGACGATTCGCCGCGATCTCGCGTTCGGCAAGCAGCGCGTACTGCGAGGCGACGCGGCCGAGGCCGCGCCGTGCCGCGGCGTTACCCGGGTCCAGCTGTAGCAGGCGCGAGAAATAATAATAGGCGTTGTCGCGCGGCGGCGCGGTCAGGCGTAGCTGGTCGAGACTGTGCTGGCCTAGCCACAGCAGCGCCTCGGCGACCTGCGTCGCGTCCTCGCCGCCGGGCGCAGCCACCGGCAGTGGCTCGCTGTCGACCGCGTCCAGCGTCTCGGCGACCGCCGCCGGCGGTGCCGGCGCGTCCTCGATGCGGCGCTCCAGTAGCAGCAGCACGCCCCAGCCCAGCGCCACCAGCACCAGCCCGGCCACGATTGCGACGTGCGGCTTGCGCACGCGCGGCTGGTCGAAGCGCACCCGTGTCACCTTGCCCGGCGGCACCGCGCTGACCTCGTGTTCGCCGGTGATGTCGATGTCGGGCCGCTCGGTCATGTCGGCCTTGGAACGCACGATACCGGCCTTGCGCATCTCGGCGATGAAGTGCAGCAGCGCGCGCGCATCGCGGAAACGTTCCTTGCGCGACTTGGCCATCATCAGGTTGAGCAGCTCCTGGTACTGCTCCAGGCCTGCCTTGAGGGTCGGCACCGGTGCCTTCTTGTGCATGAGGATGACGTCGATGACCGAATCCGCGACATAGGCGCGCTCGCCGCTCAGCATCTCGTAGAGAATCACGCCCAGCGAGTAGATGTCGGCACGGCCATCGATCGGCCCGGATTCCGACTGCTCCGGCGCCATGTAGTTGGGGCTGCCGAGAAACATGCCGGTGGAGGTCAGGTCCTTGTCGCCGGAGAGACGCTTGGCGATGCCGAAGTCGCTCAGCAACGGGGTGCCGTCGCGCCGGAACAGGATGTTGCCGGGCTTGACGTCGCGGTGCACGATGCCGCTGTCATGCGCCGCGGCGAGGCCGCTGGCGATCTTCTCGATGACGTCGATGGCCTCGACCGGCGCGAACACCTTGTGCTGCATGCGCTGCTTGAGGTCGCCGCCCTCGACGTATTCCATGGAGATGAAGACATCGTCGCCGCTCTGGCCGATGTCGTAGATGGTGATGATGTGCGGGTGGTTGAGCGAGGCGATGATGCGCCCCTCGTTGAGAAAGCGCTCGATCGTTTCCGGTGCGTCGCGTGCACTGGAGTCGAGCACCTTGAGCACGACCTGGCGACCCAGCGAGGTCTGCTCGGCGAGATAGGCAGTCGCCATGCCGCCCTGGCCAATCTGGCGCCTGATCTCGTAACCCGGGATCTCCATCGCCGGATTATAGCCTCGCGTCAAGCGGAAAATTCATGATTTTCCGCGCATTACGCCACGAATTGATGCTTTTGCGGCAGCGCCCGTGTAGAGTAACGCGGCCCGTGCAAACCACCCCATAACAACCATGACCCAAGCCCACGAAAAGGACGCCGCCTCGCGGCCGCGCTCGCGCAAACTGATCGAGGACCTGCTCAGCGAGCGCCAGCAGATGCTGGTGCTGTTGTGGGAGCTGTCCAAGCTCGACTTCCAGACTGTCGACCGCGCCGTGCTGGAAACGCTGGAGGACTTCCAGGAGATCCTCGTCGACTACATCGCCGCCGGCCACTTCGGGCTCTACCAGCGCATTGCCGAAGGCAACGAACGCCGGCAGAAAGTGCTCGACACCGCGCGCCAGACCTACCCGCGCATTGCCAAGAGCACCGACGCGGCGGTCGAGTTTACCGAGCGCTACGACACGCCGCAGGAAGGCGTGGTGCGCGAGAAGCTGGCCAATGATCTGTCGCGCCTGGCGGAGGAAGTGACCACGCGCATCGAGCTCGAGGACGAACTCATCACGGCCATGCTCGGACCGGATTTCTCGATCCCCGGCGAAACCCGCGCCGGCGCCTGAGCGTGGCCGCGCTCAGGGCGCGGCGGCGTGCTTGGCGCGAATGAAGTCGCGCTGCGAGAGGTGCAGCAGGTCGGCGATCTTGCGCACGTAGTACTCCTCGTAATGATCGACCTGGCCGTCGGCATGCGCGACGCGCCACAGCAGCACCAGCAGATCGTATTTCTGCGCATGCTCCAGATGCTCGTTGACCACCGAAGTGAACTCGTAAAGCGAAACGGCGTCGTCGACCGCGTCGCTGGCGCTCGCCAGCAGGTCCTCGATCTCCGCCGCCGGCACGTCGCACACGCTGGCCACCGCGAGCGCGATGGCGTGGCGTTCGTCCTCGTGGACCTCGTGATCGGCGCGCGAGATCTCGAACAGCAGGGCGGCGACGGCGAGCGGCAGCGCGTGTGCGCGGTCGTCGTCACGCGCGAGGCCGGCGATCTGGTCTTCGAACAGGGCTTTGAGGGTGCGCAGCATGGCGGGCGGGCGAACGGGCGACGGCGTGAACGGTCCGCCATGGTAGCCGCCGCGGCGTTGCGACCCAACCGCGCGAGCCGGCCGGCGTGACGCGGCTCTACGTCGATCACGCGCTGCACGCCGGCAGCACGCTGGAGCTGCCGGCGGACACCGCGCACCACGTGCGCAGCGTGCTCAGGCTCGCCGCCGATGCCGACGTGGTGCTGTTCGACGGCCGCGGCAACGAGCATGCCGCGCGCCTGCTCGAGGTACGGCGCGACGCGGTCGTCGCGCTGGTCGGCCAGGCGCTGCAGCGCGCCGCCGAGTCACCGCTGGCGGTGACCCTGGTGCAGTCGGTGTCGCGCGGCGAGCGCATGGACTACACCATCCAGAAGGCGGTCGAGCTAGGGGTCAGCCGCATCGTGCCGGTGATCACCACCCGCACGGTGGTCAGGCTGGACGACAAGCGCGCCGACAAGCGCCTCGCGCACTGGCGCGGCATCGTCCGGCATGCCGCCGAGCAGAGCGGACGCACGCGCCTGCCGGCACTGGAGCCACTCAGCCCGCTCGCCGCCTGGCTTGCCGCCGGCGTGGCAACGCCCGCCTGGGTGCTGCATCCCGCCGGCGGCGAGGCGCTCGCGCGGCAGCCCGCGCCGCACGGCGCCGTGACCCTCGTCGCCGGTCCGGAAGGCGGCTTCGACCCGCGCGAGATTGCCGCCCTCCGCGCGGCCGGCGTCATCGCGGTCGCACTCGGGCCGCGCATCCTGCGCACCGAGACCGCCGCGGTCGCCGCGCTCGCGGTGATGCAGGCGCTGTGGGGTGATCTCGGCTGAGTGATTCGCCGCCGGCGCCGCCTAACCCTGGCGCAGCCGTTTGCGCACGGCCGACAACAAGCGGCGGCTGACCACGGGACGATCCTCCAGCGCGTCGAACACGACCACGCTATTGCCGTCCTCGTCTCGCCGCAGGCCCTCGACGTGCGCGACATTGACCAGCGCGTTGCGGTGGACACGCACGAACTCGTCGCCGAACTCCTCCTCCAGTGCACGCAGGGATTCTTCCAGCAGCAGCCGATCGCGCGCTGCGATGGCGCTGACGTAACCCTGGTCGGCCTGGAAATAGATCACCTCGTCCAGCGGCATCAGGCGCAGGTTGCCGCCGACCATGGCGCTGACGTGGCGGCGCTGGCCGAGCGCGCCGCGCGCGGCATCGTCGTAGGCCTCGCGGCCGGCGCGCAGGTGCCGCGCGCGTTCCAGCGCCTCGCCCAGCTTCTCCCCGCGCACCGGCTTCAGCAGGTAGGCGATGGCGCGCGCCTCGAACGCCGCCAGCGCGTGCTCGTCGTAGGCGGTGGTGAAGATCACCAGCGGCGGTCGCGGCAGGCTGGCGAGGTGCCGCGCCGCCTCCAGCCCGTCCATGCCCGGCATGCGCACGTCGAGCAGCACCACGTCCGGCGCCAGGCGCTCGGTCTCGGCCAGCGCCGCCAGGCCGTTGTCGGCCTCGCCGACCACGGTGCCCGCGCCCAACTCCTCCAGCATCGAGACCAGGCGCCGCCGTGCCAGCGGCTCGTCGTCGACGATGAGTACGTTCATGCGTCGTCGTCCAGCGGCAGCTCCAGCGTCACGCGGTAGCTGTCGCCGACGCGCGCGGCGTCGAGGCGCGCTCGTTCGCCGTACAGGGCGCGCAGCCGCTGGCGCACGTTGTCGAGCGCGATGCGGTTGCCCTGGTGGCGCCGGCCACGCTCGTCGGCGGCGGGATTGACGACCGCGATGTGCAACACCCCGCCGGCCGCGCGCGCGGCGATCTCGATGGTGCCACCGCGGCTGGATGGCTCGATGCCGTGGTAGATCGCGTTCTCCACGATCGGCTGCAGGCTGAGCAGCGGCACACGCGCACTGGCCGGCACCGGCTCCAGCCGCCACTCGATGTGCAGGCGCTCGCCCAGGCGCAGGCGCTCGATACTGAGATAGCGTTCGACGAAGGCGATCTCCTCGGCCAGCGGTACCGGCGCCTCGGCGTCGGCGAGGCTGGCGCGGAAGAGATCGGCGAGATCCTCCACCGCGCGCTCGGCGAGCGCCGGATCGGAACGCGTCAGGCTCGCGATCGAGTTCATGCAATTGAAGAAGAAATGCGGCCGGATGCGCGCCTGCAAGGCCTGCAGGCGTGCCTGCGCCTCCGACGCGATGCGCTGCTTCCAGTGGAACTGCACGTAGAAGTAGCGCAGCACCAGCGCCGCGACCACCGCGCTGACCAGCACCGTGCGCCCGACCAGCTCACCGCGCGAGAGGGCGATCAGCGAGCCGGCGCCGACCATCGGGTTGACCACCCACCATGCGAGCTCGGCCACCGCCCAGGTCACGGCCAGCACCAGCAGGTAGCTGACCACCGCGATGGCCCGTTCGTTGAGGCCGTTGAGCGGCTTGCGCGCGACGCACAGCGCGGCCGCCGAGGACAGGCCCACCCACTGCGTGTAGAGCGAGAGCACCGCCAGCTCGTCGAAGAAAGCGGTGCCGAAACCGTGGCTGCCGACGACGATGATGAGCGCCACCAGCTCGGCCACGACCACCACCACGAACAGTGCGGTGGCGCCGCAGAGATCGGGCAGGAAGACCGCGTTGCCGGCGCCGCCCGCGGCGACCGGCGGCGTCACGGCACGCGGCTCAGCGGCCATCGGCACAGCACTGACGAAGGGCGGGGGACGAACACATCTCCGGGGCCACGCAACGGGACACGATCGACTAGTTTGGGCAGCACGTCCGGGCCGGTCAAACCCTGGCCTGGGCTATACTGCCCCACTGCCACCGCAATCTCCCGAATCCGGATCACAGACCCCGCATGAGCGAGCGTCAGCACACCGAAAAACCGTGGGGCGGCCGCTTCACCGCGCCCACCGACGCCTTCGTCGAAGCCTTCACCGCCTCGGTCGGCTTCGACCGCCGCCTGGCGCTGGTCGACATCGAGGGCTCGCTCGCGCACGCCCGCATGCTGAGCGAATGCGGCGTGCTGGACGCGGCCGAGTTCGAAGCCATCGCGCAGGGGCTGGACAAGGTCCGCGCACGCATCGCGACGGGCGAGTTCGAATGGTCGGTCGCGCTCGAAGACGTGCACATGAACATCGAGCGCGCGCTGGTCGAAGCGATCGGCGAGGTCGGCAAGAAGCTGCATACCGCACGCTCGCGCAACGACCAGGTAGCGACCGACATTCGGCTCTACCTGCGCGCGCGCATCGACGACGTCCGCGAGCGTCTCGGCGAGCTCATGCGCGCGCTGGTCGATCTGGCCGAACGCGAGGCCGACACCCTGATGCCCGGCTATACCCACCTGCAGGCGGCGCAACCGGTCAGCTTCGGCCACCACATGCTGGCCTGGTTCGAGATGCTGCTGCGCGACGCCGGGCGCCTCGCCGACTGCCGCGCACGGGTCAACGTGCTGCCGCTGGGCGCGGGCGCGCTGGCCGGCACCACCTTCCCCATCGACCGCGCACGCGTCGCCGAGCTGCTCGGCTTCGACGCGGTGGCCGAGAACTCGCTGGATGCCGTCAGCGATCGCGATTTTGCCATCGAGTTCACGGCCGCCGCCGCGCTGGTCATGGTGCACTACTCGCGCATGTGCGAGGAGCTGGTGCTGTGGAACTCGCAGGCCTTCGGCTTTGTCGATATCGATGACGCCTTCTGCACCGGCTCGTCGATGATGCCGCAGAAGAAGAACCCCGACGTACCCGAGCTGGTGCGCGGCAAGTCCGGGCGCGTGGTCGGCCACCTGGTCAGCCTGATCACGCTGATGAAGTCGCAGCCGCTGGCCTACAACAAGGACAATCAGGAAGACAAGGAACCCTTGTTCGATACCCTGGACACCCTCGCCGACTGCACCCGCGCCCTGGCCGACCTGGTGCCGACGCTGACGCCGCGCCGCGAACGCATGCGCGCGGCCGCTACCGAGGGTTTCATCACGGCCACCGATCTCGCCGATCACCTGGTGCGCAGCGGCCTGCCGTTCCGCGACGCACACGCCGTGGTCGGTGGCGCGGTAGCGCTCGCGGTGGAGCGCGGCTGCGGGCTGGAGGAGCTCACGCTGGCCGATTTCCAGCGCTTCGACGCGCGCATGGACGAGTCCATTTACGGCGTGCTCGACATGGACCGCGCGCTGGCCGCGCGCGACCACCTCGGCGGCACGGCGCCCGCCGCCGTGCGCGGCGCCTGCGCTCGCGCCCGCGAACGCCTGGCGCGCGTGCTCGCCTGAACCCTACAACGGGAGTCTGCCCATGAAGGCACTGAAAGTTCTGCTGCTGATCGTCGTCCTGCTGCTGGTCATCGTGGTCGGCGGCGCGGTCGCGTTCGTGAGCTTCGCCGATCCGAACGATTTCAAGGATCTCATCGCGGACAAGGTACGCGCCGCGACCGGGCGCGAGCTGACCCTTTCCGGCCCGCTCGAATGGGGCTTCTATCCCAAGCTCAGGCTGCGCGCCGGCCCGCTCACGCTCGGCAACGCGGCGGGCTTCGGCGAGGAGCCGTTCTTCGCCGCCGACGAGATCAAGGTTGCCGTCGCCACCCTGCCGCTGCTCTCGCGGCGCCTGGAGATGGACACCGTCGTGCTGCACGGGATCGCGGTCAACCTCGAACGCGACGCCGCGGGCGTCAGCAACTGGGACGACCTCGCCGGCGGCGGCGAGGCCGAGCAGCACGAGGGCGACGGACTCGCCGCCATCATTCTCGGCGGCGTCGACGTCAGGGACGCACGCGTCAGCTACCGCGACGCCGTCAGCGGGCAGGAAGTCACCGTCTCCGGCATCAACGCGGCCACCGGCGCGCTGACCTTCGGCGAGCCGGTCGATTTCGAGCTCGCCCTGACCGCGGTCGCCAACCAGCCCGCGCTGGACAGCGACGTCAAGCTCACCGGCACCGTCTCCTACAATCTCGACGACGAGCATTACGTGGTCTCGCCGCTCGCACTGAACACCGTGCTGCGCGGCGACCACCTGCCGGGCGGCAGCGCCACCATCGACTTCGGCGCCGCCGTCGACATCAACCTCGAAGACGAGACCGTGGCCGTCACCGGGCTCGCCCTGGAAGGCCTGGGCACCAGCGTCAGCGGCAGCTTCAACGCGCGCGACATCGAGGACGAGCGTCCCAGCGCCAGCGGTGAGCTGATGGTTCGCGGCAAGGACCTGGCCGCCCTCTTCAACGCGTTCGAGCTGCCGGTCGGCAAGCAGCTCAAGGGCATCGGCGACCGCACCTTCAACTTCGACGTCGCCTTCGACGCCGACATGGACTCGGGCAAGGTCGTGGTCAGCAAGCTCGACGGCGCCGCGCTGGGCGCCACCCTGGGCGGCAGCTTCAACGCCACCGAGGCCAATACCGACAAGCCGCGCGCGAACGGCTCGATCAGCGCCGCCGGCCCCGACCTGCCGACCCTGCTGGCGGTCCTCGGCCAGCTCCAGGGCGCCGATGCCGAGACCCTCGCCAGCCTCGACGGCGCCCTCGCCGGTGCGAAAGACAAGTCGTTCTCGATCAAGGCCGACCTCGACGCCAACCTCGCCGAGGGCAAGGCCAGCCTGCCGACGCTGGAGGCGAAGCTGCTCGGCAACACCATCAGCGGGCGCGTCGACGCGACCAACGCCGCCAGCGAGAAGCTGGCCGTGACCGGCACGCTGGACGCCTCCGGCCCCGACTTCCCCACCCTGCTGACCGTGATCGCACGCCTGCAGGGCGCGGACGCCGCGACCATCAAGAGCCTGGGCACCGCGCTGAAGAGCGCGGCCGACAAGTCGTTCAAGGTCAACGTCGACATCGACGCCGATCTCGGCAAGGGCACCGCCGCGCTGCCGCGGCTGGAGGCGAAGCTGCTCGGCAACGCCATCACCGGCCAGCTTGCCGCGCGCAACATCAACGCCGAGAAGCCGGCCGCCAAGGGCAGCCTGACCGCCAGCGGTGCGGACCTGCCGTCGCTGCTCGCGATCGCCTCGCAGTTCCAGGCCGACGGCAAGGCCACGCGCGAGATGGCCGCGGCGCTGGCGAAGGAGAAGAACAAGGCGTTCCGCATCGAGGCCGCGTTCGACAGCGATCTCGGCGCCGGGCGCATCGACCTCGACAAGCTCTCCGCCGACCTGCTCGGCCTCGAGGTACGCGGCGGCCTCAAGGGCGAGGGCGTGGATTTCGAGAAGGGCAAGGGTAGGCTGGACGGCCGCATCACCGTCACCAGCGGCGATCTCGGCACCCTGCTGCGCTCGCGCGGCCAGGCGGACCTGGCGAAGTCGCTGAAGACGCTGGACCTGGAAGCCGGCATCAAGGGCAGCCTGGACGACCTCACCATCGCGCCCCTCAAGCTGGCAACCCTGGTCTCCAGCCCCGAGGTGGGCAAGCCGGTCAAGCTCGAAGTCGCCGCCGGCTCGGCGCGCGCCAACCTCGACGCCGACACCCTGGTGGTCAAGGACCTCTCGGTCACCGGCCTCGGCCTCAACGCCAAGGCCAACATCGATGCGCAGAAGATCTCCAGCGAGCCGACCTTCAGCGGCAAGCTCGAGGTGCCCGCGTTCAACCTGCGCAAGCTGCTGGCCAGTCTCAACAAGCCGTCCAAGGCCGCCGACCCCAAGGCCATGACCAGCGTTGCCCTGTCGACCCGCTTCACCGGCAGCGGCAGCAGCGTCAAGCTCGACGACCTCGCCATCGTGCTCGACCAGACCAACATCAAGGGCAACATCAACGTGCGCGATTTCGAGGGCCCCGATCTCGGCTTCGGCATCGGCGTCGACCAGATCAACGCCGACCGCTACATGGAGCCCGCGCCCAAGGGCAAGGCGCGCGCGGCGACACCCGAGACGGCCGCCGCCGGCGCTGCCGCCGAGCTACCGGTCGAGACCCTGCGTGCGCTGAAGATCAAGGGCGACCTGCTCGTCGGCAAGCTGGTGCTTTCCGGCGCGACGCTCGTGAACATCAAG
The DNA here is from genome assembly GCA_041984235.1 of Gammaproteobacteria bacterium. GTDB lineage: Bacteria > Pseudomonadota > Gammaproteobacteria > JBHIYN01. The sequence continues at coordinate 41,570 of JBHIYN010000002.1, forward strand.
TTCTCCATCGATGCCAACGGCGGCCTGATCAAGCTGCAGCCGATCGCCGCCGACCTCTACCAGGGCAAGTACGGCGGCGCCATCACCCTGAATGCCCGCGGCAAGAATCCCGTCGTCAACCTGCAGACCAAGCTCGCCGGGGTCAACGTCGAGCCGCTCATCGTCGACACCACCGGCAACAACATGCTCGCCGGCCAGGTCAGCTTCGATGCGGCGCTGAAGCTCATTGGCAACAACCCGGACGCGATGAAGAAGTCCCTCACCGGCAACGGCAGCTTCAGCACCCGCAACGGGGTCTTCCGCGGCGTCGACGCGGCCGCGACACTGCGCGCGGTGGAGCAGATGATCGAGTGCAAGTGCCCGGTGCCGCTGCCCAAGGGCGGCGAGACCCGTTTCGCCTCGCTCGGCGGCACGCTCAAGGCCAACAAGGGCATCGTGCGCGTCAACGATCTGCTGATGACCGGCGACGGCTTCACCATCACCGGCAAGGGCACGCTCGCCAACCTGCGCGACGACTCGGTCAAGTACGACCTCGAGCTCGCCGTACCGGAGCAGGCCAAGCAGGCCGGGGTCTCCAACTACAATCTCGGCGGCTACGCGGTGCCGATCAAGTGCCGCGGCCAGCTCGAGAGTCCCAACTGCCGTCCGGACGAGGGCCGCATTCTCAAGCAGCTGGTGCAGAACGCGGCCCAGGAGAAGGTGCAGGAAGCGATCGGCGACAAGCTCAAGGACGCGGTCGGCGGCGAGGCCGGCGAAGCGCTGAAGAAGCTGTTCAAGTTCTGAGCGAACCAGCCATGCCCACGAGCGGGCGAGCGGCGCGCGCTCGCCACCTCGCGCTCATCGCCGCGCTCGCGGCCGGCGCGCCCGGGGCCGGCGCCGCCGAGCTCGAGCGCGCCGAGATCGGCTTCGAGGGCAGCACCTACCACTACACCTTCGTCGCCCTGCTCGAGGGCGGGGGCGACGCCGTCCACGGCGTCGTCACCGACTACGAGCGCCTCGCGCGCATCAACGACGACATCACCGCCAGCCGCGTTCTCGAACGCTACCCGGACGGCAGCTTCAAGCGCCTGCTGCGGCTGAAGTCCTGTGTAATCGGGATCTGCTTCGACCTCGACTTCGTCGAGCGCGTGACGGTCAGCGCCGATGCCATCACCACGACCATCGTGCCCGGCGAGGGCAATTTCCGTGATGGCACCGCCGAGTGGCGCATCGAGCCGGTCGGCCAGGGACAGACGCGCATGACGGTGGTCGCCACGCAGACGCCGAAGTTCTGGATCCCGCCCGTGATCGGACCGTGGGTGCTGCGCCGGGTGTTCCTGCGCGAGGTGCAGGAGACCTGCGAGAAGATCGAGCAGCTCGCCGCGGCGGTGCCGTGAGTACAGAGACGGTGAAGGCGGACTTCGCCGCGCGGCTGCTCGCGTGGCAGGCCGTGCACGGGCGTCACGACCTGCCGTGGCAGCGCCAGCGCACGCCCTACCGCGTGTGGCTGTCCGAGATCATGCTGCAGCAGACCCAGGTGCAGACCGTGATCCCCTACTTCGAGCGCTTCACCGCGGCCTTCCCGGAGGTCACCGCGCTGGCCGCGGCACCGCTCGACGAGGTCCTGCACCTGTGGTCCGGCCTCGGCTACTACAGCCGCGCGCGCAACCTGCACCGGACCGCCGGCATCGTCGCGCGCGAGCACGCTGGCGAGTTCCCGGCCGAGGTCGAAGCGCTGGCCGCGCTGCCCGGGATCGGGCGCTCGACCGCCGGCGCCATTGTCGCACTGGCCGGCAATCGCCGCGCCGCCATTCTCGACGGCAACGTCAAGCGCGTGCTCGCGCGCCACCACGCCGTGGCCGGCTGGCCGGGCCGGTCCGCGGTGCTGAAACGCCTGTGGGCGCTGGCCGAGGCGCACCTGCCGGACGCCGGCTGGCGCGATTACACCCAGGCGCTGATGGACCTCGGTGCGACCTTGTGCACCCGGCGCAATCCGCAGTGCACGCGCTGCCCGGTCGCCACCGACTGCGCCGCGCACGCCGCCGGCAACCCGCACGACTACCCCGCACCGAAGCCGCGCCGCGCGCTGCCCGAGCGCAGCACCTGCTTCCTCGTGATCGAGGACGGCGCCGGCGCGGTGCTGCTCGAACGCCGCCCGCCGCAGGGCGTGTGGGGCGGACTGTGGTGCTTCCCGGAGATCGACGACGAAGAGATTGCACTTGCACGCGCCGCCGAGCTCGGCGTCGAACGCGCCGAGCCGCGCGGCCGCCTGCCGGTGCTGCGCCACACCTTCACCCACTTCCGCCTCGAGATCACCCCGCTGCGCCTGCAGGCCCTGCAGAGCGGCGCGGCGGTCCGCGAGAACGACGACCTGCGCTGGTACCGCGGCGAGGCGGACGCGCGCCTCGGCCTCAGCGCCCCGGTCACGCGCCTGCTCGCCGCGCTCGCCGCGGGCGGCGGGTGAACGCGATTGACGCGAACCGTTGCCGCACGGCACCGGCAAGCTGGTAGGATCGCCGCATGAGCAGAACCGTCCAATGCATCAAGCTCGGCCGCGAGGCCGAAGGCCTGCAAATGCCGCCCTATCCCGGCGAGCTCGGCCAGCGCGTCTTCGAACAGGTCAGCCGCGAAGCGTGGCAGATGTGGCTGCAGCACCAGACCATGCTGATCAACGAGTACCGCCTGACCCCGATCGAGCCCAAGGACCGCGCCTTCCTCGAAACCGAGATGGAGAAGTTCTTCTTCGGCGAAGGCTCGGAGAAGCCGAAGGAGTTCGTCAGCCCGGACGCCTGAGCGGCGCCGCGCGCACGCACTCAGCCCGCCAGCAGCACCCAGCCGCCCCAGGCGAGCATCGCCAGCCCCGGCAGCTTCGACACCCACGGCCCCGGCGGCAGCAGCCGCTCGGCGAGGATGAACACGCTGAGCGCGGCCATGGTCAGCACGCTCATCGCGCCGCCGACAAACATCAGCAGCATCAGCGCCCAGCAGCAGCCGATGCAGTACAGGCCGTGGTCCAGCCCCATGCGGAAAGCGCCCAGCCGGCCCGCGCGCCAGTTGGCGAGGAAGAAGCTCATCGGCCCGCGGCAGCGCGCCAGGCAGGCGTCCTTCAGCGGGGTTAGCTGGTACAGACCCGCCGTTAGCAGGATCGCCGCGGCGAGCTGCGGCCCGCTCTTCAGCAGCATGCCGTGCAGCAGGTCACGCTCGTGCAGCCACCACTGCAGACCGGCGGCGAGCAGCGCGAAGCCCGACCACGCGGCGAGGTAGCCGCAGGCGAAGACCAGCGTATCGAGATCGGCGTTGTTGCCGCGATCCATGCGCCGGTACATCGCCGCCATCGGCAGCACCGCCGGCACCATCATCGCGATCATCATGACCACCCACATCAGCGCCGAGGCAAGCAGGTAGGGCGCGACCGAGGACGGCCGCATCATGCGCCACATGAGATCCATGATCGGTCCGTCGCCGGACATGGACACCATCGCCGCCTCGCCGGCGGCCAGGAACCACCAGCCGAGCACCGCGATAAGAACGAGCGCGGCGTAACCGGTGAGGAGGGGGACCGAACGCAGGCCGCGGCCTGCCGCCGTCACGCAGCCTCGCCCTGCCAGTCGAAGGGCGCGAAGTGGCCGTTGGTCTCGGCCTGGTCCCAGGAAATGCCGAAGGCGTTGATCACGTTGCGCGCCGCGGTGGCGAGATTGAGGCGCTTGTTGACCGGGTGGGCCGTGTTGTCGATGGCGATGCACTCACCGGAAGCGGACATGCTCTCCACCCCGACCACCGCCTGGTCGAGCAGGCCGTCGATCTTGACGCTCACTTCCCGGCCCTTCTTCACGAACTCGATGGGATGTCGCTCGACCCCGCGGAAGTCCGAGATCAGGGGCGAGAACATCGCCAGCGGCCCGTGCCCGGCCTCGGTCGCGATGGCGCCGACCGCCGCGACCTGCTCGTCGCTGGCGGCGGAATCGATGACCAGCCCGCCAATCCAGTTGCCGGTGCCCATGACCGCCTCGGACTGCGCGAACATCGCGAAGCGCACCCCGGCCATCGCCACGCTGCCGAAGGAGCCGGAGGTGATGTCGAAGGCCAGCGCGACCTTGCAGAAATCATAGGTCGCCGCCGTCGTCATGTTCTTCGGAATGCACGGGCACAGGAAGTCGCAGCTGCACGCTTCCATGTACTCGCCTTTGACCGACCACTTCGTTCCCATGACGATGCCCCCCGAATGCCTGTGGATAAGGACGAACGGCTATCTTTGACCCTGCCCCGGCAAAGATCAAGGCAGCCCGCCCGCGCCCGGGTTGACTCCCCCGCCCCGTATGGCTGTAATACCCGCGCCCGCGCCGCCGCGGGCCCCGCGACGCGCCCGTTCCGGGCCGCCAAAGACCCCAATGGCCAGGTAGCTCAGTTGGTAGAGCAGGGGACTGAAAATCCCTGTGTCGGCAGTTCGATTCTGTCCCTGGCCACCACATTACTTCCCGACTGCTTCGTGATTTTCCGGAGCACCCCTCGCACACCCCTGCTATGAGGCACTGTCTTCGGCGGGGCGTATCTCGAGATATATTGCCCCAAGTGACCAACCCGGCCCCGGCTACCTGGCGCAAACAGGCTGCCGAAATGTCTCAGCGGTCGGGATCGAGAGTCGTGCGGGCACGGCGTCGCGGCAAGGTCACAGGAAGGTGACGGCAACCGAGACGTGTAAAGCAAACCCGGCTTTCTATACATGACCCGCGCGACCTGCAAAGCCGGTTCGCGTTTCCTTTGCGGCCCGGCCATCTGGGTCCGGGGCACTATTCGACCGTTCGGAGCCTGGAGTAGCGCGCAGATTCCCCGATCTCCTTCGTGGAACGCTACTGACGCCCCTTATGTGCCTCCAGGAATATTGATTCCCGATGGAATTCCAGGTGCCGGCGCTGACCTTCCGAGAAGGTTCCCACCTTGAGCACCCGATCGGTAGGGATCCCCATTTTCTCGATGGACGGCCGATGCGCTGCCGGCGAAATGAGCAAGCGTCCGTCGTCCTCGAACGTGATGAAACCCCGGTCGAAAAGATGATCGATCGTGGGCGTCAGTAGCAGGCCATTCTCGCCATCCAGCCGTTGCTCGTTGTCGCTGTTCCGCCAGGGACGAATATGGCTGGCTCTGAGGTGTTCCAGCCGGGTCACCCGTGTCACGCGACAAAGCGACTCGACGCGCCGCACGTTCTCCTTGAACAATCCCTGGCCGCGCCGCGCCGTGATGATCTGCTCTCGCTCGGTGTCCGCCAGCGCGGCGTTCGCCGCAATTTCCGACTCCAGGTGCCTCTCCCATTCCAACAGTCCGGCCCCTGTTTCACCGAACGGTTCGGCCGTCATCGACAGACTCATCAGGTCGCGCAGCCGTGCTCCGATGAGGCCTGCCAGCGCTTCCATCAAGGGCTCGGGCACCGCGGTGAGATAGACGCTCTGCAGACCGCGGCCATCCGGCAGCAGCGGTGAATACTTCGCGGGCAGGTGGGGTGCCAGAACGTCCATGTGATCCGCCGGCCGCACCTCCGCGATGGGGTCGACGTAGTGGACCTCGACCTTCCAGCCGATCAGATCCCAGTTTGGCCCGGCGGCGCCGAACTCGGCCGGCTTCGGGCATTCGTAGCAATATGATCGTGCGATGCCGATGCGCCGGATATAGGTGCCCTGGAAAGAGAGGATCAGGTCACCCGGCGCGACCTCTCGCATGAACTCGTAGAACGGATTGCGCGCGCCGTTGGCATTGCGCTTGGGCGACCACAGGTAGCCGCCCGCCACCTCCTGGTGGTAGGTCTGGTTCTGATTCACCCACCAGTAACGCATGCCGATTTCAACTGCGATTCAGGTGCACACGCCGGTTCTCAGGCGCCAGCCTGATAGTACGGCGACGGCACCGTCGGATACGCCCGGTAGACATGCCGGAACACCTCCTCGGCCTTCTCGGTGACGTCCTCCTCGGAATAGCTGTCCACCGGCAGGCCGGTCTCGTCGCCCCACAGGAAATCGAGGATCGCCTGCCGTACCGCATCGCGGGTGGCCGCCTTCTCGCGCCACTGGTCGACCCTGAGCTTCTCGCGCTTGAGCACGGCCAGGAGATCCTTCGCGATGGCCTTGATGCGGTTCACCTCGGCGGCTTCGAGCGCGTTCTTCTTCAGCAGGTCGAACACCGCCTGGGTCTCTTCGTCCAGGCCCTCGCGGACCGCGCGCTCGGCTTCCTCGTCGAGCTCCTGCACGAAGCGCAACAGCGCCTCGAAGGTGCGTTCGATGGTCGCGCGGTCCTTCTCGCGATTGTAGTCGGTGACGATCTGCTCGTAGTGCGCCTGGAAATCGGTGCGCAGGGGGTTCTGCGCGAGCATGCGCCGCAGGCGCTGCTCGACCGCTTGGCGCAGGTTCTGTACGGTGGTGTTGCGGGCCGGGCTGCGCACGAACTCGCGCCGCAAGCGCTCGAAATCGATGCGGCTGATGTCGTAGGTGCCGTAATCCTCGTCGGTCGGGCCGGCGGTGGTCTCGATGGCACCGTCGACCACCTCGTGCAGCTCGCGCATGATGTCGGAGATGTCGGCACGCTCGCGATCGCGCTCCAGGCTCTTGTAGATGACGTCGATGGCGTCGCGCTCGGCGCGCCGCGCGTTGATCCCCTGCACGTTGATGCAGGCCTTGAACTTCTTGAAGACCTCGCGGCACAGCAACTCGAAACGCTTGCGCGATTCGTCGTTCTCGTTGGCCGCTTCCTTGCAGCGCACGATGGCCGCGTTGCGCGCGAAGCCGGTGGCTCCGATGACCTCGTCGAGCGCGGCCGAGCGCTCGTCGAGGAAGGCGCGCACCAGCGCGATGGCCTCGGCCAGGTCCGCCAGCAGCTCCTCGTCCGGCCGCGCCGGGTCGACTTCCTCGCCCTCGCCCGCCGCACCGGTACCGGCAAACGTGGCCAGCGCCTTGCGCAGGTGCTTGAGAATGCCGCAGTAGTCGACGATGAGACCGTTGTTCTTGCCTTCGTTGACGCGGTTGGCGCGGGCGATGGCCTGCATCAGGGTGTGCGCCTTGAGCGGCTTGTCGAGGTAGAGGGTCGACAGGCACGGCACGTCGAAGCCGGTCAGCCACATGGCGCAGACGATGGCGATGCGGAACGGGTGCGCCGGTTCCTTGAAGGCGTCGTCCAGCGCCAGCACCTGCACGTTGCGGAACTCCGGGCGCTGGCGCAGGGTCTCGGGCAGGCCGATGCCTTCCTTGATCAGGCGGCGGTGCGGCCTGATGTCGAGCCCCCAGCGGCGGAACCGGTCGACCTCGCCCTGCTCCTCGCTGACCACCACCAGCGCACGGGTCTCGCGCATCCACTCGACCTGGCGGCGCTGGAAGACCTGGGCCTGCTCGTCGGGCGCCTGCGGCAAGGCCGCCTCGAGCGCGGCCAGGTGCTCGGCCCAATAGCGCTCGATAAGCGCGTGCATGCGCACGCAGGTCAGCTTGTCGATGCAGACCAGCATCGCCTTGCCGGTCTCCCAGGCGTTGGCATAGTGGGCGACGAAGTCGCGCGCGACCTGGTCTAGCCGCTTCTCCGCCGTGATCACGTGGTAGTCGCGCTTGAGCTCGCGCTCGAGCCGCGCGGTGACGTCGATGTCGTAGAATTCCAGCTCCTCGAGCTTTTCCGCGATGCGCGCGTTGAGATCGCCGACCGCGAGACCGAGGCGCTCGCCGCGGGCGTCGTAGTAGAGCGGCACGGTGGCCTCGTCCTCGACCGCGCGCTGGAAGTCGTAGGTCGAGACGTATTCGCCGAACACACGGCGCGTGATCTCGTCGTCCTTGAACAGCGGCGTGCCGGTGAAGCCGATGTAGCTCGCCTGCGGCAGGGCGTTACGCAGGTTGAGCGCGAGGGTGCCGTACTGGGTGCGGTGGGCCTCGTCGGTGATGACCACGATGTCGTCGCGCCGGCTGTAGGGGTCGTCGGCCGCGACGTTGCGGTTGAACTTCTGGATCAGCGAGAAGACGTGCGTCTTGTGCTGGCCGAGCAGCTCGGCCAGGTGCTCGCCACTGCCGGCGCGACACGGATCGCGGTCGTGGTCGACCACCCCGCAGCTCGCGAAGGTCTTGTAGATCTGGCCATCGAGGTCGTCGCGATCGGTCAGCACCAGGAAGGTGAAGTTGCCGCCCAGCTTGCGGTGCACCTTGCGCGTGAACATGACCATCGAGTAACTCTTGCCCGAGCCCTGGGTGTGCCAGAAGACGCCCAGCCGGCCGCCCAGCGACTCGCGCTCGCGCACCGCCTGCACGGCGCGGTTGACGCCCAGGAACTGGTGGTTGCGGGCGAGGATCTTGTGCACCTCGCCGGCGGAGTCGTCGAACAGGATGAAGTTCTCGACCAGGTCGAGGAAGTTGCCGCGCGCACACACGCCCTTGAGCAGGGTTTCCATGTCGACCACCCCGGGCTCCTCCTCGGCGAGGCGCTTCCAGGCGTGGAAATGCCCCCACTGGCTCGTGATCGAGCCGATGCGCGCCTCGTCACCGTTGCCGAACATGACCAGCGCGTTGTGGTGGAAGAGGTGCGGCACGGTATCGAGGTAGTCGGAGAAGTTCTCCTCGAAGGCCGCCTTCAGGTTGCGGTGAATGTTTTTGCACTCGACGAACAGCAGCGGCAGGCCGTTGACGAAGCCGACCAGGTCGGCGCGCCGCCGGTAGAGATCCCCGCGCACCCACAGCTCGCGCACGCACAGGAACTCGTTCGCCTGGAGATCCTCGAAATCGATCACGCGCAGGCGATCGCGCACGCGCTTGCCGGCATCGTCGCGGAAGGTGACCGGCACGCCGTCGCGCAGCAGCGCGTACTGCGCGCGGTTGGCCGCAACCAGGGTCTGCGCGGCCGATACCTCCGTGAGCTGGCGCACGGCGTCGTCGTAGGCCGCCTGCGGCAGCCCGGGATTGAGCTCGGCGAGCTTGCGCCGCAGGCTGCGCTTGAGCACCACCTCGCGGTCCGAGCCGCGGCCGAGCAGGCTGTCCGGGCCGAAATCCTCGTCGTTGTAGGCGTAGACCGAGGTCCAGCCGAGCGCCTCGGCGAGGTAGTCCGCGGTGGTCTGCTGGACCAGGGTGTCTTCGCTGTAGACACCCGGCGCCATCACGGCCGCCCGCTGTCGAGCCCGAGGTCCGCGCTCACGGCGCGCAGGCGCCGGTCACGCGTCCACAGGGCGGTGTCCGCGGTGAGCAACGCGGCCGCCAGCAGATGCGCATCGACGTAGCCGATGCCGCGCCCCATCAGCCGATGGCGCTCGATGGCGTGCAGCACCTCGGCGTCGCTGGCCGCAGCCGCGTGCGGCAGGTTGCCGAGCAGGCCGAGCACCGTGGCGCGGTCGCGCAGGTTGCCGCAGGCCAGCTCGCCGATGACGAAGGGGTGCACCAGCACCTCGCTCGTCTCGAGCAGCGCGGCCAGCCGCGGCTCCCCGGTGCGCAGGTGGTCAACCCACACCGAGGTGTCGACCAGGATCACCCGCGCCCGGCCGGCCGGCGCGGTGCCTTCTCCAGTTGCGGCTCGCTGCCGCCCAGCCGCGCCAGGCGGTGCGCGCTCTCACGCTCGATCAGCGCTTCCAGCGCGGCGCGGACCAGCGGCCCTTTCTCGTCGGTGCCGGTCAGCGCCTGTGCGCGGGCCAGCAACTCGTCGTCGATGGTCAGGGTGGTACGCATGACGGGATCCCTCCGTCTCAGGGTGCATCAATTAAAGCATCATTCGATGCTAAAAATCGAGATTGATATGGATAGAGCGATTCCGCACCTCTGGTGGTCGAAGCGTGGGCTATACCGGCCCGCACTCGATCAGGCGGTTTCAGACCGTTAGTTCACCGCTCATCAGACGCGGAAGCAGAAGATCTCGTGCCTCTTCAAGCTTTCTAATAGAACGCTTCAATAAGCGCACCTGTTGCAGATTGGCCCCCGCCACATCTGAAAACTGCATTGCCAGCGATTCCGTGGGCAGGACGATATCCATCTGCCGGAATCGACCCTTGCTGATCTCAGGGTAGGTCGTACCTTTGGCGTTACTACGAATTTCTTCGACGCGACTCATGAGGTTGTGCAGCACGTACATCCGAAAGGATTCCGAATTAGGGATTACGTTGATGAAGCCTTGATTCGTGCATACGACTGAATCCATCACCGCGAAATATCCCACGGACGCCCGACTCGTCATCAATATCGTTTCAGGCGGTACCAGCTTTGCGGACGACTCACGGAGCCCCTTCTCCGTTATCTTCCTTTCGGAATCCAGAAGGGCCAGGCAGTCGTTCCTTGTGATGTCGGACGGCACGACCCAGGTAATGTCCCCGTCCCAGTACTCCGGTTGTTTAGTGGACGGCGTTCCGCCACCTATCGTCTCGCAAGCATCCCCGATCGTAGTCCGCTCCCACCCTTCCGGCACCTCGTTGTTGATCGTGGCATGCTCGTGACCGGGAAAGCGGAGATGGACGAACCATTCCTTATAGAGCAGTCGCGCTGCCTGCTCCAGCAACTGGATGCGCCGGCGGTTGATTTCAATCAGGTCGTCGTAGGCCGATAGGATGAGAGCAATCTTCTTTTGGGTTGGAAGCGGTGGTACGGGTACGTCGAAGTTTCTGAATACCGTTAGGTTTATGTGCGGCACGCCTGACGAGGCCGCGAAATTCGTAATTCGCTCAACAACTTCACGGCTCGAAAAATAGTAATAAAGAAATAAGGCGTCTATCTGTTCGTCATCCACCGTTAGCTTCATTTGACTTTGCGAGACGACATACCGCTCGGATATCCCTTCATTAGGGATGATAGCGACTTGGCCAAGCGTGCCACGTTGCGTGAACACTATGTCGCCCGGCTTAGCGAGATTTGACGTCAAATCTTTATCTACTTTCCACGGAGAGACAAAGACGAAGTCATCCATTCTCAGGAATCGGCCATTGGTCAGGTTGGTACCTCGAATCACCGGGACGCCTTCGTCAACGTAATCGCGCGAAGTCAACTTCGAGCCGAATGGACCTCCCACGAACGCGTATGGTTCGTTAGCCGCAAGGGATTCGAGCTTCGCAGTCCTCACACCCCCAACCCCTCGAAGTTCTCCCTGATCACCCCCGCCAAACGTGCCGCCTCCGCGTTCAGATCCTCCAGTTCCACGTGGATCTCGCGCAGCGCCTCCTCGAAGTCGAAATCCTCGTCGACCTCTTCGGGCGCCACGCCGACGTAACGCCCCGGGGTCAGGCTCCAGTCGTTGGCGGCGATCTCGGCGCGGGTGACCAGCCTGACCAGGCCCGGCACGTCGCGCAGCGCCGCCTCCGGGAAGCGCTCGGTGAGCCAGTGCGCCTGGCGCCAGAAGTAGCGCACCTGCTTCAACTGCTCTACCGCCGCCTGGCGGGCGGCATCGGCGGCCTTGCGTGCGCGGTTGACCTCGCGGCCGTTCCAGGCCGCGCTGGTCTTCGCGTCGCAGTCCTTCTCGCAGGCGTCGACGAGGCGGGTGGCGAGCTTGAACAGGAGGTCGCATTCGCGCACCAGGTCGCGGCTCGCCGTGGCGAGCGGTTCGAGCTGTCCTGTCAGTGAGTTCAGCGCGGCGATCTCGTCGGGCGTCTCCTGCCACAGCGTGTCGGCCTGCGCCGCGGCGCTCCGAAACGCCTTGACGTCACGCGCAATCTGCTCGCGCTGCACTTCGAACTCGGCCAGTGGCTCGCGGTGTGCACCCTCTTTCGGCAGCGTGGCGAGGAAGGGCGCGAGGGCATCACGCAGACCGTCCACCGCGGCGAGGAAATCGGGTAGCAGCGTAACGGTCGCGCCGTCCGCGGCCTCGTACTCCCTGGCGGCCAGCGCCTCTTCGATCTGCTCGCCGAGGTACGCCGAGACCAGGTTGACGAAGCGCTCGCGCTCGCCGCGGTACAGCCACACGATGGCGAGCAGGTTCTGCTCCTGCTCGGGGCTGAAATCGTAGATCTTGCGCGTGACCTTGCGGTACACGTTGCGGGCGTCGATCATCAGCACGTGGTCGGCGTGCGCGGCCGGCTTGGCGCGGTTCAGGAACCACAGCTCGCAGGGCACGGTGCGGGTGTAGAAGAAGTTCGAGCGGATGGCGACCATGGCGGCGACGTCGCCGCTCTCGACCAGCTTCTGGCGCAGCTTCGCCTCGCCGCCGCCGGCACTCGAGGCCTGCGAGGACATCACGAAACCGGCGCGCCCGCGTTCCGAGAGGTAGCTGTAGAAGTAGCTGATCCAGACGTAGTTGCCGTTCGAGACCTTGCCCTGCTTGTTGACCCCGGGCAGGCCGAACGGCAGGCGCGGACCGGTCTTGATCCTGTCCGCGTCGATCTCGTCGACGTTGAACGGCGGATTGGCCATCACGTAGTCGGCCTTGCCGACCAGCTCCTGCGGATCCTCGTAGTAGGTGATGGCCTGGCGGATGTCGCCCTCGAGACCGTGTACGGCGAGGTTCATCTTGGCGAGCCGTATGGTGGTCGCGTTCTTCTCGAGGCCGCGGAAGGTGAGCCGCTCGGTCGGGCTCGCGCCCTGCTCCTCGACCGTCCGCGCGCTCTGCACGAACATGCCGCCCGAGCCGCAGGCCGGGTCGAGCACGGTGCCGGACTGCGGGTCGAGCACGTGGGCGATGAGCGAGACCAGCGAGACGGGCGTGAAAAACTCGCCACCGTCGTGCGCCTTCTGATCGGCGAACTGGGTCAGGAAGTACTCGTAGATGCGGCCGAAGACGTCGCCCGAGACAGCTTTGAGCTCGTCCGGGTTGAGCACGCGCAGGAGCTGGCCGAGCACGTCGTTGTCGAGCTCCTGGTACTCGGCCTTGGGCAGCACGCCGGCGAGGCCCTGGTAGTCGGCCTCGATGGATTCCATCGCGCTGATCACCGCGCGGGCGCGGTCGGCGCTGTCCGGCAGGGCGACGAGGTGGTCGAACTGTGCCTCCGGGCGCAGGTAGATGGCGCTCTTCTGCGAGAAATCGGCCTTGGTCAGCGGGCGCGTGCGGCCGCCGCGCTTCGGCAGGCCGGCCTCGATGGCGTCCTTCACGTTCAGGTAGCGGCTGTAGGCATGGCGCAGGAAGACCAGGCCCATCACCGGCAGGAAGTACTCGTTGCTGGCGTAGTTCGAGTTGGCGCGCAGGGTGTCGGCGGCACGCCACAGGCGCTTCTCTATGGCTTCGATGTGTTCGAGCTGGGGCATGGCGGGGACTTGCTGACTCGGGTTCGGGAGGTTTGTGATGAAAGGGGATAGATCCAATTAGCGCCTACCGGGGAGTTCTTCGAGGTAGTTAGATCTGCCTCCTATCGTCGGAGCAGGCAATTTGTAAGATTTTGTTACGCCTTCTGATGACACGCCGAAGAAAGGGACCCAACGGTATCCTGAGCGGGCGTTTAAACCCGCCCCCGGGCTGAATGTTGCGACAGAGGACAGCGGATGGTGCTTGATCTTTGTCCCGCATCATATTTTAAATTCGGATAAAGGGAGGGAACCTGCCATGACGAATAGTGATCAATTCGTTCGCGAAGGGCTTTCGGCTCGCATCAATATCTGGGCGGTCGCAGCGGTCGCGCTGATCACTGTCGATGTCAATGCTGATGTCACCTGGCGCGGCGCCAATTTCGATTTCCCCGTCGAAGACAGCCATTTCCATATCACGAACGGCCTACCGTACGACGGCGAAGGTAATCCTCTCGACAGCGGCGGGTACCTCATCGTGGAAGGAGCCGGTACCTCGTTCGAGACACTCCATTTCGAGTTCGACTACACGACCCATTTCGTCAACGGCTTCCGCATTCCCCCTTACATCCATTACGGAGATCTCGTCGTTGCAAACGGCGGGATGTACAACGTCAACGGGGATCTCCTTTTCGGAGGCAACCCCTACATCTGGCCTTCCATATCCGTGACTGGCGGAGGTCGCCTAACGACGCAGGGAATTTACGCGTCCTACGATCTCGAAGGTCCGCGGGGCTTCAATCTGACGGTCTCGGGAGGCGGACGGCTCGATTTCGACTTTTTCGACCTGTATTTCGTAGAGGACTTCAGCTTCTCAAGCTACCAGTACAACGAATATTTCGGTTCCTCCGAGGATTTCAACATCAACATCCTCTCCGGAGGAAACCTGATCGGATCGCAAGTCAACGTGTCCGGTGATTTCGACGATCTCACGCAAACCGTGATCAACGTTTCCAACGCTGACTGGGAGGTGGATTATTCCTACCTCTATGGAACGACCGTCAATCTGACTTCAAACGCCGATGTGATTGGCGTGGACTGGTATACGGATTCCTCCGCGGTACACGTAAGCAATTCGGTAATTGAGGCCGGCACCGTCCAGTCCTATTTCGACTGGAGCTACGAAGTTCTGAACAGCGAGATCAATGCGAGCTCGGTTTCGTTTTACCAGACGAACGTCACGTTCGAGAGCTCGACGATAGCGGCCGATTACCTCTCCATCGAAGCCGTCGACGCCTACGCCCTCGATACGGATTTCGTCGTCACGGGCCTCTTCATCGGCTCGGATTACCTGTTCGGCGTTCTGGGAACGACGACTTTCGATACTTCGACCGTGGAATCAGAGCGATTCAACCTCTACGGCGGCGAGTTCATCGCGAACGACAGCAGCCTCGCCGCGACTGACATAGATATAAGCGGCGCGATTGCCCATATCAACAACACACCGATGTTCGCGGATCGGGTCACCGTATCTGGCGCGGAACTGCATCTCAACGGCTCGAGCATTGCCCCCCGCTCTGCCGGCATCAGCAGCGCTGACGTGGAAGTGTGGGCCGGGGGAACGCTTGACCTGATGGCCGCGAACCTTGGCCGGCTCTATGTGGATGAAAGCAGTCAGTTAAGGGTGGGCGCCGGCGTGAGCAGCGTCGGCGACGGCAGTGCGCCGAATGCGTTCCGCGTCGACGGAGTAACGACCGTGTTCGGTGGAACACTCGATATCTCTTCCTACCTCACCCCCGCCAGGCTCGGCATCGATACGCAGATCGAGGATGGGACGATCCAGTCGAACACGGGGTTCTTCCTGCCCAGCACCTCCCTTTTGAGGGGCTACGGTCAGGTCAACGGCCCGCTCGTGGCGGCACTGGGTTCGACGATATCGGCGTCCGGCGATCTGGAGATTGGCGACGAGACCGCGTTGGATGGGTTCTTCAGCGAAGGCAACCTGTATGTGAACAACAATACGGTTCGCATCCAGGACGCGAATCGCGCGGTGCTCGGATCGCTCACCGAGATCGGCAACAGCGAGGGCAGCGGTACGCTGATTGCCGAGAACGGGATCTTGATCGATTTCGGCAGGAACCTGGCCGGTTACGGCGCGGTCGTAGGAGACATCCTGAACAACGGCTTCATTCAAGGCTCCGGGCCCGGTCCGGGCGATGTGCTGGACCTGCAGGGACTCGTGACCGGCGTGGGTGATTATGCCGGGACGGTTTTGTTCAGCGGAGGGTTCAGCCCCGGCCTGAGCCCGACCATCATCGATGGCGAGAATTTCATCTTCGATTCGCTTCTGGTGATGGAAATCGGCGGACTCATCCCAGGTGACGAGCATGATCAAATCCGGGCAACCGGGTCGATTCAATTCGGAGGTGTTCTGGAGATCGTTTTCCTCGACGATTTCGTCCCGTCTGTCGGCGACACCTTCATGTTGTTCATGGCCGAGGAAATAGTCGGAACATTCGACGACGTTATTCTGCCGTCGCTTCCGCCAGGGATTTCGTGGGGCGAGTTCTTCACGGACCCGTCCGGGGGGCTCTCCCTTGGGGTAACGTCGGCCGTTCCGTTGCCGCCCGCGCTGTGGCTGCTGGCTGCTGGCCTAATCGGTCTTCGGAAGCTGGCGAAGCCACTATCGGGACAGTGCGTCAGGCTGGTCGCGGCCTGAACACAATGGTGCGAAATTTACGACCCCGTACACCAGCGGCGCGACGCAGCTTGGATGCTCCTGACTATAGATCCGCTCGTCCAACCTAGCCATTTCCCGCGGACGGAACGCATCAGGCGCAGGCAATTTGGCGGCACGACAGGTTGCGGGGCGAGCCGTAAAGACTGCTTTGCTAACAGCGAACGCTGGTAAAGCGCGATTTACCGACTGGGCGGCCCTGCTTCCCGATACGCCCGCCAGATCAGAACGAAATATCGGCCGACTGCGAAACCCGCAACAGGGCGTTCTCAACGTGCATGTCCGTCCGCGGACCGTCGTCCTGCACGTCTGCCGCCCACCGCAGGCCCCGGACGGCGCCAGCCTCGGTGCTGATACTTCGCTCTGCCTGTGACCTTACAGCACTCTCGAACGTACCCGCAAAGTCGCTGCCGAACCGCCGTTCCGCCAGCTTTTCTAGCAGCACGATCTCCGCGTTCGCGGGCGTCACGGGCGAGGCGGCGTTAGTCCAGACATACTCGTTGACCGCGGCCCAGCGAATCCGATAGGAGAACGCCCGGTAGATGGACGAGATGCCCCGTGCGGCCTCGGCGTGATCCCCCTGCGCAATCGCGAGCAGCACCATCCAGAAGTCCCGCACCGGGATGCCGAGCTTGCCTATCGGTTCGTTGACGTTCTCGAGCCCGCTGCCTTCGAACGACGCGGCGATACTCGCGGGTTCTGCGCCCCTCCTGATGGCGTCGGCGACCATGGCGGTGATCACGTAGAGCCATTGCTGCGGATACGGGAGCTGGAAACGCGTCCCCGGTGAGGAACCATCGGCCGGCGCGCCGCTCGGCGGCTGGGCGAGAGCCTGCACGTAAGGCTCCATTGCCCTTTGCCAGTCAACCTCGCCCGTCCCCAGGATGGCCATGGCCAGTCCATACGGCTCGTCGTTCTCCAGGTACAGTCGCGCGGCGGCGTCGAAGTAACCGCGCGCCTGTTGCGCCGCCAGCAACAGGCTCCATTCCGCGGCATCACGATAGGCGCCGGCGGCATCACCACGAAGCATCCAGAGACGATCCTGATCGCGTTTGCTCGCGGCCTCGCCCAGCTCGCGGATCTCCCGGAGACAGGTCTTTGCGTAGGATTCGGAAAAACGAATCATGCCGGATACCCGGTCCTCGTCGATGTTGACGTCCTGGCAAATGCTCATGGCGGCTACAGGTAATCCCTGATGTTGGACAGGATATTCGGATGCGTGAAACGGGGGTTGGTCTCCGTCTGCGTTACGGTCCACCCGTCCGGGCCGTCCGTCCATTCCTCCCACTTCTCGATTTGATTGTCGGGGATGATCAGCTTTGCCGTGACCTCGCCTTCCTCGTGAAACGGTGAATAGCCGCGGTACACGTTGAGGTTGCGCACCTCTTCGCTGATCCCCTCGACCTCGACCGCGGCGCGCGTCCCTACGATCACCCAGCAAGTGAACAGGTAAGCCGTGGTATTGGCCCCGAAAGCGCTGCCGAACTGCAGCGCCACGTGCCGCGCGAGGTGGGTCCGGTTCGTCTTCGCGGCCTTGTCGCGCTCCACCACGCCGGCGGACAGGGAGATGAACGGCGTTCCGTCCGAGAACGGTTGACCCGTTGCCGGATCGGGCTTGCCGAAATGATGGATGTGCCGATCGAGGTTGCCGACCGTGAGCTTGTCGCGCACGTCCTTCGGCGCAGGTTTCCCGGTGTTGCGCCACCAGTTGCACAGCAGCCCTTCTTGCGCGGCCAGGATCGCGCTCGCATCGCCCGGGCCGGACAAGCTCAAACCCTTGATGCACCACTGGACCACCATGTCGTTCACGACTCCTGTCTGGCTCCGCGCGGGAGGCGGCGTGCCCGTTCCATTCTAGTCAACGAGGGGCGGTCGTCACGCCTCCCTGGCGCGCACCACCCCAAATGCAGGCGATCCCGGGCCGGGCTGACGGCCGGATTTCATTCTCCCGGGCGCAACTGGCACTATCGGGATCAGAACGAAATCAAGGACAAACGCGTATTCGACGCGTCGGACAGGAGGTTCGATATGCGCAAGTCATATGGCAAGACCGCAGGGCTGGCCGTTCTTCTCAGCTTCGCCGCGCTGCTGGCATCCTGCACCACCCCCAACGCCAGCTATTACCCGGGCCCCGGCGAGGCCCTCTCCTTCGACCCCGATGAAGCGTTCGATCTCGCGATCCTCGAATACTCCGAACACGGAAACCTGTTCCGGCGGGACGCCTTCGACGAGACGCTGACCCAACTGGAGAACCTGCACCAGGATGGCCGGCCCACGGCCATCGTCGTGTTCGTGCACGGCTGGCACCACAACGCGGCGCCTGACGACACCAACCTGCAGTCCTTCAAGGCGATGCTGGGGCAGTTCGCCGACCGGGATATCGGCCCGTTTCCGGAGCAGCGTGTCGTCGGAATCTACCTCGGCTGGCGTGGCTCGTCGGTGCCGATCCCGCTACTCAAGTACCTGACCTTCTGGGACCGCAAGGCCGTCGCCGAGGAAGTGGGCCGTGGCGGCGTTACCGAAGTGCTGCTCACCCTGGAGCGCATCAGCCGCTGCGGCAACCGGGACGGGGCGTGCGATACGCGCGCCAACGAGACCAACCGGATCGTGACGATCGGGCACAGCTTCGGTGGCGCGATCGTGCTGTCGGCGCTGCACGACGTGTTCGTCGACCGCATGGTGAACCTCACGCGCTACGCCGTTTCGCGCTGCGAGAACGAGCCGCCGGACCGGGACGGGACGTGGAACCAGAAACGTGGCGCCCCGTGCGTGAACATCAAGCCGTTCGGGCACGGCGTCGTCCTGCTCAACCCCGCCATCGAAGCCAATCAACTGTTCCCGCTCAAGGAAATGATCAGCCGTTACCAGTACACCGACGAGCAGGACACCCTCATGCACATCATCAGTACCGAGGCCGATCTGGCCACGAAGTACGCTTTTCCGGCCGGGCAATGGCTCAACAACCTGACCTGGCGCGAGACCGATCTCGACCGTAGGTTCGAGTACCCCCGCGAGCAGCCGGTCGACCTCCGGCTTGGCGAAGCCGAGCTGACGCAGACGACGGTGGGAAACACCGCACGGTTTCGAACCCAGCGCTACGAAGCCGCCTCAAAGAATCTTTCGAGATGCTGGGACAAGCACTCCCGGGCGGCGTGCCTGGAAGATGCGGATGCCAAACCGATTCCGGTGAATCCGAACGAACCCATCCAGGTGATCCATACGGACAAGGCGTTCATGAGCGGCCACAATGACATCTTCAACTGCGTCGCGCGCAGCTACCTGATGGCGGTGGTCGCCGAATCGGTTTCAATTCGCGACAAGGACGTTTTCGAGTTCGGTCCTCACTACCGACGCTTCCTCCAGAGCTGCCGCTAGTAGTGAGAGGAGAGTGACAGGGCGAGAGAGTGAAAGGGGAGAGTGAAAGGGGACAGATCTATTTAGCTCGGAGGAATTCCCGGTAAGCGCCTAATAGATCTGACCCTTTCACCGAAGCCCCCCGGCAAGCACCAATCAGATCTGTACCCTTTCACAGTTTCACCCCGGCAGGGTTGCGCCGCGCCGGGCGGCCGCAGGATGATGCCTGCTCCAGCGCATCCTCGGAGGTCTTCAAGGATGAACTCGGACCCGCTCTCTGGCAGAACAATTTCTGCGTTATCGCGCAGCCGCGACCAGGTCGCGGGACTGCTTCCGGCAGCGATGCTGGTGATCGCCTGCTTCGCCAGCGCCAACGTCCTCGCGCTCAGTTTCGGCGAAGCGCCCGGTAACAACGGCCTGGACGTGTTTCCCAACCAGCCGGGCGATCCGTTCAATTTCATCGGGGAGAACAACGGAACCCTCACGCTGGACCCGGGTGTCAACGAATTTCTCGGGTTCTTTTCCTGTTTCGGTTTTGGCTGTACGGACGACTTCGACGCGTTCCGGATCGTCGTCCCGACAGGCCTCGAGGTCGTGCGCACGACGCTGCATGTCAGCAACGGGGACGGCACCGCGGAGCAGCTCGATGTCTATCCGCTCGGGGTGTTCACCACGCCACCGCGCTTCGACGAAGACTGGCGTTCGACCTTTCGCCCGATCGAGCTTCGCCTGGTGACCAGTATCGGCACGGGCCCGGCTACGTCGACGTCCGTGCTCGGCGCCGGCACTTATGATGTCGTGCCGTTCAACTTCGCCTGGATAGGCGGCGGCGGCTGGCGGGCCGAATTCGAGACCGCGGCCGTGTCCCAGGTGCCCCTGCCGCCAGCCTTCCTGCTGTTCGGGCTCAGCCTCGCTGCCTGTGCCTGCTGCCGACGTACGAGATGAGGGGACCGATCGATTCATCTAGAACTGAGTTCCCGCCAGGCGCCAACCGGATCCGCCCCCTTTCACCCGTGCGGCGTACCACCACGGCGGTGTCGCCGGCGATCACGCCGTCGCTGAGAGGAGCCCCGCACACCCACTCCAGTGGTGCGCGGGGCAGGCGCAGCCAGCCTACTTCTTCGGCGCGGCGAGCGGGTTGGCGAACTCGGTGGTGAAGCCGAGCTTGCGCATGCCCACCAGGCAGCACTCGCAGTCCTCGTCGATCGAGCCGCCGCTCGCACCGATGCCGCCGATGACGTCGCCGGCCTCGTCGAAGATCGGGAAGCCGCCGCCGACGATGCAGATCCGTTCGTCGGTGTGCTGCAGGCCGTAGCCGAATTCGCCCGGCAGCATGACGGCGCGGACCATGTCGGTGGGGCGCTGGAACGCGACCGCGGTCCACGCTTTCTTCTCGGCGATCGGAACGTTCGCGATGCGCCCCTTCTCGGGGCGCAGCACGCCACGCAGGTGGCCACCGAAATCGACCACGGCCATGGAGCTCGGCCGCCCCACCGACTGGGCATAGGCGACCCCTTCCTTCAACAGTGTTTCGACTTCGCTCAGTGTCAGTTCACGCATGATGTTCTCCTCCCCGTGAATGCGGGCTGTGGGTAGCTGTCGTCGTGACGGCGGCGCGGCCTGCATGGCGACCGAGCGCTGGCGGACGATCCGCTGAGGGGTCGCCCTGGCCGGTGCCGGGCACAGCACGGCCGCGGTGCCCGTCCGATCGGGAGAGCATCATGGTCAGGAAAACGACAAAAAGATAACCATCAGTTCTATTCAATATGATTGGTATTATTTGTCGTCCAGGTCACCGGACAGCCGCGACGTGACGAACCAGCAACTGAAGGCGTTCCTCGCCGTTGCCGAGCATGGCAGCTTCCGCAAAGCCGCCGAGGCCATTTCCCGAACACAGGCCGCGGTCAGCGCCGCGGTCAAGGCGCTGGAGAACGAGTACGGGGTGCTGCTGTTCAGCCGTGAAGCCTACCGGCCGCGGCTGACCGAGGCCGGGGAGGCGTTCTACCGCCAGGCGCGCCTGACGGTGGAGCACCTCGACCGGCTGGACCGCGCCGGCCGCCAGCTCGCGCAGGGCATCGAGTCCAAGTACTTCATCGCCATCAACGCGGTGTTCCCCCTGCCCGGCCTGCTGGAGTCGATCCGCACCGTCATTGGCAGGTTTCCGCACACGCGGTTCAAGGTCTTCACCGAGGTGCTGCACGGCGTCGTCGAACGCATCGATCTCGGCGAGGCCGATCTCGCCTTCGGTCCCGACCCGGGCCTGACCACGCGGCACGAGAAGGTCCCGATCTCCAGCGTCGAGCTGGTCAACGTCGCGGCGCCCGGCTACTTCGCCGCTGCCGCGGGCACGACGATCAGCCTGGAGGAGGTTCGCGGCTATTCGCAGATCGTGGTGCGCGACAGCTCGCGCGGATCGCAGCGCAGCAGCCAGCACGTGGTGCCCGACGGGGACACGTGGAGCGTCAACGACCTCGCCACCAAGAAGGCCCTCACCCTGGCCGGCTTCGGCTGGGGACGCATGCCGGAGCACCTGATTGCCGGGGAGCTCGCGAGCGGCGAGCTGGTTCCGGTGCACGTTGAAGGCATCCCGGTGCGCGCAACCCAGACCCTGTACATGTTTCGCGACAGGAACTGCCGCAAGGGACCGGTAGCGGTCGAGCTGTGGACCAAGCTGAACGACGTCTACGCCGACCAGGGATCCGCCGCGACTGCATAACAAGTCTGAGCAGTCACGACGTCAGCGCCGCTGGTACCGGGCAGCCGCACGCTGTCGAAGTTGTCCAGGATCGCGTCGGCTATCGCGAGCACGCGATGGCCGACGAGATCGGGCACCAAGGAGGCAAGAAATGCAGGGACAGGTTGAACCCGGAATACGCGGACTGCTCCCGAAGACTCTGTCAGCTTTTTGCTTTTCCAACGCCGCGCCGCAGGAAACCGGCAAACGCCGTGCCGAGCAGCAGGACGCTGGCGGGCTCCGGCACGCCGACCGCGCGCAACCGGAGGTCATCAAACCCGACGTAATCGGACGCCGAGTCGTAGGCGATGCTGACGATGGACGCGCCGGCATCGATGAAGCCGAAGAATCGCGTGCCGCCCCGGCCCCCGGCACCCATGTCGAGCACCTCGGTAGCACCGTTGGCGTAGGTCAGCGTCAGCGTCTGGACCGCGACCTGCCACCCGGTGAAGTAAGCGCCGAAGGCATCGATCGGCGTGGCAAAGTCGAATTCCGCGCCATTGTCGGCCGCCACCCGGGTTCCGCTGGTGGCGTAACAGTGTAAATCCGGCGTCAAACAGCGCATGGATTCCTCGCCGACGCTCGAGCCCGACAAGCTGACGCCTGCCGGCAGCGCGCTTTCGAAATCGATGACGGTATGCACTCCGACCGCGAGATCGAAGCTCGCGGCCGCGGCGGTCGCGAACGGCGAGCCGGCCAGGGACGTGCTGCCTTCGTCGTAACCGGTGTAGACGACAGGTGCGGCCTGCGCCGGGCCGGCGGCGACACATAGGGCGAGTGCGCAGTTGCGCGTCAGGGCATTCAGGTTCATTGCGTCGTAATTCCAGTTGCGGGTTTCCACGAGCCTGTCGCCGCGCAACGCCGAGCGTCCTCTGCAATGCGAGCCGCGAACGCGACGAAACGACATCCGGCATCCTGACGTGCGGTGCGCACGTCGTCGCCGATTGCCGCCTAAATTAGGACCAACGGGTACAGCCGGTTCTGACATCGGTCAGACTTCGGCGCTGTTGACGGTCGGACGATTCGGCCGCGCAGCGGCGCCCCTGCCCTGCTTCGAGACCGCAGGTGACGGGCACCCACCACCAGGGTTCCACCCTGATCCCTGCGTTCCCTGCCGCCGGCCTGTTACCCAGCGTCTGCCCGAACGGCACGCGGCAACGCGGCAGGCCCCGCGCCTAGCCGATCAGCCGTTCCGCAATGCTATCGATCTCCCGCTCCATCGCATCCTGCCCCGGCACGAAGGCGGCCATCACGACCTGGTCCACGCCGGCGTCTTCGTAGCGCTTGAGCATGTCGCGGTCGCAGGGATGGGCGTAGGGGCCGACGGCGATCTGCACGTCCTCGATCGCGCGCTCTTCGGCGTCGCAAAAAGCCTTGAGCTGTTCGAGCTTGCCCGGCACCTGCTCGGGCAGCACGTCGAGCCCGTACCAGTGGCCGAAGCGCGCCACGCGGCGCAGGGCGGGCTTGCTCTCGCCGCCGAAGTAGAGCGGCGGATGGGGCTTTTGCACGGGCTTGGGGTACTGCCAGCATTCGGGCAGCGTGTAGAACTCGCCCTCGTAGCTGGAGACATCGCTCTGCCACACCGCCTGCATGAGGCGGATGTAGTCGTCGGTGCGCGCGCCGCGTCGCTCGAAGGGCACGTCCAGCGCGGCGAACTCCTCGGCGAGCCAGCCGACGCCGATGCCGAAATCGAGCCGCCCGCCGGACAGGACGTCGGTATCGGCGGCCTGCTTCGCGGTCAGCATGGGGTTGCGCTGCGGAACGACGACGACGCCGGTGGCGAGCCGGATGCGCGTGGTGTGCGCGGCGATGAAACTCAGCAGCGCGAACGGCTCCAGGCCCTGCACTTTCGGGTCGACCGGGAAGGAACCATCCTCGGCATAGGGGTAGTTGGAGCTGAACTTTTTCGGGATCAGGATGTGATCGACCGCCCATACCGAGTAAAAGCCGCGCTCCTCCAGGCCGCGCGCGATGCGCGCGACGTACTCGGGCTCGGCAGTCTCACCGCCGAAGAGCGGCATCAGTCCTACGTTCATCAGTGTTCTCCCCGGTTCAGCCAGACGATTGCTCTGCGTTCTGCACGGCCATCATGACATGGACGGCCACCGCTATACTGCGTGGGCCAGGGGGGAACGTCGATGACCATGGAAATTCTTGCCGGAACCCGAACCGGCGTTTACGCCGTCTCCGGCGATCGCGCCGATGCCGTTCTGGACTGCCCGACGGTACGCGATTTCCACCGCGCCGGAGACACGGTCCTCGCCGCCACCGCCGCCGGCATCCGGCGTTCGGGTGACGGCGGCCGCACCTGGCTGCCTGCCGGCCTCGAAGACCGGGAGGTGTGGCAGATCCGGGCGGCACCCGACGGTGTGCTCTACGCCGTGACGCAGCCGGCGGGTCTCTACCTCAGCCGCGATGGCGGGGCGAGCTGGTCGGCGGTCGCGGGCTTCGCCGCGTTTCCCGGCGCCGACGACTGGTGCGTACCGATCGATCCGCCGCTGCCCGGCCGCGCGCGGGCGCTGGTCATCGACCGCCGCGACCCGGCGCGCCTGTGGGTGGGCGTCGAGGTCGGCGGCATCCTGGACAGCACCGATGGCGGCGCCCACTGGCAGCTCGTGCGCCCCGGCGACAACCCGGACATCCACATGATCGTCGCTCACCCCGAGCACCCGGAGGAGCTCTACGTCTCCACCGGCTACGGCCGGCCGCACGGCATGGCGGAAATGGTCGAAGGCAATGCCGGCATGTTCCGCTCGACCGACGGCGGCGCGAGCTGGCACTACGTGTGGGCCGGCATGACGCCGCGTTACACGCGGCCGCTGTGCATCGATCCGCGGCCCCCCTATGCGCTGACCGTGGCCAGCGCGCCGTCGCCGTTCTCGGCCTTCAGCGATCCGGGCGGCGCCGGCGCTATGCTCTTCCGCAGCGAGGACCGCGGCGCGAGCTGGCATTCACTGGGTGACGACGCGCATTCCCCCTCGGCGGCCAACTTCCACGGCCTGGCGCCGGCCGCCGGCGACGCGGTCGGCAGCGTGCTGGTCGGCACGGACACCGGCGAGCTGTGGCGCGTGGACCCGGACGCACGCTGGACCCTGCTCGCGGCAGACCTGCCGGCGGTGCATGCCGTGCTCGACTGCGGCGCGTGACGGCGGGTCGTCGATGCCGCCGCCGGGCGGCAAACCGGGAACGCTGAACGCCCGGGTCGGCCGAGCGATCAGCCGCGCGCCTCGTGCACCAGCGCGACCAGCGCCTCGCGCACCTCGCGGGCGCTCGCGACCGGGCGCTCGAACGCGAGCCGCACCGGGCGCCAGCCTTCCGGCGTCTCCACCGACATCTCGAAGCCGTAGCGATCGACCCCCGTCATCTGCACGCCGTCGAAGGTCTGCGCACGGCTGAACGCGCGGCACAGATCGGCCATGGCGTCGACATGATCGGCGTTCATGTGCGCGATGATGCCGGCGGCATCGTCGGCCAGGGGGTCCGGCTCGGCGGCCAGCCAGTCCTGCGGCTCGACCCAGCTCATGCGCCCGAAGCCGCCGATGTAGCGCAGTGCGCTCACGGTCAGCCGCCAGAAGCCGAAGTCACCGTACTCGAGGTAGTAACGGGCCTCGGGGTGCGTACCCAGGTAGCA
Organism: Gammaproteobacteria bacterium; assembly: GCA_041984235.1. GTDB lineage: Bacteria > Pseudomonadota > Gammaproteobacteria > JBHIYN01. Next base: position 67,135 of record JBHIYN010000002.1, read on the forward strand.
CTCGCGCGCCGCGGGTAAGTCGTCGCCCGCGATCTCCGCGCAGTCGCCGATGAGCGTGACCCGGCCGAGCGCCAGCGGGGAATCGTCGCCCTGCTCGGTCAGCAGCAGCGAGGCACGCGGATCGCCGCGCAGGTTGCGGGTGTGCTCGGCAAGCCCGCTGATCAGGAACACCGGATGCCCGTCGTGCAGCGCGGTCGTTACCAGCGAGCCATAGGGATAGCCGGGATAACCCGAGTCCGACGAGGCCAGCGTGCACAGCGTGCCGCTGCTGACCCGGCTGGCCAGGGTACGCGCGCGCTCGGCATGACCGGGGGTCGGCACGTCGACGTCGTAAAGGTACTCCTGGCTGGGCCCGGAGCCGGCGTGGAAGTTATTGGTCGTCATGGCCGGATCAGTGTAGCAATCGGTGACGGCCGCGGGCGGGAGTCAGGCCGGTCTTCGTTGCGCCCGTCCTCATGCGGAAACGTCTCGAAGAGACATCCTGCCCCTCCGTCACCCGCTCAGCCGCGGCACGACCTCCTCGATGAAGCGCCGCATCGAGGCGCGCGTCGCGTCCGGGTTCATGCCCGGCATGGTGCCGTAGGCGAGATGGGTGGTGCGCACCGCGGCTATCGATTCGCGCAAGATCGCGGCCACGGTCTCGACGCCGCCGAACGCGGGACGGAACAGCAGGTCGTCGCTGCCGCGCAGGTCTGCAAGCGGCGGCACCTTGCACTCGGGCGCGGCGTCGCCGCCGGCCGCGGCGGCGTTCAGCCAACCGGCGTAGACCGTCAGCAGGTGGTGGAAGTGCGGGCCGGCCTGGGCCCAGGCGCCGTCGTCGTCCTTGCCGACGTGGGTCCAGTGCAGTTGCAGCACCTTCGCGTCCTGCGCCGCGTGCCCGGCGGACTCGCGCGCCTGCTCGTACTCGCGCTGCAGGTCCGGGCTGGCCAGCCCCAGCAGGTGCGCGCCGCGGCGCCCGGCGCGGCGCACGCCGGGTACGCTGGTAGCGCCGATCCAGGTGGGTGGCGCGGGCTGCTGCACCGGGCGCGGGCACAGGCGTACGTCGTCGAACCGGTAGTGCTTGCCAGCGTAGGAGAACGACTCCTGGCTCCACAGGCCCTGCATCACGTCCATACCTTCGCGGAAACGGCCCAGCCTGTCGCGCAGATCGATACCGAAGCCGGCGAACTCGTGCGGCGCGTAGCCCTGGCCGAGGCCGACGTCGATGCGGCCGTTGGAGATGACGTCCAGCGCCGCCAGGTCCTCGGCCAGGCGCACGGCGTCATAGAGCGGTAACAGCAGCAGGTTGAAGCCGATGCGCACGCGCTCGGTGCGCGCCGCGATCGCGCCGGCCAGCGAGATCAGTGACGGCGAGTAGCCGTCATCCGCGAAGTGGTGCTCGGTCAGCCAGATGGTGTCGTAGCCCAGCGCCTCGGCGTGCTCGATGGTGGCGAGCTCGTCGCGGTAGACGTCCGCGAACGGCCGCCGCCACTGCGCCGGATTGCGGAAGCTGAACATCATGCCGACGTTCAGCGGCGAACCGTTGCCTGTACTCATGCTGCTGTACTCTCCCCGTATATGAGGCCCGGCATCGACGATACGGGCACCGGTATGTGAACACACACGCTCGTCGCACGGTACCCCATCACAGACAAAAGATAATTCCTGCCCGGTGTTGCACGCGAGTCTTCCCGCAATCCGTGAGCGGGAATCGTCGGCAGCGTAGACCACAAGAATTTACGCCATGCAGGCGTTCCACGCGCAGCCACCGTGATAGCATCGGCCGGCAGCCCCGGACGGGTTGCTGGAACTGATTCCGATGAGGTCCGCACATGGCCGTGATTCGAGGAACAAGTCGCGCCGATCGTCTCCGCGGTACCACGCAGAACGACACGCTTCGCGGCGCCGATGGCGCCGACGTCATCTACGGCAACCGGGGCAATGACCGGCTCTACGGCGACAACCACAACGACTACCTGAATGGTGGCGATGGCGCCGACATTCTCTACGGGCTGAACCACAACGACCGCCTCTACGGTGGCAACCACAACGACCGACTCTATGGCGGCAACCACAACGACCGCCTCTATGGTGGCAACGGCAATGACCGACTCTATGGGCAGAACCACAATGACCGCCTGTACGGCGGCAACCAGAACGATTACCTGAACGGCGGCCACGGCGCCGACAAACTCTACGGACAGAACCACAACGACCGGCTGTACGGCGGCAACCAAAATGACCGGCTGTATGGCGGCAACCACGACGACTATCTCGCCGGAGGTAACGGTAACGACTACCTCTACGGACAGAATCACAACGACCGCCTGTACGGCCAGAACGACGACGACTACCTCAACGGCGGAAACGGCGACGACATTCTGGCCGGTGGCGATGGTAATGATCTTCTCGTTGGTGGTAGTGGTGACGACAACCTTTACGGCCAGAACGGCGACGACAATCTGGACGGCGGCGCCGGCGCCGACGTACTCGACGGCGGGCCTGGCAACGACGTCTACACGGTAGACGTAGTCGAGGACACGATTGCCCTAACAGACCCGGGGAACGATACCGTTCGGAGCCACGTCAGCTTCGTACTGGGACCCGAGCAGGAGAACCTCATCCTGCTTGGAGAAAATCCAATCGATGCAACCGGAAACGATGGTGCTAACCAACTAACCGGTAACGCCGCGAACAACCGCTTGGCGGGTGGCGACGGCGACGACCTGCTAGTCGGCGGCGAGGGTGCAGACCTGTTGATTGGCGGCGCCGGAGACGACATCTACCAGATCGACCGGGCGGGAGAAATCGACCCGGAAACCCTTGACCCCGGTTACGACATCGTTCGTAGCACGGCGTTCGCCACCACGCTCGGCCCGCATCAGGAATCGCTCGAGCTGCTGGATGGCGCCGTCGAAGGGTACGGCTCGACGAACAACGACACGATAACCGGCAACAGCGGCGCAAACCTGCTCTACGGTGGAGAAGGCGATGATCAACTGGACGGCGGCGACGGCGATGACGTCGTCGATGGAGGCCCGGGTGCGGACAGCCTGACGGGAGGCTTTGGCGCAGACGTCTTTGTAGTCGACGACCCTGGCGACGTCATCACCGACGGCAAGTTCTGGGAAGGCGACTACGTCGAAAGTTTCATCGACTTCACGTTATCTGATCTGTCGTTGTCTCGCCTGGTGCTGGTCGGCCTGGATGACATCGGCGGCACCCTCGACGATGTACCTGGCAGCATAACGGGAAACGCCGGTGACAACCGCCTCACCAGCATCGGAAGCTACTCGCACACGTTTCGCGGCGGCGACGGCAATGACATTCTGACTACGCAAAGCAACTTCGCCGACCTTTACGGCGATGCCGGCGACGACACCCTGATCCTGAGTCTGACCAGCACCAGCAACAAGCTGTACGGTGGCACTGGCAACGACACGTACTGGCTGGCTGGCGCCAGCGACTCGCTAATCGAGTTCGCCGACGAAGGGCATGATGTCGTCTATATTGGGCGTTCCTACACACTTCCCGAGCATGTCGAGGATCTCTACATCACGGGCGACGCCGATGCGGGACTGCGGGGCAACAGTGGCGACAACCTGCTGACTGGCAGTGCGGGCGCTAACGTTTTCTACGCCAGCGGCGGCCATGACACCTACGTCGGCGGCGCAGGCGACGACACCTACTTCCTGAGCGATCTCGCGGATATCGCGCCGACGGTGATCGAGCTGCCAGGCGGCGGCCACGACACGGTGCGCACCTCCAACTACGCGACCTTGCCCGACAACGTCGAGGATGGCCGCATTACGTACGACAACTCTCGCCAGCTCGGCGGGCTGACCGGAAACGACCTCGATAACGTGCTCTACGGCAACGACGGCGACGACCTGCTCGATGGCCGGGGCGGCGCGGATTCGTTATATGGCGACGCTGGCAGCGACGTGATCGTGATTGATGCTACCGACATCCTGGCTCTCGGATCGATGGGACCATTAGATGTTTATTCGATCGGGCGCGTTGGCGAAGTCGATACACTGCGAATCGGCGAGGACTTCGTAGGCATCGATTACACGGCCGCATCGAACGCGATCGAAGGGGAGCTGTTCGTCAAGCACGGGTACAACTTCACCGGCTTCGAGATCATCGATCTTACGCACGCCTCCAACAATCTGCTGCGCACCGGCGGCACGCACTACATGGCGGATCGGCTCACCGTTCATCCCGAAGACAGCCCGATACCCCGCGTCGACGCCCTCGCCGACGACATCGTCGACCTCGGCGTTGGCTGGCGCCTGCGGCCGGATGTCGATATAGACGGCGTTTCTTATCGCGCTTTCCAGTACGGTCACGGGGACAGCACCAACCGGCCCGATTTCCACGTGCAGGCCGAGGCGCAGCTAAGGATCGGCTATTCGATCGAACTGGCCGATTACGCGATGGGGGAAACCGCGCGCGTCTCCGGCCTTTCCTACCGCCCGGTGGTAGGGCTGGCAGGCGACCTGAACGGCGACGGATTCAACGATTTCCAGGTCGACGATTTCGTTCTTCTCGGCGGTGCGGAGCGGCGTGCGGGTAATACGGCCATCGCTGACGCCGTCGCCGGCGGCGACATCGATCTCGCCGCTCCTGCGAATGCCGGGCTCGATACCGCACCACTGGACTACTCGGTTAGCGGTAGCGGGGATTTCAACGGCGACGGATATCTCGATCTGCTGGTCGGAAATCACGAAGCCGGGGCGCAGGGAACGCTGACGGGCGCCGTGTACCTTTACTACGGCGATGATTCCGGCCTGCCTGCGGCGTTCGACCCGGCGCTGCTCGACGGCAGCAACGGTATGGTCATCAATGGCGGTGCGGCCTTCGAACGCGCAGGCATTACCGCCGCCTGGGCTGGCGATTTCAACGGTGACGGTTTCGACGACATCGTGTTCAATGCCTTCAACCTAGCTTACAACGAGCATGGCCCGGGCGCGCCATCGCCAACGGTCGGAGCCTACGTGGTTTACGGCGGCAGCCACGGTCTGGCGTCCGTAGACGTGAATGCGTTGTACGCCGACACCGGGTTCAAATTGCTCGGGTCAGCAGTTTTCTTCAACGAGAACTTCTTGCCCGAAACAGGCGCTTACGTCAGCGGCGTGGGTGACACGGATGGCGACGGCTATGACGACATTGTCGTGGCCGGGCGCAACAACGTGACCGTGGTCTACGGCCGCGACCAGTTCGGCACCCTTACCGAATTCGGAACCAGCGCCAACGACGTCATGACCGGTACCAGTGCCGACCAGAACCTGATCGGCGGTCTCGGTAACGACTGGATCGACGGCGCTGCGGGCCGCGACGTGCTCAAGGGCGGCGCCGGCGACGACCGACTGGTCTACGATGCGGACGACTTTCGACGTGAGGGCGATGCGGGCTTCGATACCCTGGTGCTCGACGGCAGCGGCATCACGCTAGATTTCGACGTTCTGGCGCCACGCGCCGTAACCGGCATCGAGGCAATCGACCTTGGTGGTAGCGGTGCGAACACCCTGGCCTTGTCGCTGAACGATGTACTGGCGCTGTCAGACAGCACCGATACCGTATGGATCTCCGGTAACGACGACGACCAGGTCCAGTCGACCGGGCAAGGCTGGGTCAGCGCTCCGGGCGGCAATGTCGAACACCTGGGAGAGATCTACGCGAGCTATATCGCAGGCGATGCGACGCTCATGATCGACCTGGACATCACACAAACCATCAGCTGAATAAAGCGTGTCAGGTCGCGCAATCGCCGCGTGTCATGCCCCCCCGGCAGGCTCGCGGCCGAAATCTGAAGGCGGCCTGCTATCCCCTATCCGACGCCGTTACGGCTTGCGCGCCCGGATCAGGAACTGGTCGGTGTTGTAGCGCAGGCCATCGGCGAAGATCTCGCGCGTGTGATCGTCGTCGGGATTGGCCAGCAGGTCGGAGGTCGCCTCGATCGTGAAGCCGGCCTGCTTCAGCAGATCGATCGCGATCACCGGCTCGATGCGGTGCAGGGCGGCGTTGTCCTGCCCGGCGATGCCGACGTGGTCGCTGAGGGCGAGTATGCCGCCAGGTTTGAGCGCGCGGTGCAGGGTCTTCAGCACCGCCAGCGCCGAGGCTTCGCCGCGGGTGTGGTACTCGTCATGCAGGTTGAGGCCCCACAGGACGAAGTCGATGTCTTCCTCGAACGGAAGGTCCGGCGCGTCGACGATCAGGTAGCGCACGTTGGGCAGCCGGTCGCCCTCCAGCCGGGTCAGCATCGCCTGGTGATGCTCGCCACCGATGAGACGCAGCACCAGGAAGGAGTTCTGCGCGTACACCGTGCCCTGCGGGCCGACCGCGGCGGACAGGATCTCGGCGCTGTAGCCGGCGCCGGTCAGCAGGTCGAGCACCGTCATACCGGTGTCGACGCCGAAAAACGTCATCATCTCGACCGGCTTGCGTCCGGCGTCCTTCTGCGCGTCGTAGGGGCCGCGGCCGCTTTCCACGAGCTTGGCCGCGACGCGTTCCGCAACGCTATGCCGATCGGCGACGGCGCCCTGGTGCACCGTGATCGCCATCGCAAGGAACGCAACGGACACAAACATTTTCATCTGCGATGTTCTCATGGGACAGCCTTGGCCTGACGATGCTCGCGATGCACAATCCTATCCGGTTGCGGAATTCGAAGACAGGCTTGCCGCGGGGACCGGTGCCTGCGGACCGGACTCAAGCGCTGCGCGCCCGTGCCGATGCCGTTCGCGGGGGCCGCTTGCCGGCACTGCGAATCGCGCCGCCCCGGATTCTGCAAGGAGAAAATCGATGCCCATCATTCTCGGTCTCGGCACCGGTCGATCGGGAACGCAATCCCTGGCATATATCGTCAACCAGCAGCCGGAAGCGGTTTGTTTCCACGAGGTGAACCCGGCGTGCATGGCCTGGCAGGGCGCTTTCTGCTCGGTGTACAACCTGGTGCGCGAATTCGAGCGCGTGCTGGCCGGAGGTCCGCGTTGCGTGACCGTCGACAGGTCAGCGCCCGACCGCGACCATGCGCTGGAACGCCTGCAGGGCCTGGAGCGTGTTTCGCTGATCGGCGATATCGCCATGTACTACCTGCCCTACGTCGAGCGCGTGCTCGAGCTCGAGCACGACGTGCGCTTCCCCTGCCTGAGGCGGGATCGCGAAGCCGTGATCGAGAGCTATATCGGCAAAGTACGCCTCAGGCGGACGCGCCGGGAGCGCATCTTCGAACCACTGGCGGGCTGGTTGATGGCGAAGCCCGTGCGAACCAGCAGGAACCACTGGATGCTGCATGACGGCCGCCACTATCAGCCCGACCCGGTGTGGGACAAGTGCTATCCGAAGTTCGACGCCACCGGCCTGCGCCAGGCACTGGGTCTCTACTGGGACACTTATCACGAGGAGGTCGACAGGCTAGCGACCCGCTACCCTCGTGCGGTCGCGATGTTCGACCTCGACGAGCTGAACAGCCGGGAGGGACAACGCCGCGTGCTCGGGTTTTGCGGCATCGAACAGCCGACATACAGCGAAGACGTGCATCGTAACCGGGGCGAAGAGACGCGCTCGCGCTGACCATCGCGATGAGCCCGGGTATCGAAATCTGGACGGCTCACGGCGCGGCCGTGTCGCAACCGCGTGACGTGAACGTGACCGACGCGCGCCGGCGTGGGCGCCTGGCGGCTGCGCTCATCGCAGTGCAGCCTGCCAACGGCAGGCTGCGACCGTGAGATACCGTCGATGAGCGCGACCGAAAGCCTGCGCGACCGGACCCTTCGCGGAATGGGCTGGGCGGTCGCGATGCGCTGGATGTCCCGGCTGGTCGGCATCGTCAGCATGGTCATCCTGGCGCGCCTGCTCACGCCCGATGATTATGGTGTGATCGCGATGTGCATGATGGTGGTCGGCCTGGGCTCGGTGCTGTTCGAGGTCGGCGTGAACACCTGGCTCATTCAGAAAGAGGACGCCGACGATCTCGACTACGATACGGCCTGGACGGTGCGGCTGCTCCAGGGCCTTGCGGCGTCGGCGTTGATTGCCTCGTCGATTCCAGTCGTGGTGCACTACTTCGAGGAGCCACGGGTGAGCGCCGCCCTGTTGTGCCTCGCGGGCGTGCCTGCCCTGCAGGCGCTGGCCAATATCGGCGTCGTCAGGTTCCAGAAAGAACTCGACATCAGGCGGGACTTCCAGCTCCTGCTGTGGCAACGCCTTTCCGCCTTCCTGGTGACGATCTGCGCCGCATGGATCCTGCGCAGCTACTGGGCGCTGGTGATCGGCACCCTGTCGAGCGCCGTGGTCGGCGTCGCCTTGAGCTATGCATTCCACCCCTACCGGCCGAGCTGGTCTCTCGAAAGAGTCCGCGAGATGGCCGGCTTCTCGGCATGGATGCTGGTGCGCAACATCGGTGCCTACGGGCAGACCCGTATCGACCAGGTGGTCGTCAGCGGCGAGCTGCCGGCACACAACGTGGGTGTCTACAACCTGGCTGCCGAGATCTCGGAGCTGCCCACCGCCGAGCTTCTGACGCCGCTCGGCCGCGCGATGTTTCCCGCGTTCTCCCTGCTCAAGGGCGATCGACAGAGACTGGCCCGGGCTTTTCAGCGTTCTTTCGGCGTCATCGTGGTGCTCGGTTTCCCGGTCAGCGTAGGCATGGCCGCGGTCGCCGAGCCGCTCGTCGCGGTCGTGCTCGGACCGCGCTGGCACGAGGTCGTGCCGCTGCTGCAGGTGTTACCGTTCGTCGGGTTCTTCATCGCCGTGCGCTACACGGCGGCGACCGTGCTGACCGTACTCGGCCACCTGAGGTTGATCGCGCTGTCATTCTGGATCCAGATCGCGGGCTTCGTCGCGGCGGTGTTTCTCCTGTTCGATTCCTGGACGGTGGTCGACCTGGCCCTGGTCCGCCTGGTTCTCGGCGCGGCGATGAGCGCGCTCATCCTCGTGCAGACCCTGCGCGCCGGGCTGGCCCGCCTCACCGACCTGGCGTCGGCACTCCACCGCCCGGCGTTGGCCGCGGCACTGATGTTCGGCGCCATCGTCGGCCTTCGCTCATCGCTGGCGGCGCCGCCGTTCGTCGAGCTCGGCGCCTGTGTGCTGCTTGGCGTGGCGAGCTACGGGGTGTCGCTGTTCGCGCTGTGGGGGATGAGTGGCAAGCCGGCAGCGGCGGAGACAGAAATCCTTGCCATCGTCTCGTCGAGGCTGCGTGCGTGAGCGGGGAACGCAAAGTGCCGTCCGTCACCGCGGTGATGCCAACCATGGCACGCGCCGATCGCGCGGCGAGCCTGCTGCGCGCCGTCGACAGCATACTCGACCAGCGCGACGTCGATGCGCGGGTGCTGGCCGTCGTCAACGGCGATGCCGTCGACGGCGCGCTCCTGCAGCGCCTCGAAGCAATGCCGCGCGTGAGCGTCGTTCGGCGCCGCGAAGCCGGGCTCCCCGGAGCTATCGCGGCAGGCAGAAGACACTGCGTGGGCGACTATTTCCTGTTTCTCGACGACGACGACTATCTGATCGCCGATACCCTCGCTGAGCGCGTCGACCAGCTCGAGCGCCGGCCGGAGTGCGCAGTGCTGGTCAGCAACGGCATCATCGAGTCCGAGAGCGAGGGCGAGGGCGGGACGCTGCGCAGACCGATATCGCCGGACTTCGTCAACGCCCGCAGGGATCCCCTGGTTGCCCTGCTCGAGCGCAATTGGCTGGCCTCCTGCGGCGGCCTCTACCGGCGCACCGCGGTCGGCACGACCTACTTCGATACCCTGCCCGACTACTACGAATGGACCAACGTCGCCTTCCGGCTCGCCCTCGACGGCTGCCGCCTGTTGTTCGACGAGCGTGCGGCATTCGTCGTCTGCACCACGGCAGGCTCCCTGTCGCGCAGCGACGCCTACGTAGAGGCTGCACCGCCGATGCTGCGGACACTGCTGGACGCCGAGCTGCCGCCGGCAGCGCAAGGCGTGCTCGAAGACAAGCTGGCGGACGCTCATCACGCAGTAGCCGAGCAGTGCCTGCGGCGGGGTCGACGGCGCGCCGCGCTGCGTCATCATGTGCTGAGCCTCGCCAACGGTCAGGGTCTGCGACGCTACCTCTCGTTCACGCCCAGGGTCGTGATTGGCATCTAGCCGACCGCCGCGAGGGCACCCCACGCCCCGTCGTCAAATTTCCTGACTGCCGCTGCGCGCTCGATCTCTTGCCGCGTTGGGCATGAATAAATCAGTTTATCCATAAGGTTATGAGGCATTCAGGTGAAAGACACCGCCCCTGGCGGGCACCGCCCGCCGCCCGCAGCTGTCAAGCAGCTTTACCGTCAGCGCTTTTCGCCGCTCCCGGTGGCCTCGCGCCGCAGCCGCGCGAAATGCGGCAAGCGCCTGATACTGCTGGCCTCATTCACCCGGCTCCCGCGCCGATGCGCGATCGGGTCCGAATTTTGCACACAGATACTTCCGCCTCGTGTCACACGCGCGTAATTTCGAGCGCGCGAAGACCCGGGCCGCTCGATCCGGACAACTCGCCGCTGCAACAGATGACGCATCACACATGGAAAATGACAAGAAACACCTTCTAACCGCCTGCTATCGATTCGTTCTCGTTGCTGCAACGCTGCTGCCGGCGTTCGCCGCCAGCGCCGCGATCACCGTTTCACCGGCGCGCATCGACGCCTCGACCGGCGGCGCCTGGCCCGGCAACTACGGCCAGTGCCTCGCGGTGGTGCCGCAGGCCAGCCCGCGTACGCAGAGCCCCGAGGTTCCCGTGGGCCCGGGCTTCTACAGCGCTACCGCGGACAGCGAGTACATCAACCCGGCGCCCACAGCGGGCGAGCTCGAAGAGGCCGTGTGCGTCAGCGGCGACGGTGTGCCCACCGGCAACCCGACCGAGAACTTCGACTTCCGCGTCTACCGCGCCGGTAACCCCGCGCTGAACGCCTACGCCTGGTCCTTCCGCGAGCCCGGGACGGGCACCCGCCGCGACGTGTTGCCCGGATCGTCCCAGTACAACGTGTGCTACTCGGCGGCCGCCGGCGAGGACGTGTACCGTGCCGCGACCTTCGACAACGAGCACTTCACCCAGGACCCGATGAGCCTGGAAGTCGTCGTCAAGCAGGGCGGCGAGGCGACCGTCGCCTATTACTTCCTTACCGCAGCGGTCGCCTGCCGCAAGCAGAACTGGACCCTCTACGTCGACGGTATGGCCGTGCAGAGCGGCGTCATCGGCGACTTCGCACGCGGCAAGTATCTCGTTTTCGATGTGACCGGCATTCCGGCGGGCGGCACCACGCTGCGCCTCGACACGTCCGGATTCAACGGCACCCGCATCGATCCCGCGGTCGACTGCCCGACCACGCCGGAGGCCGACGTTGCCGGTGCCAACAGCCACCTCTCTTCCCTGTTCATCAGCGGCACCGCGGCCTGCGCGGATGCCCGGCTGGCACGCCTTGGCGACCGCGTGTGGGAGGATGTCGACGGCGACGGCATCCAGGACTGCGACGACACCAACATGGACGGCGTGCGCGGTAACGCGGGCGACCTGCCGCCAGCCGGACAGCCGAACGAGTGCGCGACGGGCGTCGCCAACGTCGCGGTCGAGCTGCTGCTGAATCCGGACCCGGCCGACCAGACCTGCGCCGGCGGAACCCCCTCGGGACTGACGACGGTCACCGACATCGACGGTTTCTACCTGTTCGAGGATCTGGAGCCCGGAGACTATTGCGTGGAGTTCACGCCGCCGCCCGGCTACGCACTGACCAGCCAGGACGCCAACGATTCGAACCCAGACCCCGACCAGCGTGACAGCGACGCCGATCCGGGCACCGGCCGAACGGCGAACATCGACCTCGGCGCGGGTGAACAGGACCTGACCTGGGACGCCGGCATCTATCGGCCGGCCGCGCTCGGCGACACGGTGTGGAACGATCTCGACCGTGACGGCATCCAGGACGACCTCAATGCGCCCGGCGGAGAGCCCGGCATCTCCGGCGTCACCGTCAGCCTGTTCGATTGCAGCGGCAACGTGGTCGACGATGCTGACGGCAACCCCGTGCTGCCGATGCAGACCGGGCCCGCGGGCGATTACCTGTTCGAGAACCTCGCCCCCGGCCAGTACGAGGTCGTGTTCAGCGGCCTCCCCGCGGGCTTCGTCTTCAGCCCACGCAACCAGGGCATGAGCGACGTGTTCGACAGCGATGCCGATCCGAACACCGGCAGGACCGGCTGCATCATCACCCTGTCGCCGGGTGACACCGACCTGACCTGGGACGCCGGCATCAACCTGCCGCCGATCAGCAGTCTCGGCGACCGCCTGTGGAAAGACGACGACGCGGACGGCATCCAGGATGCCGCGGAAGCGGGTATCGAGGGTGCCCGGGTGGAACTGCTCTCGCCCGGCACCGACAGCATCTGCGACAGCGGTGACGAAACGGTAATCCGCACCACGACCACCGGCGCCGACGGCTTCTACGAGTTCCTCGATCTCGCCGCGGGCCGGTACTGCGTGCGCTTCGAGCTGCCCCAGGTATGCGACCTGCCGTTCGGCTACTCGCCGCGGTTCAGCCCGCAGAACCAGGGCATGAACACGGCGCAGGACAGCGACGTCAATCCGGCCACCGGCCAGACGGACAACATCGACCTGCCGTTCGACACCTATGACCCGACCTGGGACGCCGGCGTGTACTGCCCGTCCAAGCTCGGCGACACGGTGTGGAATGACCTCGATGCAGACGGCCTGCAGGACGACGTGCCCGGCACCGAGCCCGGCACGGCCGGCGTGCGTGCCGACCTCACCGACTGCGACGGCAACCCGGTCAACGATGCCGACGGCCAGCCCGTCGGTCCCGTCTACACCGACGCCGTCGGCATGTACATGTTCAACAACCTCATCCCCGGCAATTACGTGGTCACGTTCAGCGGCCTGCCGGCGGGCTACACCTTCACCGCGCAGGGAGCCGGCGCCGACGACGCCGTCGACAGCGATGCCGACGCGGGCTCGGGCTCCACCGAGTGCCTGACGCTGCCCGGCGACACCTACGACGACACCTGGGATGCCGGGGTGGTCGCGCCGCCGCCGTGCGTGCTCGACGTGCAGAAGAACTGCCGCGTGATCCCGGTCGTGACCGAGTCTCTGAGCTGCGACGACGTCAAGCCGATCGACGCCATCACGATGCGCTGGGACGACGGCTCGCGCACCATCGCGCACATCGACGTCTATGCCGACAAGTACGACCCCAGCGCTCCGTCGGACAATCTGATCCAGACCTTCGACGGCAGCCTGGTGCAGGGTGACGAATTCACCGCCTCGGGCTATGTCAGCGCGGGCGCGCCGAACGACGTCGACTGGGTCATCACGTTCTCCGACGGCTCGCAGGCGATTTCCCGCTTCCACCGCTCGTGCTCCGACGACGGCATGGACGGTCCGGAGGACTGCGGCTCGCCCCAGGGTGATGCCAAGGACGACGGCGCGACCATGTTCGAGGGCCTGCCGGTCGCCAACACCTGGGCCTTCGAGGCCCTGGCAGGCGACGGCAAGGTGCTCGACTGCACCGTTCCCGACGTCGTTGCGACCGAGACCGAGTGCAGCTTCGCCACCCTCGCGCCGCCGCACTGCGACGGCAAGGTCACTTCACTGTCGCTGCGCTACGCGGGCGGCGCCTGCGAGATCGACAGCACGCAGGACGCAGGCAAGGCCTTCTGCGACGTCGCCGGTGTTGCCGGCGATCCGGTAAGCATCCGGGTCTCCAACGGCGGCTCGGAAGTCTATCTCGAAGTCAGCAACGTGAACGTCGGCGATGTCGTCGTCGCGCGGGCGAGCAACGCCGGCCAGAACGACTTCGGATCCAACACCGTGATGGAGATCCTGAGCGCGACGGATGACCTCGTGCAACGTGTCGAGTTCCACACCTCGTGCTCGCAGCCGCTCAACCTCGGCGACCGCTTCGGTGCCGTCGAGGTGGTCGGCATCACGACCGACAAGCTGAGCGCAAGTCTCGGCGCCGAGGTGCGCTACGACTACACGTTCGCCAATCCGACCGGGCAGAGCTGCGCCGACGGCACGGCCGTGGACGACAAGCTCGGCCAGATCGCGACGCTCAATCTCGGGCCGCTCGCAGTCGCGACCAGCTCGAAGCTGGCCTTCGTGACGCCGGACGGCAGTGACACGCTGACCAACACGGTCACTGCATCGTGCACCCTGGCCGACGGACGCGTCTGCAGCGGCCAGGCCTCGGCCACGGTGCGGCGCATCCCGCCGCCGCCCGCGCCGGTGAGCTGTAGCGATATCAAGCCGATCGAGACCGTCAGCCTGGTGTGGAACGGCGCCAGCGGTGTCGACATCGTGACAGAGGGCGGGCAGCTGTTTGCCGACGTGCAGAACGGCAACCTGGTGACCTTCGATACCGCCGGGCTGGGCAACGACGTCTTCCTCACCCTCTCCGGCGCGGTCAGCGGCACCTCCGCGGTACACGTGTCGTGCTCGGACGAGAACATGAACGGCTCGGAGGACTGCGGCAGTGCCCAGGGCAACAACAAGGGAGACGACGCCGGTCTGGTCAACGACTTCGTCTTCGCCGGGATGGCCGGTAGCAGCGGCGCAATCGGATGTCCGGCAGTACCGAACACCGGCAGCGTGGCGCCGGAGCCGGGCCCCGGACCGGGCGCCAGCGTCACCGCGACGCCGCTGCTCGACCTCGGCGACGACGGTAAGGCGAAATGGGAGCTCACCAATAACGGCAGCGTCGACGTCCTCATCGAGAGCGTCAGCATCAGCTGGCCGACGGAGCACGGACAGCTCAAGAAGGCCAAGCTCGATGGCGACTTTGCCAAGGACCTGTTCATCGACGGCGGATCCGCGAGCCTGACGCTGGCCGACTTCGAAGCCGACGCCGGCCGCCGCACGCTGAAGGGCGGAGATTCGAAGAAGCTCGAGTTCGAGTTCACCCAGGACTTCAAGCTGCACACCGATGCCGACTTCGTCATCGAGGTGACCTTCGACAACGGCCAGACGCTGATCTTCTCCGCGCCGCCGGTTGCCTCCGGCGCCGCGACACTCGACCTGTCGGACAATGGCAAGGTCAAGTGGGAGCTGAGCAACGCCGGCAGCGCCGACCTCTACCTCGTCAGCGCGGTGGTGAGCTGGCCTGCGGCCCACGGCAAGCTGAAGAAGATGAAGCTCTCCGGCGACTTCGCCAAGGACCTCTTCGATGACACTTCGCCGACGGCGGTGCCGTCGGAGTTCACCTTCGATGGCAACCTCGGCGACCGCAAGGTGAGCGCAGGCTCGAGCAAGCGTCTGGAAGTCGAGTTCACGCAGGACTTCGCTGGCCATACCGAGTCCGACTTCACGATCGAGGTCACCTTCCACAACGGCGAGACGGTGACCTTCCCCTGAGCCCGGGACGCGGCGGGGCGACGCCCCGTCGCGATTCCTGAGCGGCGCCTGCCGCTCAGGCGATCCGCGGCATGGTGGCCTCGGTCAGCTGCCGCAGGTTCTCGATGGTCCTGGCCGTCGGCGTGCCGCTGAACGGCGGTCACGGCGAATCGAACGCGAGCTCCGCGGCGGCGCAGCTCTCTGCACGCGCGACGGCGGCCCGATGATGCCACAGTTCCGGCACCCGGCCGGCGCGACGGCCGGCGGCCCCGCGCCGATCCTCGGCCCCTGCCCCGGGTCTCCGGCGCAGCCCGCTGGAGCACGCCGGCGGTTCGTGGTCGAATCGCCGCATCAGCTGGAACCTCGCACAAGGAGCCCCGATGAAGGCTTGCCAGATCACCTCCGCCGGCGGCATCGACGCCCTGGCGCTGAACGACATCGACGCGCCGCGGCCCGGCCGCTACGAAGTGCTGGTGCGCGTGCGCGCGTCCTCGCTCAACTACCGTGATTTGATCACGGTCGAGGATCCGCAGGCGCGCGGCCTGCCCCTGCCGCGCATCCCCAATTCCGACGGCGCCGGCGAAGTCGTGGAGGTCGGCGCGGACGTGAGTCGCTTCCGTGTCGGCGACCGCGTCTGCGGCACCTTCTTCCAGACCTGGCTGGGCGGGGACATCACCGCCGACGACATGAACCACGCGCTCGGCGGCACCGCCGAAGGCATGCTCGCCGAGTACCGCGTGCTGCACCAGGACGGCCTGGTCGCGACGCCGGCGCACATGAGCGACGTCGAGGCGGCAACGCTGCCGTGCGCGGCGGTCACGGCATGGAACAGCCTCACGCGGGCCGGCGTCTCGGCCGGCGGCACGGTGCTCCTGCTCGGCACCGGCGGAGTCTCGATCATCGCGCTGCAGCTGTGCCGCATGCTCGGTGCACGCGCGGTGATCACGTCCTCGAGTGACGAGAAGCTCGAGCGAGCGCGCGCGCTCGGCGCCTGGCAGACCGTCAACTACCGCGAGAACCCCGAGTGGCAGGACGAGGTGCTGGCGCTGACCGACGGCCGCGGCGTCGATCACACGGTCGAGGTCGGCGGACCGGGCACGCTGCAGAAATCGATCGCGGCGACCCGGGTGGCCGGCTCGATCGGGCTCATTGGCGTGCTCGCGCTCGGCCACGTCGATCCGCTGCCGATCCTGATGAAGTCACTGCGGGTGCAGGGCATCTACGTCGGCAGCCGGCAGATGTTCGAGGACATGAACCGGGCGCTGGCGATGCACGAAGTGATGCCGGTGGTCGATGCCACCTACCCGCTGGAGGACGTGCGCGAGGCCTTCCACGCGATGCGCGCGGCGGGGCATTTCGGCAAGCTGGTGATCACGCTCTAGCCGGAGCCGCCGGCGCACGGAGCAGCGTCGCCCAGGCGCGCGCGGCGGGCCCGCTAGCGCGGCGCGGCGCGGCCCGCCGGCGTCCAGCCGTAGAGCGCCGCGAGGTTGCCACCCATCAGGGCGGCGCGCTCGGTGTCCGAGAATCCCGCGTGAAGCCGGAACGCCTCGACCCCCTGCGCGTAGTCGAGGAAGGCGACGGCGCGCGTCCAGTCCGTGCCCCACAGGCAGCGTTCGATTCCGAAGGCCTCGATGATCCGCGCCAGCGGTGGCCAGATGTCCGCGTAGGGAAACGGCTGCTGCGAGAGCGTGCAGGCGCCGGTGATCTTGATCGCGACGTTGTCGTGCCGCGCCAGGGCCAGGACCCGGTCGAGATCGGCGAACGGCCGCGCCGGCGCGGGCGGCGCAAAGGTCTGCGTCAGGCCGAGATGGTCGAGCACCAGGCGCGTGTGCGGATGGGCGCGCGCCAGCGCGTCGAACAGCGGCAGCTGGCCCCAGCACAGCATGTTGACCGGCAGGCCGTGCGCGGCGGCGGCGTTCAGCAGCCGCGCCAGGCCGCGATCCGCCGGCGCGGCACGCATGTCGCCCATGAAGACCACGCGCACGCCGACCGCGCCGGGCGTGGCGGCCCACTCGGCGACATCGTCCTCGACGGTCGGCAGGCTGAAGTCGAACGGCTTGATCAGCGCGAAACGATCCGCGTGGCGCGCATGCACCTCGAGCGCGTAGCTGGCGTCGTAGCGGTACATGCTCCACGGCGAGACCAGCAGCGCACCGTCGACGCCGACCGCGTCCATCGCGGCGACCATGTCCTCGCCGGTGACCGCCGGCGGCCCGGCCAGGGTGCCGACCCACGGCCGGCCCGGGTGGTCGTGCTCGTAGGCGTGAACCTGGGCGTCGATGACTGCCGTGGCGGATGCGGGCCGGATCATGGCGCGATCCTGCCCGGCACGCGCCGGGCCGGCAAGCAGCCTGCGGCATCCCGCTACCGAATCCTAGTAAGGTTACGGTCCGCCTGTCGCGCACGGAGAGAACGCACCGATGATCGAACTCTATACCGCCTCGACCCCGAACGGCTGGAAGGCGTCGGTCACGCTCGAGGAACTCGGCATACCGTACAACGTCCACGCCATTACCCTCAGCGAGCGGACCCAGAAGGAGCCCTGGTTCCTGGCGCTCAACCCGAACGGACGCATCCCCGTGATCGTCGACACCGCCAACGACGATTTCGTCGTGTTCGAGACCGGCGCCATCATGGTCTACCTCGCCGAGCAGGCCGGCCGCCTGCTGCCGGGTGACGTCAAGGGCCGTTCGCGCGTCATGCAGTGGCTGATGTTCCAGATGGGCGGCATCGGCCCCATGATGGGCCAGGCCAACGTCTTCTACCGTTACATGCCGGAGAAGATCCAGCCTGCCATCGACCGCTACCAGAACGAGTCGCGGCGCCTGTTCGAAGTGCTGGACCGGCGCCTCGGCGAAAGCGAGTGGCTGGCCGACGATTTCTCCATCGCGGACATTGCCAACTGGTGCTGGGTGCGGACCTACAAGTGGTCCGGGGTGTCGGCCGACGGACTGCCCCATCTCAAGCGCTGGCGCGACGCCATGCGTGCGCGCCCGGCCTGCCAGCGCGGCGTCGCGGTGCCCGAGGCCCTGCACAACATGATCGAGGACAAGCAGGCCGGCGACGCTTTCTCGAGCAACGCGCGCAGCATTCTGCAGACCTGAGCGGGTAGCCGGCGTCAGGGATCGAAGTCGAACGCGCGGTTGTGCATGGTGGTCTCGCTCCAGTCGGACAGGTAGAACCTGAAGCGCCCCGATTCGACGCAGTCGTAGAAGTCGTAGACCGCGTCGGTCAGGTGCGGCAGCCAGAACTCCTGGCGCGGAAACTCCCGGCGCGAGAACCAGCCGCACTCGCTGGCCTCGACACCCGGCGTCAGCGGCACCGGCTCGGCGAGGTGGGCGCGAAAGGTGATGTAGACCTGGTTGGTGGTGACGACACTGGCGATGAACAGCGGTATCAACTGGTCTTCGCCCACGCGTACCCCGGCTTCCTCCCACAGCTCGCGCACGGCGGCCACGGTCACCGACTCGCCGCGTTCGACGAAGCCGCCGGGTACCGCCCAGCAGCCCTTGTACGGCGCGGTGGCACGGCGTATCAGCAGCAGGTGCCCGGCTGCCTCGACCGCAACCAGCACCACCAGGGTGGGATTCTCGTAGGCGACGTAGCCGCAGGCGGCGCAGTTCCAGCGCAGCTGGTCGTCACCGGCCGGCTGCGAGTGCCGCATGGCACTGCCGCAGCGGAAGCAAAAGCGCGTCGACGATTCGCCGGCGGTCACGGACTCAGCCCGCTTCGAGCAGCCAGTCCCAGGCGTCCTGCGGGGTGCGGAACACCCGCGCGTCGACGTCGTCCAGGGTGGCGTAGCTGACGTACATACGCATCATGCCGAAATCGAGATCGCTGGACACCAGCAAGGCAATGCGCGGCGGTAGCGAAGGCGGACGTTCGGCACGGGTGAAGTCGGCCAGCTCGCGCACGGCGGCCACGGCGGCCTGCGAGACGCTCTGGGTAGCGTCCCCGCTCATCAGCTCGCGCAGCGCTTTCAGCTCGTCCTTGCGCAGGCGCGGCTGCGCTTCGCGGAAGTCCCACAGTGCGCGCGCGGCCGCGGTGTACTCTTCGCGCTCCCAGGCAGCGCGAAAAGCCTGCGTATAGTCGGCGAGATAAAGCGTGCCGGACACCCGCAGGTGGCAGCAGTCGTGCACGGGGTCGTGCTCTATCTCGAGCTGCATGCCGCGCGCCCGGGCCCTACCAGGCGTGCACCTCGCCGTTCCATTTCCAGAAGCTGCCGTTGCTGGCGGCGTCGAGCTTGTCGACCGTGGCAACGATGCCAACAGCGCTCTCCTCGGGCGAGATGTCGGCGTCGGAGCCACCCATCTCGGTCCTGACCCAGCCAGGATGGATCACGCACACGTTGATACCTTCCTTGCCGAGCTCGATCGCGGCGAGCTTCATGAACTTGTTGAGTGCGGCCTTGGTGGCGCTGTAGCCGAAGCCCATCGTCATGTCGAGCGAGATCGCGCCCATCTGCGAGGTGATGGTGGCCACCCGGGGGCTCGCGCTCGCGCGCAGGTTGGGCATCAGCGCATGCATCACGCGCACCGGCCCCATGGTGTTGACCGCAAAGGCCTCGGCCCAGCCGTCGAAATCCATGTTCCACGCGGTCTGCGCCTCGTAGGCCGGACCGAGCACGCCGGCGTTGTTGACCAGGATGTCGACCGGGCGGCCGGCGAGCCGCTCGGCAAGCGCAGCGACGCTGTCCGCGTCGGTCACCTCCAGCGCCATGATCTCGACCTCGCCCGGGATGCCGGCGAGCGCCTCGGCGGCGTCGGGATCGCGGCAACAGGCAATCACGGTATCACCGCGGCCGGCGTATTGCTTGACGAGTTCGAGTCCGACGCCGCGGTTGGCGCCGGTGATGAGGACCGTGGACATGGGGTTCGCATCCCTTGTTGGAACCGCACCAGCATCGCATTCCTGGCGGGCCGGGATCCAGAGCATGCCCGTTACGCCGGCGCGCTGCCGCCCGGCGACGTGGCTTGCCGGCCGCGCGCGGCCTCATGCAGACTGGCCGCTGCGGCGCGCAGCGCCAGCTGCGGACCGGGTCCGAGGCTGCGCCGCCTGCGTCCCCTTCATCGCACCACGGAGATTCCCCATGAGTTCGGTCCGCTCTGCCCAGCCCGACGCCGCCGCGCGCCAGGATTTCGACGTCGTCATCGTCGGCGCCGGCTTCGCCGGTCTCTACATGCTGCATCGCCTGCAACAGCGCGGGCTGCGCGTGCGCCTGTTCGAGGCCGGCGACGGCATCGGCGGCACCTGGTTCTGGAACCGTTACCCCGGCGCACGCGTCGACGTCGAGTCGATGGAGTACTCCTACAGCTTCGACGAAGACCTGCAGCAGGAGTGGTCATGGTCGGAGCGTTACGCCGCGCAGCCGGAGCTGCAGCGCTACATCAATCACGTCGCCGATCGTTTCGGGCTGTGGCCCAACATCCGGCTCGGCACGCACGTGACCGCGGCGACCTGGGACGAGGCCGGGGGCCGGTGGCTGGTCGACACCGACGCCGGCGACAGCGTGCGCGCGCGTTACTGCGTGCTGGCGACCGGCTTCCTCTCCGCCGGCAGCATTCCCGATTTCGAGGGCGTGGCGGACTACCGCGGCAACACCTACCTGACCTCGCGCTGGCCGCAGGACGAACCCGACTTCAGCGGCCAGCGGGTGGCGGTGATCGGCACCGGCTCGTCCGCGGTGCAGGCCATTCCGATCATCGCGCGGCAGGCCGGGCAGCTGTTCGTCTTCCAGCGCACGCCGCCGTTCTCGATCCCGCTGCGCAACGGCCCCCTGGACCGCGAGTTCGAGAAGCGGGTCAAGGCGATGTACCCGGAGTGGCGGCGGCGCCAGCGCGAGGAGTCACGCGCCGGCTTCATCGCGGTCAACAACGAGCCGGCCGCACCCAACGACAACTCGGCCCTGGCCGTCAGCGAGGAAGAGCGCCTGGCTGACTACGAGATGCGCTGGCAGTCGGGCGGCCTGTGCTACTACTCGTCGTTCATCGACCTGCTGACCAGCCAGGAAGCGAACGACACCCTGGCCGACTTCGTGCGCGAGAAGACGCGCCAGCGGGTCGACGACCCGGAGATCGCGGAGATGCTGCTGCCGCGCGGCTACCCGATCATGGCCAAGCGGCTGTGCGCCGATACCAATTACTACGAGACCTACAACCGCGACAACGTCACCCTGGTCTCGATCAAGGACTCGCCGATCGAGCGACTCACGGAGAGCGGTCTGGTCGTGCGCGGCGAGGAGTACGCCGTCGACAGCATCATCTTCGCCACCGGCTTCGACGCCGTCACCGGCGCCATCAGCCGGATCGCCGTAACCGGCCGCGACGGGCAGGATTTGAACGACTACTGGACCGGCGCACCGCGCGCCTGGCTGGGCCTGCTGAGCGCCGGCTTTCCCAATCTCTTCTTCCTCGACGGACCGTGCGCCAACGGCGCCCTGGTCAGCCCCATGCTGCTGTCCGAGCACCAGGTGGAATGGGTCGATCGCTGCATCGCCCACGCCGGCACCGGCCAGGGCACGTACGTCGAAGCCACGCCCGAGGCCGAGGCCGAGTGGATGCAGCACATGCACGAGGTCAGCGAGGGCAGCCTGCTGTACAAGGCCAACAGCTGGTACATGGGCGCCAACATTCCGGGCAAGCCGCGCGCGCTGCTGTCCTACCTCGGCGGGCTGGAGAACTATCGCCAGCAGTGCGCGGCGGGCGAGGCGAACGGCTACGCCAGGATGCGAGTCGTGCGCGGCGCGGCGCAGGCCGGGTAGCGCACCCCTGCCCGGACTTCCCGCGCCATGCACAGACACCAGGTATCGTTCCCATGACCGCAGCGCGTGACCTCAGGCTCTACGGCGTACCCTTCTCGCAGCCGGTACGCGCCGTTGCGTGGCTGCTCGTCATCAAGCGCCTGCCCTTCGAAATGGTGCCCGTGAACCCCGGCTCCAGCGGTCGCTCCGGCAGCCGCAACCCGGCGTACCTGGCGATGAACCCGGCCGGGACGATCCCCTGCATCGAAGAGCCGGCACAGGGATTCGTGCTCGCCGAGGCGCACGCCATCCTCTGTTACCTCTGCCGCAGGCACGGCTGGACCGATTTCTACCCGGATGACGAGCAACGGCGCGCACGCGTCGACTGGTACCTGCATTTCCATCACCGCACCATCCGGGAGGGATCGATCGGGCTGGTCGCGCCGAAGATCCGCAAGGACATCGAGCTCCCGGCCGCGGTGCAGGACGCCGCGCGCGCCAACTTCCATGCGGGACTGGAAGCGCTGGAGCAGGGCTGGCTGGCGCAGCAGCGCTATCTCGCCGGCGATGCGGTCACCATCGCGGATCTCGCGGCCTACGTCGAGATCGGCCAGCTGCGGCCGTGCTTCACCAACGTCTTCGACCTCGACCCGTTTCCCAACGTGCAGCGGTGGCTCTCCGACATGGCGGCCGTGGACGGACACGACGTGGTCCACGCCGCGCTCAGCGCGCTCGGCGACATCTCGCGCGAACCACCCTCGATGGACACGATCCGGAACGCCAACAAGCACGCGCTCGAAGTGCTGCAGCACGAGATAGAGCGCATGGGCAGGCCCTGAGCCGGCGCGCACCCGGCCACCGCACATACGGGCGGACCACGGACACTTGCTATAGTGCGCCCACCCCCACAGCGAGGAACCGGGCATGCGTCACACCCGTCTTGGCGAGCTCGAGGTCTCCGTCGTCGGCCTCGGCTGCATGAGCATGTCGCAGGCGTACGGCGCGGCCGATCCGGCCGAGTCCGAGCGCACCCTGCTGCGCGCACTGGAGCTCGGCATCACCTTCTTCGATACCGCCAACGCCTATGGCAACGGCCATAACGAGGAGCTGCTCGGGCGCGTGCTGTCCGCGCGCCGCGACGAGTTCGTGCTGGCGACCAAGTTCGGCATCGTGCGCCACCCGGACGGGCGCCGCGGCGTCGACGGGCGCCCGGAGCAGGTTGCCGCGCGCTGCGAGGAAAGCCTCAGGCGCCTCAACACCGACGTCATCGACCTCTACTACCTGCATCGCCGCGATCCCGAGGTGCCGATCGAGGACACGGTCGGGGCGATGGCGGAGCTGGTGCGCGCGGGCAAGGTTCGTCACCTGGGCCTCTCCGAGATCTCCTCGAAGACGCTGCGCCGCGCGCACGCGGTGCATCCGATCACCGCGGTGCAGTCGGAGTATTCGCTGTGGACGCGTGACCCGGAGACGCACGTGCTGCCGGCCTGCCGCGAGCTCGGCATCGGCTTCGTGCCGTTCAGTCCGCTCGGGCGCGCCATGCTGA
Source organism: Gammaproteobacteria bacterium (assembly GCA_041984235.1). Classification (GTDB taxonomy): domain Bacteria; phylum Pseudomonadota; class Gammaproteobacteria; genus JBHIYN01. The sequence goes on from JBHIYN010000002.1 coordinate 90,750, forward strand.
CCGGCCGTATCACCGATGCGGGCGCGCTGCCGGACGGCGATCTGCGTGCCGGCATGCCGCGCTTCTCGGGCGAGAACTTCAATGCCAACCTCGCGCTGGTGCGCGAGCTGCAGGCGTTCGCCGCGGCGCGCGACGCCGACGCTTCGCAGGTTGCGCTGGCCTGGCTGCTGGCAAAAGGCGACGGCATCGCGCCGATCCCCGGCACCAAGCACGTGGCCTGGCTGGAGGAGGACGTCGGCGGCGCGACCCTGGCGCTGAGCGAGTCCGAGGTCGCGCAGCTCGATGAGTTGTTCGCGCCCCACGCCATCTCCGGCCATCGCTACCCGCCGGCACTGGCGGCCTCGATCGACAGCGACTAAGCGATGCGCAAGCCGGCTTCCTGGGGCGACGGCCTGAGCGCGGCAGATTACGTCGAGGTCTACGACGAGCCCGACCATGCGCCGCTGCTCGACAACCCCTACGTCTACGCCTACCGGGTGCGCCTGTCACCCGCACAGGCGACACTGTGGCACCGTCATACCGAGGACACGGTGTACTTCTCGCTCGCTGCCGGACGCGGACACGAGCAGCAGGCGGACTCCGCGATCGTGACCGAGATCCCGTGCGCACGGGCGGTGCTGCGACCGCATCGCTCCGATCCGCTGATTCACAAGGTCACCAACATCGGCGAGGGCCGCTTTCACCTCGTTGGCGCGGAGGCGCACGCGCGGCCGCCGGCGCCGGATGCGTCTACGCTGCAGCAGGCGGGCCACGAGATCGTGCTGGAAACCGACCGCTTCCTGGTCGCCCGCGTGCGTCTCGACTGCGATGCCCGCCCCTACGCCGCGAGCGGCCTGTTACTCGCGCTCGCCGAGGGCGGCGTCCGAAGCGGCGACGCGGCTGCGCCGTTGGCGGCCGGCGCGGTACGCTGGATCGAGGCGAACGAGTGCGCCGCTCCCTGCGCCGGCTTCGACGGCTTCTTCGCGGCCTGGCGCTGAGCGCCGCTTGTCCCGGCGGCGGTGGACGTCGCTGCGGGTGCGGTGAAATACTGCACACCGGCTGGCAAACGGGGAGGACGCGGACATGACCATGGCGATCAACCCGGTCGATGCGACCCTGGGCGCAATCGTCACCGGGGTCGACCTGAAGGCGCTCGACGCGGCCGAGTGGGCCGCCATCGAGAAGGCGTTCCATCGTCACGCGGTGCTGATCTTCCCACGCCAGCAGCTCTCGGCGCGCGCCCAGGCCGACTTCGCGCGCCGCTTCGGTGAGATCGAGATCCTGGTCGAGAACCTCGAGACCATTCCCATCTCCAATCGCAACGCCGACGGTTCGCTGAAGGACGACGGCGAGTTCCACATGCAGCTGCTGCGCGGCAACGAGGGCTGGCACACGGACAGCTCCTACATGCCCCTGGCCGCCAAGGCCTCGGTGCTGTCGGCGCACGTGGTGCCGTCAGCCGGCGGACAGACCGAGTGGGCCGACGCACGCGCCGCTTACGAGGCGCTGGACGCGGCGCTGCGCGAGCGCGTGGCGGACCTCGCTGCCTACCATTCCTACTACTATTCGCAGGCGCGCATCGGCCACCAGGCCGCGGCCGGCGACGCCTACGGCTTCATCGACGGTGAGCCGCCGCTGCGCCCGCTGGTCAAGCATCACCCGGTGACCGGCCGGCCGGCGCTCTACATCGGGCGCCATGCGTGCAACATTCCCGGACTCGCACCGGAAGATTCCGAACACCTGCTCGACGAGCTGCTCGCCTTCACCTGCCAGCCGCCGCGAACCTTCATGCATCACTGGCAGCCGGGCGACGTCGCCGTGTGGGACAACCGCTGCGTGCTGCACCGGGCGCGGCCCTACGAGCACGGCGAGCCGCGCGTGATGATGCACACCCGCGTCAGGGGCGATCCGGCGACCGAGTCGGCCCTCGCCTGAGGGCCACACCTCACAGCAGGAACGCGACCGCGACCGCGGTCACGACGGTCAGGGTCAGCCCCGGCAGGATCGCACGGCGCAGCGCCATCGCTCCGGTCGCGAGCACGATCGCACCCTTGACCACGGTGTTGGTCGCCGCGGCGAGCACGATCGCGCGCGCGGCGAGCGCCGGGTCGACACTGCCCGCACGGCTGAGCTCGGCCATGGAGAGCGTGATCGCGTCGACGTCGGCGACCCCGGAGGCGATCGCCGAGAGATACAGCCCGGTGCTGCCGAAGTGCAGCCGCGCGAGGTTGGCGACCAGCAGGATGACCGTGTAGATGAGGCCGAAGGTCAGTGCCGGTGCCAGCTCGAAGGGGTTGGTGAACTCCTCGTGCGCCGCCGGCGCCGTGTCCTGCCGCGCGCGGTAGAGCCAGGCGCAGTAACCGAGACTGACCGTTGCCGCCGCCACCATGGGCAGGGCGACCGCGCCGAGCAGGCCCGGGTTGATGGCGGCGACCTCGAGCAGCACGCGCACGAACATCACCGTCCAGGCGAGCAGGATGGCGAGCGCGAAGGGCCGCGCGAGCGTGCTCGCGCCATGGCTGCGCTGCGCGAAGCTGAGGGTCACGGCGGTGCTGGAGGCGAGCCCGCCGAGCAGGCCGGTGAGGCCGACCCCGCGGCGCGGTCCGACGATCTTGATCATGACGTAGCCGAGGAAGCTGATGCCGGAAATGAACACCACCATCAGCCACACCTTGTACGGTACCAGCACCGCGAACGGCTCCGGCCACGGACTCTCGCGCGGCAGTACCGGCAGCACGATCAGGGTGAGCACGGCAAAGGTCAGCGTGGCGCGCACGTCCTCCTCGGTCAGGCGACTCGCGAGCAGGGTGGTCTGCAGCTTAATCGCGAGCAGCACGGTGGTGCCTACGGCCAGCGCCGCGGCCAGCGCAAGCCGGTCCAGGTAACACAGCGCGCCGGCCAGGACCACGATGAGTGCGGCAACCTCGGAGGTGATGCCGATCTGCCCGGCGCGCGCCGAGACCGCGTAGGAGACCGTCAGCAGGGCGCCGAACACGAACACGGTGGTGGCGAGAACCCAGGCCGAGGCGGTCTCGTCGGCGACCATGGCCGCGGCCGCGCCGAGCAGGCCGAGCAGGGCATGGGTGCGGGCGCCGGCAAACGAGCCGCGCCGATCGTCGTCCTTGCGCCGCGTCGCGTACTCGCGCTGCAGACCGACCAGCAGGCCGAGCAGCATGGCGGTGGCAAAGCGATAGAAGAGCGCGAGCTGACCGGGATCGCCGTCCATGTCGAGCATCGGGCTTGCTCCGAAAAAAGAGGACCGGCCGCGGCGCGCGGCACCGTGGGCTGAGATTAGCGGCCAGCACCGGCCTCCGGCATGACCGGGATCAGGCCGCGCGTGCGTCTCGACACGCCCGCCGACATCCTTACACTGTCGCGCAACAGCACATCGACCGGCGGGGAACAGCATGGCGGATACCGCACTCATCACCGGCGCCAGCCGTGGCATCGGCAAGGCCATCGCGCTCAGGCTGGCCGAGCAGGGTTACGCCTGCTTCCTGGTCGGCCGCGACGCCCGCGCCCTGGAGGCGGTATGCGCGGACTGCCGTGCGCTGGGTGCAGAGGCGGACTACGCCGCCGCCGATCTCAGCGACGGCGCCGGCCGTGCCGAGGTGCTGGAGGCGGCCGGCAAACGCTTCGGGCGCGTCGACGTGCTGGTCAACAACGCCGGTACCGCGCATCGCGCCGCGGTGCAGGAGGCGCACTGGGCGGACTGGCAACGGGTGCTCGACCTCAATCTCGCGGCACTGATGGATCTCAGCCGTCTCGCCCTGCCGGGCATGATCGAACGCCGCCGCGGCGCGATCGTCAACATCTCCTCGCTGAGCGGACGTCACGGCGCGGCCGGCAACGCGGCCTACGCCGCGAGCAAGCACGCGGTCAACGGTTTCAGTGACTGCCTGTACGAGGACGCGCGGGATTACGGCATCAAGGTCTCGGCCATCATGCCCGGCTTCGTGGACACCGATCTCACCGCCGGGCTGGCGCGCGACGCGGGCAACATGATTCGCGCCTCCGACGTCGCCGACGCGGTCGCCTTCGTGCTCGCCGCCTCACCGCACTGCTGCCCGACGGAGATCGTACTGCGGCCGCAGCGGCGGCCGTGAGCGCAACCGGATGCGGCGCGTAAACCCGCGGACGGCGCCGCGCGGAGAGCGCCTCAGCGCTTGAGCTTGCAGCGGTCGCACTTGCCGCAGGGCGGTGGATCGGCCTCGCCGAAGAAACGCCGCACGAATACGCTGCGGCATTCCTTGGTCACGGCGTACTCGGCGATGCCGTTGATGCGCCGGGCGTCCTCGCGCTGCGCCGTGGCGAAACGCTGCGCGAGCTCCTTGACCGCCTCGTGCAGGGTGTCGGCGTCGACCCGCGCGCGGTAGGCGCCGCCGGTCTCGCGCTCGATCAGGCCCGCCTCCTCGACCTGGGCGCACAGTGCGCGGCAGGCCGTGGCGACCACCTGCGCGGACAGCGCGAGATCCTTCACCGCCACGCTGCGGCCGACGCTGGCCCAGACCGCGAGAGCGTTGCCGAGACTCTCGAGCTGTGCCGGGCTGACCTGGCTCTTGGCAGCGAGCCGCTTCTGGATGTCGAGATCCGATTCGTCGAACAGCAGGATGCATTCCGAGGGATTGCCGTCGCGCCCCGCGCGACCGATCTCCTGCACGTACTGCTCGACCGACCCGGGCACCTGGTAGTGCATGATGTAGCGGATGTTGGGCTTGTCGATGCCCATGCCGAAGGCACTGGTCGCGACCATGATCATGCGCGCCCGCGGGCGCAGAAACTTCTTCTGCGCCGCGACGCGCTCGGTCTTGGTCATCTTGCCGTGGTAGCGCGCCGCGGGCATGCCGGCCTTTCTCAGCGCGGCATAGATCTCGTCGACCGCCTTGGTCGTCGCGCAGTAGACGATACCGGGCCGCCGCAGCCGCCGCAGGTAACGCCCGACCGCGGTCAGCTTGATGCTGCCGGGCACGTTGCGCACGGTCAGGCGCAGGTTGTCGCGGTGCGGCGGCGCGGACACCACCACCGGGTCGGTCATGGCGAGCCGGGCGGTGATGTCCTCCTGTACCTTGGGCGTGGCGGTGGCGGTCAGCGCGAGCACGCCCGGGTTGCCGATGGCGGCGCGCTCCAGGCCGACGCGCAGGTAAGCGGGTCGGAAGTCGTGCCCCCACTCGGAGATGCAGTGCGCCTCGTCCACGCACAGCAGTGCCGGCGGCGCGGCCTCCAGCGCGGCGCGCATGTCCTCCGATTCCAGCGTCTCGGGCGTGGTCATGATGACCAGGCGGCCGCCCTCGCGGATGCGCTCCAGCGCCGCGCTGCGCGCACGCTTGCCGATGGTGCTGTCCACGCGCACCGCGGGCACGCGGTTGCGTTCCAGCGCGAGCTGCTGGTCCTGCATCAGCGCGATGAGCGGGAACAGGGTCACCACGGGGCGCTCCAGCAGCATGGCCAGGACCTGGTAGATGAGCGACTTACCGTAACCGGTCGGCAGCACGGCCAGGGTGTCGCGCCCGGCGCACAACGCCTCCATCGCCGCGATCTGTTCCGGGCGCAGACTGTTGATGCGGAACATCTCGCGCGCAATGCGGCGGCAGGCGGCAATGTTGAGCTCGCCACCGCCGATCGCAGCGATCGCAGCATCGCTCAGCGGTGCCGGTGGCTGCCGCGGTGGCGCGTCGCTGCGCGCCCGGGTCCGGCCCGCGGCGCGGCGCGGCGCGCTGGTCTGGTCGCGCGCCGCGGTGGCCTCGCCGCCGCCCTGCTGCGCACGCCCGCGACGTCCACGGCGGCGCGAGCGACCGCTGCCGCGACGGCTCCTGCCGCCCTCGTTGCCGCCGGCCGCCTCACCGCGGGCCGTGCCGTCGTCGGCGCCGGTCGCGTTGTCGCGTGCTTCGCCACGCCCCGACGCCTTGCGGCCGCGATTGCGTCCGCCCCGGCGGCGCGACTTGCGCGCCGCGCCGCCCGCGGCCTGGCCGTCGCCGGACGGCCTGGCGCCCTCGGCACGGGCTTCCCCGCCCTCGCCGCCCGCGCCAGCCGCCTTGGCCGCGTCCGGGTGCGTGCCGTCAGCCGGGCGGCGCGGACGCCGCCGGCGCCGGCGGCGCCTGGTCTTCGCTGGTGTTTCTTCGGTCGTCATAGCCGTTGCGCCGATGCGCATTCCTCCAATCTGTCGTCGCCTGCCGCTGCCGCGCGCACGCCGCCCGTACTGGCGTCACACGCGCTGGGCGCGGAACCCGGGGACCCGTGCGGGACCCGGCTGGTGGCGCCGTGTCCGCGGCGCCCGCGATGTGGCTGCACGCAGGCGCAGCCCGTCCTTGCGTCATACTCGGCTGGTCGTGGTGGCGCCCCGGGGCGCCCGCGGTGACCGCTCGCCGCCGCGTGCGTGTCGTGCCCGCACTGCCGGACCGAAACACGGTCCGTTCACCGGTCGCGGCAGGCGCAGGTCAGGCCGCACACCGCGGCGATCTTCCGCATGCCGCGTTACGGCAGACCCGTGGCGGCCACGGTAGTGCCGTCGAAACCTTCGCGGCAGACCCTTCGCTAACAAGCTGCGCTCGGCAGCCCCGGTTGCCCCGGGATCATGCTCGCCGGCGGATCTGACGGGACGCTGTGTGCTCGATGCGGCGACACGATTTGCGGCCCGGCATGCCTATTCTGGCGGTACTCGGCCGGAATGTCACGCCCGGCCGGCCGAACCCGACGGCGGCAACCCGGCGGCGCGCACGCTCAGTCCGCCAGCGCTTCCAGGGCGCGCCAGCACGGCAGGGCCGGATCGTCGACGTTGACCGAGAACACCGGCACGTGGTCGGCGCCGGCGTCGAGGTGCGCCTGCACGCGCGCGCGGATGGCGTTCTCGTCACCCCAGGCGAGCATGGCGTCGATCAGGCGATCACTGCCGCCATGCTCGAAGTCGTCGCTCGTATAGCCGAAGTCCAGCCACATGTTGCGGTAGTTCGGCAGCTGCAGGTAGAAGGCCAGCATCCTGCGGCCGATCGCCCGCGCGCGCGACGCATCGGTAGTCAGGCACACGCGCTGGAACGGGCACAGCCAGGGCCCCGGCCCCAGGATCTCACGCGAGCGTGCGGTGTGCTCGGGCGTCGTGTTGGCCGGGTGCGAGCCCTGCGCGATGGTGCCGGCCAGCGCGGTCATCTTCGGCCCCAGCGCGGCGAGCACGATCGGCATCTCGCCGAGCGGGGTGGTGATGGCACCGCGCGCACCGCTGCCGATGGCCTGCGTGGTCATGCCCTCGACCAGCAGGTTGCGGCCGATCGCAATCGACTGGTGGCAGCCGCGTATGCCCTCGACATAGGCGCGCATGGTCGCCAGCGGCTTGCCGTACTGGTGGCCACGCGCTTCCACCAGCAGACCATGGGAGACGCCGAGGCCGAGCAGGAAGCGTCCCCCGGATTGCTCGTTGAGGGTCTGCTGGGCCGCGGCGCAGACCATGGGATCGCGGCCGTAGACGTTGACGATACCGGTCGCGGCGACCAGCGTGTCGCTGTTGGACAGCACGAAGCTCGCCATCGAGAACGGCTCGCGGCCGACGGCTTCGGGAAACCACACCGCGCCGTAGCCGAGCGCTTCGATGCGCCGCACCGCGGCGGCGAGCCCGGCCGCCGAGAGGCCTTCGCTGAACAGGAAGACACCCTTCGATTTGAGATCCATGGCGATACCTCCCAGGTCAGTCTACGGGCCGGAACACCGGTACCGGCTGCTCGTCGCGGGTTTCGAAAGCGAGCTGCACGCGCTGCCCGATGGCGAGCGTCTCGAACGGTGCTTCGACGATCTCGGTCAGCAGGGTCGGGCCTTCGGCGAGCGTGACGAAGGCGATGACGTAGGGTGGATCGGCGCGGCGCTCGATGCTGAACGAGTAAATGGCGCCCTCGCCGCCGGCCTCCAGCCAGGTGGTGCGGGCGCTCATGCAGAACGGACACGTCGGGCGCGGGTAGTAGTACGCGGCACCGCAATCCTCGCACTGTCCGAGCAGCAGGCGGCCTTCGCCGGCGGCCTGCCAGTAGGGTTCGAGCGCACGGTCGGCACCGAAGGCGTCGTCGGGGGATGCTGCCATGGTTCAGACCCTCTCCATGATGAGCGTGGCGCTGCCGTGGCGGGTGCCGAGCAAGCCGCCGGTGCCGTGCGCGAGCGCGAGATCGCAATCCGCGACCTGCACCGCCGGGTGCGCTTCGCCGCGCAGCTGGCGCACCGCCTCCAGCACCTTGGTCATGCCGCCGCGGTTGCCGGGATGGTTGCTGCACAGGCCGCCGCCGTCGGTATTGAACGGCAGGCGGCCGACGCCGGCAATCAGGTTACCGTCGGCGACGAAGGCACCGCCGGCACCCTTCTCGCAGAAACCGATGTCCTCGATCTGCATCAGCACGGTGATGGTGAAGCTGTCGTAGAGCGAGGCGTACTTGATGTCGGCCGGCCGCACGCCGGCTTCCGCGAAGGCGTTCGCCGCCGAACGCACGCCGGCCGAGTACGTCAGGTCGACGCGGCCGCCGTTCATGTGCTTGATCGCCTCACCGGCACCGAGCACGCGCACCGTGCGGCGCTGCAGCTCGCGCGCGACCTCCGGCGCCACCACCACCAGCGCGCCGCCACCGTCCGAGACCACGCAGCAATCGAGCCGGTGCAGCGGATCGGCGACCAGCGGCGAGGCGAGCACGTCCTCCACCGTGACCGGCTCGCGCAGCATGGCGTGCGGATTGTGCTGGGCATGCTGGGAGGCGGCGACCTTGATCCAGGCGAGCTGCTCGGAGGTGGTGCCGAACTCGTGCATGTGGCGGCGCGCGACCATGGCGTAGACGTTGAGCACGGTCGGACGATACGGCGCCTCGAAGGGCGCGTCGGGCGGCTGCAGGGCCAGTGGCGCGCGGCCCGGCTGGGCACCGCCGGTGCGCGGCTTGCCGGCGAGTGTGATCAGGGCGACCCGGCACTTGCCCGCCGCGATCGCCTGCGCGGCGTGGTTGACGTGCACGATGTAGGAGGAGCCGCCGGTCTCGGTGGTGTCGACGTGGGCCAGGTTTAGCCCGAGGTAATCCGCCATCGACAGCGCGCCGAGGCCCGGGGCGTCGCCGGCGCAGAAATAGGCGTCGACGTCACGCAGCTCGAGGCCGGCGTCGGCCAGCGCGCCCCGCGCGACCTCGGCGTGCAGCTGCTGGATCGGAATGCCGACCGCCTTGCGCGTAGGGTGTTCGTAGATGCCGGCGATGTACGCCCTGCCCTTGATGCTCATGGTTTGCTGCACTACTCCTCACTGGCTGGCGGCGCGCACCGGGAGGCGCTCACCCCGGCGTGCAGCATACACGCAGGGCCATGCACACGCGGGCCCGGCGGCAAGGCGCGGCGCGAAGGGGCTCAGTCGACCTCCGGCTTGCGCCGCATCTGCTTGGTCCGGCCGCGGCGCGTCTTCTGCTCGACCCGGCGCGCCTTGGCCGCGCGCGAGGGGCGCGTGGCGATGCGTTTCGCCGGGCGCTGGCGGGCGCGGCGCAGCAACTCCGTGAAACGCGCCAGCGCCGCTTCGCGGTTGCGCGCCTGCGAGCGCGATTCGTCGGCCTGGATGACGATCTCGTCGTTGCCGGTCGCGCGCCGGCCGGCCAGCGTCAGCAGGCGCTGGCGCACGTCGGCCGGCAGTGCCAGGCGTTTCAGGTCGACGCGCAGCTCGACCGCGGTGGCGACTTTGTTGACGTGCTGTCCGCCGGGGCCGCGGGCGCGGATGAAGCGGAAGCTGAGCGCGTCGGGATTGATGTCTGCGGCGCTCGACATGGTGCTGCCGGGTTGATGCGTTCCCGCGCTATGGTGCGGCAAGCCGTCCCCCCTGTCACGGCGACGTCGCTGCGTCGCCCGCGCGCCGGGCGCCTTAAGCTTCCTCGGCCTGGCGGTACTGGGCGAACATCTGGTCGAACTCGGCGTCGTCGATGTCGACTTCCTCGACCGAGAGCGTCATGTGCTTGTCGACCGCGGCGCGCACCAGGTCGTTGGCCTTGCGCACCACGTCGAGCGAGACGGTGGCGAAGCGGAAATCGGTCACCGCCAGCCCCTGCACGCCTTCGGCGGTGTCAATCGGCAGCGGCAGCACCAGCGGCAGCAGGTTCGAGTCCAGCATCAGCTTGAAACCGCGGTAGATGCTGCCAGTGTAGGCGAGCAGGTTCTCGCCCTGGGCGCCAATCGAGCGGCCGAGCACGTTGTGGCGCGTGCTGCTGAGGTTGACCGGGATGGTGCAGTGATCGGGGCCGAGAAACGTCAGGCTCTCCCATTCCTTGCCGCTGACGTCGGCGACCGCGCCGATGATGCCGAGATCCCAGCACGGCGCGACGTCGGCAGCGCTCACACCGGCCAGCAGACCGCGGTCCTTGAACACCAGCCGTCCCTTGTCCATGACCAGGTTGCCGAGCAGCGCGGCCCGCTCCTTCTTGCGCAGCATCGGCAATTCACCCAGGCCGCGCTTGAACAGTTGCTCGAAGATGGCGGGTTGTGTCGGTTGCTCGGGCATGGTGGCGCTCCCGCGCTCGCTGGCGTCGGACGGTTGCTGTGGCTCTGTCCCGGGCGCTGACGCGCCGGGTCTGGTTGGATCCTTATCGGCGCCCCCGCGGCAAAAGTTGAATGCCTGGCCCGACCCGACGTCGTGCCGGCTGATTTGCCTATAATTCCGCCCCCCAGGCCGCTTTCAGCGACTGCCAAGATGTTGACCCCCCGTTCCGATACAGCCCCGGGCGGCACGCCGTGAGCGGCTGGCGCGAGGCGCTGGAGAGCGCCCTGCCCTGGCTCGCGGCCGGCTCGCTGGCCTCGCTGGTGCTGGTCGCGGTGGCCGTGCCGATCATCGTCATCGAGCTGCCGGCCGACTACTTCGCGCGCCGCGATCGCTCGCAGTTCCCGTTCCACGATCGCCACCCGCTGCTGTTCGTGCCGCTGCTGGTGGTAAAGAATCTCGCCGCGGTGACCTGCATCGTGATTGGCGCCGCCCTGCTGCTGCTGCCGGGCCAGGGCCTGCTGACCATCCTGGTCGGGGTGCTGCTGCTCGACTTTCCCGGCAAGTACCGCCTGGAGCGCTGGCTGGTCAGCCGCCGGCGCATCCTGCACCTGTTCAACCGCATTCGCGAGCGCGCCGGCCGGGCGCCTTTCCACATCGTCGACCAGGGCGGCCGGTAAGGCCGGTTCGTCACGTCCCGTGCGGCGGTGCCGCAGGCGGCCGCGGCGCGGCCCGACCCGCCGCGACCGCGGTCCCGGCTACAATCGAGCGCCGCGCCCCGGCGCAGCCCCCAGCATCGGAAGCACCGTCATGAAGCCTCATTTCGCCAAACTCTGGGAAACCGTCGCCGACACCCTGCCCGACCACGTAGCCGTGGTGCAGGGCGCGCGCCGCATCACCTGGCGCGACTACGAGACGCGCGCGGCGCGGCTCGCCGCCGCCTTCAGCGACGCAGGCCTCGGCCCGGACTCGAAAGTCGGCATGTACCTGTACAACTCGCCCGAGTACTGCGAGACCAACTTCGCCGCGCTGAAGATGCGCGCGGTACCGGTCAACGTGAACTACCGTTACCTCGACGACGAGCTGGTCTACCTGCTCGACAACGCCGATGCCGAGGCGGTGGTGTTCCATACCTCGCTCGGCGACCGCATCGCGCGCATCGCGCCGCGCCTGCCGAAGATCCGGCTGCTGGTCGCGGTCGACGACGGCCCCGCCGGTGACGGCAGCGTGACGGTGGACGCGGCGCTGGCCTACGAGGACGTCCAGGCGCGCTTCGAGCCGCTGCCGCGGATGGCGCCGCAGGGCGAGGAGATCTACATGCTCTACACCGGCGGCACCACCGGCATGCCCAAGGGCGTGATGTACCCGCTGGAGGACTTCACCGGGTTCTTCATCACCAGCTACCCGCCCATGATCGGGCTGGCGCCGTTTGCCGACGTCGACGCCCTGCTCGCCAGCATGCGCGAGCGCGCCGCGGCCGGCACCCCGCTGGTGGCGATGTCGGCGCCGCCCCTGATGCACGGTACCGGCTGCTGGCTGGGCATGATGGCGCCGCACATGATGGGCGGCACCGCGGTGCTGCTCGAGCACCGCGGGCTGGACCCGGTCGAGCTGTGGAACACGGTGGCGCGTGAACGCGTGCAGCACCTGATCATCGTCGGCGACGCCTTCGCCAAGCCCATGCTGCGCGCGCTTGAGGACAACCCCGGGCGCTGGGACCTCGACTGTCTCGCGCTCATGATCTCCTCCGGCGCGATGTTCTCCGCGGAGGTCAAGGCAGGCCTGTTCGAACACGTCCCCGCTCTCACCATCGCCGACATTCTGGGCTCGACCGAGGGCGGCATGGGCATGGCCCTGTCGACCAGGGACTCGCCGGCAGCGGCGACGGCAAAGTTCGCGCTGTCCGAGACCACGCGCGTGATCACCGAGGACGGCCGCGAGGTCGCGCCGGGCTCGGGCGAGACCGGGCTGGTGGCGAGTGGCGGCCTGGTGCCGATCGGCTATTACAAGGACGCGGAGAAGTCCGCGCGCACCTTCCGCGTGGTCAACGGCAAACGCTATTCCTTCCCCGGCGACATGGCGAAAGTCGCCGCCGACGGCACCCTGGAGCTGCTCGGGCGCGGCTCCAACTGCATCAACACCGGCGGCGAAAAGGTCTTTCCCGAGGAGGTCGAGGAAGCGCTGAAACGCTACCCGGCGGTGGAGGACGCGCTGGTGTTCGGCGTGCCCGACGAGCGCTTCGGCAACCGCGTGGTCGCGGTCGCCTCGCTCGCACCGGGCCACGAGGCGACGCCGGAAGCCGTGATCAGCGCGGCCCACGAGCGCATCGCCGGCTACAAGGTGCCGCGCCAGCTCGTGATCGTGCCGCGCGTACCGCGCGCGCCGAACGGCAAGGCCGACTACCCCGGCGCGCGCGCACTGTTCGACGCTGCGCACTGAGCCCGCGCCCGGCAGCGCCCGGGCCGGCGCCATGATGCCCGTTTCTACCCGTCCGGCCTGGCGCGACGAGCTCGGCGCGCTGCTCGCGCTCGGCGTGCCGATGGCGCTGACCCAGCTCGTGCAGTTCTCCGTGCACACCATCGACGTGCTCATGATCGGACGCCTGGGCGCCGAGGCACTGGCCGCCTCCGCCCTCGGCCTGGTCGTGTTCCAGGTCGCCTTCCTCGCCGGCATGGGGCCCGCGATCGCGGTGACCCCGCTGGTCGCGCAGGCGCTGGGCGCCGACGCGCGGAACCATGCCGACGTGCGCGTGTCGGTGCGCATGGGCTTGTGGGCGACCGTACTGGTGCTGCCGCCGGCGCTGGCGCTGTTCCTCGCCACCGAATCACTGGCGCTGGCGCTGGGCCAGCCGCCGGCACTGGCCGCGCGCGCCGCGCCCTACGTGCTGGCGCTCGCGCCCGGGCTGCCGTTCATGCTCGGCGTGCTGGTGTTGCGCAATTTCCTCGCCGCGATCGAGCGCACGCGCGTGCCGCTCGCCGTGCTCGCCGCCACCACTGTGCTGAACGGCGGCCTCAACTACCTGCTCATCTACGGGCACTGGGGTCTGCCTCGCCTCGAGCTGGTCGGCGCCGGCATCGCTTCCGCGCTTGCCCATGCGACCGGCTTCGTCGCCCTCGTCGTGTACATCGCGCGCGACCGGCGCGCAGCGGCGTTCGACCTCTTCGCGCAGTGGTGGCGGCCGCACCGCGCGCGCCTCGGCGAGGTGCTGCGGCTGGGCTGGCCGATCGGCGTGTCGATTGCCTTCGAGCTGCTGCTGTTCAACGTCGCGGTGCTGCTGATGGGCCGCATCGGCGTCGACGAGGTCGCCGCCTACCAGGTCGCGCTGAACGTCGCCGCGATCGCCTTCATGCTGCCGCTGGGTCTGTCCATGGCCGGCAGCGTGCGCGTCGGCCTCGCTGCCGGCGCCGGCGACCGGGCGCGCGTGCGCCGCGCCGCGGCCGTCACCCTCGCCGTCTGCGCCGCCGCCATCCTGCTGGTCGCGCTGCCGGTGCTCGGCGCGCCGCGGCGGGTCGCCGGCCTGTACCTGGCAGCCGGCGAACCGGCCAATGCCGCGGTGCTCGCACTGGCCGCGAGCTTCCTGCCGATCGCAGCCGCGTTCGCACTGTTCGATGCCGTGCAGGTCGGCGCCATGCAGTGCCTGCGCGGACTGAAGGACGTCCGCGTGCCGATGCTGATCGCCGGCTTCAGCTACTGGATCGTGGGCTTCCCGGTTGCCGCGACGCTCGGGCTCGGCAGCGATCTCGGTGCGGTTGGCGTGTGGTGGGGGTTGCTCGCCGGACTCGCCAGCGCGGCGCTGCTGCTGTCCGTGCGCCTGGCGCTGCTCACGCGTCGTGCCGCGGGGTGAAGCACGCCGCGGTTTGCCAGCGGCGGGTGATTGCGGTTATCACTGACGCCCCTTTTCGAACGGAAGCGCATCATGGCACGCAGCGCCGACTGGTACTTCGATTTCATCTCGCCCTACGCCTACCTGCAATTCAAACACTTCGACCGCCTGCCCGACGATCTCGAGGTAACGCTGAAGCCGGTGTTGTTCGCCGGCCTGCTCGGCCACTGGGCACACAAGGGGCCGGCCGAGATCCCGGCCAAGCGCGTGCAGACCTATCGCTACTGCCACTGGTACGCGCAACGTCTCGGCGTGCCCTTCCGCACCCCGCCGGCGCACCCGTTCAACCCGCTCGGCGTGCTGCGCCTGGCGATCACGCTGGGCGCCACGCGCGCGGCCGTCGGCACGATTTTCGACTACGTCTGGGGCGAGGGCGGTGACGTGCACGGCGCGACCGGGCTGGCCGCGCTCGGTGCGCGACTCGGCGTCGACGACGTCGCCGCGCTGATCGCGGATCGGGAAGTCAAGCAGGGCCTGCGCAGCAACACCGAGCAGGCCATCGCCGCCGGTGTCTACGGGGTGCCGACCTTCGTCGTCGATGGCGAGCTGTTCTGGGGCTTCGACGTCACCGACATGCTGCTCGACTACCTCGCCGACCCGGCCTTTATGCGTGACCCCGAGATGCAGCGCCTCGCGCACCTGCCGGCCGCCGCCGAACGGCGCCGCTGAGCCGGGGCAGGGCGCGCCTCAGGCGTCGTCGGCGCGCACGGCGAGCAGGCCGCGCTCGTCCAGCACGCGCTCCAGCGAAGCCAGCCAGTGCTCGTAGTAGCCGGGCGCATCGGGCCGGGGTGCGGCGGGCGATTCGCCGGCGGCGTCGATCGCCGCGATCAGGTGATCGCGGAACACCTCCCACGGATAGTGGCCCTGCTCGCACAGCGCGACGGCGATGGCGAACGCGCGCTGCTCCCAGCGGTCGTGGAAGACCAGCTCACCGCTGCGCCGCGGCAGCGCGGCCTGCCCCGGCATCAGGGAGACGTCCTCGCGCGTCTCGCTCATCTCACGCCGCCAGGCGGGTGACGCCGATCATGGCGTCGCGGGTGACCAGCGCGGCGAGCGCTTCCTCGCTCAGGCCCTCGCTGCCGGGCGGGCGTTCGGGCAGCACCAGGTAACGCACCTCGGCGCTGGAATCCCACACGCGCACTTCGACGTCGTCGCCGAGCTCGGTGCCGAAATCAGCCAGCACGCCGCGCGGATCGATGACCACGCGCGAGCGATACGGCGCCTCCTTGTACCAGGTCGGCGGCAGGCCCAGCACCGGCCACGGGTAGCATGAACACAGCGTGCACACGACCACGTTGTGCACCTCAGGCGTGTTCTCCACCACCACCATGTGCTCGCCCTGCAGGCCGCTGTAGCCGAGCTCGGCAATGGCCGCGGTGGCGTCGGCCAGCAGGCGCGCCTTGTACTCGGGATCGGTCCACGCCCGCGCCACCACGCGCGCACCGTTCATCGGCCCGAGATCGTTCTCGTAGATCTCGACGATACGGTCCAGCGCCTCGCGCGTGACCAGGCCCTGCTCCACCAGCAGGTTCTCGATCTCCGCCACGCGCGCCTCGAGCTCGGCGGTCTCGACCCCGTTACGGCGTTTCTCGAGATAGGGATTGGGCGGCGCAGCGTGGCCGGGATGATGGTGGTCGCTCATGACGGCGCCTCCTCCAGGTAGGATTCCCACAGGTCGATGTACAGGCCGTCGCGCGCCGGCGCCGCGTCACCCCACAGCTCGCGCGCCTCGAAACGCACCGAGTACAGCGGCTGCGGATCCTCGCCGCGGTGATGGGCGGCGGTGTCCGGGAACACGTGGTTGCCGTGCACGGCGGCGATCACGCCCCGGCGGCCGCGCACGTAGCGCGGCAGGCGCGTGTGCCCGGGCGGGTTCAGGTTCTTCGCCCGCACCGCGTCGCCGGGTGCGAAGCGCGGCGTGCCGCCCTCGCGATCGGCGGGCATGCCGGCGGCAACCACCTGGTCGACCACCGCCGGCACCAGCGGCTCGTCGGACTTCGGCTGGTGACGCAGATCGGTGTCCTCGATACGCCGTTCCAGGCCTGCCAGCCAGTGCTCGTAGTAGGTCGTCTGCAGGTAGCGCAGCGGATCCATGCGCTCGATGGCGTGGCGGTAGGCGTCGATCGGTCCCAGCGCGCCGCCGGAGAGCATCATCATCGCGAAGACGCGCTTCTCCCAGTCGGCGTGGAAGACCGGCTCGTCCGGCTCCTCGACGACCGCGCCGAAACAGGTCAGGCCGCCCATGTCGTGAATGCCGTTCATGGCCCGTTCTCCGTGGCAGAGGCCGACAAACTACCGGCCCGCGGGCGGCAACTCAACTGCCGCCGCTCAGGGCGCGGCCAGGGTCACGCTGAACTCGGCGCCGGGCTCGCGGTTGCCGACGTCGACCGTCGCATCCATCGCCTGCGCCAGCTCCAGCACCAGTGCCAGACCGATGCCGGTGCCGACGGTCTCCCGCGTGAGCTCGTTCTCGCCACGGTAGAAGAGCTCGAAGATCTGCCGCATCTGTGAACGCGGGATGCCGGCGCCGTGATCGCGCACCGACACCCGCACCGCGCCGCCGGGTGCCGGCTCCGCGCCGAGCACGACGCGCCGCTCGGCGCCCTGCGGGGTGAACTTGATCGCGTTGTCGACCAGGTTGATCAGGATCTGGGCGAAGGCGTCCTCGTCCAGCCTGACCTCGCGCGCGGCCGCGTCCGGCGCTATGCGGGACTCCAGGGTGAAGTCGGCTGCCGCGAGCTGCGCGACCAGCTTGGGCCGGATGCGCTCCAGCGCCGCGCCGAGCTGAACCGGGCGCGCGGCAGGACGCTCGCTGCCGCGGCTCAGGCGTGCCAGCTCCAGCACGTTGCCGATCAGGCGCGAGAGCCGCTCCGACTCGTCGCGGATGTAACGGTAGTAGGTCTGCCGCCGCGCCTCGTCGGCCCAGCCGGCTTCGAGCATTTCACTGTACATGCGGATCGAGGTCAGCGGCGTCTTGAGCTCGTGGCTGACCGCGGAGACGAAGTCGCGCTGCTGTCGCGCGAGGCGCATCTGCCCGGCGCCGAAGCGGTACATCGCGAAGCAGCCGCCGCCGAGCATCAGCAACATCGCCAGCGAGGCCCACGCGAGGTAATGCGCGCTCGCGCCCAGCGGCAGGTCGGCGACACGGTAGACGAGCTCGATCCCGGCGAGCGGCGCGGACAGCCGCGCACGGTGCAGCAGCTCGCCGTCCGCGGCATCCACGGATGCTGCCGATGCCGCCCGCTGCGCGCGCCCCCGCGCCACCACTTCGCCCTGCCAGGTGAGCGCGAAATCGGCCGCCGCGGCCAGCCCGGTGCTGCGCCAGGCCGCGGCCAGCAGCGCCTCGTGCAGTGCCTCGCGTTCGATCACCGCGCCCTGGATGGTGCGCTCACCGTCGCGCCAGACGTTGCGGAAGAGCACGAAGTAACGCGCGTCCAGCGCGGCGAAGACCAGCGGATCCAGCTCACTCTCGAACAGGCGCACGCGCGCGGCGCCGCTGTCCCGTGCGGGCGCGGGCGACGGCGCGGCGGCGCGGGGCGCCGCAGCCGGACGCGCGGGCGCCTCACGTTCGGCGTCGTCACCGGGCGCTTCCTGCGCCGCGACGACGACGCTGTCGAGCGTGAACTCGAGCGGCGCCGCATCGGCTTCGACGGCCTCCAGCACGGCGACCTGCTCGGTGCGCTTGGCGCGCTTGTGCACGAGCTGCGGTGCGCGCAACGCGGCCGACCCGGCGGGCTCCGGGCGCTGTCGCGCGCGGCGCTCGTCCAGGCTCGCATCGGCGAGCGCGTCTTGGAGCATTGCGCCGGCTGCCGGCGCGGCACTGGCGAGGCGCTCGAAGGCATTGTCCGTCGAGACGGCGTCGCCCCGCCCCGCGGCCACGACCGCCTTCTCTTCCACCGTCACCGGCGCGCTCAGGATCGCGCGCAGGCGCTCTACCAGGGCGCGGCGCCCGGCGCGCTCGCCGGGGTCCATCGCCGCATCCGCGGCGGCCGGTGGCGACAGCGGCGAGCTGATGCGCCCCGCGGCATCGATCTCGAAGTGGCCGATGAGTCCCGGGATCGTCGGCGCGACCGGCCAGGCGGCCAGCGGCGAGCGCCCGCCCGCTCCGCCGAAGCGGTAATCGGTGACCGAGCGCGCGTCCTCCGCGGCCAGCGCACGGGACAGGCGCTCGTCGACCCGCAGTGCCGCCTCCTCGGCCTGCAGGCGGTAGCGATGGAACACCTCCCACTGCACCTGCCCCCAGGCGCGCCACGCGAGCACGCCGGCGGGAACCGCGAGCGCGACGAAGAACAACGCCAGAGCGAGCGCCAGGCGGCGCTCGTCGAGCCGTTCGATCAGGCGCCGTGCCGCCACCGGCCGTGCTCAGTCCGCCGGCGGCACGTCGAGCCGGTAGCCGGCACCGCGCACCGTGACCACCCGCCGCGGCTTGCCCGGGTCACGCTCGAGCTTGCGCCGCAGCTTGGCGATGTGGATGTCGACCGTACGCGTCTCCAGGTCGAGATGGCGGGCGTAGCCCCACACCTCGCTCAGCAACTCGTCGCGCGCCACCGGCCGCTCGTGGTGGCGATAGAGGTAGCGCAGGATCTCGATCTCGCGACGGGTGAACTGCACCTCGGCGCCGTCGACGTCGCCGGCCAGGTTGTCGCAGTCGATGCTGACGGCGTCGCCGAGCACGATGCGGTGCACCTCGTCGGCATCGCCGAGCGCGCGGCGCAGGACGGCCTCGACACGCAGCACCAGTTCCTGCACGCCGAAGGGTTTGCCGACGTAGTCATCCGCGCCCAGGCGCAGACCGTTGACAATGTCTTCGTCACTGACCTTGGCGGTGAGCATGATGATCGGCTGCACGCGGTCGCGCGCGCGGATCGCCTCGCACACCTCGAAGCCGCTCATCGACGGCAGCATGACGTCGAGCAGCACGAGGTCGAAACGGCCGCTCTCGGCCAGCGCCAGGCCGGCGCGGCCGTCGCCACTGGCCTCGACCTCGTAGCCGTGAAAGACGAACACGTCGACCAGGCCGTCGCGAATGGCCGGCTCGTCCTCGACCACGAGCACGCGTCGTTTGCGGGTCACCGCAGTGCTGGCCTGCCGTTCATGCGCGCCACCCTAGCAGGGCGCCCCGCACGGCGCATGTAAATGTTTCGTAAACACCGCGGCCGAAGTTTTACCCAACCCGGCCTTATCCCGCGGTACGCGCTGGCGCAACCTTTGCGGCACCCAACGCAAGACCCACCACGGGAGACAGGCGATGCCCATCATTCACCGTTTCACGCGCTTGCTCACGGCCGATCTGAATGCCGTGCTCGATCGCATCGAAGAGCCCGAAGTGCTGCTGCGCCAGGCCGTGCGCGACATGCAGGCCGAGCTCGACCACATCGACGTCACGCTGCGCGAATGCGATCAGCAGCGCGAGCAGGCTGCTGCCCGCGCCGACGAGGCGCGCCGTGCGCTGGCCCGCCTGGACGACGAGCTCGACGTCTGCTTCGCCGCCGGCGAGGAGTCGCTGGCGCGCAGCCTGGTGCGACGCAAGCTCGAGCAGGAGCGCCGCCAGCAGGCGGCCGAAGCAACGGCCACCGCCGCGGCCGGGCGCCGCGCGGAACTCGAGACCGCGGCACGCGAGGGCCGCGAGCGCCTCGCCGCGATGCGCGAGAAGCTCGAACTCGCCAGCGCGCCGACGGCGGCCGCGCCGGAGATCGCAGCAGCCGTCGGCAGCGACGAGGTCGAAGCCGCCTTCCTGCGCGAGAAACAGCGGCGGACGCGGTCATGAGCGGGCCGACCTTCGGCGGCGGCGTGGTCTTCGCCGCGCTGGCTGCGGCCGGCACTGCGACCGTGCTCACCGCACTCGAGGGGCTGTGGCCGGCGGACGCGCTGCTCGCGGCCGCCGGCGCTCTCGCGGCCGGTGCCTACGTGCTCTGCGTGGTGGCGCGCGGCAGGCCCGGCGCGGGCCGCGTCGTCATGCCCCTGGCCTGGCTGGGCATGACCCTGGTCGTGGCCACGCTGTCGCCCGGCCTCGTCAGCTGGCTCGCCGTACAGGCCTTTGCCATTTCCGCGGTGCGTACCTTCGTGCATCACCGCGGCGCTCTGGCCGCGCTGCTCGACTTCGCGCTCTCCGCCCTGGCACTGCTCGCCGCGGTCGCCGCGGTGCGCGCCGGCGGCGGCGTCCTGCTCAGCGTCTGGACCTTCTTCCTGGTGCAGGCGCTGTACGTGTTCATTCCACGGCGCTGGACGCCGCGCACGGCCACCGACGATCCCGTCGCGCGTTTCGCCGCCGCCCACCTGCGCGCCACGCGCGCGCTGGAACGCCTGCGCACCACGCGCTGACACCCCCCAAGCAACCGAGGAATCCGCCATGAGAATGCAACTCCTGGGCATCAGCCTGTTCGCCGCCACGGCCGCCGCCGTGGCCTTTCATCCCGCCGCCAGCCGGCCACTGCCGGCGGCGCCGGCGACCGCGCCACCGGCGCTGGTGCAGGCACAGGGCGCGCCGCGCATCGAGGTCGTGTTCGCGCTCGACACCACCGGCTCCATGGGTGGCCTGATCGAGGCCGCGAAAGAGAAGATCTGGTCGATCGCGGCGAGCATGGCGCAGGCCGACCCGGCGCCCGAGATCCGCATCGGCCTGGTCGCCTACCGCGACCGCGGCGACGCCTACGTCACGCAGACCATCGATCTCTCCGCCGATCTCGATTCGATGTACGCCACGCTGATGGACTTCCGCGCCGCCGGCGGTGGCGACGGCCCGGAGGCGGTCAACCAGGCGCTGAGCGCGGCGGTCGAGAACATGTCGTGGAGCCCTTCGCAGGATGTCTACAAGGTCGTGTTCCTGGTCGGCGACGCACCGCCGCACACCGACTACCACGGCGAGCGCCAGTACCCGCAGACGCTGGCGCTGGCGCGCGAGCGCGGCATCATCGTGAACACCGTGCGCTGCGGCACGAATCCGGCGACGGGACGCGCCTGGCAGGACATCGCGCGGCTTGCCGGCGGCGATTTCCTCGATGTCGGACAGGACGGCGACGCGGTCGCCGTGGCGACGCCGTTCGATGCCGACCTCGCCGAGCTCTCGGCGGCCATGGACGCCACGCGCATGGTCTACGGTGATGCCGCAGCGCGTGCCGCCGACGAGGCTCGCAGTGCCGCCACCGCCAAGCTGCACGCGGCGGCATCGGCCGGCAGCCGGGCGCGACGCGCGGCCTTCAATGCCTCGGCCGGCGGTGAGCGCAACTTCCTCGGCGAGCACGACCTGGTCGATGCCTGGGAGGACGGACGTGTCGACCTCGAGCACGCGGCACCGGAAACGCTGCCCGCGCCGCTGGCGGCGATGGCACCGGCCGCGCGCGAAGCGGCGGTGCAGGCCGAGTCCGAGAAACGTGCCGAGCTCAAGACGCGCATCGGCGAGCTGGCCAGCCAGCGCGACGCCTACATCCAAGCGCAGCTCGAAGCCAGCGGCGGGCGCAGCGATTCGCTCGACGATCGCATCCACACCACCGTTGCGCGCCAGGCCGCGCTGCGCGGGCTGCGCCTGGAGGAAGCACCCCGCTACTGAGACCGGTAATGCTACGTGGCGCCACCCGCGATGCAATCGCGGGTGGCGTTTCCCTGCCGGCCGCGCCGGGCCGCGTCATCGCCACCGGATACAGCACGCACGCCAGGCAGTATGCTAGTGCGCCATGCCCGACCTGCACGCTGCGCCGACCGCTCCTCCGCGATGATCCCGCGGGTCTCCGCCACGCTGCGCTCGACCTGGTTCGCGCTGGTGTCCGCGACGCTGATGATCGCCCACCAGGTCGGCGGCAAGGCGACGCGCGATGCCATCTTCCTGTCACAGTACGACGTCACCGAACTGCCGCGCATGGTCATTGTCGCCGCGCTGGCGTCGATGCTCGCGGTGGTCGTCATGTCGCGCCTGCTGGCGCGCTACGGCCCCTGGCGCATCGTGCCCGCGGCGTATCTCGTCAGCGCCCTGCTCTTCGTCGGCAGCTGGACGCTGTACGCGACACTGCCCCAGGCCGCCGCGATCACGCTCTACCTGCAGATGGCGGTGTTCGGCGCGGTCCTGATCTCGGGTTTCTGGTCAGTGGTCAACGAGCGCTTCGACCCGCACACCGCCAAGCGCACCATCGCGCAGGTCGCCGCCGCCGCAACGCTGGGTGGCGTGATCGGCGGCGTGATGGCCGACCGCGTGGCGGCGCTCCTCGATGCGCGCGCGATGATGGTGGTGCTCGCCGCCCTGCATCTCGCCTGCGCCGGCACCGTGTTCGGCATCGGGCGGCCGCGCAGCGCCGCCGCCAGCACCGAGATCGAGGTCGACTCCGGCATCCAGATCCTGCTGCGTAACCGCTACCTCGTCCTGATGGGATTGCTGATGGTGCTGGTCGCCGCGCTCGCCGCGCTGGTCGACTACGTGTTCAAGGCCGAGGCCTCGCGCCGCCTCGCCGACGAGGCCGCGCTGGTCGGCCTGTTCGGCCGTTTCTATGCCGTTGCCGGCCTGGTCACCTTCATCGTGCAGTCGGTGCTCGGCCCGCGCATGCTCAACCGTTTCGGCATCGGCGCCACGCTCGCGGTGATGCCCGCCGTGGTTCTGTTCGCCGGCCTGGTCAACGTCTTCGCGCTGCGCCTGTGGACGGTGATCGCGCTGCGCGGCGGGCAGATGGTGTTCCAGAACTCCTTCTACCGCTCCGCCTTCGAGCTGCTCTACACCCCGCTGCCGCCGTCGCGCAAGCGACCGACCAAGTCGATCATCGACGTCGCCTCCGATCGCCTCGGCGACATCGTCGGCGGCGGCATCATTCTCGGCCTGCTCGCGATCGTCCCGCAGCTGCCTTCGGCACTGGTGATCGTCGCGGCGATGCTGATCGCGGTGCTCACGCTGGTCATCGTCAGCCGCCTCTACCGCGGCTACGTCGGCCAGCTCGCCGACAACCTGCGCGACGGCCTCATCTCGATCCGCGACGAGGAGATTGTCGACGCCACCACCCGCCAGACCCTGGCCGAGGCCTCGGCCGCCTCGGAGCGCTCGCTGCTGATGGCGCGCATCGCGCAGCGCAAGCAGGCGCGCGACCAGGCCACCCCCGATTGGTCCGCACACCCCGACCAGGTGCCGCCGCCGGCCGACCAGTCCGAACGCCTGGCCGAAGCCATTGCCGCGCTGACCTCCGGCAACCGGCGCCGGGTGCGCACGTTCCTCGAAGGTGACTACATGGACACCCGCCTGGCACGCTTCATCGTGCCGATGCTGGCGGTCGACGACATCGCCGACGTCGCGCGCACCGAGCTGCGCTGGATGGTGCCGTTCTGCATCGGCACGCTGACCGACGCGCTGCTCGACCCGGACGTGCCCCTGCTCGCCCGGCAGCGGCTGCCCAGCGTGCTCGAGGTGTCCTATCACCCGCGTACCATCGAAGCCCTGCTGCATGGCCTCACCGACAGCGAGTTCAACGTGCGTTACTCGAGCGCCCGCGCGCTGTCGCGCATGCTCGGTCGCGATCCACAGCTCGCCATCGACCGCGAACGGGTGTTCGAAGCCTGCGCGCGCGAGGTCGCGGTACCCGGCTCGGTATGGAAGAGTCGCGACATCCGCCTCGACGACATCATCCAGGGTGAGGACCCGGTCGCCACCGACTCCGGCGTCGAGGCCGACTACAGCCTGGAGCACGTCTTCACCCTGCTCAGCCTGGTGCTCGACCGCGACGCGCTGAGGCTGTCCTTCCGTGCCGTGTACAGCGCCGACCGCGGCATCCGCGGTACCGCGCTGGAGTACCTGGAGAACGTGCTGCCGGAGAACATCCGCAACGGCCTGTGGCCACACCTCGGCCTGGCCATGTCGCCGCGCCGCAACCGCCGGGCCGAGGACACGCTGCTTGCCGAGTTGCGGCGCAGTACGACGGGCCGGGTGCTGCGTTAGCAGGGTGATGCAGAACTACTGCGGAGGCCGTGGGCGGCGTTGCAGGCTCGCCTGCGCCCTGCCCACGACCTGCCTCGTGAGGTGCTGCTGCTCCCGGCCAGCGGCTCCCGCGCTCAAGAATGGCCGCGCACGGCCCGATAACCCGGGAGACGGGCGGCGCACCCGGCGAAGACGCAAAAATTTGCAATCCGGGCGGCGCCGAGACGTGCTTCACAGTCTGCCGGCGCGACCCTGGAATCGGCCGCCGGGGCAGCTAAGATTGCTCCTAAAGACGGCGCGCGCCGGCGGGCGACGCGACGCCGAACAGAATGCTGGACACTCGCGGATGAAAGGATTGCCCGACATGCTCTCGCTGCACCTGCGCGCCGGCTTCATCGCCGGACTGGCCGCGCTGCTCAGCGCCTGCGCCGGGCTGCAGGCGGCGCCGGCATCCGGCGCCGAGCCGGGCCGCAGCCGCGCCGAGCGCGTGTTTCTCTACCAGAGCCGCGTGGCCGATGCCCTGCTCGATCGCTACCCGCTGATGGAGATCTTCGCCGAGGCCGATCCGGCGCTGATCGCGCTGGAGGAACGCATGACCGAGACCTGCAGCCCGCTGACCCGCGCGGTACTCGCACACCTCGAGGGGGACAAGCCCTCGCTCGGCCTGCGCTTCAAGGTGTTCACCACCATCGGCGAATGCGAGCGCGCCGCGCGCCGCATCGATCGCATCCTCAACAGCGCGCCGCAGACCGCCAGCAACGACAGCATCTGAGTGCCGCGCCGGCGTCAGTTGGTGGTCAGTCGCGGGTCGGCGATCATCTTCGCCAGCGCGGCGTCGATGTGCTTGTTCAGGATCTCGGCATTGGTCGCGAGCGACGGCTTGACCAGGGTCTCCTTGCCCTGCGCATCGCGGTAGGTCGCGTCGACCGTCTTGTCGGGCATGATGCTGGTGACCTGGAAGGTGGCGCCGGTGCGCAGGTTACGCACCACACCCTCCGCCTCGCGCTCGTAGCCGAGCTCGGTCAGGCGCACCTCGAGCACGACGTCGGCGTTCTCGCCGACCGGCACCAGCTCGAAACCGAGCGCGCGGTAGCCGTCCTCGACCGCACGCTGGATGTTACGCAGCATCTCCGGCGGCGTGGTGATCGCGGTGTCCGCCGCGCCGGGCTCACGCAGACCGACGACGTTGGTGCCACGCGCGTCGACCACCTCGATGGCCATGCTGCGGCCCGCGCCGCGGCTCTCGTTCGCGGTCACCGCCGGGCGCGGCGTGACCGGCAGGATTTGTGAATGCGTGGCGCAGCCACCGAGCGCCAGGGCGCCCGACAGCATGGCCAGGACAGGCGGCAGGGTGACGAGGAGTCGCATCGGCTTCACGTTCGGTCTCCGGCAGGCGTGGCGGCGCCCGACGCTAGCACAGCCACCGCAGGTGCGCCACGGGCCGGGCCGCCTCACTCTTTCTGCGCGCGACGCAGCTTCTCCCTGATACGCGCGCGGGCATCGTCGCCGAGACCGGCATCCGGCGCACCGGCCTCGAGGTCGCGCGCGGCGCGACGCATGGCCTCGAGCTGTCGCCGGTAGAAGCGACAGGGCGGGCACAGCAGCCGGTGCAGGGCGAGCCCGATTCGCTCGCCCAGGCTCAACGGGCGCTCCGGCGTGGCGGCGGTCAGCCGCGTCGCCTCGCTGCAGTCGATCATCGTCCCGCCCCTCCCCAGTTCCGTTGCAGGCATTCGCGCACCCGCTCACGCGCCCGCGACAACATCACCCACAGGTTACCGGCGCTGGAGATGCCGAGCAGCGCGATCACCTCCGCGCTGTCCATGCCGTCGATCTCGCGCAGCACGAACGGCCGGCGCAGCTTGTCCGGCAGGTGACCGATGCATTCAGCCAGTGCCGCGCCGAGCGCCCGGTTCTCGGCCAGCGCGGCCGGGTCACCCCAGTCCGCCGGCGCAACGCGCCAGTGCCCGGTAGCGTCGAACCTGTCGGCGAACACGTCTTCGCCGTCGTCGTCATCGGGCAGGGCCTGCTCGCGTCCCGCGCGCCGCAGGTGGTCGACGATCTTGTTCTTGAGAATACCGATGAGCCAGGTGCGGCGGCTGGCACGGGCCTCGAAGCGCTGCTGTGCGGAGAGCGCCGCGAGCAGGGTCTCCTGCACCAGGTCCTCGGCGGTCGCCGGCTGCCGTACGCGCAGCAACGCGAACGCGTAGAGCGCATCGCCATGCTGGTCGAGCCAGTGCTCCGGGCCATCCGCAGCCGGTTCCGTCTCGCTCACGCCAGTCGCCCGTGTCGCATCGTGAGTGCAACTATGCGCCCGGCGCCATGCCGCGGACAAGCCGGCGCCGGCGGTCGCGCCGCCGGCGCCGGTAAGAGCCCGCTCAGCTCCAGGGACGGAAAGCGCTGCCTTCGACATCGCTCATGCGCAGCTCGGCATCCGGCATTTCGCGCAGTACCGTGTGGTCGCGCCAGGGCGCGAAGCCGGCGGGCGCGATCGTGGTGCTGGCGGTGGCCGGCGCGTCGAGCGGCACGGCGCGCGTCTCCCACGGCGCGAAGCCATCGGCAGCGGCGAAATTTGAAACCAGGGCCAGGGTCGTGGCGGCAAGGATGTTCTTCATGGTGTCGGTCCCTCTTGGTGACGTTGGCAATGTGACGACAGATGTCACGTTCGAGGCTTGGTCGCGCGAAGCAGCCGATCCTTACAACTTTTTTTCGGGTGCTTTTCGGTACACCGCGCTGGCGCTCCCGGACGCCCGCCGCGCCATCTGCTATAAGCCCTGCATGCGCCCCGCCCGGAAGCCGACCCCATGACCGCTGAAACCCTGCTGTCACCCGCCGTTCACCTGAACCTCAACATCCGCGGTATGCGGCAATCGGCAACGATCGCCATCAACGATCGATCGAAGGCGCTGCGCGCGGCCGGCCGCACGGTGTACGGGCTCGGCCTGGGCCAGTCGCCCTTCCCGGTGCCGGACATCGTGCAACAGGCGCTACGCGATCACGCCGGCGAGAAGGACTACCTGCCGGTGCGCGGGCTGCCGGCGCTGCGCGAGGCGATCGCCGGCTACTACCGGCGTACCCAGGGCATCGACTACTCACCCGAGCACATGCTGATCGGCCCCGGCACCAAGGAGCTGATGTTCCTGACCCAGCTCACCTACTATGGCGACCTGCTGATCCCGGCGCCGAGCTGGGTCTCCTACGCACCGCAGGCGCGCATCATCGGTCGCAACCTGCACTGGCTGCCGACCGCGATCGAGACCGGGCTGGGCGTTACGCCGGACGCGCTGGAACGGATCTGCGCCGCCGACCCGGACCTGCCGCGCCTGCTCATCATCAACTACCCGGGCAATCCCACCGGCATGGTCTACGATCCCGAGCAGTTGCAGGCCATCGCCGCGGTCGCGCGACGTTACCGCGTGCTGGTCCTGGCCGACGAGATTTACGGCGGACTGACCTTCGACGGCAACCACGTCTCCATCGCGCGCTACTACCCGGAAGGCACCATCATCAGCAACGGCCTCAGCAAGTGGTGCGGGGCAGGCGGCTGGCGCCTCGGTGCGTTCGTGTTCCCGGCGACCCTGAGCTGGCTGCTCGAAGCGATGCTCGCCGTCGCCAGCGAGACTTTCACCTCGACCAGCGCGCCGATCCAGTTCGCCGCGGTGACCGCGTTCGAGCACCACGACGCGATCGAGACCTACCTCGACGACTCGCGCGCCATCGTCGCCGCGCTGTGCACCCACGCCTGGCATGCCCTGCGCGCCGCCGGCGCCGAGGTCACGCAGCCCCGTGGCGGTTTCTACCTGTTTCCCAGTTTCGAGCCGCTACGCGAAACCCTGGCCGCACGCGGTATCAGCGACGGCGACACCTTCTGCGAACGCCTGCTCGAAGACACCGGCGTCGCCTGCCTGCCCGGTCACTGCTTCGGGCGGCCGCCGCAGGAGCTCTCCGTGCGCATCGCCTGCGTCGACTTCGACGGCGGCGCGGCGCTGGCCGCGGCGCGCGGCATGGACACGATCGACGCAGCCTTCCTGCGCGCGCACTGCACGCCGGTGATGCTGGCCATCGACCAGCTGTGCGCCTGGGCGAGCCGCGCGAGCTGAGCGGGATCGTTGTCCTTGTAGACCTGTCTGTTTCTAAATATCATGAGGTTACGCGTTTTTTCTTGAATTTATCTTAGCAATGGATCGCCCCGGCCTAACCACTCGCACCCGTCATCCCGGCAGCCGCAGACAGGGCGCGCTGGCCGCGGCCCTGCTCGCCGCTGCGCTGTCGGCGCCGGCCCAGGAGCAGATCGGCCTGGAGACCACCGCGCCGCTGGAACTCGATCCCCTGGTCGAGGACGCGGATGCGGCCAGGACGCTGGACGTGCGCCTCGGCCTGCTCGGCGCTCTGGGCCCCGAGTACGAGGGCGCCGACAACTACGAGCTGGACGCCGTGCCTTACCTGCGCGTGAGCTGGCACGAGCGTCTCATCTTTCGCGGCCGCTCGCTCGACGCCGTGCTCCTCGGCAGCGACGGCTGGCGCGCCGGGCCAACCCTGCGTACCCGCGCCGGGCGCGACGAGGACGACGATGCCGCGCTCGACGGGCTGGGCGACGTCGACCGCGCGTGGGAGCTCGGTGGTTTCCTCGCTTTCAGTGAAGGCCCGTTGCGCGTACGCATCAACGCCGCGCATGACCTCGCCGATGCGCACGGTGGCCTGGTGGTCGATGCCGGCCTCGCCCTGCGCGTGCCGTTCGACACGCCGTGGTTCAGCCTGCGCGTATCCGGCACCTGGGCCGACGACGATTACATGGAGAGCTACTTCGGCGTCGACGCTGCGCAGTCCGCGCGCAGTGGCCTGCGCCGCTTCGACGCGGACAGCGGTTTCAAGGACGTCAGCGTGCGCCTGGGCTCGCGCATCGACCTCAGCGAGCACATCGCGGCACTGGTCTCGGTCGGCTACAAGCGGCTGCTCGGCGACGCCGCCGACGCTCCGCTGGTCGCCGATCGCGGCGAGCGTGACCAGTTCATCGTCGCCCTCGGTGCAATGTATCGCTTCTGACGACCCGCTTTACGGCGAACCGGCTGCGCCGACGTCGACCCGCGCAACCTCGATGCGCGCACCAGGCTTGCCCTGCGAGAGCTCCTCGATGCCGCCGTCGTAGGTGAGGCAGAACAGCGTACGGCCATCCGCGCCGCCGAGCTGGCAGGCGATCGCGGCGCGCGGGGCGACGTCGATGCGGGCGCTGACCGTGCCGTCTGCAGCCAGGCGCACGAACGCACCGCCCATTGCGCCGGCGACCCACAGGCCGCCCTCGCGATCGAGACAGATGCCGTCGGGGATCAGCTCCGGCAACTCGGCCAGCACGCGGCGCGCGCCCAGGCTGCCGTCCTGCGCGCGCTCGAACGCGCTGACCCGGTGGCCGAAGGACTCGGCCACGTACAGCGTGGCGCCGTCCGCGGAGATCGCCATGCCGTTGGGAAAGTCGAGCTGCGCCGCGACGTGGCGAAAGCGGCCGTCCGGCTCGACCAGGGTGATCTCGCCCGGCCGTGCCTCGCCCCCGCCGAAGAGGTCGTAGCCCATGTTGCCGATGTAGGCGCGGCCGCGATCGTCGACCACCATGTCGTTGATCTCGGCGCTGACCAGCGTGGCGAGGTCGGCGTGCAGTGTCAGCGCGCCGTCGACGATGCGGTACACGCGGCGATCGACCATGGACACCACCAGCGGCGTGCCGTCGGGCAGGAAGCCCAGTCCCGAGGGCCGTTCCGGCACCCGCACGACGGCTTCGCGCCGGCCGGATTCGTCGACCGTGAACACGGTGTAGTCCCAGATGTCCGACAGCCACAGCCGTCCGTCGTGCCAGCGCGGGCCTTCGAGGAAGGCGAAGTCGTCGGCCAGGGTCGTGAGGCTGAAGGTCTGCATCAGGATCTCCCCGCGGGCGCCGGGCCCGAAAAAGCGAAAACCCGCGGGCGCGGGTTTTCGTGGGTGTTGCGCCCGTGGGCGCGCTCGAGAATACGGCAGTCGGGGCGGGTGCCCGTTCTGCCAGGCGACTCCCCTCGCCATGGACCTCCCCCTGTCGCGGCGCTGCGACCGTTCTCGAATCAGCCGTGCGGTACCGTACAGGACGGGTGAGGATAGCCGGCTCCGGGGTACCCGGGAAAGCGCCGAGGCGGCCATTTTCTGTTATTTTGATGCCACCCCCGGTTTGTGGAGGCCGCCGCCCCGGCGATGGACCAGAACGCCGTCGAAGGACTGCTGATGCCGGCCACTTACGGCCGCCTGCTGGCACGGGTGTTCGAGCCCGCGGCGCTGCTCGCCGGTACCGGCATCACGCCGGCCGATCTCGACGATCCCGAGCTGCGCATTACCGTGGCGCAGGCCTTCGGCTACGTGCGCAACGCCCATGAACTCGCCACCACGCCTGACTGGCACCTGGCCTGGGCCGGTACCCTGTCGAGCCACTTCCACGGTCCGATCAGCGTCGCGCTGATGAGCGCCCCCACCCTCGGCGACGGGCTGGACGTATTCGTTCGCCACTTTCCCGATCGCATCCCCTACCTGCACCTGGAGGCGCGTCGCGAGGACGAGGACTTCGTCATCGAGCTGTGTCCCCTGATCGAGTTCGGCACCATCGCGCCGATCCCCGTTGAGACCCTGCTGATCGTGCTGCAGGATTACATCGGCACCCTGTACGCGACCGATCTCGCGGCGGCGCGCATCGAACTCGCCTACCCGGAACCCGAGCACGCGCCGAGTTACCCGACCTACTTCAAAGCGCCGGTGCGCTGCTCGGCGCCGCGCCACGCGCTGATCGTGCCCTGGCGGTGGCGCGCGCTCGGCAACATCAATCACATCGAATCGACCTGGGCGCACGCAGTGCGCCAGTGCGCGCGCACGATGGGCTCGACCCACGAGCGCGAGACCCTGGGCGCGCTGCGCCGCTACCTCAATCGCGCCTTCGAGGAAGCGGCGGGGGAACGCACCCTGCCGCGGCTGGAGGACGCCGCGGCCGCGCTGCACGTGTCGCCGCGCACACTGATACGGCGCCTGCGCCGCCTCGGTACCTCTTACCAGGCCGAGCAGGACGGCTTCCTGGGCGCGCGGGCGCGCGAGCTGCTGGCCAACGACCAGCTGCGCGTCTACGAGGTCGCCGCCGCGCTCGGCTTCCGCAACCCGGCCAACTTCGGCAAGGCGTTCAAACGCTGGTACGGCATGCCGCCCGGCAGCTACCGGCGGCGCCATCTGCGCTGAAGCGGCCTGTGTGCTTGAGCGCGGGGGGTGCGCCTGCTAGCTTGGCGCGCCTGCGCGGCCACCCGTTCGGGGACGGCGGCCGCACGCGACGCATCCGAACCGAATCGAGGTACCGACCATATGAACAAGGTGTTTTCCGATGCAGCCAGCGCGCTGGAGGGCGTGCTCGAAGACGACATGACGATCGCCGCCGGCGGCTTCGGCCTGTGCGGCATCCCCGAGAACCTGATCGCGGCGCTGGTCGATTCCGGCATCAAGGGCCTGACCATCGTCGGCAACAATGCCGGCGTCGACGACTTCGGCATGGGCCTGCTGCTCAAGGGCCGGCAGGTCAAACAGGTCATCGCCTCCTACGTCGGTGAGAACAAGGAGTTCGAACGCCAGGTGCTGGCCGGTGAGCTCGAGCTGCACCTGAACCCGCAGGGCACCCTCGCCGAGCGCCTGCGCGCCGGCGGCGCCGGCATCCCCGGCTTCTACACGCGCACCGCGGCCGGCACCAAGCTCGCCGAGGGCAAGGAGACCAAGGTCTTCGACGGCGTGGAGTACGTGCTCGAGGAAGGCATCCGCGCCGACCTCGCCATCGTCAAGGCATGGAAGGGCGACAAGGCCGGCAACCTCGTCTATCGCAAGACGGCGCGCAACTTCAACCCGATGATCGCGACCTGCGGCAAGCTGTGCGTGGCCGAGGTCGAGGAGCTGGTCGAGGTCGGCGAACTCGACCCGGACGAAATCCACACCCCCGGGATCTACGTCGATCGCATCATCCAGGGCGTCGGCCACGAGAAGCGCATCGAGTTCCGCACCGTCGCCGGCACCCCGGCCAAGGGCGGCTCCCCGGTGCGCGACATGATGGCCCGGCGCGCCGCGCAGGAGCTCGAGGACGGCTTCTACGTCAACCTCGGCATCGGCATCCCGACCCTGGTCGCGAATTTCATTCCCGACGGCATCAACGTCACCCTGCAATCGGAGAACGGCCTGCTCGGCATCGGCCCGTTCCCGGACGAGGCCGATGTCGACCCGGACCTGATCAACGCCGGCAAGCAGACCATTACCACTATTCCCGGCTCGAGCTTCTTCTCCAGCGCCGACTCGTTCGCCATGATCCGCGGCGGGCACGTCGATCTCTCCATCCTCGGCGGCCTGGAGGTGGCCGAGAACGGCGACCTCGCCAACTTCATGGTGCCGGGCAAGATGGTCAAGGGTCCGGGTGGTGCCATGGACCTGGTCTCCGGCGTCAAGCGCGTCATCGTACTGATGGAGCACACGGCGAAGGACGGCAGCCCCAAGATCCTCAAGCAGTGCAGCCTGCCGATCACGGGCAAGAACGTGGTCGATATGATCATCACCGACCTGTGCGTGTTCGAAGTGCTGCCGGACAACGAGGGCCTGGTGCTGCGCGAGCTGCACGAAGGCGTCAGCATCGAGGACGTGCGCGCGAAAACCGGCTGCAGCTTCTTCGAGCCCTGAGCACGGCGGCGGCGCCCGGCTACGCCGCGGCGGCGTCGGTGTTCGCGCAGGCCGGCGCCGCGGCCGGGGCAACCGGCGTGATCGCGCCGAGCGCCGGCGCCGGCAGGCCGCGCTCGATCAGCAGCGCGACGATGCCGTCCTCGTCGCCTTCGTAATGCTCGACGACATAGCCGTCGCTGAGCTCGATCGATACCTCTGCCGTCATCGCCGTATCCTCCTTCGCGGTGCGCGCTGTTGCGCGCTGCGATCGAGTATGGCCGGCGCGCACCGCGGTGGTGTTGCGCCTTTGTTGCCGTAACGTAACCGGGCGGCTGCAGCAGCGATCCAGTGCGTGGTATCTTCCGGACGCGGCCGCACGCGCCGGCCGGCTACGTTCGCTCACCGGGGAGAGATGCGCATGGGACTGATGAGTGCGGCCGAGTACCGCGAATCACTGAACGACGGCCGCGTGGTCTACTGGGGCGGTGAGAAGATCACCGACGTCACCAGCCATCCGCGCTTTCGCGTGCCGATCGAGGTCGCGAGCACCGACTACGCCTACGACGACCCCGATCTGCTCGACCTGATCAGCTACCGCACCGAGGACGGAGAGCGCGCCCACCGGGTCTACCAGGTGCCGCGTACGCCGGAAGAGCTGGAAACGCGCCTCGAGCTCGGCCGTCACATGTCGATCGTCGGCGGCGTGACCGGCGTCTACATGGCCCTGCTGACGATCAAGGACCGCCTCGCCGCGGTCAACCCGCGCTTCGCCGACAACATCGAGGCCATGTACCGCTATGCGCGCGACAACGACCTGCGCGCGGCCGAGGTCATCACCGACGCCAAGGGCGACCGCTCGAAGAAGGCGCACGAGCAGCTCGACCCCGATCTCTACGTGCGCATCGTCGACCAGAGTGCCGACGGCATCACCGTGCGCGGCGCCAAGCTGCACATCACCGCCGCCGCGCTGGTCCACGAGCTGGTCGTGATGCCGACCAAGTCGATGCGCGAGCACGAGGCCGACTACGCGGTCGCCTTCTCGATCCCGGTCAACACGCCGGGAGTGAAGATCATCAACCGCAGCTTCGCGCCGGCGGATCTCAACGAGTTCGACTACCCGGCCAGCGCGCACCACTCCATGCCCGAGGGCTTCGTGGTGTTCGACGACGTGTTCGTGCCCTGGGACCGGGTCTTTCTCGCTGGCGAGTGGCAGCTGGCAGGCGCCTTTGCCGCCGCGCTCGGGCTGTGGGAGCGGACGCTGGGTCTCGTCATCGCGCACCAGGAGGCGGAGATCATGGTCGGGCTCGCCGATCTCGTCACCAGCCAGCAGGGCAAGGCGCGCGACCCGCACGTGCAGGACGCCATCTCCGAGCTGATCTGCTACGCGGAGATGATCCGCATGGGTATCGACTCCGCGGTGCGCAGCTACGAGTCGACCGCCGACGGCATGCTGCATCCGAACACTCTCGGCATCAACGTCACCAAGTACTACTACGCCTCGAACTTCCACCAGATGGTGCGCCACCTGCACGACGTCGCCGGGGGCCTGGTCATCACGCTGCCGGAAGAGGCCGATCTCAGGCATCCGGAAGCGGGCGCGTGGCTGCGCAAGTACCTGCAGGCGACGCCGGGCACCGACGTCGAGCAGCGCATGCGGGTCTACACCCTGATTCGCGATCTCACGGCCGATGCCTACGGCGGCTGGAACCTGGTCACGGCGTTGCAGGCCGGCGGCGGCCTCAAGGCCCAGCGCATCATGATGGCGCGCACCTTCGACATGGGCCGCGCGCGCAACGCCGCGCTGAAAGCGGCCGGCGCCCTCGGCGGAGACTGACGCCATGGCCGACCCGGTCGCCTACGTCGACGCGCTCAACGCGCGCTACCGGGAGCTCGGCTTTCCGCCCTACGACTGGACGATCAATACCGATGCCCCGCTGACCCCGCTCGACAAGCCGCTCGCCGCGTGCTGCGTGTCCCTGCTCACGACCTGCGGCGCCTCGGCCGGCGACGTGCCACCGTTCAATCCCGATGCGCGCAACGACTTGCGCGTGGACGCGATCGCCCCGGACACGCCGGCCGCGGCTTTCCGCATCGACGACAATTATTACGATCACCGCGACGCCGAACGCGACATCAACTGCCAGTTCCCGCTCGAGCGCCTGCGCGAGCTGGCCGCCGATGGCGTCATCGGCAGCGTCGCGCCACGCCTGTGGAGCGGCTTCATGGGCCGCATCTACAAGCGCCGCGAGGTGTGCGAGGAGGCGGCGCCGGCCTTCGCCGGCGAGCTCGCCCGCGACGGCGTCGACGTGCTGGTGGTGATCCCGGCCTGCCCGCTGGACCACCAGACCGCCGGCCTGGTCGCACGGGTGGTCGAGGAGCACGGCATCGTCACCGTGGTGCTCTCGACCGGGCGCGACCTGTCGGCGAACGTCAAGGCGCCGCGTACCGCGTTCGTCAATTTCCCCATGGGCAATGCCTGCGGTGCGCCCTTCGACGCCGCGCAGCAGCGCCGCATCCTCGAGGACACGCTGGCCCTGGCGGCCAGCGCCAGCGAGCCCGGGGTGCTGGTCGACCTGCCCTACCGCTGGCCGCAGCCGTTCACCATGTACTGGCCGGCCAAGACGCGCGACTACCAGCTGCGCAAGTAGCCCGGGCCGCGCTTCACGCGCGGGCGGCGTAGAAGAGGTTCACCGGGCTGCGGATGTCGAGTGTCTCGACCGTGCCGAAACCGGCTTCGCCGAGCAGCGCGGTGGTCCGCGCGGGGCCCATGCAGGCACCCAGCCCGGCGCCGTCCTGCGCCAGCGACTGGGTCAGGCAATGGAACACGCTGAAGCCGTAGAACATGGCCGTGATCGGGTTGACGTTGTCCTCCAGCCGGTCGGCGACGCGCGGCTCGATCACCAGCAGCACGCCGCCCTCGGCCAGGCGCGCGCGGGCGTCACGCAGCACCGCGACCGGGTCGGGCAGGTCGTGCAGCACGTCGCACACCGTGATCAGGTCGAAGCCCGGCCCCGCATCGAGCTGGTCGAGGGTGGCCTGGTGCAGCTTGGTGTTGGCGAGCCCCGCCGCGGACAAGGTCTCGCGCGCCGCGGCGATCGAGATGGCGTCGGGGTCCACGCCCGCGATGGTGCTCGCGGGGAAGGCCTTGGCCAGCGCCGCGACGACCTGCCCGGTGCCGCAGCCGAGGTCCAGCGCGCGCCCGCCCGCCGCCAGGCGCTCGACCGTCTGCGGCAGCTGCGCCAGCCAGTAGTCGACCAGGCGGTGTTCGTAGTTGCCGCGGTTCATGAGATCGATGGCGGCGCGGCAGTCGGCACCGAACTCGTCGAAGGCGACGCCGCCGCCGGCGCTGAAGGCGTCGCGCACCCGCGGCGCGACCTGCATCAGTGCCGGCACCATGGCGAACAGGCCGCCCATGAAATGGTCGGTGCCGTCGGAGGCCAGCAGGTAGGCGTGCTCGTCCGGCAAGGTGTAGGTCGCGTCCGCCGGGTCGTAGTCGAGGTAGCCGGCCGCCACCATGCCCGCGGCCCACTCCTCGACGTAGCGTGGTACCAGGCCGCTGGCCTCGGCCAGCCCGTCGATCGTCATCGGGCCCTGTCCGGCGAGCGCGCGGAACAGGCCGGTCTCGGTGCCCAGCCAGGCGAGCCCCGCGGCCATGGCGCCGGAGACGTCGCGGAACACCCGCTCGGCCATGTCCCTGGTCTTGTTCTTGCTCATCGTGGCCGCCCCTCCCGCCGGCGCCGCCGGCGCGATGGGGCGCCGGCGCGGGCAAGTGTAGCGCGCGCCCGTTCGCCATGTGGAACGATGCTGCGGCAACGCGCTGCAAACGGCAGCCCGGCATGGGCCGCGGCGGCGGACCGAACGGCCACCGTACAGTGCCCGCGGCGGGGCGGCTTGACCGGCGATGGCGCGGGACGCTACCGTTGTTTCAACTATATAAATTTTGTTCTGAATAATGGAACAACCATGACGACCATCGACAAGGCACTGGACGCCCTGTTCCTGCTCAGCGGCCAGCCGCAGCCGCGGCGCCTGGCCGACATCGCGCGCGAGCTGGACATGCCGCGCTCCAGCGCGCACCGCATCCTCGCACCGCTGGTGCGGCGCGGCCTGGCGGCGCGCGACGACGCCGGCCGCTACGGCATCGGCCTCGGCCTGGTCGCACTCGGCCTCGGCGCGGCCGCGCGCGAGCCGCTCGCGCTCGCGGCCAAGCCGGTGCTGGAGGCGGCCGCGGCGGACCTCGGTGAGACCTTCTTCCTGGTCGTCGCCCGCGGCGGCGCACTGACGGTGCTGGAGAAAGCCGAGGGCTCGGGCTTCCTGCGTGCGGCACCGCGCCTCGGCAGCACGGTGCCGGCACATGCGACGGCAGTCGGCAAGATCCACCTGGCATTCGCGCCGGAGCAGGTCGAGGCCGGCGAGCTGACGCGCTACACCCCGGCCACGCTGCGCAGCCGCCGGGCGCTCGCCGCCGAGCTCGCCAGCGTCCGCGCGCAGGGCTGGGCGATCAACGACGAGGAATGGCAGGCGGGTCTCGCGGTGGTGGCGGCGCCGGTGTTCGTCGACGCACGTCTCGCCGGCGCGGTGGCGCTGGCCATGGTCGCCGCGCGCTACCGCGAGCTGGGCGCGGCCGCCGCGGCGCGGCGCGTGGTGCACGCGGCGGAGGGCGTCGCCCTGCGTCTCGAGGGGGCGGCACGATGAAAGCGTGGTACGACGGCGTCATCGGCGACGCACGCGAATGCCGCATTCCGGTGCTCGACCACGGCGTGCTGTACGGCGATGGCGTGTTCGAAGGGATCCGCATCACCGGCCGGCGCGTGTTCCGCCTCGACGACCACCTGGCGCGGCTGGCGCGCTCGGCACGCGCCATCGGCCTCGCCCTGCCGCACCCATTGCCCGCGATCCGCGACATCGTGCTGGAGACCGCGCGCGCGTACGACGAGGACGAAGCCTACGTGCGCCTGCTGGTGACGCGCGGCGTCGGCGAGCTGAGTCTGGATCCGACCTCGTGCGAGACGCCTTCGCTGGTGTGCATCGTCGCCGGCATTCGCATGTTTCCCGAGGAGCAGCGCCGCCACGGTCTGCGCCTGGCGACCGCCAGCCTGCGCCGCCCGCGCGCGGACATGCTGGACCCGCGCGTGAAGAGTCTCAACTACCTCAACAACGTGCTGGCCAAGCGTGACGCGCGCCTGCGCGGCTACGACGATGCGCTGCTGCTGAACGCCGAGGGCCGCGTCGCCGAGGCCAGCGGCGCCAACCTGTTCGCGGTCATCGACCAGGTGCTGGTGACGCCGCCGACCATCGAGGGCGCCCTGCCCGGCCTGACCCGCGACGCGCTCATGCGTTGCCGGCGCGAGGCCGGCGGCGCGGTCGAGGAGCGCGCGCTGGGCCGCTACGATTTGCTCGGCGCGAGCGAGGTCTTCCTGTCCGGCAGCGGCGCCGGCCTGGTTGCCGTGCACAGCCTCGACGACACCCCGCTGGGCGACGGCGACCGGCCCTTGTTCACCGCGCTCAGCGTCGCCTGGCCGGAGTTCGCGCAGCGTCACGGCACGCCGTTCTGAACCTCACCCCGCCGGCGTGCGGAAGGAGACCCGGAACAGCAGCGCGTAGAGCACCGGCACCACGCCCAGGGTCAGCACCGTGGCGAAGCCGAGGCCGAAGATGATCGAGATCGCCATCGGCTCCCACATCGGCCCGCCGCCGAACCACAACGGCAGCATGCCGCCGATGGTGGTCGCGGTGGTCAGCAGGATCGGGCGCAGGCGCTGCTCGGCGCTGGCCACGATCGCCTCGGCCGGCGGCATGTCGTGCGCGTCGATGTTCAGATCGATACGGTCGATGAGCACGATGGCGTTGTTGATGACGATGCCGGACAGCGAAATGATGCCGAGAAAGGTCATGAAGCCGACGTAGGAATCGGCGACCAGCAGGCCGATGGTCACCCCCACCAGCGCCAGCGGGATGGTCAGCAGGATGATCAGCGGCCGCCGCAGCGAATTGAACTGGGCGACCAGCAGCAGCACGACGATCAGCGCGGCGATCGACAGCTTGTCCGCGATCGAGGCATTGGCCTCGCCCGAGGTCTCGGCCTCGCCGCCGTACTCCCAGCCGTAGCCGAACGACCAGTCGCGCGAGAATGCCTGCAGCCAGGGGTCGAGCGCCGCCAGCACCTCGGCCGCGGTGTAGCCCGGCGCCAGCAGCGCCTCCACGGTGACCGTGCGCAGGCGGTTGCGCCGTTCGATCAGGCCCGGCTCGAACTCCAGGCGCACGTCGGCCACCTGGTCGAACGGCACCGAGCGGCCGCTCGACTGTACGTAGACGTTGATCGAGCCGATCGGCTCGCTGCCGGCCTTCTCGGCCGAGTCGGAACGCAGGGTGATCGGGATGAGCTTGTCGCCTTCGCGGAAGTCGGTGGTGTCGATGCCGGAGAAATAGGTTTGCAACGACAGTGCAATGTCCTGGTGGCTGACCCCGGCGAGGCGCGCGCGCGCGTCGTCGATCAGCACCTGTGCCTTCTTCGTGCGCGTGCCCCAGTTGTCGGTCACCTGCACCGCCCCCGGCGTCTCGCGCAGCCGCGCCTTGATCGCGTCGACCAGGTCGAACAGCCGATCGGTGTCGCGGCCGGACACCCTGATCGCGATCGGCGGCCAGGCCGGCGCGCCGAGCTCGAGCGGACGTATGGTCGCCTCGACGTCGGGGAAGCGATCGAAGACCAGGCGCTGCAGGTCGGGGATGATGCCGTCGATCATGATCGCGGTATCGGTGGCATTGACCAGCGCGATGGCGTAGCCGGTGGTCGGCGGCTCGGGCGTATAGGTCAGGTTGAAACGCGGCGCACCCTCGCCGATGAAGCTCGCGTAACCGGTCACGCCGCGCGCGCGTGCGGCCGCGACGCGCCAGTCGCTGTCGAGACGCGACTCCAGCACCGCCATCACCTCCGCGGTGCGCCTGAGCGGGGTACCCATCGGCAATTCGATCTCCAGGGTGAAGGTGGCGCGGTCGTTGGGCGGAAAGAAGATCTGCGGCACCTGCCCGAGCCCGGCGAGGGCGAGGTAGAACACCGCGCCGACCAGCGCCAGCGCCAGCAGCGGCCGCCGCAGCGCGGCCAGCAGCCCGCCGCGGTAAGCACGGTAGGCGGGACCGCGGCGCTGCTCGCCGGGCGCGCTGCGGCGCACGCGCATGAAGGTCACGCACATCAGCGGCACCAGGGTCAGCGCCAGCAGCC
Source organism: Gammaproteobacteria bacterium (assembly GCA_041984235.1). Taxonomy (GTDB): domain Bacteria; phylum Pseudomonadota; class Gammaproteobacteria; genus JBHIYN01. The sequence goes on from JBHIYN010000002.1 coordinate 130,849, forward strand.
AGGAGCTCAGCAGCGTGATGGTGACGACCTTGAACAGCGAGGCGGTGTACTCACCGGTGTCGGACTCGGCGAGGAAGATCGGCAGGAACGCGGCCGAGGTGGTCAGCGAGGAGGTCAGCAGCGGCACGCGCAGCTCGCGCGCCGCCGCGATCGCCGCGGTGCGGCGCTCCTCGCCGGCCTGCATGCGCACCATGATCGATTCCGACATCACGATGGCGTTGTCGACCAGCATGCCGAGCGCAATGATCAGCGAGGCCAGCGACATCTGGTCGAGCCCTATGCCGATTGCGTGCATGACCGGAAACGCGGCGAGGATCGACGCCGGGATCAGGCTCGCGACGATGAGCCCGCTGCGCAGGCCGAGAAACAGCACCATCACCGCGACCACGATTGCGACCGCCTGCAGCAGGTTGCCCTCGAACTCGCTGATCTTGCGTTCGACGATGCGCGACTGGTCCTGGATGAAGACGTAGTCGATACCGATCGGGTAGATCTGCCGGGCGCGCTCGATCACGCCGCGGACCGCGGCACCGAGCTCGATGTTGTTGCCGCCCTCGCGCATCGAGACCGAGAGAATCAGCGCGCGTTCGCCGTTCAGCCGCGCCAGCTTGCGCGGTGGGTCGACGTAGCCACGCCGCACCGTGGCAATGTCCTCCAGCCGCACCAGCGCGGCCCCGCCCGGCTGGCTGACCACGGCACGGCGCAGCTCCTCGACCGAGTTGAAGCTGCCGCTGGGCTCGATGACGATGGTCTCGTAGTCGAGCCGCAGCTCACCGCCGGGTTGCACGATGTTGCGCGCCTGCAGGATCTGCCTGAGCTGCTGCGGCGAGAGGCCGGCGGCGGCGAGCCGGGCGTTGCTGTACTCGACGAACACGCGCTCGTCCTGCGCGCCTGCGATCTCGACCTTGGCGGCATCGGCGATCAGCAGCAGCTCGTCACGGATCTCGTCGGCGACGTCCTTCAGCTCGCGAAAGCTGAAGTCTTCCCCGCTGATGCCGACGACGAAACCGAACACGTCGCCGAACTCGTCGTCGACGGTCGGGCCGATGACACCGTCCGGCAGCTCGCCGCGCGCGGCCTCGACCTTGCGCCGCAGGTCGTCCCAGATCGGGCGCATGGCGGTGAACTCGGCGCGCACGTTGACGTAGATGACCGAGAGGCCCGCTTTCGAGGTGCTGGACACGAAGTCGAGCTCGGGGATCTGCTGGATCACCTTCTCCAGCTTGTCGGTCACGAGCTGTTCCACGCGTTCCGGGCTGGCGCCGGGAAACTGCGTCGTGACCATCGCGGTACGAATGATGAAGCCCGGATCCTCGGCGCGCGGCATGTCGAGATAGGTCGTCACGCCGGCGACCACGATGACCACGATCGCGACCAGCGTGACGCGATTGAAACGCAGCGCGGCGGCGGTCAGGTCCATGCTGGTGTGGTCCCCGGACTGGCGACGCGCACTCAGGTGCCGCCTTCGTACAGGCGCACCACCTGGCCGTCGCCGATGCGCCGCACGCCCGCGGTGACGATACGCTCGCCGGGCGAGAGCCCCGCGGTAATGCGGATGCCACCCATCTGCGGGCCGCCGGTCTCGACCGCGCGCCGCACCGCGCGCCAGCGATCCTCGCCGGCCGGCTCGAGCACGTAGACGTAACGCCCGGCGCGGTCCTCGCCTACCGCGACCACCGGCACCAGCAGGAACTCGCCGTCACTGGCGTCGGCGAGGTCGAAGGTTACGTCGGCCGCCATGCCCGGCCGCACCTGCTCGCAGGGCGGCTCCAGCCTGACCACGACCGGGAAGGTCGCGGCATCGCCGACCATGGCCACACCGACCTCGCTGACGCGGGCGGCAAAGGCCTGCTCCGGCAGCGCCGCGAAGCTCGCCCGGGCCGGCTCGCCGACCTCCATGCCACGGATCACCGTCTCCGGCACCGACACGCGCACCTCGGCGCAGGCGCCGCAATTGAGCCGCACGATGGGCTGGCCGCTGGCGACGTTCTCGTTCTCCTTGACGAAGGTCTCGGCAATGTCGCACGCGGCCGGTGATGTCACCCGCGTGTAGGAGAGCTGCAGGCGATTGTTGGCCAGGCTCTGCTCGGCGATGCGCACCTGCGCGGCGGCCGATTCCGCGGCCGCACGCGCGGCGTCCAGCTCGCTGCGCGAGACGTTGTCGTTCTCGTACAGGTCGCGCACGCGGGCGTAGCTCGATTCCGCGTTGCGCAGCGCGGCGCGCGCGTTGGCGAGCTGCGCCTCGGCCTCGTTGACGCGAATCGCGAAATCGCGTGCGTCCAGGGTCGCCAGCACCTGCCCGGCGGCGACCGCGTCGCCGACGTCGACCGGCCGCGACTTCAGCGTGCCGCTGACCTTGAAGCTGATGTCGGCCTCGATGTCCGCACGCGCGGTGCCGGAAAACGTATGGCGACGTGTCGCGTCGCCGGCGGTGACGATGACCGACTTCACCGGCCTCACCATGACCGTCGGCGCCTCGACCGGCTCCTTGCCGCAGCCGCCGGCGACCGCGGCCGCGGCGAGCAGCGCGCAGCTCACCACGCGTGCGCTCACGGCTGCGCCTGCGCCGCACGGTAATAGGCGTCGATGTCTTCGTACCATGTGTCGAACCCGTCTGGCAGCAGGAGAACGTCGAAATCGCCGACTCCGCGGAGCACGCCGACGAAGTCGATCATGAACTGGTAACGCGCCTGTGCCTCGGCCAAGCTGGCGGTCAGCGCCGCGTCCTGGGCGTCGTTGAGCTCGGTGATGGAGCCGGCGCCGACGGAATAGGCATCGGTCACCAGGTCGAGATTGTCGCGCGCGGCGCGCGCAGCCTCGCGTGCCAGCCGGATCGCCGGGTAGGAACCACCGGCTCGCTCCAGCGCCGCGAGCACGCGTGCGCTGACGTCGTTGGCCAGGCGCTCGCGCTCGCTGCCGGTACGCAGCAGCTCGTAGCGCGCCTGGTCGCGCGCCGCGCGACGCTCGCCGCCGGCGAACAGCGGCAGCGTCGCCTGCATGCCCAGCGCCCACTCGTCCTCGTCGAGACCGGTGGCGGCGAGGCTGGCACCACGTCCGCCGCGCAACACGCGGGTCGCGGCCTGCCCGACCACGGTCACGTCCGGCACGTAGTAGGCGCGCTCGGCGGCGAGCAGCGAGCGCTCAACACCGGCGCCGACCGCGTCGATGCGATCGAGCTCAGGGGCGTTGGCGAGCGCACGCTCGACCGCGTAGCTGCGATACACCCGCCAGCTCGCGGGGTTGTCGAAGAAACGCTGGTAGCGCGCATCGGCGAGCAGCTCGATGAGTCCCGGAATGCCGTTGTCACCGACTCGCAGCGGGCTGCCAGGCGCGAGGTTGAGCAGGCGTCCGAGCTCGACCCGGGCGACGTCCACCTCGGCCAGCGCGGCATAGTGGTTGCGGCGGTCGATGGCCAGCTCACTCTGGAAGCGCAGAACGTCGGCACGTCCCGACTGGCCGATGCGCTCGCGCGACAGCGCAAGCTCGAGGTTGGATTCGGTGAGCTGCACGTTGGACGCGCGCACCGCGGCCTGGGACTGCGCGCTGAGCAGGTTGAGATAAGCGCCGGCCGTCTGCTGCAGGGTGTCGAGCACGGCGATGCGCAGGGCGTGGTCCTCGGCTTCTCTGAGCGCCCGGGCGATGTCGTAGCCGGCCCAGGCGCGCTCGGAATAAACGACCTGGGAGGCCTCCAGGCTGAGCTCGCCGCTGCGCTGTGGCTGGATCTGGGGATTGGCGCGGTCGCGGTCGATGACGGTGGTGCCGGCGCCCATGCCGAGGCGCGGCAGCAGCGCCGCGCGCGCGACCCGGGCCTCGGCCGCGGCAATATCCGGCGCGTAGCGTGCCACCTGCAGCGCCAGGTTGTCGTCGAGGGCGAGCGCCAGGGCATCGATCAGCGTGGTCGTGGCGACCGCGCTGTCAGCGCGCGCATTGAGCACGATCGCCCCCTCCAGGTCCTGCCAGCGCGGCGAGTAGCCAATCGCGCGCGCCGTCGCCATGTTGATGGCGAGCTTGCGTGGCTGCTCCAGGGCGACCTTGAGCGTGCCGGCATCGGCGCCGAGCAGGATGGCCTGCAGGTTGAGCGCGACGCGGCGTGCAGCGCGCGTACGATCGACGTCACGACCGGCGCCGGTCATCAGCAGGCCGGCCTCGACGTAGGGCGTGCCGAGCAGCGCGTAAGCGGGCAGGCGGCGCTCGATCAGACCGCGCGCGAGGGTCTCGATCTCACTGCGCGCAAAACGCGTCAAGGGTGGCACGTAGACCGCATCGGCGTTTGCGGGCAGCCGCCCGAGCAGGTCGGCCGCACTATCGGCAACCGGCAGCATGGTGATGGCGATGCCCAGACGCTGCTCGGCGCGCTCGGCAAGCCGTGGCAGGTCCGGCAGCGCTTCGAGCATGGCTCGATCGGTCGGTACCACCAGCTCGCGAAAACCGACCAGGCGGTGGAACTGCTCGAGATCCGCCCCCACGGTATGGTCACCGGCCAGGTAAACGAAATTGTGCTTGCCGCTGGCATCCCCCTGGCGCGGCAGTTTCTGCAGTTCGACGTCGGCCACCGAGAGGCCGATGACCGGCCTCGCGAGGTCGGGCACGCGCGCCGCGGTGTGCGTGGCGATGAGCCCGGCGGCGAGCACGACGTCGGTCCGCGGGTCGCTGAGCAGACGTTGCAGGCGTGCGCGGATGGTCTCCGCCTGCCAGTCGCCGTGGACCTGCAGCTCGGGCGGGAAGCGGAGATCGAATTCGCGCCCGAGGATGGCGCGCGCCTCGCGCTCGATCAGGTGCAGGGGCACGTAATCGCGCTCCGTCACGCCGTCGTCCAGTACCGCGATGGTGACCCGGCGCGCGGCCGCGGCATGGGCCGCAACGCTCAGCAGCGCCAGCCCCAGCACGAGGGCGGCGAGCACGCGCCGCCTGCGGTCCTGCCCGGTCACACGCCGTACGACGAGGTCGCTGCCATCGCGCCAGTTTAGCACCGGCAAGCGGGCATCCGCGGCGCACGCAGGGGTGGCGCTATACTGTGCTTTCGGCCCGTCTGCCACGACCCGGAGGAGCACACCATGGCGGATCTCAACGAAGCGCACGAGAGCTATCGCCCGAGCGCGGACGATCGGCGCCTCATCGAGGAATTCAGGCACAACCCGATCGGGCACCACAGCCCGGACCTGCAGCGCCTGCTGAACCGCCTGCGCGGCGCGCCGATGGACGACAAGTACTGCCTGGTCGTGGTGCGGCCCAACCGCGAATGGCAGCTCGCCAAGACCACCGGCGTGCGCGGTGCACCGGTGAAGCTGCTCAGCCGCCGCTTCACCGATCAGGCCGAGGCCGAGTGGTACGTCTTCCGGCAACGCTGGAAGGCCCTGACCGGGGAAACCCTGCGCGCCTGAGAGTGGCGCTGCCGTATCCTGCGCCTACACCGGCGCACCGGCCGCGTCGGCGGCACCTGCATCCTGATTTCCGGGGGAGAGATCGAGACCAATGATGAAAATAACCGCCTATGCCGACCGCATCAGCGTCGCGCCGGGAGAGACCATCAACTTCATGGTCAACTGCGAAGCCAGGTCCTTCAAGGCCGACATCGTTCGCCTGGTCTGCGGCGATCTCAACCCGGATGGCCCCGGCTACAAGGAAAAGGTCGTGCGCACCCCGGCCAGCGGCACCTACAAGGGTCGCCGCCAGGTCATTCACGGCGGCTCGTTCGTCGAGGTGCCAGCCGGTGACGCCCTCGAAGGCCTGCAGAGCTTCACCCTGCAGTGCTTCATCTGGCCGACCACGCCGGACAAGGGCGAGCAGACCCTGATCGGAAACTGGTCGGAGCGCCGCCAGTGCGGCGCCGCGCTCGCCATCGCCGCGGACAACGACGGGGTGATGTTGACGCTGGGCGCCGGCAAGGGCCGGGTCAAACACTTCACCACCGGCAAGGCCCTGCTCGCGCACGAGTGGTATTTCGTGGCCGCCAGCTACGATGCCGCGCGCAAGAGCGTGACCCTGGTGCAGGAGCCCCTGCACACCCACGTCGGCACCCGCGATGCCGCGGTCAAGCGCGCCAAGACGACGCTCGGCCGCATACCCGCACACGGCGAGCCGCTCACCATCGGCGCGCGCTACGCACGCCAGGACAAGGGGCGCACCGTCTGCACGCGCCACTACAACGGCAAGATCGACAGCCCGCGCATCGCCGCGCGCGCGCTGGCGCCGGAAGAGATGGAAGCCCTCAAGCAGCCGCGCATCCCGGCCGCACGCATGAGCGACGTGGTCGCGGCATGGGACTTCGCCGCCGACATCACCGGCGTGCGCGTCACCGACCAGAGTCCCAACCGGCTCGACGGCTACGTCGTGCACATGCCCGCACGCGGCATGACCGGCTGGAACTGGAGCGGCGAGGAGCTCGACTGGAAATGCGCCCCCGAGCAGTACGGCGCGATCCATTTCCACGACGACGACATCTACGACGCCGCCTGGGAGGTCGACTTCTCGCTGACCGTGCCGACCAACCTGAAGAGCGGGCTCTACGCGGCGCGCCTGCGCTGCGGCAAGGATCTCGAGGACGAGGATTACGTGCCCTTCGCCATCCTGCCGCCACGCGGCAAGGCGACGGCCAAGATCTGCTTCCTGCTGCCGACCGCCAGCTACATGGCTTATGCCAATGATCACATGGGCACCGATGCCCCCATCGGCCAGCTGCTCGGCGGCAAGCTGGTCGAGCATGAACGCCAGGATCTGTACCGCAACGTGCACCGCGAGTACGGAGCGAGCTGCTACGACACCCACTCCGACGGCTCCGGCGTATGCTATTCCTCGCGCCTGCGACCGATCCTGAGCCTGCGCCCGAAGTACAAGCACTGGCTCGGCGGCCAGGGCTCCACGCTGTGGCAGTTCAACGCCGACACCCACATCACCAACTGGCTGGAAGCGCTCGGCTACGACTTCGACGTGGTCACCGACGAGGAGTTGCACGACGACGGCGTGGCCGCCATCGAGCAGTACAAAGTGGTCATCTCGGGCTCCCACCCGGAGTACCACTCGAAGCAGATGTGGGACGCCATGGCTGCCTACCAGCAGCGCGGCGGGCGGCTGATGTACCTCGGCGCCAACGGCTGGTACTGGCGCATCGCCTACCACACCGAGGTGCCCGGTATCATCGAGGTGCGCCGCAACGAGGGCGGCATCCGTGCCTGGGAGCCGCGCACCGGCGAGTACTACCACGCCTTTACCGGCGAGTACGGCGGCCTGTGGCGGCGCAACGGCCGCGCCCCGCAGCAGATCGTCGGCACCGGCTTCACCGCGCAGGGCTTCGACATCTCCTCCTATTACGTCAGGAAACCGGACAGTCACAGGAAGGAGGTACGCTGGATCATGGCCGGGGTCGGCAAGGACGAGCGCATCGGCGATTTCGGACTCATCGGCGGCGGTGCCGCGGGCCTCGAGCTCGATCGCGCCGACCGCGCGCTGGGCACCCCGCCGGGAACCTACCTGCTGGCTTCCTCCGTTGATCACACGGACATCTACCTCGTGGTGTGCGAGGAGCTGTTGATCAACTATCCCGGACTCGGCGGCCAGGAGAACGACCTGGTGCGCGCCGACATGACCTTCCACGAGACACCGAACGGTGGCGGCGTGTTCTCGGCCAGCTCGATTGCCTGGCCGGGATCGCTGTCGCACAACGACTACAACAACAACGTGTCGCGCATCACCCGCAACGTGCTCGACCGTTTCATCAGTAACAAGCCGTTGCTGGACTGAGCAGCGCCGGTGATCGCGCCAGCGGTCACCGGCCACTCCGACCGCGGCGGCAGGATTGAGCACAGGACATGTTCACCGAACCCAAACGCCGCCTGCTCGCCATCGTCAGCGCCGACGTCGCCGGCTACTCGCGGCTGATGGGCCTGGACGAGAACGATACCCTGGCCATGCTCAACGCTTCGCGCGACATTTTTCGTGCGCACGTCGCGGAACATGGCGGACGCATCGTCGACACTGCCGGCGACAACGTGCTCGCCGTGTTCGACAGCGTGGTCGAGGCGATCGACGCCAGCCGCGAGATCCAGGCAGCGATCGGCGTCCTCAACGCGGAGCGCGAGGATGATCGCCGCATGCTGTTCCGCATCGGCATCAATCTCGGCGACGTGCTCGAGCAGAGCGACGGCACCATCTACGGCGACGGCGTCAACATTGCCGCGCGGGTGCAGGGGCTGGCCGAGCCGGGCGGCATCAGCGTCTCCGGCCCGGCCCACGATTTCCTCGCCGACCGCGCCGGCACCGCGTGGCGCTTCACCGGCGAGCAGGAGGTCAAGAACATCGCGCGCCCGGTACGCGTGTACGCCCTGGACGAGAGCGGCGGCGAGACCACGCCCGCGCCGGCCGCCGAGCCCGACAGTGCCCGCCTGCCGGCGCGTCCCTCGATCGCGGTGCTGCCGTTCAACAACATCAGCGGCAAGGAAGAGGACGACTACTTCGCCGACGGTATCAGCGAGGACATCATCACCGAGCTCTCGCGCTTCCGCGACATGATCGTGACCTCGCGCACTTCGACCTTCAGCTACAAGGGGCGTGCGGTGCGGGCCCAGGAGGTCGGCCGCGATCTCAACGTGCGCTACATCCTCGAGGGCAGCGTGCGCAAGGCCGGCGACCGGGTGCGCGTCACCGCGCAGCTGATCGAGGCGGCGAGCGGTCACCACCTGTGGGCGGAACGCTTCGACCGCCGTATCGAGGACGTCTTCGCGGTGCAGGACGAGCTCACGCGGCGTATCGTCGCGACCCTGGTCGGCCGCGTCGTCGACAGCGAGCAACGCCGGGCGCGCAGCGAGGCGCATGCCGAGGATGCCCAGGCTTACGACCTGGTCCTGCGCGGGCGCGAGCTGTGGCTGAAGTTCAACCGTGAAGACAATCTCGCCGCGCGCGGTCTCTACCTGCAGGCGATCAAAATCGACCCGGATTACGCGCGCGCCTACGCGAGCCTGGCGTGGACTTACGCCACCGCCTATAACGAGTACTGGACCGAGGATCCGCGCGGCTCGCTCGACAAGGCGATGGATTACGCCCAGCGCGCCGTCTACATGGATCCGTCGTCGCACAGCTTCCGGCTGTGCCTGGGCATGGTGTATTTCTTCCGCAAGGAGCTCGAGCGCGCGATCGAATGCTTCCAGAAAGCGGTCGAGCTCAACGTCAACGACGCCGACTGCTACGTCTTCCTGAGCCAGGCGCTGAGTCTCAACGGGCAGCCGGAGAAGGCCATCAAGCTGCTCGACCACGCCTTCGAGATCAACCCGTTCCTCGGCGACTGGCCGCGCACGCTGTACGTGGTGGCCTATTTCATGGCCGAGGACTACGAGAAGGCGTTGCCGGTGATCGAGGACATCCTTACCCCACAGGCCTCGAACTGCCGCTGGTTCGCCGCCACCTGCGCCATGCTCGGGCAACCGGAACGGGCGCAGCGTTACGCCGATATCTACTTCGATCGCTACCCCGATTTCGAGCTCGACGAGCACGTCAGCCGGGTGCCGTTCCGTCACGAGGCGGACCGCGAGCGCTACCGCGGCGCGCTGCGCGCGGCGGGTTTCGAGCGGGTACCCGAGCCGGTCGGCTAGCGCCGCGGCGGCCCTTTGCCGGATTGGAAAGACAGTTGTTCCAAACAGTTTGTTGCAGTGCCGCAAAATGTCCGTATACTGCACCGCACCAAGACAGTCATTGACCTCCCCTCGATACTGTTTTTGGGACCTCCCCTCGCCGGGCCGCAAGGCCCGGCATCTCCCCTGCTCCTCCTCGCCAGTCGCCTCGCCGCAGCCGCGTGCTCGCTTCAAGTTGTGAATTAGATCACGATTGAAGCTACTTGTTCCAAAAAATTTGTTGCACTGCGATAGGAGTGGCGTATACTTGGAATCACCAAGGCAGCCATTGACCTCCCCTCGATGCTGTTTTTGGGACCTCCCCTCGCCGGGCCGCAAGGCCCGGCACTTCAACCGCTCCCTGCATCGAGACTCCGGCGTCTGCCTCAGTGCGCCAGCGGATGCGGCCTAAGCTGTACCTTGCCGGCGTACGAACGCGGTTGCTCGGCGTGGATCACCGGGTCGATGCCATTGGTGAACCACAGCCCGCGCCCTTTCCAGCCGGCGTCTGCGTCGTCGATGCGGCCGTCCAGCCCGCGCGTGTAGGTGTTCAGCGGGTAGGGTATGCGGATGACGGTGAAGCGCTGCGCGTCCGGCTCGAACGCGAGCAGGGCATCCGAACCGGTGCCATTGACGATGACCGTGTCGCGGCCCAGGCCCAGGGTGTCGAACTGGTCGACCCACAGGTAGTAATGCATGTCGGTGGTGACGCTCTCCGGCCCGCCGTCGAAGCCCGGCCCGGGCGTGCGCCACAGGGTCCAGCCCTCCGCGCACTGGTCACCGCGCCCCCAGTGTTGCGCGCAGCGTGAGCGATCGAAGCGCGCCAGGTGGCCGCTACCAGCGAGCGCGGTCCAGATCACGCCCTGGCTGTCGACGTCGACCCCGCGCGGCCCCATGCCGGGCGCCGGCGGCGCGTAGACCTCGTGCGTACCGGCGGCCGGATCGTAGCGGCTCAGCCAGCCCGTCCCGCCGGCCGGCGATGACACTCCGGGCGGCACCGCGCTCCACACCGAGCCGTCGGCCGGATTCGGGATCACGCCGTAGTTGAAGCCGCTCAGCGCGGTGTCGGCCGTGCCGTCGCCATCGCTGTCGATGCGCACCGCGGAGTAGCCGTGCGCCGCGGCCAGCGTTTCCGGCTGCGCCGGATCGTAGCGGCGCGTGTCCAGCCAGCCGACGAAGTGATCGTCGCCGCTGGTCCACAGCACGTCGTTGGCGTCGAACTGCAGGTGATGGGTGCCGACGCAGGTATCGACCAGGGTAAAGTCGCCGGTGTCCGGATCGTAGTAACCGAGCTGGCGATGGTGACGGGTCGACGCGATCGTCTCGTCGTCACGGCAGAAGGCCGGCAGGTCCTCGGCCCACTGGCGCCGGATCTGGGTCGTCATCCAGACCCGCCCGGCACCGTCCATCATCGGGTTGTGCGGGTTGGCGGGATTGTCGTAGGCGTCCGCGTGCGGCGTGGTGCCGCCCGGCCAGGGACAGCCCAGCGAGCCGAAGCCGAAAGGCTCGATCTCGTCGCTGTGCAGCGGCTTCCAGGTCTGCTCGCACCACGGCGTCGCAAAGCCGTCGCGCGTCGGCACCTCCAGCGTGCGCGCGGTATGCGCCACCGGGTCGACGATCAGCAGGCGGTCGTTGGCGAGATCGACGCCGTACACCGGGCCGTTGGCATTGATCGTGGGGTCGCGCTTGTCGCTGGCGACCTCGTCGTGCGCGTAGGTGTAGTGATCGCCCCACGCCCACTGCGTGATCACCAGGTTGCGCTCGATGCCGGCGGGTCGCGGTGGTGCCGACGGGGTGTGCCCGGCCGCGATGCGCTGCCCCCAGGCGCCGAGCGTGTCGAGCAGGCGCTCACGGCCGAGCGTGTTCGCGAAGTAGTTCATGCCGGCCGACTTCTGCAGGCCGTGGTCGAAGGCTGCCGCCAGCGGCAGCCGCGTCGGCAGGGCACCGAGCTGGTGGCAGAGCACGCAATTGAGCTTGAGCTGGCCGAGCCAGGCGGCGGCATCCGCGTAGACCGGGTCGTCGGCGAAATCGCCGTCCGCGGGCGGCTGCAGCAGCGCCAGCCAGTAGCTCGCGGGGTAGACACCGGCCGCTTGTGCGGCGTCGGCCTGGACCACGCTGAGCGCGACGTCGTCGCCCGGGCGTGCCGACTGCCTGGCCGAATCGGCGAGGCCGTAGCCTCTCACCCACAGCGCGTAGTCGACCGCCGGCAGCTCGGGAACGACGAAGCGACCGTCATCGTCGGTGACGACGATCTTGCGGTACGGCGTCGGCAGGGCCTCGGTCTCGGCGATGACCCACACCCCGGCCTCGGCCTGGCCGGCCTGGTTGCGGACCGTGCCCGCGATGGTATCCGCGGCATACGCCACGCCCGGCGCCAGCGCGGCGACGAGGATCAGAATCGAAGTTAGTTTGCGCATGCAGGCTCCCGCTGCAGTTGTATGCCAATGGCGCTCAGCCGGCGGCCAGGCGCACCGCCATGTCGACGTAGCCCGGAATCACCGCCTGCCAGCCTTCGAAACGCGGATCGCGCGCGCGGCCGCTGACGAACAGGTGATAGCCGAGTGCGATGATGGCACCCACCTTGGCCACTTCCAGCGCCTCGAAGCGCTCGAGATGCCGGGCGAGGCGCCCGGTGCCGGCTTCCCAGGCGTCGATCACCTCGCTGCGCGACCACCAGCCGGGCAGCTCGTAGCCGGCCGCGCCGAGCTTGTTCTCGCCCTGGTCGTAGAACTGCATGATGTAAGCGAGGTCGAGCAGGGGCTCGGAAACGCCGGCCATCTCCCAGTCGAGCAGCGCCAGCAGGCGGCCGCTGCGATCCCACAGGCAGTTGCCGTGCTTGGGATCGCCGTGGATCGGCGTCGGCGGGCCCGATGCCGGCGGCGGGTTGTGCACGAGGTCGCGCAGCACCTCGATCAGGGGCGCGGGTGCCTCGGCCTCCTCGGCCACGTCCAGCCAGTGCCGTGCCTCCTGCTCGATGGTGCGTGCCGCTGCCGGCATCGCCGCGACCGGCAGGCAGTGCACGGCGACGACGGCGCCTATCCATTGCCGGCACATGTCGGTGCACACGGCCGGCCCGGCGGCAATCAGCCAGTCCGGCGTCTCGTACTCGAAGGCCTCGCCGTCGAGCTGCTCCATGACGAAGAACGGATCGCCGATCACGCCGGCGTCGGTACACAGCTCGAACACCCGCGGCACCGGCGGACCTTCGGCCGCAGCACGCATGGCCGCGAGCACGGCGTGCTGGGCCGCCATGTCGTAGGGCGGCAGCAGGCCTTCGGCCGATGGCGGCATGCGCAGGATGCGGTCGATGCCTTCGAGGCGATAGGTCTCGTTGGAATGCCCGGTCGACAGCGGCACGATGCCGGTCAGGGCATCGCCGTCGCCAAGGTAGCCGCGCAGGCCGGCCAGCATGCGGTCGAGATCGCGTGCCATGGTGGCCTACTTCATGGTGCCGTAGAGCTCGAGGTCGGGCCACTCACCGAGCACGATCGGTTCGAACAGGCCGTAACCCTCGGCGTCGCCCTCGCGCGCCCGCACGATGGTGTCACGCACCGCCGAGCCCATGCGCGCGGCGACGTCCGGCGTGGTCATGTCCGGGATCTGCTCACCGTCGAGATTGAGCTCGCCGCGCCAGTTGCCGTGCTTCTTGCCGTCGAAGCCGAGGTAGAGCGCGGGCCCCAGGTAGAAGCCGGAATCGCCCATGACCTCGACATCCACCGTGGCGGTCTCGCCGGAGAGCATGTCGAAGTGGATGCGACCGCCGATCAGGCGCCGCGTCTCGTCGACGTAACGCAGCTCCGGGCGGGCGCGCGCGATGCGCTCCTGGCGGCCATCGGCGTGGTTGCGGTAGCCGGAGAAGTAGAACACCTCCTCGCCGCGGATCTGCAGGTAGAAGTGGTACTCGTAGTAGCTGCCGTCCGGGTTGCGCAGCAGGATCGGCGACCAGTTGAGGAGGAACTTGGAGTCCTCGAACTGGCGTTCGCCGAAGTCGCGCGCCGGGCGCAGATCGGTAGGCGGCGCGCCGACGTCCAGCCGCACACCCCAGGAATGGTCGCGCCAGCAGAACCAGTCCTCGGTGTTGATCGTCTCACGCTTTCCTTCGATCTCGATCCAGCCGCGTGGCTCACCGGCCTGGTGGTAGCGCACCACGTTGGAGACGATGCGGAAGCCGCGCTCGTCGCGCTGGATGTGACGATCCTCGAAGAACGCCGGGTGCACGGCGTCGAAGGTGATGTCGAAGGTGAGCGGGATGACGTCGTTCTTCTCCAGGCGCCAGCGGATCTGCCTGAGCGGCTCGATCACCTCGTAATGGATCGGGCCGACCGAGGTGCCGAGCGCGTCGAGCGAGAGCTCGCGACTGCCGCGCACCGTCCATTGCTCCTTGCCGCGCGAGAGGCCGGCGAAGGCATCGATGACGTCGCGGTTGGGGTAGCGCCCCATACCCATGTCGATCTGCAGGCTGCCGTCCTTGCGGGACACCGGCATCCACAGCTTCTCGGTCCATGACAGGTCACTCTGTGCGACCGTGGCGAAGGTATCGACGATTTGATGATTGAGCTGCTCGTCGGCTGCGAGCAGCCTGCCGATGTCCTGCATCGTGTTTCTCCCCTTTGACGATGTTGGATGATTGAGGGCGCCGGCGCGGAGCCGCGCGGGTTCAGGTCGTCGCGGTCTCCCGGTCGGCGAAAATGGCGTGCCACACCACGTGCGTGAGCGCATCGACGAGTCCGTCGAGCTCGTTACCCGACAGGCCGGTGCCGAATTTCACGTAGCAGTAATCGACCGACCACGAGAGCACGTCGGCAAGCAGCGGCGGCAGCTCGGCGTGCGCGCGCCCGCGGCCGGCGATGCGCGCGACGGCACGCTGGCTCTCGGCGCGGAAGCGGCCGATCATGCGCTGGTAGACGACGTCCACTTCCTCGTCGTAGGCGGCCGTCTCCGCCGCCGCGCGCAGGATCGCACTGTGCTTGCGGTAGACGCCGAGGAAGCCGTGCATGGCACGCCGCAGGTCGTCGTAGCTGGCGTCTTCGGCATGCTGGAACCAGAGGCCGCCGGCGGCCACGACCTCGTCCTCGACGTGCCGCATGAGACGCCCGATGAGATCGCCCTTGTCGCGAAAGTGCAGGTAGAAGGTCGCGCGCGAGATGCCCGCCTCGCGCGCGAGGCGCTCGACCGAGACGGCGGTGAAGTTCGCCTCGCGCTCCAGCAGGCGCTCGAGTGCGGCCAGCAGGCGCTCTTCCATGCCGGCGGCGGTCGCCGTGTCGGCCTGCCGCGCGCGGCGGCGGGTCACGCTCACCATGGCGATCCGGTCCGGATTCGAGCGCGGCGCGGCGGCGGCCGGCGGGTGCGCGCGGGCTGGTCAAGGCTTGACATGGCGCGGATGCTAGATTAGACATAGTGTCTAGTCAAGCTGTCACCTAACGGGAGGGCAGCCGGCGCACAGGGGAGATCGCATCGTCATGTTCAGGACCGTCCGCACCACGCAGGGGAGCACGCGGTGAGCTGCTGCGTCATTGCACTGGCACTCGTCTACCAGCTCATTGCCGTCATCCGCCGGGTGCGCGCGTTCTTCGGTCTCGGCCTGCGCGCGGACGAGCTCGCCGGTCACACGCTGCTGCGCCGTCGCGTCGCCGCGCTGCTCGCCCGGCCGTGGCTGCGCGTCGCGCTGGTCGGACTGCTGGTCATCGAAGGCGCGGCGGCCGGCACGCTGGCCTACGAGCATCGCTTCCACCTGCAGAACGAAATCGCCGCGGTGGTCTTCGCCACCACCGGCCTCGCCCGCGACCTGTGCGGCACCCACTGAGCCGCCGTGACTGACAGGCATCACCCACCCACAACCTCGAACCGGAGCTGACCTCATGGCAACGCTGGAAAGTGAAGTCCTCAAACAACGCGTCGACCTGCCGCACGGCACCAAGGGACCGGTCACGGCGGCGCGCCATCGTCGCAACGCGGTCGTCTACGCCGCCCTGTCGCTGCTCGCACTGACGCCGCTGATGCTGGATGCGCCCGCCGCCTGGCAGGCGGCCGGCCTCGGCCTGTTCCTGCCCGGCGCCGGCTTCCTCGCCGTCGGCGGCTGGGCGTTGCTGCTGCTGCCGCTGACGCTGGGCCTGTTCTGGCTCTCGATCGTCGCCTGGTTCTGGGCCGGCATGGTGATCGCCCCGCTCGGGGTGTGGCTGGGCGCCGCGGCCGTCGCCGGGCTGCTCGCCGGACCGAGCATCTGGGCGCCGGCGGCCTGGCTCGCGCCGGCGGCCGCGGCGGCGGTCTTCGCCGTGTTCCAGTATCGCGGCTTCAAGCGCCGCGCCGCCGACGGCGAACGCTTCGCCGCGCGCCAGTCTTTCGTCGCCGACTCGCTGGCCGAAGTCAACGAACGCGTGGTCGCCACGCCCGAGGCCGGCACGCGCGAGCTCGATCCCGAGCAGCTCATGTCGGTGCGCTACGTGCTCGAGCGCGCGCTGCAGCCGGTCGGCGAGTTCGAGGGCTACACCATCATCGACCAGTTCCAGCCCGCCGCACTGCGTTACCAGATCAATCACCTCGGCTTCGCACTCGGCATGGTCCAGGGCCACTACACGCCCAATTTCAGCGGCTACCTCGGCCAGGCCCAGCGCAACCTGATCGAAACCTACCTGAGCAAGCGGGTGTGGGACTACTGGGTGCTGGAATCGATGTGGGGTCACTTCAACTTCACCAACTTCGATCCCGCGGCCAAGGACAACATCATGCTGACCGGCTGGTACGGCATGCAGGTCAACCAGTACATGCTGAACTCCGGCGACCGCCGCTACGCCGAGCCCGGCAGCCTGACCTTCCGGCTCAACGAGCACACCGCTTATGCGCACGACGCACACACGCTGGCCGAATCGGTCGTCAGTAACTACCGGCGCTCCGATTACTGCCTCTATCCCTGCGAGCCGAACTGGGTCTACCCGGTATGCAACATGTACGGCATGAGCTCGCTGGCGGCGCACGACGCGGTGTTCGACAGCGGCCTGGTGCGCGAGGTGCTGCCGCGCTGGCTGGAAATGCTGGAAAGCGAGTTCGTCGACGGCAAGGGCTCCATCGTCGGCCTGCGCTCGTACTGGACCGGTCTGGAGATGCCGTTTTACAACGGCGAGGCCGGCTTCGCCTTCTTCGCCAACGTGTTCTCGCCGGCGCTGGCGCGCCGGCTGTGGGCGGTGGGACGCAAGGAGCTAGCCTTCTGCATCGCCGAGAATGCCAACGGCGAACCGCGCCTCAGCATTCCGCCGGAAGCGCTGTCGTTCATGGACACCATCGACCCGGGCAACTACCGGCCGGGCAAGATGTTCGCCTACGCCGCGGTCGCCATCTGCGGGCGCGAGTTCGGCGACGATGATCTCGCCGACGCCGCGCTGCGATCGATGGACGAGGACTGCGGCCGGCGCGTCGAGGACGGCGTGCTGAGCTACGACGAGGCCTCCAACCTGGCCAACGTGTGGGCGGTGGAATCACGCCTCATGCGCACCGGCGACTTCCGCGGCTCGTTCGTGCAGGGCCCGCCGCCGAGTGCCTTCAGCGGCCCGCTGCTGGAGCGGGCGAACTACCCCGAGGTGCTGGTCGCCAAGGCAACCAGCAACGGCGAGGACCTCGATCTCGTGCTCTATCCCGGGCGTGGCGACGGCGTGCAGCAGCTCGGGCTCGCGCGCCTCGTGCCCGGGCGCGAGTATGCCGTCGAGGGGCCGGCCGCGGCGGGCCGGGTGCAGGCCGACGCCAGCGGCCACGCCGAGCTCGCGGTCACGCTGGCCGGGCGTACCGCGCTCAGAATCGTGCCGTCGCTGTGAGCCGCGACCGATGCGGCCGGTCCGCGCAGTGACGAGCACCATTGCCGGGGTATCCGCGGCCGCGGCCGCGCGCGCGCGCACGGCACTCGCCCGGCACGGCTTCGCCGTCGTGCCGGGCGCACTGGACGGCAGCCAGGTCGCCGAAGTACGCGAACGGCTCGAACGCGCGGCGGCGCTGAGCGAAGCGGATGGCGTACCGACCCGTAACTATGCCTTCGATCCGGATCCGCTGAACCGCCGCGTCTTCCACCTGTTCAACCTCGACCCGGTTTTCGTCGAGCTGGTGCGCCACCCGTCGGCACTGGACTTCGTGCACCACCTGCTGGGCAGCGAGTTCCTGATCTCCAACTTCAGCGCCAACATCACCGCGCCCGGCAGCCAGCCGATGCGCCTGCACGCCGACCAGGGCTACGTGCCCGCGCCCTGGCCGGAACAGCCACTGGCCTGCAACGTGGCCTGGCTGCTGGATGACTTCACCGCCGACAACGGCGGCACGCGGTACGTGCCGGGCTCACACCGTCTCGGTCACCCGCCGGCGCCCGGCGACACCCCGCAAACGATTGCCGTCGAGGCGCCCGCCGGCTCGCTGCTCGTCATGGACGGCCGCCTGTGGCACCAGACCGGCGCCAACCGCAGTCGCGACCGGCAGCGCGCCGCATTGTTCGGCTACTACGTGCAGCGCTGGCTGCGGCCACAGATCAACTGGAACGCGGCACTGTGGCCGGAAACGGCGGCGTCACTGGATGCCGCCTTCCTGCACCTGCTCGGTTACTGGACCGGCAACACCGAGTTCCAGATCCCGCACGGCGACCGCGCCACGGCGCGACCGCCGGCGGCGCTGGCCGGTGCCGGCGACGCCGCGTTCGCGCTGGGGCCGGCGGCGCGCCGCGCCTGACTCAGGACGCGGCCCGCACCGGCGCCGGGCGACCCTCGATGGCCGGTCGGATCTCGGTGTTGAGCGCGCTCCAGTCATCGGTGCGGCCAAGCGCATAGGGCAGGAATTCCTCCGCGCTGACATAGCACAGGGTTTCCGCGCGCGCGACGAGGTCGCCTTCCATGTAGGCACCGCGCAGCACTTCGACCACGTCGATCTCGTCCAGGGGATCGTGCGCACTGCCGCCCAGGCGCACCATGCCGGCGCCCTCCGCGCTCTGCTTCACCGTGGTCGAGAAGCGCGCGCAGGTCAGTGCCGCGTCCCATTCCAGGCCAACGCCGTGCGTCGCCGGGATCGCCTTGTAGTTGAAGTTCACGCCCTCGGCCTCGCCGCCGCCGTGCCGCGCCTCGATCTCGACGTCGAGCTCGATCAGGCGGCTGCCGTAACGATCGACGGCGCCGAAGTAACGCGCGCCGTTGTGGAACAGCCGCGACGACGCCTGCTTCTTCGGCTCGCCGAACAGCTCGCGGCCGTAGATGATGGGCTGGTCGCGGTCCATGTACATCGCCAGCACGTAATCGCCGCTGATGTCGCCATGACACGCCTCGACGTAGATCGCGCCGCCGTAGAAATCGCCCACGCAGTTGCTCTGCCAGCGCCCGACCATGGCCGTCACACGCGGATTGCCGGTCGACTCCAGGCCCGGCGGCAGCAGGTGATCGACCGTCGACTGGTGGGTGAGGAAATCGACGCTCAGCATCTCGGCGTTGACGAAACGCGGGTTGCGGAGTGCTTCCTGTATGCGGGCGATTTCTTCCTGGCTGCGTACGAATCCCATCGTGATACTCCCCTCGAATGAATCGTGACCCCGGCCGGGGCGCCTCCGCAGAACATAGTGCGGCACTGCGAACGGCGCAAGGCGGGGCGAGCTTTCCGCGCCCTTAACCTGCCGCTGCGCCCGGCTTAACCGCGCCCCTCCCAGCATGGGTGCCGTTGCCGCGTGCCACGTGCGCCGCGGCCGACACCCGTATCGAACCGGAGGAGCTCCATCATGAGTCATCATCACAAGACCCTGCGCTGCCTGCCGTTGCTGGGCGCCCTGGCCGGCGTGGCGCCGGCGGCCCCGGCCGCGACCCTGCCCGATTTCGGCGCCGCGACTTTTATTGCCGGCGCAGCCATCGACCACCCCTATTTTCCGTTGCTCGACAACCTGACCTACATCTACGAGGGCAGCTACGAGGACGAGGGCGAGACGGTCGTCGAGCGCTTCGAGCTCACCGTCGTCGGCGCCGGACCCACCCTGCTCGGCGTCGCCACTACGGCGCGTCGCGACCGCGCCTTCGAGGATGGCCTGCTGGTCGAGGACACGTTCGACTACTACGCGCAGGACGTGGCCGGGAACGTCTGGTACTTCGGCGAGGACGTCGTCAACTACCGTTACGACGAGGACGGCAACCTGCTCGGCACCGACAACGAGAGTGCGTGGCTGGCCGGCGAGAACAGCGCCCTGCCGGGCTACGCCATGCCCGCCGCGCTGACCCCGGCGTTCAATTATTTCCAGGAGTTCGCACCCTTCGACGCTGCCCGTGACCAGGGCACGACGCTGGCTGCTGACGTCGAGCTGTCGCTGGCCGTCGGCGATTACAGCAACGTACTCGCGGTACTCGAGACCAACCCGGGAGAACCCGACGCCCGCGAGATCAAGTACTACGCCCCGGGCTTCGGTCTCATCGCCGTCGACGAGGGGCTGGATTTCGAGCTGCAGGACGCCGAGCTGCACCTCGAGTTTGTCGGCACCGCCGCACCCGTGCCGTTACCCGCGCCCATTGCACTGCTCGGCAGTGCGCTCGCCGGCCTCGTCACGGTGGGCCGCCGCGCGCGCACCTGAGCCTGTCGTTCCGCTGCCGCGCGGTCGCCTTCACAGGCGCCGCGGCGGCAGCGGGCACACGCCTCAGCGGTGCTTGTCGAGATAGGAACGCAGACCGGCGACCCCGCCTTCGCTGATCACCGGGCCGAGCTCCGCGCGCAGGGAACGCGTGAAACTCAGGCCGTCGACTGCGAGATCGAACAGCTTCCACTGGTCCTCGTCGCGCAGCAGGCGAAACTCGAGGTTGAAACCGCGGCCGTCCGGGGTCTGCATGCGGGCGGTGACCTTGGCCGAACGGGTCTTGACGACCGAATTGGGATCGATCGTGATCTCGACCGTGCGGCCGCGCGCGAGCAGCGCTGCGTAGACGTGCACGATGTGCGTGTGCACCGCCGCCATCAGTTCATCGCGCTCCGTGCCCGAGAAACCGTCCCAGCGCTCGCCCGCAATCCAGCGCGTGATGGTGGCGAAGGCCAGGTGCGGGCTGAGCTCCTGCTCGAACAGGTCGAGCAGCGCGGCCTGAGATTCCTGGTCTTCGACGATGGTGGTGTCGAGCCGGTCCATGACCCGGCCGACGACGTCACTGACCAGCTCGTGGGGCGCGCGCGCGTGGGCCTCGCCCCCGGCCCCGAGCAGAAACAGGGTGCAGGCCACCAGCCAGCGCGCAGCGCTGTACCGAAGCGACAGGGAACGGGATACAACAGCGGGAACCAGGGTGGACATGTGGACGTGCCTTGCAATCGAGGTGACGGGGCGCCGGCGCGGGGCGGCGCGCAATTCTAGCGAAAGCGCCGGCCGGTGTGCACGCGGCAGGCGCCGGCCGCGGCCCGCGCGGGCCGCTCAGAATGAGACCGCGACCCGGGTGCCTTTGTTCACCTCGGAACGAAAATCGATGGTCCAGCCGTATTGCTCGCAGAACCGCCGGACCAGCGCCAGGCCGATGCCGGAACCGTCCGGATCGCGCTGCCTGCCGCGCTCGAAGCGCTCGAACAGGGCACCCTGCGCCGAGCGGTCGATGCCCGGCCCGTAGTCCTGCACCACCACGTCGCGCGCGGTCACGAACACGCTGACCACGTCGCGGTCGGTGTACTTGATCGCGTTCTTGAGGATGTTGCCGATGACGATGTTGGCGACCGCCGGAATGGTGTTCACCGTCGCGGGGTCACCCTCGCGCTCGACGTTGACCCGGATCCCCTTGCGCTCGGCGACTTCGCGCACGACGTTGATCTGGGTCTCGACCACGCCCTCGATGCTGACCGGCTCGACCAGGTCGCGGAAGCTCGCCGGCTCCCGCGCCAGGTAGAGCAGCGCCTCGGTCAGCGTGGTCATGTGCTGGCAGCCGCGCCGGATGCGCCGCCCGAGCTCCGCGATCTCGGGCGCGCCGCTGCTGCGCCGCTCGAGCAGCTCGGCCGCCCCCTGTACGCCCATCAGCGGGGTGCGCAGCTCGTGGCTGACGTCGGCCGAGAACTCGCGCTCGCGGGCGAGCAGCGCACTGATGCGCTGGTGGTAGCGGGCAATCGCCCGCGCCAGTACGCCGATCTCGTCATCGCCGTCCGCGCCCGGGCCCGGGTCGATACGGCCGCCGCCGTTCTCGTCGAGCGCGGAAACCTGCGCCGACAGCCGGCTGAGCGGCCGTATGACGCGGTCGGCGATACCCATCGAGAGCCAGCCGGCCAGCAACACGGTTCCCGCGAAGAGCAGCCCGACCGTCGCTAGCAGCGCATTCTCGAAGGTCTCGAACGCGCTCTCGTCGAACAGGAAGTAGTAGATGCTGGCGCCGCGCTGGCGTGTCTCGACATGGTACTCGCGGCCATCCAGCTCGAGATCATCCGCTTCCGGGCCGAGTGCCGCGACATGCGGCGGCAGGTCCGCCCGCGATCCATCCTCGGCCACGTAGACCAGGAAGTTCTCGTGCGGCGCACGTGCAAGCGCCGGGTCGCTCGCGTAAAGCGTCATCAGGCTGTCCACCTCGCGCGCGAGATGGGTATCGAACAGGCGATCCTCGGCCAGCTCGAAGGCGAACCACAGGCTGCTGCTGAACATCGCCGCCGCCCCCACCACCAGCCCGAAGCTGGCGAACACCAGCCGGTGACGCAGGCGGTCAAGCATTGTCGTCGGTGCAGATGCGATAACCGCAGCCACGCACCGTGCGAATCAGGTTGCTGCCGAAAGGCCGGTCGATGGCCTCGCGCAGGGAATGAATGTGAATCTTGAGCGAATCGGACTGCGGCGGATCGTCCCCCCACACCGCGTGTTCGATCTCGCGGCGCGGTACCACGCGATGCGAGTTGCGCATCAGGGCTTCGAGAATCTTGCGCCCGGTCGCGGTCAGCGCCACGCGCTGGTCACCGCGCCTCACGCTGTGGGTCGCGGTATCCAGCTCGAGATCGGCGACCCGCAGCCGGGCGCCCGGCAGGGTGCCGTGCGCGCGCCGCGCGAGTGCCTTGAGGCGACCACCGAGTTCCTCCAGCGCGAACGGCTTGACGACGTAATCGTCGGCGCCATAGTCGAACGCACGCACCTTGTCGGCAACGTCGCTGCGCGCGGTCAGCATCAGGATCGGCACCGCGCCGAGGCCCAGCTCCCGCAGCCGCCGGCACAGGTCCAGCCCCGACAGGCGCGGCAGGCTGATGTCCAGGATGATGACGTCGCGTGACTCACGCGTGGCGGCATCGAGGCCGATGAGCCCGTCCGGTGCCCACTCCACGCCGTGCCCGTCGGCCTCGAAGTAGTCGCAGATATTGCGTGCGACATCGAAATCGTCTTCCACCAGCAGGATGTTCATAGTCTGTTTCCCCGCGCGTGCGACCGCGTCGCCGGCGTCGGCAGACTATGCCGGCAGCAGTGACACTGTGGTCAAGTCGAGGTTAATTCTAGGTTAAGCGCGTCCCCGGTGACGGGTCGCGGCTCAGGCACAGGGGCCTTGAATCAGTAGCGCAGGGAATGGGGCAGCCGAGTAGTGAACTCGATCGGTCACGCCCGTTAACAGTCGTTCACCGAGTCTTAACTCAATGTTTACCTCCGGCCACGAGCCGGACGCATGAGTTCGAAGTCGCCCGGGGCACGGCGGTAAAACGATGCCCGGCGGCTTTGCCTTTCGATCGACTCGGTTCACCATAGCAACCGTGAACAGTCGTGCTGCCGCGCTCGCCCTGGTCCTCGCCTGCCCGGCGTCCGTGGCGCCGGCCGCCGAGGCGGATGGCGAGATTCCGACCATCGACGTGACCGATCGCCGTGACGGCTCCAACACGATCAGGGCGCTCGGCCTGCCGCTGGAACGACGCCTGCTGCCGATCGCGGTCGACACCATCGATTCGGATCTGATCGAGCTTGCTGCCCATCGCGATCTCGCGCGGCTCATCGATCTCACCGGCGCGGCGCTGTCGTTGCCGGCCGAAGGCGGCGCGATGGACGAAATCATCGTGCGCGGCTTCGGCGACACGCCTTTCTTTCGCAACGGTCTGAACGATTCGCTCGGCCGCAGCCCGCCGCGTTCGCTGGCCAATGTGGCCCGCGTCGAGATCCTCAAGGGCCCTAACGCGGCCCTGTTCGGGCCCGGCGAACCGGGCGGTGCCATCAACCTGGTGACGCACCAGCCCGAGCGCGATCGCTCGGCGACCTTGTCGTCGGCACTCGGCCGCTTCGGTCAGCTTGCCTTTACTGCCGACGCCACCGGCGCGGTGCCACGACGAGAGAACTGGCAGTACCGACTCATCTCCGAGCGCAGCCAGGGCGACACCTTTCGCGAATTCGTCAATCACGACCGCTGGTTCGTGGCGCCGTCACTGGCCTGGGAGCCCGTCGCGGGCAGCCGGCTGCTGCTCGGCCTGGAGTACGCGGCCATCTCCCGCGTGCTCGATCCCGGCATCTTTCTCAGCGCAGGACGGCGCAGCGTGCCACGTTCGCGCTTTCTCGGCGAACCTGCCGCCGGCAACGCCCGTAATCGCGGTGCAACCGCCCAACTCAGCGCCAGCACCGCCCTCACCGGCGGCTGGACGCTGGAGCTGCAGGGGCAGGTCCAGCGCTCCCGGCTGGTCGGCGCCGCCGTCGAGCCGGCCGGCTTCGACGACGACCAGCTGCTGCGCGAGTTGCAACGGCTGGACGAGACGACGACGTCCTGGATTACCCAGCTGGAAGCCGCGGGGACGTGGCACCTGGCGGCGCTGCGACACGACCTGGTGATGGGACTGGAGCTGACCGGCGTGCGCGAGAATACCGATCTCCGCGCATCCGACAGCGACAGCGCGGCCTTCGCCATCGACCCCTACGCTCCGACCTACGGGCTCGCCCTGCCCCCCACCGAGCCCGAGCGACTGGGACTCGAGCGCCGGCGCCAGCGCGCCGCCTACGTGCGCGACGTGATTACCTTTGACGCACGTTGGCGCGCCCTGATCGCCGCGCGCATCGACCACATCGATCAGCGCGGCCGGGATGCCGTTTCAGGGAGCGTCTTCGACGACGCACGCACGGGCTTCAGCCCGCGCGCGAGCCTGGTCTGGGACAGCATGCGCGGCGCGGTGCTCTACGCCAGCTATAGCCGGTCCCTCGATCCCAACGAAGGACTGCAACCGGACGGGCGCGCACTGGTGCCGACGCGCGCTCGGGCACTGGAAGCCGGGCTGCGCGTGGGCTCGACCGAGAGCGCACTGGCCCTGGACGCCGCCCTGTTCACGGTGCGCCAGCGCAACGTCGCCGTCGACGCACCCGGGCAGCCCGGTTTCGAGATCCAGACCGCGCGCCAGGACAACCTCGGCGCCGATCTCGAGCTCGTGTGGCGGCCGGCACGGGGCAGCGAAGTCCGCCTGCGCTACAACTGGCTGGATTCGAAGATCAGCGACGACCCCGAGATCGCCGACGGCGCCGACGCGCTCAACGTGCCGCGCCACCAGGCCGGGGTGCTCGCATTGTGGCGCACCTCGTTGCGGCGCGCCGACGACGTCGCGCTGGGGATGGCACTGAATGTCGTCGGGCGCCGTGCGGCCAGCCTCGACCCCGACGCGGCCGGCCTGGAGCTCGACGCCTACCTGCGGCTCGACCTGTTCGCGCGCTGGCGCGCGAGTCCGGCCCTGGAACTGCTGCTGGACGTCGGCAACCTGACCGACAGTCATTACATCCAGGGCAGTCAGTCCGATGCGCTCAGCCTCACGCCCGGCGCGCCGCGCGCGGTGCGCGCCGAGCTTCGCCTGCACTTCTGACCCTCGCGGGCGGCCCTTTCATCGTAGCGGCCGCGGGAATTCGCTATCCTGCGAGGCGCACGACAACAACAGACAAGGGGGCACTGGCATGAACTGGTTTCTCAAGGCGGTCAAGCAGTACGCCGATTTCAAGGGCCGCGCGCAGCGCGCCGAGTACTGGTTCTTCATCCTGTTCTACTTCCTGATCGCGATCGCGCTCGGCTTCGTCGATGCGTTCCTCACCGGGGGTGTGCTCGGGCTACTCTTCGCGCTCGGCATGTTGCTGCCCTCGCTGGCGGTGCTCGCACGCCGCCTGCACGACATCGACCGCAGCGCATGGTGGATCCTGATCGGCTTCGTGCCGGCCATCGGCGTGATCGTGCTGATCGTGTTCGCCTGCATGGACGGTACGCCCGGCGACAACCGCTTCGGGCCGAACCCCAAGGGCGCCTGATTTCCGCCTGCGCGCCCGCGGCCGGCACGCGGGCGCCCGGCAGCAGCGGCCGCGCGCCCCGGCGGGGCGGGCGGTACGGGCAGCACTTGCCATTGGCGCAGCCCGTCACTTCTCACCACAGCCA
Source organism: Gammaproteobacteria bacterium (assembly GCA_041984235.1). Classification (GTDB taxonomy): domain Bacteria; phylum Pseudomonadota; class Gammaproteobacteria; genus JBHIYN01. Next base: position 156,743 of record JBHIYN010000002.1, read on the forward strand.
GGAACCACCGCATGTCCACCGGACTGGTCTTTCACGAACTCTACCTGTGGCACAACACCGGCAATCTCGCCGGGGTGATGCCCTACGGCAACCCGGTCGAGCCCTACACGCACGCCGAGCATCCCGACACCAAGCGCCGCATCCATAACCTGATGGCGGTCACCGGGCTGCTCGACCACCTGCAGTCGATCGCGCCCCGCGCGGCGACCGAGACGGAGCTGACGCGTGTCCACAGCGCGGCGCACGTCGCCCACGTGCGCGGGCTGAACGACGCACTGGGCGCCGACGCCGGGGTCTTCACGCCGATGGGCCGCGGCAGCTACGACATCGCGCTGTTGGCCGCCGGCGGCGTGATCGAGGCGGTCGACGCGGTGCTCGACCGCCGCGTCGACAATGCCTACGCGCTGGTGCGGCCACCCGGTCATCACGCCATGCCGGAGCTGGCGATGGGCTTCTGCCTGTTCGGCAATGCCGCCATCGCGGGCAAGCATGCGCTGGAGGTCCGCGGCCTGGAGCGCATCGCCTACGTCGACTTCGACGTTCACCACGGTAATGGCACCCAGGCCGCGTTCTATGACGACCCGCGCGCCCTGACCATCTCGCTGCACCAGGACTGCTGCTTCCCGCAGGACTCCGGCCACCTGTCCGAGAACGGCGAGGGCGCCGGCGCGGGCCTCAACATCAACGTGCCGCTGCCGCCCGGGTCCGGCGTCGGCGCCTACGTCGACACCTTCGAACGGGTCGTGCTGCCGGCGCTGCAGCGCTTCCGGCCGCAGCTGATCATGGTGCCGGCCGGCTTCGATGCCGGCGCCTACGATCCGCTGGGCCGGCAGATGCTGACCAGCGAAGCCTATCGCAGCTTTACCCGCATGCTGCTCGCGGCCGCGGACGAGCTGTGCGACGGGCGCCTGGTGATGTGCCATGAAGGCGGTTACAGCGCGCCCACCGTACCGTTCTTCGCGCACGCGGTGATCGAGACCCTGGCCGGCGTCGACGTCGGCCTGGTCGATCCCTTCCAGAAGATCCTCGGCGGCATGGGCCAGCAGGAGCTGCAGCCACACCAGGCCGCGCTCGTCGACGAGGCCGCGAAGCTGGTCGCGCGCATTCCCGCCCCCTGAACCCGGAGCCCGCCATGAACGACACCGTGCAGCCCTTCACCATCGCCGTCGCGGACACCGTGCTCGACGATCTGCGACGGCGGCTCGCCGCCACGCGCTGGCCCGAAGCCGCGACCGTCGACGACTGGAGCCAGGGGGTGCCGCTGCCCTGGCTGCAGGCGATGTGTCACTACTGGGCGGACGGTTACGACTGGCGCACGCGCGAGGCGGCACTCAACCGCTTTACCCATTTCAGCACCGGGCTCGACGGCCTCGACATTCACTTCATCCACCAGCGATCACCGCACGAGTCGGCGCGCCCGCTGCTGATCACCCACGGCTGGCCGGGCTCGGTGGTCGAGTTCCACAAGGTCATCGAACCGCTGACCGATCCGACTGCCCACGGCGGCGACGCCGCCGACGCTTTTCACGTGGTGTGCCCGTCATTGCCGGGCTTCGGCTTCTCCGGCAAGCCGGCACGACCAGGCTGGAGCGTGGAGCACATCGCGCGCTGCTGGGCGGCGCTGATGGCGCGCCTCGGCTACGAGCGATACCTCGCGCAGGGCGGCGACTGGGGCTCGGCGGTGACGCAGTCGCTGGGCCGCCAGGACAGTGAACACTGCGCCGGCATCCACGTCACGCTGGCGATGAGCACGCGCCCGGCGATCGAGGGCGAGCCGAGCGCCGCCGAGCGGCGCGCGCTCGACGGTCTCGAGTACTACCGCGCCTGGGACGCCGGTTATTCGAAGCAGCAGTCGACCCGGCCGCAGACCGTGGGCTATGCGCTGACCGACTCCCCGGCCGGCCAGGCCGCGTGGATCCTGGAGAAGTTCTGGGCCTGGACCGACTGCGACGGCGATCCGCTGAACGTGCTCTCGCGCGACGAGCTGCTCGACAACCTCATGCTGTACTGGACCACGGCGTCGGCGGCCTCCTCGGCACGCCTGTACTGGGAGAGCTTCGGCCAGGTCGCGCGCGGTGCGATCACGGTGCCGACCGGGGTCGCGGTCTACCCGAAGGAGATTGTGCCGCCGGTGCGCAAGTGGATGGAAGCCGGCGACTACCCCAACATCGTGCACTTTGCCGAGATGCCGCGCGGCGGCCACTTCGCCGCCTTCGAGCAGCCGCAGCTGTTCGTGGACGACGTGCGCGCCTGGGCCCGCGCCGTGCCGCGCTGAGGGGTGGTACCGGCGGGCACGAGATCAGATCGCCTGCGCACTGGGCAGCACCATCAGGCGCGGAATACAGACGTGCGCAGGACTCTCGAGTACGAAAGCAATCGTACGTGCCACGTCTTCGGGGTCGAGTGGCCGTGAGATCGAGGTAATTGGCTCAGCGAAAATTCCGGTCTGCGTCATGCCGGGTTCGATGCAGCACACCCGCACCCCACTACCGGCGCACTCCATGCGCAGGCTCTCGCTCAAAGCCTCCAATGCATGCTTGGTGCCCGCGTACCAGCCGATGCCGGCACGGGCGACCTTCGTACCCGAAATACTCGACAGGTTCACGAGATCGCCACTGCCCTGCGCCTTGAAAGCGCGTATCGCCTCGAAAGCAACACGGTACGCGGCCTCGACATTGGTGCGTGCAAGCATGGAGACACGCTCCGCGTCGAGCTTCTCGACCGCGCCCGCGGCAAAGGCGGCGGCATTGTTGACCACGACGTCGACGCGGCCGAAGTGCTGGCGGGCTGCGTCCAGCAGCTTCGCGGGCATCGCGGGATCGTTGATGTCTCCCGCGAGGGATGCGCTGCGTGCGGCACCAAGCTGGTCGACCAGAGCGTCCAGGCGCACTTCGCGCCGGGCGTTGACCAGCACGCTCATCCCCTGCCCGTGCAGGTAACGCGCGGTCGCGGCACCGATACCGCTGCTGGCGCCGGTGATGATGGCGACGCGGCCGTCGAGGGCGCTCGTCCGGCTCATGCCGGCGACCACGAAGCAGGTTGCAACCGATGCAGGGGACGATGCGAAGCGGACATGAGAGCGACTCCGTGGTGAAGCGGAGTCGCAGCTTATTTCCTGCTGATAGAAGCTTAAACTCTCACATTTGAATTTCATTAATGCGTAAAATGCATTAATGAAAATCGAGACCCTGCACCTGTTCGCAATCGTCATGCGCACCGGCGGCTTCACCGCAGCGGCGCGTCGGGCCAACACGGATCCGTCCGCGGTATCGCGCGCTGTCGCCGCGCTCGAACGCGAGATCGGCGTGCGCCTGTTTGATCGCAGCACCCGGAAGTTCCGCCCGACCGAGGCCGGGCGTGCTTACTGCGCGGCGCTCGAACCGCTGCTCGAGGAGCTCGATCGCGCCGCCGCGCACGCCCGCGATCTCGCTTCACGTCCGGTCGGACACCTGCGTATCGGCGCCTCGGTGGCGTTCGGCTGCGACGTGCTGGCGCCGCGGCTCGCGGCCTTCCGCGCCGCCTGCCCCGAGGTCACGGTCGAGCTCGTGCTCGACGACCAGGCCGTTGATCTGGGCATCGAACGCATCGACGTCGCTATCCGCCTCGGGCCTTCCCCCGGGGATGATTACGAGCGCGAGTACCTGATGCCGGTAAAGCACCGCGTCTGCGCGAGCCCCGGCTGGCTCGCGCGCACTGCCCGGCCGACCGCGCCCGCCGAACTCGCCGCCCATGCCTGCGTGCTGTTTCCGCTCGGCGGCTTCGCCGAGCGCTGGCGTTTTCGCCGCGATGCCGACAGCGAGGTCATCGAAGTGCCGGTGCACGGCGCCCTGACCATCTCCAGCGCGCTGGCGCTGAAACGCTGCGTCCTCGACGGTCTCGGTCCCGGTCTGCTGGCCGACTGGATGATTGCCGATGAGCTGGCGAGCGGGGCGCTGATCGATCTGATGCCCGAATTCGAGGTCACCGCCACACGATTCGACACCGCCGCCTGGCTGGTCTATCCGTCCACGTCCTACGTGCCTCTCAAGGTGCAGGCCTTCGTCGCCTTCCTGCGCGCCCAGCTCGGCACGGCCTGAGCGCGGTGCTCAGCCGCCCGGGCGCTTGCGCAACACCTTCTCGCCCTGGCCCCAGCCATGGTGATTCTCGCTCCAGGCCAGCTCTTCCGGTGTCGAGGAGCGGCCGAGAATCGGGTTGCGATGCGGGAAGCGGCCGAAACGACGGATGACCTCGCGGTGCGCTTCACCGGCTTCCACGCAGGCCTGCATCAGCTCACGGAAATCGGGCGGCGCTTCGTCGAGCAGGCGCCGGTAACCGGCGACACAGAAATCCTGCGCGGCGAGATCCTCGGCGTGCTCGAACGGCATGTACAGGAACACGCGTTCGATCAGGCTGAGCGCCGTATCCAGGCCGCGCGCGAAGGCCGACTCGCTGGCCACACGCGCAAGGTCGTCGGTCGCGAACGCCCGCGGCGAGCCGCGGTGGATGTTGCGCGGCATCTGGTCCAGCACCACCACGCGCATGAGGATGCCGAGCGCGCTCTCGTTCCAGTGCGCCAGACCGCCGGCGGCGGCCTGCTCCAGCACGCCGGAGAAGCGCCGCCGCACCTCGTCGTCGAAATCGAAATCGGTTTTGAACCAGACATCGAGGCGTGCACGTACGAAGGCGGCGTCGTCGAGCGGTCCGCCGAACCAGAAATCGTGTACCGTTTGCGCGTCCATTGCCGTACTCACCAGCCGGCAGTGCCGGGCTCGCCCTTGAACGGACCGACGATGTCGTCGGTGATCCAGCCACCGTAGAAACCGCCGGCCTGTGGCCGCACCGGCTCGCCGTCGAGCAGACAGGTCACGCGGCCGGGATAGAAGGCGAGGTGACCGCGCAGCATGGCGTACTCGGGCGATGGCCGCGGATAGTGCCAGGCCACCGCCTCGCCGCCGCCGGCGAGGGCGAAATAACGCGCTTCACCCTTCCATTCACAGAAAGACGAACCCGCGCAGGCTTCCAGGCGTTCGAGCGCGACATCCTCCGCAGGCAGGTAGACGGTTGGCGGCGCCGCCGTTTCCAGCACGCGCAGGGCGCGGCTCGAGAGCGCGAGCGGTTCGTCCCCGTCGCGGACCTCGACCGTTCGCGCGCAGCCTTCCACGCGCGGCGGGCGCGGATAATCCCACACCGACTCCTGGCCGGGACCTGGCGGATCGGCGAACGGTGGGCGTGACTGGCCGGTGTAGTGCCACATGGGGTGCGGTGCTCGCTGGGTGCGCACCCATTCTAGAGCCTCCCGGGCCCGCGTTCCCCGCGCGTCCTGGCGTCAGCGGGCACGGCTATACTCGCAGGCGTTACCAGGGGGGGATCCACGATGAAGAAGATCAAGCGCCGCAAGGTCCAGAAGTACGCCTTCGACAATCGCGACCGGCCGTGCCTGCGGGTCAGGCCCGGTGAGGCTTTCCAGGTCGAGACCGACGACGCCCTGTCGGGCATGATCGCCGACGACAGCGACCACCCGAAGGTCATGGGCTTCGAGGGACGCCACTTCGCCGACCTGGCAAAGCATACGCCGGGGCTGTTCAACCCGGTGGTCGGCCCGATCTACGTCGAAGGCTGCAAAGCCGGCGACGTACTGGCCGTGCACATCGACTGGATCGATCCCTGGCGCTACGGCTTCTCCGGCATCCTGCCGCGCATGGGACCGCTGGGCGACTCCCTGCGCTACGCCGACTGCGCCGACGGTCATGTACAGGTCATCGAGCACCTGCCGGGGCCGAGCGGGCACACCCGCGACGGCTACGGCAAGTACTCCGACAACCTGACCTGGGAGCTGGAGCCGTTCATCGGCACGCTGGCCACCGCGCCCGAGCGCGAGGTGTTCACCTCGGTGCTGGGCCAGGGCCCGTTCGGCGGCAACATCGACTGCCGCGACATCCGCGCCGGGCACACCATCTACCTCAACAGCTACAACGACGGCGGCCTGCTCTACATCGGCGACGTGCACGGCGGCCAGGGCGATACCGAGTTCACCGGCATCGCCGACGAGACCCGCGCCACGGTGCAGCTCTCGTGCACGGTGGTGAAGAGAAAGCGACTGCCGTGCGTGCGCATCGAGAAGCCGGACTCGCTGGTCGCCATCGGCATCAACCGGCCGTTCGAGCACGCCATCTACGATGCCACCGACAACCTCATGCAATGGCTGGAGGAGGACTACGGCGTCTCGCACAAGGACCTCTACATCCGCATGTCCTGCGACCCGGCCTTCCGTATCCGCACCTACCAGATGGTACGCCTGTCGACGCTGGAGCACGTTGCCGGCGCCGAGTACCCCAGGGAACGCCTGGTCGACGCGTTCGCGCCGCCGCGGCGCGCCGCGGCAAAGAAGAAGACCCGCAGGAAGGCGTCGAAAAAAGCGCCGGCACGGCGGCGCTAGGCCGGGCCGGCCAGCACGGAAAAGGCCGCGACCGGCGCGGCGAAGCCTTTCAGGGTGAGCGCGTCACGCGCGCTGGCGGCGGCGCGCGCCGCCTCGTCGAGTGCGGCTACGGTGTCGCCGGCAACCAGGATCTCGCCCGCCGCCGCCTGCTCGCAAAGACGTGCGGCGAGGTTGACCGCCGAGCCCACCGCGGCATACTCGAGCGGCCCCTCCCCGCCGACGATGCCGAGCGTGACCGGGCCGCTGGCGACCCCGATCCCGCAACCCAGTGGGAGGTCCGCAATGACCGGTGCAACCGCCACCATCACGCCGCGCGCCAGCGCCACCGCGCGCGCCGCGTGATCGGCCGTCGCGACCGGCGCACCGACCAGCACCAGCACGCCGTCGCCGGCATAGTCCTTGATGGTGCCTTCGTGCTCGAGCGCCACCGCGCCGACGGCATCGTAGTAGCGGCGCAGCAGGGCGATGACGTCGTCGGAGCCGTGGGTCGCGGCATACGCGGTGAAGCCGCGCAGGTCGACGCATACCACCGAGACTTCGCGGCGTTCCTCACGCATCGCCGCGTGCAACCCCTCGCGATTGACCAGCGCGGCGACCTGCGGCGACAGGAAACGGCTCATGAACTGGCCCTGGCGCCCGCGCAGCTCGGCATGACGCAACGCACCGGCCAGGATGATCGCGACGCCGATGACCGTCACCGTCGGCGCCAACGCAGGCGGCAGCACGATGCTCGCCGCGATCACCGGGATGCCGACCAGGAAAGCGACCAGGCGCACGCGCTCGGCCGGTGCCGGCCGGCGGTTCAGGCACAGCACCACCGATAGCATCCACAGCAGCAGCGCAATGGAGATCGGAGCGACGAACAGCGCCATGACCTCGGTGGTCCACAGCGCCGGCCCGGCCAGCCCGCCGAAGAAGTCGCGTATACGCAATACCGGGCACAGCATGCCGTTGATGCCATAGAGCACGGCCAGCCCCTGCGCCACGCGCAGCACGCCATCGCCGAAGCGGGTGCGTAGCTGCCCGGCGGGAATGGTGCGGCGTACGCGCTGCACCCATTCGAACACGGCGCAGAACGCGAGCACCTCCGGTATCACCAGTGCTCGGGCCCACCACGGCAACGGCCCGCGTTCCAGCAACGCGATGAGGGTGTCGTTGGCGAGCGTCGCGAGTCCGCCCATGGCCATCGCGAGGACCAGTGACCGACTCGTCGCCGAGCGGGGATCGGCACGGTAGAAAGCCCACGCGACGCCGAGCATCATTACCCCGGCCAGTGCGCGGGTACCGGGGTCAGTCATCGGGTGCGGCACCGGTCTTGCCGGCCGGGGTGACCTGGTCGTCGAGCAGTCCGAGGCGGCGCGCGCGTTGCTGCCAGCTCTGGCGCGCCAGCGCCTGCATGTCGACGGTGGCGTCGAGCTCGTCGACAATCTCGAGACCCAGCAGGGTCTCGACGATGTCCTCCATGGTCACGATACCGGCCATGCCGCCGAAACCGTCCACCACCAACGCGATGGACTCGCGCCGCTCGAGGAAACGCCCGAACAGGTCGGAGAGCGGAAGGATCTCGTCGATGACCAGGATCTCGCGCCGGATGACGCGCACCGGATCGGCACCGCGGCCGGCGATCAGACGGGCCATCATCTCGTCCTTGCGCACGTAACCGGTGATCTGGTCCTTGGAGTCGGCCTCGTAGACCGGGATGCGGGTGAAACGAATATCGCGGTTAGCGTCGAGAAAATCCTTGATCGGGCAGGCCTCGGAGGCGGTCTTGACCACCGTGCGCGGGGTCATGATGTCGGCCGCACGCACGCTGCTGAAGCGCAGCAGGTTGGCGATGATCTGCGATTCGAGTTGTTCGAACACCCCGTGCTGCGCACCGATCTCCGCCAGCGCGAGGAAGTCGTTGCGCGAGAAGATACTCTTGGACTTGTCTTTCTTGAGCGCCCGCGTAATGAACTGCGCGAACCACACCAGCGGCGCCAGCAGGGCGATGGTCAGGCGCAGCGAGGCGACCGTGAACGGCACCAGCTCGCGCCAGTAGTTGGCGCCCAGCGTCTTGGGGATGAGCTCCGAGAGCACGAGTATGGCCAGCGTCATGACCACCGGCACCGCCACGCCGGTGACCAGCGGATGGCTCTGCGCCCAGATCACGGTGGCCTGGTTGCCGACGCCGACGGCGCCCACCGTGTGCGCGATGGTGTTCAGGCTCAGGATCGCGGCCAGCGGGCGATCGACGTTGTCCTTGAAATCGCGCAGATGATGGCCGATGCGGGAGCCCTCGCGCTGCTTGATCTGGGCATAGGACGGCGTGATGCTGAGCAGCACCGCCTCCCACAGCGAACACAGGAAAGAGACGGTGAGCGCGAGCAGAAAGAACGTCAGCAACAGGGCATACATGGCGGGACTTCGCGGATGAGACGGAATGGATGACAGGCCGGGGCCGGCAGCCAGCCTCGGTGAGCTGCTCGATACGATACCGCAACGCGGGCGGGTCATCTGGGTCGGATTGCGTCCGCAACGAGGCGCGGCGATGGAGACACCGGCAACGCTGGCGCTCGACAGCAGCGCCGGCATCATCGGCGATCGCTACGCCGGACGCAGCGGCAAGCGCCACGTCACCCTGTTGCAATACGAGCACCTGGCGGTGATCGCGGCGCTCTGCGGCCGTACGGCCGTCGACCCGGCGCTGCTACGCCGCAACGTGGTCGTGGCCGGCATCAACCTGCTCGCACTCAGGGGCCGGCGACTGCAGATCGGAGCCGTACTCCTGGAAGCGACCGGCCCCTGCCACCCCTGCTCGCGCATGGAGCGCACACTCGGTGCCGGCGGCTACAACGCCATGCGCGGGCACGGCGGCATCACCGCGCGCGTGCTGCAGGGCGGCCACATCCGCATCGGCGACGCGGTCACGGACGGCGGTCGCGCCTGAGCGGGCGCTCCGGACGCGGGGTCAGGACGGGGCCGGCACCGGGCAGGTCTTGCCGATCTCGAGATCGAGCACGCGGATCAGGCGTCCGTAGCCGACAAAGGTCATGATGCGCATGCCGAGATCGATGATCTCCGCTTCACTGAAATGCTCGCGGAGCTCGTCGAACAACGCGTCGGATGCGCTGCCGTGATCGCCGGCAAGTACCTCGGCATAGTGGATGGCTGCCTTCTCCTGGTCGGTGAACAGCTCGCTGTTGCGGTAATCGGGAACAGCGGCGATTTTCTCTTCGGTGAGCCCTTCGTGCCTTGCGACCGCAAGGCGCGCGCTCAGTCAGAGAAAGCAGTCGTTCTTGTGCGCCACCATCATGCGTGCGAGCTCGGTGATCTGCCCGGTGACCGCGCCACGCGTCTCCAGCACCAGCTTGAAGTAGTAGTCGATGAACGATTTGTACACCTCCGGTGCGTGGGCGAAGATCTGCACGAACTCGGAGCCACCGAGCTCGTCGTCGTAAGCGTGCATGATGTCCCGCAGCGGCGCGGGGACCTGCGCGAAGGGCAATGCGGTGATACGGGCCATGATCGAGACCTCCCTAGTTCAATCACACGTTCGGAGCTTACCGCGAAAAAGGGGACATGCCACTTTTGCAAGTGCATCTATTGCGGCCGTTGCGTCGCCGCAATAGATGCACTTGCAAAAGTGGCATATCCCCTTTTTCAGGCGCGCACCCGGCAGCTGACCCCGATCGCGCGCACGAAGCGCAGCGCCACCACGTCCTCGCCGGTCTCCTCCTCGGCGCGCGCCCGCGCCGCGGCAGCGGTCGCGGCGGTGACGGTGATCTCGCGCCGGGCTGCGCCCTCGCCGAGGGTGACCCGGTACTCGTTCATGCCGGCGGCCTAGAAGCCCTGCAGCGTGGCATAGCGATCGCGGTGATAGACGGCGTCGCCGAAGATCTGCTGCTGTATGCGGGCGCGCTTGAGAAACAGGCCGATCTCCTCGTCGTCGGTCATGCCGATACCGCCGTGCATCTGCACCGCCTCCGCCGTAACCAGCTCGAGCATGTCACAGGCCTTGGCCTTGGCCAGGCTGGCCAGCGCGGCGAGGTCGTCGCGCCCGGCGTCGAGGGCGTCGAGCGCGGCAATGACCGCGGACCTGGCCAGCTCGAGCTCGCAGAACATCAGCGCGGCGCGGTGCTTGAGCGCCTGGAACGATCCGATCGGCACGTCGAACTGCTCGCGCATCCTGAGGTAGGCCATGGTGCGCTCGAAGGCTTCCAGTCCGCCGCCGACCATCTCCGCGGCGACTCCCGCACGGGCGCCGTCGAGCACGCGCTCCAGCGCGTCGAAGCCCGCGCCTGCTTCGCCCAGCAAGGCCTCCTCGCCCACCTCGACGCCATCCAGGCTGACGTTGGCGGCATTGCGCGAGTCGACCATGCGCGTGCGCGTAAGCGCGAGCCCCTGCGCGTCGGCGGGGACCAGGAACAGGCTGATGCCGTCGCGGTCGTCGACATCGCCGGCGCTGCGCGCGACGACGATCAGCCGGTCGGCGACGTGCCCGTCGAGCACGAATCGCTTGGACCCGTTCAGTACCCAGCCGCTGCCGGCATGGTGCGCCCTCGTGCCGATCGTCTCCGGCGCGTGACGCGGCCCCTCCTCCAGCGCCAGCGCGAGCAGGCACTCGCCCGCTGCTAGCGGTCCGAGCAGGGCCTCCTTCTGCGCGTCGTTGCCGAGCGCGGCGATGAGCGGCGCGCCGACCAGGGCGCTGGCCAGCAGCGGCGAGGCGGCCAGCGTACGGCCGGACTCCTCCAGCACCTGGCCGAGGCCCTTGTAGCCGAAATCGGCACCGCCGTAGGCCTCCGGCACCAGGATCCCGGCCCAGCCCATGTCGGCCATCTCGGCCCACGCCGCGCGATCGAAACCGTCGGCGTCGTCGTTGTCACGCAGGGCGCGCAGTGCGCTGACCGGCATGCGTTCACGGAAGAACTCCGCGGCGCCGCGCTTGAGGATGGTCTGCTCTTCGTTCAGGGTCATGCTCACGGTGCGCGCTCCTAGTCCGGCAGACCAAGCACGCGCTTGGCAATGACGTTGAGCTGGATCTCGGAGGTCCCGCCCTCGATCGAATTGCCCTTGGAGCGCAGCCAGGTACGGCACATCGCGATCTCCTCCGGCTCGAAACCGTCGCCGTCCCAGCCCAGCGCCTGGCTGCCGACGCATTTCAGGATGAGCTCGAACTTGGCCTTGTTCTGCTCGGTGCCGTAGTACTTGAACATCGACGATACCCCGCCCGAGGCGGTGCCGGCCTCCGACTCCTCGTTGGCGCGGCGAATGGTCAGGGCAAACGCGCGATCGTTCATGACATGGCGCGCGACCGCGTCGCGCAGTGCCGGATCGGCAATGCGCCCGGCCTCGTCACCGAGGTACTTGCGCGCCACCACGTCCACCGACGGCACGCCGCCGCCCAGCGTGCGCCCGATCTGGGAGATCATGCCGCGCTCGTGCTGCAGCAGCTCCTTGGCGATGGTCCAGCCGGCATTGAGCTCACCGACCAGGTTGTCCTTGGGCACGCGCACGTCGGTGAAGAACGTCTCGCAGAACACCGAGGCGCCGCTGATCAGCCGGATCGGACGCGTCTCCACGCCCTCGCTCGCCATGTCGAACAGCAGGAAGCTGATGCCAGCGTGCTTGACCGACGTGTCGGTGCGCACCAGGCAGAAGATCCAGTCGGCAAAGTTGGCGTAGGAGGTCCAGATCTTCTGGCCGTTGACCAGCCAGTGATCGCCCTTGTCCTCCGCGCGCGTCTTCAGCCCGGCGAGATCCGACCCGGCGCCCGGCTCGCTGTAACCCTGGCACCAGCGGATCTCGCCGCGCGCAATGGCCGGCAGGTGCTGCTGCTTCTGTGCCTCGGTGCCGTACTTGAGCAGTACCGGGCCGAGCATGCTGATGCCGAAGCTGAACAGCGGCGGGCGGCATTTCAGGCGCGACATCTCCTGCTGCAGCACCTCCGCCTCCTCGCGCGAGAGGCCGCCACCACCATAGGCTTTCGGCCACGTCGGCACGGTCCAGCCGCGCTCGCCCATGCGTTCCAGCCACAGCCTGCTGTCCGGGTTGACGTAGCTCGGGTTGCGGCCGCCCCACACGCGCTCCTCCTCCGGCATCGGTGTGCGCATCGAGGGCGGGCAGTTCGTTTCCAGCCATTCGCGGGTCTCGGCGCGAAAAGTCTCCAGGTCGGACATGGCTATTCTCCGTCGTTCGGGCCGCTCTCTCAGCGGGCGATGAAGGCGCGCGTGGTCTCGAGGAAAGCGTCGAGCCGGTCGTGATGCACCCAGTGCCCGGCGTCGGCGAACGAGGCCACGCGCGCGTTGCGGAAGTGCGCGATGCGGCCATCCTCCTCCGGGTTGGAGGCCCACGACTCCTCGCCCAGCACGAGCAGGGTCGGACAGGTGATGCGGCTCCACAGCTCCTCGACCGCGCCGGCCGGCATGTCGTAGGCCGGGAAGGCACGCACGTAGTTGTCGAACTTCCACGAGTAGGTGCCATCCTCGTTCTGGTTGACGCCGTGCACGGTGAGATGGCGCGCCTGCTCGGGCGAGAGATGCTTGTTCTCCTCCTGCATGCGATGGAAGGCATCCTCGATGGACTCGTAGCGGCGCGGCAGACGCGCGGCCAGTGTGCGCTTCTCGTCGATCCACTCGCGCAGGCGCTCGTCGAACGGCTTGCGGCGCCGCTCCTCCATCATCTTCGGCGGCAGCCCGAGGCCCTCGATCGCGACCAGCGCGCGCACCTTGTCGGGGTAGAGCCCGGTATAGCGCAGCGAGATGTTGCCGCCCAGCGAGTGGCCGATGAGCGTGACCGGCGCCAGGTCCTGCTGGTGGATGAGCTGCGCCAGGTCGTAGACGTAGCCGGCCATCTCGTAATTGCCGTCGGTCAGCCACTGGCTGTCGCCGTGGCCGCGCAGGTCCGGCGCGATGACGTGCCAGTCGTCGCGCAGCGCCTGCGCCACCCAGTCCCAGTTGCGGCAGTGATCGCGCCCGCCGTGCACCAGCACCAGCGGCGGCGCATCGGGATTGCCCCAGTCGACGTAGCGCAGGCGCAGGCGCTGCGAGACGAAGCTGTGCGAAGTGGGGCCAGGTGCGGCGGCCGTCATCGGCGGAACTCCATGCAGGCGAAGGGACAAGCTTAAATCAGGATGGCGAGCGCCGGGAGTGCACGGCGGACCTCATTCGGGCGCGAGGCGGATCTGGCTGAGCTCGATGACCGCGATGTCGTTGTCGTAGCGCGCGTCGGGGGGCACGTGCGCAGGCGGGATGTGGACGGCGGCAAAGCCCGCCGGGTCACCCGGCAGCACGAGCTGCGACACGATGGTTTCGTCGGTATGCCGGTAGCTGCCCCCCGCCCAGCTCCAGCGGTGGCGCACGCGCAGCACCACGTTGCGCACGGTGGTCGTGCCGATGTTGCGGATGAGCCCGGCGACCTTGCCCGGCGCCACCGTTTCCGGCTCGATCGCGATGTAGCGATCGAACTGCGGCGCCTGCTCCGCGGCGAGTGCCGCCGCACAGCACGCCGCCAGCACCAGGGCGGCCAGGATCCTGGCCCGGTCGACGACGGCAGCCATCAGCTCGCTCAATGCAGCGTATCGGGCGTGCCCGGCTGGTCGCGCAGCGGGGTGAAGAGCTCGGCCACGTCGACCGCATCGAAGCGATACTGGCGGCCGCAGAAATCACAGCCGACCTCGACCAGTGCGCGCTCGTCGATGATGCTCTCGAGCTCCTCGCGCCCGAGTCCGAGCAGCATGCGTCGCACGCGCTCGGCGTTGCAGGTGCAGTCGAAGCCGGCCTCCAGCGGCGAGAAGCGGGTCAGCTTCTCCTCCCAGAACAGCCGGTGCAGCAGGGTATCGATGTCGAGATGCAGCAGCTCGGCACGGGTCAGGGTGCCGGCCAGCATGGCGATACGGTTGAAGTCCTCGTTGCGGCCGATATGGTCCTCGTCGTCGCCGCCGCCGAGGTTGCCGGCGCCGGAGATGGGCATGCGCTGCACCAGCAGGCCCGCCGCGACCTCGTCGTCTGCCGCGAGCAGCAGGCGGGTGTCGAGCTGCTCGGACTGCAGCATGTAATGCTCGATGACCTCGGCCAGCGCGCCCAGCGGCTCGCGCCGATCGCCGTGCAGCGGCACCACCCCCTGGTAGGGCAGCGTGCCCTCCGGCCGGTCCGCCGGGTCCAGCGTGATCGCGCAGCGGCCCTGGCCGGCGACGTTGACCAGGTCCTGCAGCGAGGCGTCGGCGGCCACCGTGTCGACCACCGTCGCGGTGGCGCGAAAGCGCAGGTTGGACCGCACCTCGGCGACCGCCAGGCGCACCGGGCCGTCGCCGTGAAGCTGCAGCACCAGCGCGCCGTCGAACTTGATGCTGGACTGCATCAGCATGCCTGCCGCCGCCATCTCGCCCAGCAGCACGCGTACCGGCGCGGGGAAGGCGCCCGCCTCGGCACGGCGCAGCAGCGCCTCGCGCCAGCAGTCGGTCAGCCGCACCACCGCACCGCGCACCGGCAGCCCGTCGAACAGGAAACGATGAACGTCGCCCGGACTCACGGGCGCTGGGAGCGGAAGCGGTACACGCCTCGATTATTGCAGTGCGGCGAAGGCGGGCGCAATGCGCGACCCGGTCCGCCTGCGCGGGCCGCGCCGGGGCGCGCTCAGTTGACCCGCAGTCCGCGCCGGTAACGGCCGTCCTCGAAGGCGGCAAACAACTCGCCGAGCAACGGGTGCTCGATCGGCGCGGCCGGGCACTCGGCGGCAAGGTGGCGCTCGGCAACGTAGGTGGTGTGTGCCTGGCCGTGCACCAGCACGTGGTACCAGGGCCGCTCCTTCGGCGGGCGCGACTTGGCGACCGCTTCGTACCACTCGTCGCTGCCATTGAACACCGGGTCGACGTCGAAGACGACGCCGCGATAGCCGAAACGGCGGTGCACGACGACGTCGCCGACGTCGAAACGGGATCGGTTGATCGGGGTCACGGTTCCCATGCTCGTCTCCGCTGCGGCGTCCGGGCGTGGCGCCGTTCGCGCCACCGTTTCCAGTTTACAACGAGCCACCGCGCGCCGCGGGAGAAGCGCTCACGGGGCGCGCTGCCCGCGCGGCCCCGGCGGCACGGCGAACCAGCACCCGGCTACCAGCAGACCGAAGGCGGTATAGGCGGCGACGAACACCCACGGCGGCGCCTGCCAGTAGAGCAAGGCGTGCAGCCAGTGGGCGATGAAGCCGGCTTCGTAGCCGGACGCGCCGGCTTGCCGGCGCGCCATCGCCTCCAGCGTGGTCAGCGGACACACCGCCCCCACCCAGGCCTGCACGGCGACGATGCCAATCGCCGCCAGGTGCAGCACGCGGAAGCGGCGCCCGCGCACCCAGCGCCAGCCACGCGCCGCGCCGACCACGATCAGGACCAGCCCGAGGACGACGAACAGCACGAACAGGACGTGGACGACCAGCACCGCGTCTGCCAGCGCGAGCCAGGCGCGGCCGGGAGCGGCCATCATGCCGGCGCCGGCCCGGCGCCGCTCCCGGGCGCACGCGCCGGGCATTGCCGGCGGCAGCGCCCCCACCCGATCCTGCTTGTGTCCACGACGATCTCCGCTGTGAGCCGCGCGCGGGACTAGGTACCGGACCCGCGCGCTGTTTATGATGCCGCTCATGAACGCCCGCGTCGCCTTTCTGCTCTGCCTTCTGCTCGGTCTGGCCACGCCGGCCGCGGCCTGCGACAGCGACGCCGACTGCGGCCCGGGCGGCACCTGCATCAAGCGCGAGAAGCGCGCGCGGGGGGTCTGCTACGGGCGCCAGGACGGCGCGCCGCAGCAAGCCGAGGTACCGCCCGGCGCCGCACCGCAGACCGTCACCGGTGAGCGTCGCGAGCGTGCCAAGGCCTGGCTGGGCGATCCGGACGCGCTGCTGGAGGAGCACCTGCCGGGCCGCGAAACGGGTGCGAGCTGCATGGTCACTCAGGACTGCCCGGCCGGCTTCGAATGCGTCATCGCCGGCTTCGAAGGACGTTGCGTCAGGCTCTGAGCGCACCGGCCTCCCCCATGCTGCTGCGCAATTCACCTCACGCCTACGGCCTGGTGGCGCGCGTGCTGCACTGGAGCAGCGTCGCGCTGGTCGCCACGCTCTACATCGGCATCAGCGGTCTGGACGTACCGCCAAAGAACGCCGAGCGTGCGCTGCACGTGGCGTTTCACGCCAGCGTCGGCACGGGACTGCTGGCGCTCATGCTCGCGCGGCTCGCCTGGCGCCTCACCAATCCCAACCCGGCGGCGGCCTATCCGCTCAGCCGGTGGCACCGCACGGCCGTGCTGACCGCGCATCGCAGTCTCTACGTGCTGGTCTTCGCGGCCTGCGCCCTGGGGCTGCTCGCCCACCTCGCCGGCGGCGCTGCCGTGATGCTGCCCGGCGGCCTCGCGCTGGCCGGCGCAGCGCCGCCCGACCCGGCGCTGGCGAGGCTTGCCATCGCCCTGCACGACGGCGCCACCCGCGCCCTGCTGCTGCTCGTGGCGCTGCATGCCAGCGCCGCGGTGGTCAACCTCATCCTCGCCGGCAGCGCGCCGCAGGACGGCACGCCCGCGGCCTGAGCCGCTTACTCGGCGCGCCGGTAGAAACGCTCCAGCTGCAGCTCCGGCGAGGACGCACGCTGGCGGTAGCCAATCGTCATGCGCAGACGATCCTCGCCGCCGTCGAGCTCGTAGCGCTCGACCAGCTTGCCGCCGACGTGCAGCGTGGTCTCGATCACCATCGCCTGGTCCTCGATGTAGGACAGCGAGCGTCCGAAATCGTCGTCGGTAATCTCGGTCCCGCGTACGGAGAATGCGCGTCCCGACGGATTGATGGTCAGCAGGCGGCGGTGCTCCCCGTCATAGAGAATCGCGATCCGCCGCGACACGTAGATCTTGATGCTGCGGGCGTCGGCGATGGCGACGACGTCGGGATCGGCATACCAGTCGTCGGAGCGCGCATCCTCGCGGATCATCTCCAGCGCCGCGTCGGCCTGCGCCTGGAAACGGTTGTTGCTGGTCGGCTTGTTGTCGTCGAACTGCTTGCCCTTGGCGGCGCGGCGCGCCTCGTTGAGCGCCGCGGCGTAGGCACGCCCGGCCTCGGCGACGTCGTCGGAGGCCTCCTCGTCGAGCTGCCAGGTGCCGTTCAGGACCGGCGTCGCCGCAGCCGCGCCCGCCATCAGCAGCAGGGCGAGGACGCACAGCGTCAGGCGGAGGCGGCGAACGGGTCGATTGCTGGTCATGCGGCGGCGATCGTATGGCGATGGCGTGATTCTAACGCGCGGGCAGCAACCTCCGACGCCGTCACGCGCCGGCCGGCGCGGTCAACTCGGCGAGCGCTGCGAGCAGGCTGGCACAGGCCTGTTCGTCGCCCACGGTGATACGCAGGTAATCGGCGATGCGCGGCTGCGTGAAGTGGCGCACGAGAATAGCGCGCTCACGCAGCCCGTCACGGAGTGCGGCCGCGGCGTGCGCCGGGTGGCGGGCGAACACGAAATTGGCGCTGGACGGCAGCACCTCGAAGCCCATTGCGCGCAGCTCGGTGCTGAGCCGCTCGCGCGAGCGCACGATGCGGTCGCGCGTGCTCTCGAAGTACGCCTCGTCCTCCAGCGCGGCCTGTGCCCCGGCCAGAGCGAGGCGGTCCAGGGGGTAGGAGTTGAAGCAGCCCTTGACCGTGTTGAGCGCCGCGATCAGGTCGGCGTCGCCGATCGCGATACCGACCCGCAGGCCCGCCAGCGATCGGGATTTCGACAGCGTCTGCACCACCAGCAGGTTGCGGAACTCGCGCACCAGGGACACCGCACTCTCGGCGCCGAAATCGACGTAGGCCTCGTCGACCAGCACCACCGCATCAGGCTGACCGGCGAGCAGTCGGCGCAGCGCCGCGAGCGGCAGCGCGAGGCCGGTCGGTGCGTTGGGGTTGGCGACGACCACGCCACCCGCCGGCCGCAGGTAGTGGTCGACCCGGATCGCGAGATCGTCGCCCAGCGGCACCGTGTGATAGTCGATGCCGTAGAGGCTGCAGTAGACCGGGTAGAAGCTGTAGGTCACGTCCGGGAACAGCAGCGGGCGCGGGCGCCGCAGCAGGCCGAGGAAGGCATGCGCCAGGACTTCGTCCGAGCCGTTGCCGAGAAACACGTTGTCGGGCTCCAGCGCGTGGCGTGCGGCGATGACACGGCGCAGTGCCAGCCCCTCCGGATCCGGGTACAGGCGCAGGTCGGCATTGGCCGCCTCGCGCAGGGCCGCGAGCGCCTGCGGCGACGGCGGGTAGGGGTTCTCGTTGGTGTTGAGCTTGATCACCGAGCCGTCGCGCGGCTGCTCGCCGGGCACGTAGGGACTCAGGCCCCGGATGCCTTCACTCCAGAACTGCTTCATGTCGTCCACTGCCATGACCCGGCCGGCGTGCCGCGCGCGGCCTGCTCAGAACGCCTCGGCCGCGAGCGCCATGACGTTGTCGGCACCGGCTTCGACGCGCGCGCGCTGCACCGCCGTCTCGGGCAGCATGTGCGAGAAGAAGTAGCGCGCCGTGATCAGCTTGTTCTCGTAGAACCCGGCGTCGCCGTCCCCGCGCGCCAGTCCGGCCAGCGCCGCTTTCGCAATCTGGCCCCACATGTGCCCGAACATGACCAGCGCCATCAGGTGCAGGTAGGGCACCGAGCCGGCGCCGGCATTGTCGGGCCGGGTCATGGCGTTGCTCATCAGCCAGGTGGTGGCGCCCTGCAGGTCTGCGAGTGCTTCGCCCAGCTTCGCCACCAGCGGGCCCAGCGTCTCGTCGTCGGCGTGCTCCTTGACGAACCCGCCGACAATGCCCAGGTAGGTGCGCAGCGCCTTGCCGCCCCTGGCCGGCAGCTTGCGCCCGACCAGGTCGAGCGCCTGGATGCCGTTGGTGCCCTCGTAGATCATGGCGATGCGCGCGTCGCGCACGAACTGCTCCATGCCCCATTCGCGGATGTAGCCATGGCCGCCGAAGCACTGCTGGGCGTTGGTCGCGTTCTCGTAGCCCTTGTCGGTGAAGTAGGCCTTGATCACCGGGGTCAGCAGGCCGATCAGGTCATCGGCCTGCTCGCGCGCCGCCTCGTCCGCTGCGCGATGGGTGAGATCGACCTGCAGCGCACCCCACAGCGCGAGCGCGCGGGCACCCTCGTTGAAGGCCCGCGCGTTCATCAGCATGCGCCTGACGTCGGGGTGCACGATGATCGGGTCGGCCTTGCCGTCGGCGTTCTTGGGACCGCTCAGCGCCCGGCCCTGGATGCGGTCGCGGGCATAGGCGGCGGCGTTCTGGGTCGCGACCTCCGAGATCGACAGCCCCTGCAGGCCCACGCCCAGGCGCGCCGCGTTCATCATGATGAACATCGCGCGCAGCCCCTTCTCCTTCTCGCCGATGAGGTAGCCGGTGGCGCCGTCGTAGTTGAGTACGCAGGTGGCATTGCCGTGTATGCCCATCTTCTTCTCGATCGAACCGCAGGTGACGGCGTTGCGTTCACCCAGCGAGCCGTCCTCGTTGACCAGGAACTTGGGCACGATGAACAGCGAGATGCCGCGCACCGAGTCGGGCGAATCGGGCATCTTCGCGAGCACCAGGTGAATGATGTTCTCGGCCATGTCGTGCTCGCCGGCGGAGATGAAGATCTTGGTGCCGGTGACGCGATAGCTGCCGTCAGCCTGCGGCTCGGCCTTCGTGCGCAGCAGGCCGAGATCGGTACCGCAGTGCGGCTCGGTCAGGTTCATGGTGCCGCACCAGCTGCCCTCGACCATCTTCGGCAGGTAGCGCGCCTGCTGCTCGGGCGAGCCGACCGCGCGGATCGCGGCCATCGCGCCCAGGGTCAGGCCGGGATACATGGCAAACGCCATGTTGGCCGAGATCAGGAATTCCTCGAAGGCGTTGGCGATGACGTGCGGCAGACCCTGGCCGCCGAACTCGGTCGGCTGTGCGAGACCCAGCCAGCCGGCTTCGCAGAACTGGCGATAGGCGTCGGCAAAGCCGTCCGGGGTGGTGACGCTGCCGTCGTCGTGGCGCGTGCAGCCCTGCTCGTCGCCGGACTGGTTGAGCGGCTGCAGCACCTCTTCGACGAACTTCGCGCCCTCCTCGAGGATGGCACCGACGAGATCCGGCGTCGCCTCTTCGAAACCGGGCAGGTCGCCGTAGTCGGCAATGCGCAGGACCTCGTTCAGGATGAATCGGGTGTCCTCGACGGGGGCGGCGTAACTGGGCATGGCGGGGCTCTCCTGTGCGGTCTGCGCGGCCGGCGCGGGCGCCTATTCTACGGGGCGCGGACGGGCGCGGCTCACACCCACGGCCATGCCGCCCCCCCCCACCCGCGCCGCGGGCACGCTAGCGCGGCAGGGCGTCGAGCGCGGCGCAGATCTCGTAACACAGCCCCAGCACGGGAGCTTCCAGTCCCGCCCGGGCGGCCTCGCTGACCGCGTAGCCGAGGGTCTCGTGAACCTCCAGCCGGCGCCCGGCCTCCAGGTCCTGCAGCGACGACATGCGGTGATTGGGCGCCTTGGCGAGCATGTCGCGGCCGACCTCGGCGACGCGCGCCGCGGCCTGCTCCGGCGGCAGGGTGGCGATGCTCGCCACCGGCATCGGCGAGACGTCGGCCAGCGTGACGCCGCGTGCCGCGGCCAGCGCGGCGGTCTCGCGGATGATGCGCGCGCCGAGCGCCGCGAATCGCGCCTCGGAGAGGCACACCCCGGTGGTCGAACGCGCGATCACGCTGAGTGCGAACAGCGCCACCCAGCCGACGAACTTGGACCACTCGACCGCGGCGATGTCCGCACTCAGCGCGCTGACGATGCCGGCACGATTGAAGGCGTCCACGATCTCGCCGCTGGCGGGATCGGGGCCGCCGAGGTGCACGCACACGTTGCGCGTGAACAGCACGGTGCCATCGGCGACCAGCTCGCCGCTGAAATTGGCCATGCAGCCGACCACGCGCTCGCGCCCGAACTGCGCTGCGAGCTGTTCGTTCTTGAGCACGCCGTTGGCCAGCGAGAGCACCGCGCGTGGCGTGATGCCGGCGGCGCCGGCCAGCGCCTGCTCCATGTGGTAGGTCTTCACCGCGTAGACCAGCACGCCGTCGTCCTGTGCCGGGTCCAGTGTCTCGGAAGGGGTGCAGGGCAGCGCGAACTCGCGCAGGCCGTAGACGCGCAGGCCGTTGCGCGCGAGCCACGCCGCGCGCTCGCCGCGCGCGATCAGGCGCACGGCATGCCCGGCGTCGATCAGGTGCGCACCGAGTATGGTGCCGAGCGCGCCGGCACCGACGATGGTGAAACGCATGCCCTGTCCCCTGCGGTTGCTTGTCGGGGCGTCTACCGACCCCGGCCTCGGACTTTAGCCCATCGCGGCGTCCGCGTCGCCGCGGCCGCCGCTCAGCGCGATGTGCGCCGCCCGCGCGCGGCGAGCAGCAGCATGGCCGAGGTCAGCAGCCACGCTGCCGGCGGTAACGGGACCGTGAAGGCGTTGTCGAAATAGCTCACGAAATGCAGGTCGAAGTAATCGCGCCCCAGCCCGAACTCGAGCCACTGGCCGCGATCGTAGGTGCTGGACGAAGCGGCCCCGAACACGCCGTTGTCGGTGCTGAACTCGAGCACGTAGAAGCTCTCCGGCGTCACCGGCACCGGGCCGAAGCGAAACTCCGCCCAACCCGTGCGGCTGGTGCCGGTATCGAGAAAGAAGGTATCGGTGGCGAGCACCGCACCCCCGGCGTAGCCGAAGTCCTCGATGTCATCGGCCGCGTAGAGCGCGAAGCTCACGTCGGCCGTGTAGTCGAGCGCGCCGCCGCCGCCCGCAATGAGGGCAGCCACGTTGTACAGGTAGACGTCGACGCCGGCGAGGTTGTCCGCGGCCGGGCGGAACGACTGCGCGGCGGTCCCGCTGACGCCGCCGCTGACTCCGGCGCCCGCGCTCAGGCCGCGTTGGTCCTCGACCAGGGCGGCGCCGGCGGCGCCGCTCGCGAGGCACAGCAGGACGGCCAGCACGAGGCGTGCAGGGTGGCATTTCGGTGTCATGGCGTATTCCGGGAGTATGGATGGCGTGCGCACCCTCGCACGGCACTGCGCGATAGTGAAGTGTCGCCGTGACGTGGTTCGCACAACTCGCGGCGCCTCAGGGTGCGCCGCGATCGAGGCGCTGCGCCAGCGCCCGCAGTGTCCTGATCCGCTCCGGCCCGGAGGGGTGCGAAGACAGGAAGGCACTGCGCGCAGTACCGGCCTGCCTTGCCAGGGACTCGTGGAGACGCACCGCGCCCTCGGCCTCGAAGCCGGCCTCGATCGCCCAGATCACGCCCAGGTAGTCCGCCTCCCGCTCGTTGTCGCGACTGTAGCCGCTCTGCACGGCGCGCACCGTGAGGCCGCTGAGGGTGTGGGCGGCGGGCACGCCCAGACCGCCGAGGACGATGCCGCCGATGGCGCCGAGCGCACTGCCGGAACGTCGTGTGCGCGCGTTGCTGGCGCCGTGGTCGAGCTTGAGATGAGCCAGCTCGTGCCCGAGCAGAGCCGCCGCTGCATGCATGTCCTCGCCGACCACCTCGAGCATGGCGAGGTTGACGCCGACGACCCGCTCACCGCGTTCGCCGACCGCGGCGAAGGCATTGGGCGCATCGCCCGTGACCACGACCAGCTCGGCATCACTCTCGGCGACCTCCTCGATGGCCTGCTCGACCGCGTACAGGCGGCGCATCTGTGCCGTCTGCAGCCGTGCCAGCTCACGCCCGTCAGCCGTGCCGAGCACCACCTCCTCGCCTCCAGCGCGCGCCACGTCGGCGACCCGCCAGGCGTGCTCGAAAGGCTCGGCCGCGGCCACCACGGCGACGCCGGCGACGAGTAGGACCAGCCCGGCGCGCGCCATGGCCGCATGCCGGCCGGCGCACGCCAGCATCGTCCGTACGCGGCCCCCGAAGCGACGATTGCGGCTACACTCGATGCCCGGAACGTTCGCCATACCAGAGGATACCCGCGAGATGCGCTGCGAAGTGGTCGCCATCGGCACCGAGCTGCTGCTCGGCCAGATCATCGACACCAATTCGTCCTGGATCGGCGAGCAGCTCGCCATGAACGGTATCGACTCACTCTACCAGACCAAGGTCGGAGACAATCACGCGCGCATCGTCGCCACCCTGCGCCAGGCGCTGCAGCGCTCCGACGCGGTCATCTGCTGCGGCGGCCTGGGCCCGACGCAGGACGACATCACGCGCGAAGCGATCGCCGAGGTAATGGGCGTAGCGCTCGAGTTCCACCAGGAGATCGCCGATCACATCCGGCACATCTTCGAGTCGCGCGGGCGCACCATGCCGGACAACAACCTGCGCCAGGCGCAGATCCCGGCCGGCGCCAGCGCGATCCCCGAGCAGCCCGGCACCGCGCCCGGACTGGTGTGCCCGGTCGACGGCAAGGTCATCTACGCGGTGCCCGGCGTACCCTACGAGATGCACCAGATGATGCACGGCACGATCCTGCCGGACCTGATCCGCCGTGCCGGCCTCAAGGCCGTCATCCGCAGCCGCGTGCTGCGCACCTGGGGGCACAGCGAATCACGCCTGGCCGAGCTGCTCGCGCCACACATCGAGGAGCTCGACCAGCGCGGCAACCCGACCCTGGCCTTTCTCGCCAGCGGCATCGAGGGACTCAAGGTCCGCATCACCGCCAAGGGCGATGCCGAGGCCGACGTCGAGCGCCTCATCGAGGAGGAAGAGCAGCGCGTGCGCGCCGTGCTCGGCGATACCGTGTTCGGCATCGACGAGCAGACCATGGAATCGGTGGTACTGGATGCCCTGCGCGAACGCGGGCTCTCGGTCGCCCTGGTCGAGGTCACCAGCGGCGGCATCGCCGCGGTCCGCCTGTCGGCACTGGATCCGCGCGGCGAGGTGTTTCGCGGCAGCATCGTCGCGGTCTCGGGGCAGGTGCGCGAGAGCGTGCTCGGCGTACCCCACGACATGCTCGGCACCCCGGAGGCGGCCAAGCACCTGGCGGAGTCGGTGCGCCGCGTGTTCGGTGCCGACATCGGCCTGTCGACCACCGGCGCGCACGATCTCGGCGAAGGCGGTGCCGCCGGCCAGACCTTCCTCGGCATCGCCGATGCAGAGGGTGCGGTGATCGAGCGTGTGCGCCTGCCCGGCGATCGCGAGCGCGTGCGGCAGTTCAGCGTCATCAGCCTGCTCAACGCGCTGCGCCTGCGCCTGGCACCGGCCTGACGCACGGTTAGAATGTCGGGCAGGCAATAGCGGGGTTCACGCCATGAAGATCGAGATCGAATACTGCGTGATGTGAAACTACGAGCCGAAAGCCCTCCGTGCGAGGGATCGGTTGCTGGCGCAGGGTGAGCACGAGGTGGTCCTGACCGAAGGGGGTGGCGGCGTGTTCGACATCACCGTAGACGGCCGCCTGGCCTTCTCCAAGAAGCAGGTCGGACGTTTCCCGACCGACGCCGAGATCGACGCGGTCCTCGGCGGCTGAACGCACGGTATGCTGGTACGCGACTGGATCATCGAGCGCGTCGGTCGCGGCTATGTCAATTTCGAACGGCTCAGCGCGGAGCTGCTCGGCCGCGCGGAGAGCGCCGGCGTGAGCGTCTCCGCGCAGGAGATCAGGGTCGTGCTGGAGCGCATGATCCGCCGCGGCGAGATCGAATCCTGCCAGTTTTTGGCCGAGGACCAGCGCTACAGCCCGACGGTGTACGACGATTCCAACATCTGGTGGTACTGGTTCCGCCTGCCTGCCCCAATCAGCCCCTGATCCACACCCCGCCCCGGAGGATACCTGCATGACGACGCTCGCCGAGCTGACCACCGCGACCATGGCCGAAGTCGCGCCCCTGATCGAGCGCCGCGAAATCTCGCCGCTCGAACTGACCGACGCCATGCTCGCGCGCATCGAGGCCATCGACGGCCGCGTCGGCGCCTACCTGCTGGTCACGGCGGATCTCGCGCGTGAGCAGGCGCGCGCGGCCGAGCAGGAAATCGCCGCCGGCGAATATCGCGGCCCCCTGCATGGCATTCCGATCGCGCTCAAGGACCTGGTCAACACCGCCGGCATCCCGACCACCTGCGCATCACCGATACTGCGCGAGTTCGTTCCCGGCTACGACGCCGCGGTGGTCGAGAAGCTCAACGCTGCCGGCGCGGTGACGCTGGGCAAGCTGGCCCTGACCGAGTTCGCGCTGTACGGCTACCATCCGCAGTTCGAACCGCCGCACAATCCCTGGCGGCTCGATCACTGGGCCGGCGTCTCCTCCTCCGGTTCCGGTGCGGCGACGGCGGCGTCGCTGTGCTTCGGCTGCCTGGGCACCGATACCGGCGGCTCGATCCGTTTTCCGTCCGCCGCCTGCGGCGTGGTCGGAATCAAGCCGACTTTCGGCAAGGTCAGCCGTTACGGCGTGTTTCCGCTCGCCGATACCCTCGATCACATCGGGCCGATGACCCGCTCGGTGGCGGACGCCGCGGTCATGCTGGCGGTGCTGGAAGGGCGCGATCCGCGCGACGCGGCGACCCGCACCGACCCGCCGGGCGACTACGCGGCGGCGCTCGGCGCCGGTTGCGCCGGACTGCGGATAGGCGTCGATCGCGGCTATTGCACCACCGATACCGACGCGCAGATGTCGCAGGCCGTGTTCACCGCCCTCGATCTCATGAGCGACGCCGGTGCGACCGTGGTCGAGCTCAACGCGCCGGAGCTCGCCGACGCCGCCGAACACTGGCTGGATGTCTGCGCGGTCGACGCCGTCATCGGCCACAAGGACTTCTACCCGCGGCACGCCGACGAGTACGGTCCCGCCTTCCGCGCCCTGCTCGAACATGGCACGCGGGTCAGCGCGGTCGATTATGCGCGCGCGACGCGCCAGCGCCAGGCGACCCGCGCGCTGCTCGACGAGCAGCTCGCCGGCCTTGACGTCATCGTCTGCCCGGCGATGCCGGCGCCGGCCGGTCCGCAGCCCGATCCACAGGCGGTGATGGCCGATGCCGACGTCGCCCCGCTGGTGCGCTACTCGGCGCCGACCAATTTCTCCGGCCACCCCAGCATCACGCTGCCCAACGGCTTCACCGGCGACCGCCTGCCGACCGCGATGCAGTTCATCGGCCGGCACGGCGACGAGGCCGCGATCATCCGCGCCGCGGCCGCCTACGAGGCCCTCACCGACTGGCACACGCGGCGGCCGGCGCTGTGAGCGCGTCGCGATGACCGAGACACTGTTCCGCGACGACGCCTACCTGCGCACCTGCACGGCCACCGTGCTCGTCGCCGATGCCGCCGGCATCGTCCTCGACCGCACCGTGTTCTACCCCGAGGGTGGCGGTCAGCCCGGTGACATCGGCGCGTTGACGGCGAGCGACGGTACCCGCGTCGCCATCGTCGACACGCGCCGCGCCGACAACGGGGACATCCTCCACCTGCCCGCCGCCGACGCCACGCTGCCAGCCCCGGGCACGCAGGTGGAGGCTGCCATTGACTGGGACTATCGCTATCGCCACATGCGCACGCATACCTGCCTGCACCTGCTGTGCGCGCTGATCCCGCACGACGTCACCGGCGGCTCGATCACCCAGGACAAGGGCCGGCTCGACTTCGACATGAGCGAGAGCGTGGACAAGCCCGCGCTGGAGGCCGCCCTCAACGCGCTGATCCGTGCCGATCACGCGGTCGGTCATCGCTGGATCAGTGACGCACAGATGCAGGACAACATGGACCTGGTGCGCACGATGTCGGTAAAACCGCCGCTCGGCCAGGGCCAGGTACGGCTGATCGAGGTCGCCGGCGTCGACCTGCAGCCGTGCGGGGGCACCCATGTCGCGCGCACCGGCGAGATCGGCGCGGTGCGCATCGGCAAGGTCGAGAAGAAAGGACGGCAGAACCGCCGCGTCAACGTGCACCTGGATTGAGTCAGCGAGGGCAACAGGAGTGAGTGCCGCAACGCCACCGACGCAAGCTCCCCGCACCACGCTGCACACCACGCTGGTGCGCCTCTACCACGGCCTGGACCGCCGCGCGCAGCGCTTTCGCTGGGTGTTGCTGGTCCTCGACGTGCTGTGCATCGTGTACTTCGTCGTCGCCTCGTTCTTCCACCACGTCGACGACCTGCATTCGATCGAGGTCGCTATTGGCGTGTTCTACCTGGTCGAGTTTGCTGCGCGCCTCTACGCGAGTCCGCAGCGGCTGCGCGACCTGTTCAATCCGATCGGGCTGGCCGATCTGATCGTGATCCTGTCGTTGCTGGCGCCGACGCTGACCGAGAACTTTGCCTTCCTGCGCGTGCTGCGCGCGATGCGCCTGCTGCGCTCCTACCACATCATTCGCACGCTGCGCGAACACTCGCGCTTCGTGCGCCTGCACGAAGACATCATCTTCAGCGTCGTCAACCTGCTGGTGTTCATCTTCGTCATGACCGCACTGGTCTACGTGCTGCAGATCGGCCGCAACCCGGCGATCGAGAATTACGTCGATGCCCTGTATTTCACCGTCACCACCCTGACCACCACCGGCTTCGGCGACATCACGCTGATCGGCACCAGCGGCCGGGTGCTGGCCGTGCTCATCATGATCTTCGGGATCTCGTTGTTCCTGCGCCTGATCCAGACCATCTTCCGGCCGGAGAAAGTGCGTTACGAATGCCCCGACTGCGGCCTGGTCCGGCACGACAACGATGCCGTGCACTGCAAGCATTGCGGCCGCGTGCTGCGGATCGAAACCGAGGGCGGCGCCTGAGTCCGGCCCGGCAGGAGCGCAGGCGCCTGGCGCCGCTTCAGCCGGCTTTCTCCGCGCTAGCGAAATGGGCGACCAGCTCCGGTGAGAGCTGCCCGTCACCCTTGCGGCGGGCATGCTCCTCCATCTTTGCGCGCACCGCGGCGGTCAGCTCGCCCTTGAACTGCGGGTTGTTGTCGCGCAGCCATTTCTCCGAGGCGAAGCGGTTGCGATTGAGCTGGTTGATGCGCGGAATCGCGTAACGCGCAATGAGCTCGTAGGAGCGCCGGGTCTGCGCCCAGTCCGCCCAGTGGTGATCCATACACAGGAAGCAACCGAATCCGCCGGACTGCTCCTGCAGACGTTCGATCTGGGCGACGAAATCATCCGGCGTTCCGATCACGGCGAAGCCGGTCGAGATCATGTGATCGACCGGGTCCACGCCGGGCGGCGGCGCTAGTGGCAGCGCCGCCACCTGGGTCATGTAGTCGAGCCAGCGCGCGAGACCGAATTTCACGTTCTCGCGGGCCTGCTCACGCGTCTCGGCAATGTGCACCGGCCCGACCAGGCGCCAGCCGCTGCGGTCCATGACCTGGCCGTGCTCGCGCGCGGTGTCCTCGGCAATCGCCCAGTTCGAGCCGAGCGCGTTGAAGCCACCGGTCGAGGTCGCGCCGATCGAGAGCAGGCTGAGGCCGTGCTTGCCCGCCGCGGTCGCACCGGTCGGTGAGACCTGGCTGGCAACCGCGATCTCGACGCCGCGATCGTCGTACGAGAGGAACTGCAGTTGCGCCTCGCGCAGGTCGAACCAGTCGCTCTTCGCCGTCACCTTCTCGCCCCTGAGCAGCCTGACCAGCGGACCGATGGCTTCGTCCATCTGGTCGCGCGCTTTCGCTGTGTCCAGACCCTGCATGTAGGAATCGGATGGCAGCGAGCCGGGACCGACGCCGAACATGGCGCGGCCCTTGCTGTGGTAGTCGATCTGGCGGATGCGGTCGGCGAGCGTGAGGAGGTTGTGATAGGGCAGCGAAGAGACCCCGGTGCCGAGGCGAATCTTCTGCGTGCGCTGGCTGACCGCGGCGATGAACAGCTCCGGGGAGCTGGTAATCTCCCAGCCGCCGGAGTGATGTTCGCCGATCCAGGCTTCCTCGTAGCCGAGCTTCTCCACCCAGACAATGCGGTCCATGTCTTCTTCCAGCGCCAGCGCGGGATGCTCCTCGGGCGGCGTATGCGGTGCGAAGAAGGCGCCGAAGCGCAGCCTCGGTGTATCCATGTCGAATCTCCCCTTCGATCCTGCCGCCCTGTGCGGCGCGTCGATCGCGGCGCGCGCCTTACAGCGCGCGCATGTAAGCCACCAGGTCGGCCTTCTCCGCCGCGCTCAGCCGCGTGCCGAGGATGATGTCGAACAGCAGCACCGTGTCTTCCAGCGTCAGTGCGCGACCGTCGTGCATGTACGGCGGCGAGTCCTTGATACCACGCAGCGGGAAGGTCTTGATCGGCCCCTCCGGACGCCCCGCGTAGAAGCGCTCGAGCTTGAGATCGTGCATGGCGTTGTCGGTGAACTGCTGCGCCGGCGGGTGGCAGCTGGCGCACAGCGCCTTGCCGTTGAACAGCTTCTCGCCACGCAGCTCCGCCTCGCTGGCGAGCTCCGGGATCAGGCGGTTGAGGGCGTCGAGCTTGGGCGCCGGCGGGAAATCGATGATGGCGTTGAAGTCGCCCATGCGATTGGTCTGCGCGCGCTGCAGGGTACGCCCGCCGATGGCGGCCATCATGGCCGGATCGCCGTCGAAGTACTCCTCGATCTCGGCAAAGTGATCCATGGAGCGCACCGAGCGCTTGGATGACAGCACCAGCTGCGCGTAGTTGCCGCGCATGGTCGGCGTGTCCATGCGCAGGCGCGCGTAGTTGGGGCGCCCGTCGGGCGCCAGCTCGATGGCGCCGTTGGTGTGCCCGTTGACGTGGCAGGAGAAGCAGGCGACGCCCTGCGACGGCTGCTCCGTGACGCGGTGATGGGTGACGTTGAACCAGGTGGTCTGGAAGGGCGTCACCAGCAGGCGCAGGCCCTCCATCTGCTCCGGGGTGATCAGCCCGTCGAACATTTCGAAGTAGTTGGCGTAGGTGATCTCGACCCCGCGGGTGACGTCACCCAGCTCGAGGTGATTGCTGAGATACAGCGGCGGCGGAAACTCCGGCAGGAAGCAATCGGGAATGTCGAAGCCGACGTCGAAGCGCTCGTGCTCGGGGTGCACGCTCGTCCACTGCTCCGGAAACACCATGTGCGCCGTCGAATGCAGCGGATGGTCGAGCGGCTTGTAGGGAAAGGCGTCACCCTCCCGGATTGCCTCGGCCGGCAGCGCCGCGTACGCCTCCCAGCTCGCCACCCCCTGCGGCAGGCGTGCGGTCGGGCCGATCGGCTGCGCCTTGCTGCGGCTCATGGTCACGCCGGGGCGTGAACGGCAGCTCAGGTCGAAGCGCGCTTCGAGCACGCGGCGCGCCTGCGCGTCGACCTGCGGCCGCTGCGCGGTCTGGGTCTTCAGCCATTCGGCGAACGGCAGCGACATGCGCGGCGGCGCGTAGGACGTCCTGCTGCCACCGCCGAAATGCCACAAGCCGCGATCGGGGTTGGGCGTTCCGGGGGGGGCCGGCGGGTAGGGTTCCAGGCCCGGAAGCAGTTGATGCTGCGCGCGCCAGGCATCCAGGTCCTGCGGCGCGGCGTAACCCGGACTCTGCAGCAGGACCGCCTCGTCGGCCGGGGCCCCGGCAGCACACAGGCCTGTGCCGATGATGCCGCTCATCATCAGGACTCCGATCCGGCCCCACCGCATGACGTCCGTACCCGACATGTTCTCTTCCCGCGTTCGATCAATCGCACGATGGTCGGTCAACGTGCCGCCATGCGCAAGCACCGCGCGCCACTCCTGCCAAGCTGTGCACGCGATTGCGGCCGGACGCGGCCGGACCGACACGGCTCAGGCCTGCCGGGCAAGCTCCACGGCGCGCCACAGGTACCAGCTCGCGACGCTGCGATACGGCCGCCAGCGCTCGGCGTAGGCGGCGAGCGCACCGCGATCCGTCTCACCGTCGCGGCCGAGCATGCGCGCATGTCCCTGGCGCAGGCCAAGGTCGTCGACCGCGAGCACGTCGGCCCGGCCGAGGCGGAACATGAGCATCATCTCGACCGTCCAGCGACCGATCCCGCGCACCGCGGTCAGCGCCTCGATCACGGCTTCGTCGTCCATGCGCCTGAGCCGCGCCAGCCCCGGCAGCTCGCCGGAGACGGTGCGGCCGGCGAGGTCTTTCAGCGCCAGCACCTTGTTGCGCGACAGGCCGGCGGCGCGCAGCTCGCTCTCGTCCGCGGCGAGCAGGCCGTGCGCGGTCAGGCGGCGGCCCGGAAAAATATCGCGCACACGCCCGAAGATGGTCGCCGCGGCACGCCCGCTCAACTGCTGGTAGACGATCGCGCGCGCCAGCGCGCTGAACACGCTCGCGGTGTGGCGCAGCTCCAGTTGCGGCGGGCCGACCGCGTCGATCAGGCGCGCCAGGGCGGGATCGGCCGCGCGCAGCACGCGCACCGCCTCGTCCGGCTCGTACTCGAAGCCGTGCGCGTGGTCGCCCGCGGCGCCCTCGATACGCAGCATGCGCAGCTTGGCCGTGACCCCGCCCGCCGCGCTGAAGCCGCCGGCCGCGCCGCCCGCGGCGAGCACGCGGTGGCACGGCACCACGATCGGCCACGGGTTGGCGCCCAGCGCCTGGCCGACCGCGCGCGCCGCGCGCGGCGCGCCGAGCCGGCGGGCCAACTCGCCGTAGCTCAGCGTCTCGCCGCGCGGAATGGCGCGCGCCGCGGCGTAGACACGTCGGCGGAATTCGCTGATCCCGGTCAGGTCGAGCTCGAAACGGCCGAGATCACGGCGGCGCCCGTCGAGGCTGGCGACGATCGCCGCGCTCAGCTCGCGCATGCGGCCGCGCGGCGCGACCTGCTCGTGCGCGGGAAAGCGCTCGACCAGCCGTGCCAGGGTCGCCGCCGGCGTCGCTTCGGGCAGCTGCACGCCGGCCAGCGCCGCACCGCGCCAGGCCAGCCCGCAGCGGCCGATGGCGGTATCGAACAGCGTGAAGCCGGCGGTGCTCATGGCCGCCATGCTAGCGGCAGCGCGGCACGTGCGCCATGGCCACCCCGCCGCCCGCGCGGGCGGCGGATTTTGGTATGGTCGCGCGCTCAGCCGCCACTTGAGGGAGCCTGCCTTGATCTACCAACTCGAAGACCGCCGCGTGGTCGCCGCCGGCGATCATTTCATCGCCGCCAGTGCCAGCGTCATCGGCAGCGTGCGCCTGGAACAGGACGCCAGCATCTGGTTCGGCGCGGTGCTGCGCGGCGACAACGACCTGATCACCGTCGGCGAGGGCTCGAACGTGCAGGACCTGTCCGTGCTGCATACCGATCCGGGCTTTCCGCTGACCATCGGCCGCAACTGCACCATCGGCCACAAGGTCATGCTGCACGGCTGCACGATCGGCGACAACACCCTCATCGGTATCAACGCGGTGATCCTGAACGGCGCGAAGATCGGCCGCAACTGCCTGGTCGGGGCCGGCGCACTGATTACCGAAGGCAAGGAGATCCCGGACGGCAGCCTGGTCGTCGGCGCGCCCGGCAAGGTCGTACGCCAGCTCACCGAGGCACAGATTGCAGGGCTGACCGCGTCTGCCGAGGGCTACGTGCGCAACTTCAAGCGCTTCCGCGACAGCCTCAGCATCCAGGACTGCGCCGACCGCGCCTGACCCCATGAACGGCCGGCGCGCACCGCGCGGCGAAGTTGGAACGCTCCTTGCTGTAACCCTCCCGGTCATCGTTCCGGGAAGGTTACATGTCGCGAAAAGCGCGCCGAAAAACAGCCAGAAAGCCCACAGCCGCCACCCATGCGCGGCGCGCGGCGGACAGGTTTGCCGCCGGCGAGTTCGCCGCGGCGGCAAGACATTGCCGGCTGGCCCTGAAGGCCGACGACGGCGCCGCTGACCTCTGGCACCTGCTCGCAGCCAGCCTGCTCGAGGGTGGCGACCCGCCCGCGGCGCTGACCGCGAGCCGCGCCTGCCTGGCGCTGGCCGCCGACGTTCCCGACTATCTCAACACCCACGCGCTGGTGCTCGAACGCTGCGGCGACGCGAAGGCCGCCGAAGCCCAGTATCGCGATCTGCTGGGGCGCCATCCCGGCCACGCCGATGCCGCCTACAACCTTGGCCGATTGCTGATGCGCACCGGCCAGCGCGCCGACGCGAGGCTGTGCTTCGAGCAGACGGTGAAGCTGCGCCCGCAGTGGGGCGCGGCGTGGAAGAACCTCGGCCTCATGCATTTCGCCGACGGTGACAACGACGCCGCGGAGCGTTGCCTATCCCAGGCCCTGCAGCTCGACCCGCAGGATGCCGAGTGCTGTATCAACCTCGGTCGGCTGCGCCAGAACGCCGACGATTTCGAGGCCGCGCTGCGCTTTCATCGCATGGCACTGGAACGCGAGGCCGATACCGCCACGCTGCTGCGGCTGGCCCTGCTGCGTCCGATCTTCTGCGCCGACGCTACCGAGATCGCAGCGCATCGCGAGCGCATCGAGGCCGATCTGGCGCACATCGCCGGCGCCGACCTGAGCCTCGACAATCCGGCCGTGATGCTGGGTGCACCGACCTTCTTCTTCGCCTACCACGGCCTCGACGACCGCCCGCTGGTGAGCCGCTTCGGTGACATCGTCGCGCACGCCTGGACCCCGCCGGTGGCACCGCCGGTGGTACGCGCCGCGCGCCGCCCGCGCGTCGCCGTGGTCTCCGCGCATTTCAAGCAACACACCATAGGCCGCCTCTACGCGCCGCTGCTCGAACGCCTGCCGCGCGCTGACTACGAGCTCGCGCTGCTCTCGGTGGGTGAGCACGACGACGCCATGACGGCACGCCTGCGGGCCGCCGCCGACCACGCGCTCGCGGTGCCCAACGACCACGACGCCGCGCGCGCGGCCCTGCACGCGCTGGACGCCGACGTCATCTTCTTCCCCGACGTCGGCATGGAGCCGACCACCTTCTGGCTCGCCGCCGAGCGCTTCGCGCCGGTGCAGTCGGTGGGTTGGGGCCACCCGGTGACGACCGGCCTGCCGACCATGGACTGCTTCATTTCTTCACGACTGCTGGAGCCGCCGGACGCGGCCGCGCATTACCGCGAGCAGCTGGTCGAGCTGGCGAGCTGGCCGGTCGCTTACGAGGATCCGGGTGCGCCGCCGGCAGCGACACTGTCGCGCAGCGAGCTCGGCTTCGCCGCGGCTGAGCGCATCTACCTGTGTCCACAGAGCCTGTTCAAGCTGCATCCCGACTTCGATGCCTATCTCGGCGCCATCCTGGCGCGCGACGACGCGGCGGTGATCGTGCTGATCAGTTCGAACGTCGCCTGGCGCGACAAGCTCGGCGCGCGCTTCGCCGCGCGGCTGGGCGCGGCGGCAGAGCGCATTCGCTTCCTGCCCGGCCAGTCGGCCGCGGCCTTCTACGCCCTGTTCGCGCATGCCGACGTGGTGCTGGACACCCTTCATTTCTCCGGCGGCATCACCAGCTTCGAGGCGATCTGGGCAGAAACGCCGCTGGTTACCGAGCGCGGCGCGTTCATGCGCGGGCGGGTCACCGCAGCACTCTGCGACCTGCTCGGCTTCGACGCGGCGATCGCACGCGGCGCCGACGACTACGCCGCGCGCGCCTGCGAGCTCGCGCATGCGGGACCGGCGCGCGATTCAGCACGCGCGCTGCTGGCCGCTAACAAGCACAGCCTGCTCGAGCTCGGCGACGGCGTCGTCGCCGCCTACAACGACTTCTTCACCGGCGCCCTGGAGCAGGCCGCGTCGGCAGACCCGGCGAGGCTCGCCTCATGAAACCGCGCACCCTGTTCGTCAAGCCGCCCGACCCCTTCCTGCAGGGCGAGTTCGTCTACCAGCAGCTCGCGCCGCACTACCTGCAGGCGTGGCTGGACCATCACGACTACCCGTCGACGCTGGTGGTGCTCTACGTCGCGACCCCCGAAGACGGTGTGCGGCGCGAGCCGCGTTGCCTCGCCGACTGCCACATGATCGTGGTCGAGGACGGCCGCGTGGTCGCCGACCGCGCTTTCGACGACGCCGTGCTCCAGGGTCACGACCTGGTCGCGCTGTCGGTCATGACGCCGCAGGCCGAGTACGCCGGCTGGGTGATCGAGGCGACGCGCGCGGTCAACCCGGCGGCGAAGATCATGCTCGGCGGCAGCCACGCGCGCTACTACCTGGACGAGGTCGTGGCCGAGGCCGCCTGCGACTACGTGGTGCCGCACGACGGCTGGCAGCCCCTGCTCGACGTGCTCGAGGCCGGCCTGCCGGCACGCGGCCCGGCGCGCGTGCTCTCGCACCAGGAGAACCTGGCGCGCATCACCATGCCGCCGACGCGTCCGCTGGATCTGATGTCGCGCTACCGCTACGAGATCGCCGGCCTGCCCGCCTTCCATACCGTGACCGCGCTCGGCTGCCCGTTCACCTGCAATTTCTGCGAAGCCGGTGGCGAGCGCACGCGCTTCTTCCCGGCCGAGATGATCGACCGTGACCTCGCGACCATGGCCCACGCTCACCGCGCGCTGGGACGCGAGCGCTACGCGGTGATGTTCTTCGACGACGTCGGCCTGCTCAATCCGCGCCAGACGGCGCGCCTGGCGGCGCGCGTGGCGCACCATGGCTACAGTGCGTGGCGCGCGTTCACGCATGCCTACCTGATCGTCAAGCACGGCGAGAACCTGCTCGGACCGTTTGCCGACACCGGCGGCCGCCGGGTCGGCATCGGCATCGAGACCGGCTCGCAGCGTTCGCTGGACCTGATCAACAAGCGCAACGGCAAGCGCCAGCGGGTCGAGGAGCACTTCGAGGCGGTGCGCATCGCCAACCGCCTCGGCATTGCGGTCGACGCCTTCACCATGATCTACCCGTGGGAAGACGAGGTCGATCTCGCGGCAACCACCGAGCTGGTCGAGTTCGTCGTCGGCAACCCGGTAGTCGGCGAGGATCATCTCGGCCGCCCGCTGCGCAACTCCGTCGACTCGACCATCATGCTGCCCTTTCAGGGCACGCGCTTCCACGCCATGCTCAGTGCCGGCCAGCTGCCGGGCGTCAGTCTCAGGCACGGCGGCGACAACCGTGAGCGCTATTACAAGGGCGTGGACGCTTCCAGTGGCTGGGTCTACGAGCGCACCGTGCTGCCGCGCGAGCGCTATCTCGAAGTCCAGCGCTACCGCAATTCCCTGCGTCCGGACTATCGCTGAGGCGCGGACTCAGAGGTCGATGGCGGACGGCTCGAGTCCCTCACGGCGGCGCTCCCAGGCCGCGAGCAGCGCGCGCTCGTAGTCGGCGACGCGGGCCGCGGTGTCGAACAGTGGCGCGCGGCGCGTGGCCAGCCGCGTCGCCATGGTGCGCAAGCGCTCGCCGTCATGGGCCAGCGCCGTGGCCAGTGCGACGTAGGCCTCGTCGTCGCCGGCCATCAGCTCGCCGAGACCGGCGGCGCTCGCCTGGCTGGCGCCGATGCGGCCGGCCCAGCTCGCCCCGCAGCGGGTCACCATCGGCAGCCCGGCCAGCAGCACGTCGTTGGCGGTGACGTGCGCGCCGTAGACGGTGGTGTCCAGCCACAGGTCGGCATGGCGCAGGCGGCTGCGATAGGCCGCGGCCTCGATGCGCGGCGCAAAGCACAGCCGGGCCGGCGCGATCCCTGCCTGTGCGGCTGCCGCGCGCAGGTTGCGCTGGTTGTCTGCGCCGCCGTCCAGCAACCACAGCACGCCGCGTGGCACCGCAGCCAGGATGCGCATCCACAGGGCGAACACCCCCGGCTCGATCTTCGCCGGGTTGTTGTGGCAGGCGAACACGAAGGCGTCCGACGGCAGGCCATGCGCGGCGCGCTCGTCGGCCGGATCGGCCACCGCCAGGCCGCCGTCGCACAGGATGTGCGCGTACGGCAGGCGAATCAGGGCTTCGCTGAAAGCCGGGTCGGGAAGCGGCGAGGCAACGCGGTCGGTGATGCGGTAATCGCAGATCCCGGCGCCCAGGCTGCCGGGGAAACCGATATAGCTCACCTGCACCGGCGCCGGACGCATCGCCGCGATCTCGGCGCGGCCGTGCTCCTGGTAACCGCTGAGGTCGACCAGCACGTCGATGTCGTCGCCGTGGATGCGCGCGGCGGCCTCGGCATCGCTCAGCTCGCCCAGGTTCTGGAACACGTCGCAGGCCGCCGCGAGCTGTCCGGCAGGAGCATCGTCGTAGGCGTGCAGGCCGTAACCGACGACCTCGAAGCGCCGGCGGTCGTGCCCGCGCAGCAGCGGCAGCATGACCTGCGCCGCGACGTGGTCGCGAAAGTTCGCCGACAGGTAGCCCACGCGCAGCTTCTCACGCGCGTTACGGGTGAACGCGAACGGCGCGGCCTCGGCGTGCGCGTTGCGTCGCACCTCGGCCGCGACGTCGGCGGTCAGCGCGGCACGCGCGCCGTCGTCCAGCGGGACCACGTGCGCGACATAGAGCAGGGCGCGATCGCGCAGGGCCTGCGCACTGCCGGCGGACGCCGTAACCAGCCGCGCGAAATCGGCCAGCCATTCGCGGTAGCCGCGCCAGTCGTTGCGCTGGTGACGCTCCCAGCCCGCGACGAGGTAGATCCGCCGCACGTCGAACAGCTCACCATCGGCGCGTGCGTCGACCTCGGCGGGACCGAGAAAGCGCGCCGCGGCGCCGGCATCGAGCGTCCGTGCGCGCTCGGCGGCCGCCAGCGCCGCTGCCAGCTCTCCGAGTATGGCCCGCGTCACCGCCTGTCCGACCCAGCCTTCGGCGCAATCCGCTTGCAAGTCACAGGCCTGCTTGTAGTCGGCCAGCGCGTCGCGTGCGCGGCCCTCGGCGAGCGCGGTCTGCGCGCGCAGCAGGTGCACCGCGGCCAGACCCGGGAACAGCGCGACCAGGCGCTCGGCATCCTCCGCGGCCGCGCGCAGGCGCCGCAGCCTGAGGTTCAGCGCGGCGCGGTTCTGCAGCGCATCGCCCATACCGGCGAAGATCTCCAGCGCGCGATCGTAGCGCGCGAGCGCCTCGTCATCGCGGCCCAGCTCCTCCAGCGCGATGCCGGCGTTGACCAGCAGGCGCGGGTTGTCCGGCCGGCGCGCGAGCGCGGCGTCGAACTCGGCCAGGGCCTCGGCCGGGCGGCCGGCGGCGCCGAGCATGGCGCCCAGCGCCGTGCGCGGCCGCGGGTCGTCCGGATCGACGCGCCGTGCGGTCTCGAAGGCGACGCGCGCCTCGTCCTCGCGGCCCAGGCGCTGGCGCGCGGTGCCGAGCAGGAACCAGGCTTCGGCGTCGTCGTGCACGGCGCTGACGCGCGCCGAGGCCGCGCGCTCGGCCGCGGCGAGATCGTTCGCTCCCAGAAGCTGCAGCACGCGCTCCGGCTGCCATGCTGCGGGCTGTCGCCCGTCGTCAGTCGTCATCGAGCAGGCACACGAAATCGGTATAGCCGGGGCCGGCGTCGAGATGCTCGGGGAACTCGAAACGGTAGCGGAACGGCCAGCCCAGGCGCTCGCTGAGGCGCGTCTCGATGGCGGCGCGCTCGGCTGCCGTCAGCGCGCGCGTGACTACCAGGTTCACCGTGATCACTTCGAGCTCGGCCTGCACCAGGCGGACCTGGCGTACTGGCGTGTCCTCGCCCCACACGCTGACCGGGAAGCTCGGCCAGTGGCGGCTGCCATCCGGCAGCCGCAGCATGTTGCGACGGCGCCCGAGGATGCGTTTCAGCACCGGCAATCCACGGCCACAGGCACAGGGCGCGCCGACCTCGGCGTAGTCGTTCAGCTCGTAGCGCACCAGCGGCATGGCGAAATTATGCAGTGCAGTGACCACCACGCGACCGACTTCGCCCGCCGCGCAGGGCTGGTCGTCATCGTCCAGGATCTCGACCACGAGGTGCTCGCTCTGCACGTGGTAGTGCGCGCGCTCGGGACACTGCAGGGCGATCACCCCGACCTCGGCGGCGCTGTAGGTGTCGACCAGCGGCACGTCCCAGGCCTCGCGACACAACGCGCGGAGGCCCTCGGGCAGGGTCTCACCGTAGCTGCGCACCTCGCGCAGCTTGGACCAGCGCAGGCCGTGCTCCGCGCAGTACCTGGCCAGGGCCTCTAGATTGGACGCCTGGGTCAGCAGGTAATGCGGATTCTCCGCGACCAGCCGGCGCGCCTGCGCGTCGATGCCATGCTCGCTGCTGAGCGAAACGCAGGGCCCGGTTTCGAACACCCCCGCGGTGGGCGCGCCCCACGAGGGCGCGGTGCGATCACGGATGCGCGTACGGATGACGGCGAGCTTGCCGCTGAAGTCGCGCTGCTGCCAGAGATGATCGCGCAGGCTCAACGCGCGCCACCACAGGTCGTTCAGCCGCGTTCCGCGTACCCTGAGCGGCCGGCCGGTGGAACCGGAAGAAGCGTAGTGCACGACGTCACCGTGATCGGCCGGCACCTGCCGGCTGCTCAGCGCGTCACCGGCGTCCTGCACGGTCGCGCGCGAAAGCGTCGGCAGCTCGGCAAAGGCCTGCGTCGTATCGTCGAGATCGACCCCGGCCAGGTACGCCTCGTAGAAGGGCGAGGTGCGGCGGGCGTGCCCGAGCACCTGTGCGAGCTGGCGGCGCTGATGGCGGGCGAGGCTGTCCGGGTCCAGCCACTGCGTACGTTCGAGCTCGAACAGCAGCGCCAGCATGCCGGTCGCACCGGCACCGGGCACCGTCGGCCAGGCGACCTCGGGCAGCGCCGGGACGATCTCCGGCAGGGCGCTCACGCTGCCTGCCGGCAAACCTCCGGCATGCCGTTCAGCCGCCGCGGTCTACTCGGGAACGTCGAAGGTGATGGTATTGGGCGCACCACCCTGCTTGAACGCGACCACGCCGTGGATCGTGTAACCGCCGGAAACCGGCACGTAGACGTCGTAGCCGTAACCCGCCTTGGTCGCGGCACCGCCGGCGAAGAAGCCCTTGATCTGCGTATTGAACGGGCCGGAGCCGATGGTCGACGTGGCGTAGGTGCCAGCGCCGGTGAACACCCCGCCCTTGCCCGACTGGATCGGCAGGCCATTGGCCTGGATGGTGACGTCGTTGTCCGTAAAATCGAGCGACAGGTTGGTGTTGACCTTGCTGGTCGCGAAGTTGGCGTTGAGCTGGCCGCTGACGGCGACCGCGTCGCCGAAATCAATGGAACCCTCGAAGCCGTCGTCGCCGAAGGTCGGCGTGGTGGCACCGATCAGGTTGTAGGTGGCGGTCGCGCCCAGCGCCTTGAGATTCATGAGATCTGATTCAGGAGTAGGCACACCGGTCAGGTAGTGCACGCTCTCGTTGCCGTCGCCGAGGTCGATGTAACCACCGAACGGCACCGGGAACGAACTGCTCTGCGCGAAGCCGCCGGTCCAGCGGCCCCAGGCGATGACGTTGTCGGCGTCGGTGCCGGTATCCGCGAACCCCCCTTCGCCGCCGAAGTCGAGGAACTTGTCGAAGGTTTCCGACTCTGCGTCGTCCTTCCACATGGCATCGGTCAGGCGCAGGTCGCCGTCGAGCATCGCGATGACCTGTTCGCTCGGCACGCCTTTCTCGAGCAGGGTGTCGGCGGCCTGGATTTCGCCGAACTCGCCGCCATCACCGCTGTAGGAGAGCGCCAGGAACAGGGCGTCGTTCTCGCCCGGAACCAGTGGCACGTCTTCCGAGAACAGCACCTCCTCGACCGGCGGCTCCTCGTCCGGCTCGAACACGGGCAGGACGGAGAGATCGCCGTCGGCGTCACGGAACTCGCCGGTCGTGAACAGCTCGACGTTGGCATTCGGGGGCAGCACCACCTTGCGCGTCACGCGCTCGCCGCGCGAGTTGCGATCCTGGAAGTAGACGGTCTGCCCGGCCTGCAGTACGACCTCGCCGGCGTCGTTGGTGACCACGCACACGCCCTCGCCGCAGGATACGGTCAGCGAGTTGCCGAGCTGGGCGAGGTACTCGGTGCCGCGGATACCGATGGTCGCGACCGGTGTATTGACGCGGTAGCTGTCGCGGTTGCGGCTGCCGATGATGCCGGTGATGGCGCGCACGCCGCCCTTGAGCAGGCTGAAGAAGCTCTTCTCGCTGCCGTCTTCCTCGCCCTCGAATTTGTAGTCGTCGACCCGGAACTGGGTACCGGGCTGCAGCGACATGTAGCCGCCGTCCTTGAAGCGCAGCCAGGCGCGGCCCTGGTTGGTGTCGATGGTGTCGCCGACCTGGATCTTCGCGCCCTTGCCGAGCGCCCGGGTGCTGCCGTCACCGCCGGTTGCGGTAACGTTGCCGACGGCGAAGTCGACCTGGCCCGCGCGCGCGGCGGCGTGGCCGACGAGTGGCAGGGTGCCGCAGGCGGCTGCGACGAGGGTGGCCAGGGTGCGGCGGCGGAACGGGGCGTTACTGGGCATGGCGATTCTCCCGGCGCACGGCTCAGTTGAAATCTCGTCTAAGTGTAAAGCCCACTACCACGCGATCGTAGTCGTTGACCACGATATTCGAGTCATTGTTCACATAACTGACCTGTGCGGTGGTGAGCCACAGGGGCGCGGGGCGGTAATTCATCCCGGCCCGGAACTGGTAGCGCTCGTCGTCGCGGGTGCGCTGGAAAGCCGGTTCCGGCCCGCCGAAATCGCGGAATTCGATGTTCATGCCGGCAAAGGCGGCCACTCGCGGCGCCAGGCGCAGCTCGCCGCCGAGGCGCAGGCCGTAGAGGTCGTGACCGAGATGGGGCACGTTGGAGCGGCGCTCGTCCTCGACACCGCCGTAACCACTCACGAACACCACCGGGTTGAAGCGCATTTCGAAGGCGTGCGAGTAGCCGATGCCGCCGACGTAGCGCATGGCGTCGCGGATGTCCTGGCCCGGGTAGTCGAGCCCGAAGATCTGCATGAAGGCGCTCAGCCGCGTGCGCGCATCCAGTTCGCGGTTCCAGCCGCCGACGATGCCGTAGGCGTTGCGGAAAGAATGGTTGTCAACGAGGAAGGTCTCGCCCTGCAGCGCGAGGGTGAAGGAGTCGAGGCCCCGCGTGTAGCCGATACCGGCATGCGCGTCGACGCTGCTGGTTTCGAAATTGTCGTCACTGAAATGCTCACGCTTGGCGATGTTGCCGCCACCGACGACGTCGAACTCACCCCACAGCGGGTGGCGCCCGGTAAAGCCCGCGGCGACCGAGCCGTAGCCGTCGGCATCCTCGACGCCGGCGTCGTCGAGTCGGAAGATGAGACCGCCGAAAGCCGGGATCGCGACGTTGCGCTGATCGGTAGCGCTGTTGATGTTGCTGTCGTAACCCAGGCCGAGCTCGACGTAGGCGCGCAACTGCCGGCGATTGCCATCGACACGCTCGTCGATCGCGGAGAGAAATCGCTGCAGCGCCTCGGCCACCGCCGGCGGCACGCCCTGTTGCTTGACCGCCTCGAATTCGCCGCGCGCGGTTTCGAGCTCGCCGAGCTGGAAGTAGGCGCGTGCGATCTCGGCACGGGCACGGGCATGGCCGGGCTCGACGGCGAGCACGCGTTCGAGGGCGAATACCGCGCGGCCGGGGCGACCGCTGTCCAGCGCCGCCAGGCCGAGCAGGTAATCGAAGTTCGGATCGCCCGAGTTCGCGTCCTCCTCGGCCGCCAGCATCTGGTAGGCCTGGTCGGCGTTGCCGCTCGCAATCAGGCTCAGTGCCTGCTCCAGGTCGGCTGCCGCGGCCGCGGCGCTCGCCAGCACCAGCAGCAGTGCGGGCAGGAGCCGCGTTCGGTGGCACGGGCGCCGGCCCGCGACCGCCGTGGCGCGTGTAATGTCGTTCATGTCGCCTCGCCTTGCGCGCATCGCCCGCGCGCCGTGTCGGAACCGTTGCGGCGGTGACCCGCGGTATGACCCGGCCGCCTCAACAACAAAATACTCCAGATATCGTCCGTAGTCTAATGTATCGGTTACATTTATTGCCCTGCAACAATGCAATTCTCGTTCATGCGGGAAGAAGCGAGACGAACTCTTCGAACTTGCCCCCGGGGCCGCGCGGCAATGCGTCGCGATGATAATCGAAGCGTAGCTCAAACGGGTGGCCCAGCGCACCCCGAATGACCCCGGCCAGACGGTGTTCCTCAGTGGGCGAGAGCGCCCGCTCGACGACCAGGCGGACCTCGACCAGGGCCAGCGAGTGCTGCACCAACTGGAACTGCCGCACCGGGGCAATCGCGCGGTAGTCGGCGAACCCGACCTGCGGCCAGTGGCGGCTGCCGTCGGGCAGCACCACCAGGTTGCGCGTACGCCCGACGATGCGCGCCAGGGTCGGCAGGCCGCGCCCGCAGGTGCACGGCGGCCCGACCTCGGCCAGGTCGCCGAGCTCGTAGCGCAGCAGGGGCGCGGCGTAGTTGTGCAGCGGGGTCACCACCAGGCGGCCACGCTGGCCGACGGCGGCGGGCCGCCCGGCGTCGTCCAGCACCTCGACCAGCAGGGTTTCGGCGGCCACGTGGTAGTGCCCGCTGAGCGGACACTGCAGCGCAATGTAGCCCAGCTCGCGCGAGCTGTAGACGTCGACCAGCGGCACGCCCCAGACCTCCGTGCAGCGTGCCCGCAACGCATCGCTGAGGGTCTCGCCGAGGGTGCGCACCTCGCGCAGGCGCGGCAGCTTCCAGCCGTGCGTCGCGGCGTGCTCGATGAGGGCGCCGAGGTTGCTCGGGTAGGTCATGAGGTAATCCGGGTCATGGCGTGCCAGCCAGCGCACCTGGGTGTCGATGTCGGCATCCAGCGTCAGCGCGGCCAGCGGCCCGGTGCGGTGCAGCGTCGCCGCCGGTGCGCCCCAGTGCGGCAGCACCGTGCCGTCCGGCGCGGCGCCCTGCTCGCCGGAATAGACCCGGATCGAGGCCAGCTTGGCGCTGAAATCGCGCCCGTGCCAGTAATGCTCGCGCAGGGTCATCGCCTCCCACAGCAGCCGCTCCAGGCCGCAGCGGCGCAGCCGCACCGGCTCGCCGGTGGAACCCGAAGTCTCGCTGTAGAACGTACCGCCCAGCGCGGCCGGCACCTGCTCGCTCTCGAGCGCGGCGCCGGCATTCTGGATCGTGCGCCGGCCGATGGTCGGCAGTCCGCGCCATGCGTCCGCGTCGGGCACCCCGCCCGGCGCCAGGTCAAGGCCGGCCAGCGCCTCGCGGTAATACGGCACGCTGCGGCGCGCGTGCTCGAGCAGGCGTGCAAGCTGGCCGAGCTGGCGCCGGCTGAGCTCGTTCGCATCCAGCCACTGGCTGCGCTCGAGCTGGAACAGCAGCGCGCCCAGCAATGCGCCGTGACCGGCCGGCATTGGCGGCCACGCCTGGCCGCTGACGGCGGTGCGCATGCTGCTCACCGGATCGTGCTG
Source organism: Gammaproteobacteria bacterium (assembly GCA_041984235.1). Classification (GTDB taxonomy): domain Bacteria; phylum Pseudomonadota; class Gammaproteobacteria; genus JBHIYN01. The sequence goes on from JBHIYN010000002.1 coordinate 201,165, forward strand.
CCCATTCATGCCGCGGGCACCAGCGTGTAGGAGGGACAGCACTCGGCGAAGTCGTAATCGCCCTGCTCGCACGCCACGACCTTGAGCACCGGCGCCAGCACCGCCTGCAACTGCTTGCGCGTGGGAAAGCTGAAGGCCGCGTCGAGGTCGCGGTAGGCCTCGATGGTGGCGACGGTGTCCTCACGCCAGCCCATGCGCGCGGCGAGCGCGGCCGGATCGGAAACGCCTTCGTGCCAGGCCTGCCAGATCGCTCCCAGGCGCACGCCGCTGGCGAAGTCCGGCTGCACGGCCATGGCCAGGCGGAATTTGAAGACGTGGAAGTTGGCGATCGCGCCACGCTCCAGCGCGGCCACCACCTCGCGCGGCGATTCGCGCCGCGCCGGCGCGACGAACAGGCGCATCATGATGCGCCCGCCCGGAGCCAGCACGCCGGCGATGGCGCGTGCCGCCGGCTGCCACAGCGAGGCCGATGGCAGCACGTTGAACACACCGTCACCGACGACCAGGTCGCGCGAGCGCGCGGCCAGCGGCAGGTGCAGCCAGTCCGCGCACAGCGCCCGCCGCCACGCCGTGTCGCCGGGCCAGATCCCGGCGACCATCGCCGCCGAACGATCGATCGCCAGCAGCTCGCTGCCCGGCGGCCACGCCATGGTGGCGATCTCGGGCGTCACCCCGAGCAACAGGGCGCGCAGGCGCTCGCTGCCGCTGTCTGCCCGCCACGCCTGCACGCCGCGCTCGAGCAGGCCGATGTCCTGCGCGGTCGGCCGCAGGGGCTGACCGACACGGCGCCATTGGCGGGCGTGCCTGCGCCACAGGTCCTGGGATTCGTGCATCGATCGAACAAGTCCGCGTTAGTGCCGTGGCCGGCACCGCACCGGCCGGCACGTTAGCATAGCCGCCCGCGCTGCCGACGCCCCACCGCGGCGTGCGCGTGACACGACGACACCGCAGGAGATCCCTGATGCACGACGGCGACAACGAGACGGACCGCCGGGTCGCGGCCGCGCGGCGCTTCGGCGCCGAGGTCATCTCGCCCGCGGCCGAGCAGTGGCAGAGCGCCGGCGGCGCGCCGCGCAGCCTGTTCTCGACGGCAGCGGAATATGGCCTGTGCGGCCTGCGCGTGCCGCATGCCGCGGGCGGCAGCGGCCTCGACGTGTCCGGCTACGCGGCGGTGCTGGAGACGCTGGCCGCGCATTGCCTGGTCTCGACCTTCGCCCTGGTGGTACACAACAACCTCGCCGCGGCGATTGCCGATGGCGGCACGCCGACACAGCGTGACCGTTACCTGCCACCGATGCTGCGCGGCGAGTGCGTGGGCGCGTTCGCGCTGACCGAGCCCGGCGCCGGCAGCGACGCCACGGCGATCACCACGCGCGCCGAGCGGCACGCCGGCGGCTGGACCCTGCACGGCGCCAAGGCCTGGATCAGCAATGCCGCCAGCGCCGATTTGATCAACGTCTACGCGCAGACCGCGTCGGGCAGCGGCGCCCGCGGCATTGCCGCCTTCCTGGTGGCGGCAGATAGGCCGGGCGTTGCACGCGTCGCGCCCTATGCCCTGCTCGGCGGCCACGCACTGGCCACTGGCGGCTTCGAGTTCGACGCCTGCGAGCTGGACGACGACGCCCTGTTCAGCGCGCCTGGCACCGCCTTCGCCGCCGCCATGCGCGCCATCGACGGCGCCCGCGTCGGCGTTGCCGCGATGTGCTGCGGCAGCCTGGCGCGCGCGCTGGCCGAGGCGCTGGCCTACGTCGGTGCGCGCCCCGCGTTCGGCGGCCGGGTCGGTGACTTCCAGGGCGTGCAGTGGATCTTGGCCGAGTGCGCCACCGACCTCGAGGCGGCGCGGGCCCTGACCGCCCGCGCCTGCGCCGCGCTCGACGCCGGCGACGCGGAGGCACCGCTCGCCTGCGCCCAGGCCAAGAAGTTCGCCACCCGCGCCGCCTTCGAGCGCATCGCCGCCTGCATGCAGGTGATGGGCGCGGCCGGGCTGTCGCGCGACTACCCGCTGGCGCGCCTGCTCGAAGGTGCCAAGATTGCGCAGTACCTGGACGGCGCCACCGAGATCCAGAACGTCGTGATCGCGCGACGTCTCAACGACATATACACAAGCTACGAGAGGTAAACCCTGATGCACCGCCCGTTCCGAATCGCCCTGCTCGCCACCGTTGTGCTCGCCGCCGGCCACGCCTTCGCCGCCGAGGAGGACTTCCAGCTCTGGGCGACGACGCTCGCCAGTGGCGGCGGCATCGCCGGCATCCCCGAGCTGCACCTGTGGGCCGAAGGGCAGGCCCGCTACGGCGACGATGCCAGCCACCTCAACCAGGGTGTCGTGCGGGGCGCCGTCGGCTGGCAGGTGGCGCCGCGCGCGGTGCTGTGGGCCGGCTACGCGTGGTTTCCGACGCGCCCGCAGGGCCGGCCGAACTTCGACGAGCACCGGCCCTGGCAGCAGCTCACCTGGCGCACCGCCGCGCCGATCGCAGGCTTCGGCCTCTCCACCCGCACGCGTCTCGAGCAGCGCATTCTCGAGGGCGTCGACGACACCGGATGGCGCTTCCGCCACCTGTTCAAATTGACCCGGCCGCTGTCGGACAACGGGCGTGTCTATCTCTCCCTGTGGGACGAGGTGTTCATCAACCTCAACGATACCGATGGCGGCGCCGAGTCCGGCTTCGACCAGAATCGCGCCTTCGCCGGGATCGGTGCACGCCTGTCACCGCTGCTGCGCAGCGAGATCGGCTACATGAACCTCTACGCCAACCGCCACGGCCGTACCGACGCCAGCAACCACGTGCTCTCCATCACCCTGTTCGTCGACTTCTGAGAAAAGGGGACATGCCACATTTGCAAGTCACTGATTTTTAAAAATCAGTGACTTGCAAATGTGGCATGTCCCCTTTATCTCATGACGTGTAGCGTCGGATGATCTGCTTGCCGAGCGCCATCATGTGCACCTGGTCTGGGCCATCCGCCTGGCGGCACCAGCGCGCGTAGCTGAACGCCTCGGCCATGAAGTAGTCGCTGGTGAAACCGCCGGCGCCGTGGATCTGCATGCAGCGATCGATCACCGTCTGCGCCATCAGCGGCACCGTGATCTTGCTCGCGGCGATGAAATCGCGTGCGTCCTTGGGGCCGACCTCGTCCATGCGCTGCGCGGTCTTCAGGGTCAGCAGGCGCGCCTGCTCGATCTCCGAGAAGGACTTCGCGATGTCCTCGCGCACCGACTGGTGCTCGGCCAGGGTCTTGCCAAAGGTGGAGCGCGACACCGCGCGCGCGCAGGCCAGCTCCAGCGCGCGCTGCGCACAGCCGATGAGGCGCATGCAATGGTGGATGCGTCCCGGGCCCAGGCGCCCCTGGGCGATCTCGAAGCCGCGTCCCTCGCCCAGCAGGATGTTCTCCGCCGGCACGCGCACGTCCTCGAAATGCACCTCGGCGTGACCGATGGGTGCGTCGTCGTAACCGAAGGTGGTCAGCGGCCGCACCAGCTTCACCCCGGGGGTCGACTTCGGGATCAGCACCTGGCTCTGGGTCAGGTGCAGGTTGGGGTTGTCCGGGTCCGACTTGCCCATGACGATGAGGATCCTGGTGCGCTCGTACATGGCGTTGGTGATGAACCACTTCTTGCCGTTGATGACGTACTCGTCACCGTCGCGCACGATCGAGGTCTGCACGTTGGTGGCGTCACTGGATGCGACGTCCGGCTCGGTCATGGCGTAGGACGACCGGATCTCGCCGGCGAGCAGCGGCTCCAGCCACTGCTTCTTCTGCGCCTCGCTGCCGTACTTCATGAACACTTCCATGTTGCCGGTATCCGGTGCGTTGCAGTTGAACACCTCCGGCGCCCACAGCACGCGGCCCATGATCTCGGCCAGCGGGGCGTAGTCGACGTTCTTCAGGCCGCCGTGATCGGCCGGCACGAACAGGTTCCACAGGCCGGCCTCGCGCGCCTTCTCCTTGAGCTCCTCCATCAGCGGCACGGTCGAGAAGCGATCCGGCAGGCTCGCGAGCTGCTCATGGTAGGCGTGCTCGTTGGGATAGATGTGCTCGTCCATGAAGGCGAGCAGGGCGTCGCGCAGGGCGTCGGGAGAAGCGGTGATGTTGGCGTACATGATGCGGTTTCCGGTTGGGAGCGACGGGATTCTATCGCCTGCGCCGACCCGGATCAGGCGGCGCCGCCTGCGCACGCGCCGCGGGATCGGGGACAATGGCGTCCCGCACGCGGAGTTTGCGATGACACCACCACCAGCCTGGCCGGTCGCGCTGCTGCTCACCGCCCTGTGCGCCGGCGCGTTCGCGACCGAGCAGAGCGTGCGCCCGGGTGCGAACCGCTACTACCTCGATCCCGGCGTGAACGTCGCCGAATGGGTGACCCGCTTCGAGGGCGAGAGCCGCGAGGTGTATGCCCGGCGCCACGCCATCGTCGCCGCGCTGGGACTTTCAGCGGGCATGCGCGTGGCCGACGTCGGCGCCGGCACCGGGTTGTTCGTGCCACTGCTGGCCGCGGCGGTCGGTAAGCACGGACAGGTCTTCGCGATCGACATCGCACCAGCCTTCGTCGCCCACCTGACCGAGCGCGCGCGCGCGGCGGGGCTGTCGCAGGTCACGGTGCTCGAGGGCGAGGAGCGCTCGATTACCCTGCCGGCGGGCTCGGTCGACGTCGTGTTCATGTGCAACGTCTACCATCATGTCGAGTACCCGCGCGCACTGCTGGCCTCGGTGCGTGAGGCACTGGCGCCCGGCGGACGACTGGCGGTGGTCGACTTCGAACGTATTCCGGGACAATCACGCCGCTGGATCCTCGGCCACGTGCGGGCGCCGCGCGAGACCGTGATCGCGGAGATCGAGCGTGCCGGCTTCGTCCGCATCGAGACGGCGTCAACGGCGGGGCTGCAGGAGAACTACCTGTTGCTGTTCGAGCGCGGCTGAGGCGGGCATGCGCGCCGCACCGTTCGGCCTCGTCACCCTGGTCGGCCTGGTCGTCGCCAACATGGTGGGCGCCGGGGTGTTCACCACGTCGGGCTTCGCGCTGGCCGATCTCGGCACCCCGCAGCGCGTGATGGCGGCGTGGCTGGTGGGGGGCGCCATCGCGCTGTGCGGCGCGTTGTCCTATGGCGCCCTCGCGCGCCGCATGTGCGAGTCGGGCGGCGAGTACCTGTTCCTGTCGCGTGCCCTGCATCCGGCGGCCGGCTTCGTCGCCGGCTGGGTCTCGCTGCTGGCCGGTTTCACCGGCGCCATTGCCTTTGCCGCGGTTGCGTTCGAGGCCTACCTGCGCACGCCGGCACTCACGGCGTGGATGCCGCAAGGCAGTATCGCGATCGCCACGGTAGTGCTTGCCGCCGGCGCTCACGGCCTGGCGCTGCGGCTCGGTGGTGCTGCCCAGAACGCCCTGGTGGCGCTCAAGCTGGCGCTGATAATCGGCTTCATCGCGGCCGCCCTGGTGCACGCGCCGCCGGCGGGCTGGGCGGTGTTCTACGCCACGGACACGGGTCCGCCGTTCGAGTGGCGGGTGTTCGCGCAGAGCGTGCTGTGGATCTCGCTCAGCTACTCGGGTTTCAACGCCGCGGTCTACGTCGCCGGCGAGGCGCGCGACCCGCGACGCAACGTCCCGCGCGCCCTGGTCATCGGCACGTTGGCGGTGAGCGTACTCTACCTCGCGCTGAACGCGGTCTTCGTCTGCGCGCCGCCGCCTGCCGTCGTGGCCGGCCACGAGGATGTCGCCGCGCGCGCCGCCGCCGCGCTCGGCGGCAGCGGCTTCGCCCTCGCCGTGCGCGGGGTCATCGCACTGGCGCTGGTGACCTCGGTGTCGTCGATGATGATGGCCGGACCGCGCGTCTACGCGCGCATGGCCGAGGACGGCGTGCTGCCGCGCGTGTTCCGCCTGCACCAGGGCACGCCGGGTGCCGCGATCGCGCTGCAGGCGCTGCTCGCGATCGCGGTCATCCTGGTTGCCGAGCTCGAGAACCTGCTCTCCTACCTGGGCTTCACGCTGTCGCTGTCGGCAGCGCTGACCGTCGCCAGCCTGTTCGTGCTGCGGCGACGCGAGGGCGCGGCCGCCGTGCCCGTAACGGGCTATCCGTGGGTGCCGGCGGTGTTCGTCGCCGCGACGCTGGGCTTCGCCCTGCTCGCCGCGCTGCGCCGGCCGCTGGAGCCGCTCGCCGGCCTCGCCGTGATCGCGCTGGGCATCGTCGCGTGGCGCCTGGCGGCGCGGCGCTGAGGCGGCTCAGGCCGGGGGCGGCGCGCCGCCTGACGCCTCGCTGGCGGCGCGCTCGCGCAGCTCGACCTTGCGGATCTTGCCCGAGGCGGTCATCGGAAACGCGTCGACGAAGAACACGCGGCGCGGGATCTTGAAGCTCGCGACCTTGCCCTGGCAAAAGGCGATCACCGCCTGCTCGTCGAGCGCGGCAGCGGCCTTGCGCTGCACGAAAGCCACCGCGACCTCGGCCAGGCGCTCGTCCGGGCAGCCGACCACGGCGACCTGCTGCACCCCTTCGAGACCGAGCAGCAGCGCCTCCACTTCCATCGGGTCGACGTTCTCGCCGCCGACCTTGAGCATGTCCTTGTAGCGGCCGAGGAAGCGGATGTAGCCATCGCCTCGCCGCACCCCGGTGTCGCCGCTATGGAACCAGCCGTCGGCGTCGTAACAGGCCGCGGTCTCCTGCGGCTTCTCGTAGTAGCCGAGCATCAGCCCGTAGCCCTTGACGGTGATTTCGCCGGGCACGCCGACCGGCTGCTCAGCGCCGCTCTCGGGGTCGACGATGCGGAACGCGTAGCCTGGCGCCGGGTAGCCCGAGGTCTCGGCACGCTGCTCCAGGCTGTCGCTGAGCGCGCCGACCAGCGTGCCCGCGCCCATCTCGCTCATGCCGTAGCCGGTGATGGTGATCAGCGGCGACAGTACCCTGGCCGCACGGCGGCAGATCGGCGCCGAGGACTGCATGCCGCACGCGAACAGGCCGCAGCGCAGGCTCGACAGGTCTGCGCCGACACGCTCCTGGGCATCGCTGAGGTCCTTCAGGTGAGTTTCGAAACCGTGCATCACGGTCACGCCCTCGTTCTCGACCAGGCGCAGGCAGGCTTCCGGATCGAAGGTCTCGGTCAGGATCTGGCGCGCGCCGGTCAGCATCGACATCAGGGCGCCCTCGGAGTAGCCGAAGAGGTGGAACAGCGGCAGATAATTGAGAATGGTGTCGCTCTCGGTCACGGCAATGCGGAAGGCGCGCTCCTCGATCAGGCGCAGCATCACGTGATTGTGCATCACGCCCTTGGGGAAGCCGGTAGTCCCCGAGGTGTACATGATGAACACCGGGTGATCCGGATCGACCGCCTCCACGCGCGCCGGCAGCACCTCCGGCGCGAGCGCGTGGCCGGCGTCCAGCATCTGGTCGAAGTTGATGCAGCCGGGATGCTCGTCCTCGCTCAGGATGATGACGCCGTGCAGCCGCGGGAAAGCGTCGTCGCGCACACGCGTTCCGGCATCCGGCAGCTGCACCACTTCGCGCACCATGGCGAGGAAGTCGACCGGCCCGGAGACGTCGTGGGTGATCAGGAAGCGCGCATCCGACTGCTTCAGCAGGTAGGCGAGATCGTGGGTGCGAAAGCGGGTGTTGACCGGCACCTGCACTGCGCCGATCCGCGCCAGTGCGAACATCGTGAAGATCCACTCGGGGCGGTTCATCAGCCACAGCGCGACATGGTCGCCGGGCATCACGCCCAGCTCAATCAGACCGCGCGCCACTTCGTCGACCCGTTCGCGGACTTCGTCGAAGGTATAACGCTCGCCGTCGAACACCAGCGCCTCGCGCGTGCCGAACCGCGCTGCCGCACGGTCGACCAGGGCGCCGAACGTCGTCTTCGGATACCACTCCGCCATATCGTCACGCTCCCCTGTCGTGTTCGCGCCCAGATTATCACCGCGCCGGCCTTAGCGGCGCCGGCCGTCAGCATGTAAGGTGCAGGCGCGCGCCGCAATCGCGGAACGCTACCAACACAGCCGGGAGCAGGGTGCTGAACGAAGCCGGGGGCAGGAGCGCCGCACGACCCGTGAGCGTGCGGCCATGAGCAGCGTGCACGCAAGCCGCACGCGCGGACACTGGCTGGCGCTGGTCGCGCTGATCCTCGCCGGCGAAATGATCTTCGGCCTGCCGTTCCACCTGCCGCGCTATTTCCGGCCCTCCATGCTGGAAGCCTTCGGCCTCAGCAATGCGGACCTCGGCGACATCTTCGCGGTCTACGGCGTGACCGCGATGCTGGCCTACTTTCCCGGTGGTGCCCTCGCCGATCGCTTCGCGGCACGCGGGCTGATGGTGACCTCGCTGCTGCTGACCGCCACCGGCGGCCTGTACCTCGCGACCCTGCCCGGGCCGCGCGGCCTGGCCGTGCTGTATGGCTACTGGGGGGTGACCACCATCCTGCTGTTCTGGTCAGCACTCATCCGGGCTACCCGCCAGTGGGGCGGCAGCGCAGCCCAGGGCCGGGCCTTCGGCCTGCTCGACGGCGGTCGCGGCCTGGCCGCGGCCGCCGTCGCGGCATGCGCCGTGGCGGCCTTCGGCGCGCTCATGCCCGCTGCCGGCGACGCCGTCGGCGCCGTCGGCGCCGAGGCGCGCCGCGAGGCGATGCGCGCCGTGGTGCTCGGCTACAGTGCCGTGACACTGCTCGCCGCGGCGCTGGTATGGCGCGCCCTGGACACGCCCGCCGCGGCTGACGCCGCACGCCGCGGCTTCGAGCTCGCGCATCTCCTCGCCGTTACGCGTCGCCCCGCGGTGTGGCTGCAGGCCGCGATCGTGGTCTGCGCCTACTGCGGCTACAAGGGTCTCGACAACTACGCGCTGTATGTCTACGACGTGCTCGGCTACGGCGAGACCCGCGCCAGCGCGTTCACCGCCGGTGCCGCCTGGCTGCGCCCGGTTGCCGCCATCGCCGCCGGTCTCGTCGCCGATCGCGCCGGCGCCGGCCGCAGCATCGTGTGGCTGTTCGCCGCACTCACGGTCGTCTACGCGAGCCTCGCCCTCAGTGCGCCGGACGGCACCGGCGCTGCGTTCGTGCTCGGCAACCTGCTTGCCAGCTTCGCCGCGGTGTTCGCACTGCGCGGCATTTACTTCGCCCTGCTCGAAGAGGTGCGGGTGCCCGTCCACGCCACCGGCACCGCGGTCGGCCTGGTCTCGGTGATCGGCTACACGCCCGACATCTTCTTCGCGCCCGTCGCCGGCCGCCTGCTCGACGCGACCCCGGGCCTGGGCGGCCACCAGCACTACTTCTGGCTGCTGACGGGGATTGCGGTAATCGGTACCCTGACCGCGGCGGCGCTGGTGCGCCTCGGCCGCCGCGTCGTCCCCAACATGGAGCCCGCCGCATGACCCGCCCCGTTTGTGCCATCGTCGGTGCCGGCGACGGCCTCGGCCGCGCCCTCGCCGCACGCTTCGCCCGCGAAGGGCACACGCTGGCCCTGCTCTCGCGCACGGCCAGCGGCAGCGCCGCCGCCCTGCGCGCCGCCGAGGAGGCCGACGCGGACGCCGGCCACGCCTTCTTTGCCGCCGACGCGACCCGCGCGCAAGAACTCGAGGCCGCCCTGGCACAGGCGGCCGCCGCCCTCGGCGACATCGACGTGCTCATCTACAACGCGCGCGGCGGCTACACCCTGCGCGCGCCGCTGGAAATGACCGCGGCGGAGCTCGAAGACATCTTCCGGCTCGAGGTCGTCGGCGCCCACGCCGCGGCGCGCGCGGTGATGCCCGCCATGATCGCACGCGGCAGCGGCTCGGTGATTTACTCCAGCGCCACCGCCGCGCTGCGCGGCTCGCCGACCAACCCGCTGTACGCGATTGGCAAGTTCGGCCTGCGCGCGCTGGCGCAGAGCCTGGCCAAGGCCCACGCGCGGGACGGCGTGCACGTAGTGCACGTGCGCCTCGACTGCACCCTCGACGTACCCCTGGTGCGTGACTGGCTGGGCGACGATTTCCGCGTCGAGGATACCGCCAACTGCGACGACGTGGCCGACACCTACTGGTGGGTGCACCGCCAGCCGCGCTCGGCGTGGAGCAACGAAGTCGAGCTGCGTCCCTACACCGAGAACTGGACCTTCTGATGCGCCCGCGCCGGGCTGGCCGCCCGCTGCCGGCATGCAGGCGACGCCGCCGCGCCGCGCCCCGCGCCTGGCTGCTGCTCGCGGCCGCCCTGCCGCTGCTGCCGTTCGCCGCGCACGCCGGCACCTGCAGCAACGAGCGCCCGCGCGAGGTGTTCGCCGCGCTGGAAGCCATCGACGAGGACGGCGAACGCCGCCTCGGCGAGCGGCTGGCCGCGCTGTCCGCGCAGGAAGGCTGGAGCCAGAGTGAATGGCAGCGCAACGTGCTTGCACTGGCCGACGATGCGCGCGCCGGCGAGCGGGAACAGCGCCGCGATGCGCTGGTCGCCGAGATGTTCGGGCTGCTCGCCCGGCAGCCTCCCTACGATTGCGCCGAGCTGGATCGTCTCGAAGACGCGATCCTCGAGCTCGAACGACAGCAGTGGCGAGAAAGCATCGAGGCCGTGGAACGGCGACTCGGCGACGGCGCTGAACGGGACAGCCTCTGACGGGAGTGAACACGATGCAGGTTGGCATGTTGCTCAGAAACTCGGGCCCGCTCGCGAGCGCCGGCTTCATCGCCGAGTGCGCCCGCGCCGGCGAGGCCGCCGGGCTCGATCACCTGTGGGTGCTCGACCATATCGCGATCCCGCCGGACGATGCCGAAGGCTCGCAGGGTCGCTACGTCGACGCGCTGGCGACGCTCGCTTTCGTCGCCGGGATCACCACGCGCATCGGGCTCGGCACCTCGGTGCTGGTCGTGCCCTACCGGCCGGCGCTGGCGACCGCGAAATGGGTCGCCTCGATCCAGGAGCTCAGCGGCGGCCGCCTGCTGCTGGGGGTCGGCGCCGGCTGGATGGCCGCGGAGTTCACCGCCGCCGGGGTCGCGCGCGGCGCGCGCGGCCGCATCACCGATGACACGCTGGCCTTCCTGCACGAATGCTTCGCCGCGGACGTGGTCAGCGCCAACGGTCAGCCGTTCATCTTCAGTCCCAGGCCGGCGCGCCCGCCGCTGATCATCGGCGGCAACGGGCCAAGCGCACGCGCCCGTGCCGTGGCGCTGGGTGACGGCTGGATGCCGACCCTGGGCGCACCCGACGAGCTGCGCGACGCGGTCGCTGCCCTGCGTGACGATTTTCGCGCGGCCGGCAAGGGCGAGCCGTCAGTCATCCCGCTTACCCGGCTCGATCTCGACGATACCGGGCGCGCCGCGGAGCACCTCGCAACGCTGGCCGCGCTCGGTTGCACCGGGCTCAACCATGCCGCGCGCTACGAGAGCGTCGACGACATGCAGGCGATCGCCGCGCGCCTGCTCGAGGCACGCGCGCGGGCCGGGCTGGACTGAACGGCAGCGGCGGGCGCGGCGCTCACAGCAGCGCGCCCAGGAACAGCGGCGGGGATACGTCGGTGGTCATCCAGCAGGCCCGGCAGCGACCCGCGTCGACCCGCTCCAGGGTCCACTGGTAGACCAGGGCGTCACCGGAACGCGAACGGATCAGGACCAGGAAGCTCGCCCGGCGCGGCGCCACGCGCGTTGGCTCGATGAGGTGCGAGTGATGATCCAGCATCGCCTCGAAGGCGGGCCCGCGCAGCATGCGGTTGAAGCGCGAATAGGGCCCGGTGGCGCGCTTGTTGGCCGGGTGCGCGAGCAGCCAGGACTGCGCGATGCCGGCATCGGCGTAGGGGCGGTCGTTGTGCTGGAGCGCGTCGAGCTGGATGGCCATGACCTCGGCCGCGGCGAGATCCGGGTGCGGACGCACCAGCCCGTCAGCGGCACGGGCGCCGGAGACGGCTGACAGCGCCGCGAGACAACCGAGCACCACCCTGAGCCGCGCGCGCCGCATGAGCCTCGTCCACCGGTGACAACGGGCGTAGGTCCCCGCCGGCGGGCGGATGGTTTCCTCCCGTGGGTGGCTGCCAGCAACCACAGTGGTCCCTGAGCTGCGGCATATCAGCCACCAGGCGCACCGCCAGCGCAGGCAAGAATCCCCTAAGCCCCTGTATTTCGAGGGCTGAGACACCGAATCCGGGATGCATGAAGCGGCACGTATCTTGCGCCGCCCCGGCATCGGCCGCACGCACTCGGCCGCCTACTCCTGGAGAGCATCGTGACCAAACCCGCCCCGCTGCGGGCGCCGTGGCTGTTTGCCACCGCGTTCGCCTGCCTGCTGCCGCTGACCCCGGCCGGCGCCATCGAAGAAATCCTGGTGACCGCCACGCGCGTCGAGCGCGATCCGCTGACCACCGCCTTCGCCATTTCGACCGTCGAGAAGGACGCCATCCAGCGCCGCCAGCTGCTCGGCCTCGACGAATCACTGTCGCGCGTGCCGGGCCTGTACTTCTCCAATCGTTACAACTACTCGCGCGACCTGCGCATCTCGATCCGCGGCTTCGGCGCGCGCTCCAACTTCGGTGTGCGCGGCCTGCGCGTGTACATCGACGGCATTCCCTCGACCGCACCCGACGGGCAGACCGCGCTCGACGATCTCGATCTCAGCAACGTCGAGCGCGTCGAGGTCATCCGCGGCCCGGCCTCGGCACTGTACGGCTCGTCGGCCGGCGGCGTGATCAACATCTTCACCGAGGACGGACCGGAAACACCGTTTGCCGAGGCCGGCTTCACGGTGGGCGACAACGAGTTCAACCGCTACCAGTTCAAGGCCGGCGGCCAGAGCGGCGCGCTCAATTATTTCGTCAACGGCTCCTACCTCAACTTCGATGGTTACCGCGACCACTCCAACGTCGAGCAGGGTAACGTCAGCGGCAAGTTCTCCTACACCTTCGGCGACGGCTCGGTCGGCCGGCTGATCGTGCGCCACACCGACTCGCCGACCGCCGAGGACGCCGGCGGCCTGCTGCTCTCCGACGTCATTGCCGATCGCCGCCAGGCGCGCGACCGTAACGTCGCGCTGAAAGCCGGGGAATCGGTCGAGGACCAGAAGGTCGGCCTGTCCTGGGACAAGGCCTGGGGCGTGCACAGCGTCAGCCTGCGCAATTACTACAACTGGCGCGACTTCGACGCCAGGCTGCCGCTGCCACCGTTCGCGGGCACCGGCGTGGTCGCCTTCGACCGCTTCTTCTTCGGTGGTGGTGCGCAGTACAGCAACTCCACCGCGCTGTTCGGCCACGCCAACCGCGTCACCATCGGCGCCGACGTCGACTCGATGACCGACGAGCGCCGGCGCTTCGACAACCTCTCCGGGCAGCGCGGTCCGCTGCAGTTCGAGCAGGACGAGAACGCCGACACCGTGGGCATCTACCTGCAGGACGAGTTCGCCGTCACCGAGCAGGTCAGCCTGCAGGCGGGCCTGCGCTACGACAGCGTGGAGTTCGACATCGACGACGCCTTCCTCGCCAACGGCGACCAGTCCGACTCGCTCGACTTCGACGAGATCAACTACATGATCGGCGCGGTCTTCAGCCCCATGACGGCGCTCAACCTCTACGCCAACTACGCCACCGCGTTCGAAACGCCGACCTTCACCGAGTTCGCCAACCCGGCGCAGAACGGCACGCTGGGCGGCTTCGCCAACGTCGCCGCGCAGCGCACCAAGGGCTTCGAGATCGGCGTCAAGGGCCTGGTCGCCGATCGCGTGCGCTACGAGCTCGCGTTCTACGACATGAACATCGAGGACGAAGTCACCACGGTGACCAACGTCGGCGGCCGTGCCTTCTTCAACAACGCCGACACCGACCGCAGCGGCATCGAGTTCGGCCTCGTGGCCGAGCTGCTCGAAGGTCTCGACTTCACCAGCTCGTATACCTATAGCGACTTCGAGTTCGACCGCTTCCCCAGCAACCTCGCCGCCGAGGGCGAGCGCCTGCCGGGCGTGCCCGAGCACTACGCCTACTTCGAGCTCGACTACAGCCACGCCTCCGGCTTCTGGGTGAAATGGGACTGGGCCTACGTCGGCTCGATTTACGCCGACAACGCCAACCTGACCAGGGTCGACAGCTACGACGTCTCCAACCTGGTGCTCGGCTGGGACGTGAAGCGCGGCAACGTGACCTTCTCGCCCAACTTCGGCGTCAGCAACCTGTTCGACGAGGACTACAACCAGGAGATCCGCATCCAGGATTTCACCGGCCGCTACTACGAGCCGGCGCCGGACCGCAACGTGTTCGGCGGCCTGCGCATTCGCTACGACTTCGACGTCTGAGCGGGCGCGCACGCGCCAGGCGGCCGCATGGCGCCGGTCCGGCCGCCCTATGCGGTCGGCGGCGGTGGCCGCGCCCCTGCCCCACTGCGGCGCCGCGCTTGAGCCGCGCACGGCCAGCCCCTACCCTTGAGCGACACCCGATCGGCGGCGGCGCGACCCGGGCGCCGCCGGCCCAGGCATCAGCACACGGCACCCGCACACGGCACCCGCACACGGCAGCAGGCACATGAACATCATCGACGAAATCGACGCGCGCAAATCGGTTCACGCCGAGTGGCGGCGCGACATTCACGCCCATCCCGAGCTGGCCTACCAGGAACACCGCACCGCGGACGTGGTCGCCGACAAGCTCGATTCCTTCGGCATTCCGGTGGTGCGCGGCCTCGGCAGGACCGGGCTGGTCGGCACCATCAAGGCCGGCTCCAGCGACCGTTCGATCGGCCTGCGCGCAGACATGGACGCCCTGCCGATCGACGAGCAGAACGACTTCGGGCATCGCTCCCGCAACAACGGGGTGATGCACGCCTGCGGCCACGACGGTCATACCGCGATGCTGCTGGCGGCCGCCGAGTATCTCTCAAAGCACCGCGATTTCGACGGCATCGTGCACTTCATCTTCCAGCCCGCCGAGGAAGGCGAAGCCGGCGCGCGGGCGATGATGGACGACGGCCTGTTCCGCGACTTCCCGATGGAGGCGGTCTACGCCCTGCACAACTGGCCGGGCCTGCCGGTCGGGCGCATGGCCATGCGCAAGGGTCCGGCGATGGCGGCGTTCGACATCTTCGAAGCCACCATCAAGGGCGTCGGCGGCCACGCCGCCCTGCCCCACCTGGTGGTCGACCCGATCCAGGTCGGGGTCGAGCTGGTGCAGGCGTGGCAGACCATCGTCTCGCGCAACGTCAAGCCGGTCGAGCCGGCGGTGCTGTCGGTGACCCGCTTCCACGGCGGCGACGCGTGGGCGGTGGTGCCGGAGACGGTGGTGCTGGGCGGTACCGTGCGCACCTTCGCGCCCGAGGTTCGCGCACTCGTCGAGCGCCGCATGCGCGAAGTCGCCGCGGGCCTGTGCCAGGCGCACGGCGCGAGCTTCGAATGGCGCTACGAACACCGCTTCCCGCCGACCATCAACTCCGACGCCGAGACCGACGTCGCCGCGGCGGCGGCGATCGCGGTGTGCGGCGCGGAGCAGGTCAATACCAACGTCGAGATGGTGACCGGCTCCGAGGACTTCGGCTACATGCTGCAGGAGAAGCCGGGCTGTTATGCCTTCATCGGCAACGGCCCCGGCGACGGCGGCTGCCTGCTGCACAGCCCGCACTTCGATTTCAACGACGACATCCTGCCGATTGGCGCGAGCTACTGGGTACGCCTCGTCAACGACGTCCTCGCCGCCGGGCGCTGAGCCGTTTGTGACGGTTTCATGACCTGAGTCACCTGCCGGCGCCGGCGTCGTCCTAAGCTGGCGCCAGCGTCACACGGAGAACGGGCATGGGTTTGGCGGGACGTGCGGGCGGCCTCGAAGCGCCGCGAGCGGGTGACGCCTGGGGCGGCCTGGCCGCCGCCGCGGTGCTGCTGCCGCAGGCCATGGCGTTCGGCGTCACGCTCTACGCCACCGCCGGCTTCGACGCCTCGGCCGGCGCTTATGCCGGCCTCGTCGGCACCGCCCTGATGTGCCTGATCAGCGGCGTGGCCGGCGGCACGCGCGGCCTCATCAGCGCGCCCACCGGACCGACCCTGGTGCTGCTCGGCGGCGCCGCCGCCGGCCTGGTCGCGAGCGGCCTGGATGCCACCGGCGTAGCGCTCGGTCTCGCCATCACCGTGGCGCTGACCGGGGCACTGCAGTTCGCGATCGGCGCCAGCGGCGGCGGGCGACTGATCAAGTACATCCCGTTCCCGGTCGTCAGCGGCTTCATGACCGGCTCGGCAATCCTCATGATCACCTCGCAGCTGGCGCCGTTGTCGGGCGGCGGCGCCGGCCCGGCCTGGGTCGACTGGATCTGGCTGCCGGCGGCCGCGGCGCTGGTCACCATTGCCGGCACGCGCCTCGTCCCGCGTTTCCTGCCGCAGGTCCCGGGCCCCATCGCCGGCCTCATTCTCGGCACGCTGGTATTCCACCTGGTCGCACTCGGCAACGACGCGGCGCTGCCCGGGGCGTGGGTCATCGGCACCCTGCCCGGGCTGAGCGGTGCGATGCCGGACGTCCCGCTGTCCGCGCTGGGCGCGCTGCCGTGGGGGGTCATCGTGCCGGCCGCCACCGCGCTCGCCGTGCTCGCGTCGCTGGATACGCTGTTGACCGCGGTCGTCGCCGACGTCGCCACCAGTACCCGGCACGACTCGCGCCGCGAAATGATGGGCCAGGGACTCGGTCAAATCGGTATCGCGCTGGCCGGCGGCATGGCTGCCGCCGGCACCACCGCCGCGACGGTCATCGCGATCAAGTCCGGCGGCGGGCGCTGGGTCGGCGCCGCCGCCGGCCTGTTCTTCCTCGCCCTTACCGCCTTCGCCGGCGAGGCCGGTCGCCTGCTGCCGATCGGCGCGCTGGCCGGGGTCATCATCGCTGTCGCCTTCGACGTCGCCGACCGCGACATCCTGACCTGGGCGCGCGGCGGGCGCACGCGCCAGGATGCTGCCATCGCCATTCTGGTGACCCTGATCACCGTGCTCTACGACCTCATGGTCGCGGTCGGCGTCGGCGTCGCGATCGCGATCGGCCTGTTCATCCGCGAGCAGATCACGGCCGCGGTGGTGCATCGCCGCTCGAGCGCGGTCGAGATGCGCTCGCTGCGCGCGCGCCCCGACCGCGAGCGCGAGCTGCTCGAACGGCATGGCCAGCGCATCATCGTCTACGAGCTGCGCGGCAACCTCTTCTTCGGCACCGCCGACCGGCTGATCGACGAGCTCGGCGACGACCTGCAGGGTCCCAACTGGGTCATCCTGCACCTGCGACGGGTCAGCCGCATCGATCTCACCGCGATCAAGTTCCTGCAGCAGATCGCCAACCGGCTGCACCGCGCCGGCGGCACGCTGCTGTTCTCCGAGCTGCACCAGGGCACCGGCATCCAGGGCACGCTGGCCGAGGCGTTCCGCTCGACCAGCGAGAAGCAGGCCGCACCGGTGCTGACGTTCAACAGCCGCGACGAGGCGCTGGAGTACGCCGAGGACGCACTGTTGACCGAGCTCGAGTACAGCCCCACCCGTATCGACGACCGCGTCGCCCTGGCCGACAACGCGCTGTGCCGGCATCTCGACGCGGGGCAGGTGGCGGCACTCGAATCGGTGCTCGGTACGCGCAGCGTGGGCGCCGGCGAACACCTCTTCCACAGCGGCGACAGCGGCGACGAGATCTACCTGGTGGAAAGCGGGCAGATCGAAATTCGCGTCGCCACCACCGAGCACCACTACCGGCGCCTCGCCATCTACGGCGCGGGCAGCTTCTTCGGCGAACTGGCGCTGCTCAAGAGCGGCCCGCGCGCCGCCGACGCGGTCGCCACTGCAGCCTCGACCTGCCGTATCCTGCAACGCGAGCGCTTCCTGCGCTTCAGGGACGAGCAGCCGGCACTGGCCATCGGCCTGCTGACCGCCATCTGCGACACCCTGGTCGCCAACCAGCGCTGGTCGACCCGCGAGCTGCGCCGCCTGTCGGAGTGGTGAGCGGGTCCTGTCGAGAGTTTGCCCGACCCTGCTAAGATTCGCTGCTCGAATCGAAGGGGAGAAGGGTATGAGTCCCGAACAACGCAAGCAGAAGATCCGCGACGGCTTCGCCGCACTCGGCAACGGTGATGCCGAGCCGCTGATGAGCATCTTCGCCGACGACGTCGAGTGGACGATCATCGGCGACACCCGTTTCTCGGGCACCTACAAGGGCATGGCCGACGTCGCCGAACGCCTGCTTGGCCCGCTGGGGGAGCTCATCGACGGCCACCTGCACATTACCGTGGACAACCTCATCGCCGACGACGACCACGTCGTGTGCCAGGGCCGCGGCGAGTCGAAGACCACCGCCGGCGGCACCTACAACAACGTTTACTGCTGGGTCTATCGCTGGTCCGGTGACAAGGTCGTCGCCCTCACCGAGTATCTCGACACCGAGATCCTGACCGCGTCATTCGGTCGCTGAGCGGGCTCCGGCGTCGTCGACGCTGGCGCAGTAGGCGTGCCAGGTGGCGTGCCCGATGAGCGGAATGGTCAGCGCCAGGCCGGCGAACCAGGCCGCGAAGCCCGCCGCGGTCAGGGCGACGATCAGTACGGCCCACAGCGCCATGGCCTGCGGGTTACGGCGGATGCAGCGGAAGCTCACGATCATCGCCGAGATGGCATCCAGGCGATCACGGTCCAGCAGCATCGGCAGGGCCACGGCCGAGCTGGCAAAGCTGAACGCGGCCAGCAGGGCACCGATCGCCACGTAGCCGGCGAGGAACAGCCAGGCGCCCGGTGCCGCGGCGAGTGCCGCCAGCAGCTCGCTGACGGTCTCGGCCTGCGCCGGCACCAGCAGCGCGACCAGCACCACCGAGATGCGCAGCCACACCGCCAGTGACAGCATCAGGATGAGCGCGTAGAAGCCGATCGCCGGCAGGTTGGCGCGCCACGCGGTCAGGGTTTCGCCGAGGCGAACCGGCGCACCGCGGTGCAGCCGGCGCGAGATCTCGTACAGGCCCACCGCCAGGAACGGACCGGTGAGCAGGAAGCCCGTGGTCAGGGCGAGGCCGACCGCGCCACCGTAGTAGGTCACCAGCAGGTAACCCATCAACGCGAGCACGGTACCGTAGAAGAGGCTCGCGGCGGGCGCCGCCAGCATGTCGGCGAAGCCGCGGGCGAGCCAGCCGAGCGGCGCCAGCACGGGCACGCCGCGCACGGCCGGCAGCGGCGGCGGGATGTCGTCTTCGGTGCTGTCAGCGTCCACGCGGGCTCCCCGGGGCGATCGGCAACCGCACCCCCTGTGGCTGGCACGATGTTATTGGAGACGCCCGCGTCAGCCGAGCCCTTGACCTGGATCAGGCCCGCCCAAAAGCGACGGGGCGCCGCAGCGCCCCGTCCGGTTGGCAGGTGGGTGGACCCGGATCAGGCGGCGCGCGCCTCGCGCAGCCAGGCTTCCAGCTCTTCCGCGCCGCCGATGTGCTGGCCGTTGACGTAGACCTGCGGGAAGGTCGTGCGTCCGGTCACCGCGCGCAGGGTGCGGTCGGTGAAGTCACGGTTCAGCACCAGCTCCTCGAAGGGAATGTCGGCGTTGGTCAGCGCCTGCTTCGCGCGCACGCAGAACTCACAGCCCTTGCGCGTGAAGATGGCGGCGTCGGCCGGCTTGCTGGCACCCGGTGCGATGTAGTCGAGCATGGTGTCGGCGTCGGACACCGAGTAGGGGTCACCCGGCTCCTCGTTCTCGATGAACATCTTCTCGACCACGCCGTCGCGCACGAGCATGGAGTAACGCCACGAACGGCGGCCGAAGCCGAGGTCTTCCTTGCCGACCAGCATGCCCATCTGGTCGGTGAATTCGCCGTTGCCGTCCGGCAGGAAGCGCAGGTTCCAGGCCTGCTGGTCTTCCTGCCACTCGCTCATGACGAACGCGTCGTTGACCGAGATACAGACGATCTCGTCCACCCCGTTGCGGCGGAACGCGTCGGCGAGCTGGTTATAGCGCGGGACGTGCGCCGAGGAGCAGGTCGGCGTGAAGGCGCCGGGCAGCGAGAAGACGACGACGGTCTTGCCGGCGAAGATGTCCTTGCTGTTGACGTCGACCCAGCGGTGGCCGTCGCGGGTGCGGAAGGTAACCTCGGGTACGCGTTGTCCTTCTTTGTTCTCTAACATGGTCTGGTCTCCGTTGATTGCAGGGTTTGTCGTAGTGGGTGATGTGACCGCTCAGCGCGTCTCCAGCAGGCTGCGCAGCATCCAGGCGTTCTTCTCGTGGATGTGCATGCGCTGGGTGAGGAGATCGGCCGTCGGCTCGTCGTTGGCTTTCTCCACGGCCGGGAAGACCTGGCGCGCCGTGCGCACCACCGCTTCCTGACCCGCGACCAGCCGCTCGATCATGGCCCGTGCATCCGGCTCGTCATCCTCTTCGCCGATCGAACTCAGCGCCGCGTAGGCGCGGTAGGAGCCGGGAGCGGGATGGCCCAGCGCGCGGATGCGTTCGGCGATCTCGTCCACCGCCTGGGCGAGCTCGGTGTAGTGCGTCTCGAACAGGGTGTGCAGGGTCGCGAACTGCGGACCGGTGACGTTCCAGTGGTAGTTGTGGGTCTTGAGGTACAGCGTGTAGCTGTCGGCCAGGAGGCGCGAGAGACCTTCGGCGATCGCCGCGCGGTCCTGGTCACTGATGCCGATGTCGATTTGCATGGGAGCCTCCTTGTTGGCTTCGATGGGGCTATTCTGGAGGCGCCCACGCTTTATTTATAATTGATTGTAATTAGATTTTCGATAGATATTCGCTATTTTAGCCGGGCGCCGCGGCATCGCCGTGACCTGCCGCCAGGCGCCGCCGGCAGGCCAGCACGGCGCCCAGCAGGGCCGGCATGAAGGTGGTCGTGACCAGGGTCGAGAACAGGATCCCGAACAGCACGATCGCGCCCAGCCCGCGGTAGAGCTCGGTGCCGGCGCCGGGATTCAGGACCAGCGGCGAGAGCCCGAACACGGTCGTCACCATCGACATCATGATCGGCCTCAGGCGCGACCGGGTCGCCTCCAGCACCGCCGCCATGACGCCGCTGCCCGCTTCGTCCAGGTTACGTACGGCACGCTCGACCAGCAGGATGGGGTTGTTCACCACGGTGCCCACCAGGACCAGGAAGCCGAGCATGGTGATGACGTCGAACGACTGCCGGATCGGCGACAGGCCCACCGCCTCCAGCAACGGGCCACTCGCGTTCAGCAGCCACAGGCCGACGATGCCGCCGCTGATCCCGATCGGTACCGAGGTCATGATCAGCAGCGGGTAACCCCAGTGCCCGAAGATCGCCACCATCAGCAGGTAGGCGATGACGAGCGCGATGAGGAAGTTCCCGGCCAGTGCCTCGCGGGTCGCCTTCAGGCGATCGTTGGCGCCCGAGATCTCCATGCGGATGCCGTCTCCCGCAGCGCCGCCGCGCGCGAACGCATCGATGAGGCCGGTCTGCACCCGCTCGACGCCGACCTCCAGCGGCACGTCCGGCGGCGGGATGATCGACAGCGTGATGGTGCGCCGGCCGTCGACGCGGCGAATCGTCTCGGTGTTGACCGTCTCCTCGACGCGCGCGATCGCGTCCAGCGGCACCACCCCGCCGCGCGCCGAGTAGAGCAGGACGTCACCGAGGTCCTGCGGGCCGGAAATGGCGCCACGGGTCGAGTAGATGAACATGTCGATCTTGTCGTCGTCGAGGAAGAACTCGTCGACGAAAGCGCCGTCCGAATAGGCCCAGATGGCGTAGCCCAGCTCGTCGGTGTCGATGCCGAGCTCGGCGGCGCGCTCCCAGTCCGGCCGGATCTCGAGCAGCGGCTGCCCCATCGCCAGGCTCGACGGTTGTGGCCGCACCTGCGGCTCGACGAAGATCTCGCGCGCCCTCGCGAAGGCGCGCTGGCCGGCCTCGAACAGCGGCGCCAGCGCGGGTCCGCTGATGTCGAGGTTGATGCTGCGCGAGCCACCGAGATTGCTGGCGAAGATCGAGCCACGCGAGACGAAGGAGATGACGCCGGGCACCTGGCGAAAGCGCGCCGTGACGGCATCGCGCAAATCCTCGATCTGGTCGCGCTCGGTCGCCTCGGGGATCATCAGCACCATGCCGGCACGGGCGTAGCCGATGACGAAGTTCATCGGCGGCACCGCCAGCTCACCGGCACGCCAGGCCGCCGGATCGGCACCGACATAGGGCACCAGGTCGGCGTTCAGCTCGTTGATGATCTGGTCCATCACGCCGACGTTGTAGCCGGGTGGCGAGAACATGAAGGCGAACAGCTTCTGCTCCTCGCCCTCGGGCAGGTACTCGGCCTTGGGCGTGAGCGTGGCAATGATGAAGGCAGCGAGCCCCAGCACCGCGGCGATCAGCGCGAGCCGCCGCCAGGTGCCGCCGATGAGCCATCCGACCAGGGCCACCGTGGCCGCGGCGACACGCGCCCCCAGCGGGTCCGCGGCGTCGCGCGGCGCGGCGGTCGGTCCCAGCCAGCGACTGGTGGCCGCGGGCACGAGCGCGACCGCGACCAGCATCGACATCAGGATCGAGGCCGAGATCGCGACCGCGATGTCGGAGTACAGCTGGCCGGCCTCCTCGCGCACGAAGACCACCGGCAGGAACACCAGCACCGTGGTCAGGGTCGAGGCGAGCACCGCCGGCCACACCTCGCGTACGCCGTCTATGGCGGCCTCGCTGCGCCCCTTGCCGAGGCTGCGATGCCGGTAGATGTTCTCCAGCACCACGATCGAGTTGTCGAGCGTCATGCCGATGGCGAAGGCCACCCCGGCCAGCGAGATGACGTTGATGGTGCGGCCCGCGAGCATGAGGCCGAGAAACGCGGCAATGGTGCACACCGGAATGCCGAGGGCGCCGATGATCGTGGCCGGCACCGAGCGCAGGAACACGAACAGCACGGCAACGGCGAGTACGGCACCGATCAGCAGGTTGCGGGCGACCACGCCGACGGCATCCTTGACGTACTGCACGTCCTCGCTGGTCAGGCGCACCTCGAGACCGCGCGGATTGAGCAGGCCGACGTTGATCTCGGCGACCCGCGCCATCACGCCGTCCATCACCTCGACCACGTTGGCGCCGATCATGCGGCGCACGCCGAGGGTGATGTTGGGCTGGCCATTGGCATAGGACACGTTGCGCAGCTCGAAGCTGCCCATCGCGGCGTGGCCGACGTCGCGCAGCCGCACCGAGAACGCACCGCGCCGCGCGATGACGAGGTCCTCGATGTCGCGTACGCTGTCGAAGCGGCCGACGGTGCGCAGGATGTAACGTCGCTTGCCGGCATCCAGGTCACCACCGGAGACGTCGCGGTTGCGGCTGCGTATGGCATCGCGCAGCTCGCGCACGCTGATGCCGCGTTCGGCGAGCTTCACCGGGTCGACGAAAATCTGCACCTGGCGCTCGCTGCCGCCCCACACCTCGACCTCGGACACGCCCGGCACGCGTTCCATCTGCGTCGCCACGTGGTCCTCGATGAAGTCGCGCATGCGGTGCACGTCGACCTCGCGCGGGTTGCCCGGCAGCGGCGTCACGCGGAAGAACATGAACGGGTTGTCGGAGTAGGAGCTGGTGACGATGCGTGGTTCGTCGACGTTCTCCGGGTAGCCGGGAACCTGCGCCAGGGCGTTGTTGACCCGGATCAGGATCTCGTTTAGGTCGGCGCCGTGCGCAAACTCGAGCTCGATGCGCGCCGTGCCGGTCTGGGCCTCGGAGATCATGCGCTCCAGGCCGACGATGCTGCGCAGGTAATCCTCCTGCTCGACGAGGATCTCCTTCTCGATGTCCTGCGGCGTGGCGCCGGGCCATTGCGTGCGGATGCTGACGACGCGCGCGTCGAGATCCGGGATCATCTGCTTCGGAACGCGCTCGATAGCGGTGAGGCCGAACAGGCACACGATGAGGATCGCGACCGTGAGCACGATCGGACGGCGCACGGCGAAGGCGAACATCGCGACGGCCCGTGTGCTCAGATGTCGCCGGCGCGTTCGGCGGCGACCGACACCGACTGCCCCGGCCGCAGGATCTCGTTGCCGCGCACGACCACGCGTTCGCCGGCGCTGATGTCACCCTCGACGACCTCGACGTGCTCACGGTAGGCGCGCCCGGTCTGCACCGCGCGCGGAACCGCCTTGCTGACCCCGTCCTCCTCGACCACCACCCACACGCTGGCGCTGCCATCGGGCTTGCGCACGACCGCGTCGCGCGGCAGCAACAGGGCCGGCGGCGCGGCCGGGTCACCGATGCGCAGGGTCACGCGGGCGGACATGCCCGGCGCCAGCAAGCCACTGTCGTTGGGCAGCTCGATGCGCGCGCGGAAGGTGCGCGAGGCCGGGTCGCTGACCGCGATGCGCCGCGTGACCGCTGCCTCGAACACGCGCTCCGGCAGCGCATCGAAGCGGATGCTGGCCGGCGTCCCGGCGGCGACGTCGCCGAAGTAGAACTGCGGCACCGGCACCTCCAGGCGCAGCACCTCGACGTCGACCAGCTCGGCCACGACCGAGCCGGTCTCGACCCACTCGCCGCGCTCGACCCGCTTGTGCTGCACCACCGCGGCGAACGGCGCGCGCACGTCGTGGCGGGTCAGCAGCTCCTCGGCGCGCTCGAGTTCGGCTGCCGCCTGGCGTACCAGTGCCGCCTCGATCTCGATCTGCGCGCGCGCACTCGCGACGCTGGTGTCCGCGACGTGACGGCTGGCCTGCAATTCCTCGAGCTCGGTATGCCGGCGCTCGGCTTCGGCGTGCCGCGCGCGTGCCTCCGCGAGGCGGGCGTCGGCCGCCGCGAGCGCGATCCGGGCCAGCCGCCGGTCCAGCCGTACCACCACCGCGCCGGCGGCGACACGGTCGCCGTCGTCGACCAGGACCTCGGTGACCAGGCCATCGGTTTCGGGCGAGAGACGCGCAATGCGGCGCGCCAGCAGTGTACCGTTGAGCGCCACCTCTTCGGCAATCGACCCGGTGCGCGCGGTCTCCACGCCGACCGGCACCGGGGTGTTCGCGAGCGCCGCGGGCGGTGCGGCCGCGATCAGCAGGGCGAGCACGATGCGCGGTGCGGACATGCTGGAACGACTCCATCCGGCGCAGTAGCAAAGGCCCATTATGGGCAGCACCACGGGCGTGCGCCAAACCGCGTAGCCGCTGGCCGCCCGCGGCCCGATTGGTTAGACTCCCGCGCCGTCAACCAGGTACCGCTGCACCGTGGACAACGCCCTGCAACGCCTCGTCATTCCCGTTACCCCGTTTCAGCAGAACTGCTCCATCGTCTGGAACGCGGACGACCGGCGCGGCGCGATGATCGATCCGGGCGGCGACGTCGACACCCTGCTGGCCGCGGTGCAGGAACACGATCTCGTGATCGAGAAGATCCTGCTCACCCATGCCCATCTCGACCACGCCGGCGGCGCGCGGCCGATCGCGGACAGGCTCGGCATACCGATCGAAGGTCCGCAGCGTGAGGACGCCTTCTGGCTCGAAGCCATGCCCGGCCAGTGCCAGATGTTCGGCTTTCCGCCGGTCGAGGCCTTCGCGCCGGATCGCTGGCTGGAGCACGGCGACACGGTGAGCTTCGCCGGCATCAGCCTGGAGGTCCTGCACTGCCCCGGGCACACCCCCGGCCACGTGGTCTTCTACCACGCGTCCGGGCTCGCTTTCGTCGGCGACGTGCTGTTCATGGGCTCGGTCGGGCGCAGCGACTTTCCGCGCGGCGATCACGGCGAGCTGGTGCGCTCGATCCGCGAGCGCCTGTTTCCGCTCGGTGACGCGGTACGCTTCGTACCGGGTCACGGCCCGGAGTCGACATTCGGCGCCGAGCGCCGCAGCAACCCGTTCGTCGCCGACCACCTGTTCGCATCCGGCTGACGTGCATTGCTGCGCTGCACGTAGCAATCCCCGGATGCGCTGCTATAGTTTCAGTCGAGGGGATTACTGACGCGAGCCTGGTCGGCGAGACCGCGCAAAGTTCCCCGCATGTGACGCGTCACGACAACGAGAAGCGCACAACGCCTACTCAGGAGGACCTTGCTCAGCGAGGCCAAATCGCCGGCACGAACCCCGCCTTAGTGCGGGGTTTCTCTTTTTGGGGACATGCCACTTTTCTAACTACTTGATTCCTTGTGCGACGCTACCCGTCTGCGCAGCACACCGGTTCATGAAGGAATCAAGTAGTTAGAAAAGTGGCATGTCCCCATTTACTCGAACGTTGCCAGCAGGTCCTTGGCGTCGACCTGCTGCCCGGGCTCGACGGCGATACTGGCAACGGTGCCGTCACGCTCGGCGCGGATGCTGGTCTGCATCTTCATCGCCTCGATGATCATCAGCGCGTCGCCCTTGGTCACCTGCTCACCCTCGCGCACGTTGATCTGCGCAATCAGGCCGGGCATGGGCGCGCCCAGGTGGTTGGCGTTGCCGGGCTCGGCCTTGCGTTGCGGCGGCCGCGTCACGGCCAGCGTGCGGTCCTCGATTCGGATCTGGCGCGGCTGGCCGTTGAGCTCGAAGAACACCGTGCGCTGGCCGTCGTCGTGGTGCTCGCTGGTACCGAGGTAGCGCACGATGAGCGTACGCCCGGGGTCGATCTCGATATGCGTCTCCTGGCCGGACTCCATGCCGTAGAAGAACACCGTCGTCGGCAGCACGGTGAGATCGCCGTAGCGACGCCGCGCGCCCGCATACGATACGAACACGTCCGGATACATGAGGTAGGAGGCGAGCTCCTGGTCGGAGATGTGGCGTTCGACCCGCCGTTCGGCCTCGGCGCGCTCGCGCGCCAGGTCCAGCGGTGGCAGTACCGACCCCGGGCGTTCGCTCAGCGGTGTCTCGCCATGCAGGATCTTGCGCTGCAGGTCGGGCGGGAAGCCACCGTAAGGCTGACCCAGGTCACCGCGGAAGAACGACACCACGGAGTCGGGAAAAGCGACGTCGACGTCGGGTGCCTCGACCTGCGCGCGATCGAGACCGCTGGTGACCATGGTCAGCGCCATGTCACCGACGACCTTGGAGCTCGGCGTGACCTTGACGATGTCGCCGAACATGGCGTTGACGTCGGCATAGGCTTTGGCGACGTCCGGCCAGCGATCGCCGAGACCCAGCGAGCGCGCCTGCTCGCGCAGGTTGGTGTACTGCCCGCCCGGCATGCCGTGCACGTAGACCTCGGACGCCCCGCTGCGCTCCTCGGCCTCGAAGGCGAGGTAGTTGCGCCGCACTTCCTCCCAGTAGTTCGACAGCAGGCGAACGTGGTCGACGTCCAGCGCGGCTTCGCGCGGACCGTGGCGCAACGCCTCGACGATGGAGCCGAGGTTGGGCTGCGAGGTCAGCCCGCTCATGGCGTCCATCGCACCGTCGGCGGCGTCGGCACCGGCTTCGATCGCGGCCAGCACGCTGGCCGCAGCGATGCCGCTGGTGTCGTGGGTATGGAAGTGGATCGGAATGCCGATCTCCTGCTTGAGCGCCGACACCAGCGTGCGCGCGGCCTGCGGGCGGCACAGCCCGGCCATGTCCTTGATGCCGAGTACGTGCGCGCCGGCGGCCTCCAGCTCGCGCGCCATCTTGAGGTAATACTTCAGATCGTACTTGGTGCAGTCGGGGTCGCTGAGATTGCCGGTATAGCAGATGGCCGCCTCGGCAATCTTGCCGGTAGCGACCACCGCGTCGATCGCCACGCGCATGTTCTCGACCCAGTTGAGCGAGTCGAAGATGCGAAACACGTCGATACCCGAGGACGCGGCCTGCTGGACGAAGTACTCGACCACGTTGTCGGGATAGTTCGTGTAGCCGACGCCATTGGACGCGCGTAGCAGCATCTGCAGCAGGATGTTGGGCATGCGTTCACGGATCGCACGCAGGCGACGCCACGGGCACTCGTGCAGGAAGCGCATGGCAACGTCGAACGTCGCGCCGCCCCAGCACTCGACCGAGAACAGGTCCGGCACCAGCCGCGCGTAGGCATCGGCAATCTCGACCATGTCGTGGCTGCGCATGCGCGTGGCCAGCAACGACTGGTGCGCATCGCGGAAGGTGGTGTCGGTGATCAGTGCCTGCGGCTGGTCCAGCATCCACTGCGCGAAACCACGCGCGCCGAGCTCCTCCAAGCGGTCGCGGGTGCCGGGTTTGAGCGGCAGATCGCGGCAATCCGGCACACGCGGCTGCTTGAGCACTGCCGGCCGCGGTCGTTCCTCGACCGCCGGATTGCCGTTGACGGTGACGTCGGCGATGTAGCGCAGCAGGCGCGTCGCACGGTCGCGCCGGCGCGGGAAGATCAGCAGGTCGGGGGTGTCGTCGATGAAGGTCGTGGTGTAGTCGGCAGCGCGAAACTTGCCGTTCTGCAGCAGGCCTTCGAGGAAGCGCAGGTTGGTGTTGATGCCGCGGATGCGAAACTCGCGCAGCGCTCTGAGCATGCGGCTGGCGACTTCCTCCGAGGTGTTGCCCCAGGCAGTGACCTTGACCAGCAGGGAATCGTAGAAGCGCGTGATGCGCGCGCCGGAGTAGGCGGTACCGGCATCGAGCCGGATGCCGAAGCCGGCCGGGCTGCGGTAGGTCATGATGGCGCCGTAGTCCGGGATGAAATTGTTCTCCGGGTCCTCGGTGGTGACGCGGCACTGGATGGCGTGTCCGCGCATGGCGATGTCGGCCTGCGCCGGAACGCCGCTTTCCGGGTCGCCAATGGCGTGCCCCTCGGCGATGCGAATCTGCGCCTTGACGATGTCGATGCCGGTAATCGCTTCGCTGACGGTGTGCTCGACCTGGATCCGGGGATTGACCTCGATGAAGTAGAACTCGCCCGAGTCCGCATCCTGCAGGAACTCGACGGTACCGGCGTTGCGATAGCCGGCGGCGCGGCACAGCGCGAGCGCGGAGGCGCAGATGGCCTCGCGCCGGGCGTCGTCGAGGTAGAGTGCGGGCGCGCGCTCGACCACTTTCTGGTTGCGCCGCTGCACGGTGCAGTCGCGCTCGAACAGGTGGACGAGGTTGCCGTGGCTGTCGCCCAGCACCTGGACCTCGACGTGGCGCGCATTGCGCACCAGCTTCTCCAGGTAGACCTCGTCGTTGCCGAAGGCCGTCGCCGCCTCGCGGCGCCCGGTCTCGACCAGCTCCAGCAGCATCGATTCGTCCTCGACCACGCGCATGCCGCGCCCGCCCCCGCCCCAGGAGGCCTTGAGCATCACCGGATAGCCGATCTCCGCGGCCAGCCGCGTGATCCCCGCGGCGTCGGTCGGCAGCGGGCCGGTCGCCGGCATCACCGGCACGCCGCTGGCCTCGGCCAGGGCACGCGCGGCGACCTTGTTGCCGAGCTTGCGCATGACCTCGGGCGGCGGCCCGATGAAGGTCAGCCCGGCCGCGGCGCAGGCCTCGGCGAACTCGGGACTCTCGGACAGGAAACCGTAACCCGGGTGCACCGCGTCGGCGCCGGACTCGAGTGCGACGCGGATCATGTCGTCGATCTGCAGGTAGGCCTGTACCGGCGTCGCCCCCTCGCCGATCTGGTAGGACTCGTCGACCTTGAAACGGTGCAGCGAGAAGCGATCCTCGTGCGAGTAGACGGCCACGCTGACGACGTCGAGTTCGGCCGCCGCGCGCATCACGCGGATCGCGATCTCGCCGCGGTTGGCGACCAGCAGCTTGCGTATCTTGTTCATGGCGTTGACAGTTCCGCAGGAAAATTCATGAGCGCGCGCAGGCGCGGCCGGCAGGCACCGGGGATCAGGCGGCGCGGGTCCCGATCACGGCGCCGCGTTCGCGCATGCGCTCGAGGATTGTAAGCCCGCCCGCGGCCAGCGCCTGCACATCGTCGCGACCCATCTCGCGCGCCAGCGCGGCGAAGATCGCCTCGCCGCTCAGGCCGCCGTCGGCACAGACCATTTCGAGCAGGCGGGCGGCCGCGGGATTCAGGTCGAGGAACCCGTAACGGTTGTCCGGGTCACGGAACGCCGCGATGACGGTCGCGCGCGGCGGCGGCTCGGCGGGTTGGTAGTCGGCGTCGATGGCGTGCACCGGAAATCGATAGGTGATGGTTCGCAACAGGGGGTTCGCCACCGGCACGCCGGCGAGCAGGTCGCCGCCGCGATCGATGCCGCTGAAATCGAGCCGCCGGGTGTCGCCCCCGACCAGGGTTTCCAGCCAGTCGAAGTGCGCCAGCTCGAGCAGGAACGGAGGGTCGTCCGGGGCCGCACGCTCGTGCTCCAGGTAATCGATGAACTCGCGCGGCACGTCGATGAAAGCACTCGCCCGCGAGCGGTGACGGATGATGTAATCGCGCACCAGCGCCTGCCAGCGCCGGTCGTCCAGGATGGCGCGAATTCGCGGGTAATTGTCGGCCATCAGGCCGGCGACGTTAGCGTAGATGGCATGACGGTAGATGGCCATGCGCCGCGCCTCGTGGTCGCCCGGCGCGGCGGCATGATCGGGATCGCGCAGGTGCCGCGTGAAGGCCCGCTGCAATCGCATGAACTCCGCTTCGCGCGCCATCGGGTGCTCAGGCGGCGACGTGATCGGGCGTGCCCGTGGCGCGGCTCCGTTGCAGGTGGCGAATGTGGTCGACCTCGGTCATGACCTCCGCCAGTGGTGGCACGTTGATGTCACGTTCGAGCAGGGTCGGGAACACGCCGAACCGGCGGTAGGCAAGGTCGAGCAACGCCCACACCGGATCCTCGACCGCGGCGCCATGCGTGTCGACGATGAGATCCGGCGCGTCGTGTGAGTGTCCGGCGATGTGCGCGTAAGCGATGCGCTCGGACGGCAGCCCGCTCAAGAAGGCGGCCGCGTCGTAACCATGATTGACGCTGTTGACGTAGACGTTGTTGACGTCCAGCAACAGCTCGCAGTCGGCCTCCTCCAGCACGGCGCGGATGAAGGTCAGCTCGTCGAGCTCGTCGGAGAGGCTGAGATAGTAGGAGGCGTTCTCGATCGCGATGCGGCGGCCGAGCGCGTCCTGCACTTCACGGATGCGCGCGGCAACGTGCTTTACCGCCTCGCCGGTGAACGGGATGGGCAGCAACTCGTAGAGGTGTCCCTGCTCGGCGCAGAAGCTGAGGTGATCGCTGTAGATGACGGCGGCGTGGCGCTCCAGGAAGCTGCGCAGCCGGGCAAGGAAAGCGTGGTCCAGCGGATCGGGACCGCCGAGGTTGAGGAGCAGCCCGTGGCACAGCAGCGGGCGCTGCGCGGCGACCTCGGCGAATGCTTCGCCCAGGCGTCCGCCTACGTCGATCCAGTTCTCGGGCGCGGCCTCGAGGAAATCGATGCCGTCAGGGATGACGTCCCGCAGCGGACCCAGATGGGTCCGCCGCAGGCCGAGTCCGGCGCCGTTGACGGCATAGGTCTTGTGCACCGGCGTGGGATCAGGACCGGAAAGTCCTGGGATGCTTACTTCTTCAGGTGCGGCATCGAGCAGGTTTCACCCGCGAAGGTACCGCACACCGCGGGATCCTTCTTGCCGGTGGCGAGCTTGCCGCCGGCATAGGCAGCTTTCTGGTCGCCGCCGTAGGTGAACCCGGTCTCGTCGTTGATCATCACCTTGTTGCCCTGCATGTCCATGGCTTCGCCGGCGACGGTTACACCTTCGCCGAATTCGACCATCTGGAACGGGTTGTCAGCGGCCTGTGCCGATGCGGACAGCGCCATCACGACGCTGGAACCAACGGCGGCGGCCACGGGCTTCAGGTTGTTCTTTTTCATGGTTGACCTTCCTCCTCAGAGAACTGATTGTTGTACAACGTGCCAGCGCCGGCTCCGCCGCACGGGCATGCCTCCGTGTCTCCAAGAAGTGGCCGGAGACGGCTGCTGGAGAGATGATGGTAGCGGGCGCTACAGGAGAAGTCTAGGCGCCGCAATTGAGACGTAGCCTTATGAATTTTCGGGGAATTCGGGTGAGCCGGGAGGGCCGCGGGGAAGAAAAAAACCCCACGGCGAGAACCGCCGCGGGGCTACGCGAAGTCAAAGCGTAACGCTATCGCTACGCCGCCCATGGTAACGCGCCAGAGACGCATGACACCGGGAATTTTTCCTAACCAAGTTAGGCTTAGGGCCGAAAAAGCGTTGCTTAACGCGCTGATTCTAATGGCGTTTTGCTTGTCGGCAACGCCGCCCCCGGCGCTCGCCAACGGCGGCGCCGCGGCCTACCAGCGCGGCGACTTCGGGGCCGCTCTGGAACACTTCACCGCGCGGGCGGAGCGCGGCGACGCGGCCGCGCGCAACAACCTCGGCGTGATGTACCTGAAGGGGCGCGGCGTCGCGGTCGATTTCGCGCGTGCCCGCGAGCTGTTCGAAGCGGCGGCCGCCCAGGGCCTGGCCGGCGCCATGTTCAATCTCGGCATCATGCACCTGCGCGGCTACGGCGTGCCGCGCTCCGGCGCCGAGGCGCGCCGCTGGTTCGAGCGCGGCGCCGCCGACGATGACCGCGAAGCGGCCTTCTTCCTCGGCCTGATGTACGCCCGCGGCGACGACATCGAAGCGGACCCAGCCCAGGCCCGGCACTGGTTCGAGCGCGCGGCACACGCGGGACTGGCCGCGGCACAGTACAACCTCGCCATGCTCACCCTGGCCGCTGACCCGGCCGCGGACAGCGAGTCGGCGGCGGTGGCCTGGCTGGAGGCCGCGGCCGCACAGGATCACCGTGACGCGCGCCTGGCCCTGGCGCGGGTTCACCTCACGCATCCGGACGACACGCGGCGGGTAGCCGCCGCGGCCGACATTCTGCGCGCGTTGGCGGATGCCGGCGACGGCGAAGGACAAACCCAGCTCGGACTCATGTACACCTTCGGTCACGGCGTCGAAGCCGATCCGGAAGAGGGGCGTTTCTGGCTGCGCCAGGCCGCCCTGCAGGGCCTCGCCGCGGCACAGATCAACCTGGCCACCATCCATGCCCGCGGCATCGGCGTGGAGACCGACCTGGTCGAAGCCTGTGCCTGGCTGGAGCTGGCCGCGCCAGGCAGCGAGGATGCGCGCAAGGCGCTGGAGACGCTTGGCCCGGAGCTCAGCGGCGAGCAACGGGCGCGCCTGGACGCACGCGTGGTAGAGCTTCGCGCGCGCGTCTCCCCGTCACCGTAAGCCGACGCCGGAGCCGTCGCGCGCTCAGTGCACCGGCCGCGCGGCCAGGCGGTCGAGTACGCCTTCCACCTCACGTGCGATCAGGTCGGGGTGGGTGTAGTGGATGCGGTGATCGCTGCCGCTCGCCACCACCAGCCGGGCGTCGGCGGTCAGCGCCGCCAGCGATTGCTGCAGGCGCAGCCAGTGTGCCTCGCGTCCGGCATCGGCGGCGCCGGCGCCGTCCCGTGCGATCACGACCAGCGGCACCGCGGGCAGCGCCCCGGCGGCGCGCACCTGCGCGGCGCTGCGCGCGAAGTTGCTGAGCTCGTCCATCTGCGTGAAGACCGCCTTGCGCCGGGTGTTGAGGAACTGCGCGGCCCGCGCAAACGGCGCCTCGGCGCCGGGCGGGACGAGTCGCTCCACCGCGATGGCATGGCGCGCGCCCGCGCCTTTCCCGGTGCTGGCCGGCAGTTCGTCCGGGTGCGAGGAATCGACCAGTACCAGCGCGGCGACCTCCGCCGGGTGACGGGCCGCCAGGTAGCGCATGTTGAAGCCACCCAGGGAATGACCGACCAGCAGCCACGGCGGCTGCTCGCCGGCCTCGAGCAGGAGCCGGCGCAGCTCGGCCACGGCGCGCGCGGTGGTGCGCGGTGACGGCCCCGGATCGCTCCAGCCGTAGCCGGCGCGGTCGTAGGTGCACACCCGCGTGCGCCGCGCCAGCCGCTGCTGTACCGGCGTCCACTCCAGCGCACCGCCGCCGACACCGGCATCGATGACCACCAGCGGTGCACCCCGGCCGCTGCAGTGATAATAGATGCGATGGGTGCCGAGACTGGCGAAGCGGCCGGGCGGTGACGTCACCAGGTCGAGGTTGGCCTCGGCGGTGGCCGCGGCCAGCACGAACAGGGCGAACAGGGCGCGGTGTATCGGGTACATGCGCGTTCTACGCGCCGCCGGCGCGCACGGATCGCGAGGCCGGTTCATGCACGGTTAAGCGAATCGATCGATAATTCACGCAGTCCATCCCGGATCCGCGCCCATGCCCCAGAAACGATCGATTCGAGTCCGCTGCCGCCGCGGCGCCACCTTGCTGGCCGCGCTGCTGCTCGCGCTCGCGGCCGGCGCGGCCGGCGCGGCGGAGGATGCCAGGCCGCGCGACGACGCCGAAGCCACCACGGCGCAGGAAGAGGCGCCCAAGTGCGTGCACGGCTGCCTGCGCTGGGGCAAGTTCTGCAATGTCGATCCGCGCGGCGTGTACAAGTGCCAGCGTCGTTGCGAGAAGTTCGGCGAAATCTGCGAGTGAGCCCGCACCACGTCGACTGGCGCACGCTCGACACCTGCGTGCTCGACATGGACGGCACGCTGCTCGACCTGCATTTCGACAACCAGGTGTGGAACGAACGCCTGCCGCTGCGCTACGCGGAGCGCGCGGGCCTGGCGCATGACGCCGCGCAGGCCCACGTCAGCGCGACGCTCGCGCGTGCTCACGGCTCCCTCAACTGGTACTGCCTGGAGCACTGGAGCCGTGAATTCGGGCTCGACATGAGCGCCATCGAAGGCGAGCTGGAGTCACTGATCCGGGTGCGTCCGGGCGTGATCGCTTTTCTCGACTTCCTGCGCGGGCGCGGTATCCGCCTGGTGCTCGCCACCAACGCCCATCCTGTCAGCCTCGAACGCAAGCTGGCGGTGACCGGTATCGCGCCCCATTTCGACGTCATCGTCAGCGCCCACCAGTTCGGCCATGCCAAGGAGCACGACGGCTTCTGGCCCTGCCTCGAGCAGCACTGCGAGCTGCCACGCGAGCGCACCCTGTTCATTGACGACAATCCTGCCGTGCTCGCCGCCGCACGCCGCTTCGGCATCCGCTACCTGTTCGGCGTC
This sequence comes from Gammaproteobacteria bacterium, assembly GCA_041984235.1. Taxonomy (GTDB): domain Bacteria; phylum Pseudomonadota; class Gammaproteobacteria; genus JBHIYN01. Next base: position 235,909 of record JBHIYN010000002.1, read on the forward strand.
GCGCGCCCTGACAGTCGCCGCGGCCGCGCCGCCCAGCCCGGCTTCCACAGCCTGGAGGACTTCGGCGAGCTGACCTCAGCCGCCTGACAGCGGGCTCGCGGCGACCTCGCACACCACGCGTCCGGCGCGCCGGGCGCGCGCCTCGAAGCGGGTCTCGATGCGGCGCCGCGGGCGCAGCGCCCATTGCCCGTCGCCGGCAAGGTTGACCCAGCCCGGCGCCGCGTCGACCAGTGCACGCACGCCGCTGGCGTAGTCCTCGTCGTCACTGGCAAACAGCAGCACCCCGCCCGGGCGCAGGCGCGTCCCCGCCAGCGCCAGGAAGTCGGCGTTGCACAGCCGCCGCTTGTGGTGACGCTTCTTGGGCCACGGATCGGGAAAGAACACGTACATCCCGTCGAGCGCCCCACGCGGCAGCGCGGCGAGCACGTCGAGCGCATCGGCCGCGCACAGGCGCACGTTCAACAGCGCCGCCGCGGCGATGCCGAGCAGCGCATGACCCAGGCCGGGACGATGCACCTCGCAGCCCAGGTAGTGGCCGCCCGGATCGCGCGTGGCCAGCGCCACCAGGTTGTCGCCGTTGCCGATGCCGATTTCGAGGTAGAGCGGCGCGCGGGCGCCGAACAGCCGCAGCGGGTCACCAAGCGCTGCCGGCTCGGCGCCGTAGCGCGGCAGCAACTCGATCAGCGCGCGCTGCTGCGCGGAGGTCATGCGGCCCTCGCGAATGACGTAGCTGCGGACCGCCCGCGTACGCGCGCGCCCGGACACGGCGGCAGTCAGCGCCCGACCCGCGCTGCAGGCGCGTCCCGCTCCCCGGCACATGCCGGGCCCGTATCGCCGCGGCGCCGGCTCACAACTCGACCTTCACGCCCTCGCGGGCGATGTGGCACTCCATGTCGGACTTGCGTTCGCGAATGATCTGCATGCAGTCGCGGTGGATTGCGGCGACCTGGTCGTCGTTGTACGTCGGGTCGTGGTGGTAGAGGTAGAGACAGCGCACGTCGGCATCGATCGCGAGGTTGACCGTGTCGACGTAACACGAATGTCCCCAGCCGCGCTTCTTGTTGTAGTCGTGCGGCGTGTACTGGGCGTCGTGGATGAGGATGTCGACGTTCTCTATCGCGGCGACCTCGGCCGAGCGCTGCTCGGTCACCATGCGCTCCAGCAGCTCGTGCTCGTCCTCGTCGAACTCGTGGATGCGCTTGGCGATCGAGCCCTTGAGGAACTGCACCTCGTTGTCCGAGACGTACACCACCTTGCGGCCGGCGACCTGCATGCTGTAGCCGTAGGTCACGCCGGGGTGGTGCACGTTGAAATGGCTGATGCCGATGGGCCCGTAGGCCAGGCCCTCGGCTTCCGGCCCCACGTAGGTGATGTCGGCCATCCAGGTCTCGGTCTCGACCGGGAAATAAGGCGCCTTCATCTGGTCGGACAGCCGCTTCTCGACGTCGGCGGCACTGTCACCCGGACCGAAGAAACGAATCTTCCACGCCGGCGAGAAGGCCGGCTGGAAGAATGGCAGCCCGCAGATGTGATCCCAGTGGTAGTGCGTGAACACCACCATCATCTCGTTGATCTCGTCCTGCTGCATCAACTCCTCGCCCAGCGAGATGATGCCGGTGCCGCCGTCGCAGACCAGGAGATGATCGCCGAGCCGGATCTCGACGCACGAGGTATTGCCGCCGACCCCCAGGTGCGTCTCGTGGGGAGCAGCGTAGGAGCCCCTGACGCCCCAGAAGCGGAGATAGCCGTTGCTCATTGCGGGAACTTTCGAATCATGGCCTCGACGCCGGCGGCGTGAGCGAATGCTCGCTCATTCGGAGGCATTCTGTCCAACCGCAGGGCCGGCATGGCGGCCGTCCCGCGCGTGCTGCGCCCGCCGTGGCGACCGGGGTCAGCCCTCGAGGTACTTCTCGATCAGCGAGCGGATGCCCTTTTTCGAGATCGGCTTGGCGACGAACTCGAGCACGCCCAGCTCCTTGGCCGCGACCCGGTCCTGGGCATAGTCCTTGGAGCTGATCATGACCGTGGGTGTGTCGGAGTGCAGGTCGTTGGCGCGCAACTCCTTGAGGAAGGTATACCCGTCCTTGGCCGGCATCATCACGTTGAGCACCAGCAGGCCCGGGCGCCGCGTGGCGAGGAAGTCCAGCGACTCGTCGGCCGACTCGTAGGCGTGCAGCACGAAATCGGCCTCGTGCGCGACCTGTTCGAAAAACGTGCGCATGGCTTCGCTGTCGTCGACGAGTACGATGGTGGGTTTGCCTGTTTGCATGCGTTTTTGCTACCCGAATCGCCGCTGCCCCTTCCCGCGCTCAAATGCGACCTTAAACTTGCCCCGTAACCGCATGAGTTCAGGGCCATTTTAGCTCACGATTCTGCGCTAGTCCCGCCTCGGGGACAACCCCGGCCATTCTTCGCCGCTCGCCGGTGCCGATCATACCCCAGCGCGGGTCGCAAAAATATGCTGCGCCCGGGGCCTGCGACGCCGACGCGGCGGCGGGGTTTCGGTGCCCGCGCCCAGGCCATAGAATTCGCCTGTCCGCGGGTGTAGTTCAATGGTAGAACATCAGCTTCCCAAGCTGAGAACGTGGGTTCGATTCCCATCACCCGCTCCACTGCGCGCCTCGCGGCGGGCCCGGGCCGGGCGTCGCCGGCGGCATCGGCCGTCCATCCCTGCACCACGAAGCTGAACGCGACCACCGATGAACCGCAGCCTGAGCAGTCTCCGCGACCCCGCCCTGGAAGCGCGCGCCGCGATGCTGTACAGCGCAGACCTGCCGTACCACAACTTCGAGCACGTGCGCGAGACGCTGGACTCGGCCGAGCTCATCATCAGGCACTGCCACAGCGAGAACATCCGCATCGACCCGGCGGTCATCTACTACGCGCTGCTGTTCCACGACGCCGGCTATCACGAGGATCACTGGGCACTGGGCCACCGCAGCAAGGAAGCCTACTCCGCGGCACTGGCCGCCGAGGTACTGCCCGAGTTCGGTGTCAACGCGGCGCGCATCCAGAAGACCCGCGAAGCGATCCTCGCGACCGAGCGCGATGCGCGCTTCGTCAGCGCCGACCAGAAGGTGGTGCGCGCCGCCGACCTCTCGGGCATGGCCGCACCCTACGACGAGTTCCTGGTCAAGTCACTCAACCTGAGACGCGAGTTCGAGTTGCTGCACGGCGCTCCGATGAGCTGGTCGGCCTGGCAGGAGAATTCACGCGAGGTCATCGGCTTCTACCTGACCCAGGAGATCCGGCTCACCGGCTACTTCTACAACGAGAGCGGCGAGTCGGCCTTCCACAGCGCGGTGCGCAGCAATCTCGAGCGCCTGCTCGCCGAGCCGCGCGAACCGCGGATCGACTGAGCCGCCGCGACGGCCTCAGTTGGCCTGTGCCTGCGCGCCGCCAATGCGCAGCAGGATGAAGTCCATGTCGTTCTCGATCAGCCTGAGGCGCATGTTGCGGATCTCGGCAACGTCGGACAGCGGGCCGACGTGGACGCGGAACCACACGTCCTGGCCATTGATCACGACGCGCTGGATGCTGGCCGCGATACCACGCAGCGCGAGGGTGGCCTTGGCGCGGTCGGCATCCTCGAAGCGCTTGAACGAACCGACCTGCAGCACGTAGGTCCCCGGCGCCAGGCCGGGAGCGAGCTCCGCTGCGGCCGCACGCTCGGCGTCCGCCTTGTCGGCACCGAGCTCCCACTCCGGGATGGGCACCTCCATCTCCGGCAGGATCTTGTAGAAATCGAACTTCGGTTCAGGCAGCTCGGGCACCGGCTCGATCTCCGGCGTTGCCGCCAGCACCGGCTCGTCGGTGCGGAAGCGGCCGCGCAGATCGTCGACCATGGTTGCCGGTGGCGGCAACTGGCCGGCCCACAGGTAGACCCCGAAGGCGACCAGCAGCCCGACGCCCAGGCCGCTGATGAACGACAGCCAGCTGCCCTGCCGCGGCGGTGGCGTGCTGGGGCGGCGGCGCGCGTGCTTGTAGTCGCGGGCAGTCATGGCGGGCTCACATCTGCTGCGGCGCCGACACCGCCAGCAGCTCGAGACCGTTGGCGATGACCTGGCGCACGGCGTCGATCAGACGCAGCCTGGCGGCGCGCAGGGCCGGGTCGTCGACCAGCACCTTGTGCGCGTTGTAGTAACCGTGGAACTCGTGCGCAAGGTCGCGCAGGTACTGCACCAGGGTATGCGGCTCGCGTGCCTCGGCGGCGGCGGCCAGGGTCTCCGGGTAGCGCGCCAGCAGCATCGCCAGGCGGCGCTCGGCGTCCGCCGCCAGCACCCCGGCCAGCGCGCTGCCGGGGGCCGGCGCCGCGAGCTCGCGCTCGGCGAGCTGGCGGAACACACTTGCCACGCGCGCGTGGGCGTACTGTACGTAGTAGACGGGGTTGTCACTGCTCTCGCTCTTGGCCAGATCGAGATCGAATTCGAGGTGCTGATCGGCGCGGCGCATGAGGTAGAAGAAACGTGCGGCATCGGCACCGACCTCGTCGACCAGCTCGCGCAGGGTGACGAACTCGCCGGCACGGGTCGACATCGACACCTTCTCGCCGCCCCGCACCAGGGCCGCGAACTGCACCAGGACCACGTCCAGTCGCGACGGATCCGCGCCCAATGCCGCCATCGCCGCGCGCACACGCGGCACGTAGCCGTGATGATCCGCGCCCCACACGTCGACCACCGCGTCGAAACCGCGCTCGAGCTTGTCGTGGTGGTAGGCAATGTCGGAGGCGAAGTAGGTGGTCTGACCGTTCTCGCGCACCACCACGCGGTCCTTCTCGTCGCCGAGCGCGGCCGAGCGGAACCAGCGCGCGCCATCCTGCTGGTACAAGTGGCCGGCCTGCTCCAGCACACCCAGCGCGGCGTCGATCAGGCCGCGCCCGATCAGCGCGGCCTCCGAGAACCACACGTCGAACTCGACGCCGAAGGCGCGCAGATCAGTCTCGATACCGCGCAGGATGCGTTCGCGGGCATGCTCGCGCACGCAGTCGAAGCGCTCCGCCCCCAACGCTTCGCGCACGACGCCGATGGCGCCGTCGAGCTGGCGCTCGGCGTCCTCGTCGTCAAGGCGTGCCAGCTCCGGCGCGCAGCCCACGCGCCAGCCTTCGCCGTGCTCGGCATGCAGCTCGCTCGCGATGTCGCGTATGTAATCACCCTGGTAAGCCGCGGCCGGGTAGGGCACCTCGACCGCGCAGGCCTGCAGGTAGCGCAGGAACACGCTGAGCGCGAGGATGTCCATCTGGCGCCCGGCGTCGTTGACGTAGTACTCGCGCACGACCTCGTGGCCGGTCGCTTCCAGCAGGCGCGCCAGCACCGAACCAATCGCCGCGCCGCGCCCGTGCCCGACGTGCAGCGGGCCGGTCGGGTTGGCGGAGACGAACTCGACCTGCACGCGACGCCCGGCGCCGGCCGTGCTGCGGCCGTAGGCCGCGCCGGCGTCGAGCACCTCGTCGACGACGGCGAACAACGGTTCGTTGTCGACGACGAAGTTGATGAACCCCGGCCCTGCGATGTCGATGCGCTCGAACAGGCCGTCGGCAGCCAGCGCCTCGGCGACCTGCGCGGCGATGTCGCGCGGTTTGCGCCGGCAGGGCTTGGCCAGCAGCATCGCCACGTTGGTGCTGTAGTCACCGTGCGCGGCATGCTTGGGCGTTTCGATCTGGTAATCCGGTACGGCGTCGGCCGGCAGCTCGCCGGCCTCGCGCAGGCGCGCCAGCGCCCGATCGATGGAACTGCGCAGGAGGTTTTTCACGGCTGGGCTGGGGCGGCGTGCTCGGGCTGCTCGGAAGGGCAGCCGATTCTATCCGCTCAGCGCCGATGACGCACTGCACCCAACCGCCGCGACGGCGCCCTACAGCGTCTCCTGCGGATCGATGTCGAGCGAGAAGCGCACGCGCGCGCCACGCGCCAGCGCCGCGATCGCATCCAGGCGCGCCTCGAGCAGGCGGCCGATGGTCGTACGGTGGGTGCTGCGAATCACGATTAGCGCGCGGTAGCGGCCGGCGCGACGCTCCATCAGCGCCGGGATCGGGAAGCTCACGTCGAGGTCACGGCTCGCGCCCTCCAGCAGCAGGCCGCGCACCTCGCCGAGGAAGGCCTGCGGGCGTGCCGGGTCGCGCGCATCGGCGCGTACCAGGGCCATCGCCGCGTAGGGCGGCAGTCCGGCCTCGCGGCGCTCGGCCAGCGCCACGGCCGCGTAGCGCTCGTAGCCTTCGTCGATGATCCGGCGCAGCACCGGGTGCTGCGGCTGGTGCGTCTGCACCAGCACCGTGCCGCGCTTGGCCGCGCGGCCGGCGCGCCCGGCGACCTGGTGGATGAGCTGCGCGAGGCGCTCTTCGGCGCGAAAGTCCACCGAGTAGAGGCGGCTGTCGGCGTCGACGATACCAACCAGCGTGACGTCGGCAAAATCGAGTCCCTTGGCCACCATCTGCGTGCCGATGAGGATATCGACGCGGCGCGCGGCAACCTCGGCCAGCACTTCTTCGAGTGCACCCGGGCGGCGCATGGTGTCACGATCGATACGCCGCACGCGCTGGCCGGGGAAGAGCGCGCTGACGACTTCCTCGAGGCGCTCGGTGCCGTGCCCGATGGGTACGATGTCCTCGTCCTCGCAGCACCGCACCGGACGCTTCAGTGACCAGTGGCGGTCGCAGTGATGGCAGCGCGCCGCGTGCAGGTGACGGTGATAGACGAGAAAGGCGTCGCAGTTGGTACAGCGCACCGGCTCGCCGCAGCTGCGGCACAGCAGCAGGGGCGCGTAGCCGCGCCGGTTGAGAAACAGCATCACCTGCTCGCCACGCCCGAGATGCTCGCGCATGGCCACCACCAGCGGCGTGCTGAGCCCGCCCTCCAGCGTCATGCCGCGCACGTCGAGGCGGCGGATCTCCGGCAGCATGGCGGCGCCGGCGCGCTGCTCCAGGCGCGCGCACCCGAACTTGCCGCGCTCGACGTTGGCAAGGGTTTCCAGCGCCGGCGTCGCCGAGCCCAGCACCACTGGCACGCCGGCGCGCTGCGCGCGCACCACGGCGACGTCGCGCGCCGAGTAGCGGAAGCCGTCCTGCTGCTTGTAGGCCGCGTCGTGTTCCTCGTCGACCACGACCAGGGCGAGGTCGGGCAGCTCCACCCATACCGCCGAGCGCGTGCCCAGCAGGACGCGCGCGCGACCCTCTCGGCAGGCCTTCCATTCGAGTGCGCGGCGGCGCTCGCCGAGCGCCGAGTGCAGCAGTGCAACGTCACCGAAGCGCGCGCGGAAGCGCGCCACGAGATGCTGGGTGAGCGCGATCTCCGGCACCAGCACCAGCGCCTGGCCGCCGTCCGCGATGACCGCCGCGATCGCTTCCAGGTAGACCTCGGTCTTGCCGCTGCCGGTGACGCCGTGCAGGACGATGGCGCGAAACCGCCCGCGGTACCGCAGGATCGCGGCGAGTGCCGCACGCTGCTCCGCGTTCAGCACCACGCCGGGCGTCCCTGGCAGCGGCGGCGGCGACGGTGCTTCCAGGCTGACGCGTTCCACACGCTGCTGCGCCAGCAGGCGGCGCAGGGCCGCACGCCAGTCGAAGCCGAGATCGGCAAAGCCGTCGGCGCTCAGCGCACCGTCCGCGACGAGGCGCGACAGCACCTCGCGCTGACGCTTGCCGGCGATCGCGCCGGCGTCCAGCGCGGCGCGCCCCGCCGCGGTCGCCTGCCAGCCCTCGACACCGTGTTCGGGCGGCGGGCGACGGCGGCGCAGCCAGGTCGGCAGCATCGCCGCCAGCACCTCCCCGGGCGGGTGATGGTAGTAGGCCGCCGACCACGCGGCGAGTCCGAGCATCGCCGGCGACAGCAGCGGTTCGTGGTCGAGCACCTCGTACAGCGGCTTCAGGTCATCACGACGCGGCGCGTGTGTCGGGTCCACCGCCAGCACCACGCCGATGCGCTCGGCACGGCCGAACGGCACCCACACACGCGCGCCGACACGCGGCGGCGTTGCCCCGGGACACAGGTAATCGTAGGTCTGGCGCAGCGGCGCGAAAACCGCCACGGTGGCGACGCCGCAGGTCGCGGGCGCCGCGCTCACCCGGCGCCCGCGCGGCGTTCAGCGCGGCAGCGGACGGTCATCCGGAAACAACTCGCCGGAAGCGATCACGGTACTCAGTTCGCGCTCGCCGACACGTTTCACCGGCCGATCGTCGAGCGCACTGAGCGGATGCCGGCAGGCGCCGCCGGACGGGAACACGGTCAGCGTGAACACTTCCCCGCCGAGCTCCACCGCGAACTGCGGCACGCGCTGCGGCGCGCGCGTCCCCGGAAAGCGCAGCAGGACTTCACCCAGCTCGTAGTCGATGCCACGTTCGAGCAGGAAGCGGGTCACCGCCTCGGGCTCGTCGCTGAACAGGTGCAGGCTGATCGGGGTGGCCGCGCTGGCCGTGCCGTCCCACACCGCGCCGCTCAGGCGCGCCCCGAAGCAGGCGAAGAACGCCAGGCCACGCAGCGCGGTCGCACGCAGGCGCGCGATCAGGCTGCGCTGCGCGGCGCCGTGGAACAGCTCGAGGTAGTCGACCACGGCACGGTGGATCTCCTGGTTGTCCGGGGTTGCACGCTTGCCCTCGACGCCGCTCTCGCGCAGCGCGCGGCGGCGTGCGTCGTCGTAGTCGCGCGCACTGCCGTCGACCAGCGCACGCGCGGCAATCGCCGCGACCTCCGCACGGCTGGCGTGGGTTGATCGCGCGCGGCGCACGGGGCTCAGAAGAGCTGTTCGGGAACCAGCGTCTCGCGCCGGCCGGTCGCGCCACTGCCGCCACGCGGCGCTTCGCCGCGTGGCGGCACCTGGCCTTCGCGAAACGACTCGAAGATCGCATTCGGATGATTGGCGCCGGCGAGCAGGCCGGTGTCGGGATCGATGCGCACCGTGACCAGGCCGGCGGGTCGTTCCATGGTCGACTCCGGCACCCCGTCCAGGGCCACGCGCATGTAGTCGATCCACATCGGCAGCGCGGCCTGCGCGCCGGTCTCGCGGCGGCCGAGTGGACGCACGCGGTCGAAACCCACCCACACCGTGGTCACGAGGCGACCGTTGAAGCCGGAGAACCAGGCGTCTTTCTGATCGTTGGTCGTGCCGGTCTTGCCGGCCAGGTCGTTGCGGCCCAGCGAGCGCGCCTTGCGCCCGGTGCCGAACTTGATCACGTCCTGCAGGATGGAATTCATGATCCACGCGTTCTCGGCGTCCACCACGCGTGGCGCCGACACCTCCGGCGGCAGCTCACGCATGCCGATCAGCGTCTGCAGGTCGGTCGGCTCGCCTTCGTCGTCCAGGGTGATCTTCTCGCACACCCGGCACACCGTTGGCGGATGCGCCTCGAAGACCACGGCACCGCTTTCGTCCTCCACCCGCTGCACGAACCAGGGCTCGACGCGGTAGCCGCCGTTGGCGAACACCGCGTAGCCGGAGACCACCTGCATCGGCGTGACTTCGCCCGAGCCCAGTGCCATCGACAGGTTGCGCGGCAGCTCGTCGGGGCGGAAACCGAAACGGCTCACGTACTCGCGCGCGTAGTCGGTGCCGATGGCGCGCAGCAGGCGGATCGAGACCAGGTTGCGCGACTTGGTCAGCGCCTCGCGCAGGCGCGTAGGCCCGAAATAGCGACCACTGTAGTTCTCCGGCCGCCACGCACTCTCCAGGCCCGGGGCGTCGAACACGATCGGCGCGTCGTTGATGAAGCTCGCCGCGGTGAAGCCCTTCTCCAGCGCGGCCGAATAGATGAACGGCTTGAAGTTCGATCCCGGCTGCCGCTGCGCCTGCAACACGCGGTTGAACTTGCTGTGGCGGTAATCGAAGCCGCCGACCAGGGCCTGCACCGCGCCGTCGTTGGGATCGAGCGAGACCAGCGCCCCCTCGACCCGCGGGATCTGCGCGAGCTGCCAGTGCCCGGCCGACTGCACGGCGGCATCTTTGCCGGCAGATTCGTCGGGCTCCGGCACCACCCAGCGGATGCGTACGATGTCGCCTACGGCGACCACATCGCCCGCGTCCTTGGGCGCCGCTCCGCGCGCGTCGGTGCCGAGGTAGCGACGCGCCCAGCGCAGCCCGTCCCACGGCAGGGTCACCGCGCCGGTGCGGCGTGACCACGCCACGGCCTTGTCCTGTTCGACCGCGAGCACCAGCGCCGGCTGCAGTCCGCCAACCTCGTAGTAACCGTCGAGTGCCGCGCGCCACGCTTCCTCGCCAGCATCGGCGGCGAGCGCGACCTGCGCTTCGGCGCCGTGATAGCCGTGGCGCAGGTCGTACTCCAGCAAGGACTTGCGCACGGCACTCACGGCGGCCTCCTGGCGCACGCCGTCGATCGTGGTAACGACCTTGTAGCCGGCAGTGTAGGCGGCGTCGCCGAAACGCGAGAGCATGAAATCGCGCACCATCTCGGCGAGGTGAGGCGCGTCGACTTCGACGGCCTGACCGTGCCACTCGGCGGTATTGGGGGCGGCATCGGCGGCATCGTGCGCAGCCTGGTCGATGAAGCCGAGCTTGAGCATGCGGCCGAGGACGTAGTGTCGTCGATCGCGCGCCGCCTCGGGGTTGCTGATCGGGTTGGTGCGTGACGGCGCCTTGGGCAGCCCGGCGATGGTCGCGATCTGCGCCAGCGTGAGCTGCTCCAGCGGAGCGCCGTAGTAGACCTGGGCGGCGGCACCGACCCCGTAGGCGCGATGTCCGAGGAAGATCTTGTTCAGGTAGAGCTCGAGGATCTCGTCCTTGGACAGCTCGCGCTCGATGATCACCGCGAGCGCCACTTCCTTCAGCTTGCGCTCGTAGGTCTTCTCCGGCGAAAGGAAGAAGTTGCGCGCGACCTGCATGGTGATGGTGCTGCCGCCCTGCTTCTTCTCGCGCGTCTGCACCAGCTCCACCACCGCGCGCAGGATGGCCATCCAGTCGACGCCGGGGTGGTGGTAGAAGCGATCGTCCTCGGCGGCGATGAAGGCCCGCTTCATCATGACCGGCACGTCCTCGATGGCGACCGGCTGGCGACGCTTCTCGCCGAACTCGGCGATCAGGGCGTTGTCGCTTGTATAGACTCTGAGTGGGGTCTGCAGACGCACGTCGCGCAGCGATTCGACCGGCGGGAGCTGCGGCACGATGTACCACATGACGCCACCCGCGCCGAGCAGCACCAGGAGGGCGCCCAGGAGCAGCGAATAGAAGACAAAGCGCAACATGTTGTGTTTCAGCGGGTGGAGACCGCCAACATATAATGTATGTTTACTTTAAAATGCGCCCGTAACACTTGATTTCTATTGAATTTTACCCAAAAAATCGTTTGTGTTTTGGAAATCGATTGTCTATAGTTAGCCTTAACATTTAAGGTTAAAACGCACTAATGTCGTTTAACTAACTGATCGATAAGGGAAATATGGTGGCTCTCTTCCGTCGCGCAAATGCACCAATCCTCGGGGTCGATATCAGCTCGACGTCGGTGAAACTTCTCGAGCTGTCGCGCAGCGGCGGCAAGTACCGGGTCGAGAGCTACGCGGTCGAGCCGCTGCCCCCGAATTCGGTGGTCGAGAAGAATATAACGGATGCCGAGCTCGTCGGCGAGGCAATCGGCCGCGCCGTCGCCAAGAGCGGCACCAAGACCAAGACCGCGGCCTGCGCGGTCGCCGGCTCGGCCGTCATCACCAAGATCATCACCATGCCGGCGGCGCTCTCCGAAGACGAGATGGAGAGCCAGATCCAGATCGAGGCCGACCAGTACATTCCCTACCCGCTCGAGGAGATCAGCATGGACTTCCAGGTCCTGCAGCCCTCCGAGTCCGAGCCGGACAAGGTCGACGTCATGCTGGCTGCCTCGCGCAGCGACAACGTCGACGTGCGCGTCGCCGCGCTAGGGGTCGGCGGCCTCACGCCCAAGGTGGTGGACGTCGAGGCCTTCGCGCTGGAGAACGCTTTCTCGCTGCTGGCCGAGGGCGACGAGTTGATCAGCGATTCGCACGTGGTCGCGATCATGGACGTCGGTGCCACGACCTCGACGCTCAGCGTGCTCGAGGAGGCGAAGATCATCTATACCCGCGAGCAGTCCTTCGGCGGACGCCAGCTCACCGACGAGATCCAGCGGCGCTACGGCCTGTCCTACGAAGAGGCCGGCCTGGCCAAGCGCCAGGGCGGCCTGCCCGACAACTACGAGCCCGAGGTTCTGCAGCCGTTCATGGAATCGATGGCGCAGGAGGTGAACCGCGCCCTGCAGTTCTTCTACTCCTCGAGCCAGGTCGGCGCCGTCGACCACGTCATCATTGCCGGCGGCTGTGCATCCATCAAGGACATCGACGCCCTGATCCAGTCGAAGATCGACACCTCGGTGACGGTGGCCAACCCGTTCAAGACCATGTCCATATCGTCACGCGTCAAGGGCGACGCCCTCGCGAACGATGCACCGGCCCTCATGATTGCATGCGGGCTGGCGTTGAGGAGTTTCGACTGATGCCACGCATTAATCTACTTCCCTGGCGCGAAGAACTCCGCAAGCAGAAGCGTGCGGAATACCTCGCCATCCTCGGCGTGTGTGCCGCCGTCGCCGTGGCCATCTGGTTCGCCGTCCACCTCTACTTCGGCGAACTGATTGGCCAGCAGGAACGGCGTAATGCCTTCCTCAACCAGCAGATCAAGCTGCTCGACGCCAAGATCAAGGAGATCAAGGAGCTCGAGAAGGAGAAGGAAAGTCTGATCGCCCGCATGAAGGCGATCGAGACCCTGCAGACCAGCCGCCCGATCATCGTCCACCTGTTCGACGAGCTGGTCTCGACGCTGCCGGAAGGCGTGTACCTGACCGAGGTCACGCAGAAAGGACGCCAGGTGACGATCAAGGGCGTCGCACAATCCAACGCGCGTGTGTCGAACTACATGCGCAACGTCGAATCGTCGGAGTGGCTGGAGAATCCCAAGCTCACCATTATCGAGACCAAGAACCTGCAGGGTCGGCGCATCGCGGATTTCACGCTGCGCATGCGACAGGTCAAGCCCAAGACCGGCGACGAAGAGGAAGAATTCTGATGAACCTCTCGGATCTCAACAATCTCAATGCCGAGAACATCGGCAGCTGGCCGCTGCCAGTCAAGATCGTCGGCGCCCTGCTGGTGTTCGCCGCGATAGGCTTCGCCGGCTGGCAGTACGACATCAAGGATCTGCAGGCCAATCTCGAGCAGGTGCGCAAGAAGGAGGACACCCTGCGTGGCACCTTCGAACGCAAGCAGAAGAAAGCGGCCAACCTGCCGGCGTTGAAACAGCAGCTCGAGGACATCAAGGAAACCTTCGGCGATCTCCTCAAGCGACTGCCGAACAAGACCGAGGTGGCCGAGCTGCTGGTCGATATCTCGCAGCAGGGCCTGGGCGCCGGACTCGAGTTCGAGCTGTTCAAGCCGGGCAACGAACGGCCGGCGGACTTCTACGTCGAGCTGCCGATCCAGATCCGCGTGGTCGGCGACTACCACGAGTTTGGCACTTTCATCAGCGGCATCTCCGACCTGCCGCGCATCGTGACCAGCCACGACATCAAGATTTCGCCGCAGAACAACCGTCTGGTGCTGCAAACGACAGCCAAGACCTACCGATACATCGACGAAGACGAAGCTGACGAGGGTTGATGATCATGACTTTCGCTGACCTCAAAAGACCGCTCTACGCTGCCGGCGTGCTGGCGCTGGCGATGGCGGGCAGCGGCTGTGTGTCGAAGGACATGTCCGACCTCGAGAACTACGTCGGAGAGGTGCTCTCGCGCAAGGGCGGCCGCATCGAGCCGCTGCCACCGATCAAACCCTACGAGCGCTACCTCTACCGCGCTGCAGAGGTCGGCCTGCGCGATCCGTTCCGCTCCTTCTTCGACGAGGAAGCGGAGGTCGAGCAGGTCGAGAAAATCACCGACTCCGACCAGCAGCAATACGCCAACGAGATTCTCACGCACAACCGCGAGGAGCTCGAGGGTTTCGAGCTCGACAGCCTGCGCATGGTCGGGGTACTCGAGAACACCGAGAACATGTGGGGCATCGTGCGTGACCAGGCCGGTACGGTCCATCGCGTAACGGTCGGCAACTATGTCGGTCGCAACTACGGAAAGATCACGAACATCCAGGAAGACCGCATAGACATCCGGGAGATTATCAAGGACTCGCAGGGACGCTGGGAAGAACGGGCAGCAACGCTCGCGATGTCCGAGGAATAACCCAAAAGGGGCAAGACGATGAGTAACTCAATGAGCTTCAACCTTACGCGACGTGCCGCAGCACATGCTCGCGCCCTGCTCGGGGCGTCGCTGCTGCTGGGCGCCAGTGGTGCGCTCGCCGGATCGCTGGACGACATCAGCTTTTCCTCGCTGGGCGGGGATCGCGTCCAGATCAAGATGACCTTGTCGGAGCCGGTCGCGGGCGAGCCACTCAGCTTCACCATCGATAACCCCGCCCGCATCGCCATCGACCTGCCCGATACCTCGGTCAACCTGGGCGAGCAAACCCAGGCCATCGGCGTTGGCTCGGCGCAGAGCATCACCGCGGTGGAAGCCGAGGACCGTACCCGCGTGGTGGTCAACATGGCGCAGCTCGTGCCCTACGAGATCAGCGCCGAGGGCTCGGTCATCTCGATTACGCTGGACGCGGTGCCGGCGAGCCTGGAGACCGAGAGCGTGGTGGCCGAGGCCGCGACCATGCCCGGTGACGCCACCGGGGCCCAGATCTCTGACATCGACTTCCGGCGCGGGCCCAAGGGCGAGGCGCAGATCCTGGTCGATCTCTCGGCTCCGGACATCGGCATCAACATTACCGAGCAGGGTGAGAAGATCATCATCGACTTCGCCGGCACCAATCTCCCCGAGGCGCTGGATCGCAAGCTCGACGTCAGCGACTTCGCCACCCCGGCACGCGAGATCGACACTTTCCGCCGCGGCAACGGCACGCGCATGGTGATCACGCCGACCGGCCTGTACGAGCATCTCGCCTACCAGTCCGACAACCTCTTCACCGTCGAGCTGCGCGAGCTTACCCGTGCCGAGGAAGAAGAGCTCAAGAAGGACAAGTTCGGTTACACCGGCGAGCGGCTCTCGCTCAACTTCCAGAACATCGAGGTGCGCGCGGTGCTGCAGCTCATCGCCGACTTCACCGAAAAGAACCTGGTCGCGAGCGACACCGTTGGCGGCAACGTCACGCTGCGGCTGAAGAACGTGCCGTGGGACCAGGCGCTGGACATCATTCTCAAGGCCCGCGGCCTCGGCAAGCGTGACATCGGCAACGTCATGATGGTCGCGCCGCAGGAAGAGATCGCCGCGCGCGAGAAGCTCGAGCTCGAGTCGCAGCAGCAGATCGAGGAGCTGGCGCCGCTGCGCACCGAATTCATGCAGGTCAACTATGCCAAGGCCAGCGACATCGCGGCGCTGATCAAGGATGACCAGAACAACCTGCTCTCCGAGCGCGGCAACGTCACCATCGACGAGCGCACCAACACGCTGCTGGTGCAGGATACCGGCGACAAGCTGGCCGAGATCCGCAGTGTCGTCGAGGCGCTGGACGTGCCGGTCAAGCAGGTGCTGATCGAATCCCGTATCGTGGTCGCCAACGAGGACTTCGCCAAGGACCTCGGTGTGCGCTTCGGCTACAGCCACAACGCCAACTCGGCCAACGCCGCACTCGACGGCGACGGCAAGTCCGGCTACACCTCCTTCCTCGGCGGCGGTCAGCCGGGCGACGTCACCTACCCGGGCACGACGGCGTTCCACACCGACGGCAACGAGAATTACATCGTCGATCTCGCCGCCGCCGGCGCCGCGGGCAACTTCAAGTACGCGGTCGGCCGCATCGGCAGCTACTTCCTGCAGCTCGAGCTGACTGCGCTGCAGGCCGAGGGCCGTGGCGAGGTCATCTCCGCGCCGCGGGTCATCACCGCCAACCAGCGCGAGGCGATCATCGAGTCCGGCACCGAGGTGCCCTACCTCGAAGCGTCGTCCAGTGGCGCGACCTCGGTGTCGTTCCAGAAGGCCGTGCTGAGCCTCAAGGTCACCCCGCAGATTACGCCGGACGACCGCATCATCATGGACCTGACGGTCAACCAGGACTCGATCGGCCAGGTGTTCTCGGGTATTCCGAGCATCGACACCAACGAGCTCACGACCCAGGTGCTGGTGGACAACGGCGAGACGGTCGTCCTCGGCGGCATCTACCAGTCGAACGTCCGCGACGACAAGACCAGCGTGCCTTTCTTCGGCGACCTGCCCTACGTCGGCCGCCTGTTCAAGCGCACCCAGAACAGCACCTCCAAGCAGGAGTTGCTGATCTTCGTGACGCCGAAGATCATCAAGGAAACGCTATCGCTGTCGGCACGCTGACGCGCGCAAGTTGATAGTATTGAGAGCGGGAGCCTGGCTCCCGCTTTTTTTTGCCCGCGCGGCGGACGGCGCTTCATCGTGGCGGAGATCTCACGCATTTTCCTTGTCGGCCCCATGGGCACGGGCAAGACTACTATCGGCGCACAGCTCGCGCGGGCGCTCGGCTTCGACTTCATCGACAGCGACCAGGAGTTGGAACAACGCACCGGCGCCAGCATCTCGCTGATATTCGACGTCGAGGGCGAAGCCGGATTTCGCGACCGCGAGGCACGGCTGGTTGACGAACTGACGCAGCGCGACCGGGTCGTGCTGGCAACCGGCGGCGGCGCGGTACTCAACGAGAATACCCGCCACGCACTCGCCGAACGCGGCTTCGTCGTCTACCTGCGCAGTGATATCGACACCCTGCTCCAGCGCACCCGGCTTGACACCAACCGGCCGCTGCTGCGCACCGCAGACCCGGAGCAGACCATGCGCGAGATCATGGAAGTGCGCGAGCCGCTCTACAATGCCGTGGCAGATCTCGTCATAGACACCGGCGCATTGTCGGTGAAGCAGGTCATCAGGCGTATCAGGAACGCATTGAAATGAGTGTCACCGTTACCGTGGAGCTGGGCGAACGCAGCTACCCGATTCATATCGGCGCCGGCGTGCTCGACGATGCCGCGCTGGTTTCCGACGCGATCGACTCACGCCAGGTCGTGATCGTGTCCAACGAGGTCGTCGCGCCGCTCTACCTGCAGCGCCTGCGTGCGCATCTCGGCGAGCGCGCGGCGCTCGACTTCGTGCTGCCCGACGGCGAGGCCGCCAAGACCCTGGCGAATTTCGAGAAGTTGCTCGGGTACATGCTCGAGCACAAGGTCGACCGCAGTGCGACGGTGGTTGCCCTCGGGGGCGGCGTGGTCGGCGACCTGGCCGGCTTTGCCGCGGCCTGTTACCAGCGCGGCGTGCGCTACGTGCAGGTGCCGACGACGCTGCTGGCGCAGGTCGATTCGGCGGTCGGCGGCAAGACCGCGGTCAACCACCCGCTGGGCAAGAACATGATCGGCGCCTTCCACCAACCGTCTGCAGTGCTCGCCGATACCGGCGTGCTCGACACCCTGCCGGCGCGCGAGTTCGCCGCCGGGGTCGCCGAGGTCATCAAGTACGGCCTGATCCGCGACCTGCCCTTCCTAGACTGGCTGGACACGCATCTCGGTCAGCTGATGGCGCGCGACAGCGGCGCCCTCGCCTTCGCCATTCAGCGCTCGTGTGAGAACAAGGCCGAGGTGGTCGCCGAAGACGAACGTGAAAGCGGTGCGCGCGCTACGCTCAACCTCGGTCATACCTTCGGTCACGCCATCGAAACCGGGGTTGGCTATGGCACCTGGCTGCACGGCGAAGCGGTCGCAGCGGGAACCTGCATGGCCGCACGCCTCTCGCAGCGGCTCGGCTGGCTCGACCGCGACGATGTCGCGCGCATCGAAGATCTCTACCAGCGCGCCGGTCTGCCCACCACGCCACCGCCGGCAATGGGGCCGCCGCAGTTTCTCGAGCTGATGGCGCGCGACAAGAAGAACGTCGGCGGGCATATCCGGCTGGTACTGCTGGAGGCGGCCGGACGTGCAGTCGTCACCAGCGACTATCCCGCCGCGGCGCTGCACGCGGTGCTCGCCGGAGACGCCTGAACGGCGCTGCCCGTATGTCTGCAGCCGCCGCGCCGTCGCTTGCGCCCTATGCCGTGACCGCGGCGATCACCCGCGGGCGACGCATCGCGGAGCCGCCGCCGCGCTGGCGCGACGAGTTCCAGCGCGATCGCGACCGCGTCATCCATTGCTCGGCGTTCCGGCGGCTCGAATACAAGACGCAGGTCTTCGTCAATCATGAAGGGGACATGTTCCGCACGCGCCTCACGCACTCGCTGGAGGTAGCGCAGATCGCGCGCTCGGTGGCGCGTGCGCTGAACGTCAACGAAGACCTCACGGAAGCCATCGCGCTCGCGCATGACCTGGGACACACGCCGTTCGGACACGCGGGTCAGACAGCGCTCGACCAGTGCATGCGCCCCTTTGGCGGCTTCGAGCACAACCTGCATTCGCTGCGCGTGGTCGACGAGCTCGAACAGCGGTACCCCGATTTCGACGGCCTCAACCTGCTGTTCGAAACACGTGAAGGCATTCTCAAGCATTGCCGTGCCGGGCAGGCACAGGCGCTGGGTGCGGTCGCGGCGCGGTTCGTCGATGGTACGCAGCCCACGGTGGAGGCCCAGATCGCCAATATCGCGGACGAAATTGCCTATAATCACCACGACATCGACGATGGCCTGCGTTCGGGCATACTCACGCTCGACGATGTCGGCGAGCATCCGGCATTCCGGCGTGCGCTGACCGAAGGGCGCACGGCCCGCGGTGCGCCGGAAGGCAAACGTCTGGTGTACACGGCGATCCGCAGCATGCTGGGAACCTTCGTCAACGACCTGATCGATGCCAGCCGCTCCAGGATAGCCGCGGGCAGGTGCGATTCCGTGGACGCGGTACGCGACTACGGCGCGCCGCTGATCGACTTCTCGCCGGCCGTGCGCGAACAGCACCTGTCGCTCAAACGCCTGCTGCACCGGCGGCTCTACAGCGACCCGCGAGTCGGACGCTTCACCAGCGCGGCGGCGAAGACCGTTACCGAGCTGTTCGAATGCTTCTTCGCCGAGCCGGCATTGCTGCCCGCGCCACGCGCCAGCCTCGCGGCGGGAGACGAGCAGGCGCGGGCGCGGGCAATCGCCGACTACATCGCCGGCATGACTGACCGCTTCGCGATCGCCGAGCAACGGCGGCTGGTCGGCAGCGACCCGTGGCCGGCGGCGCTCGGCGCCGCCGCGGGACCGTAGGCGACACGCATTCATGGTCGGGGATGGCAACGCGCAGCCGGCCGCCGCGGACGCGCTGCCCTACCAGGTCTCCGCGGCGCTGCGCCAGCGCCTCGACCTGATTCACCACCTGCTCGGTTTCGGGCGCCAGGTCATTGCCGTCAGCGGTGCGCCCGGCAGCGGCCGCAGTCGCCTGCTCGGCCAGCTCGCCAGCGAAGCCGCTCCCGGCTGGCTGCTGGTACCGGTCGGCGGCGAGACGATCGGCACGCCGAACGATCTGTACCGCGCGGTGCTCGCGGCCTGCGGCGGTGCGCCGGATGCCGCCGGCATTGACGCGGTGCGCGCCGCGCTCGATGCGCAGCACGCGGCCGGCCGCCTCGTCGTGCTGCTGGCCGACGATGCCGACAGCTGGGATCAGCCGCTGGGCGAGGCGCTGTTCGCGCTCGCCCAACGCGAGGAGGGCGATGGCGAGCTGCGCGCGGTGGTCACCTGCGGCAGCGAAGCCCCGTGCATCGGCCACCTGCAGGCGGCGGCGCCGACACCGGCGCTGCTGCACCTGCTGGAGATCCCGGCCTTGCCCGAGCCCCTGATGCTCGCGCTCGTCGAGCAGGCAGCGGCGCGCGCCGGGATCCCGCTCGACGATGCGCAGTGCGCTCACCTTGCCACCGAGGGGGCGGGTAATCCCGCACGCGCGCTCGCCGCGCTGGCGAGTTTCGATACCGCCGAAGCGGCGGCGCCGAGCTCGTCCGGCGGGCTGCGCGGCCGGATCGCGGGCGTCAGCGTGGTCGCGCTGGCGGCACTGGCGCTGCTCGGCCTGGCGCTCTACGAGCGGGTGCGCGACACGGAAACGAGCAGCACGCCGCCGGTGCAGCTGATCCTGCCGCCGTCGCGCCCGAGCATTGCCCCGGCGCCGGACACGCCCGTGGCGTCGGACCCCCAGGCGGAGGACGCCGCAGCGGCGGACGCAGAGGCGCCACCGGCACCCGAGCCCCGGATCACCGATGCGCCGGCGCCGGCCGCCACGGCCGTTCCGCCGGCCGCCGAGCCGGAGGCGCCGCCAGTGCCGGTACCCGCGCCGGAAGCGGCAGCGGAACCGGTACCCGCGCCGGTGCCAGCCACGGCAGAGCGCGGCGATCCCGGCGCCGACGCCGCGGAGGAGACCGGGGCGCCGGCGGCAACCATGCCACCACCCCGGCCAAGCGAAGAAATGGCTTCCGACAAGCCAGGCACATCAACCTATACCCCGAAGTGGGTGCTCACTAATAAAGATTCCGACTACGTCATCCAGCTGTTCGGCACGCGCACCCGCGCGGCGGCCGAATCCTTTATCGCCCGGCACCGGCTGGGAGAGCAGGCGGCGGTCATGGCCCTGGAGCACGAGGGCGCGCCCTGGTTCGTGGTGGTGCACGGCCTGTTCGCCGACCGCGCCGCGGCAAAAAGTGCCATTGCCGCGCTCGAGGGTGACCTCGCAGGCCGCGGAGCGTGGCCGCGCAGTATCGCCTCGCTGCGCGAATAAGGCGGTAATTCAGTCCCTTAGCGCACCAATTCAGCGCGCCCACGCGCCATCCGGGGGCACGGCCGGCGGCCGTTGCGGTGATGACACCCCGAATCCCCGCGGCATATAATCCTCGCCCTTTTGCGCGCCATTTCGCGCGCGGAAACCTGCCCGGACCCAGGAGGCGACTTCAGCGATGGATGAGGCCCGCACACGATTTCCGCACACCGGCAACCCCGCCGCCGGACTCTATGACGCCGCCTACGAGCACGACGCCTGCGGGGTCGGTTTCGTGGTCGACATGAAAGGACGGAAGTCTCACCGGATCGTCAGCCAGGCCATCACCGTGCTGAAGAACCTGCTGCACCGCGGCGCCTGTGGCTGCGAAGAGAACACCGGTGACGGCGCCGGCATCCTGATCCAGATGCCGGACCGCTTCCTGCGCGCAGTGTGTGCCGACGAGGCCGGCTTCGAGCTGCCGGCGGCCGGCAGCTACGGCGCCGGACTGGTCTTCCTGCCTCACGACCCGGCCGACCGCGCGTTCTGCGAAGCCACGCTGAAACGCATCGCCGAAGAGGAAGGCCAGACCCTGCTCGGCTGGCGCGACGTACCCACCGACGATTCGATGATTGGTCCTACCGCACAATCGGCCGAGCCCGCGTTCCGCCAGGTCTTCATCGGGCGCGGCGCCGCAATCGCCTCGGACGAGGCCTTCGAACGCAAGCTCTACGTCATTCGCAAGCGCGTCGAGCACACCATCTGGAACAGCGAGCTGGGCGAGAAGGCGTTGTTCTACCTGCCGAGCCTGTCGCAGCGCACCCTGATCTATAAAGGCATGCTGATCGGCAACCAGGTCGAGCCGCTGTTCCCCGATCTCACCGACGAGCGCGTCGAGTCCGCGCTGGCGCTGGTACACCAGCGTTTCTCCACCAACACCTTCCCGTCCTGGCCGCTGGCCCAGCCGTTCCGCTTCATCGCGCACAACGGCGAGATCAACACCATGCGCGGCAACATCAACTGGATGCGCGCGCGCGAGGCGCTGTGCGAGTCCGAGTTGTTCGGCGAAGACCTGGAAAAGCTGTTTCCGATCGTGCTCGAGGGCAACTCGGATTCCGCGTCCTTCGACCAGGTGCTGGAGTTCCTGCACATGGCCGGCCGGCCGCTGCCGCTGGCCGTGCTGATGATGATCCCGGAAGCGTGGAGCGGGCACGAATCGATGGACCCGGCGCGCAGGGCCTTCTACGAGTACCACGCCTGCCTGATGGAGCCATGGGACGGCCCGGCCTCGATCGCCTTCACCGACGGCCGCGTCATCGGCGCGGTGCTCGACCGCAACGGCCTGCGCCCGTCGCGCTATTACGTGACCAAGGACGACCTCGTGGTGATGGCCTCCGAGGTCGGCGTGCTCGACATTCCGCCGGAGAACGTCCGTATCAAGGAGCGCCTGCACCCGGGACGCATCTTCCTCGTCGACACCGAGCAGGGCCGCATCATCGACGATGCCGAGCTCAAGCAGCAGTACATCGACCAGTACCCCTACGCGGACTGGCTGGAACGTAACCGGGTGCCGATCGGGGATCTGCCCGAGCCGCCGCACGTGCACGAGCCCGACCATGCCACCGTGCTGCAGCGCCAGCAGGCGTTTGGCTATACCCACGAGGACCTGCGGCTGCTGATGCTGCCGATGGCCCGGGCCGGCGCCGAAGCCATCGGCTCGATGGGCACCGACAGTGCACTGGCGGTGCTCTCCGATCGCCCGCGCCTGCTCTACGACTACTTCAAGCAGCTCTTCGCACAGGTCACCAACCCGCCGCTCGACGGCATCCGCGAGGAGCTCGTGACCCAGGTATCGACCACGGTCGGCCCGGAGAGCAACCTGCTCTCGCCGAGCGAGTCGAGCTGTCGCCAGATTGCACTCGGCTCGGCCATCCTCGACAACCGCGATCTCGAGAAAATTCGCAACGTCGACAGCCACGGCTTCCGCGCCAGGACCATCGATACCACCTACCCGGTGGCCGGCGGTGCCGCGGCGATGGAAACCGCCCTGGACACCGTCCGCAAGGCCGCCGACGAGGCGGTCGATGACGGCTACAGCTTCATCATCCTCTCCGACCGCGCCGTCGACAGCGAACGTGCGGCGATCCCGGCAGCGCTGGTCACCGCCGGCGTGCACCATCACCTGGTGCGCAACGGCCGTCGCGTCAAGGTCGGGCTGGTGGTCGAGTCCGGCGAGCCGCGCGAGGTGCATCATTTCGCCGTGCTGCTCGGTTACGGCGCGGGCGCGATCAATCCGTACCTCGCGTTCGAAACGCTGGACGACATGCTGCGCCAGAACATCCTCACCGAGATCACCGGCCAGCAGCCGGGCGAGAGCGCCCACGACGCCGCCGTGCGCAACTTCATCAAGGCGGTCAACAAGGGGCTGATCAAGGTCATGTCCAAGATGGGCATCTCCTCGGTGCAGTCCTACCGCGGCGCACAGATCTTCGAGGCGGTCGGCCTCAACAAGGCGTTCGTCGACCAGTATTTCACCTGGACCGCTTCGCGCATCGGCGGCATCGGGCTGGAGGTGGTCGAGAAGGAAGTCAGCCTGCGCCACCACGACGCCTACCCCGATCGGCCGGTCCGGAAACCCGATCTCAACTGGGGTGGCGAGTACCAGTGGCGGCGCGACGGTGAGTACCACCTGTTCAACCCGGAGACCGTGTTCAAGCTGCAGCACGCGACGCGCTCGGGACAGTACTCGATCTTCCGCGAGTACACCCACGCGGTGGACGACCAGAACGAGCATCGCGCCACCCTGCGCGGGCTGTTCCGCTTCCGCGACGACGTCACCCCGATCCCGATCGAGCAGGTCGAGTCGGTGGAGTCGATCGCCAAACGCTTCCACACCGGCGCCATGTCCTACGGCTCGATCAGCGCCGAGGCGCACGAGACCCTTGCCATTGCGCTCAATCGCATCGGCGGCCGCTCGAACACCGGCGAGGGCGGCGAGGATCCGGCACGCTTCAAGCCGGATGCCAACGGCGACCTGCGGCGCAGCGCGATCAAGCAGGTCGCTTCCGGCCGTTTCGGCGTCACCAGCGAATACCTGGTCAATGCCGACGACCTGCAGATCAAGATGGCGCAGGGCGCCAAGCCGGGCGAGGGCGGTCAGCTGCCGGGCCACAAGGTGTTCCCCGAGATCGCCCGCGTGCGTCACTCGACGCCGGGCGTGGGCCTGATCTCACCGCCGCCGCACCACGACATCTACTCCATCGAGGATCTCGCCCAGCTCATCCACGATCTCAAGAACGCCAACCCGCTGGCACGTGTGCACGTGAAGCTGGTCGCCGAGGTCGGCGTCGGCACGGTTGCCGCGGGCGTCGCCAAGGCGCATTCGGACGTCGTCCTGATCTCGGGCTACGACGGCGGCACCGGCGCTTCGCCGGTGACCTCGCTCAAGCACGCCGGCGTGCCGTGGGAGCTGGGGCTGGCGGAGACCCAGCAGGTGCTGGTCGAGAACAAGCTGCGCGATCGAATCGTGGTCCAGGTCGACGGCCAGATGAAGACCGGCCGCGACTGCATCATCGCCGCCATGCTCGGCGCCGAGGAATACGGTTTCTCGACCGCGCCGCTGGTGGTCATGGGCTGCATCATGATGCGCGTGTGTCACCTCAACACCTGTCCGGTGGGGGTCGCGACGCAGAACCCCGAGCTGCGCAAGAAGTTCGCCGGCAAGCCGGAATTCGTCGAGAACTTCTTCCGCTTCATCGCCGAGGAGATGCGCGAGTACATGGCCGCCCTAGGGGTGCGCAAGCTCGACGACCTGATTGGCCGGGTCGACCTGCTCGACGTCGAGCCCGCGGTCGACCACTGGAAGGCGCGCGGCCTGGATCTCTCGCAGATCCTCTACCAGCCGGACGCCGGGCCGGATGTCGCGATCCGCTGCGTGCGCGAGCAGGATCACGGCTTGGAGCAGTCGCTGGACCGCACCACCATCGTGCCGCTGTGCAAGGACGCGCTGGAGAAGCGCGAGCCGGTCGACGCGATCCTGCCGATCAAGAACATCAACCGCACCGTCGGTACCATTCTCGGCTTCGAGATCACGCGCCGCTACGGTGGCGAGGGCCTGCCCGAGGACACCATCAAGCTGCATTTCAACGGCTCGGCCGGGCAGAGTTTCGGCGCCTTCGTGCCGAACGGCGTGACCATGACGCTGGAAGGCGACGCCAACGATTACATCGGCAAGGGCCTCTCGGGCGGCAAGATCGTGGTCTACCCGCCACGCCACTCGACCTTCGTACCGGAGCAGAACATCCTCATCGGCAACGTCGCGCTGTACGGCGCGACCGCCGGCGAGGCGTATTTCCGCGGCATCGCCGGCGAGCGCTTCGCGGTGCGCAACAGCGGTGCGCAGGCGGTGGTCGAAGGCGTCGGTGACCATGGCTGCGAGTACATGACCGGCGGCCGCGTCATCATCATCGGTCCGACCGGGCGTAACTTCGCTGCCGGCATGTCCGGCGGCATCGCCTACGTGTTCGACCCCGACGGCGTGTTCCCGGCGCTGTGCAACCGTGACATGGTCGACCTGGAGTCGATCGGCGACGAAGACGAGGAGAACGGCGTGCGCCAGATGATCAAGAACCACGTGCGCTACACGCAGAGCACGGTCGGCCAGAAGATCCTCGATCGCTGGAACCTCAATCGCGACAAGTTCGTCAAGGTCATGCCCAAGGACTACAAGCGCGTGCTCGAAGCACTGGAGAAGGCGCGTCGCACCGGTATTCCGGAAGACCAGGCCGTGATGGAGGCCGCCCATGGGTAAGATCACCGGATTCATGGAGGCGCCGCGCGCCAAGCAGCCTTACCGCGCGGTCGAGCAGCGCCTGCTCGACTGGAACCAGGTCATGGCCGACTTCGAGCCGGACAAGCTCAACGTGCAGGCCGCGCGCTGCATGGATTGCGGCATTCCGTTCTGTCACCAGGGCTGCCCGCTGGGCAACCTGATCCCGGACTGGAACGACCTCGTCTACCGCGAGCGCTGGCAGGAGGCGATCGATCGCCTGCACGCCACCAACAACTTCCCCGAGTTCACCGGTACGCTGTGTCCGGCGCCGTGCGAAGGCTCCTGCGTGCTCGGCATCAATGACGACCCGGTCACGATCAAGGCGGTCGAGCTGGCCATCATCGATCGCGCATTCGAGGAAGGCTGGGTCACGCCGCAGCCGCCGGCGGTCGAAACCGGCAAGCGCGTTGCCGTGGTCGGCTCGGGCCCGGCCGGACTCGCCGCGGCCCAGCAGCTGCGGCGCGCCGGACATGCGGTCACCGTGTTCGAACGCGACGATCGTATCGGCGGACTGCTGCGCTACGGGATCCCCGAGTTCAAGATGGAGAAACGCGTCCTCGACCGCCGCATCGCGCAGATGGAGAGCGAGGGCGTGGAGTTCCGCGTCAATGCCAACGTCGGCGTCGACATCGCCGCGAAAGACCTGCAGAAGGACTACGATGCCGTGCTGCTCGCCGGCGGCGCGACCGCCTCACGCGATCTGCCGGTGCCCGGACGCGAGCTGGACGGTGTGCATTTCGCGATGGAGTTCCTGCCGCTGCAGAACCGGCGCTGCGAGGGCGACACCATCGACGACGACCACTTCATCAGTGCTGCCGGCAAGCACGTCGTCATCATCGGCGGCGGCGATACCGGCGCCGACTGTCTCGGCACCTCGCACCGCCAGGGCGCGAAATCGGTCACCAGCCTGGAGATCATGCCGAAGCCGCCCAACGCGCGTGCCGACGACAACCCGTGGCCGGAATGGCCGCGCATCTACCGCGTCGCTTCCGCGCACGAGGAAGGCGGCGAGCGCATCTACGCGGTGTCGACCCGCCGCTTCGTCGGTGACGACGCCGGCCACGTGCGCGCACTGGAGCTGGTCGAGGTCGAGATGAAGCAGGTCGACGGCCGCATGGGCTTCGAGGAAAAGGCCGGCAGCGAGAAGGAAATTCCCTGCGACCTGGCCCTGCTCGCGATGGGCTTCACCGGGCCCGAGCATGGTGGCGTCGTCGCCGAGCTCGGCGTCGAGCTGACCGAGCGCGGCAACGTCGCGCGCGACGCGCGCTGGATGACCTCGGTCGAAGGCGTGTTCACCGCCGGCGACATGCAGCACGGCCAGTCGCTGATCGTGTGGGCGATCGCGGAGGGCCGCTCGGCAGCGCGCGCCATCGACCTGCACCTGATGGGCACGTCGGACCTGCCGGCGCCGGTCTAGGCGTACCGGCGCCGCGCCCGAGCGCCCCGAACCGTCATGAACGATCGCTTCCTGCGCGCGCTCGCGCGCCAGCCTGTCGATGCCACGCCGGTGTGGATCATGCGCCAGGCCGGGCGCTACCTGCCGGAGTACCGCGCCACGCGCGAACGCGCGGGGGACTTCCTGACCCTGTGCAAGACCCCCGAGCTCGCCTGCGAGGTCACGCTGCAGCCGCTGGCGCGTTTCGATCTCGATGCGGCGATCCTGTTCTCGGACATCCTGACCATTCCCGATGCCATGGGCCTGGGCCTGTCGCTGGAGGAAGGCATCGGCCCGCGTTTCGAGCGTCCGGTGCGCGAGCGCGCCGCGATCGACGCCCTGCCGCTGCCCGATCCCGAGCAGGAGCTGCGCTACGTCACCGACGCGGTGCGCCTGATCAAGCGCGAGCTCGAAGGCCGGGTGCCGCTGATCGGATTCTCCGGCAGCCCGTGGACGCTGGCGACCTACATGGTCGAAGGGCAGGGCAGCCGTGATTTCAAGCACGTCAAGCGCCTTGCCTACGCTGCGCCCGAGGCGGCACATGCCCTGCTCGGCAAGCTGGCCGACGCGGTCGCGCTCTACCTGCGCGCGCAGATCGGCGCCGGCGTCGACGCCGTCATGCTGTTCGACACCTGGGGCGGCGCGCTGGCCGCCGACGCCTATCGCACGTTCTCACTCGACTACATGCGGCGCATCGTCGCGGCGCTCGCCGACACCGGCACGCCCGTGATCGTGTTCACCAAGGGCGGTGGCGTGTGGCTGGAAGCGATCGCGGCGCTGGGTACCGCCGGTATCGGCCTCGACTGGACCGTCTCGCTCGCCGAGGCGCGCCGCCGCGTCGGTGATCGCGCCGCGCTGCAGGGCAACCTCGACCCGGCGGTCATGCTGACCAGCCCGGAGATCGTCGCGCGCGAGGTGCGCCGTACCCTGGACGACTATGGCCCGGGCCCCGGGCATATCTTCAATCTCGGCCACGGCGTCACGCCGGACGTGCCGCCGGACAACGTCCACCAGCTCGTCGAAACCGTCCATGCCTACAGCCGCGAACGTCACGCCGCTGCCGGCTAGGGCGATCCCCGGGGTTCTCGCACGCGGCTTCTGCATGGGCGCAGCAGACGTCGTGCCCGGCGTCTCCGGCGGCACCATGGCGTTCATTCTCGGCATCTACACGCGTTTCATCGACGCCATCCGCTCGTTCGACCTGCCGTGGGCAGCCGCGTGCCTGCGCGGCGACTGGCGCACGGCGCTGTCGCGGCCGGACCTCACCTTCATCGTACCTCTGCTCGCCGGCATCTTCTGCGCGGTATTGTTCTTCACCCACGTGGTGCCCCTGCCGCGCCTGCTGCAAACGCACCCGGCGCAGATCTATGGCCTGTTCTTTGGCCTCATCGCGGGCTCGATCGTAGTCCTGGCGGCGGGCCTGCGCGGCCTGGGCGCGCGTGACCTGCTGCCGCTGGCCGCTGGCGTCGCACTGGGTGCACTGGTGGTGACGGCGGTCCCGGCGGAAACGCCGGAGACCTGGTGGTTCGTGATGCTCTCCGGTGCGCTCGCCATCTGCGCAATGGTGGTACCCGGGATCTCCGGATCGTTCGTGCTCTTGCTGCTCGGCAAGTACGCCTACGTGCTGGATGCCATTGGGCACCTCGAGTTCGCGATCATCGCGCCCTTCGCCGCCGGCGCTGCGTGCGGACTGTTCGCCTTCACGCGTGCCCTGTCCTGGGTGCTGCACCACTACGAGCGCGCCGCGCTGGTCGCCATCAGCGGCATCCTGGTCGCCTCGCTGTGGGTGATCTGGCCGTTCCAGAACCGTGTCTACGTCGAAGTGCGCGGCAAGCTCCGACTGCTCGAGTCACACCCGGTGTTACCGGGACCGGATGCGCCGCTGCTCGCTGCGGCGGCGCTCGCCGCGATCGGATTCGTCGTCGTCATTGCGCTGCACCGGATCGCCGCCGGTATCGCGCAACCGCCACGCTGACCGCCAGCGCGAGCAGCGCGGCGCCGGCCACCGGCCAGTCGCCGAAGGCGACATAGGGCGTGGCCCCGGCACGCGGCTCGAACGTGCCGCGCAGGCTGGTGGCGACGAACTGGGGTGCGCGCGCGCGCACCGCGCCACGGTGATCGATGATCGCGGTAATGCCGGTGTTGGTTCCGCGCAGCAGCCAGCGGCCGCTCTCCAGCGCGCGCATGCGCGCAATCTCGAGATGCTGGTGCGGCGCGATGCTGTCGCCGAACCAGGCGTCGTTGCTGATGTTGACCAGGAACGCCGCGGCCGGCAGCGCGTCGCGCACCTCGCGCCCGAACACGTCCTCGTAGCAAATCGTGATCCCGGCACGGTAGCCCGCCACGTCCAGCGAGGACTGCCGGCGTGGCCCGGCGGAGAAATCGGACAGCGGGATGTCGAGCAGCATGGCTATGCCGCTGAGCGCGTCCTTGAACGGGAAGAACTCGCCGAATGGCACCAGGTGCCGCTTGTCGTAGCGTCCCGGGCTCGCGCCGAGATCGACCAGGCTGTTGAAGTAGGCGCCGTTCCACGGCTCGCCGGTGGGCATCCCGATCAGCAGGTCGGTATCGCTGCGGCGCGCGGCCTCGGCGAGATCCTCGACGACTTCCGGCACCTCGTGGGGAAAGGCCGGGATAGCGGTCTCCGGCCAGATCACGACGTCGGCATCCCAGTGCGGGGCGCTCAGTGAGCGATAGAGCTCGATCGACGGGCCGCGTACCTCACGCTGCCACTTGAGCGCCTGCGGGACCGCACCCTGGATGAGCGCGACCTCGAGTACCTCGTCCGCGGCGGCGGTGGTGAAACGCAGCCCCGCCGCCGCGATGCCGGCAGCGGCGAGCCCGACCACCGCAACGAGCAGCAGGCCGCGGCTAGGCCAGCGCGCCCGCGGCAGCGCTGCGAGCAGACCGCCCTGCAGCGCGACCACGGCCGAGCAGCCGTAGACGCCGAGCAGGGGCGCGAAGCCCGCCAGGGGCCCGTCGACCTGGCTGTAACCGAAAGCGAGCCAGGGAAAACCGGTCAGCGCCCAGCCGCGCAGCATCTCGACCAGGGTCCACAGCGCGGGCAGGGCCAGCGGCAGTGGCACCCCGTGGGTTCGCACGGTCCTTAACAGGGCCGCGAACAGGGCCGTGTACAGTGCCATGCCGGCGACGAACGCGGCCGTCACGCCGACCGAGAAGACGTAGTAGGGCACGCCGAACTGGTGCACGCTGACCTGGATCCACCAGACGCCGTGGCCGAACAGCCCGAGACCGAAGATGAAGCCGAGCAGTGCGGCGCGGCGCTTGTCGCTGCCTTCCACTGCGAGCGCCAGCACGACCAGCGTCAGTGGTGCCAGCGGCCACAGTCCGTAGGGGGCGAAGGCGCACGGCGCCAGCAACCCGGCAAGCAGTGCCGCGAGGGCGCGCCAGCGCATGCGCAGCGAGGCTGCGGGAAGACCCTGCATGCCCCCGGCCGCCGCCTCAGGCGGCACCGGCCGGCGTTTCGGACTCGGGTTGCGCGCTGCGGATCACGCGCAGCAGCCGCACGCGGCGCCGGTCGGCGCGCAGTACCTTGAAATTGAAGCCGCGGTAGTCGAGCTCTTCGCCACGTTGCGGCAGGTGCCCGAGCTCACCGATGACCAGCCCGCCGATGGTTTCGAAAGCGTCGGAGGTCCAGTCGACCTCGAAGAACTCCGCGAACTCCTCCAGCGTCGTACGTGCCTTGACGGTGTAGCGCTGATCGCGATGACGCCGGATGTTGTCTTCCTCGGCGAGATCGTGCTCATCGTCGATCTCGCCCACGATCTGCTCGATCACGTCCTCGATCGTCACCAGCCCCGAGATGCCACCGTACTCGTCGACCACCACCGCCAGGTGATTGCGCCGTTCGCGAAACTCACGCAGCAGGATGTTCAGGCGCTTGCTCTCCGGCACGAAGGCCACCGGGCGAATCATGTCGCGAATGTCGAACGACTGTGCCGGGTCGCTGGCCAGCAGCAGGAGATCCTTGGCCAGCAGGATACCGAGCACGTGGTCGCGCTTGTCGTCCAGCACCGGGAAGCGCGAATGCCCCGACTCGATCACCTCGGGCAGGAAGTCGGCAGGCCCGGCGTCCTCGTCGATGGAGACGATGTCCGAGCGCGGTACCATGATGTCGCGCACCTTCATTTCGGACACCAGCAACGCGCCTTCCATCATCGCTACCGTGTCAGGATCGATGACGTGGCGTGCCTCGGCGTCGTGCAGCAGGTCGACCAGTTGCTGCCGATCGTCACGCGCGCGCCGGAAGCGTGCGATGAGCTGCCGCACGCGCAGGCCCAAGCCGCCGCCTGACTCGGCGTTCACCGCCGGCACCCCGCGCGGCAGCGCCGGGCTGACAGCGTCGACAAGAGCAGGAATCGTGCTATTCCGGTCATGCGCGGTAGGGATCGGCTATGCCGAGGGACGATAGCACTTCGCGTTCGCGCTTTTCCATCACCACGGCGTCGGCGTCGCACTGGTGGTCGAAACCGAGCAGGTGCAGTACGCCGTGCACGACCAGGTGCGCGAAATGGTCGCGGCGCGGCTTGCCCTGGTCACGCGCCTCGCGCGCGACCAGGGGCGCGCAAATGGCAATGTCACCGAGATACTCCGGCGCGATCTCGTCGAGCCCCGAAGCCGGAAACGACAGCACGTTGGTCGCGCGGTCGATGCCGCGGAACGTGCGGTTCAGCCGCCGCGCCTCGCGCAGCCCGACCACGCGCACGGTCAGCGCTGCCGCGCGACCCGTGTCTGCGAGCGCGGCCACGGCAGCGCCCTGCACGAAACGTTCGTCGGGCAGGCCCCGCCGTGTCATACCGAACTGCACCTCGACTGCTGCCGTCATGCCGCGCGCGGCCTCAGCCGGACGCCGGCTCACTGCCATCGGGCGGCACCTCGTCGTCGTGCGCGGCATAGGCGTCGAGAATACGCGCGACCAGCGTGTGGCGGACGACGTCCTGCGACTTGAAAAAGGTGAAGCTGATGCCCTTGACGCCGTCGAGGATCTCGGCCACGTGCTTGAGACCGGAAGTCCTGCCACGCGGCAGGTCGATCTGGGTGACGTCGCCGGTGATGACCGCGCGCGAGCCGAAACCGATGCGGGTCAGGAACATCTTCATCTGCTCGATGGTGGTGTTCTGCGCCTCGTCGAGAATGATGAACGACTCGTTGAGCGTGCGCCCGCGCATGAAGGCCAGCGGCGCTACCTCGATCACGTTGCGCTCTATGAGCTTGGCAACGCGCTCGAAGCCGAGCATTTCGTAGAGCGCGTCGTACAACGGCCGCAGGTAAGGGTCGATCTTCTGCGCCATGTCCCCGGGCAGGAAACCGAGCCGCTCGCCCGCCTCGACCGCCGGCCGCACCAGGCACAGGCGGCGCACGCTGTCGGACTCGAGTGCGGCGACCGCGCTGGCGACGGCGAGATAGGTCTTGCCGGTGCCGGCCGGACCGATGCCGAAGCTGATGTCGTTGGCGCGGATGGCTTCGAGGTAACGGCGCTGGTTGCCGCCACGGGCCCGCACCATCATGCGTCGCGTGCGGATGCTGGTGTCGCCTTCCAGCGCACCGTCGTCGTCGGTGGCATGCGATTCGCGCAGCTCGAGATGCACGTCGTTGGCGGAGATCGTCTTCGAAGCGGTGAGCAAGTAGAGCTGGCGGATGATGTGCTCGGTGACGACGACCGCGTCGTTGTCGCCGCTCAGCTTGAACTGGTTTCCACGATTGCCGATCTCGACCCCCGTGCGGCGTTCGAGCAGACGCAGGTTCTCGTCGAACTGCCCGCACAGGTTCGCGAGGCGCTCGTTGTCATCGGGTTCGAGCCTGAGCTCGACGGCGACCGTGCTCACGCTAACCCGCCCGCCGCGCTGGCACGGTGAGCTCGCCGCGCAGCGAATTGGGCAACGCCGCGGTGATGCGGACATCGACGAAATCCCCGATCAGCGCGTGGTCACCGGCGAAATTGACCACGCGGTTGTTCTCGGTACGACCGCTGAGCTCGGCGGCATCCTTGCGCGCATGGCCGGTCACGAGTACCCGCTCGACGTTGCCGACCATGGCCGCCGCGTAACCCTCGGCGAGCTCGCCGATACGCCGCTGCAGGGTCGCAAGGCGATGCTTCTTCTCCTCGGGCGTGACGTCGTCCGGCAACGCGGCAGCCGGTGTGCCGGGCCGCGCACTGTAGATGAAGCTGAACGACTGGTCGAAGGCGACGTCCTCGATCAGCGCCATGGTGCGTTCGAAATCTTCCTGGGTCTCGCCCGGGAAGCCGACGATGAAGTCGGAGGAGATCGCGATCTGCGGGCGCACCGCCTTCAGCTTGCGCACGATCGCCTTGTACTCGGCCGCCATGTAGCCGCGTTTCATCGCTGCCAGCACGCGGTCGGAGCCACTCTGCACCGGCAGGTGAACATGGCTCACCAGCTCCGGCACCTCGGCATAGGTCGCGATCAGGCGCTCGCCGAACTCGACCGGGTGCGAGGTGGTGAAGCGAATGCGATCGACGCCGTCGATCGCGGCGACGAAGCGAATCAGGGCGGCGAGATCGACGATGCGCCCGTCGTGGGTCGGCCCGCGGTAAGCGTTGACGTTCTGTCCGAGCAGGACGATCTCACGTACGCCGCGCCGCGCGAGCGCGTCGATCTCGGCGATGACGTCGTCGAACGGGCGGCTGAATTCCTCGCCGCGCGTGTACGGCACCACGCAGAAGCTGCAGTACTTGCTGCACCCTTCCATGATGGAGACGAAGGCGCTCGGACCGTCCGGCAGCGCTTCGGGCAGGGCATCGAACTTTTCGATCTCCGGAAAGCTGATGTCGATGGCCGGCCCGGCGCCGCGCTCGACCTCGGCGATCAGTGCCGGCAGGCGATGCAGCGTCTGCGGACCGAAGACCAGGTCGACCCACGGTGCGCGCGCGAGAATGGCTTCGCCTTCCTGGCTTGCGACGCAGCCGCCGACGCCGATGATGCAGCCCGGATCAGCCTGTTTCAGGCTGCGCCAGCGGCCGAGCTCGGAGAACAGCTTCTCCTGCGCCTTCTCGCGCACCGAGCAGGTGTTGACCAGCAGCACGCGCGCCTGCTCCGGTGCCGCGACCGGCGTCAGCGCATGGCTGCGGGCCAGCAGATCGGCCATCTTCGACGAATCGTATTCGTTCATCTGGCAGCCGAAGGTCTTGATGTAAAGCCCTTTTTTCACTTTCGGGTCTCTTCCGGGGGGCGCCGAGGGTACACCGTGGACGGGGGATTTTGAATCCTGCCGAAGGCCGGGCGCGGACTGCGCTCAGTCCCCTGCCGCCGGCTCCAGCTCGACCTGGACGTTGTCGATCAGGCGTGCGCCGCCGAGCCACGCCGCGGCCAGCACGATCAGCGAGCGGTCACCGGCCTGCGGCGGCGCCAGGTCGCCCTGGCGGCGGACCGAGAAATACTCCGGCCGCATGCCGGCGGCGAGCAGCGCGTCACGGCCGTCCTGCTCGATACGCTCCAGCGGTGCGCTCTGCTCGCGCACGCGCTCGGCCGCAGCGCTCAGGGTGCGGAAGATGAGCGCGGCGACCTGGCGCTGCTCGGCATCGAGATAGGCATTGCGCGAACTCATCGCCAGCCCGTCGGCCTCGCGGATGATCGGCATCGCGATGATGCGCACCGGGATCAGGAGATCGGACACCATGCGCCGGATCACCTGGACCTGCTGGTAGTCCTTGTCCCCGAACAGGGCGTAATCGGGCTGCACGTTGATCAGCAGCTTGCTGACGACGGTGGCGACGCCGGAAAAATGACCGGGCCGGAACTCCCCGCACAGGATGTCGGAGAGCTCGGGTACGGTTACGCGGGTGTCGGCGGCGGTGCCGCCGGGATAGAGCTCGGCCAGGTTGGGCGCGAAGACGAGGTCCAGCCCCGCGTTCTCGAGCTTGGCGAGGTCGGCCTCCAGTGTGCTGGGATAGCGTTCGTAGTCCTCACCACGGCCGAACTGGATGGGGTTGACGAAAATGCTGACCACGGTGCGGTCGGCCATCTCCCGCGCGCGCGTCAGCAGCGAGATGTGTCCATCGTGCAGGTTGCCCATGGTTGGCACCAGCGCGATGCTGAGGCCGTCGCGCTTCCACTCCGAGACGGTGCTGCGCAGGGTTTTGAGATCGAAGGCGGTATCCATGACCTGTCCGGGACGCGGGGTACGATTCAGGCGTCGGCGACGCTGAGCGGAACCACGTCCGCGTGGTCGACCTGCGCCAGGCTCGCGACCAGCGTGGTGCCGTCGGGCAGGACCAGCGCGGGCGCGATCTCGGCCAGTGGCACGAGGACGAAGGCGCGTTCGGTCAGTCCCGGGTGCGGCACCCTCAGCCCCGCCTCCTCGATCAGCGCGTTACCGTAGAGCAGCAGGTCGAGGTCGATCACGCGCGGTCCCCAGCGCCGGCCGCCGCGCACGCGCCCGTGGCGGCGTTCGATCGCCTGCAGCGCCTCGAGCAGCTCGCGCGGACTGAGCGTGGTCGCGAGCTCCGCCGCGGCGTTGACGTAATCGGGCTGGTCCTGCGGCCCCATGGGCGGATTGCCGTAGAGCCGCGAGCGGCGTTGCAGCTGCGACGCCGGGATCGCTGCCAGGGCCTCGAATGCGGCGCACACCTGGGCGGCGGGCTCGTCGAGGTTGCTGCCGAGGCCGATGTAGGCCGTGACGGTGGCGCTCAAGCCGGTTTCCGCCGGCGCCGGCGCCGGCGCGGACGCTTGCCCTCGCCGGGCTTGAGCTCGCCGAGCAGCGCCTCCCGATCGGCGTCGTCGACCTCCTGGTAGCGTGTCCACCAGTCGACCAGCTCCTGTAACGGTTCGCCGGAAGCGGCGCGCAGGGCGAGAAAGTCGTAAGCGGCGCGAAAACGCGGATGCTCGGCGACGCGCTGCGCGCGCTTCGGCGTGCGCTTGCCGAGGCGCTCCTGCAGGGCCCAGATCTCGCGCGTCATCTGCGTGAAGCGACGCGGGATCGCGACCCGCGCGACCTGCTGCGAGATGACGGTGTCGGCGGCCATGCCCTGGGCGTCGTGCGGTTGCACGCCGCGCGCCTCCAGGCGCTGCCGCTCCTGCTCCGCGGCGTCCCACAGCAGCGCCGCGACGAGGAACGCCGGGGTCACCGACTTGCCCTGCTCGACCCGCAGATCGGTGTTCTCCAGGGCATTGCGAATCAGGATGGCCGGAAAGCCGCCGACCTCGTGGCTGAGGGCCTCCTCGCTCTGCGGAAACAGGCGGCCGAAGAGGCCGTAATGGCGCAGCGCCTCGAAGGTCTGCAGGGCGCAGCCGCCATGGAACAGCTTGAGCATTTCGTCGAACAGGCGCGCCGGTGCGATCTCCTCGAGCAGGTGGCCGATCTCGCCCAGCGGACGCGCCGACTCGTCGTCGATGCGGAAGCCGAGCTTGACCGCGAAACGCACCGCGCGCAGCATGCGCACCGGGTCTTCGCGGTAACGCACGTCGGGATCGCCGATCAGCCGCATCACGCCGCTCTTGAGGTCCTCGACACCGCCGGTGTAGTCGATCACCGAAAAGTCGTGGATGTCGTAGTAGAGCGCGTTGACCGTGAAATCGCGCCGCCAGACGTCGTCGTCCAGCTCGCCGTAGACGTTGTCGCGCAGGATGCGGCCGTCGTCGTTGACCGCCGCCGCGTCCTCGTCGACCGCGTGCGGCGCGCGGAACGTCGCGACCTCGATGATCTCCGGCCCGAAGCGCACGTGGGCCAGCCTGAAGCGGCGCCCGATCAGGCGGCTGTTGCGGAACAGCTCGCGCACCTGCTCGGGGCGCGCGTCGGTCGCGATGTCGAAGTCCTTGGGCTCGCGCCCGAGCATCAGGTCGCGCACCCCGCCGCCGACCAGGCACGCACGGTAGCCCGCGCCGTCGAGGCGGTAGAGCACCTTCAGGGCGGCCTGGGAGATGTGCTTGCGGGAGATGTTGTGCTCGTCGCGGGTATAGATGCGTGGTTCGCGCCGCAACGGGATGATTTGGGCTTCGGTATTCATGCCGGGTCTGGTACGCACCCGGAGCGCCGGCGGCAGCCGGCGGCAGGCGCCGGTGGTCGCGGGACGGCGCCGGTGCGCACGGGGTTTACGGCAACTCCTTCCCTTGTGCTGGGGGTCGATATGATAACATTCGCGCCGCCTGCATCGCTCCCTTCGTCTAGTGGTCTAGGACGTCGGCCTCTCACGCCGAAAACAGGGGTTCGAGTCCCCTAGGGAGCGCCATCCCAGCAACCGGTCGCCGCCCCGTCGGGCGCGCACAGCGCAGCCTGCGCCGGCGCCGCCGGCAGCGGGTAGAGGTTGAGCGTGTCGTGCAGCCAGGCGGCGTCCTCGACCATGAAATGGGCGTATCCGGGCGGCGGGAAGACGGTGCCCGGATCGCCACTGTGCAGGGTGCGGCGGTAGCGCTCGACCAGCATGGCGACGCCGAAGGCGACCAGGTTCGGCTGCTCGATGTGGACGTTGTGCCCCGCCTTGCGCGCCACCAGGTGCGCCGAGGCGCTGCTCGCGAGCGCGAGCTCGGACTGCATGGTCAGCCACAGCCGTTCCATCAGGATGCGCTTGTCGTCGACCTTGCCCTCGAGCCGGCCGCGCGTGATCACCAGCAGCGGCGTGTCGCCCAGCGACTGCGCCTGTGCCACCTGCAGCGCGCTGTCGCGGAAGCTGAGCAGCTCGCTGGCCAGGGTGCGGCGGGTCTTCCAGCGTTTGGCGCGCTGGAAAATGAGCTGCTTCACCGGCTCCGGCAGGGCCGAGTGCGGCGGGTGCAGATCGCGGAACTGGACGATGCCGTAACGCGAGCTGGGCGCGGTCACCAGCCCCAGGGGCGGCGCCAGGAAGCGCTCGACCTGCTGCGGGTGCGAGGCGTCGATGAGTACCAGCCCGGCGGTCAGGAACGGGTAGCGACGGGCGAAGATCTGCGCGTTGTAACCGCCGAAGGAGTGGCCGACCAGGATGTAGGGGCTCTCGACCTCCGCGCCTTCGAGGAGCAGGTAGAGCTCGTTGGCGATGCGCGAGCTGGTGCGCGGCAGTGGTCCCATGTCGCTGCCGCCGTAGCCGGCGCGGTCGAAGGTGCACACCCGGGTCAGCTCGCGCAGGCGCTCGGACACGAACACCCATTCCAGCGAAGAGCCGCCGAGACCCGCGTCGAGCACCACGGTCGGCGCACCGCGGCCCTCGCACTCGATGTGCAGACGATGCCCGGTGATGGCGATATCATCGCCCTGCACGGCACCGGCGGCGGAGCACAACAGCACCGCGAGCAGTGCGCCGGTGCGGGCGCCTGAGGACATCAGCGTTCGCGCGAATCTCATTCTGGTCTGGCCTGTCTTCGGGCCGGTACGGCTACCGCGCTCCGATGGCCTAAACATAGCATCCGTGACGCCCATTTGAACGCGCAAATGCGAACGGTTTCACTGCTCCGGCGGCTGGCGGCGCTGGTCTACGACGGCATCGCCGCCTTTGCCGTGGTCTACTTCGCCGCTTTCGTGCCGGTCATCGCGGCGGGTGGCGCCCTGTCACCGGGCAACCCGCTGTTCGCGCTCTACCTGCTCGGCATCGTGTTCGTCTATTTCACGGTGTGCTGGCGGCGCGGCCGCACCATCGGCATGCAGGCCTGGAAGATCGAGATCGAGCGGGTCGGCGGCGGCCGCCCCGATCTCAGGGCCTGCGCACTGCGCTTCGCCGGCGCGACGCTCTCGGCCGCCGCGTTCGGGCTCGGCTACCTCGCCGCGCTGCTCGATCCGCAGCGCCGCACCTGGCACGACCGCCTGTCCGGCACCCGTCTGTTGCGGCGCGCTCAGCGCGAGCGGTAGTTCAGCAGCACACCGCAGGCGAGCAGCATCAGGGTCGGCCCCAGCGCGCTCACCGAGGCCGGCAGTCCGAACACCACACCGAGGTGGCTGGAGGCCTGGTTGAGGACATGAAAGGCGAGCCCGATCACGGCGCCGACCAGGATCCGCCGGCCGATGCCGACCGAACGCGACGCGTTCAGCACCAGCGGGATGGCGAGGAAGACCATCACCGCACTCGCCAGCGGGTAGGCCAGCTTGGTCCACAGGGCGTGCTCCCAGCGCTGCGGGTTCTGACCGTTGCTGCGCGCGAAGCTGACGTAGCGCGCCAGCGCCGGCAACGACAGCGTCTGCGGCAGGATGGCGACCATCTCGATGATGTCCGGGTCGAGCACGGAGTTCCAGGGCGCACGCGCCAGGCGGCGCGCGCTGACCGTGCCGTCGGCACCGAGCCGGGTCTGGCCGATGTCGCTGAGCTCCCAGCGCCCGTCCGCGTAGCGTGCGCCGGCGGCACGGGTAGCACTGAGCAGGCGCCCGGCCTGGTCGAACTCGTAGATGTCGATGCCACGAAATTCATGCTCCGGCAGAACTTCGCGAATGTTGATGAAGCTCTGGCCGTCGCGCGCCCAGAAGCCCTGCCCGGCGCGGTTCGAGACGCGATCCTCGATGGCACCGGTACGCAGATCGCGTGCGGCGCGCTCGGCCGGCGGGTACAGTCCCTCGCCCAGCAGCACCGCGCCCAGCACGAACAGCAGCGCGGTCTTCATCACCGAACCGATGATGCGCAGACGCGAGACCCCGGCGGCCCGCACGACCGCGATCTCGCTGCGCTCGCTGAGCGCGCCCAGGCCCAGCAGGGCGCCGATCAACGCGGCGATCGGAAACAGGTCATAGGCCAGCCGCGGCATGCTGAGCGCGACCACCAGCAGTGCGGTGCCGACGTCGTAGCTGCCGCGGCCGATGTCCTCGAGCTCGTCGATGAACTCGAAGAAGGTGAAGATCGCCAGCAGCACCGTCAGCACCGTCAGCGCCGCCGCGATCACGGTGCGGCCGATGTAGCGATCGATGATTTTCATGCGCTTGGGCAGTGGCTGCAGGGCCGCGGGCGGGGGCGCGGCGCTTTGCGCCGCAGACGCCGAAAGCATACACTCCCGCGCTGCCGGACGCAGCACCGAAGCGCGTCGATACGGCATCCGAATCAACGCCTTAACGTCGCGAGGGACGCCATGGACTTTTCCGTCAAGCGCGGGTTGCCGCAACGCCAGAAGACCGCCTGCCTGATCGTCGCGGTGCACAGCGGCAAACGGCTCGGAGCCGCCGCGGCCGCCGTCGACAAGCGCAGCCGCGGGGCGCTGTCGCGCCTGGTCAAGCGCGGCGACATCGGCGGCAAACCGGGCGACACCCTGCTGCTGCCGGACGTCGCCGGCATCGATGCCGATCGCGTGCTGCTGGTCGGCGCCGGCAGCGCCAGCGGCGTCTCTGCGGCCGACTACCGCAAGCTCGCAGGCGCTGCCGCCGCGGCGCTGGAGGCGCACAGGATCAAGAACGCGGTGAGCGCCCTGCTCGAGGTCGAGGTCCGGGATTGCGGCCCGGAATGGAAGGTCGAAACCCTGGTCCGCGCCACCGCGACCGCCGCCTACCGCTTCGACGAGCACAAGTCCAAGCCGGCGCCAGGCGGGCTGCGCCGCCTCGGCCTGCTGGTCGACGACGACGCGCAGGCCGATACCCGCCTCGCGCTGGTGCGCGCGCGCGCGCTGGCCGAGGGCCAGGCCCTGGCGCGCGACCTCGCCAACCGCCCGGGTAACGTCTGCACGCCGACCCATCTTGCCGAAGCGGCCGAAGCGCTGGCCGCGGCACACGACGCGCTGAGCTGCGAGATCCTCGAGGAGGCCGACATGGAGGCCCTCGGCATGGGTGCGCTGCTGTCGGTCGCGCGCGGCTCGCGCCAGCCGGCCAAGTTGATCGCGCTGCATTACCGCGGCGCCGACGAAGCCGAACGCCCGGTCGTACTGGTCGGCAAGGGCGTGACCTTCGACTCCGGCGGCATCTCGATCAAGCCCGGTCCGGGCATGGACGAGATGAAGTACGACATGTGCGGTGCCGCCAGCGTCATCGGCACGCTGGCCGCGATCGCCGCCATCGAGCCGGCGGTCAACGTGGTCGGCGTGATCCCGGCGACCGAGAACCTGCCGGACGGTAACGCCAGCAAGCCCGGCGACATCGTCACCAGCCTCTCCGGGCAGACCATAGAGATCCTCAACACCGACGCCGAGGGCCGCCTCATCCTGTGCGATGCGCTGACCTGGTGCGAACGCTTCAATCCGGCGGTGGTGGTCGACATCGCCACCCTCACCGGCGCCTGCGTGGTCGCGCTGGGTGAACATGCCAGCGGCCTGATGAGCAACAACGACACGCTGGCCGAGGACCTGCTCGCGGCGGGCGAGCGCAGCGGCGACCGCGCCTGGCGCCTGCCGCTGTGGGAAGACTACCAGCAGCAGATCGACAGCCCTTTCGCCGACATGGCCAACGTCGGCGGACGCGCCGCCGGCACGATTACCGCGGCCTGCTTCCTCGCGCGTTTCACCCGGGACTACCGCTGGGCGCACCTCGACATCGCCGGCACCGCCTGGACCAGTGGCAAGAACAAGTCCGCCAGCGGGCGCCCGGTACCCCTGCTGACCGAGTTCGTGCTGAGCCGCGCCGCATCGTGAGCGCATGACCCGGGTCGACTTCTACGTTCTCGAACGCGGCGCCGCGCCGGAACACGGGCACATGATGTGCCGCGTGGTGGAGAAGGCCTGGCGCAGCGGCCACCAGGTTTACGTGCAGTGCGCGGACGCCGACGCCGCGCGCGCCTTCGACGACCTGTTGTGGCGCTTCAAGGACACCAGCTTCGTCCCGCACGCCCTCGACGAGGACGGCACCCCGGTCACCATCGGCACCACCGCGGGGGCGGTCTCCGAGCCCGACGTCCTGGTCAACCTGGGCGACGCGGTCCCGGCCGAGGCGAGCCGCTTCCAGCGCGTGATCGAGTCGGCCGGCTTCGACGAGGCCACCCGCGGCGCGGCACGGGAACGCTACCGGCACTACCAGGAACGCGGCTTCCCCCTGCACACGCACAAGGTCGGCGGTTGAGGTGGCGGGCTCCGATGCCGGCTCCGCGCCGCCGCTGCCGCCGCGCCTGACCGAGCGCGTCGCGCACGGCACACCGCCGCGCCTGACCGAGTGCGTGGCGGCCGGGGCGCCGGCGCCCGCTCCCGCCGCTGCCGCAGCGCCCGCGCCGGCAGGCGCGGGGGATCTGCGCGAGTGGATTGCCGCGACCATGGCCGGCGCGCTGGCCGAGATCAAGGACGAGCTGCGCCGCGAGCTGCAGGCGGGCGCCGCCCCGCCCGCGGCACCCGCAGCGAGAGCTGCTGAACCGGTGGCAGCCACCGCGCCACCGCCGGCGACCTCACCGGCACCTTTACCGCAACCGACAACGACCAAAGCACCGACGATGGAAAAAACCTACGACCCGCAAGCCATCGAGCGCCGCCGCTACGAAACCTGGGAGCGCGACGGCCGCTTCCGCGCCGAAGGCGAGGGCGATCCCTACTGCATCATGCTGCCGCCGCCCAACGTCACCGGCAGCCTGCACATGGGCCATGCCTTCCAGGACACCCTGATGGACGCGCTGGTGCGCTACCACCGCATGTGCGGCCAGCGCACCCTGTGGCAGTGCGGCACCGACCACGCCGGTATCGCCACCCAGATCGTGGTCGAACGCCAGCTCGGCGCGCAGGGCAAGACCCGCCACGACCTCGGGCGCGAGGCCTTCGTCGACGCGGTGTGGGACTGGAAACAGCGCTCCGGCGGCACCATTACCCGCCAGCTGCGCCGCATGGGCGCCTCCATGGACTGGAGCCGCGAGCGCTTCACCCTGGACGACGAACTCTCACGCGCGGTGCGCGAGGTGTTCGTCACGCTCTACGACGAGGGCCTCATCTACCGCGGCAAGCGGCTGGTCAACTGGGACCCGGTGCTGCACACCGCGATCTCCGATCTGGAGGTCGTCTCGACCGAGGAGAACGGACACCTCTGGCACATGCGCTACCCGCTCGCTGACGGCAGCGGCCACGTGGTGGTGGCGACCACCCGCCCCGAGACCATGCTCGGTGACACCGCGGTGGCCGTGCACCCCGAGGATCCGCGCTACCGGCGCCTGATCGGCAAGCAGGTCATGCTGCCGCTGGCCGAGCGCGCGATTCCGGTCATCGCCGACGATTACGTCGATCCCGAGTTCGGCTCGGGCTGCGTGAAGATCACGCCCGCGCACGACTTCAACGACTACGCGATCGGCCAGCGCCACAACCTCGAGGTGATCAGCGTGCTCACCATCGATGCCGCGATCAACGACAACGCGCCCGAGCGTTTCCGCGGGCTCGACCGTTTCGAGGCACGCCAGCGCGTGGTCGGGGAGATGACCGAGCGCGGCCTGCTGGTGCGCGTCGACGACCACAAGCTGATGGTGCCGCGCGGCGATCGTACCCACACCGTGATCGAGCCGCTGCTGACCGACCAGTGGTACGTGAAGATCCAGCCGCTGGCCGACCCTGCCATCGCCGCGGTCGAGGACGGTCGCATCCGGTTCGTGCCCGAGAACTGGTCCAAGACCTACTTCGAATGGATGCGCAACATCGAGGACTGGTGCATTTCGCGCCAGCTCTGGTGGGGCCATCGCATTCCCGCCTGGTACGACGACGACGGCAACATCTACGTCGGCCACGACGAGGCCGACGCCAGGGCGCGCCACGGGCTCGACGACAACCTCGCCCTGCGCCAGGACGAGGACGTGCTCGACACCTGGTTCTCCTCCGCGCTGTGGCCCTTCTCGACCCTGGGCTGGCCGGACAAGACCCCCGAGCTCGAGACCTTCTACCCGACCAGCGTGCTGGTCACCGGCTTCGACATCATCTTCTTCTGGGTCGCGCGCATGATCATGATGGGCATGAAATTCATGGGCGACGTGCCGTTCCGCGAGGTCTACATCCACGGCCTGGTGCGCGATGCCGACGGCAACAAGATGTCGAAGTCCAAGGGCAACATCCTCGATCCGATCGATCTCATCGACGGCGTCGACCTCGAGACCCTGGTCCGTCAGCGCACCTCCGGCCTCATGCGGCCCGAGGACGCGCCGCGCATCGAGGCCGACACGCGCCGCCAGTACCCGGACGGCATCGCCGCCTTCGGCACCGACGCGCTGCGCTTCAC
Source organism: Gammaproteobacteria bacterium (assembly GCA_041984235.1). Classification (GTDB taxonomy): domain Bacteria; phylum Pseudomonadota; class Gammaproteobacteria; genus JBHIYN01. The sequence goes on from JBHIYN010000002.1 coordinate 279,849, forward strand.
CTTCGCGGTGATGGCGACCCAGGGTCGCGACATCCGTTTCGACCTCGGCCGCATCGGCGGCTACCGCAATTTCTGCAACAAGATCTGGAACGCCGCGCGCTTCGTCATGATGGTGCGCGAGCAGCACGGCGGCAATACCCCCGCCGAAGCGCTCGCCTTCGACATGCCCGAACGCTGGATCCGCGGCCGGTTCGCGGCGACCGTGGGCCGCGTGCGCGAGGGATTCGAGGGTTACCGCTTCGACCTCGCCGCGCAGTCGCTCTACGAGTTCATCTGGGACGAGTACTGCGACTGGTACATCGAGATGGCCAAGGTCACGCTCTACGACGACGAAGCCAGCCAGGCGCGCAAGGACGCGGTGTGCGCCGTGCTGCTCGAGATCCTGGACGGCCTGCTGCGCGCCCTGCACCCGCTGATGCCGTTCATCACCGAGGAGATCTGGCTGAAGCTCGCGCCCGCCCTCGGCGTGGACGCCGAAACCGTCATGAACCAGCCGTTTCCCGCGGCCGACGCACATGCAGCCGCAGCGGACGTCGAGGCCGAGTTCGCCTGGCTGCGCGATTTCGTGCTCGGCGTGCGCCGTATCCGCGCCGAGTACGACATCAAGCCATCGCAGCGGCTGCCGGTGCTGGTGCAGGGCGGCAGTGCGCAGGAGCAGGCCTGGCTCGACGGCAACCGGCGCGCCATCGAGCAGCTCGCACGCTGCGCGCCGCCGGCGCCGGCGGGCGAGACGCCGGGCGAGGCCGCGACCGCGCTCGCCGGCAGCATGACGCTGCTGGTGCCGTTGAGCGATCTGATCGACCGCGACGCCGAGCGCGAGCGCCTCGCAAAGGAGCTGGAGCGACTGGCGGGCGAGATCCGGCGCGCCGAGGGCAAGCTCGGCAACGCCAAGTTCGTCGACCGCGCACCGCCCGAGGTGGTGGACAAGGAACGCGAGCGGCTGGCCGAGGCGCAGGCCGCCAGCGCCAGGCTGGAAGCGCAGCTCGCGCGCCTGTAGCAGGCGCGGGCGCGCGGCCCTGACCCGCCGCCGGCGCGGGGCAGGGGCCGGCCTCAGCCGCCGGACAGGCGGCGGCGCGCGCCTCAGCCGGCGACCATCGCCAGCACGATGCGCACGGCGCCGTACACGGTCAGGATGAACAGCAGCGTCGCGATCACCCCGACCACGACGTACTGGCGCGCGCTGCCGCGCCTGAAGTCGCGCTCCCGGTTGCGATTGCTCTGTACACCGAGGGCGGCGGCGAAAATGCTGCCGACGACCTCGCGCAGGCTGAGCGGGCGCTCGTCCTCGGGACTCTCTCGATCGCTCATGGGCAATGGCTCCCGGTGTGCGAAAACGCACGTACGTCGTGCTTCTGCGGGCCGCGTGCACGCGGAACGGCGCACATTATGGGTTAACATCGCGCCACAGGCATCTGGGGCGGAGGCCGGGGCCGTGTTCGAACGGATCAGAGAAGACATCAACAGCGTCTATGCCCGCGACCCCGCGGCGCGCCACGCGCTCGAGATCCTGACCTGCTACCCGGGGGTGCACGCGGTACTCGTCTACCGCCTCGGCCACTGGCTGTCGGGGCTCGGGCTGAAATGGCTGGCGCGCTTCGTCTCGCACCTCGGCCGCTTCCTGACCGGCATCGAGATCCACCCCGGCGCCAGCATCGGGCGACGCTTCTTCATCGACCACGGGATGGGCGTGGTGATCGGCGAGACGGCCGAGATCGGCGACGACTGCACCCTCTACCACGGCGTCACCCTGGGCGGCACCTCGTGGGAGAAGGGCAAGCGCCACCCGACGCTCGGCCGCGGCGTGGTGATCGGCGCCGGCGCCAAGGTGCTCGGCCCCATCACGGTCGGCGACAACGCGCGCATCGGCTCCAACGCGGTGGTGGTGAAGGACGTGCCGGCCGAGGCCACCGTGATCGGCATTCCCGGCCGCGTGGTGGAGCCGGCGGTGGCGGACAAGTTCCGCGAGCGCGAGGAGACCGCGCGCAAGCTCGGCTTCGCGGCCTATGGCCAGGTCCGGGACATGCCCGACCCGGTCAGCCAGGCGCTCGATTCCCTGCTCGATCACGCGCGCGAGGTCGAGAACGAGATCAGCGATCTCAAGCGCCGGCTCGATGCCGGCGCCACCGCGCCCGCCGAGCCCGCCTCCGACCTCGAGTAAGCGCCGCCGCGCGCCTGCGCGGCCGGGTCAATACTTGACCGCTTTAGTGGGTTTAGCGACAATACCCCACTAATTTACTCGGATTAGCCACTCGGACCAGCCGAGGGGATGCCCGGCACGGGCGCCGCTGCAGCAATACCGCGGCCCCTTACCCGGCCCGAACTCCACACCCCGGGAGGTGTACAGCGATGAGACTAACCACCCGCGGCCGCTATGCGGTCACCGCCATGCTCGATCTTGCGCTGCACTATGACCGCGGGCCGGTCTCCCTCGCCGAGATCGCCGAGCGCCAGGGCATCTCCCAGTCCTACCTGGAGCAGCTCTTCGCGCGCCTGCGGCGCAACGGCCTGGTCGACGGCCTGCGCGGGCCGGGCGGCGGCTACAAGCTCGGCCGTCCCGGTGACGCCATCTCGGTCGCCGACGTCATCGACGCGGTCAACGAGACCGTCGACGCGACGCGCTGCGGGGGCCTGCGCAACTGCCGTGGCGAGAGCCGCTGCCTGACGCACGACCTGTGGGAAGAGCTGAGCTGCCAGATCCGGGATTTTCTCAGCAACGTCAGCCTCGACGAGCTGGTCAAGCGCAAGAGCGTGCAGGCCCTGCATCGTATGCAGGACGGCACCGAGCTGCGTCCCGAGGCAACCGCCTGAACCCGATTGCGGAGGACACTGTAATGGCCATCACCCTGACCGACCGCGCCGCCGACCACATCCGCGGCTTCATGGCGCACGAGCACAACACCGCCGGGCTCAGGCTCGCGGTCAAGCCGACCGGCTGCTCGGGCTACATGTACGTCGTCGAGCTCGCCAGCGAGGTGCACGAACACGACCAGGTGTTCGAGTCGCACGGCATCCCCGTCGTGGTCGACGAGCAAAGCCTCAAGTATCTCGACGGCACCGAGGTCGATTTCGCCAAGGAAGGACTCAACGAGGGCTTCCGCTTCGCCAACCCCAACGTCACCGCGACCTGCGGCTGTGGCGAGAGCTTCAGCCTGTAAGGTGCCGGCGAAAAGTGGCTGCGCCCGGCACCCGGCCGTTGCGCGCTACGGCTCACACCCGCGCACCCCGCGCCACGACGCTTTAATTCAGAATGCCTGAGAGGACCGCAAACGCCCATGTCAAGTAACGCACAGGAGCTCGACCGCCTCGTCCGCGAGCGCAAGTACGAGGCCGGCTGGTTCACCGACATCGAGCAGGACACCGCGCCGCCCGGGCTGAGCGAGGAGATCATCCGCTTCATCTCGGCCAAGAAGGACGAGCCCGAGTGGATGCTGGAGTGGCGCCTGAAAGCCTACGCGCGTTTCCTCGAGATGCGCGAGCCGGCGTGGGCGCACGTGAACTACCCGCCGATCGACTTCCAGGCGATCTCGTATTACGCCGCGCCGAAGTCGAAGGACGATGCGCCCAAGAGCCTGGACGAGGTCGACCCCAAGCTGCTCGAGACCTACGAGAAGCTCGGCATCCCGCTCGAGGAGCAGAAAATGCTCGCCGGTGTCGCCGTCGACGCGGTGTTCGACAGCGTCTCGGTACACACCACCTTCCGCGAGAAGCTGGCCGAGGCCGGGGTCATCTTCTGCTCGTTCTCCGAAGCCGTGCGCGAGCATCCCGAGCTGGTGCAGAAGTACCTCGGCTCGGTAGTGCCGCAGAGCGACAACTACTACGCGGCGCTGAACTCGGCGGTGTTCTCCGACGGCTCTTTCGTCTATATCCCCGAAAACACGCGCTGCCCGATGGAGCTGTCCACCTACTTCCGCATCAACGCGATGAATACCGGCCAGTTCGAGCGCACCCTGGTGGTCGCCGACAAGGGCAGCTACGTCAGCTACCTCGAAGGCTGCACCGCGCCGCAGCGCGACGAGAACCAGCTGCATGCCGCGGTGGTCGAGCTGGTCGCCCTGGACGATGCCGAGATCAAGTACTCCACCGTGCAGAACTGGTACCCGGGCGACGAGGAAGGCCGCGGCGGCATCTACAACTTCGTCACCAAGCGCGGCGACTGCCGCGGCGCGCGTTCCAAGATCTCCTGGACCCAGGTCGAGACCGGCTCCGCCATCACCTGGAAGTACCCGAGCTGCGTGCTCAAGGGCGAGCACTCGGTGGGCGAGTTCTACTCGGTCGCCCTGACCAACAACCTGCAGCAGGCCGACACCGGAACCAAGATGGTCCACCTCGGCCGCGGCACGCGCTCGACCATCGTCTCCAAGGGTATCTCGGCCGGCCGCAGCCAGAACGCCTATCGCGGCCTGGTACGCGTCGCGCCCGGCGCGGAGGGCGCGCGCAACTACACCCAGTGCGACTCGCTGCTGCTCGGCGATCGCTGCGGCGCGCATACCTTCCCCTACATCGAGTGCCGCAACCCCTCGGCGCAGATCGAGCACGAGGCCTCGACCTCCAAGATCAGCGACGACCAGCTGTTCTACCTGCGCAGCCGCGGCATCGGACAGGAAGACGCGGTCAACATGATCGTCAACGGCTTCTGCAAGGAAGTGTTCAAGGAGCTGCCGATGGAGTTCGCGGTGGAAGCGCAGAAGCTGCTGGGAATAAGCCTCGAAGGCGCGGTCGGCTGAGCGGACCAATGCATAGCTGCTGCGCTCGACATCTTGCGCTCCGGCGGAACGCGACCTGTCTTCGCTCGCTACGCTCCTCATCGCGCTGCGTCAATTGATGCGCACATGAATCCATAGAGAAATAGTTAAGACATGCTCGAAATCAAGAACCTGCACGCCGAAGTGAACGGCACCGAAATCCTGCGCGGCATCGACCTGACGATCCGCCCCGGCGAGGTGCACGCGATCATGGGGCCCAACGGCTCCGGCAAGAGCACGCTGGCCCACGTTCTCGCCGGCCGCGACGGTTACGACGTGACCGGCGGCACGGTGACCTTCAACGGCAAGTCGCTGCTCGACCTCGAGCCCGAGGAGCGCGCTGGCGAAGGTGTCTTCCTCGCCTTCCAGTACCCGGTCGAGATCGCCGGCGTCAACAACGTCTACATGCTCAAGGCAGCGCTGAACGGCATTCGTGCCTACCGCGGCGAGCCCGAGCTCAGCGCGGTCGATTTTCTCAAGCTGGTCAAGAGCCGGGTCAAGGCGGTGGGGCTGGACGAAGCCCTGCTCAACCGGCCGGTCAACGAAGGCTTCTCCGGCGGCGAGAAGAAGCGCAACGAAGTGTTCCAGATGAGCGTGCTCGAACCGCGCCTGGCGGTCCTCGACGAGACCGACTCGGGCCTCGACATCGACGCGCTGAAAGCGGTTGCCGGCGGCGTCAACGCGCTGCGCGACGGCGAGCGCGCGTTTCTCGTGGTCACCCATTACCAGCGCCTGCTCGACTACATCGTGCCCGATTTCGTGCACGTGCTCGCCAGGGGCCGCATCATCAAGTCCGGCGGCAAGGAGCTCGCACTCGAGCTCGAGGAGCGCGGCTACGACTGGCTGACCAGCGAGGTCGCAGCGTGATCGAGACCCTCGACAGCATCCTGGACGCGGCCATGCGCGAGGCCGAGTCCGGCCCGGCGTGGCTCGCCGCGCAGCGCCGCGCGGCCCGCGACGGGCTCACCGCACGGGGCCTGCCGACGGTCGCCGAGGAAGCCTGGAAGTACACCAGCCTCAAGCCGCTGGCCGGGATCCCGATGCGGCTGGCCGGCGCCGCCGACGCCGCGGCCCTGCAGGCCCCCGTGCTGGACGGACTGGACCTTGCCGGCGGCGGCGGACCGCGGCTGGTGATCGTCAATGGCCACCTGCGTGCCGATCTCAGCACGCTCGATGCCCTGCCGACTGGCATCAGCGTGCGCGCCATGCGCGACGGCGAGCTGCCGGCAAGTGCCCTGGCCGCCGGCGAGGACGCGCCCTTCACCGCGCTCAACCTGGCCGCGCTCACCGACGGTATCGTGATCGACATCGCGCCCGGCCACGACGTCGCCGAGCCCCTGTCCCTGGTCTTCGTCGCCGCCGGTGACGACGCCCTGCTGCGCGCGCCGCGTGTACTGCTGCGGGCGGGCCGCGACGCGCGTGCGCGCATCATCGAGGAGTACGTGGCCTGCGGCGACGATCACGGCCTGACCAACGTCGTCACCGATATCGATCTCGCCGCCGGCGCGGTGCTCGAGCACCACCGGGTGCAGAACGAGGCACCCACGGGGGCCCACGTCGGGCGCATCCTCGCCACGGTCGGCGCCAACGCCGATTTCCATTCCGACTCCATCGCCTTCGGCGGCGCGCTGGCGCGCGTCGACATCGACGTGCGGCTGGCCGAACGCGGCGCACGCTGCCGTCTGAACGGCCTGTTCGCGGTCGCCGGCACGCAGCACGTCGACCACCATACGACCATCGACCACGCGGTCGGCGACACCCATAGCGAAGAGCTCTACCGCGGCATCCTCGACGGGCGCAGCCGCGGCGTGTTCAACGGCAAGGTCATCGTGCGCCGGGACGCCCAGCAGATCAGCGCGCGCCAGGCGTCGAACAACCTGCTGCTGTCGCGCCAGGCCGAGATCGACACCAAGCCCGAGCTCGAGATCTACGCCGACGACGTCACCTGCGCGCACGGCGCGACGGTCGGCGAGCTTGACGCCGCGGCACTGTTCTACCTGCGCTCGCGCGGGGTCAGCGAGTCCGCCGCCCGCGCCCTGCTGACCTACGCCTTCGCCGAGCGCGTGATCCACGCCATCCCGCTGCAGCGCCTGCGCCGCGCACTCGAGCTGCGTTTCATCGGCCACGGCGAGATGAGCGCGCTGCGCGATCAACTGGAGACCCCATGAGCACCTCGCCCGCCGCCGCCTTGCATGCCGTGCCTTTCGATGTCGACGCGCTGCGCGCCGACTTTCCGATCCTCGCCCGCGAAGTCAACGGCAAGCCGCTGATCTATGCGGACAACGCCGCGACCACGCAAAAGCCCGCGGCCGTCATCGAGCGCATCAGCCGCTACTACGAGCACGAGAACGCCAACATCCATCGCGGCGTACATACCCTGAGCGAAGAGGCGACCGAAGCCTACGAGGCCGCCCGCGCCACCGTGCAGCACTTCGTCAACGCGGCCGACGCGAGCGAGATCGTGTTCACGCGCGGCACCACCGAATCGATCAACCTGGTCGCACAGAGCCATGCGCGCAGCACGCTCGGCGCCGGCGACGAGATCCTCATCACCGAGCTCGAACACCATTCGAACATCGTGCCCTGGCAGCTGGTCTGCGAGCAGACCGGCGCCACCCTGAAGGTCGCCCCCATCGACGACAGCGGGTGCATCGACATGGAGGCCTTCGCCGCGCTGCTCTCCTCGCGCACGCGCCTGGTCGCCGTGGCCCATGTCTCCAACGCGCTGGGCACGGTCAACCCGGTTGCCGAGATCGTCCGCCTCGCACACGCGGCCGGGGCCCTGGTGCTGGTCGACGGCGCCCAGGCGGCCATCCACGAGACCCTGGACGTGCAGGCACTGGGCTGCGATTTCTACGCCTTCTCCGGCCACAAGGCACTCGGACCGACCGGCGTCGGCGTGCTCTACGGGCGCGCCGAGCTGCTCGAGGCGATGCCGCCGTGGCAGGGCGGTGGCGAGATGATCAAGGTCGTGAGCTTCGATCGCACCGAGTACAACGCGGTGCCCTACAAGTTCGAGGCCGGCACCCCGAACATTGCCGGCGGCCTCGGCCTGGCCAGCGCGCTCGACTACTTTCGCGCGCTCGACCTTGCCGCGGTGGTGCGCCACGAGCAGGCCCTGCTCGCCGCGGCCACCGCCCGCGCCAGCGCGGTGCCGGGGCTGCGCATCGTCGGCACCGCGGCCGACAAGGCCGCGGTATTGTCGTTCACCATCGACGGCGTGCACCCGCACGACCTCGGCACGCTGCTCGACCACCAGGGTGTCGCGATCCGGACCGGACATCACTGCGCCATGCCGGTGATGACGAAGTTCGGCCTGAGCGGCACCGCGCGCGCCTCCTTCGCCCTCTACAACACCCTCGACGAGGTCGAACGGCTGTTCGATGCTGTCGACAAGACCCTACCCATGCTGCTCGACTGAGAACGACCATGAACCAGGCGCAGGACTTCACGCGGCCCATCGCGCTCGAGCGCGACTGCGACGCCGTGCTCATCCCCGAAGGCTCCACCATTACCCTGAAGGCGGGCGCGGAGGTCTACGTGACCCAGGCCCTGGGCGGCTCGGTGACGGTCAACGTCAACGGCAATCTCGCCCGTATCAGCCCGGAGAACGTCGACGCGCTGGGCATGACCGCCGAGGCGATGCCGGCCGAGCGCGCCAGCGCGAGCAGCGACGGTTCGGTCGAGGAAGATCTCATCTGGGAGCAGCTCAGCACCTGTTACGACCCCGAGATCCCGATCAACATCGTCGAGCTCGGGCTCATCTACCGCTGCGAAGTGGTCGCCACCGACGGCGGCAACCGGGTCTGCATCGACATGACCCTGACCGCGCCGGGCTGCGGCATGGGGCCGTTCCTGGTCGAGGACGTGCGGGCCAAGGTCGCGCAGGTACCGAACGTCAGCGGGGTCGACGTCGAGCTGGTATTCGACCCGCCCTGGAACCCGGAGATGATGTCCGAGGCCGCGCGCCTGCAGACCGGCCTGTACTGATGCGCCGCCGGGCCTGAAAAGACGTTCACGCGGGACTGGCGCCGGGCGCGCCAGGCAGTATAATACCGCGCCGTTTTTAAATGTCTTTTCAGTAAGTTACGGAGTTCTCCCCATGGCCATCGAACGCACGCTGTCGATCATCAAGCCGAGCGCTGTGCGCGACAACCACATCGGCGCCATCCTCGCCAAGTTCGAGGCCGCCGACCTCGTCATCGTCGCCGCGAAAATGATGCATCTCAGCCGCGAGCAGGCCGAAGCTTTCTACGGCGTGCACAAGGCCAAACCGTTCTTCGACGAGCTGGTCGAATTCATGACCACCGGTCCGGTCATGGTGCAGGTGCTCGAAGGCGAGAACGCCATCCAGGTCAATCGTGACGTCATGGGCGCCACTAACCCGGCCGATGCCGCGCCGGGCACCATCCGCGCCGAGTTCGCCAACAGCATCACCGAGAATGCCGTGCACGGCTCCGACGCTCCCGATACCGCACGCACCGAGATCGCCTTCTTCTTCGATGGCTCGGAGATCCATTCGCGCGGTTGACGGTTGTCGCGCGGCGCCGGCAAGGCGCCGCGCCGGACCCGCCCGCAACGGCCATGAACAGCACCACCGTCAACCTGCTCGACCTCGACGAAGGCGCGCTCGGCCGCTACTTCGAGTCTCTCGGCGAGCGCGGCTACCGCGCGCGCCAGATCATCAAGTGGGTGCATCAGCAGGGCGTCACCGATTTCGGCGCGATGACCAACCTGAGCAAGGCCCTGCGCGAACGCCTGCTCGGCGAGACCGAGATCCGCACCCCGCAGGTGGTGACCGAGCAGCACTCCGCCGACGGCACCCGCAAGTGGCTGCTGCGGGTCGACAACGGCAACTGCATCGAGACCGTGTTCATCCCGGAAGGCGAGCGTGGCACGCTGTGCGTCTCCTCGCAGGTGGGCTGCCCGCTGGACTGCCGCTTCTGCGCCACCGCCCGCCAGGGCTTCAGCCGCAACCTGACCGTGAGTGAGATCATCGGCCAGGTGTGGCTGGCCGCGCGTGCGCTCGGGCAGACTCCGAAGGTCGGCCGCTATATCACCAATGTCGTCATGATGGGCATGGGCGAGCCGCTGCTCAATTTCGACAACGTCGTGCCCGCGATGCGCCTGATGCTCGACGACAACGCCTACAACCTGAGCCGCAAGCGGGTCACCCTCAGTACGGCCGGCGTGGTACCCGGCATCGACCGGCTGGCGGACGAGTGCCCGGTCAGTCTCGCCATCTCACTGCATGCGACCAACGATGCGCTGCGCGACGAGCTGGTGCCGATCAACCGCAAGTATCCGCTCGCCGATCTGCTTGATGCATGCCGCCGCTACGCCGGCGCCAATCCGCACGGCGAGATTACCTTCGAGTACGTCATGCTCGCAGGCGTCAACGACAGCGTCGCCGAGGCGCGCGACATGGTGCGCCTGCTGCAGGGTCTGCCGGCCAAGGTCAACCTGATCCCGTTCAATCCGTTTCCTGGCGCGCCCTACCAGCGGCCGGCCCTGGAGACCATCAACGCTTTCCGCGAGCGCCTGGTGCGCTCGGGCATCGTCACCGTCACCCGCAAGACGCGCGGCGACGACATCGCGGCAGCCTGCGGCCAGCTCGTCGGCGAGGTCCAGGCCAGGGCGCGGCGCCACCGTAAGGGTATACACTCAGTACCTGCCGCTCCGGAGAGCACTTGATGCCAAATCGCCGCCTGCGCCTGCTCGCGATCGTTCTCGTCGTACTCGCCAGCGGGTGCCAGCAGGCAGGGACCGCCAAGCAAAGCGAAGTCGACCGCGCCAAGCTGGCCCAGATCAATACCGAGCTCGGCTTCCAGTACCTCCAGCAGCGCGAGTACGAAACCGCGCTGAGGAAGCTCGAGAAAGCGCTCGAGGCGGATGCCGACTACGCCGACGCGCACAACGCCATGGGCCTGTTGCACGAGGCGCTCGGCCAGTACGAGGACGCCGAGCGCAGCTTCAAACGCGCCCTGCGCCTGGATCCCAGGAACTCCGCGGCGCTCAACAACTACGGCCAGTTCCTGTGCCAGCGCGGACGCTACGAGGAAGGGCAGAAGCAGTTCCTGAGCGCGGTCGCCAATCCCCTCTACAACCTGCCCGCCGTGGCCTACAGCAACGCCGGCTCCTGTGCCTTCGACGCCGGCGATCTGGACACCGCGGAAAGCCACTTTCGCTCGGCCCTGGGCATCGACGCGCGACTCGCGCCGGCGCTGCTGCAGATGGCCGATCTGAGCTACCGGCTGGGGCGTTACCTGCCCGCGCGAGGCTACCTGCAGCGTTATCTCGAAGTCGCCCGCCATACCGCACGCTCGCTGTGGCTGGGTGTGCGCATCGAGCGTGAGCTCGACGGCCGCGACGCGATTTCGAGCTACTCACTGCAACTCGAGAAGAACTTCCCCGATGCGCCGGAAACCAGGCTGCTCCTCGAATCGAAGCGGCAGTGAGCGAGCGCGAGCACAACGCGGCGGGCGGTGACGACGCGGAGGCGGCGCAGACCAATCTCGGGGAAATGCTGCGCAAGGCACGCGAGATGCGCGACCTCAGCGTGGAGGATCTCGCCCGCCGGCTGCGCCTGGCGCCGCGCATCGTGCACGATCTCGAACGCAACCAGTTCGACCAGATCGCCGCACCGGCCTTCATTCGCGGTTACATCCGCTCCATCGCCAAGGAACTGGACGTCGACAGCACGCCGATGATCGCCGTGTTCGACCTGCGTACGCTGGGCGAAGCGCCGCCGCTGGCCGACTTCCAGTCGCGCGCGCCGGCCCAGATCACCGTCGACAGCAACGTCATCCGTTACACCAGCGCGGGGCTCGTCCTGGTCATGCTGGTGCTGATGGTGTCGTGGTGGCGGGCGCATGACAGCGCGCCCCCCGCGGGCCCGCAGCCGGAAGAGGGCGGCGACGTCGCGGCGACCGAACCGCTGACCTATGACTTCGACATCGTCACCCATTCGGAGGCACCCTTTTACCGTGCGCCGCCCCCCGCACCGGCTGCGCCGGCATCCACCACGGCGGCAGCCGGAACCGTCGCAGCAGACGACGGCGACGCCGCACCGGGGACGGACCCGGAAACGGCAGCGCCGGACGGCACCCCCGCCGCCGAGCCGGCCGCCGACGAGTTGCTCATAACGACCACCGAAGACGCCTGGATCGAGGTGCGCGACGCTGGTGGCGAGCGCCTGCATTTCGGGCTCGCGCGCCCGGACCGCGCAGTGCGCCTCGGCGGCGTGCCGCCGTTCACCCTGATCATCGGCAACGCGCCGGCGGTGGCGGTGAGCTATGGCGGCGTGGCGGTGGCCTTCGACGCCTTCATGCGCGAGGGTGTCGCACGCTTCCAGCTCGCCTCACCGCAACCGAGCGCGATCGCGGAGCGTCCCGGTGAGTAATACCCTGAAGGCCGTGCGCGGGATGAACGACATCCTGCCGCACAACAGCGGCCACTGGCGCTGGCTGGAACACACCATCATCTCGGTGCTGGACGCCTACGGCTACCAGGAGATTCGCCTGCCGCTGGTCGAGCAATCGGCGGTGTTCAAACGCTCCATCGGCGAAGCGACCGACATCGTGCAGAAGGAGATGTATACCTTCGACGACCGCAACGGAGACAGTCTTACGCTACGCCCCGAGGGCACCGCCGGCTGCGTGCGTGCGGCCATTCAGCACGGCCTGCTGCACCAGCTGCCGCAGCGGTTGTGGTACATGGGCCCGATGTTCCGTCACGAGCGCCCGCAGCGCGGCCGCCAGCGCCAGTTCCACCAGATCGGCGTGGAGGTGTTCGGGCCGCCCGGCCCCGATATCGACGCAGAGGTCATCCTGCTGACGGCGCGCCTGTGGCGCGCGCTGGGCCTGGACCACATCGAGCTCGAGCTGAACTCGCTCGGCACCGCCGAGGTGCGCCGCGACTACCGCGCCGTGCTGGTCGACTACCTGCGCGACCATGCCGACGCGCTCGACGACGACAGCCGCGACCGGCTGGAACGCAACCCGCTGCGCGTCCTCGACAGCAAGAACCCCGACATGCAAACGTTGATCGCCGGCGCGCCCTCGCTGCTCGAACATCTCGATACCGAGTCGCGGGAGCATTTCGACCAGCTGCAGACGATCCTCGCCGACAACGGCGTCACGGCACGGATCAACCCGCGCCTGGTGCGCGGACTCGATTATTACTCGCGCACTGTCTTCGAATGGATCACGACCGAGCTCGGCGCGCAGGGCACCGTCTGCGCCGGGGGACGTTACGACGGCCTGGTCGAAATGATGGGGGCCAAGCCGGTCCCGGCAGTCGGCTTCGCCATGGGCCTGGAACGCCTGCTCGAGCTGCATGCCGGGCAGCATGGCGAGCGCGCTGCAGGCGCGCCCGCCATCTACGTGCTCGGCACCGGCGACGGGCTCGACCGTCATGCCCTGGGGCTGGCCGAGCGCCTGCGCGATCGCCACCCGGCGTGGCCAATCGTTGCCCATGTCGGTGGTGGCAGCATGAAGTCACGCCTGAAGAAGGCCGACCGCAGCGGTGCCGAGGTCGCGCTCATCCTCGGTGAAGACGAGCTCGCTGCCGGCGCCGTGACCGTCAAGCCCCTGCGCAGCGAGGCACCGCAGGAGCGCTGCAGCGAGAGCGATCTCGGCGCTGCCCTGCAGCGCCTGCTGACCGGCTGAGCCCGGCGCCGGGCCGGTGCACGGCGGCGCAATCCCGCTATAATTGCGCGTTTTTCCGGGTTACAGCGGGCTGACACGGCCCGGCGGAGTCTAGGCGAAGTGGAACATTACGCGTCCGAGCAGGAACAAGTCGAACAACTGAAGCGCTGGTGGAAAGAGAACGGGCGCTCGCTGGTGTTCGGCCTGGTCATCGGCATCGGCGGCCTGGCCGGCTACCGCTACTGGGATGCGAGCGAGACCGCGCGCGCGGAGAACGCCTCGCTTACCTACGAGCAGTTCCTGACCATGGCCGGAGAGCAACGCCGCGAAGATGCCGTACAGACCGGCAACGCGATCCTCGAGAATTACCCGGGCAGCGCCTACGCGCGCATGACCACCCTGATGCTGGCCAAGATCGCGGTCGAGGGCGGTGATTACGAGCGGGCAGAAGCGCTGCTCGAAACGCTCATCAGCGAAGACCCGGACGCCGAGATTGCGCAGATTGCGCGCGCACGCCTGGCCCGCATCAGGCTCGCCGGGGGCGATGCCGCGGCCGCCGCCGCCCTGCTCGATGCCATCCCCGCGCTCGGCGAGCAGCAACGCTTCAGCGAGCTACGCGCGGACGTCGCTGCCGCCAGGGGCGAGATCGACGCCGCGCGCGCGCTCTACCTCGAAGCCCTGGCGCATGCCGAGGAGCTGGGCCTGGAGCGCGGCGCCATCCAGCTCAAGCTCGACAACCTCGGCGCCGCGGCCGCGGCAGGCGGCTCGTGAGCGCCTCCTTGCTGCGCCGGCTCGCGCTGGCGGGGCTGCTGGTCGCGCTCAGCGCCTGCGGCACCATGTCGAAGATCGGTGGCGTCTTCGGCGGCGACGACAGCGTCGATCCGAGTGCGCTGGACGAGGACTTCGAATCCACCATCCAGGTCGAGGAAGTGTGGTCCAAGCGTATCGGCAAGGGCAGCGAGGAGCTCTACCTCAAGCTCACCCCGGCCGTGATCGAGGATTACCTGTTCGTCGCCGATCGCTACGGCCGGCTCGCCGCGACCCGCCTGGCCGACGGCGAAGTCGCCTGGTCGGTGCGCGACAAGAACGTGCAGTACACCAGCGGCCCGGGCGGCGGCGACGGCCTGGTCCTGATCGGCACCGGTGACGGCCGCGTGATCGCGCGGGCGGCGCAAACCGGCAAGCTGCGCTGGGTGGCCAAGGTCTCCAGCGAGGTCCTCGCCGCGCCGCAGGCGGACAACGGGGTCACCGTGGTGCGCACCGGCGACGGCACCGTCTACGGCCTGAGTTCGGAAACCGGTGTCGAGCTGTGGAACTACGATCGCAGCGTGCCCACGCTGACCCTGCGCGGCAACGCGGCACCCGTCATCGATGGCGAGCTCGTGCTGGTGGGCTTCGACAGCGGGCGCCTGGTCTCGCTGGACCTGCGCACCGGTCGCCCGAACTGGGACAGCCCGCTGGCGATCCCCAGCGGCCGCTCCGACCTCGAACGCATGGTCGACGTCGACGCCGAGCCGGTGGTGCAGGGCGCGACGGTTTTCGTCGCCAGCTTTCATGGCGGGGTCTCCGCGATGTCCCTGATCGACGGCCAGATTGAATGGACGCGCGAGATCTCGTCCTATGCCGGTCTCGCGGTCGGCAACAATCTCGTGTTCGTGGTCGACGAGGATGGCTCGGTATGGGCGCTCAATCGCGATGACGGCACCTCGGTGTGGAAGCAGGATGGCCTGACCCATCGCTTTGCGACCGCACCCGTGTTCCACGAAGGCTATGTTGCCATTGGCGACTTCGAAGGCTACATCCACTGGCTGGACGCTGGCAGCGGCGAGTTCGTGTTCCGCGAGGAGATCGACGACGAACGCATCATTGCGCCCTCGCTCTCCGCCGGCAACCTGCTCCTGACCTATTCCAGCAGCGGCCGCCTGGTCGCCATGCGCGCCAAGTAGCGCCTCGGCGGAAGCATGATTCAGCGCACCCGCGGTCCCGGCCAGGCGGGTCTCGATCCACGCACCTCGCTGCGCCCCGCCATTGCCATCGTCGGCCGCCCCAACGTCGGCAAGTCGACGCTGTTCAACCGCCTCACGCGCTCCCGCGAAGCGCTGGTCGCGGACGTGCCCGGCCTGACGCGCGATCCCAAGGTCGGCATCGGGCGGATCGGCGACGCCGGCTACATCGTGGTCGACACCGGGGGTATCGATGACGGCGACGGCGGCGCCATCAACGCGCGCGTCGCCGAGCAGGCGCTCGCCATCGCGCGCGACTGCCGCGCCGTAGTGCTGCTGGTGGACGGTCGCGCCGGTCTCACCAGCGGCGACCAGGCGCTGGCCGCGGAGCTGCGCCGCGCGGGCGTGGCGACGACGGTCGCGGTCAACAAGTGCGAGGGCATGGACGCCGCCGTCGCCGCCGCCGAGTTCAGCGAGCTCGGCTTCGCCGGCACGCACACCATCTCCGCCGCCCACGGCGACGGCGTCAACGCGCTGGTCGAGGCCGTCACCGCCGACTGGCCGCCCGCCGACGACTACGCGCCGGATGCCAGCGACCAGCGGGTACGCATCGCCGTGGTCGGCCGCCCCAACGTCGGCAAGTCGACCCTGGTCAACCGCATCCTCGGCCAGCAGCGCATGATCACCGCCGACGAGCCTGGCACCACGCGTGACAGCATCGACAGCGACTTCGAACGCCGCGGCCGCGCCTACACCATCATCGACACCGCCGGCCTGCGCCGCAAGAGCCGCGCGCACGGGGTGGCCGAGAAGTTCAGCGCGGTGCAGACCCTGCAGGCGCTCGATCGCGCCAACGTGGTCGTGCTGGTGGTCGATGCGCGCGAATCGATCACCGAGCAGGACCTGTCGCTGCTCGGCCTGGTGCTCGACGCCGGCCGCGCGCTGGTGGTCGCGGTGAACAAGTGGGACGGCATCGACGCCGACGAGCGCCGGCGGATCAAGGACGAGCTCAACCGCCGTCTGCGCTTCGCGCCCTTCGCCGAGACCTGCTTCATCTCTGCACTGCACGGCACCGGCGTCGGCGACCTGTTCCGGCCCATCGACGCCGCCTGGCGCGCCGCCTCCACCGCGCACAAGACCGGCGATCTCAGCGACCTCTTGGCGAGCGCGGTCGCCGAGCACCAGCCGCCGCTGGTGCGCGGCCGCCGCATCAAGCTGCGCTACGCCCACATGGGAGGCCGCAACCCGCCGACCATCGTCATCCACGGCAACCAGGTCGACGCGGTGCCCGGCAGCTATCGCCGCTACCTGGAGAACTACTTCCGCGAGCGCCTGGCGCTGGTCGGCACACCCATCCGCATCGAGTTTCGCCAGGGCGACAATCCCTATGCCGGGCGCCGCAACGTGCTCAACAAGCGCCAGGTCGACAAGCGCCGGCGCCTCATGCAGCACGTGCGCAAGCGCGGCCGCTGACGACGCCCCGCGGGCGCCCGCTCACTCGCCCAGGTCGCACCACGCCAGCGCCTCCCCGGCCGGCGCGATGGCGCGCTCGACGTGACCGGGCAGGACCTCGCCGAGCAGCTGCCACACGCGCTCCGGCGTGTTGGTGCGCTCACTCAGGTGTGCCGCGACCACGTGGCGCAGCCCGCCATGCACCAGCCTGCCCAGCAATGCCGCCGCCTGCGCGTTGCTGAGGTGGCCGTAGTCTCCCGCGATGCGCTGTTGCACGCTGCGCGGGTAGACACTGGCGCCGAGCAGGCCGGGATCGTGGTTGAATTCGATCACGAGACCGTCGAGCGCACCGTAGCGCCGCTCCAGGTGCGGCGTGGCCTGCCCGAGATCGGTCAGCAGGCCGACCCGCGTGGCGCCGGCGCTAACCACGAACTGGCAGGGCTCGCGCGCGTCGTGCGGCACGATCACGGGCAGCACCGACAGGCTCCCGAGCGTCACCGCGACATCCGGCTCCAGGGTGCGCAGATCGGAGATCCCGCCCAGGATCGCGTCGGCCGCCAGGCAGGTGCCGCGGCTCGCGTACACGGGGAGCCCGCAGCGGCGCGCCAGCACGGCCGCGCCGGCCACGTGATCGGCATGCTCGTGCGTGATCAGCAGCGCGTCCAGCCGCGCCAGGTCGAAGCCGATGGCGGCCGCGCGCCGCTCGAGCTGGCGCGCGCTCAGCCCGCAGTCGACGAGGACCGCATGCTCGCCGTGCTCGATCAGGGTCGCGTTGCCGCTGCTGCCGCTGCCGAGCGTGGTGAAGCGCATCGGTGCGCGGGCGGCGAACGCGAGTCAGATGCGACCGCTGTTGAAGGCGTCGTGCAGCTTGTTCAGCAGCGCACCGGCCTGGTCACCCGTCTCCCAGCGGCCGTTCTTGTCCAGCACCACGACCTCGGTCTTCTTGCCGACCCCGGTCAGGCTGACCTGGAACTCGGCCGCCTTGCCGCGATCCCAGAACTTGAGCTTGTTCCACACACCGCCGTCCTCGCCCGGCGCGCCGTTAGCGGCCATCTCGACCACGTACACGCCGCGGCCCTTGTCCGAGTCCTTGACGGCGGCACCGACCTCTTCGAGCGCGCGGCCAGTGGCTTTCCACGCGCTGGGAAAATCTTCGGCCACGGTGAGGTAGAACTTGCCGCCGCCGACGCTGACGAGCTCGGCGTGGCGGGGCTCGCCGCTGGCCGCCGGCGCAGCGGCTTCGGCGGCCGGCGCCTGCGTGGCGGTGCTGGCGGCCGCAAGCGGCGCGGCGCTCGCCGCGGCGGGGCTGGACGCGACCTGGCCGCCGCCGAGATCGGCCTGCAGACGCTCGACCATGGCACGCTCGTGCTCGGCATCGCGCGGACTGCGCTGCCACACCAGGTCTTCGCCCTGCGGCGCCAGCTCCTGGCCTTCGTGCGAGATGTACAGCACGGTCGTGCCGGGCTCCTCGCCGGCCTCGGCGAAGACCTTGAACTTCTCGCGCACGAGCTGCTCCTGGTTCTCCTTCCAGCTCGTTTCCATGATGCCGAGCTCGACGTCGTTCAGCTCCAGCGAGAAACCCTGCGCGCGCCAGAACGCTTCCAGCTTCGGCCATACCTGTACCGGCGCACCGGCGGCGGCGAGCACGTGCTCGTTCTCCAGCACGCGGATGGCGGCGGTCTGCGACTTCTCGAGCTCGTCGGCGCGCTGGCGGTCGGCGCGGCGCTCCTGGTAGGTCGAGTAGCGCGCGGCTTCGCCGCCCTCGGGGATCGCCATGCGGTCACGAATGGCCTCGGTGCTGAGGTCGGGCGGCACTTCCAGGTCAGGCAGCGTCTGCGCCTTGGTGTATTCCTTGCGATTGTCGGGGATGACCTCGTCGAGCTTGGGGACGAGCTTGCTGCAGCCGCTGACCGCGACCACCGAAACCAACAAGCCAGCGAGCGTGGCTCTGAACATCAAATCTATTCCTCCTGCCAACCGGGTCGGCGTTTGAGTACCAGCCACCGGGATCAGACTCCGGCGTGCTGCATGGCGGCGCCCACGACGTCATGGAAGCGTGGCGAGAGCCAGGTCATCGGCAGACGCATGCCGGCCTCGATCAGGCCCAGCCGGGCGACCGCCCACTTGACCGGAATCGGGTTGGCTTCCACGAACAGGTCGCGATGCAGGGGCTGCAGGGTTTCGTCGATGGCGCGCGCGGTGGCGGCATCGCCGGCCAGCGCGGCGGCGCACAGATCGTGCATCTTGCGCGGCGCGACGTTGGCGGTGACCGAGATAACGCCGTTGCCGCCGGCCAGCATGAACTCCAGCGCGCTCTCGTCGTCGCCGCTGAGCAGGACGAATTCGTCACCGCACAGCCGGCGCAATTCGCCGACGCGCCCGATCTCGCCAGTCGCTTCCTTGACGCCGATGATGTTCGGTACCTCGGCCAGGCGCGCGACGGTGTCCACCTGCATGTCACAGGCGGTGCGGCCCGGCACGTTGTACAGGATCTGCGGGATGTCGACCGCCTCGGCCACCGCCTTGTGGTGCAGATACAGCCCTTCCTGGGTCGGCTTGTTGTAATAAGGCGTCACCAGCAGGCAGGCGTCCGCGCCGGCCTGCTGCGCGCAGCGCGTCAGGCGGATGGCCTCGTGGGTCGAGTTGGCGCCGGTGCCGGCGATGACCGGCACGCGCCCAGCTACCATGCCCACGACCGCGCGGATCAGATCGCAGTGCTCGTGCTCGGTCAGGGTTGCCGATTCGCCGGTGGTGCCGACGGCGACGATGGCGTCGGTGCCGTTGTCGATGTGGAACTCGACGAGGCGTTTCATGGCGTCCTCGTCGAGCGCCGTATCCACCGCGATCCCGGCCTGCATCGGGGTCACGATGGCAACGATACTTCCGCCTGGATGCAGCATGTTCCTAGCCTGAATTGGGGCCGTTAAATCAACCGGGCATGGTAGCTTCTGAATGTGTGCATAACAAGGAGAAAACCCGGCCCCGCGCTGCCCCCGCCCGTCGCCTGCCGGCTCGCGGTATACTCGCCGGCGACGACTCTCCCCAACCACGCGAGCCCGGCCGACAGCCCCCCTGCATGCAGAATCTCCTTGCCGTTTCCGCCATGGGCGAGAACCGCCCGGGCCTGTTCGAGCCCATCGTCAAGGCCTTCCGCGAGTGCGGTTGCAGCGTCGCCGAGAGCCGCATGACCGTGGTCGGCGATCGCTTTACCCTCATGGCCCTGCTGTCCGGCACCTGGGACGCCATCGCCAAGATCGAGGCCATGCTGCCGCGCATGGAGCAGGAGCTCGGTATCGCCTTCACCGCGCAGCGCGCCACCGAACGCGAGCCGGCGCGTGATCTCATGCCTTATGCGGTAGAGGTCATCGCGGTCGACCAGGCCGGCATCGTCCACCAGATTGCGCAATTCTTCGCGCGCCACGAGATCAATATCGAAGACATGTATTCCGGCAACTACTCGGCCGCGCACACCGGCACGCCCATGTTCTCGCTGCACATGACCATCAGCATCCCCACCGACATCTCGATCGCCGCCATGCGCAGCGAGTTCATGGATTTCTGCGACCAGCTCAACCTCGATGCCATCATGGAGCCGGTCAAGTAGCCCGCCGCCCGATCCCGCCAGCTGGAAACCGCCATCATGGCCGTCGATGAGGTGCGCACCTACGTTCTCGACACGAACGTCCTGATCCACGATCCGACCGCGCTCTACCGCTTCGCCGAGCACAACCTGTTCGTACCCATGACCGTGCTCGAGGAGCTCGACGCGATCAAGAAAGGCATGTCCGAGGTCGCGCGCAACGCACGCCAGGCGAGCCGCTTCCTCGACGCCATCATCGGCCCCGCAGACGCCGTGGCGATCGACGCGGGGCTGGACCTGGCGCCGTTCAGCAACGGCGGCGAGCCACAGCGCCCGACCGGAAAGCTGTTCCTGCAGACCCACCCGCTGCAGAGCGAAAGCGTGCCGCTGATAGCCGGCAAAACCGCCGACAACTCCATCCTGGAGACGGTCTTCGCGCTGCGCGCCGAACGCGCCCCGCACGAGGTCATCCTGGTCTCCAAGGACATCAACCTGCGCATCAAGGCGCGCGTGCTGGGCATCAGCGCCGAGGACTATCACAACGACAAGGTCCTTGACGACATCGACCTGCTGTATACCGGGGTCACCGAGGTGACGGCGGATTTCTGGTCGCGCTGCAGTGACCAGGTCGAGTGCTGGAAAGACGACACCGGCACCTACTACGCGATTCCGAGCGGCGTGCTGGAGACCGTCAACCCCAACGAGTTCGTCTACGTGACCGGCGCCGACGAGGGCCAGGAGCTGGGGCTCACGGTCTGCCGCGAAGAGGAGGGCCGGCTGATCCTGCGCCAGGTGCGCGACTACCGGCCCGCGCGCAACGCCGTGTGGGGGATCAACGCACGCAACCGGGAGCAGAACTTCGCGCTCAACCTGCTCATGAACCACGACATCGAGTTCGTGTCCCTGGTCGGCGTGGCCGGCACCGGCAAGACCCTGCTCACGCTGGCCGCCGGACTCGCCCAGTGCATGGACATGCGGCGCTACCAGGAGATCATCGTGACGCGGGTCACCATCCCGGTCGGCGAGGACATCGGTTTCCTGCCCGGCACCGAAGAGGAGAAGATGACGCCGTGGATGGGCGCGCTGATGGACAACCTCGAGGTGCTGTCGGAGTCCGAGGAGGGCGGCGAATGGGGGCGGGCGGCCAGCGCGGACCTGCTGCAGCATCGCATCAAGATCCGGTCACTGAACTTCATGCGCGGGCGCACCTTCCTCAACCGTTTCGTGATCATCGACGAGGCGCAGAACCTCACTGCCAAGCAGATGAAGACGCTGATCACGCGCGCCGGCCCGGGCTCGAAATTCGTCTGCCTCGGCAACATCGGCCAGATCGACACGCCCTACCTGAGCGAGACCACTTCCGGCCTGACGTTCGTGGTCGACCGCTTCCGCGGCTGGCCCTATGCCGGGCACATCACCCTGCGCCGCGGCGAGCGCTCGCGCCTGGCCGACTTCGCGACCCAGAACCTGTAGCCGGCGCGCCCGCTACTCGGGAGCGACTTGGACGCTGCCGCGGCTCGGCCATGCCTTGAGCAGCGACTTCACCAGGGTCGCCAGCGGAATCGCGAAGAACACGCCCCAGAAACCCCACAGCCCGCCGAACACCAGCACCGCGGTAATGATCGCGATGGGGTGCAGGTTGACCACGTCGGAGAACAGCAGCGGTACCAGCAGGTTGCCGTCCAGCGCCTGGATGACGGCGTAAGCGACCATGATCCAGATGAAATCGTTGCCCCATCCGAACTGGATGTAGGCGGCGACCGCGACCGGCATCGTGACCACCGCGGCCCCGATGTAGGGCACGATGACCGACAGGCCGACCAGCACCGCGAGCAGCGGTGCGTAGGACAGCCCCAGGAACGCAAAAGTGACGTAGGTCACCGCTCCGACGATGAAGATCTCATAGAACTTGCCACGGACGTAGTTGCCGATCTGGTCGTCGACATCGCGCCAGACGACGGTCAGCACGTTGCGATCGGCGGGCAGGAACCCGGTCAGCCAGTTGACGATCTGGACCTTGTCCTTGAGGAAGAAGAACACCAGCACCGGCCCCAGAATGAGGTACACGAGGACGGTCAGCATGACCGGGATCGAGGCCAGGGAGAGCGTTACGACGTTCTGCCCCAGTGCCGTGATCTCGCCGCGGACGGTATCGATCACGCGGTCGATCTGCGCGGTGGAGACAAAGTTCGGATAGGTCTCGGGCAGGCGCAACAGCAACTCCCGACCCTGCGAGACGGTGCGCGGCAGGTCCTGCACGAAATTGGTCAGCTGGCGCGACACGATGGGTGCGAGACCAATCACCAGGAACGCGAGGACGGCGAGAAACACGATGAAGACCAGGGTCACGGCAAGAATACGGCCGCAGCCACGCTGTTCGAGGAAGGCGACGGAGGCCTCGAGCAGGTAGGCAATCACGATCGCCGCCAGCAACGGCGCGAGCATCTTGCCGAAGTAGATCGTGATGATGAACCCGGACACCAGGAACACCACCAGCAACACCGCCTCCGGGTGCGAGAAGTAGCGTTGATACCAGATTCGAAGCAGCTCGAACATGCGCGCGACGACAGCGGGGAAGGCAGCCCGCAGTCTATCTCAATCGAAGCTGCGCCGGGCAGCGACGGCGCTGCCCGCTGCGCCCGATATTGATATGCTTGGCTGGCGCCGTCCCGCCCCCGCATGGCGGAAACGAACGCCCGCAGAGCGACGACTGCCCCTCCCACGCGACGCCGAGTATGGTCAGAACCCGACAGTTCGCCTGCCACCGTAACGTCGAGCCGGACGAGGTCCAGGACCTCATCGGGGAGCCGGACGCGGGGCCCCCCGCACAGCTGCGGCGCACCGTGCTGGACACCTTCGATGCGCGTCTCGCGGCACGCGGACTGGTCCTCATCAGCGACGACGATGGCCGCAGCCGCCGGCTCTACCTGCGCCGGCGCAATGGTTGCCAGCTCGCGGTGGCCGAGACCGGACGCGGCCAACCGCTGCACGGGCGCGCGCTGCCCGACCCGCGCCTGCGCCGCAAGCTGGCACCCGTGATCGAGGCGCGCGCCCTGCTGCCACAGGTGAGCTGGGACGTGGAGACGCGGCACGTGGAGTGCCGCGACAACGACGACAAGTCGCTCGGCACCATACACATCGAGCGCCAGCAATTCGGCGCGGGCGAAAGCGCGACCACCGTGTGCGCCATTCCTCGGCGTGGCTACCAGGACGAGTTCGCGGACCGCCTGGCCGCGTGGCACGGCACGAGCCTGCTCGAGCCGCTGGAGTTCGACGCCGCCGCTACCATCGCCGAAACGCTGCGCGGCGAGACGCCCGCTTACCAGGCCAGGCCCGCGGTCGAGCTCACGCCGGAGCTGTCGCCGTCAGCAGCACTCGCGGCCCTGCTCGACGCCTGCCGCGACATCATGGAGAACAACGAACAGGGCGTACGTGACGACACGGACATCGAGTTCCTGCATGATTTCCGCGTCACCCTGCGCCGCGCGCGGTCGCTGTTGCGCAGCTTCCGTGGCGTGGTCGCCGACGACGGCGGTCTGGGCGCCGAGCTGGCGTGGCTCGGCAGTGTCACCGGCCCGGTACGCGATCTCGACGTGTGGCTGGACGAGGTCGAAACGGAGCCGCCCGCGCTGCTGGAGTTCCTGCACGCGGAGCGATCTGCCGCGCGCCGTCACCTTCTGGCGGCGCTGGCCTCGCGCCGCTATGTCCGACTCAGGGCACAGTGGCGCGATTATGTCGCAGCACTCGACGCAAGCACCGCGTCCGGCTCGCGGGCGCCGCTTGCGACCGTCACGAGCAAGCTGATCTGGAAGCAGTATCGCAAGGTCAGGCGCGTGGTACGCGAGCATGGTGAGCGCATCGCGCCGGCGGAGCTGCACGACCTGCGCAAGGACGTGAAGCGCCTGCGTTACCTGATCGAGGCCTGCGCACCACTCTACCCGGCACGCGACATCGAGCGGCTGCAGGGCGATCTGAAAGCCCTGCAGACCAGCGCCGGCGCGGTCTGCGACCACTTCGCGCGCACCGCGCTGGTGGAGAGCTGGCTGCAACGCGAGCTGCCCGCGCCCCAGCGCGAGGTGCTCTTGGCCGAGCTCGCGCGTCACACCCTGCCCGCGGAGCTGCGCCTGACGCGCGGCCCGTTCCGCAAGCTGGGCGCGGGACTCAGGCGCTGCATCAAGCCCGGACACGTCGCGCGCTATCGTAAGCTGTTCGGGCGTGGCACAAAATGAGGGTCGTTGCCACCTACAACCTCAAGGGCGGTGTCGGCAAGACCGCGGCGGCAGTCAACCTCGCGTTCCTCGCCGCGCAGGCCGGACGGCGCACCCTGTTGTGGGACCTGGACGCGCAGGGTGCAGCGAGCTTCTACCTGCGCGTCAAGCCGCGCATCGACGGCGGCGCAGCTTCGCTCATCGCGCGCCGCAAGAACCTGCAGCGCGCAATCCGCGAAACCGACTACGAGCGCCTGGACCTGGTGCCAGCGGATTTTTCCTACCGCAACCTCGACCTCGAGCTGACCGATTACAAGAAGTCCACGCTGCGCCTGCGCAAGCTGTTGGGCGGAGTCGCCGCGGATTACGATCTCGCCTTCCTCGATTGCGCGCCGAGCATGTCGGTGGTGTCCGAGAACGTATTCAACATGGCCGACGTGTTGCTCGTTCCGCTGATCCCGACCCACCTCTCGCTGCGCGCCTTCGATCAACTGATGCGATTTCGTTCGCGCCATGCGCCGGACGGCGCCACCGTGATCCCGTTCTTCTCCATGGTCGACCGGCGCAAACGCCTGCACCGCGAGCTGATCGTGGCTTTCGCCGGCGAGCATCCCGAGGTACTGCGCAGCTACGTCCCTTACGCCAGCCAGATCGAGCAGATGGGCGAACACCGCGCGCCCGTCAACGCGTTTGCCGATGCCTCGGTCGGCGGGCGCGCCTTCCGCTCACTGTGGCAGGCGCTGGCCGAACGCATGGGATCCGAACCGGCGCCCGCATGACCGCAACCGGCATCGACAGCGACGCCGTCCTCGCCGACCTGCGTGCCTGGGCCACCGAGCTCGGATTCCAGCGCCTGGCCGTCGCCAGTCTCGACCTCGGCGAAGACTACGCCCGCCTGCAGCAGTGGCTCGCCCGGGGACGTCACGGCACCATGGGCTACCTCGAGCGCAATGGCGAAAAGCGCCGCGACCCGTCACGCCTGGTCGAGGGGACGCTGTCGGTGATCAGCGTGCGCATGGACTACCTCACCGAGCCACCCGCCCGCGCGCTGGCCATGCTCGAGGCGCGCGACGCCGCTTACATCGCGCGTTACGCCCTCGGCCGCGATTACCACAAGACCCTGCGCGGCCGCCTGCGGCGTCTCGCGGCGCGCCTGGAACAACGTATCGGTGCGTTCGGCTACCGTGCCTTCACCGACAGCGCGCCCGTGCTCGAGCGTGCGCTGGCGCGCAACGCAGGGCTCGGCTGGATCGGAAAGCACACCAACCTGCTGGACCGCGAGGACGGATCGATGTTCTTCCTCGGCGAGCTGTTCACCGACCTCGTACTGCCCGCCACCGCGCGGCCGCCGGCCGACCACTGCGGTTCGTGCACACGCTGCATCCAGGCCTGCCCGACCGGTGCGATCGTGGCGCCCTACGAGCTCGACGCGCGCCGCTGCATTTCCTATCTGACCATCGAGTCCCGCGACCCGATTCCGCTCGAGCTGCGCCCGGCGCTCGGCAATCGCGTGTTCGGCTGCGACGACTGCCAACTCGTTTGCCCCTGGAACCGCTACGCCCGCCACACCTCGGTGGCCGACTTCGAGCCGCGCAATGCGCTCGATCACGCGCGCCTGGTCGACCTGTTCGCGCTCGACGAGGACGAGTTCGAGGCCCTCACCCGGGGTTCGGCGATCAGACGCATCTCCTGGGTCCAGTGGCTGCGCAACCTGGCGGTGGCGCTCGGCAACGCCCCGCCGTCGCCAGCCGTGGTCGCTGCGCTGCAGGCACGCAGCGACCATCCGCACGCCATGGTGCGCGAGCACGTGGCCTGGGCGCTGCAGCGCCAGCACCAGGCGAGGGCCGACTGAGTACGCGCGCTTGGCGCTGTGCGGGACGCGTCCTATGCTTAGGCGCGTTCGCGGCGGGCGCCGCGCTGCCGTGAACGAATCCCACCCGGGTCCGCGATCGCCCAGCAAACATGCAGGATTACTTCGATCTCAACCAGCGCACCTATGACTGGTGTGCGCGCGCTTTCGACCAGGTGCGCAAGGTGCTCGGCCTGCGCATCAAGATGCATGCACTGGACGGGCAGATCGAGGCCGGCAACATCTTCCTGTTCAACCACTTCGCGCGGATGGAAACCTTCATCCCGCAATACCTCATCTACGAGCAGACCGGGGAGTTCTGCCGCTCGATCGCGGCCGCCGAGTTCTTTGCCGGAAATGACCGCTTCGCGGCGGCCCTGCGCGACCTCGGCGTGGTGCCGAACAACCATCCGCACCTGATGGAACTGCTCGCCACCGACATCATGCGCGGGCGCAAGATCGTGATCTTTCCCGAGGGTGGCATGGTCAAGGACCGGCGCGTCATCGACGAGCAGGGGCGCTACAGCGTCTACTCGCGTCACGCCCGGGAACGGCGCAAGCACCACACCGGGGCGGCCCGGCTGGCGATCGGGCTGAGCATCTTCCAGCGCGCGGTGACCCTGCGCGCCGCACGCGGAGACCAGCAGACGCTGGATGATTGGGCTACTGCCACCGGCCTCGGCTCGAGTGCCGCCCTGGTCGCGGCCGCGCAGCGCCCGGTCACCCTGGTTCCCGCCAACATCACCTTCTACCCGCTGCGCATCAGCGACAACATCCTGCGCCGCGGCGCCGAGCTGATGAGCGACGGCCTCAGCAAACGCGCCATCGACGAACTGGTGGTCGAGGGCAACATCCTGCTCACGGCGACCGACATGGACATCAACCTCGGGCAGAGCCTGTGCCTGGACGCGCTCATGAGCTGGCACGAGCGCGCCACCGTGGCCTACCTCGCCCGCGGCCTGCCGAACCTGGGGGCGATCTTCGACATCGAGTATCTCAGTGAGCGGCTTATGCGTCGCGTCGCCACGCGCGGTACCAGCTTCGCCATCGATCGACTCCGCGATCGCTACATGCGCGCCATCTACCAGGCCGCGACGGTCAACCTGTCGCACCTGGCCTCCTCGATCATCGTGCACCAGGTCGAGCGCGGCGTCGCGACGCTGCCGGCGCCGATCTTCCGGCGCACGCTCTACCTCGCGGTCAAGGCGCTGCAGGGCCACGCCGAGATCCGGCTGCACCGCGGCCTGTGCAACCCGGACAGCTACCAGCCGGTCCTCGAGGCCGAGCCCTCCGCGCTCAGCGAGTTCCTCGATTCCGCGGCCGCGGCAGGCCTGCTACGGCACGACGAGACGGCGCTGGAGTTCCTGCCCAAGCTCGCCACCGAGCACGAGTTCGACGCGGTGCGGCTGGAGAACCCGGTCGAGGTGTATGCCAACGAGGTCGAGCCGCTGGAGGCGGTCGGCCGCGCGGTCGGGACGGCGATCGCGCGCCAGCCGACGCTGGACGCGGCGGCGCTGGCCGCCGAGCTGTTCGACGATGCGCTGAAGTCGCTCGACTGGGACCGGCGCCTCTACGCCAAGCCCCGGCACGCGGAGATCAACGCGCGCGAGACCGCCACCGCCGATCCCGCGCCGTTCCTGCTGGTACCGGAACAACCGCGCGCGGTGGGCGTGGTGCTCACGCACGGCTTCCTCGCTTCGCCGGCCGAGGTGCGCGCCTTCGGCGAGAAGCTGTGCGCGGCGGGCTACGTCGTGATGGGCGTGCGGCTCAAGGGGCACGGCACCTCGCCGTGGGACCTGCGCGACCGCTCGTGGCGCGACTGGATGCATTCGCTGGAAGGCGGACGGCGCATCGTTGCCGGACTCACCCCGCGCCAGGCCCTGGTCGGGTTCTCCACCGGCGGCACGCTCAGCCTGACCTCGGCCGCCGAGCGTCCGCAGGGCCTCGCCGGCGCGGTCGCGATCTGCCCGCCACTCAAGTTCCGCAATCGCAACATGCGCTTCGTGCCCCTGATGCACGGCGCCAACCGCGTCGTGCGCTGGCTGTCGTCCTACGAAGGCGTCATGCCGTTCCGGCCCAACGATTCGGAGCACCCGCTGATCAACTATCGCCACATGCCGCTGCGCGGTCTCTACGAGCTGACCCGGCTGGCCGCCCACCTGATGCGCCTGCTGAAGTCGATCGAGATCCCGGTCTGCGTCATCCAGTCGCGCGGCGACCATGTCGTCGACCCGCGCAGTGCGCAGATCGCCTACGACCGCGTCGGCTCATCGGACAAGGCGCTGCACTGGGTCGAGTCCGAGCGCCACGGCATCCTCAACGAGGACATCGGCGATACCCATCGCCACGTGCTCGACTTTCTCGAACGACTGGACGGCGGCATTCCCGGCGGCTGAGCGCCGGCGGCTCACGACCCGGCGGGCGCCCCCGCGGCAGCCTGCGCCAGCGCCCCGGCCTCCTCCAGCGCATGCAGCCAGCCGCGCAGGCGGCCGGGCACCAGCGCCGCGGCGTTGGGCGCGTCGGGCGCGCTGCCGGGTAACAGGACCACGCGGTAGAGACGCCCGTCACGGCGCGCCGCGCGCTGGCGGGCCCGGGCCGCGTCACGCGCCTGCGCCTGCGTCTCGCCGACGAATTCGAGCACCGGCAGCAGCGGGCGGTCGTCCTCGCCGGGATCCCAGGCGCGGTACAGCGCGAGCGCGGTCATCCGGCCCGCGGTGGCGGCATTGGCCAGGAAATGGCGCGCCCAGGCCTCCTCGCCGGCGACGCTGAACAGCACCACGCGCTCGATACCGTCCGCGGCGAGGCGCGCCAGCGCCACTTCCAGCCGGCTGGTGACGGCGGCCGCCAGCTCACTGTAGACGTCGCGCCCGGATTCGCGCGGCGGCAGCGGCGGCTGCACGGCCAGCGCCGACCAGTCGCCCGCCGGCAGCTCGGTGAGCAGCGCGTCGATCAGGGCATTGTCGCTGATGCGCCCGGCGTAACCCGGCAGGATCAGCACCGCGCCGCGTGGCAGCGCGTCATGGGCCGGCGCGTAGCGCACCAGGAATCCGTCCGACCCTTCGCCGAGCCGCTCGAAATCGTCGCCCAGGGTGCCGGCCTCGAAACGCTCGGCGAGGGCACGCTCGGCGGCACCCGGCGGCACCGGGGCCGGCGGCGACGGCTCGACGGGCGCGGCAGCGGGGTCAGGCTCGGGTTCGGCGGGCGGCTCCGCGGCCGCGAGCGCGAACGTGCTCAGCGCCAGCAGGGCACCGAGCAGCCGGGCACGAGTCGGGGCGGGAGGGCGATAGTCCATGCCCCTTATAGCGGCCGCGCCGGCGGCTTCCGCAGCGCCGCGCGGTGCGCGTGCGCGGCCGATCCGGTACAGTGCGGCGCCCCGAACCCGTGCCAGGCCCCCGCCCATGAAGCTCGACCCGGTCATCGCCCCGTCCATCCTGTCCGCCGATTTCGCGCGCCTCGGCGCCGAGGTCGAGGCCGTGCTCGAAGCCGGCGCCGACTGGGTTCATTTCGACGTCATGGACAACCACTACGTGCCCAACCTGACCGTCGGTCCCATGGTCTGCCGGGCGCTGCGCGACTACGGCATTGCCGCGCCCATCGATGTGCACCTCATGGTCACGCCGGTCGACCGCCTGGTCGATGACTTCGCGGCCGCCGGCGCCAGCCTGATCAGCTTCCACCCGGAAGCCAGCCCGCACGTCGACCGCACGCTGCAGCAGATCCGCGACGCCGGCTGCCAGGCCGGACTGGTGTTCAACCCGGCAACGCCGCTCGGCTACCTCGACTACGTCATGGACAAGCTCGACCTGGTCCTGCTGATGTCGGTCAATCCGGGCTTCGGCGGCCAGTCCTTCATCCCCAGCGCGCTGGACAAGCTGCGCGCGGCACGCCGTGTCATCGACGCCTCCGGTCAGCCCATCCGCCTCGAGATCGACGGCGGCGTCAAGGCCGACAATATCGGCGCCATCGCGGCCGCCGGCGCCGATACCTTCGTCGCCGGCTCGGCGATCTTCGGCCACGACGACTACGCCAGCGCGATCGCGGCGCTGCGCGCCGCCATGGGCGGCGGCGCGTGAACGGGCGCCTCGCGCTGTTCGACCTCGACGGCACCCTGGTCGACAGCGCCCCCGACATCGCCGACGCGGTCGGCCTCGCCCTGCGCACCGTCGGGCGGACGCCGCCCGGCGAAGCGCTGGTGCGCGACTACATCGGCAACGGCGCGGCCCGTCTCATCCATCGCGCGCTGACCGGGGCACTCGAGAAGGATGCCGAGCCGGCGCTGTTCGAGGCTGCCTACGCGGCCTTCCTCGAAGCCTATGCCGAGCGCCTGTTCGAACGCTCCAGCCTCTACCCCGGAGTCAGCGACACGCTGGACCGGCTCACCGCGGACGGCTGGGCGATGGCGGTGGTAACCAACAAGCCGGCGCGCTTCACCGTGCCGCTGCTCGCGCGCGCCGGCCTGGCGCCGTACTTCGGCGCCGTCGTCAGCGGCGACAGCCTGGCCGAGAAGAAGCCGCACCCGGCGCCGCTGCGGCATGCCGCCGCCGGCTGCGGCATCGACATCGGCCGCGGCGTCATGATCGGCGACTCGCTGGCCGACGTGAACGCGGCCCACGGCGCCGGGATCCCGGCGATCTGCGTCGACTACGGCTACGCGCGCGGCGCCGACTTCGATGCCTGCGGCGTGCACGCGGTGATCTCCAGCCTGCGCGAGCTGCCGCCGCTGCTCGGGCGCCTGCCCGCCTGAGCGCCGCCGCGCCTGCCGCGGTCGGCGCCGACGTGCGATAATCCGGCGCCCGCCCAGGCAGCGCTCCCGGCCCCGCACCATGATCCTGATGATCGACAACTACGACTCGTTCACCTACAACCTGGTGCAGTACTGTGGCGAGCTCGGACATGCGGTCGAGGTAGTGCGCAACGACGCCATCGCGGTTGCCGACATTGCCGCGCTGGCGCCGGCCGCGATCATCGTCTCGCCGGGGCCGTGCACGCCCGACGAAGCCGGCATCTCGATGGACGTGATCACGACCTGGGCCGGTCGGGTCCCGATCCTCGGCGTCTGCCTCGGCCACCAGAGCATGGCGCAGGCCTACGGCGGGCGCATCGTGCATGCGCGCCGGGTCATGCACGGCAAGACCTCCGAGATCCACCATACCGGGCGCGGCGTGTTCGCCGGGCTGGACAACCCCTTCACGGCCACCCGCTACCACTCGCTGGTCGCCGAGCGCGCCTCGCTGCCGCAGTGCTTCGAGATCACCGCCTGGACGGTCGACGACAGCGGCGCGATGGAGGAGATCATGGGCATACAGCACCGCGAGCTGCCGCTGCACGGCGTGCAGTTCCACCCCGAATCCATCCTCACCCGCTTCGGCCACGAACTGCTGGCCAACTTTCTCGGCCCGGCGGCGGACGCCGCCTGAGCAACGCCACGTGGATATGCAGTCCGCCATCCGGGCCGCGGTCGATCGCCGTGACCTGACGTTCGACGAGATGCACGACGTGATGGAGATCATCATGTCCGGCGAGGCCACTCCGGCGCAGATCGCGGGCCTGCTGATCGCGTTGCGTATGAAAGGCGAAACCGTCGACGAGATCGCCGCGGCGGCGACCGTGATGCGCGCCTTCGCGGCGCATGTCGACGTCGGTGTACACCCGCTGATCGATACCTGCGGTACCGGCGGCGACGGTGTCGGCACCTTCAACATCTCGACCGCGGCAGCCTTCGTCACCGCCGCCGCTGGCGGACACATCGCCAAGCACGGCAACCGCGCGGCGAGCAGCGCCAGCGGCAGTGCCGACGTGCTCGAAGCCGCCGGCGCGCGCATCGATCTCGCGCCGGCGCAGGTCGCCGCCTGCGTGCGCGAGGTCGGCGTCGGCTTCATGTTCGCCCCGGCCCATCACGGCGCGACCCGCCACGCTGCCGGGCCGCGCCGCGAGCTCGGCACGCGCACCCTGTTCAACGTGCTCGGCCCGCTGACCAACCCGGCCGGCGCCGACCGCCAGCTGATGGGCGTGTTCCATCCTTCCTGGGTCCCGCGCGCGGCGGAGGTGCTCGGCCGACTCGGGGTCGAACACGCGCTGGTGGTGTGCGCGGCGGACGGCATGGACGAGATCAGCATCGGCGCACCGACCCACGTCGCCGAGCTGCGCGGCGACACGGTCACCACCTACGACATCGAGCCGACCGCGTTCGGTATAGCGCTGCAGCCGGGCGCCGCGCTGGGCGCGGCCGACGCCGCCGCCAGTCTCGCCATCATCAACCGCGTGTTCGCCGGCGAGCCCGGACCGGCGGCCGACATCGTGGCGCTCAACGCGGGCGCGGCGATCTACGTCGGCGGGCTGAGCGACGACCTCGCGACGGGCGTCGAGCGCGCGCGCAGCGCCATTGCCGACGGCTCCGCGCGCAGCACCTTCGAGCGCTTCGTCGCCTTCACCGGCACCTTCGACTGAGCGGCAGCCAGCATGTCCGACATCCTCCAGGAAATCGTCGCCCACAAGCGCAGCGAGATCGCCGCGCGCAGCCGGCAGACACCGCTGGCGGCGCTCGAAGCCGCGCTCGGCGACGCGTCGGCGCCGCGTGGCTTCGCCGCCGCGCTTGCGCAGCGCGTCGCCGCCGGTGACGCCGCCGTCATCGCCGAGTGCAAGAAGGCCTCGCCGAGCAAGGGCGTGATCCGCGAGGATTACGACCCGGCCACGATCGCGGCGAGCTACGCGCGCGGCGGCGCCGCCTGTCTCTCGGTGCTGACCGACGAGCGCTACTTCCAGGGCGCCGACCAGCACCTCGTCGCGGCGCGCGCGAGCTGCACGCTGCCGGTCATCCGCAAGGACTTCATGATCGACCCCTACCAGGTGACCGAGGCCCGCTGCCTGGGTGCCGACTGCATCCTGCTGATCGTCGCCTGCCTCTCGGACGCCCAGCTCGACGAGCTCGGCGACGCCGCTCGCGCGCTTGGCATGGACACGCTCGTGGAGGTGCACGATCGCACCGAGCTCGAGCGCGCGCTGCGCCTGAGAACGCCGCTGCTCGGCATCAACAACCGCGATCTCAAGCGCTTCGTGACCGACATCGACATCACCCTGGGGCTGCTCGGCGACATCCCCGACGACCGCCTGGTGGTGACCGAATCCGGCATTCACACGCCGGCCGACGTGCTGCGCCTGCGCGAGGCCGGGGTCAATGCCTTTCTCGTCGGCGAGGCCTTCATGCGCGCGCCGGATCCGGGCGCGAAGCTGGCGGAACTGTTCGCCTGAGCGCGCCGGCTCAGCCGGCGGCGTCGTCCGCGTCGCGCGCGAAGATCTGGTCAGCGTTGCGAAACGCCTTGAATTCCAGGCAGTTGCCCGACGGATCCTCGAGGAAGAAGGTGGCCTGCTCAGCGGGGCGATCGCGGAAACGGATGTGCGGGGTAACGCGGAACTCGATGCCGATGTAGTTCATGTGGTCGACCGCGCGATGCCAGTCCTCCCAGCTCATGATGAGACCGAAGTGGGGCACCGGGATGTCGTGGCCGTCGACCGGGTTGGCCGCGCGTTCGCGTGCGCCATCGACCTTGTGCGCGGTGATCTGGTAGCCGAAGAAATCGAAATCGATCCAGGTTGCCGACGAGCGCCCGACCCTGCAGCCGAGCACGTCGACGTAGAAATCACGCGCCGCCTGCAGATCGGTGACCGGGAAGGCGAGGTGGAACAGCGGGCGCTGGCGAAACTCCTCGACCGCGGCGCGGCGCGGCTTGTCCGGTTCAGTCATGGCGTGCTCCGTAGCTCCTGAAGCGCTCGATCACCTCCGCCATCTCGGCCTCGCCGAGCAGTACCGGCTCGCCACCGAGCGCCGCGGCGAGGAACTGCTCGGCCAGCGACTCCACTTCGATCGCGAGCGCGATGGCGGCATCGACCGAGGCGCCGAGGGTGATCATGCCATGGTTGGCGAGCAGGCACGCACGGCGGCCCTCCAGCGCGCTCACCGCCGCGTCCGACAGCGCCTGGGTGCCGAAGGTGGCGTAGGGCGCGCAGCGGATGTCTGGTCCGCCGGCGACGGCCACCATGTAGTGGAACGCCGGCACGCCGCGCCGCTGGCAGGCGAGGGCGGTGGCATGGGTGGAGTGCACGTGGACCACGGCACCGGCGTCGGCTCGCTCACGATAGATATCCTTGTGAAAGCGCCACTCGCTGGACGGCCGCGGGCCATCCGCCGGGTGAGCGCCGTCGGCATCCATCGCCACCATCGCCTCCGGCAGGAGCTCACCGGGCGCAACGCCGGACGGCGTGACGAGGAAGCCTTGCGGGGTACGTACGCTCAGATTGCCGGCGGTGCCGCGGTTCAGACCAAGCCTCTCCAGCCGCTGCATGCCGGCAACCAGCGCCGCCCGCAGGTCATGGTCGTCCGGCCGGCTCACTGCAGGAACAGGCGGTAGGCCGGGTTGTCGGTCTCGTCCTCGAACGGCATGTCGAGCTCGTTGAGCAGGGCGTCGAGCTGCGCGTCCTCGCCGGGGGGAACCTGTACGCCCATCAGGACCCGGCCATAGGCGGCGCCGTGGTTACGGTAATGGAACAGGCTGATGTTCCAGCGTCCGCCGAGATGGGTCAGGAAGCGCAGCAGTGTCCCCGGTCGCTCGGGAAATTCGAACCGCAACAGGCGCTCGTTGCTCATCGAGCCGGCGTGACCACCGACCATGAAGCGCACGTGCATCTTGGCGACTTCGTTATCCGTCATGTCGATGGGGTCGTAGCCGCGCTCGCGCAGGTTGTCGATCAACAGGCGCCGCTCGTGCTCGCGGTCGCGGACCTTGACCCCGGCAAACACCGTCGCCGAGGTGTCGTTGGCGTAGCGGTAATTGAACTCCGTGATCAGGCGCGGGCCCAGCGCGTGACAGAACTCGCGGAAGCTGCCCGGCCGTTCCGGAATGGTGGCTCCGATCAGGACCTCGCGCTGCTCGCCGAGCTCGGCCAGCTCGGCGATGTGGCGCAGGCGGTCGAAGTTGACGTTGGCGCCGCTCAGGATGGCGACGTACTCGCCGCCGGTGGTGCGCTCGCGGGCGAGATACTGCTTGAGCCCGGCCAGCGCGAGCGCGCCGGCCGGCTCGGCGATCGAGCGGGTGTCCTCGAAGATGTCCTTGACCGCGGCGCAGATCTCGTCGATCGAGACCGTCAGCACCTCGTCCACGTAATGCTGCGCGATGGCGAACGGCTCCGCGCCGACCTGGCGCACGGCCGCGCCGTCGGCAAAGATGCCGATGCGGTCCAGCACCACGCGTTCGCCCGCCTCGAGTGCGCGTTTCATGCTGTCGGCTTCATCGGGCTCGACGCCGATGATGCGGATCTCGGGCGCCAGCGCCTTGACGTAGGTCGCGACGCCGCCGATCAGCCCGCCGCCGCCGACCGGTACGAAGATGGCGTCCAGCGGGCGCGAATGCTGGCGCAGGATCTCCATCGCGACGGTACCCTGCCCGGCGATGATGAGCGGATGATCGAAGGGCGGCACGTAGGTCGCGCCGCGCTCGTCGGCGATCTGGTGCGCGTGCTCGCTGGCCTCGTCGTAGGTGTTGCCGTGCAGGACGATGGTCGCGCCGAGGCGTCGCACCGACTCGACCTTGATCTCGGGCGTGGTCTTGGGCATGACGATGACCGCCTCGGCCTTAAGGACCTGCGCAGCCAGCGCAACGCCCTGCGCATGGTTGCCGGCCGAAGCGGTGATGACACCGCGGTCCAGGTGCTCGCGCGACAGCGACGCCATCAGGGTGTAGGCGCCGCGGATCTTGTAGGAGAACACCGGTTGCATGTCCTCCCGCTTCAGCCATACGCGATTGTCCAGGCGGCGCGAGATCGACGGCGCCTCGTCGAGCGGTGTCTCGCGCGCCACGTCGTAGACCGGCGCGCGCAGGATCATCTTCACGTAGTTGTCGAGCATGGCGATAAGATACCATTTGCACCCACTCCGAATCCGGGTCGACGACGGCAGCGCGAGGCACCATGCCGACACAGGACGAGAAAAAGCAGGCCGTCGCCGCCGCGGCGCTGGAGTACGTCGAGCACGACGCCGTGATCGGCGTGGGTACCGGCAGCACCGCCAACTTCTTCATCGACGGCCTGGCCGCGATGGGTGCCCGGCTCGACGGCGCCGTGGCCAGCTCGGAAGCGACCGCCGAACGCCTGCGCCGGCACGGGATCCCGCTGCTCGAGCTCAATGCCGTCAGCGAGCTGGCGCTGTACGTCGACGGCGCCGACGAGGCGACCCGCCACCGGCACCTGATCAAGGGCGGCGGTGGTGCGCTGACGCGCGAGAAGATCGTCGCCCAGGCCAGCCGCAACTTCGTCTGCATCATCGACGACAGCAAGCTGGTGCGGCGCCTGGGCGCGTTCCCGCTGCCGGTCGAAGTCATCCCGATGGCGCGCAGCCTGGTCGCGCGCGAGATGGTACGCCTCGGCGGTGCACCGGAGTGGCGCG
This sequence comes from Gammaproteobacteria bacterium, assembly GCA_041984235.1. GTDB lineage: Bacteria > Pseudomonadota > Gammaproteobacteria > JBHIYN01. The sequence goes on from JBHIYN010000002.1 coordinate 316,706, forward strand.
CGGGCTTCGTCACCGACAACGGCAATCTCGTGCTCGACGTTCACGACCTCGCCATCGACGAGCCGGTCGCGCTGGAAGAGGCGCTGAACCAGATCCCGGGCGTGGTCACCAACGGCCTGTTCGCGCGGCGCCCGGCCGACGTCCTGCTGATGGCCGGCGACGACGGCGTGGAGCGGCTGTAGCAGGTTACGCTTGCTTAGTGGTAGTGGCGGCTTCGTCCGCGGCTTTGTCGCCGACGCCGCTGTAGCGGCACAGTACCAGGCCGAGCTCGTAGAGCAGCCACACCGGCAGCGCCAGCATGGTCTGGGAAATCACGTCCGGCGGCGTCAGCAGCATGCCGACGGTGAAAGCAGCGACGATGATGTAGGGTCGCTTGGCGGCCAGTGCGTCGACCGTGGAGATCCCGGTACGCACCACCAGGAAGGTCGCCACCGGTACTTCGAAAGCAATACCGAAGGCCAGGAACAGCTTCAGCACGAAGTCGAGATAGTGGCTGATGTCGGTCATGATCGTCACCCCCTCGGGTGCGATCGCGGTGAAGAAGCCGAACACCAGCGGAAACACGACGAAGTACGCGAACGCCGCGCCGAGATAGAACAGCAGCGTGCTCGAGACCAGCAGCGGCAGCGCCAGGCGCCGCTCGTTCAGGTACAAGCCCGGTGCAACGAAAGCCCATGCCTGGTAGAACAGGTAGGGCGCGGAAATGAAGATGGCGACGAACACGCTGAGCTTGAACGGGGCCAGAAACGGCGAGGCAACCTGGGTCGCGATCATCGAGCCCGAGCCCGGCATGTGGGCGAGCAGCGGCTCGGCCAGCCACACGTAGAGCTGGTTGGCGAACGGCATCAGGCACAGCAACACCACGAACACGCAGCCGACCGCGCGCAGCAGTCGGTTGCGCAGCTCGACCAGGTGCGAGACGAAGGTCTGCTCGGTCGGGTCCGGACCGTCGGGATCGCGCCCGGGCGTAGCGCCGCCGGTTTCCTGCAGATCCTGCGCGCTCACGGCCGCACCCGGCGCTCAGCGCCGCACATCCGCGGCCGCGCGGCCGCGCCGGTACGCCTGCGCGGGCTCAACCGGCCGCCGGCGCATCGTCCCGCGGCGCGGGCGTCGCCTCGTTGCCGGCCACGGCGTTGCCGGAAGCCCCGGCCAGGGTATCCGCGCCGGCCGGCGCCGCCGGCTCGGTCGCCTGGGTCACCGCGGCCTTGACCGCGGCTCCCGGGTTGCGCGCGAGCTCTTTCAGGCGCCGGTCCTCTTCCCTGAACTCGCGGTTCAGCGCACGGTATTCCTCGGTCTGCGCCTCGAACTCGATCTCGCGGCGCAGGTCGCGCGCCATGCGCTGGATCTGTCCGGCCCAGCGCCCGGCGGTACGGATCAGCCCGGGCATCTTCTCCGGCCCCACCACGATCAGGGCGACCACGCCGATCAGCGCCAGCTCCCAGAACCCGACGTCGAACATCGGACCGAATCAGACGCGTTCTTTTTCGGTGTGCGCCTCGCCCTCGATGACGCGGCTCGCCTGCTCGGCGGGCGCGGCGTCCTCGTCCGGCGAATCGTCCTTCATGGCTTTCTTGAAATCCCTGATCCAGCCGCCGACATCGCTGCCGATGCCGCGGATTTTCTTGGTGCCGAACACCAGCGCGACGATGATCAGAATGACGACAAGTTCTTTGATACCGAATCCCATAATTGTCTCCGACGCCGGACGGCCCGGCGGTTATTGCGAGGTGCGGGTGCGCGCCGCTTTCTCTTCCAGTCCCGACCGGCCGAAGCGGCGGTCGAGCTCCGCGAGGACGTCGGCGGGTTCTATATCCATGAACTTGAGCATAATCATCGAATGAAACCACAAATCGGCAGTCTCGTACACGACCTGCTCGCGGTCGCCGCCTTTCGCCGCGATGACCGTTTCGGTGGCTTCTTCGCCGACCTTCTTCAGAATGCGATCGATCCCGTCACGGAACAGGCCGGCGACGTAGGACTCGTCCGGACTGGCCGCGCGCCGCGCCTCGATCACCTCGCTCAGTCTCGTTACCACGTCGTTGCTCATCGTTTCACTCCGTGCTCACCCGGCGCCGTAGATCTCGTCCGGATCGCGCAACACCGGGTCGGTTTCGACCCACTGCCCGTCACGCAGCACGCGATAGAAGCAGCGTGCACGGCCGGTGTGGCAGGCGATCCCGCCGACCTGCTCGACCCGTAACACCAGGGCATCGGCATCGCAGTCCAGGCGCACCTCGACCAGGCGCTGGACGTGGCCTGATTGCTCGCCCTTGCGCCACAGCTTGCCACGCGAGCGCGACCAGTAGACCGCGCGGCCCTCCTGTATGCTCACTTCCAGCGCTGTTCGGTTCATCCAGGCCAGCGTCAGCACCTGCCCGGTGGCGTGATCCTGTGCTATTGCCGGGATCAGGCCCTGCGCATCGAAGGCAACCTCGTCCAGCCAGCTCACAGTCGCACCTCCAGTCCCGCCGCGCGCATCTGCGCCTTGGCCTCGCCCACGGTGTGCTCACCGAAGTGGAAGATGCTCGCGGCGAGCACGGCATCGGCATGGCCGCGGGCCACGCCCTCGACCAGGTGGGCGAGGGTGCCGACCCCGCCGGACGCGATCACCGGCACCGGCACGGCGTCCGCCACGGCCCGCGTCAGGGCGAGATCGTAACCGTCACGGGTACCGTCGCGGTCCATGCTGGTCAGCAGGATCTCGCCGGCACCGGCAGCCGCCATGCGTGCCGCCCATTCGACCGCGTCGAGCCCGGTCGGCTTGCGCCCGCCATGCGTATGGACTTCCCAGCGATCGTCGCTGCCGGCCACGGCGCGCGCGTCGATCGCAACCACGATGCACTGCGAGCCGAAGCGCGCCGCGGCCTCGGCGACCAGCTCAGGGTTGTTCACAGCGGCAGTGTTGATGCCGACCTTGTCGGCGCCTGCCATCAGCATGCGGCGGATGTCTTCCACGCTGCGGATGCCGCCACCCACGGTCAGCGGAATGAACACCTGCGCGGCCACCGCCTCGACCACGTGCACGATGGTGTCACGCTCGTCGCTACTGGCGGTGATGTCGAGGAAGGTGATCTCGTCCGCACCCTGCTCGTTGTAGCGGCGTGCCACTTCGACCGGGTCGCCGGCGTCGCGGATGTCGACGAAGCGCACGCCCTTGACGACCCGGCCGGCGTCCACGTCGAGACACGGAATGACGCGTTTCGCGAGGCCCATTCAGGGGCTCGCGGCAGGGCAGAGCTCGTCGGCCAGGCGTTGGGCTTCGGAAAGGTCGAGCGTGCCTTCGTAGATGGCGCGCCCGGTAATTGCACCGCTGATGCCTTCCGCCTGCACTTCGCACAGGGCGCGGATGTCATCGAGGTTGGTGACCCCGCCGGACGCGATCACCGGGATGGTGAGCTCCTGCGCGAAGGCCACGGTGGCGTCGAGGTTGAGGCCGGTCATCATGCCGTCGCGACCGATGTCGGTGAAGATGATCGCCTCCACGCCGTCGGTTTCGAAATGCTGGGCGAGATCCACTGCATCGTGCCGCGAGAGCTTGGACCAGCCGTCGATCGCGACCTTGCCCTCGCGCACGTCCAGCCCGACGATGATGTGGCCGGGGAACTCCAGGCAGACGTCGGCGACGAAATGCGGCGCGGTCACCGCCTTGGTGCCGAGGATGACGAAGCGCACGCCGGCGTCGAGGTACTGCTGGATGGTGTCCTCGTCACGGATCCCGCCGCCGACCTGCAGCGGCACGTCGGGGCAGGCCTCGGCAATGGCATGGATGATCTCGTGGTTGACCGGGCGGCCGTCGGTGGCGCCGTTGAGGTCGACGATGTGCAGCCGCCTGGCACCCGCCGCAACCCAGCGCCGCGCAACGGCGACCGGGTCGTCCGAGTACACGGTGCCCTGCGACATGTCGCCCTGGCGCAGGCGCACGCACTTGCCGTCTTTGAGGTCGATGGCCGGGATGAGCAGCATGGGAACGGCGCGGCGTTGGTCGGGCAGGCGGGGTCGTGGGCGAAGCAGTCTGGGCCGGTAATCGTTATCTGGGCGGACGCTCTCGGCGGATAGTAGCACAAGCGCCGCGCCGGCGCGTACAGTCCCCGTGCGGCGCTCAGTGCGCCTCGTCCCAGTTGCTGCCCTGGCCGATGTCGACGATCAGCGGCACCTCGAGCTCGGCCGCGCTCTGCATCGCCCCGCGTACCACCTCGGCGACGTCCCCGACCGCCTGCGCGTCGACCTCCAGCACCAGCTCGTCGTGCACCTGCATGATGAGATCCGCCGGCAGCGCATCGCCGGCGACCTTCGCCGCGACCTCGATCATGGCGCGCTTGATGATGTCCGCCGCGCTGCCCTGCATGGGCGCATTGATCGCCGTACGCTCCGCGTACTGGCGGATCTGCGGATTGCGCGCCTTGATGTCCGGCAGGTAGAGGCGCCGCCCGAATACCGTCTCCACGTAGCCGCAGTCGCGGGCCGATTCCCGCACGTCGTCCATGTACTCGCGCACCCCGGGATAACGCTTGAAGTAGAGGTCGATGTACTCCTGCGCGGCGCCGCGCTCGATACCGAGCTGGCGCGCCAGGCCGAACGCCGACATGCCGTAGATGAGCCCGAAGTTGATCGCCTTGGCGGCGCGTCGCTGCTCGTCGGACACCGACTCCAGGGTGGCGCCGAAGACTTCGGCCGCGGTCGCACGGTGCACGTCCAGCCCGCCGTCGAAGGCCGCGCGCAGCCCGGCATCCCCCGACAGGTGGGCCATGATGCGCAGCTCGATCTGCGAGTAGTCGGCCGCCAGCAGCACGCGGCCGGGCGGGGCGACGAAGGCCTGGCGGATGCGGCGCCCTTCGCTGGAGCGGATCGGGATGTTCTGCAGGTTCGGATCGGAGGACGACAGGCGGCCGGTCGCGGCTACCGCCTGGTGATAGCTGGTATGCAGGCGACCGCTGTCGGGGTCGACCTGCTGCGGCAGCTTGTCGGTGTAGGTGGACTTGAGCTTGCTCATCGAGCGGTAGTCGAGGATGAGGCGCGGCAGCGGGTAGTCGTGGGCCAGCTCCTGCAGCACCGACTCCGCGGTGGACGGCTGGCCCTTGGGCGTCTTCGACAGCACCGGCAGGCCGAGCTTGTCGAACAGGATGCCCTGGATCTGCTTGGGCGAACCGATGTTGAAGACCTCGCCGGCCTCGTCGTGGGCGCGCGCCTCGATCTCGGCCATGCGGCGCTCGAGCTCGGCGCTGTGCTCGATCAGCATGTCGGTGTCGACCAGCACGCCACGGCGCTCCATGTCGGACAGCACCGGGACCAGCGGGATCTCGATGTCACGGTAGACCTCGCCCAGGCGGCCGGTCTCCGCGATCTTCGGATACAGGGTCTCGTGCAGGCGGATGCAGACTTCGGCATCCTCGGCGGCATACGGTGCGGCCTGCTCCAGTGCCACCTCGGCGAAGCCGATCTGCTTGGCGCCCTTGCCGGCGACGTCCTCGTAGTGAATCGTCTGGTAGGAAAGATACTTCTGCGCGACCGAATCGAGGTCGTGGCGCGAGGCGGTGCTGTTGAGGACGTAGGACTCGAGCATGGTGTCGAAGCCGATGCCGGCCAGTTCTATGCCGTGATTGGCCAGCACGTTGCGATCGTACTTGAGGTTGTGGCCGAGCTTGGGCCGCTCGGGATCCTCCAGCAGCGGGCGCAGCTTCGTCATCACCGCGTCGAAATCGAGCTGCTCCGGGACCCCCACGTAATCGTGCGCCAGCGGCAGGTAGGCAGCACGCCCCGCCTCGCAGGCGAAAGACACGCCGACCACCCGCGCCTGCATGTAGTCGAGGCTGGTGGTCTCGGTGTCGAAGGCGAAATACTCGGCGGCTTCGAGCGCCGCCAGCCAGCGCTCGAAGGCGTCCTGGTCGAGGATGGTCTCGTACTCGGCCGCCTCCTCGCGCGCCGGCATGGCATCCGGCCGGTTCTCGCGCAGCTCCTTCAGCCAGGTGCTGAACTCGTAGTTCTCGAACAGCTCGACCAGGCGCGCGACGTCCATCTCCGCGGGTTCGAGGTCGGCCAGCGAGAGGCCGGTGTCGACGTCGCGCAGGATGGTCACCAGGCGGCGCGACAGCGGCAGCTGGTCCAGCGCCGCGCGCAGGTTGTCGCCGACCTTGCCCTTGATCTCGTCGGCATGGGCGATGATGCCGTCGAGACTGCCGTACTCGCGCAGCCACTTGACCGCGGTCTTGGGTCCGACCTTGGGCACGCCGGGGATGTTGTCGACACTGTCGCCGACCAGGGTCAGGTAGTCGACGATCTGCTCCGGCGCGACGCCGAACTTCTGCTCGACCCCGGCGATGTCGAGCACGCTGCCGTCCATGGTGTTGATCAGCGTCACCTGCTCGTCGACGAGCTGGGCGAAATCCTTGTCGCCGGTCGAGATCACGACCTTCATGCCGGCGGCGACCGCCTCTTTGGCGAGCGTGCCGATGACGTCATCGGCTTCCATGCGGTCGACCTGCAGCAGCGGGTAACCGAGCGCGCGCACCATCTCGTGCAGGGGGGCGATCTGTTCGGCCAGGTCCTCCGGCATGGGCGGCCGATTGGCCTTGTACTCGGGATACCAGTCCTCGCGCACGGTCGAACCGCGCGGGTCGAAGACCACCGCGAACAGGTCCGCCTCGTAGTCCTGGCGCAGCCGCCGCAGCATGGCGATGACGCCGTGCATGGCGCCGGTCGGCTGTCCCTTGCTGTTGCTCAGCGCGGGCAGGGCGTGGAACGCCCGGTAGAGGTAGGAAGAACCGTCGACCAGGACCAGTAGCTTGTCAGACATGGGTGCGGGAATTCCGGCGTGGCGCGCGCGCTCGGCGCTGCTTTCGGGAGGCCATCGGTGATATTCTATTTCCTCGGCCCGCCAATCAATAATGCAAGTCCCGGGACACCGCCACGCATGAGCCCATTCCGTTACACCCCCGTCATCGCCGGCCTGTTCGCCAGCGCCCTGGTCATGGCTGCCGAGCCGCCGGAAGGGGAGTTCGTGGAAGTGCCGCCGCCACCGCCCGCGGTCAGCGTGGACGATGCCGACGAGGCGGATGCCGAGCTCGAACCCGAGGTCACCATCATCCGCCGGCGCGACGCCACCTACGAGGAGTACCGCCTCAACGGGCGCCTGTACATGGTCAAGGTGGTCCCGGTGGTGGGCAAGCCCTACTACTACGTCGACCGTGACGGCGACGGCCTGATGGAGTCGCGCGCCATCGACCGCGACAGCGTGGACCAGGTCCCGCAGTGGGTCATCTTCAGCTGGTAGCGCGGCAGCGCTGACGCGGCCGCCGGGCTCCTCGCCCGGCCCCGCTACACGCACCGCCCGACGACCCGCGATGTCCGTCTACACGGTAGTCGAGCGCGAGCAGCTCGAGCGCTTCCTCGACCGTTACGACGTGGGCGCGCTGCGCGCGTTCTCCGGCATCGAGGCCGGCATCGAGAATACCAATTATTTCGTTACCACCACGGCCGGCGAGTTCGTCCTCACCCTGTTCGAATTCACCGCTGCCGAGGATCTCGGCTTCTTCCTCGACCTGATGGCCTACCTGGCCGAACACGGCATCGCCAGCGCACACCCGGTGGCCGGCCGCGACGGTCGCTACCTGGCCGAGCTCAACGAGCGCCCGGCCGCCCTGGTGGTGCGCCTGCCGGGCGCCAGCGTGGCCCGCCCCGGACTGGCCCACTGTCGCGCAATCGGGGAGGCCATGGCGCAAATGCATCGCGCGGTCGCCGGCTTCATCCCGGCACGCGCCAACGACCGCGGCCGTGACTGGCGCGCCGTCACCGCCGCAGCACTCGCGGGGCGCCTCGACGCGGCGGAGAGCCGGCTGCTGGAGCAGGTTCTCGCCGAGGCGGACATCGACCGCGATACCACGCTGCCACACGGCATCATCCATGCAGACCTGTTCCGCGACAACGCGCTGTTCGCGCACGACGTGCTGACCGGGATCATCGATTTCTACTACGCGCACAGCGGCCCGTTCGTCTACGACCTCGCGGTGACGGTCGCCGACTGGTGCCATGTCGCGCACGGGCGCTTCGACGCGGCGCATGCCGCGGCCCTGCTCGCCGCCTACGATGCGGTGCGCCCGCTGCAGCCGGACGAACGCGCCGCATGGCCGGCGGCCGTGCGCGCGGCCGGCGCGCGCTTCTGGCTGTCGCGCCTGCACGACCTGCATTTCCCGCGCGCGGGCGCGCTCACCCACGTCAAGGACCCGATGCCGTTTCGCCACGTGCTCGAGTTCGGCCTGGCGCACGGCGATGCCCTGATGGCAGTGTGGCCGCGCCAGGAAAAAGGGGACATGCCACTTTTGTAAGTGAGGGTTGCCAGGTGAGGCGCCAGGACACAGCCTGTTACCTGCGCACCAATGCCGCCAGGCACTTACAAAAGTGGCATGTCCCCTTTTTCCTTTTTGAGAGCAAAAAAAAGGCCCTGCTCGCGCAGGGCCTTTTAATCGGGCGCGTCGGCCCGGTCGTGATCAGCTCTTGGTCACGACCAGCTCGACACGGCGGTTCTTGAACATGTTCTCCGGCGTATCATTCGGTGCGACCGGGGCGGCCTCACCGTAACCGATGGCCGACAGGCGGCTGGCGGCGATCCCCTTGCTGACGAGGTAGTCGACCACCGACTGGGCGCGCCGCTCGGACAGACCCTTGTTGTACTCGGCGGTACCACGGCTGTCGGTATGACCCTCGACGCGCACATGCACGGACGGGTTGCCGTTCAGGGCTTTCACCGCCGCATCCAGGATGGCACCGGACTCGGGCCGCAGGCGCGCGCTGTTGGTGTCGAAGTTGACGCCTTCGAGCGTAATCAGGACTTCACCCACCTCGGGGCAGCCCACCGCGTTGACGGCGACGCCGGGCGGGGTGCCGGGGCACTCGTCGTTGGGATCGATGACGCCGTCACCGTCGGAGTCCTTCGGCGGAGCCGGTTTCGGTTTCGGTTTCGGCTTCGGCGCGGGGGCCGGCGCGGGCTTGGGCTCCGGCGTGCGATCCTTGCACAGGAAGTAGGCGAGGCCGGCACCGACCACGGCACCGCCGGCCATGGCCGCGCCGTCGTCACCACCGAGACCACCGGCAACGACGCCGGCGCCAAGCGTGGCACCGAGTATCGGGCAGATCACCTCAACCGGCTTGACGTCCTGGTTGGCACAGCCGCTGGCTAACGCAGCGCTGACGAGCAGCACTGCCAGTCTGGAAATTAGTTTCATTGCCGAAGTCCCCAATAACTTTCGCATGGCTGGTCGGAGTCGCGCCGCACCGCTGACGGGCCGCCTGCGCTCCTGATTCGTTTCGTGGCGGCCTGTTGCAAAAACGCGACAACATATCCGCAACAAGCATACTACCACAATTATCCCGCACCGCCAGCGTTGGCGAAACGCCCCACGGCCCCTACACGAGGAAGCGGGAAGCGAGCCCGAGGAAGGCGAAGAAGCCGACGACGTCGGTCACCGTGGTCAGAACCACGCCGCCGGCCAGGGCAGGATCGATGTTCATGCGCCGCAACAGCAGGGGAATGGCGGCACCGGCGAATCCCGCGGTCAGCAGGTTGAGCACCATGGCGCAGGCAATGACCGCGCCAAGCTCGAAATCGTCGAACCACGCGGCGGCGACCAGCGCCACCACCAGCGCCCACAGGCAGCCGTTGATCACGCCCACCGCCACTTCGCGCGAGAGCACGGTGCGCGCGTTGGCCGAGCCGACCTGGCCCAGCGCCAGGCCACGCACGACGATGGTCAGCGTCTGGCTGCCGGCGATACCGCCCATGCTGGCAACCACCGGCATCAGCACGGCCAGTGCCACGAGCTGCTCGATGGTGGCTTCGAACAAACCGATCACCCAGGCCGCCAGAAACGCGGTGGCGAGGTTGATCGCGAGCCACAGCGCGCGCTGCCGCGCGGTCGTCAGCAGCGGCGCGAAGATGTCGTGCTCCTCGTCGAGGCCGGCGGCGGACATGAACGAGCGGTCGGATTCCTCGCGAATGACGTCGACCACGTCGTCGACGGTGATGCGTCCGAGCAGCTTGCCGTCCTCGTCCACCACGGCAACGGAGATCAGGTCGCGCTGCTCGAACAGCACCGCGACCTCGCGCACCGACATGTCGGCGCCGACCGGGTGCTCGGCCTCCGACATCAGGCTGGCGATGGTCGCGTCCGGGTTGGCAATCACCAGTCGCGCCAGCGGCAACACCCCGAGGTAGGTGTTGGACCGATCGACGACGAACAGCTTGTCGAAGTTCTCCGGCATGTCGCCGAGTCGCCGCAGGTAGCGCAGCACGACGTCGACGTCGACATCCGAGCGCACGGTCACCGCGTCGAGGTCCATGAGACCGCCGGCGGTATCCTGCGGATAAGTGAGCACCGCCGCGACGCGCTGGCGATGCTGCTCGTCCATGGACAGCAGGACCTCGTCCGCCAGGCGCTCGGGCAGGTCCTGCAGGATGTCGGCGACATCGTCCGAATCGAGGCCGCTGGTGGCGTCGGCGACCTGCTCAGCGTCCATGTCCTCGAGCAGGCTGTTGCGCACCGCGGTGCCGGCGTGCGAGAGCACCTCGCCCTCGATGGCCGAGTCGATGTGCACCCACAGCTCGCTGCGTATCGGCGCCGGCAGCGATTCCAGCAGGTCGGCGATCTCGGACGGATGCAGCTCGGCGAGAAACTCGCGGACACGGCGGATCTCATTGGCTTCCAGGGCGTCCTGGACGGACTGCACGAGTTCCTGGTTGCGATTGATTTGCTCAGCCATTGGCCGCCCGGCCCCGTTCGTGGCGCGCAGGGATCAGGCGGCGCGCCGCATCGCCGCGCCGCAGTTTAGCAACTAGTCGGGGGTGCGGGTGCGTCAGCCGGCGCCGGCCTGCAGCTCCCGCAGCAGCTCGCGCCGGCGCTCGCCGTCACTGCTGGCGAGAAACGCCTGCGCTACCGCCCGCGCCTGACCGGCATCGGTGGCATTGACGATGCTCTTGATCTCGAGCAGTGCGGCAGGATGCACGCTGAACTCGCTCAGGCCCAGGCCGAGCAGCAGGCGCGTGTAACGCACGTCACCGGCCATCTCGCCGCACATCGCGACCGGGATCCCGGCCTCGCGCCCGGCCGCAAGCGTGGTGGCAATGAGCCGCAACACGCCCGGGTTGAGCGGATCGTAGAGGTAGCTGACCTCGTCGTTGACGCGGTCGATGGCCACCGCGTACTGGATCAGGTCGTTGGTGCCTATGGAGAGAAAATCGAGCGCATCGGCGAACAGGTCCGCGCATACCGCCGCCGCCGGCACCTCGATCATGCCGCCGATGGGCATCTCGCCGTCGAACGCCACGCCGCGCCGGCTGAACTCGTTGCGAATGGTGCCGACGATGTCGAGCACCTGGTGCACCTCGTCGACGCTGGAGAGCATCGGGATCATCATGCGCACCGGGCCGAAAGCCGAGGCGCGGATGATCGCCCGCAGCTGCGGCCAGAACAGCGAAGGCTCGCGCAGGCACAGGCGTACCGCGCGCAGGCCGAGCGCCGGGTTGGCTGCCAGCGGGCCATCGTCGCCGCTGGTCTCCAGCGGCTTGTCGGCGCCGAGGTCGGCGGTGCGTATGGTCAGCGGCGCCCCGTCCAGTGCGTCGATCATCTGGCGATAGGTGTTGAAGTGCTCGTCCTCGTCGGGATAGCCGTTGCGGTTCATGAACATGAACTCGGTGCGATAGAGGCCCACGCCACTCGCCCCGACCTCCCGCGCACGCTCGAAATCGCCGGCCAGCTCGACGTTGGCATGCAGGGTCACGGCGATCCCGTCGCGGGTCACCGTCGGCGCCTCGCGCAGCACGTTGAGTCCGGCGACGTAGCGCTGATGCTCGGCCTGGCGCGCCCGGTACTCGGCCAGGATGCGCTCGTCGGCAGCGCCGATCACCACGCCGTCCTCGCCGTCGACGATGATCAGCTCGTCTTCGTTGATGTAGCGCCGCGCGTGGTGCAGCCCGACGATGCCGGGGATACCCAGGCTGCGCGCCAGGATCGACATGTGCGAGGTCGGTCCGCCATGCTCGGTGATGAATCCCGAAACGCTGTGATGCTGCAGCAGCACCAGGTCCGCCGGCGACAGGTCGCTGGCCAGGATGATCATGTCCTGCAGCTTCTGGTCCGGGACCTCGTGGCGCAGGGGCTTGTGCCGCTGCAGGTTGCGCACGATGCGGTCGACGACGTTGTCGACGTCGTCGCGCCGCGTACGCAGGTAGGCATCGTCCATCTCGTCGAACGCGGCAACCAGCGCGTCACGCTGTTGCTTGACCGCCCACTCCGCGTTGCACAGTGTCTCACGAATGATGCGCGCCGGCTCGTCGTTGAACGCCGCGTCGTCGAGCATCAGCAGGTGGGTATCGATGAATGCCGCGATCTCGACCGGCGTGGACGACGGAATGTGATCGCGGATCTCGCGCAGGTGATGCTTGGCCAGCGACACCGCGGCGAACAGCCGCTCGACCTCGGCCTCGACTTCTTCCGCCTCGATACGGATCTCGCTGATCTCGAGCCGGTTGCGCTCGACGATGTGTACACGGCCGATCGCAATGCCGCGGGAGACGGGGACGCCATGCAGGGAAAAGGTCACGACGGCTCGCCGAAACGGTTTTCGACCAGCTCGATCAGCGCGGCCAGCGCTTCCTCGGCGTCCTCGCCGGCGGTAACGACGTCGATCTCACTGCCCTGTGCGGCGGCGAGCATCATGACCCCCATGATGCTCTTGCCGTTGACCTCCTTGCCATTGCGCACCAGCGTCACCGTGCTGGCGTAGTGCGATGCGGTCTGCACCAGCTTCGCGGCCGCCCGGGCATGCAGCCCCAGCCGGTTGATGATGGTGACCGTCGCCTGCGGCATGGCGCTATGCCTCCCCCGGAGTCTGTCTACACGTCGCGATGGCTGATCGCCGCGTGCTTGCCATTATCGGTGAAATGACGGGCGACACGCGTCGCCATGTAGACCGAACGGTGGCGGCCGCCGGTACAGCCGAAGGCTATCGTGAGATAGCTGCGGTTGACCGCTTCGAAGCGTTCGACCCACTTGCCCAGGAAGGCGCTCACGTCCGCGACCATTTCCTGCACCAGCGGATCCGCGTCGAGGTAATCGATGACGGCGTCGTCCATGCCGGTCAGGTCGCGCAGCGCGAGATCCCAGTAGGGGTTCGGCAGACAACGCACGTCGAAGACGAAATCGGCATCGCCGGGGACCCCTTTCTTGAAACCGAACGAGCGGAACTGCAGGGCGAGCGCGCCGGATGGCCGGCCGCAGATCTGCTCGCGCACCAGGCTGCGCAGCTCGTGCACGTTGGAGCGCGTGGTATCGATGCGCATGTCCGCACGCAGGATGATCGGGTCGAGCAACGCACGCTCGCGCTCTATTGCTTCCGGCAGTGAAGTCTGCCCGGACGACAGCGGGTGCTTGCGACGGGTCTCGCTGAAACGCTGCAGCAGCGTCTCGTCGTCCGCGTCGACGAACACCAGCTCGGTGTCCACGCCCTGCGCGGCGAGCGCGTCCAGGGTTTCCGGCAGTGCGGCAATCGCCTGCGGGTGGTTGCGCGCATCGATACCCACCGCGACCTGCCTGAAGTGCGGCAGCTCGTGCTCGGCGAGGTAGGTGGCGAACACCGGCAGGATGCCGACCGGCAGGTTGTCCACGCAATAGAAGCCGGCGTCCTCCAGCGCGTTCAGGGCAACCGACTTGCCGGCGCCGGACAGCCCCGAAATGATCAGGAAGCGTTTGCCGTCCGTCATCGCCGGGATTCGCTGCTCACGCCTGCGGCGCGGGCCCGGTGACGAGCTGCCGATAGACCTCGTCTGCGTCACCCGTCTCGCGCAGCGCGCTGACGAAGGCGGCGTCGCTGAAGCGGGCCGCCAGGCTGGAGAGCAGCGCGAGATGTTCTTCCGTCGCGTCTTCCGGCACGCACAGCGCAAAGAACAGGTCGACCGGGGCGTTGTCCACGGCGTCGAAGCCGATCGGGGTGCCGGTGCGCAGGAATGCGCCGATCGACGAGGCCTCGGTCGATACACGGCCGTGGGGGATGGCGATGCCGGCGCCGAGCCCGGTGGTGCCGAGGCGCTCGCGCGCCAGCAGGCTTTCGAACACGGTCTTGGCCTGCAACGTGGGGTCGGCGCCCGCCAGCATCTCGGCGAGCTTCTCCAGGACGGCTTTCTTGCTCGCGAGCTGGAGGTCGAGCACGACCCGGTCGGGAGCGAGAATTTCCTTGATTTTCATCGCGGGCGGTACTTCAGCGGGCGGATTGGTGCCATCTGGAGACGCCTCAGTCGCGGTGCTTGGTGAGCTTTTCCTTGTGCTTCTTGATCTGCCGATCGAGCTTGTCGAGGAGCAAATCGATAGCGGCATACATGTCGTCGTTCTCGCTGTGCGCGTGAATGTTGTTACCGGCCACGTGTACGGTAGCCTCCGCCTTCTGCCGCAGCTTTTCCACGCTGAGTACGACGTGTACGTCCACCACCTGGTCGAAGTGGCGCTCGATGCGCTCCAGCTTGGTGTTGATGTAGTCGCGCATGGAATCGGTCAAATCGACATGGTGCCCGTCGATATTGATTTGCATGGGAATGTCTCCTTCGGATGTAACGCTCGCGCGAGCACGGCGGGAACGGCATGGCGTCGGCGTGCTGCAAGCTCCGGCGCCGGTCTGCGCGGTTCCCGTCAGGCAAGGCGTTTTCTTTCGTTGGACGGCGGAATCGCCATGGCCTCGCGGTACTTGGCCACGGTCCGCCGCGCGACCTGCACGCCCTGCTCTGAGAGCAGCGCGGCGATCTTGTTGTCGCTGAGTGGCTTGGCGTTGTTCTCGGCGGCAATCAGTTTCTTGATCACGGCGCGGATGGCGGTCGAGGACGCCTCCCCGCCGAGCGTGGTGCTGACGTGACTGGAAAAGAAATACTTGAGCTCGAAAATCCCTCGCGGGGTATGCATGTACTTGCGCGTGGTCACCCGTGAAATGGTCGACTCGTGCATCTCCAGCACCTCTGCGATGTCGTGCAGGACCAGGGGCCGCATCGCCTCCTCGCCATGTTCGAGGAACGCACGCTGGCGTTCGACGATGGCCGAGGCGACCTTGAGCAGCGTCTCGCTGCGGCTTTGCAGGCTCTTGATGAACCAGCGCGCCTCCTGCAGGTGAGCGCGCATGGAGGTGTTGTCGTCGCTGCTGTCGGCGCGCTTGATGAGACCGGCGTAGTAGGGGTTCACACGCAACGGCGGTACCACGTCGGGATTGAGCTCCACGCGCCAGCGGTCCTTGCGCTTGTAGACGAACACGTCGGGGACCACGTATTCCGGCTGCTCCGAGCTGAATTGCGCGCCGGGCCGCGGGTTGAGCGTCTGGATGAGCTTGAGCACGTCCCTGAGGTCGTCTTTGGACAGCTTCATCTTGCGCATGATCTGGTTATAGTCGCGCGCGCCGAGCAGGTCCATGAACTCCGTGCAGCAGCGCTCGGCCTCGCCCAGCCACGGCACCTCGCGCTCGAACTCGGCGAGCTGCAGCAGCAGGCACTCGCGCAGGTCGCGCGCCGCGATACCGACCGGATCGAGACCCTGCACGAGCTTGAGCACGGCCGCGATCTCCTCCTCGCCGGGACCGCTGCCATCCTCGTCGGCCAGTGTCGCGGCGAGC
The DNA here is from genome assembly GCA_041984235.1 of Gammaproteobacteria bacterium. GTDB lineage: Bacteria > Pseudomonadota > Gammaproteobacteria > JBHIYN01. The sequence continues at coordinate 332,336 of JBHIYN010000002.1, forward strand.
TCCTCGAGGCTGCTCTGCAGGTAGCCGTCGCGGTCGAGTGAATCGATGATGGCGCCGGCAATGGCGCGGTCCGAGTCACTCAGGCGCAGCAGGTTGACCTGCCACAGGAGGTGGTCCTCGAGCGACTCCTCGCTCGAGATCGGGCGTTCGAAGTCGTCACCCGAGGCGTCGCGCGCCGCGGTCTGCATGCCAGAGGTCGGCAGGGTGTCGTAGATGTCGTCCCACTCGGTATCGACCGGCATCTCGTCGGGGATGTCGTCGGCCGCCGCCGGGGTCTCCGCGTCGGCCGGGTCTCCGCCACCGACCTCGAACGGCGCCTCGACCTCGGCGTCCTCGTTCGATTCGGCGCTCGCTGAGGCCCCTTCGTCGTTGTCGAAGTCGCTGCTGCCATCAGCTACTTCCAGCATCATGTTCGACTCCAGCGCTTCCTGGATCTCGGTCGTCAGCTCGAGCGACGACAGCTGCAACAGGCGGATCGCCTGCTGAAGCTGGGGCGTCATGGTCAGGTGCTGACCAAGCTTGAGCTGTAAGGATTGCTTCATGATCTGTGGTGGTCCCGCGAAGGCACGCGGCGCCATTTCATTCTAGCGCAAGCCCGCGCGCCCGGATCACGCCGCCGGCGACCCGAAAGCGCCGTACCTGCAACACCTTAGCGGCACGCCGCGGCGCCGGCTTGACGCTGCACGGGAGCAATGGCCTCGCGCCGGAACCTGCACCCCGCGGCTGCTATCCGCCGCTGACGCAGGAACCTCGAGGGGTGCGGCAGGCGTGGCCGCAATCAGAGCTTGAAGGTGTCGCCCAGGTAGACCCGGCGCACTTTCTCGTCGCGCAGAATGGTCTCGGCGTCACCCTCGGCGATGATCGTTCCCTCGTTGACGATGTAGGCACGATCGCAGATGCGCAGCGTCTCCTGCACGTTGTGATCGGTGATCAGCACGCCGATTCCGATCTGCTTGAGATGGCTGATGATGCGCTGGATGTCACCGACCGAGATCGGGTCGACACCGGCGAAGGGCTCATCGAGCAGGATGAAACGCGGCTCGGTGGCGAGCGCGCGCGCGATCTCCACGCGCCGCCGCTCACCACCCGAGAGCGACATGCCGAGGTTGTGCTTGATGTGCTCGATGTGGAACTCGCGCAGCAGGGCGTCCAACCGCCGCTGTCGCTGGTGCGCCGTGAGATCGGGCACGATCTCGAGCACGCCCATGATGTTCTGCTCGACGGTGAGCTTGCGGAAGACCGAGGCTTCCTGCGGCAGGTAACCGAGACCGCGCCGCGCACGCACGTCCATCGGCTGGCGGGTGAGCTCCTCGGCGTCGAGATGAATCGAGCCGCCTTCGCTGCGTACCAGGCCCACGATCATGTAGAAGCTGGTGGTCTTGCCGGCGCCGTTGGGGCCGAGCAGGCCGATGACCTCGCCGCTGTGCACCGACAGGCTGACGTCCTTGACCACCCGCCGCTTGCGGTAGGTCTTGGCCAGGTGGCGAACCGAGAGGACGCTCATGCCGGATCTTGCCGCGACCGGCGCCGGGCACGTCCTGCCATGCCCGCGCGACGCGCCCCGTGGCAGCCCGGCGTTACTGCGGCGCCGGCGTCGATTCGACCGGCTCCTTCTTCTTCGGCGGGATGATGATGCGCACGCGGCCGCTGGTCTCGGCCGGCTGCTCCTCGCGGTCGGCGCGGCCGGCACGCGCGGAGCGCACGGTGACGATGCTGCGCTCGGTGTCGTAATTGATACGGTGGCCCTGGGTCAGGCGCTGGCCCTGGGTCACCTTCGCCTTCTCGATCAGGAACAGCATGTTGTCCAGCGCGTGGTACTCGATCAGCAGCGCCTCGCCCTCGACGTCCTCGCCGCGGTCCGGCGTCTGTCTGAACGTTGCCGGCCGCCCTTCGAGGTAGGCGTCCTTGAGATCGCGCTCGGCCGTGAAGTTGACCCGCAGGCGGTCGCCGGTCATGTGAATGGAGCCCTGCACGACGACCACGTTGCCGATGTAGACCGTGGTGCCTTCCTCGTCGTCGAGCTCGGCGAAATCGGCCTCGATCTCGATCGGCTGCTCGAAGTCGGTGGAGAGCGCGAAGCCGGGCCCCGGCAGCACCATCAGCAGGGCGCCCAGGCTCAGCAACCACGCCATGCGCAGCGCGCGGCATTGCATAAGCGGTGAACGGAGCTCAGCTCTGGGGTTTGCTTGCATAACGGCTTCTGACACGTTTGACCAGTTCCAGGCGGCTGTGGGCGAAGTTCGCCCGCATGCCGACGGCATGCGTGACCGTCGCCGGCCCCACGATGATCGTTGGATTGTCGGTCTCGGCGTATTGTTCCTTGGGCAGCACGCGGAGCTCGGAAGTCAGGACCTCGTAGATGCGGCGACCCTCCGCGCCGAGCCGCCAGATCTCCACCTCGCCGTGCAGCAGGACCACGTCGTTGCCCGAACTGACCCAGCCGCGTTCGGCGACGACGTGCCATGGCTCGGAGTCGCCATTGTAAATCTCGAGGTGAGGACTCGCCAATTCGGTCGAATCGTCGTCGGGGAAGTGCTCCACGTGGGTCGCGCGCAGCACGTTACGCAGCTCGCCATCGGCCCCGGTGGTACGCCGGACCATGTTGTCGATGGTGTAGTCCGGCTCGTGCGGCGCCGCGCTGCGCGCGACCGTCTCCGTCTGCTCGAGGTTGTGCAGCAGCCAGAAGCTGAACACGCCGAAGGCGAGCACCACCAGCGCCGTGAGCCAGGCGTTCATGCTCCCGTGCGCGCCGCTACCAGGAGGTCACAGACCTCGCGCACCGCGCCGCGGCCGCCGCCGGCCCGCGTCACCGCGGCGGCCGCGGCCAGCACTTCGGCGCAGGCATCGGCGACGGCGATGGGCAGGCCCACGGCCTGCATCGGCTCGAGATCGGGCAGGTCGTCGCCGACGAAACAGCTCGCCGCGGCGTCGATGCCGGTTGCGGCCAGCAGCTCGTCGAGCCGTGCGCGCTTGTCACGCACGCCCTGGTGAACGTGCTCGATGCCGAGCTCACGCATGCGGGCGGCGACCGCCGGCGAGCTGCGCCCGGAAATGATGGCGAGCGTCACCCCGCTCTCGCGCAGACGCACCACGCCGTGGCCGTCGCGCACGTGAAAGGCCTTGAACTCGGCACCGTCCGGGCCGAGGTAGAGGCGGCCGTCGGTAAACACGCCGTCGACGTCGAACACCGCCAGGCGCACGCCGCGGGCGCGCTCGAGCACGCCTTCGAGCGGACGCGCGGCGGCGGCTCCAGGCGTTGGTGTGCTCACACTACCCGTGCGCGCAGCAGGTCGTGCATGTTGAGCACGCCTTCCAGCCGACGTTCACGGTCGACCACGAGCAATGCGTTGATCTTGTGCTCCTGCATGATGCGCAACGCCTCCGCGGCGAGCAGGTCGCGCCCCACCGTGACACAGTCGCGCGTCATGACCTCGTCCATTCGCGCCGCGCGCACGTCGTCCTCGCGCTTGAGCACGCGGCGCAGATCGCCGTCGGTGAACACGCCCAGCACGCGGCCGTCTCCGTCGCACACCGCGGTCATGCCGAGCCCGGAGCGGGTCATCTCGACCAGCGCGTCGGCCACCACCGCCTGCGGTCCGACGGTCGGCATGGCGCCGCCGGCGTGCATCAGGTCGTCGATCTTGAGCAGCAGCCGGCGCCCCAGCGCGCCGCCCGGATGGGCGCGGGCAAAATCGCGCTCGGTAAAGCCCCGTGCCTTGAGCAGGGCGATCGCCAGGGCATCGCCCATGGCGAGTGCGGCGGTCGTGCTCGAGGTCGGCGCGAGTCCCAGCGGGCAGGCCTCCTCGTGCACCTCGACGTGGACGTGCACGGTGGCAGCCTGCGCCAGGGTCGAATCCGGGTTGCCGGTGATCGCGATCAACGGCGTGCCGAGACGCTTGATCAGCGGCAGCAGCACCACCAGCTCCTCGGTCTCGCCGGAGTTGGACAGCGCCAGCGCGACGTCGTGCGGGGTGATCATGCCCATGTCGCCATGGCTCGCCTCGCCCGGGTGGACGAAGAACGCGGGCGTTCCGGTGCTCGCCAGCGTCGCCGCGATCTTGCCGCCGATGTGACCGGACTTGCCCATGCCCAGCACCACCACCCGGCCGCTGCAGGCCAGCATCGCGCGTGCGGCGTCGACGAACGAGCCGTCGACCTTGTGCACCAGCGCGGCCAGGGCGCGCGCCTCGATCTCGATCACGGCGCGGCCCATGTCGGCCAGCTCGCGTGCGCCGACGTCGCGCAGCAGCTCGGGATAGTCAGTGGCGGAAGTCATGCCGCAGGCTCCTCGTGCTTGCCCCGCCGGGGGCGATTCAGGGGCTGATCGCGAGCACGCCCTGGTAGGCGAGGAACGCGGCCAGCAGGATGGCACCGTCGACCCGGCCAATGGTACCCGGTCGCCCGCGCACGCGGGCAAGCAGGAACAGGGCCGCGCTGAGCACCAGCATGTAGGGGATGTCGCGCTGGATCACCTCGGGCTCCAGGCGAGTGGGCAGGATCAGGGCCGGCATGCCCAGCACGCCGAGGGCATTGAACATGTTCGAGCCGATGACGTTGCCGAGCGCAATATCGGGCTCGTCCTTGAACGCACTGGCGACCGAGGCGGCGAGCTCGGGCAGGCTGGTTCCGACGGCGACGATGGTCAGGCCGATGACGATGTCGCTGACCCCGAATGCACGCGCCAGGTCGACCGCGCCCGAGACCAGCAGGTCCGAGCCGACCAGCAGCAGCGCGAGGCCCAGCGCCAGCCACAGCGCGGCGCGCGGCGGACGCATCGCGACCACCAGCTCCTTGTCGAACTCGGCGATCAGCGGGTCGCCGGGCGCCGCGTGCAGGGCCAGCCACAGGGTGACGCCGATCATGGCGGCCAGGCCGAGCATCAGCGCGATGCCGTCACCGTGGTCCAGGCTGAGGTCGAGCAGCAGGGCACTCGACGCGAGCAGTACCACGAACATCATCGGAAACTCGCGCCGCAGGATGGTCGAACGTACGGTCAGCGGCGCGACCAGCGCGGTCACGCCGAGCACCAGCCCGACGTTGGCGATGTTGGAGCCAATCGCGTTGCCGACCCCCAGCGTCGGGTTGCCGTTGAACGCGGCCATCGCCGACACCAGCATCTCCGGCGCCGAGGTCGCGAAGCCGACCAGCACCAGGCCGACTACCAGCGGCGGGACCCCGAAATGCCGCGCCAGCGCCGCCGCGCCCTCGACGAAGCGGTCCGCTCCGAATGACAGCAACACCAGTCCGCCGGCCACCGCGGCGAAAGCAGTCAACATGGTAGGTGCGCGTCTCCCGGCATGCGCGCCAATGATGCCAGATCGGCGCTGTCCGGCCTATCGCCGCCACCGCCCTATAATGCTGCGCCCCGGGTTCAGCGGCACGCGCACATGAAAGCGATGATACTGGCGGCCGGGCGCGGCGAACGCCTGCGCCCGCTGACCGACCGCCTGCCCAAGCCGCTGCTGGAGATCGGCGGCGAGACGCTGGTCGAGCGCCATCTCGACGCGCTGGCGCGGGCCGGCTGCCGCGATGTCGTGATCAACGTCAGCCACCTCGGCGATCTCATCGAGTCACGCCTCGGCGACGGCGCGGCACACGGTGTGCGCATCCGCTACTCGCGCGAGCCGCAGGGCGCGCTGGAGACGGCCGGCGGCATCGTGCACGCCCTGCCGCTGCTCGGCAGCAAGCCTTTCATCGTCGTCAACGCGGACATCTGGACCGATTTCGACTTCGCGCTGCCGGCACCGCAGCCGGGCGCGGCACACCTCGTACTGGTGCCTAACCCGGCGCACAACCCGGCCGGCGATTTCGCGCTGGTCGAGGGGCGCGTGCAACGGCCACCCGGGCGGCCGCTGACCTATGCCGGGATCGGCTGCTACGACCCGGGCCTGTTCGCCGGCTGTGCGCCGGGGCCGGCGCCCCTGGGACCGCTGCTGTTCGCGCTGGCGGGGTCCGGACGCCTGCGCGGGCAGGTGCATCACGGGCGCTGGTTCGACATCGGCACGGCCGAGCGGCTGGCGCAGGCGCGCGCGGCGATCGGCGACCCCTGAGGGGCGCCGGCAGGCGCTGCGCTGCTTGACGCGAAGGCGCTGCGCAGGCATAATGCTGCGGCGCAACAATCACCAGCCCTCCCACGGCGTCCGCCGCGTGCGACGTCCGACGTGCGCACCTCGCTTTTACTTCTGAACCGTACAAGGCCGCCATGCGACCGTGTCTCTCCGCTCGTCTCCGGCGTGCGCCGCTCGCGCAACGCCGACCACCCGCCGGCGTGGCAGCGCGCGTGCTGCTCGCGGCCGTGCTGCTGTGGGTCAGCGGCGCCGCGACGGCGGGCGCGGAGAGCGGCGTCCTGCGCGTGCTCAAGCTGCGCCATCACGAGATCAACCACCCGCATCGTGACGTCGCCGGCGAATTCCGCCTGCTGAGCGACTTCGCCGCGCGCAACGGCCTGCGCATCGAGTGGCAGGACGGCGTCCGCGCCGACGAGCTCGCCGCCCGCCTCGCGCAGGGTGAGGCCGACATGCTGGTGGCCGACCTGCCGCCGGCCGACGAGGATGCCGCGCAACTGCTGCCCGGCGTCGGCATCGGCGCTTACCACCACGAGGTATTCGGTCGTCGCGGCCTGGTTGCACACAACCCGCTGCAGTTGTCCGGCCTGCGCGTCGCGATCAGCCTGTCCTCGCCCCTGTGGCCCTACTTCATGGCGCTGGAGCACGCCGTCGACGGCCTCGGCGTCGTCGTCATGCCGGACGACACCACGCGCGAGGATCTGCTCGCCGGCATCGCTGCCGGCGAGTGGGACGCCGCCGTCGTGCCGGTGCGCCCGCGCGAGCGGCCGGTCAAGGGTCAGCCACGGCTGGCGCGTTTGTTCGTGCTGTCCGGCAGTAGCGCGGCACGCTGGTACTTCGCCGCCGATCGCGGGGACCTGCGCGACGCCCTGGATTCCTACCTCGTACGCTTCCACGCGCGCCTGGCGACGCCGCAGCCGGCGTTCGGCGATCTCGACACCATCGAGCGCCGCCGCGTGCTGCGCGTGATTACGCGCGTCGACCCGCAGAATTACTTTCTCAAGGGTGGACGTCGCGCGGGCTTCGAGTTCGAAATGGTGCGCATGTTCGCGCGCGAGCGCGGGCTGGCGACCGAGTTCCTGGTCGCCGGCAACGATCAGCAGGTGCTCGCCTGGCTGCGCAACGGGATCGGCGACATCGCCACCACCCGCGTCGACGGCGCCCAGGTGCGGGCCGACCCGGGGCTGCGCCAGTCACGCCAGTACTTTCACGCCGCTGCCGTCGTGCTCGGTCGCGCCGGCAGTGACGCGCTCACCGCCGACACGCTCGCCGGCCGGCGCGTCGCGGTGCTCGGCAACAGCGTGCAGCACCGCGCCCTGGGCGCGCTGATGGCCGCCGGCGTCGCGCTGGAGGCGGTGGTGCTCAATCCCGGCACGCCGCTGGCCGAGCTCGCCGCGCACATCGAGAGCGGTCTGGCCGACGCCGCCATCGTCGATGCGCACGCCGTACCCGCCCTGCTTCAAGCGCATCCCGACCTGCAGGCCGGCGCCTCGCTGGCGACCGGCTTCGACTATGCCTGGACCGCGCGTGCCGGCGATCGCCGCCTGCTCGGCGCAGTCGACGACTTCCTCGAACGCAAGTACCGCACCGCGACCTACAACGTGCTCGCGCGGCGCTACTTCGAGCAGCCGCGCTACACACGCTTCGCCGCGACCGACCGCCTCTCGCCCTACGACGAGCTGGTGCGCCGGCATGCCGCGGACTACGACTTCGACTGGCGCCTGATCGTCGCCCAGATGTACCAGGAGAGCCGCTTCGACCCGGCCGCCCGTTCGAGTGCCGGCGCCCAGGGCCTGATGCAGCTGCTGCCCGCCACCGCGCGCGCGGTCGGGGTCAGCAACCCGTTCGATCCGGACGCCGGGATCCGCGGCGGCATTGCGTATCTCAGTGCGCTGCGCGCACGCTTCGACGATGCCATCTCGCCGCGTGAGCGCACCTGGTTCGCGCTCGCTGCCTACAACGTCGGCTTCCAGCGCGTCGAGCGCGCGCGCGCCGCCGCGGCCGCGGCAGGCCTCGACCCGCACCGCTGGTTCGGCCACGTCGAGCGCATCATGCGCAACATGGCGCGCGAGGGATCCGGCTGCCACTGCGGCCAGACCGTGGTCTACGTGCGCGCCATCCGCTCGCTCTACAACACCTACTTCCGCCTGCAGGAGACGCTCACTGCCGGCCTGCCGCCGGCGCGGCGCACGGCACCGGCGACCTAGGCGACCGGCTAGCGGTAACGGGTCGGATCGGCGATTGCGGCCGCCGCGAAGCCCTCGCGACGCAGCCGGCAGGCATCGCACCTGCCGCAGGCGCGGCCGGCGTCGTCGGCCGTGTAGCAGCTCACCGTCTGCGCGTAATCGACGCCCAGCGCGGTGCCGCGACGGATGATGTCGGCCTTGCTGGCGTCGATCAGCGGCGCGCACACGCGCACCGGGTGACCCTCCACCCCGGCCCGGGTAGCCACTGCGGCGAGCTGCGCGAACGCCGCGATGAAGGCCGGCCGGCAGTCGGGGTAGCCGGAATAGTCGACCGCGTTGACGCCGACGTGGAGACTGCCGGCATCGACCACCTCGGCCCAGCCCAGCGCGAGCGCCAGCATCACCGTGTTACGCGCCGGGACGTAGGTGACCGGAATACCCGTGGTGGGCGTCTCCGGCACGTCGATGCCGGCATCGGTCAGCGCCGAGCCGCCGAACTGGCCGAAGTCGACCGTGACCACGCGGTGCTCGACCGCGCCCAGCGCGGCCGAGACGCGCGCCGCGGCGGCCAGCTCGGCGGCGTGGCGCTGACCGTAATCGACCGCCAGCGTGTAGCACGCCAGTCCCTCGGCGCGGGCCACGGCGAGCACGGTGGACGAGTCGAGGCCGCCGGAGAGCAGCACGACGGCGCGGCGCTCAGCGTCCCGGCTCATCGCCCCACAACAGCTTGTGCAATTGCACCTGCAGGCGTACCGGCAGGCGATCGGCCAGGATCCAGTCGGCGAGCTCGCGCGGTGCGACTTCGCCGTGAGCGGGCGAGAACAGGATCGCCACGTCGTCCGCCGGGTGTGCGCGCACGAACTCGCGACTCCACTCGTAGTCGGCGCGCGAGGTGATGACGAACTTGAGCTCGTCACCGGCGGCGAGGTGCACGAGGTTGGCCGCGAGGTTGCGCGCACTCTCGCCGGATCCGGGGGTCTTGACGTCGACCACCCGGGACACGCGCGCGTCGACGCCGCCGATGTCGAGCGCGCCGCTGGTCTCCAGCGAAACCGCGTAGCCGGCATCGCACAGCGCTGTCATCAGCGGCAGCACGGCCGGTTGCGCAAGCGGCTCGCCACCGGTCACGCAGACCTGGCGCACCCCGTGCTCGCGCACCGCGTCGAGGATCGCCTGCAGGCTCATCACGCGTCCGCCGGAGAAGGCATAGGCCGTGTCACAGTAGCCGCAACGCAGCGGGCAGCCGGTCAAACGCACGAACACCGTCGGCAGGCCGACGCGCGTCGACTCGCCCTGCAGCGACGCAAAGATCTCGGTGATGCGCAGACTCGCGTCGGCAATGGCGGGGCGGGCGGACATGACGGGCAGGGAGTCAGGCCGGGCCGCCGACACCGCAGGCAGGCGCGCGGCTCATCGGCTGTGACCGGCTCGCGGCTTCAGCGCGCCTCGGCGCGAATGCGCTGGATGCGCTCGTCGGCCAGGCGCGCGGCGGCGGAGCCGGGGAAGCGGGTCTTGAGCTCGCCGAGCACGCTCATGGCCTGGTCGGTCAGACCGAGCTCGTAGTAGCTGTAGGCAATCTTGAGCATCGCGTGTGACTGCTTCTTGCTGTCCGGGTAGTTGCGCACGAGCTGCTGGTACTGCTCGATGGCGGGCTCGAACTGGCGCATCACGTAGTACGCCTCGCCGAGCCAGTACTGTGCGTTGTCGGCGTACTGACTGCCGGGGTAGAGCTGCATGAAGCTGTTGAACGCGGCGATCGAATCCTCGTACTGCCCGGCCTTGAGCATGCCGAAGGCGTCGCGATAGGCGGCCTCGGACTCGGGGCTGTCGACGCCGGCCGGCGCCGGCCGCAGCGAGGGTGTCGGCGCAACGGGGACAGCCGTGGCAGCAGGCTCGGTTGCGGCGCCCGGGGCGGGAGCCGGCGCGAGGGCCGCGAGTGCCTCGCCGGCGGCCTCGACGTCGAGGCCGGCGTCGTCGACCGTCATTGCGCTGTCACCGGGCGCCGCGGGCAGGCCCTGCGGTGACTGCACGTCGAGCGCCATCGCCGCGCCGGCCGGGGCGCCGGCTATGCTCGTACCCGCGGGGGCATTCAGGGTCGGCAGCGGGGGATCGAGCGCGCTCTCGCCCGTCGCGGCCGCGGCGGCGCCGGGCGCCACGCTGATGATGCCGCCCTGCTCGAGCCGGCCGAGGCGGCGATCGACGTCGACGTAGCTCGCGGTCTGGCTCTTGCGCAGCTGCTCCAGCGAGAACACCTGGTTTTCCAGCTCGCCTCGCAACTGGCGCACTTCCTGTTGCAGCAGCTCGACCTGGCGCACCAGGTCGAGCAGGCCCTTGTTGTTGAGCGCGCGCTCCAGGCGCGCCAGCCGCTCGGCGGTGGCGTCGGCCTGCGCGGCCGCCGCCAGTGGCAGCAGCAGGGCGGCGCCGGCCAGCGCCAGCCGCACTGCGCGAGTCATCGTTGCCGCCATCAATAGACCAGCTCGACGCGCCGGTTGAGGCCGTAGGACTGCTCGTCGTGGCCGTCCACGGCGGGCCGCTCCTCGCCGTAGCTGACCGCCTTGACCTGCCCGGCCGAGGCGCCGAGCAGGACCAGCTGGCGGCGCACCGCCAGCGCGCGTCGTTCGCCGAGCGCGAGGTTGTACTCACGCGACCCGCGCTCGTCGGCATGCCCTTCCAGGGTGACGCTGGCGCCGGGGTTGGCGGCGAGATAACCGGCATGTGCCGATACCGTGCCCGCGAAGTCGGAGCGGATGTTGGCGCTGTCGTAATCGAAGTAGATGACGCGCACCGACAACGGGCTGTTGGGGTCGTCGAGTGCCGCCGCGCTGAGGCCGCCGTCGTCGTCGAGGCCCTGCGTGCGTGCGCCGCCGCTTTCCGCGCCGCTGCCGGACGCCGTGCTGCGTTCCTCGACGCGCGCTCGGCTCTGGGCATCGTCGTCCTTGGACTTCGTCGAGCTGCACGCGGTCATCGCGACCGCGATCATCAGGATGCCGAAAAACTTGAGGCCGGCCCCTTTCATGCGCTTTCTCCTAAATTTGGATCCGCCTGGAAACACCCGGGAATGGCTTGCCGCGCGCCCGCGATCAGTCGCGGAAAGGACCCCACGCGGGCTCTCTGACTTCACCGCGCTGCAAGGCCAGCCGCTGCCTGAGCCGACCGTCGGTCGAGACCGCCGCCAGCTCCGTGCCGCGCGCGCCCATTGTCGCATAAATTATCATGCTGCCGTTCGGCGCAAAGCTCGGCGACTCGTCCAGCCGGGCGTTGGTGAGCACCTCGAAGACGTTGGTCTCGAGGTCGAGCACGGCGATGTGGTAACCGCGATCCCCGCCGTTGACCACGGCCAGCTTGCGACCGTCGGGCGACAGGCGCGGGCGTGCGTTGTAGCGCCCCATGTTGAACGTCACCCGCTGTGGTGCGCTGCCGTCCAGGGCGACCCGGTAGATCTGCGGACCGCCGCCGCGATCGGAGGTGAACACGATGCTGCGACCGTCCGGTGCCCAGTTCGCCTCGGTGTCGATCGCGGCATGATTGGTCAGGCGGGTCAGGTTGCGGCTGCGCAGGCTGTAGAGATAGATCTCCGGATTGCCGTCGCGTGACAGGGTCACCGCGAGCCGTTCGCCGTCCGGCGCGAACGCGGGCGAGCTGTTGATGCCGACGCCGGCGATGATCTTCTCGCGCCGCCCGGTGCGAATGTCCTGCAGGTAGATGGCCGAGTTGCGATCCTCGAACGACACGTAGGCGAGCTGCGAACCGTCCGGTGACCAGGCCGGTGACAGCAGCGGCTGTCGCGATTCGAGAATGGTATGCGGATCGTAGCCGTCGGCATCGGCCACCTGCAGGCGGTAGATCGATTCCTTGGCCGACTTCTTCTCTACCGTGACGTAGGCGATGCGAGTAGCGAACGCACCCTTCTCGCCGAGCAGCTTCTCGTAAATGAGGTCGCTGACGTGGTGCGCGGTGAGGCGCATGTTCTCGGCCGAGGTCGGGATGCGGAAGCCGAGCAGCTGCTTGCCACGATAAACGTCGAGCACGCGAAACTCGACCACGAAGCCGCCGTCGGCGCCGCCCAGGACCTTGCCGATGACGAGATTCTCCATGCCGAGCACGCGCCAGTCCTTGAAGTTGACGGCGTTGAAGCTCGCCGGGCGCGAGGGCAGGTCCGCCGCCGGCATCGGTGCGAACTTGCCGCTGCGCGCGAGATCGGCACTGACCACGGCGGCGACGTCGACCCCGCCGGTGTCGTCGCCGACGGTGGCAAACGGCACCACGGCGATCGGCAGCGCGGACTCGATGCCCTGCTCGATGCGAATGGTCAGCTCGCCGTCGCGTGCCTGCGCCGGCACCCAGGCAGCGGCCAGCAGCGCGAGCAGTATGGCGACGCGCGGGAAAAGACGCTCAGGACGGGTCGAAGACAAAGGCGATGCTCCTCATCTGTTGAAACAGCCGCGGATCGGCGGGGACCGGGAGCGGTGCGGCCTTGCGTACCGCGTTCTCCGCCTGGCGGTCGAAGGTCGGGTTGCCGCTGGACTTGACGATCTGCACCCCGGCGACCTCGCCCCCCGGGATCAGCGTAATTCTGAGCGTGCAGGTGAGCCCGTCAAGTCCCGGCAGGATGGTGAAGGACTGGCGCACGCGCTGGGCGATGGCGGCGACGTAGCGATCGATCTCGGTGGCGTCGGCCGCGGCCTGCGCCGCCGCCTGGCGCGCCGCCTCCTCCGCCGCCAGCTCGTCCTGCAGCGCCTGCTCGATACGCTTGCGCTCGGCTTCGCGCGCGGCCGCCTCCTTGCGTTTGCGCTCGGCCTCGGCCTGGCGCTTCTGCTCCGCTTCGGCCTGCCGCTTCTTTTCCGCCTCGGCCTCGGCCCGGCGTTGCTTCTCGGCCTCCGCTTCGCGCCGTGCCTGCTCCGCCGCCGCCTTCTCGCGCTCCGCCTCGGCCTTGCGCTTCTCTGCCTCGGCCGCTTTGCGCTCGGCCTCCGCGGCCTTGCGTTCGGCTTCCTGGCGCTTGCGTGCCGACTCCGCCTCGGCCTTCTTGATGCGCTCCTGCTCGGCCTTGAGATCGGCCAGGCGTTTCTCCTCGGCGGCGCGTTTGCGCTCGAGCTCGCGGCGTTCGCGCTCCTCGGCGGCTTTGAGCCGTTCGACTTCCTGCGCCACCGCCTGGCTGTCGATGACCTTCGCCTGCACGATGTCCCGGTGCTCGGCGGGCCGCCGGATCTCGTCGGGCGAGAAATCGACGCTCACCGTCAGCACCAGCACCAGCAGCACGTGCAGCAGTACCGACCAGCCAATCGATCGTTTGCGAAACATCGGGCGCGCGCGGCGGGGTCAGCTTTCCGGCGGCTCGGTGATGAGACCGACGCCGGGCACTCCGGCGCCCTGCAGCAGGCTCATGACCTCGACCACGCGACCGTAGGGCACGCCGCGGTCACCCTTGACCAGCACCTCGATGCCGGGCCGGTACTTGATCACCGCGGCGACGCGGGTGACCAGCACGGTCTCGGTGACCGGCTGATTGGGCGCCTCGCCGATGTCGACGTAGACCTGGCCGCCGGCGTCGACCGTCACCACCACCGGCTCCTGCTCGCTCGGCGGCAGCACTTCGGACGGCGCCTGCGGCAGGTCGATACGCACGCCCTGGGTGATCAGCGGCGCGGTGATCATGAAGATGATCAGCAGCACCAGCATGACGTCGATGTACGGCACGACGTTGATGTCGGACATCATGCGCCGGCCGCGACGTCGACTGCTCATCGCGCGCACCCGTAAAAAGGGGACATGCCACATTTTGCCGGCCGGCGACCCGGGTCGCCGGCCGGCAAAATGTGGCATGTCCCCTTTTTAGCTCGCGAGCGAAGCCAGGTCGCGTTCCGGCGGCGCGCAGAAGCCGCAGCGTATCGAGCCATACGTGAGGACTTCGAGCACCGGGGAGACGCGAGCTGGCGAGCGCAGTAGCTTCTCATCCAGGACCTCCGCAGACCGATGAGAAGCGTCGCGAGCGAAGCCAGGTCGCGTTCCGGCGGCGCGCAGAAGCCGCAGCGTATCGAGCCATACGTGAGGACTTCGAGCACCGGCGGGACGCGAGATGGCGAGCGCAGTAGCTTCTCATCGGTCTGCTAGTCGTGGACCTGACGGCGGAGGATAGCCAGAAACTCCTCCACGAAGATGTCGTAGCGCCCGTCGATGCGATCGATACCGGCGGCGTAGCGGTTGTAGGCGATGACCGCGGGGATGGCCGCGAAGAGGCCCATCGCGGTCGCCACCAGCGCCTCGGAAATACCCGGCGCGACCATCGCCAGCGTCGCCTGGTGCACGTTGCCCAGCGCCTGGAAGGAATTCATGATGCCCCACACGGTGCCGAACAGGCCGACGTAGGGACTCACCGAGCCGATCGTGGCGAGCGTCGGCAGGCTGGTGTCCAGCGCTTCGAGCTCGCGGCTGACGGTGACTTTCATGGCGCGCTGCGCGCCGTCGAGGATGTCGGCGCTGTCCAGCCCGCCGCGCTTGCGCAGCCGCGCGAACTCGCGGAAGCCGGACTCGAAGATGCGCTCCATGCCAGTGGCCTCGCCGGGCGCGGCCGAGATGCGGTTGTACAGCCGGGTCAGGTCCTCGGTCGACCAGAACTCGTCCTCGAACGCCTCCATCTCGCGATGCGCGCGCCTGAGCTCGGCGCGCTTGGCGAAGATCATCGCCCACGAGGCGACCGAGGCGGCCAGCAGCAACAGCATGACCAGCTTGACCAGCAGGCTGGCGCCGAGCACCAGGCTCGCGATGGACAGATCACTCGACACTTTCGAATACCCTCATCATGTGCGCCGGAATGCGGCACGGGCTGAACGCACCGGCGCTGACGCAGGCGACCGTGTTGGCCGCCGCGCAGACCAGCGCGCCGTCCGCGTCCTCCACGCGCTGCCCGAACGCGATGCTCACCCGGCGCAACCGTTCGATACGCGAACGCACCACGAGTTCCTCGTTGAAGCGCGCGGCGCGCCGGTAGCTGACGTCGGTCTGCGTGACGACGAAGAGCACGCCGTCACGCTCAAGTAACGCATCCTGCTCGAAGCCCAGCGCGCGCAGCCACTCGGTGCGCGCGCGCTCCATGAAGCGCAGGTAGTTGGCGTGGTAGACGATGCCGCCGGCGTCGGTGTCCTCGAAGTACACGCGCACCGGCCACGCGAACGGTTGTCTGAGCGGGCTCGCGCCATTCATGCGCCGTCGTCGAAGAGATCCGCGGAGCCGGCGCGCGAGGCCGGCAGGTCGAGCCCGAAGTGCTGCCAGGAAGATCGCGTGGCGACGCGCCCGCGCGGCGTGCGCATGAGAAAGCCCTGCTGGATCAGGTAGGGCTCGATGACGTCCTCGATGGTGCCACGCTCCTCGCCGATGGCGGCAGCCAGGCTGTCGATGCCGACCGGGCCGCCGTCGAACTTCTGCATCACCGCCAGCAGCAGCTTGCGGTCCATGACGTCGAAGCCGTGCTGGTCGACGTTGAGCAGGTCCAGCGCGCGCGCGGTGATCTCCGCGTCGAGCGCGCCGTCGGCCTTGATCTCGGCGTAGTCGCGCGCACGCCGCAGCAGGCGGTTGGCGATGCGCGGCGTGCCGCGCGAGCGCCGCGCCAGCTCACGCGCGCCGCCGGCGTCGATGTCGACCTCGAGAATGCCGGCGGCACGGGTCACGATATGCGCGAGGTCGTCGACCGAGTAGAACTCGAGGCGCTGCACGATGCCGAAGCGGTCGCGCAGCGGCGAGGTCAGCAGTCCCGCACGGGTAGTCGCGCCGACCAGGGTGAAGCGCGGCAGGTCGAGCTTGATCGCACGCGCCGCCGGGCCCTCGCCGATCATGATGTCGAGCTGGAAATCCTCCATCGCCGGGTAGAGGATCTCCTCGACGACCGGGCTCAGGCGATGGATCTCGTCGATGAACAGCACGTCGCGCGGCTCGAGGTTGGTGAGCAGCGCGGCGAGGTCGCCGGGACGCTCCAGCACCGGCCCCGAGGTCTGGCGCAACGCCACCCCCATCTCGTTGGCGATGATGTTGGCGAGCGTGGTCTTGCCGAGACCGGGCGGGCCGAAAATGAGCACGTGGTCCAGCGCCTCGGCGCGCTTGCGCGCGGCGCCGATGAAGATCTCCATCTGCTCGTGCACGTCGGGCTGGCCGATGTAGTCGGCGAGCCGGCGCGGGCGTATGGTGTTGTCGAGCGCGAGATCCTCGCCCGCGGCCTCGGCATCGATCAGGCGATCCGGCTCAGACACGTGCGTCTCCTGGCATGCCGCGCGACCTCATCGCGGCAGCAGGCTCTTCAGCACTTCGCGGATGATCGCCTCGCTGCTCATGCCCTCGGTCGAAAGCCCGTGCACGTAGCGGCTCGCCTCCTGCGGCTTGTAGCCGAGCGCGATCAGCCCGCTGACGGCGTCACCCACCGGGTCTTCGCGCGCCGGCGCCTGGCCGGCGGCCGCGCCGGCCGCCGCCGGGGTCACGGGATCGATGGCGCCGACGCGGTCGCGCATCTCCACGATCAGCCGCTCGGCGGTCTTCTTGCCGACCCCCGGCAACGCGGTCAGGCGCGCGGTGTCGCCGGCCTGCACGCATTCCGCGAACTGCCCGGCGTCCATGCCCGAGAGGATCACCAGCGCCATGCGCGTGCCGACGCCGTTGACCTTGAGCAGGCTGCGGAACAGGGCGCGCTCGGACTCGCTGGAGAAGCCATACAGCAGGTGGGCGTCGTCGCGCACCGCGAGGTGGGTGTACAGCGACACGCGCTCGTTCAGGCCGGGCAGCGCCCAGATGGTCGTCATCGGCGCCTCGATCTCGTAGCCGACGCCGTTGCAGTCGACGATCAGCTGCGGCGGGCGCATCTCGATCAGCACGCCGGAGATGCGCCCGATCACCGGCGCCCCCCGGCCAGCGCGATGCGCGCCAGGCCCTCGCGCATGTGCGCGTGGCAGATCGCCGCGGCCAGCGCGTCGGCGGCATCGGCCTGCGGCGCGCGGTCCAGCTCGAGCAGCGCGCGCACCATGTGCTGGACCTGGGTCTTGTCGGCATGGCCGCGCCCGACCAGCGCCTGCTTGACCTGGGTCGCGGCGTACTCGCTGACCGCGAGCCCCTCGCGACAGGCGCTCAGGATGGCGACGCCGCGCGCGTGGCCGAGCTTGAGCGCGGAGTCCGCGTTGCGGTTCATGAAGACCTTCTCCACCGCCGCCTCGTCAGGCCGGTGGCGCGCGATGATCTCGGAGAGGGCGTCGAACAAGGTCACCAGGCGCGCGTCCAGGGCACCGTCGCCGAGCCGGATACAGCCGTCGTCGACGTGGCTGACCCGATGACCGCTGACCCGTACCACGCCCCAGCCCGTGATGCGCGAGCCGGGGTCAATACCGAGGATGACGGTCAAGGTGCCGCGACACGGGGTCAGTTGTCGAGGCCGGCCAGGATCTCGTCGGAGATCGCGGCGTTCGAGTAGACCTTCTGCACGTCGTCGAGCTCCTCCAGCATGTCCAGCAGGCGGACCATTTTCTGCGCGCCATCGGCATCGAGATCGCTGTTGGTGTCGGCGCGCATGGTGACCTCGGCGTTCTCCGGCTCGAAGCCGGCGGCGGCCATGCGTTCCTTCACGTCGGAGAACTCGTCGGCGTCGGTCAGCACGTCGACCGAGCCGTCGTCGTTCTCGATCACGTCCTCGGCGCCGGCCTCCAGCGCGGCTTCCATCAGGGCGTCCTCGTCGACGGCGGCGTCGAAGCTGAGCAGGCCGACCTTGCGGAAGAGGTAGGCGACCGAACCATCGGTGCCGAGATTGCCGCCGCACTTGGTGAACGCGTGGCGCACCTCGGCCACGGTGCGGTTGCGGTTGTCGGTCATGCAGTCGACCATCACTGCCGCGCCGCCCGGACCGTAACCCTCGTAACGGATCTCGTCGTAATTGTCGCCGTCGGCGCCGCCGCTGCCGCGCTGGACCGCGCGCTCGATGGTGTCCTTGGGCATGTTCGCCGCCAGCGCGTCGTTGATCGCCGCGCGCAGGCGCGGGTTCGATGCCGGGTCGGGGCCGCCCATGCGTGCGGCGACCGTGGTCTCACGGATCAGACGGGTGAACAGCTTGCCGCGCTTGGCGTCCTGGCGCCCCTTGCGGTGACGAATATTGGCCCATTTGCTGTGTCCGGCCATGGCGGTGCCGCGTGTGCCTCCGGTGTGCTCGCGATGGGCGCCAATTGTCGCAAATCGCGCGCCGCCCGGCGAGCGGCGAACGGCCACGACGTGACGCCGTGCACCACGCGGCGCACGCGCTCAGGCGTCGTTGTTGCCGTAGATCTGCTCGCGGCGGCTGGCAGCAAAATCGAGCAGGCGCGTGATCGGCAGGCGGGCGCGCTCGGCGATGTGGGCCGGCACCGCGATCTCGTTGCCGCCGTCACGCAGCACATTGCGCAGCTTGACCAGGCCGTTCATCGCCATCCACGGACATTCCGCGCAGCTGCGGCAGGTCGCACTGCGCCCGGCGGTAGGCGCCTCGATCAGGCGCTTGTCCGGTGCCGCCTGCTGCATCTTGTAGAAGATGCCCTTGTCGGTGGCGACGATGAAAGTATTGGCGGCAGCGGTGCGCACCTCGTTGATCAGGCCCGAGGTCGAGCCGACGTAATCGGCCTGTGCGACCACGCTGGCCGGCGATTCCGGGTGCACGATGACCCGCGCCTGCGGGTGGTGTTCGCGCAGGGCGGCGAGCTCGGCGCCCTTGAACTCCTCGTGCACGATGCACGCACCCTGCCACAGCAGCATGTCGGCGCCGGTCTCCGTGCGGATGTAATCGCCGAGGTAGCGATCCGGCGCCCACAGGATCTTCTCGCCCTGTGCATGCAGGTGGCTGACCACCTCCAGCGCGCTGCCCGAGGTTACCATCCAGTCGGCACGCGCCTTCACCGCGGCGCTGGTGTTGGCATACACGACCACGGTGCGATCGGGGTGCTGGTCGCAGTAGGCGGCGAAGGCGTCCGGCGGACAGCCGAGATCCAGCGAGCAGTTGGCGCCGAGGTCCGGCATCAGCACACGTTTCTCGGGATTGAGGATCTTGGCCGTCTCGCCCATGAAGCGCACGCCGGCGACGACCAGCGTTGCAGCCGCGTGCTCGTGCCCAAAGCGCGCCATGTCGAGCGAGTCGGAGACATGGCCGCCGGTCTCGTCGGCCAGCGCCTGGATCTCGGGATCGGTGTAGTAGTGCGCGACGAGCACTGCGTCGCGCGCGGTGAGCAGGTCGGCGATCTCGGCTTTCAGCGCATCGCGCTCGGCCGGCTGCAGGTGCTCGCGCACGACCGGCGGTACGGCGCTCGGCGGTAGCTCGAAGGTGGCGGTCTCGTTCACGGGCGCGGATCTCGTCGTGGCGGGCCGCTCGTGCGACCGGCTTCCGGCCGCTGTGCGAGACGGATACCCGCTGTCCTTATAGATATGGGCGCGCGCGGCGCCTTTTGCAAGCCGGGCGGCTCAGGCGGCGCCGTCCGCGGGCTTCTTGCGCAGGCGGATGCCGAGCTCGCGCATCTGGCGCTCGCTGACTTCACTCGGCGCCGCGGTCAGCGGGCAGCTCGCGGTCTGCGTCTTGGGGAAGGCGATGACCTCGCGGATGGAGGTCTCGCCCGCCATCAGCATGACCAGGCGATCGAGGCCGAAGGCGATGCCGCCGTGCGGCGGGCAGCCGTAGTGCAGGGCCTCGATCAGGAAGCCGAACTTCTCGTTCGCCTCGTCGTCGCCGATGCCGAGCAGGCGGAAGATCTCGCGCTGCATCTCGGGGCGGTGAATACGAATCGAGCCGCCACCGATCTCGTAGCCGTTGAGGACCACGTCGTAGGCACGCGAGAGCGCCTGCCCGGGTGCGGCGGCAACCTGCTCCACGCCTTCGACCGGTGCGGTAAAGGGATGATGCAGGGCGCCCCAGCGCTTCTCGTCGGCGTCCCATTCGAACATCGGGAAGTCGACCACCCACAGCGGCCGCCAGCCGGACTCGAGCAGGCCGAGGTCGCGCGCCAGCACGTCGCGCAGGGCGCCGAGCGCGGCGTTGACCACGGCGGCCTCGTCGGCGCCGAAGAAAACCAGGTCGCCGTCCTTGGCGGCGGTGCGCGCCAGCACCTCGCTGACGACCTCGTCGGGCAGGAATTTGAGAATCGGCGACTGCAGGCCGTCGCGCCCGGCGGCACGCTCGTTGACCTTGATGTAGGCCAGGCCCTTGGCGCCGTAGATGCGCACGAAGTCGGTGTAGTCGTCGATCTGCTTGCGTGTCAGGCGGCCACCGCCAGGCGCGCGCAGCGCAGCGACGCGCCCGCTCTCGCTCGCCGCCGGCGCGGCGAAGACCTTGAATTCGACCCCCGTCATGAGGTCGCTGACCTCGACCAGCTCCAGCGGGTTACGCTGGTCGGGGCGATCCGAGCCGTAGCGCAGCATCGCCTCGGCGTGGGTCAGGCGCGGGAAGGGATCCGGCAGCTCCACGCCGATCACGGCGCGGAACACGTGGCGTACCAGTGCTTCCATCAGGCCCGTCACCGCGGCCTCGTCGACGAAGGACATCTCGGCGTCGAGCTGGGTAAACTCGGGCTGGCGATCGGCGCGCAGGTCCTCGTCGCGGAAGCAGCGCACGATCTGGTAGTAGCGCTCCATGCCCGACATCATCAGCAGCTGCTTGAACAGCTGCGGCGACTGCGGCAACGCGAAGAAGCGCCCCGGGTGGGTGCGGCTCGGCACCAGGTAGTCGCGCGCCCCTTCCGGCGTCGCCTTGGTCAGCATCGGCGTCTCGATCTCGAGGAAGCCGGCGTCGTCGAGGAAGCTGCGCAGCTCGCGTGCCACGCGCGCGCGCAGGCGCAGGTTCTCGCGCATGCGATCGGTGCGCAGGTCGATGTAACGGAAGCGCAGCCGGGTGTCGTCGTGCACGTTGCGCTCGTCGAGCTGGAACGGCGGCGTGCGCGCGTCGTTCAGGATCTCGAGCGCGCTGACCAGCACCTCGACCTGGCCGGTCGCCATGTCCGCGTTGGCCGTGCCCTCGGGGCGCGGGCGCACGCGGCCGGTCGCGCGCAGCACGTACTCGCCGCGCACGCGCTCGGCGATGGCGAAGCTGTCCGGGGTGTCGGGATCGATGACGACCTGGGCGATGCCCTCGCGGTCACGCAGGTCGATGAAGATGACACCGCCATGGTCGCGGCGGTTGTGCACCCAGCCGCACAGGGTCACGCTCTCGCCGACCAGCGACTCGTTGAGAACACCGCAGTAATGGGTACGCATGGACACGGAGTGGTTCGCGGCAGGCGCCGCCGGGCGGAAAGGCGGGCATCATAAGGTCTGGGCGCGCACCCCGCAACGCCGCGCGGGCCGCACCGGAACGGTCCGCGGGCTAGTCGGAAGCGGCCTTGGAATCGGGCTTCTTGGCGCCGCTGTCGGCCGCCTTGGCACCGTCCGCGGCAGGCTTGTCGCCGCCCGACTTGCCCTCGCCGTCCTTCTTCGCCGGCGGCTTGCCCTTGTTCTTGAAATCGGTCTCGTACCAGCCCGTGCCCTTGAGCTGGAACCCGGCCGCCGAGATCAGCTTGCGCAGGCTGTCCGCGCTGCACGCGGGGCAGGTCTTCAGCGGGTCATCGCTCATGCGCTGCATGACCTCGAGCTTGTGGCCGCAGCCGTCGCACTGGTACTCGTAAATGGGCATGGTTCGGTCCCCGACCCTGTGAATCGCGATGTAGATGCGGCCGCCGCGCCCTGATTCAAGGGCTTGCAGCCGGGCGCGCATCATATACACGCGTGCAGGTATTCGCTAGGATTGCGCCCCGATTGCAGGTGGGCGCGACAACCGTGAGCCGCCTGCGCCGCACCGCGCGCCGCCCCCTCACCGGGCCGTTAGCTCAGCTGGTAGAGCACCGGACTTTTAATCCGATGGTCGTAGGTTCGATCCCTACACGGCCCACCATTCAACCGCGGCCCGCGGCGCCCACCCGGCGGCGCCCCCGGCCACGCGGACACCCGGCGTCGGCGCCCGGAGACCCGCCGGGTGAATCCGAAACGGTGGCGTTCATGGGTCTGACTCCGACTCTGCGGTGCGCCCGGGGGACCGCTTTTCACGTGGCGCCCGAAGCGCGACATAATGCGTCGGCATCCGGATTCCGACGAGCGTCCCTGCCATGCTGACCCGAATTGACAACGTGCTCAGCGACGACGAACTGGCGCAGATCTTCGCCGTATTCGACCGCGTCGACTTCGTTTCCGGCAAGGGCACCGCTCATGGCGCAGCGGCCGCGGTCAAGGACAATCTGCAGCTGCCCGCAGACAATCCGCACGTGCAGGGCATCATGAAGCTGGTTCTGGCGGCTCTCAAGCGCAACGAGACGTTCTTTCGCGCCGCCTACCCGCGCCGCGCCGTGCCACCGCTGTTCAGCCGTTACGAGGCCGGCATGAGCTACGGCGAGCACGTCGACAATGCCGTCATGCGCGCACCCACCCCGCTGCGCACGGACGTCGCCGTAACGCTCTTCCTCAGCCATCCCGACAGCTACGACGGCGGTGAACTGGTGATCGCGACGGCCGGGGGCGAAACCGCGGTGAAGCTGCCGGCGGGGTCGCTGGTGACCTATCCGCCCTACTTCGTGCACCGCGTCGAGCCAGTCACGCGCGGGGTACGCTATGCCGCGGTGACCTGGGCGGAGAGCATGCTGCGCGACGCCGAGCAGAGGGCCGTGGTGAGCCAGCTCGAGCACGCGATCCGCGCTATCGGTGAGCGCGGTGGTCTGCCTGCGGCCGAGCAGAACGCCCTGGACAACGTCTACCACTCCCTGCTGCGGATGTGGGCGGAGCCCTGAATCCGGCCACTCGCGCTGCCCCGCCGCGGCGAAATTGCCCCGATTCGTATCGATTACAAGGCAAATCCCGGTTATAGTGCGCGGATCCCGCGCGTTTGCGACAAAAAGGGGCCGAACCCCTGGCAACGCCGCGTGCCCCTTCCTCGCAACTGAAGACGGAGAGAGACCTCAGATGGCGGTTACCATAATTCTGGCCCTGTCCCTGTTCGGCCTGGCCACGGCTTTTTACTACTCGACCTCGATCAGGAAGATCCCGATCGACATGGGCGTCGAGGACGCCGACACCAAGGGCCGGCTGGCCAAGATCTCCTCCGCCATCGCCAGCGGCGCGATGGCCTTCCTCAAGCAGGAATACAAGTTCATGGCCATCTTCATGGTCGTGTTCGCCGCCATCATCGCCGCCCTCATCGACGACCATCACACCGATTACGTCAACGAGGGCATCTACACCGCGGTCGCCTTCCTGTTCGGCGCCATCATCTCCATCGCCTCCGGCTTCATCGGCATGCGCATCGCCACCGTCGGTAACGTGCGTACCACGGTGTCGGCCAACAAGTCCCTCTCCGACGCCTTCAACGTCGCCCTGCACTCGGGCTCGGTAATGGGCTTCGGCCTGGTCAGCCTGGCCTCGCTCGGCCTGCTGCTGGTCTACCTGCTGCTGGTCAACGTGATGCCCGCGCAGCTTCCCACCCACGTGCTGATGGAGGTCATCGCGGGCTTCGGCCTCGGCGGCTCCTCGATTGCGCTGTTCGCGCGTGTCGGCGGCGGCATCTTCACCAAGGCGGCTGACGTCGGCGCCGATCTCGTCGGCAAGGTCGAGGCCGGCATCCCGGAGGACGACCCGCGCAATCCCGCCGTCATCGCCGACAACGTCGGTGACAACGTCGGTGACGTCGCCGGTATGGGCGCGGACCTCTTCGGCTCCTGCGCCGAGTCGACCTGCGCGGCGATGGTGATCAGCGCGATCGCCTTCTCCGGCAACGTCGACGCCCTGCTCTACCCGATCGTCATCTCGGCCATCGGCATCCCGATCAGCCTCATCACCATTCTCATGGTGCGCGTCACCAGCGAGGAGCAGGTCGGCCCGGCGCTGAAGAAGATGCTCATCATCTCCAGTGTGCTGATGGCGGTGGTCATGTACTTCGTGACCATGCAGCTGCTGCCCAAGGCCTTCGACATGACCGGCATCGACTGCACCGCGCTCGACGTCTACTACTGCTTCCTTGCCGGCCTCGTCGCCGGACTCGTGGTGGGGCTGCTGACCGAGTACTACACCGCCCACGACTACAAGCCGGTGCGCGAGGTCGCGCAATCGTGCGAGACGGGCTCGGCGACCAACATCATCTTCGGCCTCGCGCTGGGCTACCAGAGCGCGGTCGGGCCCTACCTCGCCATCGGTCTCGCCATCTACATCCCGTGGATGCTGGCCGGCATGTACGGCGTCGCCATCGCCTCGCTCGGCATGCTCGGTACGCTGGTCATCGCGCTCACCATCGACGCCTACGGCCCGGTCGCCGACAACGCCGGCGGCATCGCCGAGATGGCCGGCATGGACGAGCACGTGCGCGAGCGCACCGACATCCTCGACGCGGCCGGCAACACCACCGCGGCGATGGGCAAGGGCTTCGCCATCGGCGCCGCGATTCTCACCTCGCTGGCGCTGTTCGCGGCCTTCCTGACCCGCGCCGACCTGCTGCTGAAGGAGCAGCACGGCCCGTCCTACGATCTGCTCGGCTCGATCAACCTGCTCGACCCCATGGTCTACACGGGTCTTTTCATCGGCGCCGTGCTGCCGGCCTATTTCTCGGCCATGACCATGAAGTCGGTCGGCTCCGCCGCCTACAAGATGATCGAGGAGGTACGCCGCCAGTTCCGCGAGATCGCCGGCATCATGGAAGGCAAGGGCGATCCGGACTACGACCAGTGCGTCGCCATTTCGACCCAGGCCGCGCTCAAGGAGATGATCGCGCCGGGCATCCTGATCATGGGCGCCCCGCTGGTCACCGGCTTCCTGTTCGGCATCGAGGCCACCGCCGGCCTGCTGGCGGGCTCCCTGGTCTGCGGCGGCGTGCTCGCGATCTCCTCGTCGAACAGCGGCGGCGCGTGGGACAACGCCAAGAAGTACATCGAGAAGGGCAACCTGGGCGGCAAGGGCACCGAGGCGCACAAGGCCGCGGTGGTCGGCGATACCGTCGGCGATCCGCTCAAGGACACCTCCGGTCCCTCGCTCAACATCCTGATCAAGCTCTCGGCCATCCTCTCGCTGGTGTTCGTGCCGTTCTTCGTGCAGTACGGCGGCGTGCTGATGGGCTGAGCGCCCGCTCAATCACTTCCCGGCCGGCACCCTGGTGCCGGCTTTTTTTTGCCTGGCGCCGGCGGCCGTTGAGCGCCCATCTCAGCGCAGTGCGGCGGGCAGGAGGGCGGCCCCGCTCAACAGGGATGGCGGGCGCGGGTGAAGTGTGTCGGTGCGGACGGGCGGGGCGCGTCGCACGGCGCGTGCCGTGCATTGGACCGGGTCGCAGGAAAGAGGCGGCGCCGGTCAGGCAGCGCAGCGCCGATGGCTGCGCGGCGAGGCAACGGAGCAGGCGAGGCGCCTTCCGCCCCCGCCCGGTCAGCGCGGCCGGATGCTCAGGCGGCGCGCGCGAGGTGCTCGCGGCTCGGCAGGGACTCGACGTTGTCGGGCAGGGCGGGCGTGGCCGTGGCCGGTGCTGCACTGCGGAAGATACGCGAAAGCTCGACCACGCGGGCGCTCACGAGTGCGCCGCTCGCCGCCATCATGCCGTAGCGGAAGGCATCGAGCATGATGGCCTCGGCCATCGAGCCGGCGAACCACAGGGCCGCACCGAGGGCGAGGCCGGCGCCGGTCAGCGCAATCAATCCACAGAAGTCGAGGGCGTAACAGAGCGGGCTGCGATTGTTCATGATTCGTTATCCGTGGGTGCGTCCGGGCGAGCCGGTTGGGGTCTTTCGTCGGGTGGCTACTATAGAGAATGTAGGTGACGAAACTGTTAACCGCGCCACACTCCCGCGCGCATTTAACAGTTGTTGAAACTCTGGTGTGACGCGCGTCAGAAAACGCCGCGCGAACGCCCTTGCGGCGTGGCGGCGCAGGGTCTCGCCGGCTAGCGGCGCTGGTCCTGCTCGAGCTCGAGGATGGTGTCCTCGACCTCCTCCAGGCGCGCCGCGATCTTCTGGCGCTGGTAGTTGCTCAGCCCCGGGGTGGAACGGGCCAGGCGCAGCTGCTCGGCGGCATGGGGGTACTCGCCGATACCGAGGTAGAACTCGGCCAGTGAGTGGTGCGCATTGGCCGTTTCGCCGACCTTGTTCTGCGCTTCGGCGAGCAGCTTGTAGAACTTCGGATCACGGCGGTCCGAGAGGCCGTAGTCACCGAGCAGCGCGCGCGCCTCCTCGCCACGGTCGATCAGCAGCAGCGACCGCACGTAGCCGTACACGGCGGCGCGATTCTGCGGCTCGAGATCGTAGGCCGCGCGAAAGTAGCGCAGGGCGGCGTCATAGTTGCCGGCGCGTTGCTCCAGGCTGCCGGCGGCGAGCTGGAAGGACACCAGGGTCGGGTAGTCGGCCATCAGCTTGAGCAGCTCGATGCGTGCCTGTTCGTAGTCGCCGGTCTCGACCAGCGCCAACGCATAGCCGTAGCGCGCGACCTCCTCGTGTTGATAGGCGCCGCTGGCCAGCTCGGATTCGAAGATGTGGCGCGCCTGCATGGGGTCGCTCTGCGCGCGCACCCTCAGCTTGGCCTTGACCAGGTGGTACTGGTAGCTGTCTTCGCGCACCAGGTTGGGGCGCACCCGCTCGGCGCGGCTGCGCGCCTCGGCGATACGGTTGATGGTGATCGGGTGCGTGCGCAGGTACTCGGGGATATGGGCGGGGTCGTTGTAGCGGTTGGCGCGCTGCATGCGCTCGAAGAACACGGCCATTTTCTGCGTGTCGTAGCCGGCGTCGCTCATCAGCCTCAGGCCGATCGCGTCCGCTTCCTTCTCGTTGGCGCGGGTGAAATTGATGCGTGCCTGCATCGCCGCCGCCTGGGTCGCCATCAGCGCGGCGGCGCCGGCCTGTGGATTGGCCGCGGCGAGCACGATGGCACCGAGCATGGCGGCCATGGTCGGCATGCTCATCTGCGACGCGGTCTCGATCATGCGCGCGCCGTGACGCTGGGTGACGTGGCTGATCTCGTGCCCCATGACCGAGGCCAGCTCGGCTTCGCTCTGCGTTTCCAGGATGAGGCCGGTATGGAAGCCGATGAAGCCGCCGGGCACCGCGAAGGCGTTGATCACCGGGCTGTCGATGACGAAGAAGGTGAAATCCCCGTAGTACTCGGTGTGATCGGACAGGCTGCGCCCGATCTGGTTGATGTAGTCCTCGACTTCCTCGTCGCCGACGATGGGCGCGCGCCGGCGCATCTCGCGCATGAAGTTCTCGCCCAGCTTGCGTTCCTGCTCGGGCGAGATGACAGCGCCCGCGGAGTCGCCGAAATCGGGCAGGTCGATGAGCTCCTGGGCCGGCGCGGGGGCGGCGGCGGCAAGCGCGACGGCAGCGAGCAGCGCGCGCCGCAGGGGGGCTTTGGGAAACCGGGTCGAAGGCATCAGTCAGGCGGGCAATCGAGCAAGTGCTCAGTATATTGTAGAGTACGACCGGCGCGCGGGCGGTGAGTTCGCGACTCCCGCTTGCGCGCCGCATTCCGCCACCATCGTGACCTGGAACCATGCAATGACTGTGGAGAAGCGCAACGCGTTCTACGCCCAATCCGGCGGTGTCACCGCCGTCATCAACGCCTCCGCCTGCGGCGTGATCGAGACCGCGCGGGCGCACCCCGAGCGCATCGGCAGCGTCTACGCCGGCCGCAACGGCATCATTGGCGCCCTGACCGAGGACCTCATCGATACCGGGCAGGAATCCGACGCCGCCATCGCCGCGCTGCGCCACACGCCGTCCGGCGCCTTCGGCTCGTGCCGCTACAAGCTGAAGTCGATCGAGGACAACCGCGCCGAGTACGAGCGCCTGGTCGAAGTCTTCCGCGCCCACGACATCGGCTACTTCTTCTACAACGGTGGCGGTGACTCCCAGGACACCTCGAACAAGGTCGCCGAGTTTGCCGCCGCGCACGGTTATCCACTGACCGCAATCGGGATCCCCAAGACGGTCGACAACGACCTGCCGGTCACCGACAACTGCCCCGGCTTCGGCTCGGTCGCCAAGTACGTCGCGGTCTCCATCCGCGAGGCCGGCTTCGACGTCGCCTCGATGGCGAAGACCTCGACCAAGGTCTTCGTGATGGAGGTCATGGGCCGCCACGCCGGCTGGATCGCGGCGGCCGGCGGCCTCGCGGCGACGGCACCGGGCGAAGCGCCCCACCTGATCCTGTTTCCCGAGGTGACCTTCGACGAGGCCGGCTTCCTGGCGCGCGTCGAGGCCTGCGTGAACGACTACGGCTATTGCACCATCGTCGTCTCCGAGGGTCTGCGCAACGCCGAGGGCAAGTTCGTCGCCGAGGCCGGCACCCGCGACGCCTTCGGCCATGCCCAGCTCGGCGGCGTCGCACCGGTCATCGCCGAGCTGATCAAGGGCAAGCTCGGTTACAAGTACCACTGGGCGGTTGCCGACTACCTGCAGCGCGCCGCGCGCCACATCGCCTCGAAGACCGACGTGGAGCAGGCCTATGCGCTGGGACGGGCCGCGGTCGAGATGGCGCTGGCCGGTGACAACGCGGTCATGCCGACCATCGTACGCACCGCCGACGAGCCCTACGCCTGGGAGATCGGCCAGGCGCGCCTGGCCGACGTCGCCAACGTCGAGAAGAAGATGCCGCCGGAGTACATCAGCGCGGACGGTTACGGCATCACCGCGGCGTGCCGGCGCTACCTCGCGCCGCTCATCGCCGGCGAGGACTACCCGCCCTACCGCGACGGCCTGCCGGATTACGTGGTGCTGAAGAACGCGCCGGTGCCGAAGAAGCTCGCCACCGCGTTCGAGCTCGCCTGACCGCGATCACGCCCGCCCGGCGCGGGCACTCAGCGCATGCGCGATGCCTGCCGCATTGAGCAGCGCGGCGGTCTCGGCGAGCGGCAGCCCGACCACCGCCGAGGGGCTGCCGTCGATGCGCCTGACCAGCGCCCCGCCCAGCCCCTGGATGCCGTAGGCGCCGGCCTTGTCGGCCGGCTCGCCGCTGGCCCAGTAGGCGTCGATGACGTCGTCACCGAAGGGCACGAACTCGACCGCCGTGGCCACCTCCACCGCGTGCGTCGCGACGCCGGTGACCACCACCACCGCGCTGACCACGCTGTGCCGGCGTCCGGCCAGGCGCCGCAGCATGGCGCGCGCATGCGCGGCGTCGCGCGGCTTGCCGAACAGCTCACCGTCGATGCTGACGGTGGTGTCCGCGGCGAGCACGGCGGCAGCGGGAGCGAGGCGCTCGCGCGCCGCCGCCGCTTTCAGTGCGGCGACACGTGCCGTGTAAGCCTCCGGTGTCTCGCCGCCCAGTGCACGCTCGTCGACATCCGCGGTCACGACCTCGAAGGCGACGCCGAGCACGCCGAGCAGGGCCGCGCGACGCGGCGAGCGCGAGGCGAGATAGAGCGCTGGGGCGTCTTCGTTCACCGCTTCAGTCCCGGTGGTAGGGGTGGCCTTCGAGAATGCTCCACGCGCGGTAGACCTGCTCCGCCACCAGCACCTGTACCAGCCAGTGCGGCAGCGTCAGGCGCGACAGCGACCAGCGCGCCGCCGCCGCGTCGAGCACACTCGCGTCGAGGCCGTCGGCGCCGCCGATGGCGAGCGCGATGCGCGGGTGATCGGCGCGCAGCTCGGCCAGAGCGGCGGCGAACGCGCGACTGTCGTGCTCACGTCCGCGCTCGTCCAGCGCGACCAGGATCCCGCACGCGGCGGCGCGGCGCAGCAGGCGTTCGCCTTCCTCGCGCTTGCGTGCCGGCGCGGCGGCCCGTTCGTGGCCGGGCGCGAGATACACGAACTCCAGTGCGAAGTTCCGCGGCAGGCGTCGCGCGTACTCGTCGGTCGCTTCGCTGACCCAGCGCGGCGGGCGTCGGCTCACGCACAGCACTTCGAGTCGCATCGTGGTGGCGGTCGGGACAACGGCCGGCCGGCGCGAACGCTCAGGCCCGGCGCGGACTCACAGGGCGTCGGCCTGGCTCGGCGCGCGATCCTCCCACAGCTTCTCGAGCTGGTAGAAGTCACGGCAGTCCGGCTGCATGATGTGCACCAGCACGTCACCGAGATCGACCAGCACCCACTCCGCGGCCTGCTCGCCCTCGACCCCCAGCACCTTCATGCCGGCTTCGCCGGCCGCCTCGCGCACGCGGTCGGTGAGTGCCTTGACCTGGCGCGCCGAGCGCCCCGAGGCGATCAGCATGTAATCGGTGATCACGGTCTGGCCACCCACGTCGATGACGCGGATGTCCAGCGCCTTGCCGTCGTCCAGCGCCGCTTCCAGGCGCGCGGCGAGGCGCGCAGAAGCCGGGTTGGCGGCAGCACTCACGCGCGGTACAGCCCGCGCTCGCGAATCAGGTCGTCGACCGGCTCCGGCACCAGGTAGCGGATGCTGCGTCCGGCGCGCAGGCGCGTGCGCAGGTCGCTGGAGGCTATCGGCAGCAGGGGAATGTCGAGAAAGTAGACGCGACCGGCCAGGCTGTCATGGAGATCTCCCACGCGCTCAGACTGCGCATTCGCGGTCAGTTCGTCAAGCCCGGGCAGGGCGGTCTCGTCAGCGGCGGGCCGCGCGACGACGACGAGGTGACACAGGCCGAGCAGTTCGTTCGCACGGTGCCAGGCGGGCAGGGTCAGGTAGCTGTCCAGCCCCAGCAGCAGGCACAGGGGGTTCAGCGGGAAGCGGGTCCGCATGGCCTCCAGGGTGTCCACCGTGTAAGTGGTGCCGCCGCGCTCGACTTCCTGGCGGTCGAGCACCAGCGGCGGCCGGGCGACCGCCTCGAGCAGCGCCAGGCGCTCGGCGGCCGGCGCCTGGTCCGCGGCCCGGTGGCCGGGCTGGTTGAGCGGCAGCAGGCGCACGTGGTCCAGCGCCAGCGCCTCGTACGCTTCCAGCGCGGCACGCAGGTGACCGTTGTGGACCGGGTCGAAGCTGCCGCCGAACAGGCCAATCGGCGCGCCGCCGGCGCGCGCGCTCACGCCGTTTCCGGGCACGTCCGGCTCAGCGACGTACGTGACCGTCGCCGAGCACGATCCACTTCTGCGAGGTCAGTCCCTCGAGACCGACCGGGCCGCGCGCGTGGAACTTGTCGGTGCTGATGCCGATCTCGGCGCCGAGTCCGTACTCGAAGCCGTCGGCGAAGCGGGTCGAGGCGTTGACCACCACCGAGCTCGAATCGACCTCGTTGAGGAACCGCCGCGCGTGGCCGAGATCCTCGGTGACGATGGCGTCGGTGTGCATCGAGCCATACTGGCGGATGTGCGCAATCGCCGCGTCCAGGTCGTCGACGATACGTACGGCCAGGATCGGCGCGAGGTACTCCGCGTACCAGTCGTCTTCGCTGGCGGCGATGATCGCATCACCGAAGGCACGCGTGCGCTCGCAGCCGCGCAGCTCCACCCCGGCCTCGCGGTAGGCCGCGAACAGGTCCGGGAACACCGCCGCGGCCGCCGCCGGCGTCGCCAGCAGGGTCTCCATGGTGTTGCAGGTGCCATAGCGCTGGGTCTTGGCGTTGAGTGCGATCGCGTGCGCCTTGGCCGGATCGGCGGCGTCGTCCAGGAACACGTGGCAAACGCCGTCGAGGTGCTTGATCACGGGCATGCGCGCCTCGCGACTGACGCGTTCGATGAGCCCCTTGCCGCCACGTGGCACGATGACGTCGATGTCATCGGCAGCCGCCAGCATGGCGCCAACCGCGGCGCGATCGGTAGTGCCTATGACCTGCACCGCGTCGCCGGGCAGCCCCGCCTCCTCAAGTCCCGCGCTGACGCACTCGGCGATGACGCGATTGGAGCGCTGCGCCTCGGAGCCGCCGCGCAGCAGCGCCGCGTTGCCGGCTTTCAGGCACAGCGCGGCAGCGTCGGCGGTGACGTTGGGGCGCGACTCGTAGATGATGCCGACCACGCCCAGCGGCACGCGCATGCGCCCGACCTGGATCCCGCTGGGGCGGTAATCGAGATCGGTTATCGCGCCGATCGGATCGGGCAGCTCGGCGACCTGTGTCACGCCCTCGGCCATCGCTTCGACGCGCGCGTCGTCGAGCTCGAGGCGGTCGAGCAGGGCCGCGTCCAGCCCG
Organism: Gammaproteobacteria bacterium; assembly: GCA_041984235.1. Lineage (GTDB taxonomy): Bacteria > Pseudomonadota > Gammaproteobacteria > JBHIYN01. Next base: position 364,618 of record JBHIYN010000002.1, read on the forward strand.
CCGGCACGCGCCGCCGCGAGGTCTTCGGCGTTGGCCGCGAGGATGCGCGCACGGGCGGCGCGCAGGGTCGCGGCGATCTCGCCCAGGGCGCGGTTCTTGTCCGCCGTCGAGGCGCGCGCCATGGCCACGCTGGCGCGGCGCGCGGCGCGCGCGAGTCCCGCCACGTGGGTGGCGACATCGTCTTCGACGGTTGCGTGGGTGGCCAGGTTGTCCATCGGCAGGGACTCAGTTCGGGGTCGGTTGGTCGGCGAACCCGGCCGCGCGTCGCACGCCGCAGATACGCAGCGCGAGCAGCTCGAGCTCGTCCCACGGCGCGCCGGGGCGCCCGCCCTTGATTACGGTATCGAGCCGGTTAGCGTACGCCAGCAGGTCGAGCATTGCATCCCCGTCATGGCGTTCGAGCATGCCGCGCACCAGCGCGCGGCGCGACTGCCACACGTGGTAGTCCTCGATCACGCGCGCCACCGGCTGCCCGCGCGCGACGGCCGTGGCCATGGCCGCGAGCTGGCGCAGCTCGCGGCCCAGCGCCCAGTTGACGATGACCGGCTCGGTGCCCTCCTCGCGCAGTCCGCGCAGCACGCGCAGGGCGCGCAGGGCGTCGCGCGCGAGCACGGCGTCGACGAACTGGAAGGGGTCATAGCGCGCGCTGTCGGTGACCGCGGCCAGCACCGCGCGCGCGTCGATGGACTCGGCATCGACCACCAGGCAGAGCTTCTCCACCTCCTGTGCCGCGGCCAGCAGGTTGCCCTCGACACGCTCGGCGATGAGCGCGGCCGCGTCGCCCGACAGGCGCTTGCCGTGACGCGCCGCGCGGCGGTTCAGCCAGCCCGGCAGATCGCGCGCCTTCAGGTCGCGCGAGGCGACGCACACCGCGCCCTTCTCCAGCGCTTTGAACCAGCGCGTGCGCCGCGCCGCACCGTCGAGCTTGCCGGCGACGACCACGTGCACGTCGTCTCCCTCGCCGCGCGCGGCGAGCTCGGCCAGCCACTCGCCGCCGGCCTTGTCCGGCTTGCGCGAGCCGAGGCGAATTTCGATCAGGCGGCGCTCGGCGAACAGCGACATCGCGCCACTCTCGCCGCGCACCGCCTGCCAATCAGCCGCGCTCTCGATGGTGAAGGCGAGGCGTTCGCTGATGCCATCTGCGGTGGCGCGCCGGCGCAGGGCGTCGCCGCATTCGGTCAGCTGCAGCGGCTCCTCGCCGTACAGGAAGTAGCAGGGCGCCAGCGGTGCGGGCTTCTGCAACCGCTCGAGCAGACGATCGACGGTGAGCTGCATGGGTCGCGGCTGCGCGGATCCGCGCTCAGGTCTTGGGCGGCGGCTCCGCCTGCTGCAGGCGGAACACCATGGTCGTCGCGGCAATCTCGGCCAGGTCGCGCTGCACGAGGTTGTCCTGCTCGGTGGTGCCGAGCAGCGAGCCCTCGTCGAAGATGTAGTCCACTTCCCAGGTCCCGGTCTCGCGCGGCACTACCAGCACGCCGTCACCGCGCCGCACGCTGAACTCCGCGGCCAGCCCGAGCTCGATCTCGCGCACCTTGCCGGTGTCGGGATCGATGGAGAGGATACGCCGATCATAGCGCTCGTTGCTGATCTCGATGACGAAATCGGCGTTGGCGCGGTCGCGGACGACGCGGGCGCCGCGGTTGACCAGCTCGCGCACGACCGCCGTGCCGACGGTGTAGGCGTTGCCGTAGCGCACGTGCACGCGGTAGTCGACCGCGGAGTTCTCGCCGGTGCCGCGCAGGTGCCAGCCGCCGCAGGCGCTGAGCGCGAGCAGGGCGACAAGGGCGATGGCGGCGATGAATGGCTTCGGCATGACGTTCGCTGGCGCTCAGTCGGCAACGACGATATTGATCAGCTTACCCGGCACGACGATGATTTTGCGCACCGTCTTGCCGGCGGTAAAGCGCTTGACGTTGTCGTCGGCCAGCGCGGCCGCCTCACAGGCGGCCTTGTCGGCGTCCGCGGCGACGGCGACCACGGCGCGCTTGCGGCCGTTGACCTGGACCACGAGGTCGAGGGCTTCGCGTTCCAGCGCGGCCTCGTCGGCGACCGGCCATGCGGCATCGGTGACCTCGTCGGCATGGCCCAGCGCCTGCCACAGCACGGCCGCCGCATGCGGCACGATCGGCGCCAGCAGCAGCACCACCGTGTCCAGCCCCTCCTGGCGCACGGCGCGCGTCGCGGCATCGTCGCCCGCGCTGCGCCCGAGGTGATTGACCAGCTCCATCACCGCGGCGATGGCGGTGTTGAACTTGTAGCGCCGGCTGACGTCGTCGGAAACCTTGACGATGGTCTCGTGGATGTGGCGCCTGAGGGCCTTCAGATCGGACGACAGGCCGGCCGGGTCGAGCGGTCCCGCGGGGCCACCGGCGACGTGCGCCACGGTCATGCGCCAGACCGACTTGAGGAAGCGGAACGCACCCTCGACCGCGCTGTCCGACCACTCCAGGGCCTGGTCCGGCGGCGCCGCGAACATGGTGTACAGGCGCACGGTGTCCGCGCCGTAGCGGTCGATCAGGATCTGCGGGTCGACGCCGTTGTTCTTCGACTTCGACATCTTCTCTACCGCGCCGATGGTGACCGGCTGGCCGTCGCTCAGCAGCCGTGCGCTGACCGCGCGCCCCTTGTCGTCGGTCTCCACCTCGACCTCGGCCGGGTTGAAGTACTGGCGCCGGCCGCCGTCGCCTGCATCGGCCGGATCGCGGTAGTAGGTCTCCTTGCACACCATGCCCTGGGTCAGCAGGCGCTTGAACGGCTCGTCGGAGGTAACGAGGCCAGCGTCACGCATGGCCTTGTGGAAGAAACGCGCGTAGAGCAGGTGCAGCACCGCGTGCTCGATGCCGCCGATGTAGATGTCGACCGGCATCCAGTAGTCGGCGCGTGCGTCGACCATGCCGTCGGCATCCGGGCAGCTGAAGCGGGTGAAGTACCACGAGGACTCGAAGAACGTATCGAAGGTGTCGGTCTCGCGGCGGCCGGCGCGGCCGTCGGGCAGGGTCGCGCTGGTGAATTCGGGCATGCGCTTGAGCGGCGAGGCCACGCCTTCCCACTCGACCTCCTCCGGCAATGCGACCGGCAGGCGTTGGTCGGACTCGGGCACCACTTCGCCCTGCTCGTCGTAGAGCACCGGGATGGGACAGCCCCAGTAGCGCTGGCGCGACACCAGCCAGTCGCGCAGGCGGTACTGCACGCGGCGCTCGGCGCGGCCCTGGCCCTCGAGCTCGGCGGCGATGGCGTCGAAGGCGGCTTCGAAGGCGAGGCCGTCGAAGCGATCGCTGTTGACCAGCACGCCGCGCTCGCTCCACGCGCCGGCTTCGAGATCGATGGCGCTGCCGTCGGCCGGCGCCACGACCTGGCGGATCGGCAAATCGTAGGCACGCGCGAACTCCCAGTCGCGCTGGTCGTGCGCGGGCACCGACATCACCGCGCCGGTGCCGTAGCCCATGAGCACGAAGTTGGCGACCCACACCGGCAGCGGCGCACCGGACAGCGGGTGGACGACGTCCACGCCCAGCGGCAGGCCGCGCTTTTCCATCTGCTCGAGCACCGCCTCGGAGGTCGACTGGTGGCGGCACTCCTCGACGAAGGCGGCGATTGCGGGATCGCGCGCGGCCGCCGCCAGCGCCAGCGGGTGCTCCGGCGCCACCGCCATGTAGGTCGCGCCGCACAGCGTGTCCGGGCGGGTGGTGAAGACCTCCAGCTCGCCGTCCGCGCCGGCCAGCGCGAAGCGGATCGAGAGCCCCTCGGAGCGCCCGATCCAGTTGCGCTGCATGGTGCGCACCGCGTCCGGCCACTCGTCCATGCGATCGAGCTCTTCGAGCAGCTCGTCGGCATAGGCCGTGATGCGCAGGAACCACTGCGGGATCTCGCGGCGCTCGACCGGCGCGCCGGAGCGCCAGCCGCGGCCGTCGATGACCTGCTCGTTGGCGAGCACCGTCTGGTCGACCGGGTCCCAGTTGACCACCGCGGTGTCGCGATAGACCAGGCCTTTCTCATACAGGCGATTGAAGAACCACTGCTCCCAGCGGTAGTAATCGGGATCGCAGGTCGCGAGCTCGCGGTCCCAGTCGTAGCCGAAGCCGAGGCGTTTGAGCTGCTCGCGCATGTAGGTGATGTTGGAGCGCGTCCACGCCGCCGGCGGCACGTTGTTCTCGATCGCGGCGTTCTCCGCCGGCAGCCCGAACGCGTCCCAGCCCATCGGCTGCAGCACGTTCCTGCCCTGCATGCGCTGGTAACGCGCGATCACGTCGCCGATGGTGTAGTTGCGCACATGCCCCATGTGCAGGCGGCCGCTGGGATAGGGAAACATGCACAGGCAGTAGAATTTCTCGCGCTGCGGGTCCTCGACCACGCGGAAGGTCTTGTGGTCGGCCCAGTGCCGCTGCACGGCCGGCTCCAGGGTGGCCGGCTCGTAGCGGTCTGAAAGGAGATCGTGCATGGGTTCAACCCGCCCCCGCGGGCGGCCTTGTGCTGGCTGTGAGTCGGAAAGCGGCGCCCGCCGGGGCGCCGTACGCGGCCCCGGATCGGGACGCGAAAAGCGCCCGGTGGCGGGCCGGCGAGAATAACGCAAGGCCCTGAAATGCGCAAAAAAAAGCCGGCGCCAGGGATTCGGCGCCGGCCGCGGCCCGGGAGGCCGAGGAGGGTTCGGGGGATCAGGGCGAGGCGGCGGTGACGCGGTCGCGGTTGCGGTCCAGCGTGGCCGCGCCGATACCTTTGATCAGCAGCAGGTCGTCGACCGTCCTGAACGGCCCGTGCTCGGCACGATGGGCGACGATGGCGGCCGCCTTGCCGGGCCCGATGCCGACCATGGCCGCGGCCAGGGTCTCCGCATCGGCGGTGTTGAGGTTGATGCGCTCGGCGGCGCCGAGCGCGAGACTGGCGAGCAGCAGGACCAGCGCCAGGGGGGTCTTGAAGGTGGACATATCCTTGTCTCCTTTAGTTTTCCAGGGTGCCCCGGCCGCGCCGCGGCAGGGCGCCTGCGCCGCGGACGACGGCAGGTTCAGACTACGGCGCCGGCGGCCTGCGCGCGAGCACGACGCGGGTCGGAAAGCGCATCCCCAGGCAGGACATTTTCCCGGATTCGTCACGATCCGGCGGCCTTTGGTCCCGGAATGATGACGATCGCGTGCTATTTTTCATTAACCCGTAACAATCGCCCTATGTAATGCGCGTCACCGGTTCGTCCACCACCCAGCGTTCAGCATGAGCACCAATATCCTGATCGTCGAAGACGAGCCCGCCATCCGCCAGATGCTCAGCTTCACCCTCGCCGGGGACGGCTACAGCTCGGTGGAGGCGGGTGACGTGGAGGCGGCCAACCAGGTCATGAAAACGGTGATGCCCGATCTCATCCTGCTCGACTGGATGCTGCCGGGCCTGTCCGGCCTCGATTTCGCGCGCCGCCTCAAGCGCGACCCGCGCACCAGCACCATCCCGATCATCATCCTCACCGCCAAGGGCGAAGAGAACGACAAGGTGCGCGGCCTGGACAGCGGCGCCGACGATTTCGTCACCAAGCCGTTCTCCACCCGCGAGCTGCTGGCGCGCGTGCGCGCGGTCATCCGCCGCACCCAGGCGCCGCCCGACCCGGACGTGCTCAGCGCCGGCCCGCTGACGGTGGACCTCGGCAGCAACCGCATTCAGCACAACGGCGCCAACATCGAGCTCAGCCCGACCGAGTTCCGGCTGCTGCACTTCTTCGTCACCCACCCCGAGCGGGTGCACTCGCGCGGCCAGCTGCTGGACGCGGTGTGGGGCGCCAATGCCTACATCGAGGAGCGCACCGTGGACGTGCACATCCGGCGTCTGCGCAAGCTGCTCGCGCCGCACGGCTGCGACATCTACATCCAGACCGTGCGCAGCGTCGGCTACCGCTTCTCCACTCAAATCGATTGACCACGGTCAGGTGCGCACGGCGCGCCGCTTCTTTCAGGCCCGCGAAAAGACCATAATCACACCGATCGCGGACGGCTGCGCAGGTCGCAGATGCAACTCAGGGACTTCCTCCGACTGTTGGGCTTCCTCGCCGGCGGGCTGCTGATCGGGCTCGCCGTGGGCGCCGTGGCGTGGACGCTGTGCGCCGCGCTGCTCGCCTACGTCGCGCTGCTGCATGGCGATCTCGGCCGCCTGCTCGCCTGGCTGCGCCAGCACAAGCGTCACGAGCCCCCCGAGCGCCCGGGCGTGTTCGAGGATCTCACGCTCGAGATCGACTACCTGCGCGAGCGGCACAAGAAGCGCAAGAAGAAGCTCGCCAACTACCTCAAGCAGTTCCAGCAGGCGACCCGCGCACTGCCCGATGCCACCGTGGTGCTGGACACCCACGACGAGGTGCGCTGGGCCAACGGCGCGGCGGCGCGCGACCTCGGCATCCGCTGGCCGGACGACGTCGGCCAGCGCATCACCAACCTGGTGCGCGAGCCCAAGCTGCGCAGCTTCATCGAGCAGCAGTCCGACGACCTCTCGCGCACCATCGAGATCGAGAGCCCGACCAACGCCGAACGCCAGTTGAGCGTGCTGACCGCGCCCTACGGCAACGACCAGCGCATCCTGGTCGCGCGCGACATCACCCAGCTGCACCGCGCCAACCAGATCCGCAGCGACTTCGTGGCCAACGTCTCGCACGAGCTGCGCACCCCGATCACGGTGTTTCGCGGCTACCTCGAGAACCTCGCCGAGCGCAGCAGCGAAGCGCCGCCGGGCTGGCAGCCGGCGCTGGAGCAGATGGCACTGCACGCCGAGCGCATGCGCGGACTGGTCGAGGAGCTGCTGCTGCTGTCCAGCCTCGAGGCGGAGGACACGGTGCCGGATCCGGCCGCGGTCGACGTGCCCGGCCTGATCGCCGAGATCCACGACCGCGCGCGCGAGCTGTCGGGCGACAAGGAGCACCTGTTCTCACTCGAGGTCGACGGCGAGGTGCGCGTCAACGGCGCACGCAACGAGCTCTACAGCGCCTTCTCCAACCTGGTCTTCAATGCCGTGCAGTACACCGAGGCGCGCGGCATCATCCGCGTGCGCTGGTACCGTGATGGGGCCGGCGCCCATTTCAGCGTCGAGGACAACGGCATCGGCGTCGCCGAGGAGCACCTGCCGCGCCTGACCGAACGCTTCTACCGCGTCGACAGCTCGCGCCGGCGTCTCGACGGCCTCGGCGGCACCGGCCTCGGCCTGGCCATCGTCAAGCACGTGCTGGCGCGCCACGGTGCGAGCCTGTCGATTGTGAGCGAGCCCGGCCGCGGCAGCACCTTCAGCGCCGACTTTCCGCCCGAGACCGTGGTCGACGAGGCCGCGGTCGATCGCCGCAGCGCACGCGGCGGGGCGTAAAGCCGCCGGCGCCGGCTCAGCCGCGGTTGCGGCCGGCCTGGAGCTCCTGCTCGACCTGCTCCAGCGCGACGTGGCGCACGTCCTTGCCTTCGACCAGGTAGATGACGTTCTCGCAGATGTTGCGCGCGTGATCGCCGATCCGTTCCAGCGCACGCACCGCCAGCACCGCGTCCAGCACCGGTGAGATGGCGCGTGCGTCCTCCATCATGTAGGTGATGAGGTGGCGCATGATGACGTCGGTCTCGACGTCCACCTCGCGATCCTCCTGCGCCACCTCGAAGGCCGACTTGGAGTCCATGCGCGCGAAGGCGTCGAGCGCGGCGCGCACCATGCGGCGCACGTGGTGGCCCATCGGCAGCATGCCGACGTAGTAGGAGTTCATCGCCCCGACCGAGGACAGGTTGAGGATCAGCCGCGCGATCTTCTCCGCCTCGTCACCGATGCGTTCCAGGTCGGTGATGGTCTTGCTGACCGCCAGCACCAGCCTGAGATCGCCCGCCGCCGGCTGCCGCCTGAGCAGGATCTCGGTGCAGTCGCTGTCGATCTCGACCTCCAGCGCGTTGACCTTGAAGTCGTTGACCGCGACGTACTCCGCGGCCTCGAAGTCGCCCCGCGCGAGGGTATCCAGCACCTTCTGCAGGTGGTCCTCGACCAGCCCGCCCATGGCGAGCACCTTGGAACGGATGTCCTCCAGCTCCTTGTCGAACTGCTGGGAAATATGGTGCGGCAAGCGTGATGTCGCCATTTAATTTCTCTCTCTCGCGCCGCGGCGCGAGTCAAAATATCTTCTTTCAGCGCCTGGTTTCGGGCGAATCCGCGTCAGGGCGAGCGATCAAGTTCGAGGGCAAGGCGCGGGCTTACTCGTAACTGATGCTGCACTCCTCACTTCGGGGCCATTTGGAGCCAAAAATCGTTGCTCAGGTGAGCGAGCAGGGACGAGCGCAAGGCGCGAAGTCTCCGAGGAGCGCAGCCTACATCAGTAGGTGAGCACCGCAGGAGGCTTCGCAACGCCGCGATCGCCCCGCGCAGCCGCCTGAGCAATGATTTTTAGCCGTAGCGTCCGGTGATGTAGTCCTCCGTCTGCTTCTCCTTAGGCGTCGTGAACAGCCGCTTGGTCTCGCCGAACTCGATCAGGTCACCCATGTACATGAAGGCCGTGTAGTCGGACACGCGCGCGGCCTGCTGCATGTTGTGGGTGACGATGACGATGGTGTACTGCTCCTTGAGCTCGTAGATCAGCTCTTCGATCTTGAGCGTGGAGATCGGGTCCAGCGCCGAGGCCGGCTCGTCGAGCAGCAGCACTTCGGGCTCGATAGCGATGGCGCGCGCGATAACCAGGCGTTGCTGCTGGCCGCCGGACAGTCCCAGCGCGCTGTCGTGCACGCGATCCTTGACCTCGTCCCACAGCGCGGCGCCGCGCAGCGCGCGTTCGACCGCCTTGTCCAGCACCCGCCGCGTCTTGATGCCCTGGATGCGCAGGCCGTAGGCGACGTTCTCGTAGATGGTCTTCGGAAACGGGTTGGGTTTCTGGAACACCATGCCGACGCGGCGGCGCAGGTTGGCGACGTTGACCGCCCGATCGTAGATGTTCTGACCGTTGAGCAGCACCTCGCCGTCGATGCGCACGTCGTCGATGAGATCGTTCATGCGGTTGAAGCAGCGCAGCAGGGTCGACTTGCCGCAGCCGGAGGGACCGATGAACGCCGTGACCCGCCGCTCGGGGATCGACATGTTGACGTCGCGCAGCGCCTGCTTCTCGCTGTAGTAGAGGTTCAGGCCGCGCACCTGGATGCACTCCTGCTCCCGCGCGGGGGCCGTGCCGGGCTCGCCGCCGCGCACGTTCTCGACGTCGACGCGCCGGGTGAGTGCCGCGCCCGCCTCGGCGGTGTGTCGCTCCATCGCCCTCGATCCGGTGTCAGGTTTCGGTTGCATTGTACTTTTCCCGCAGGCGGTTGCGAATGGTTATGGCGGCGAGGTTGAGGGTCACGATGATGATCACGAGCAGCAGCGAGGTGGCATAGACCAGCGGACGCGCCGCCTCCACGTTGGGACTCTGGAAGCCGACGTCGTAGATGTGGAAGCCGAGGTGCATGAACTTGCGGTCGAGATGCAGGAAGGGGAAGTTGCCGTCCAGCGGCAGCGACGGCGCGAGCTTGACCACCCCGACCATCATCAGCGGCGCGACCTCGCCGGCGGCGCGCGCCACGGCCAGGATCAGTCCGGTCATCATCGCCGGCGTCGCCATCGGCAGGACCGTGCGCCACAGGGTCTCGGCCTTGGTCGCGCCCAGCGCCAGGCTGCCCTCGCGAATCGAGCGCGGAATGCGGCTCAGGCCCTCCTCGGTGGCGACGATCACGACCGGCACGGTGAGCAGCGCGAGCGTCAGCGACGACCACAGGATCCCGGGCGTGCCGAAGGTCGGCGCCGGCAGCGCCTCGGGGAAGAACAGGCGGTCCAGCGAGCCGCCCAGGTAGTAGACGAAGAAGCCCAGGCCGAACACGCCGTAGACCACCGACGGCACGCCGGCGAGGTTGTTGACCGCGATGCGGATAACCCGGGTCAGCGTGCCCTGGTGGGCATACTCGCGCAGGTAGATGGCGGCGACCACGCCGAACGGGGTCACGAACACCGACATCAGCAGCACCATCATCACGGTGCCGAAGATGGCCGGGAACACGCCGCCCTCGGTATTCGCCTCGCGCGGCTCGTCGAACACGAACTCGCCGATCTTGGCGAAGTAGTGCGCGAGCTTTTCGCCTATCCCCATGCGGTTGGGCGCGAACACGCGCACCAGGGTGTCGAATCCGAGCGTGACCTCGCGGCCATCGATGGTGCGGGCGATGAGCTGGTCGCGGGCGATGTCCTTGTACAGTGCCGCCAGCTCGGTGTTGAACACCACGTAGCGCGCGTCCAGCGCCGCGCGCTCGGCGGCGATGTCGGCGTAACGCGGATCGTCGGCGGCCGCGCCTTCCAGCTCCAGCGCGCGGGTGCGCAGGCGCAGGCGTTCGAGCGCGTAGTTGACCGCGCCCATCTCGTGCTTCTCGATGTCCTCGATGCGCGCCTTCAGCGCATGCTTGCGCTCCAGGCGTTCGGCAATCTCGTCCCATGGGCTGCCTTCCACGAACAGGCGTTCGCCGTTCTCGGCGAGGCCCGTGACCTCGCCGTAGAAGTTGCCCCACTCCTCGCGCTCGGCGACGAACACGTCCTCGGGGTAGTCGGTGGCGCTGAAATCGGCTTCGCTGAACCACTTGAAATCGAAGCCGTAGACGTCACGGTTGCCGATCTTGAGCAGGTAGCGGTCGACGAAGTCCTGGCCCTCGGGCACGCTGATTCCGAGCGCCTCCACGCGCGCGGCGGTAACCGTCTCGCGCTCGACGATCTCGCCCAGCGCATAGGGGTGGTCGCCTTCCGGGTGGGTCAGGGTCAGGCGCGCCACGTCCTGCGGCCAGAAATGGCCCATGCCACGCAGCGTGATCAGGATCAGCAGCCCGAACACCATCACCAGGCTGAAGCTGACCGTGCCGGCGGTCAGCCAGATCCAGGGCATGCCGGAGCGCAGCCAGGCACCGGTCGACCGTGGATTGTCTTCCATGCTCACAGGCTCGCGTACTTGCGGCGCAGGCGCTGGCGCACCAGCTCGGCCGCGGTGTTGACCAGGAAGGTCACCAGGAACAGCACCAGCGCGGCCAGGAACAGGATGCGGTAGTGCGTGCTGGCGACCTCGGACTCCGGCATCTCGACCGCGATGTTGGCCGACAGTGCGCGGAAGCCCTGGAAGATGTTGAGGTCCATGATCGGCGTGTTGCCGGTCGCCATCAGCACGATCATGGTCTCGCCGACGGCGCGGCCCATGCCGATCATGATGGCGGAGAAGATGCCCGGGCTGGCGGTCAGCAGCACCACCCGGATCGCGGTCTGCCACGGCGTCGCACCCAATGCCAGCGAGCCCATGGTCAGCGAGCGCGGCACGCTGAACACCGCGTCCTCGCTGATCGAGAAGATGGTCGGGATGACGGCGAAGCCGATGGCGACGCCGACCACCAGCGAGTTGCGCTGGTCGTAGGTGATGCCGTACTCGGTGCTCATCCAGTGCGTCAGGCTGCCACCGAAGAACCACACCTCGAGCAGGCTGCCGAGGGCCAGGCTGAGCCAGCCGCCGGCGAAGATCACCGGGATCAGCAGCAGCGCTTCCCAGCCGTCCGGTACCGCCTCGCGCAGGCGCCGCGGCAGGTGCATCCACAGCCATGCCGAGGCGACGATGGCGAGCGGCACCAGGGCGACCGAGAGGAAGAAGCCGAGCAGCTCCTGCTCGACCAGCGGCGCGAACCACAGCCCCGCCAGGAAGCCGAGAATGACCGTCGGCAGCGCCGCCATGACCTCGATCGAGGGCTTGACGATGGCGCGCATCGTCGGCGTCATGAAGTAGGCGGTGTAGATCGCACCGAGCACCGCCAGCGGCATCGCGAACAGCATCGAGTAGAAGGTCGCCTTGAGCGTGCCGAAGGTCAGCGGCGTGAGGCTGTACTTGGGCTCGAAATCGCTGCTCGCCGACGACGACTGCCAGATGTACTCGGGCTCGGCGCGACTCTCGTACCACACCTTGCCCCACAGGGCCTGGAACGACACCTCCGGATGGTCGTTGTCGATGTCCAGCACCTGCAGCGCGCCGTCGGTACCGGCGATGACCGCACTGCTCGCGCGCGGCGACATCGCGGCCGCGGCCACCCCGCCGCGTGGCAGCGGCTCGACCGTAATCCGGCGCCCGGCGGTGGCGTGGTAGAGACCGAAGTTGCCGTCCACGTCGATCGCGGCGAAACCCTTGCGGTAATGCTCGGGCGCGATGCCTGCAATCGCCGCCGGCATGGGCGGGAACTCGCGCACGCGGGCCAGCGTGTAGACGTTGTTCTCGTCGCGCACCGGGAACCACTGCGTGACGCCGCCGGCGCTGTCGCCGACGATGACCGAAATCCCGCCGCTCAGGAAATCGAGCGCGGTGACCGTTCCGTGGTCGCCGACCGCGCTGGCGCGATCGACCAGGGTCACGTCGCCCTTGTCGTAGATGTCGAACAGGGTCAGCACGCCATCGGCCGTCACCACGAACAGCTCGCGCTGGTCGACGTCGATGGCGATGTGGGTGACCTCCTTGCCGTCGATCGGCAGGGTCGCGTGCGACGCGGTGACGGTCAGCGATTCGTCGAGGAAGGAGACTTCCTGGGCCAGGTGCGTGAGCAGGGTGCGGCCATCGGCAGTGACCGCGACCAGCGTGGTCTCCTCCTCGCCCGACTGCCCGGCGAGCAGGCGCAGCGGCTGGCCCTGCTCGTCGACCACCACCGCCTCGGCGCCCAGCGGATAGCTCATGCTCGGCGTGATCAGGCGCTGGTCGTCCGGGTAGCTGACCGCGTAGTCGGCGCGCGCGATCACCGCGCGCCCGTCGTCGGTGCCGACGAACAGCGTGCGCGCGTGCGGGTCGCCGGTCGCCAGCGCGGTCGCGCTCGCGTCGGGGACCGCCTCCAGCAGGTCACCGGCGGCGCGTTCGGTGCCGTCGCCCAGGGCGAGGAAGCGGTAGCCGCCGTCGACGTCGACGTCGAGCGCCAGCTCGGCGTACTCGTCGAGCGCGATGGCCGCGGTGGCGGCCTGCCCCGGGCGCGCCAGCTCGGCGCGGCGGGTGACCTCGGCGCCCTCGAACAGTGGCAGCACGACGTAGAAAAGATAGAAAAAAATCAGCAGGATGGCGATCAGCACGGCAATCCCGCCGACGGCCATCAGCCACGCGAAGACGCGGTCCTTGAGCAGGCGCAGGCGCTCGCGCGCGGAGCGCCCCAGCATCAGGTCCGTCTCGTCCGCGACGCTGGCAGGAAGTTCGGGCGGGTCAGGCTGCATACGGGCTCGTTGGAAGGCGCGGCATCGGTGCGGGCCGCACCGCCGCATCCGGCCAGGGGTGGGGTCTCGGGCAGGCGCCGGTCCTGCTCACCGCGGCTCGGGTGAGGCGCCGTTCCCGATTATTGGACCCGATTGTTACGATTATATGACAGCCGGAACGCTGTGCGAGGTCATTTGATCGCGGCGATGTAGGCGATCCAGCCGGCATCGGCATCCGCCGTCTCGACCGGCTCGAACTCGCCGGAACCCTCCTCCTCGTCCTCGTCCCAGCCTTGCCAGTAGACGATGGTGCGAGCGTAACCGGCCTCTTCCAGGATCTCCCTGATCTCGGGCAGGGTCCACAGTCGCCAGTGGTAGGTGAAGGCCTGTTTCAGCCGCGAGCCGTCGGGGAAACGGAAATGGATGTGGCAGGTCATGTGGCCGTTGACCGGGTTGTAGGCGGCCTGGTCCCAGACGTAGGTGAAGGCGTCGTGCTCGGTACGTTCCTTGAGCACGCGGAAGGCGTCGTAGCCGCCGAAGCAGTCGAGGAAGAACACGCCGTCGTCGACCAGGCTCTCGCGCACGCGGCGGAAGTAGCGCCTGAGCTCGGCGCGCTCGGTGAACAGGAAATAGCTGAAGTTCATCGCCAGCACCACGTCCTGCAGCGGTGTCTGCACCTCCAGCACGTCGTCGTTGAGCAGCACGATGCGCTCGCGGGCCGACGGTTTCATGGGGTGCAGATGATGCGCTTCGCCCCAGGCCAGCACCTCGGCGTCGAGGTCGACGCCGGTGGCGTAGTTGTCGTTGCGCCGGCGCACCCACTCGCTGGAGGTATTGGCGGTGCCGCAGAAGTCCTCGCGCAGGTAGCGTGCGCGGCGCCCGCGCAGGCGTTCGAACTCGGCGTCGACGAAATCGATCTCGGCCTCGACGTTCTGCACCGAGGCCTCGTACAGCAGGTGGCGGTCGGCGCCGTCGGCCGCCTTCAGGCGTTTGCCCTTGCGGCGCTTGCCGTCCTTCGCCCGATCGTCGCCCTTGTTCTTGCGTTTCGCCATGGTCGCTCGTCCTCAGGTGGTGGGCTTGCGGTGCCGCCGAAAAGCGCGCAATCTTAAACGTCCGGCCCGCAAAATGCACCGCGGCGGCCCGCCCACCGCACGGGCACGACCGTCGCCAGATCCAGTCCATGGACGCTAAAACCCTCCAGATCGGCGACCCCGAGCTCTATTTCAATCGCGAGCTGTCGCTGCTGGAATTCAACCGCCGCGTCCTCGAGCAGGCCAAGGACACCAGCAATCCGCTGCTCGAACGACTGCGCTTCCTGTGCATCTCGAGCAGCAACCTGGACGAGTTCTTCGAGATCCGCGTCGCCGGCCTCAAGCAGCAGGTCGCCTTCGCCCCGGCGCCGGCCGGACCGGACCAGATGACGCCGGCCGAGCAGCTGCGCGCGATCAGCAGCCACGCCCACGGCCTGGTCGAGGAGCAGTACCGCATCTTGAACGAGGAGCTGCTGCCGCAGCTCGCCGAGGAGGAGATCCACTTCCTCAAGCGCTCCGAGTGGAACGCCCGCCAGTCGCAGTGGGTAAGGCGCTTCTTCAACCGCGAGCTGCTGCCGGTGCTGAGCCCGATCGGGCTGGACCCCTCGCACCCCTTTCCGCGCATCCTCAACAAGAGCCTGAACTTCCTGGTCTCGCTGGAGGGCACCGACGCCTTCGGCCGCAACTCCGCGATTGCCATCGTGCAGGCGCCTCGCTCGCTGCCGCGCATCATCAACATCCCGGAGAACTACGCCGGCGGCCCGCACGAGTTCGTGTTCCTGTCCTCGATCATCCACGCCCACGTCGACGACATCTTCCCCGGCATGCGCGTGACCGGCTGCTACCAGTTCCGCGTCACGCGCAACTCGGATCTCTTCGTCGACGACGAGGAGGTCGAGGATTTGCTGCAGGCGCTGGAGGGCGAGCTGCAGCAGCGCCGCTTCGGTGACGCCGTGCGCCTGGAGGTGGCGAGCGAGTGTCCGCAGGAGATGTTCAGCCTGCTGACCCACGAGTTCGGCCTGCTCGAGCAGGACGTCTACGCCTGCAACGGCCCGGTCAACCTGACCCGGCTGATGGCGGTGCCGGACATGATCGAGCGTCCGGACCTCAAGTTCCCGCCGTTCGTCCCGGGCCGCCCGCTGCGCCTGACGCGCAACGCCGACATGTTCGATGTCATCCGCCGCGGCGACGTGCTGCTGCACCACCCGTTCCAGTCCTTCGCACCGATCATCGACTTCCTGTTCCAGGCCGCGCGCGATCCCGCGGTGCTCGTGATCAAGCAGACCCTGTACCGCACCGGCCCCGATTCCGCCATCGTGCAGGCGCTGGTCGAGGCCGCGCGCGAGGGCAAGGAAGTGACGGTGGTCATCGAGCTCAAGGCGCGCTTCGACGAGGAGGCCAACATCGAACTCGCCACCCGCCTGCAGGAGGCCGGCGCGCACGTCGTCTACGGCATCGTCGGCCACAAGACGCACGCCAAGATGCTGCTGGTGGTGCGGCGCGAAGGCAAGCAGCTCAGGCGCTACGTGCACCTCGGCACCGGCAACTACCACCCCAAGACCGCGCGCGTGTACACCGACTATGGCCTCTTCACCTGCGACAACACCATCGGCGTGGACGTGCAGAAGCTGTTCCACCAGCTCACCGCGCCGGGCCGCGCCGGCAAGCTGAAGAAGCTGTTGCACTCGCCGTTCACCATGCACAAGACGGTTATCGAGCTGATCGACCGCGAGGCCGGGAACGCGCGCGCCGGCAAGAGCGCGCGCATCATCGCCAAGATGAACTCGCTGTCCGAGGTGCAGACCATCGACGCCCTCTACCGCGCGTCGCAGGCCGGGGTGAAGATCGATCTCATCGTGCGCGGCGTGTGCGCCATCCGCCCCGGGGTGGAGGGGATCTCCGACAACATCCGCGTGCGCTCCATCGTCGGCCGCTTCCTCGAGCACTCGCGGGTGTTCTGCTTCCACAACGAGGGCCAGCCGGAGATCTACCTGTCCAGCGCGGACTGGATGGGGCGCAATTTCTTCAACCGCATCGAGACCGCGTTCCTGATCGAGGACAAGCGCCTGCAGCAGCGCATCATGAAGGAATGCCTGAACAACTGCCTGGCCGACAACACGCGCGCCTGGCTGCTGCGCCCGGACGGCACCTACACCCGCAGCAAGCCGGGCTCGGCGCGGCCGCGCGACGCGCAGCAGATCCTGCTCGACAGCCTCGCCGGCTGAGCCGGCGCTACTTGAACTTGAGCTTGATGCCGGCCGCCTTGAGGTAGCCGGCCTCGGACTCGAGATCGACGCGCGTCAGCGGATGCGCCGCCAGCCAGTCGTCGGGGAAGCCCAGCTTGAGGGTCTTGTCGTCGACCGTTAGGCGCAGTGCCGGCAGCGGGTCGTCGCTGCGCCGGCGGTGCAGCAGGAACGCGAGTCGCAGCAGCACGCACAGCCGCAGCACGACCTCGGCGTGCTCGCTCGGCAGGCGGCCGAACTCGCCGAGCGGGATCTTGCGCCGGTGGCCGCGCACCAGCGCCGCCAGCCGGCGCTGCTCGCCGCGGGCGAAGCCGGGCATGTCGAGGTGGCTGAGCAGGTAGGCGCCGTGCTTGTGGTACTGGCTGTGCGACACCGACAGCCCGATCTCGTGCAGGGACGCCGCCCAGCGCAACAGGCGACGCTGGTCCTCACCCAGCGCCCACGCCCCGGCGGCGGCGTCGAACAGGGTCAGTGCGGTGCTCGCGACACGCTCGCCATGCACGGCGTCGAGATGGTAGCGACGGACCAGCTCGGCCAGGGTGCGCTCGCGCACGTCCTCCTGGTGGATGCGCCCGAGCAGATCGTAGAGCAGGCCTTCGCGCAGGGCGCTGTCGCTGACGCGCATGCGCTCGATGCCGAGCGCCTCGAACGCCGCGGTCAGGATCGCGACACCGCCCGGCAGTACCGCGCGCCGATCGTCGGACAGGCCCTTGAGGTCGAGCTTGTCGACATGGCCGGCGTCGATCATGGCCTTGCCCAGGGTCTCCAGGCTGTCCGGGGTGATGCCCTCGCCGCTCCAGCCCTGCTGGATGACGATCTCGCGGATCGCGAGAATGGTGCCGGAAGCACCGATCACCGACTGCCAGCCCTGGCGGCGGAAGCCGACCTCGAACGGCTCCAGCTCCTGGCGGGCGGCAATCACCGCCGCGCGCAGCGCCTTGCCCTCGACCCGGCCGTCGCCGAAGAAGCGCATCGAATGGCTGACGCAGCCCATGTGCAGGCTCTCCATCTGCTGCGGGTCGAAGCCGTGGCCGAGGATGAACTCGGTGCTGCCGCCGCCGATGTCGATGACCAGGCGTTCGACCGCACCGTCGTCGACCCCGTGCGAGACGCCGAGGTAGATCAGCCGCGCCTCCTCGTAGCCGGAGATGACGTCGATCGGGTGACCCAGCGCGGCCTCCGCGCGCGCGATGAAGGCCCACGCGTTGCGCGCCTTGCGCAGGGTGTTGGTGCCGACGATGCGCACCTTGTCGTGCGGCAGATCGCGGATGCGCTCGCCGAAGCGCGAGAGGCACTCCAGCGCGCGCGTCATCGCCTTCGGCGTGAGGTTGTTGTCCGTGTCCAGACCACCGGCCATGCGCACCGCCTCGCGCATGCGATCGACCACCCGGAAGCCGTCATCCGTGGGGCGCGCGACGATCATGTGAAAGCTGTTCGAGCCCAGGTCGATGGCGGCGAGGGTCTCGGCGGCGGCGTTATTCGGTTGGCTGGCAGGGTCCACGGACGTTCGTCAGGGGCGCGGCGGGATTTATACTGACAGTAATGACACCAGCATGAAAGCGCGGAGGGGAGCACGATGAGTGAAGCGGACATCAAGCGGGTCGATCCCGGCGAGGCAGCGCAGGTGCTTGCGCAAACGGACGGCGCCATCCTCGTCGACGTGCGCTCGAAGCTCGAGTTCGATTACATCGGCCACCCGGTGGGCGCGGTCAACGTGATGTGGAAGGACTACCCGGACTGGCAGGAGAACCCGAACTTCGTCGCCGAGGTCAAAGCGGCGCTGGCCGCGCAGGGCGGCGACGACCCCGACCGGCCCATCCTCGCCATCTGCCGCAGCGGCGCGCGCTCGCTGGCCGCGGCCAAGGCGCTGGACGCGGCCGGCTATCGCAATCTGTACAACGTCGAGCAGGGCTTCGAGGGCGACAAGGACGCGCACGGCCACCGCGGCACCGTCGGCGGGTGGAAGGCGGCGGGCCTCCCCTGGGAACAAACCTAGGGGGAAACCGCCGTGAGCGCGACTGCGCGGCACGATGGCGGCGTTGCGCGGCCCACTGCGCTGCTCACGTACTGATGTACGCTGCGCTGCTCGCGAACCCGCGCGCCTTGCCCTCGCACCTGCTCGTTCGCACTCACGGCGGTTTCCGCGTGCCCTGACGCCGTGCCGACGGCTGCGCGGCGCGATGGCGGCGTTGCGCGGACCCCTGCGCTGCTCACGGACTGATGTAGGCTGCGCTGCTCGCGAACCCGCGCGCCTTGCCCTCGCACCTGCTCGTTCGCACTCACGGCGGTTTCCGCGTGCCCTGACGCCGTGCGCTCGACTGCGCGGCGCGATGGCGGCGTTGCGCGGCTCCCTGCGCTGCTCACGTACTGATGTACGCTGCGCTGCTCGCGAACCCGCGCGCCTTGCCCTCGCACCTGCGCGCTCGCACTCACGACCGGTTCCCCAGACCGTTACGCCGTGCCGTCGGCTGCGCGGCGCGATGGCGGCGTTGCGCGGCCCACTGCGCTGTTCACCTACTGATGTAGGCTGCGCTGCTCGCGAAACCGCGCGCCTTGCCCTCGCACCTGCTCGTTCGCACTCACGGCGGTTTCCGCGTGCCCTGACGCCGTGCGCTCGACTGCGCGGCGCGACGGCGGCGTTGCGTGGTCCGCTGCGCTGCTCACCTACCGACGTGGGCTGCGCTGCTCGCGAACCCGCGCGCCTTGCGCTTGCACCTGCTCGTTCGCACTCACGGCGGTTTCCGCGTGCCCTGACGCCGCGCGCTCGACTGCGCGGCGCGACGGCCGCGTTGCGTGGCTCCCGGCTCAGCCTGGCTCGGGACGCGCGGTGCCGCACTGCCAGCACTGCGCGAACTGGCCCTCGATGTCCTCGCCGCAGCCGCTGCAGCGCCACGCTGTCGCCTCGGCGGCCGGCGCCAGGGCCTCGGCGATGAGGCGCTCGGCGCGCGCCGCGTCGTCGTCCTCCAGCACCCAGATCTCGGGCCAGGCCTCGTTCAGGGGCAGCTCGCCGATGGCCCCGCCGAGGTAGCGGTTGCGCACCAGACAGCGGATCCCGGCCGCGTCCAGGACCGATTCCAGCCACCCGCAGCGCACCGGATCGGTGCTTGCCCAAACCCGTTTCACGCCCTCCCAAACCTCTCAGATCCGCGGCCCATTCCGCGTATAATGCCGCGCCTCGTTCAACCATGACACGCCGCCACCGGCGCCTGTCCGCGCCGGGTACCGCGTTCCATGTCCGCCAGCCAGCTCCGCAATATCGCCATCGTCGCGCACGTCGACCATGGCAAGACCACCCTCGTCGACGAACTGCTGAAGCAGTCCGGCACCCTCGACCAGCGCCGCGACGGCGGCGCCGAGCGGGTGATGGACTCCAACGCGCTCGAACGCGAGCGCGGCATCACCATCCTGGCCAAGAATACCGCGCTCGGCTGGAACGACTACCGCATCAACGTCGTCGACACCCCCGGCCACGCCGACTTCGGCGGCGAGGTCGAGCGCATCCTGTCGATGGTCGACTCGGTGCTGCTGCTGGTCGACGCCGTCGACGGTCCCATGCCGCAGACCCGCTTCGTCACGCAGAAGGCGTTCGCGCGCGGCCTCAACCCGATCGTCGTCATCAACAAGTGCGACCGCGCCGGCGCACGCCCGCACTGGGTGCTCGACCAGACCTTCGAGCTGTTCGACCGGCTCGGCGCGAGCGACGCCCAGCTCGACTTCCCGGTCGTCTACTGCTCCGCCATCGAGGGCTGGGCACGGCACGAGCCGGACGGTCCCGAGACCGACATGCAGGTGCTGTTCGAGGCCATCGTCGCGCACGTGCCGCCGCCCGAGGTCGAGGCCGACGGCCCGCTGCAGATGCAGGTCAGTGCGCTCGACTATTCGAGCTACGTCGGCGCCATCGGCATCGGGCGCATTCGCCGCGGCCGCATCACCCCCAACCAGCAGCTCGTCATCATCGATCGCGACGGCCGCTCGCGGCGCGGCCGCGTACTGGAGGTACTCGGCTTCCAGGGTCTCAACCGCGAGGTGCGCGAGGAAGCCTTCGCCGGCGACATCGTCGCGGTCACCGGCATCGACGGCCTGCGCATCTCCGACACCCTGTGCGACCCGGCCGCGCCGGAAGCGCTGCCGGCGCTGTCGGTCGACGAGCCCACGGTGTCGATGACCTTCGAGGTCTCCGACTCGCCGTTCGCGGGGCGCGAGGGCAAGTTCGTCACCAGCCGCCAGATCATCGAGCGCCTGGAGCGCGAGCTGGTACACAACGTCGCCTTGCGCGTGGAGCCGACCGCCGATCCCAAGGTCGTGCTGGTCTCGGGACGCGGCGAGCTGCATCTCTCCATCCTGATCGAGAACATGCGCCGCGAGGGCTACGCCTTCTGCGTCGGCCGGCCCCGGGTCATCATCAAGACCATCGACGGCCGCCCCCACGAGCCGTTCGAGAGCCTCGTCGTCGACGTGCCCGAGGAATTCCAGGGCGCCGTCATGGAACGCCTCGGCGCGCGCCGCGGCAACGTGCTCGCCATGCAGCCGGACGGGCAGGGCCGCGTGCGTCTCGACTACGCCATCCCCGCACGCGGCCTGATCGGTTTCCGCACCGAGTTCATGACCGCGACCTCGGGCAACGGCCTCATCTACTCGAGCTTCGACGACTACCGCCCGGTCACCGGCGGCGCCATCGCGCCACGCAAGAACGGTGTGCTCATCGCCAACGCCGACGGCAAGGCGCTCGCCTTCGCGCTGTTCAACCTGCAGGAGCGCGGGCGACTCATGGTCGCGCCAGGCGAGGACGTGTTCGAGGGCATGATCGTCGGCATCCACTCGCGCGACAACGATCTCGTGGTCAACCCCATGAAGGCCAAGCAGCTCACCAACATCCGCGCCGCCGGCAACGACGAGAACATCCTGCTCACGCCCGCGCTGCGGCTCGATCTCGAGCAGGCGCTGGAGTTCATCGCCGACGACGAGCTGGTCGAGGTCACGCCGGTCGCCATCCGGCTGCGCAAGCGCGAGCTGCACGAGGTCGACCGCAAGCGCTCGCAACGCGCCGCGGAGAAGGCGGAAACGGTCGGGTGATCGGTCTCATCCAGCGCGTCGACAAGGCCCACGTCGAGGTCTCCGGCGAGGTCGTCGGCAGCATCCAGCGCGGCCTGCTCGCCCTGGTCGGCGTGCAGCGCGGTGACAGCGAGGCCGAGGCCGCGCGCCTGGTCGAGCGCATCCTCGGCTACCGCGTCTTTCCGGACGCGGAGAAGAAGATGAACCTCGCGCTCGGCGACATCGACGGCGGCCTGCTGCTGGTGCCGCAGTTCACGCTCGCCGCCGACACGCGCAAGGGCACCCGCCCCAGCTTCACCCCCGCCGCCGCGCCGGACGACGGCAAGCGCCTGTTCGACCACGTCGTCGAGCAGGCCCGCGCGCACTACAAGCGCGTCGCCACCGGCCGCTTCGGCGCGCACATGAAGGTCAACCTGGTCAACGACGGCCCGGTCACCTTCTGGCTGGAAGTTTAAGGGGACATGCCACATTTATAAGTTGTTGATTTTATTAAAATCAACAACTTATAAATGTGGCATGTCCCCTTTACCGCGCAAACGCCGCGATGGCCGCCGCCGTCGCAGCGGCGCCGGCACCGAGCGTAATGGTGTAGTGGTTGGTGCCCGGGATCTCCTGCCAGTCCAGGTTCGGCAGGGCGGCCGCCTTCGCCTTCACCGCCGCCACCGGCATCAGGGGGTCGGGCTGGTTGAGCAGGCCGCGCACCGCGGTCAGCATCAGCATGGGCAGGGTAATACCGTCGATCATCGTCACCATTTCCGGGCGCATGGGATCGAGCCCGTCGGCGCGCACCGCGGCCTCGCTGGCGCGGCTCTTGAGGTGCGGCGGCTCGCCGGCCAGGTCGTAGTCGAAGTAGGCCTCGACGTGCGCGCTCCAGTCCGCCGCTTCCTGGAACGCCGGGTGCTCGCGCCAGAAGGCCTGGTAGGCGGCGCGGCTCTCGAACTCGCGTGACAGGCGCGCGAGCGCGGGTCCGAGCACCCGCTCCAGCAGCACCTCCGGCGTGACGCCGTCCGGCAGCGGCAGGGCAAGGCCGCCGTCGACCAGCACCATGCGCGACAGGAACTGCGGCCGCGTCGCCCCGAAAACCACGCCGATGTAGGCGCCCATCGAGTGGCCGGCATAGACCACCGGCCCGCCGCCGGCGAGCTGCTCGATGACACAGATGAGATCCTCGACGTGACGCGGCAGCCCGAACGGGCCGGGCAGCGCACTGCTCGCACCACGCCCGCGCAGATCGGGCGCCATGACGTCGAACACGCCGTCGGGCAGCGCCTCGACCAGCGGCCCCCAGGCCATGTGCGAGGCCGAGATGCCGTGCACCAGCAGCAGCGGAATCGCACCATCGCGCCAGCGCGCCACGGCCAGCGGGCCGCCCTCGACCTCGACTTCGACAATCGTCTTCTGCGCCTGCATGATGCGTCCTGTCCCTGTTTCTATGGAGCGGCATGCTAGCAGAGCCCCGCCACCTGCTGATCGTCTACCACTCGCAATCGGGCGGCACCGGGGCGCTGGCCGAGGCCGTGATCGACGGCGCGCGCGACGACGCCATCAGCGGGGTCGAGCTGCGCGTGCGGCCGGCGCTGGAAGCCGATGCTGACGACGTGCGCTGGGCCGAGGCCGTGATCCTCGGTACGCCGGAGAATTTCGGCTACATGTCGGGCGCGATGAAGTACTTCTTCGATCGTATCTACTACCCGTGCCTGGATCACACCCAGGGCCTGCCGTACGCCGTGTTCGTCAAGGCCGGCAACGACGGCCAGGGCGCGCTGGGCGCAATGCGCCGCATCATCACCGGGCTCGCCTGGCGCGCCGTCGCCGAGCCGCTGGTGGTGGTCGGCGAGGTCGGGCCGCCGCACCTCGACAGTGCGCGCGAGCTTGGCATGACCCTGGCCGCCGGCCTGGAAGCGGGCCTGTTCTGAGCGCTGCGGTCGTCGCCGGGTGCGCCCGAGTGCCTTAAAATGGTTGAACCGCCAACCGGAACCCGCCCCGTCATGTCGCTCGAGAACACCGCCCGTATCACGCCCGCGCACGAACGCGACACCGTGCGCGACATCCGCAAGACGGCCATCGACCCCGATTTCTGGTACCCGGTGGCGCGCTCCCGGGACGTCGGCAGCGGCAAGACGCTGCCGGTCTCCTTCGCCGGCCAGCCGATCGTGCTGGCGCGCTCGAAGGACGGCCAGCTGTTCGCGCTGGAGAACCGCTGCGCCCACCGCCAGGTGCCGCTGCACGTCGGCGTGGTCAGCGAGTGCACCATCAAGTGCGGCTACCACGGCTGGGAGTACGACGCCTCCGGGCGCTGCGTCAGCGTGCCCTACATCGACACCTGCAAGATGAAGCCGAACAGCGTGCGCAGCTACCCGGCGCGCGAGGCCTACGGCCTGGTGTTCGTGTTTCCGGGCAACGCCGAACGCGCCGGCGAGGTGCCGTTCCCGGACGTCCCCTCGGCCAGCGACCCGGCCTACAAGACGCGCTACCTCGACCGCCGCGTCGAGTGCCACTACAGCTTCATGCACGAGAACCTGATGGACATGAACCATCAGTTCCTGCACCGCCGCCTGATGGGCGGCATCAAGACCATGTTCTTAGGCGTGCGCCAGGGTGACAACTGGGTCGAGGCCGACTACACCTTCACCCGCGCCACCGGCAAGCAACCGCTGGGCGAGAAGTTCATGCTCGGCAAGCGCCCGGAAGCGGAAGTCGGCGAACGCGACCTCATGACCATACGCACCGAGTACCCCTACCAGACGCTGCGCTTCTGGACCGCCGGCAGCGAGCACCCGGCGCTCGACCTGTGGAACGTCTACATCCCGATCGACGCCGCGCAGCGCATCAACCACACCTTCGGCCTGATGATGATCCGCCGGCCCTCGCCGGGCTTCCTGCTCGACGTGTTCTGGCCCGCCATCGTCTGGTTCACCAACGGCATCTTCGCCGAGGACCGCGAGATCTGCGAGATGGAGCAGGCCGCCTTCGACGCCCAGGGCGAGGATCGCAACCAGGAGATCTTTCCGGCCATCCGCGGCCTGCGCAAGGTGCTGACCGAGAACGGCCTGCCACTCGAGATCGATTCAGGCGCCTGAAGGGACTGTCCCCTTTTTCCCTGCGAGCAGCCGGGCTCTGCGACGTCATTACCACCGACCCGTCCCTCTGCCCGCAGAAAAAGGGGACTGTCCCCGTCCCCTCGGAGCACCGCCGGCGCACGAGATGCCGAGCGCAGCAGCTTCGCCCCCCGCTATTTGCTCCCGCAGACTGGCGAGAAGCTTCACGAGCGAAGGCCGGTCGCAGGGACTGTCCCCTTTTTCCCTGCGAGCAGCCGGGCTCTGCGACAACATCACCACCGACCCATCTCTCTGCCCGCAGAAAAAGGGGACTGTCCCCGTCCCCTCGGAGCACCGCCGGCGCGCGAGATGCCGAGCGCAGCAGCTTCGCCCCCCGCTATTTGCTCCCGCAGACTGGCGAGAAGCTTCACGAGCGAAGGCCGGTCGAAGGGAATGTCCCCTTTTTCCCGTCGAGCGGCCCGGCTCCGGGACGTCATTACCACCGACCCGTCCCTCTGCCTGCAGAAAAAGGGGACTGTCCCCCGTCCCCCCGAATACGTGAGGACGCCGAGCACCGCCGGCGCGCGAGATGCCGAGCGCAGCAGCTTCTCGTCAGTCTGCGAGCCAGTCGCGCGGCACGATGAACTTTTCGTAAAGCTCGGCCTCCGGCGTGCCCGCCTCCGGCTGCCAGTCGTAACGCCAGCGCACGTTTGGCGGCAGCGACATCAGGATCGACTCGGTGCGCCCGCCGGTCTGCAGGCCGAACAGCGTGCCGCGATCGTAGACCAGGTTGAACTCCACGTAGCGCCCGCGGCGATAGAGCTGGAAGTCGCGCTCGCGCTCACCGTAGGAGGTATCGCGCCGGCGCGCGACGATCGGCGTGTAGGCCTCGATGTACTTCGAGCCGACGCTCCTGATGAAGTCGAAGCAGCGCGCGAACGGCCACTCGTTCAGATCGTCGAAGAACAGGCCGCCCACGCCGCGCTGCTCGTTGCGGTGCCGGAGATGAAAGTACTCGTCACACCACTGCTTGAAGCGCGGGTAGACGTCCGCCCCGTAGGGCGTGCAGGCAGCGCGCGCAGTACGGTGCCATTCGATCGCATCCTCCTCGAAGCCGTAGTAGGGCGTGAGGTCGAAGCCGCCGCCGAACCACCACACCGGCGCCTCGCCGTCCTTCTCGGCGACGAACAGGCGCACGTTGGCGTGCGAGGTCGGCACGTAGGGATTGAGCGGATGCACCACCAGCGATACGCCCATGGCGCGGAACGCGCGCCCGGCCAGCTCCGGCCGCCGCGCGGTCGCCGCCGCCGGCAGCTCGCGGCCGCTCACGTGCGAGAAGTTGACGCCGGCCTGCTCGAAGGTCTCGCCGCCGGCCATCACCCGTGTGCGTCCGCCGCCACCCTCGGCGCGCGTCCACGCATCCTCGCGGAAGCGCGCCGCCGGCTCCAGCGCCTCCAGCGCCGTGCACACGGCATCCTGCAGCTGCTGCAGCCAGTCCTCCACCGCGCCGATGGCGGTGCTGTCGACGATGTCGTTCATGGGGTCGATCTCCATGGCCGGCGCGTGCGCCGCGCGCGACCTTATCAAAAGGGGGCCGACCTGCTAAGGTACGCGCCGCCGCCCGTCACTGTACACGCAAGGCCGTCATGAGCACTCGCAGCGCGCGCGTCGCGCGGGACACCAAGGAAACGCAGATCGTCGTCGAGGTCGACCTCGACGGCACCGGTGCGGCCGCGTTCGACACCGGCCTGCCGTTCCTCGAGCACATGCTCGACCAGGTCGCGCGGCACGGTTTGATCGACATCAAGGTCGACGCCAGCGGCGATCTCGAGATCGACGCCCATCACACCGTCGAGGACATCGGCATCACGCTCGGCCAGGCAGTCGACCAGGCGCTCGCCGACAAGCGCGGCATCCGCCGCTACGGCCATGCCTACGTGCCGCTCGACGAGGCGCTGTCGCGCGTGGTGATCGACTTCTCCGGTCGCCCCGGGCTGACCTACGAGATCGACTTCCCGCGCGCCCGTGTCGGCGACTTCGACGTCGACCTCTTCGCCGAGTTCTTCCAGGGCTTCGTCAATCACGCCCGCTGCACCCTGCACGTCGACAACCTGCGCGGCCGCAACGCGCACCACATCATCGAAACCGTGTTCAAGGCCTTCGGCCGCGCCATGCGCATGGCGGTGGAGCCGGATCCGCGCATGGGTGACGTGATGCCGTCGACCAAGGGCTCGCTCTAACCGGCCAGCACGCACGCCCGTGTCCATCGTCGCCGTCATCGACTACGGAGGCA
This sequence comes from Gammaproteobacteria bacterium, assembly GCA_041984235.1. Taxonomy (GTDB): domain Bacteria; phylum Pseudomonadota; class Gammaproteobacteria; genus JBHIYN01. The sequence goes on from JBHIYN010000002.1 coordinate 391,454, forward strand.
GCAACCTGCGCTCGGTCGCCAAGGCGCTGGAGACGGTCGCAGCGGGGCGCGCGCGGGTCGTCGTCACCGACGACGTCGCCGTGATCGAAGCCGCCGATCGCGTGGTCTTTCCCGGCCAGGGCGCAATCGGCAACTGCATGGCGCGGCTCCAGACCACCGGCCTGGTCGCGGCGATCCGCGAGACCGCCGCCACGCGCCCCTTCCTCGGCATCTGCCTCGGCCTGCAGTCGCTGCTCACCGACAGCGACGAGGACGGCGGCACGCCCTGCCTGGGACTCTATCCCGGCCACGTGCGTCACTTTCCGGCCGATCCGGGTCCGGCGCCCGACGGCACACCGCGCAAGATCCCGCACATGGGCTGGAACGAGGTCGCCTGGACGCGACCGCACCCGCTCACGCACGGGATCGCCTCGGGCACCCGTTTCTACTTCGTGCACAGCTACTTCGTCGTCCCCGACGACGACGCGCTCACCCTCGGCCGCTGCGACTACATCGTGCCTTTCACGGCTGCGCTCGCCGCCGGCTCGGTGTTCGCGACCCAGTTCCATCCGGAGAAGAGCGCCGCCGACGGCCTGCGCCTGCTGCAGAACTTCGTCACCTGGGACGGCCGCGACTGAGGCGGACCGGCGCCCCGGGGCTACAGGATCTGCCAGGCGAGACCGGCGAGGGCGGCCCCCAGCGCGAGCAGCGTGGCGGTCACCGCCAGCGGCGCGCCAGCGGCACGCGCCGGCGCCCGCATCTCCGCCGCCTCGTCGCCGCGCAGGCACGCGCCGACGACGGCCGCGACGTGTGCGTCCATGGCCGCCGCGCGGATCTCGAACTCGGCCGTGACCTCATCGCGATCGAAGCCACGCACCGTGCTCAGCGTGGGCGACGCCGGGTGCCGGCCCGGCCGCGCACCGTCGTCGACGACGTGGTGGCTGAGGCCCTCGCCCGCGCGCCAGCTCACCACGCGCTCGGCACGCGACTTGTCATAGGCGAGCTGGAACGCGGCCACCGAGTCATCGGCCGCGTACCACACGAAAAGATCCATCGCCGGATCGTGGAACCAGCGCTGACGGCGACCCTGCGCATCGGTCCGCCGCCCGTCGATCTCGCGCAGCATCAGCGCCGTGCCGCTCCGGGCCGATAGCGCAGGCATCGCCGCGCGCCCGCCCTCACGCGAAGACCTCCACGCATTCGAGCCGGATACCGTCCGGGTCGCCCTCGCGCACCCGGCAGCGCGCGCCGAGCACCCGTTCGTAGTAGTCGCGCGAGCGCGCGATGTCCGAGACCGCGAGGCAGACGTGATCGATCGCGGCGGGCACGATCACCGCGATCCACTCATACGACGCTGCTCGTCAGGTAGAGGCTGAGCACGATGGCCATCGCACCGATGATGCCGTTCACGATCATGCCGACGTTCAGGTTGTAGCCGTGCGGGATCTCGCTCGCACCCAGGGTCTTGAGGACCTGCTTGTGCTGCCAGATCGAGTACAGCACGAGCCAGGCCGCGAGCAGGATGAACGAGATCCCGATCACGAAGGACACGTGGCGTTCGAAGATCATCGACTCCTCGCGCCCGACCAGCTCCAGGAACAGCCCGAAGCGCTCGACCACGAAGCCGAACGCCATCAGCGAGATGGCGGTACGGTTCCAGGCGAGCAGGGTGCGCTCGGCGGCGAACAGAACGCGCGGGTCGTTGAGATCAGACACGGTGCACGCCGCTAGCGGCCCGCCTCGCCGATCCCGCGCCGGGCAGCCATCACCGGCGCTTCCAGCGGAAATCGCAGTGGCTGCCGCCGCCCATGATGGTCTGCGAGCGCTCGAGGTCCAGGTCCTCGCCGATCGCCCGCGTCATCGGCGGATCGATCTCGCAGGTCAGCATGGCGCCGAACTCCGGCTCGCCGAGCGCCTTGAAGTACTCGGCGTAACGGCAGCCGCGGACGTTGATCGAGAGCTCCTCGGCACTGTCGACCAGCGGCTCGACGTCGAGCGCGTCGCCGGCGGTGAAGGCCGGCAGCAGCGTGCGCAGCTTGTCGAGCGAGGAGCCCGCGCTGCTACGCGCAACGGCGGCACCGAGATCGGCGGCATATTCCCTGACGGCCGCGCGCAACAGGCTCGCCGCGCGCGCCTCACCGAGCTCCTCGCGCAGCTGGCGGTACAGCGGCAGCAGGATCTCGCTCTGGATCTTGACCCGCTCCAGGTAGGGCAGTTGCTCCATCGTCCTCTCTCCTCGCGTTACCGGGACCCGCTTCCAGCATAGGCCATAGCCGGCGCCGGCGCGTCACACGGCAATGCCGAACACGTGCCCGACCGCCGCCGTCAACGTCATCGCGAGTGCGCCCCAGAAGGTTACGCGCAGCGCGCCGCGCGTGACCGGTGCGCCGCCGGCACGCGCCGCGACCCCGCCCAGCGCGGTCAGCGACAGCAGCGAGGACAGCGCCACGATCGCGATCAGGTCATCGCGCGGCGACAGCCACGCGCCCAGCAGGGGCAGCGCGGCGCCGATGGTGAAGGTGCCGGCGGAAGACAACGCCGCCTGCAGCGGCCGCGCGCGCGACATGTCGATGATGCCGATCTCGTCGCGCGCGTGGGCGCCGAGCGCGTCGTGCGCCATGAGCTGTTCGGCGACCTCGGTCGCGAGTCCCGATTCGAGTCCGCGGTCACGGTAGATGTCCGCCAGCTCGCGCTTCTCGTACTCGGCGTTCTCCTCCAGCGATCGCTTCTCGATCTCGAGATCGGCGCGCTCGGTGTCGGCCTGCGAGCTGACTGAAACGTACTCGCCGGCGGCCATCGACATCGCGCCAGCGACCAGCCCCGCAACGCCTGCCAGGATGATGTCGCCCTGCGTGGTATTGGCGGCGGCGACGCCGATGATCAGGCTCGCGGTGGAGACGATGCCGTCGTTGGCACCGAGCACGGCGGCGCGCAGCCAGCCGACCCGGTGCACCCGGTGCGCTTCGTGGATGGTCATGCTCAGTGTACGGCCTTGCGGGCGCGCCACCTGGCGCACGCCCGATTGGGTGGCACAGGAAGGCGCGGCGCGGCCATGGATCAGATCTCGTCCTCGTCGTACGGCAGTTCGGGCAGGGCCTCGAGGTGCCGCACGTAACGCGCTTCGTCGTAGGGGTTCTGCTTCTCCAGCACTTCGAAGATCTCCAGCGACAGTGCACAGGCGATGTAGCGCAGCGCGTTCTCGCGCGTCTCGCCCGCTTGCATGAGCCGCTCCAGGGTCGCGCGCACCGCCGCCGGCCTGCCCTCGCGGATCTGGTTCTCCACCGTTTCCACGATCGCTTCGCCGGCGCGCCGACCCTCCTCGGTATCCGCGCGCACCAGGGATTGCGGTGTCTTCATCGGGGGATCAGGATACCTGCTCCGGCGCGGTCGTAGCCGGCAGGCTGCCGCCGCGCGCTCCCTTCAACGTGACTTTGCCCACTCCGCCAGCCCGTTCAGGGACGGCATGATCGGCTGCCCGGTGGCCTCGACGAAGGCTTCGATGTCCATCTTGCCGCCGTCGACCAGGGCAATGGCATGCCGGCAAACGTCCGCTTTCTCGCCCTGGTTCATGAGCTGCCGCGCAGCGGCCTCGCCGCGCGCGTTGACCGAGCCGTAGAAAGCCCGTTCCAGGTCGTCGCGCTCTAGCGGGTCTTCGAGCTCGGCCAGGCGCGCTTCAAGGTAAGCCATCGCGGCCGCGTGGTAACGGGCGTTGTCGCGCTGCCAGCGCTTCTGGTACTCCGCGGCGGTCTCCGACCGGCCGAGCTCCTCCAGGCAGTCGCGGCCGATACGGCCGACAACGAAATTCTGCGTGGCGACGAAAGCCGCCGCGGTATCACGCGCCTCCGACGCCACGCTTTCCGCCGCAACCGCGCGGAGCGCGAGCAGCGCAAGTAAGCATCCGGTTACTGTCTTCATGCTGGACCTCGATGACCGCTGCCGCGCGGCGCGGCGACTGCCTGGCATACCGCGAATAGATATCTACGCGCCGATCCCGCCCGGCGTGATGTGCACCGCAGCCCGCTCGATGCCCGGCCACCGGGCCGGGTCCAGGTAGGTTCGGTCCGTGACAATACGTCCGTCGCGGATGGTGAGAATCGCACAGAAGGGCGAGAAGAAATCCGCACGTGCGCGGTCCAGAACGACGGCTTCGACGACGGCGGTATCGTCACCACAGAACAGTACGCGGTCGACACGCATGTAGCGCCCCGGGCAGCCCTCGACCACCGCCGTCTCGACTTTCGTGAACTGCTCGTGGCCGCGCGCCTCGCCGCCGGTGAACTGGACGTAGGCGTCGGGTGCGTAACATTCGAGCACCATCTGCTCGGCGTCGCTGTTGTAGGTGGCCTGCCAGCGCTCGATGGCGGACAGTAACGCGCGCTCGGCATCCGATCGCGGGTTTGCTTCGATAGGGGGCATGAACGGTCTCTCTTTGTGAAGATTGAAGGGGCGATGCAAGCAGGGCCGGGGGGGCGGGCACGGATCGCCTGCGCAGTCAGGCTACAGCTTATACGGCATTGCGCCGGCGGATGAAATGGTAGGCCGCAATGGTGTAGCCCTGGCGAAAATAGAACCTGTGCGCGCGCTCGCGCTGCACTCCGGAATCGAGGTGCACCGCGGCGCAACCGGCTTTCGCGGCTGCGCCTTCGAGCCATTCGAGCAGAACCGCACCGAGGCCCTGCGAGCGAGCCGCGTCCAGCGTCACGAGATCGTCCACGTAGAGATGCTTGCCGAGATGCAGGTTCGTCGACACCCGGTAGCCGGCGACGGCGCGCACTTCGCCATCGACCTCGATACAGGCGAGCCGGTAGCCGTCCCGCATCATGTCCCGCACCCGCGCGACGAACCCGCCCTCGGGCACGTGCGGCCGCAGCGCGGACAGCACACGATAGCAGCGCGCGATGTCCGCGTCGGACGTAACCGGTCTAGGACGCATGGCGGTGTGCCGGCGTCCGGCGCGGCGCATGACACCCGACCTCCCGTTTCATTCGACGGCAACGCCAAGCAGTCGCGCATACACCCGGTGCGGCTCTGCCTCGGTCGCCCCCTCGAGCGCGAAGCTGATATTGGTCGAGTCGAAGTACTCGTACCATTGCGCCTCCGCGACCCGCTTCTCAAATTCGTGTACCCGCGCCGCGTCGGTGAGACCAAACACGCCGACGAAGCTTTCCCGTGGTGCGCGCGGCAGCGTCGCATCAACCGGACTCCAGCCGAGCACCACCACGCCGGCGGCACGGGCACTGCTGATGTAGACGTCAAGCGATTTCAGGTAAGCCGCCCGGGCCGCGTCGTCGAGACCATGCCAGCGTTCGTTGGGCTGCCATAAGATGGCGAGGATCTGCATCGATGACACTCCGCTCATCGGGTGGACCGCCGCGCCCGGCAGCGCCGGTCACGGTCAGGACGGTAACATCGCGGACCCCGTGGCCGAAAGTCCGAGGGCCAGCGCGCCCACTCGTTGGGCGGCGACCGTATGGCCCGGCTGCTCAACACCAGAGCAAAAAGTCCCATGGGTTACCTGACCCCGGAGGGGATCTATGGGCGCCGGTAAGGTCTGTCGGTGCGGGTCACTTGTAAATTCAAGCTTCACGTTGCTGATTGGGAAGCATTCGGTCCAGTATCCGTGAATCTGTTAGCTCATTCTTGAAGTCCGTGAGGGCCTCGCGGTACTGCTTTGCGACCGCAACCAGGAAATTCATCTCGGATCGGATTGATTCGTTTATTGAAGTGAGCTCAGCCACCAAAGAACGGCACGCGTCATCCGATTCCCAGTCGAACATGGCAAGTCCGCCATGAATAAGCGTATTTCGGAACTCCAGAAGAGCTTTTAACGCCTCGAAGTGACGTTTCAATGCTTCCGAGTTTTCATCGAGTTCGAACGAAATCCGGAACGTCGGCTCGAACATATCTCCCCGATTGTCCGGGTTTCCTTCAGTCGGAAGTATCGCGCGGCGCCACTGCTGAATTGCGTGTCCGAGAGTATGAGTGTTCGCCTGCTGTTCTCGCTTCTCGACGTCGCGCCGAATTTTCGCCAGCGTTCCCTCGAAAGGTGCAATTCGCCCAAGCACCTTCAGATTGTGCTCCAGCCGCTGGAAGTAGACGACGGTTCGGCCAACCGCGTGTAACGCGGCGTCTTTCGAACTGGTGGAGGTGCCCGACATTCGGGTGATGGTTAACGCGTTGTCGAGCGGCGCTTGACGCCGGCCGACCGGAGCGGCTGCGCAGGGAGGGGCGCGGTCAAGCGCGCGACTCCAGCAACTTGGTAGCTTCTTTCCGCTTTTGGCATAGTACAAGTACACCCAAGGTCCCCGCGAGCAAGCCAGCCGCAGGCGGAACCGGGGCCGCTAATAATGCGGGCGTGTTAGTGACAAGGATATCGCCGAATGCATAAAAGCGAATCTCGCCTACAAAATCCAGATGGTGTATTACGGCGTCTGCCGAGATACCGGCGTCCAGAAACGTGAGGCCGGTGAGTTCCAGAGTCGTAATTTCAGAATATGCAGGGAATGGATAATCAGCAGGCACTGGATCAAAGAGCAGATTCCCGCTCGCTTCGAACTGCGTGAACTGCGCTTGGTTTGTGTTGTAGACGGACGTATCGATGTACAGGTTGCCGGAGAAGGTTAGCTGCACGAACCCGGCGCCCTCAAAATAGACGTCCTGAAGGTAATCAGGCAATCCCGCCGGCGGCGACTCTCCGGGGCAGGAGCCCACACAAATGGTTCCTGAATAGGTTGCTTGAGAAATCAGCAGTGCCACGAGAAGACCGGCGATGCGCATCTTCGAATCTCCTTGGCATGGAATAGGCAAAATTGGAGCTACCCGCAAACCGTGGACACGGCTGTGTGATTTGGTAGTACTTCGAATTGCGCCGGGCTTAGGTGGCCGAGCGCTGAGTGGCGGCGCCGAGAGTTGTAGAAGATCTCGAGGTATTCGAACAGGTGGGCGCGTAACGCCTCGAACGTCCTGTACGCTTCGGGGTAGATGAGCGCGACCTTGCGCCGCCTGAAGGAGGGCTCCATCACCGCGTTGTCCCGACAATTCCCTTTGCGGCTCATACTCGACTTGATTCCCGCGGCGGTCAACCGGTTTTGGTCGTCATGCGCGCGGTACCGGACGCCGCGGTCGGCGTGCTGCAGGAGGCCAGGCTCGGGGCCACGTTGCTGCAGGGCAGCTACCAGGGCTTCCGGGATGAGAGCTTCGCGCATGTGGGTGACGTTGGCCCCGTTCTGAGACCGTTCGTTACCGGACTTTGGTAGCTTCCAAGGTCCGGTTCCTGTCATGCCGCTCGCGGTACTCGACGGGTGTCAGATGCCCCAGCGAGCCGTGTGGCCGTTGATGAGTGTAGTCCGTGCGCCAGGCATCGATAAGCGCCCGCGCGTGATCCAGTGATGTGAACTGATGGACGTTCAGACACTCGTCCCGCGAACCCGAAACGGGCCTCCAGGATCGGTGATTCGCGACTCCACTGATCGACCACCGTCAGCACCCGGATCCGTCGTCCGTCGAACAACTGGTCATGGACAAAGTCCATGCACCAGCGCTCGCCCGGGCCGTTGGGTCGAGCCGGCGTCCCGCGATGCAGACACAGGTGCTTGCGCCGTCGCACCCGCATGCGCAACTGTAGCCCATCCAGCCGGTACAGCCTCCGCACCCGTTGATGATTCACCAGCCAACCTTCCCGGCGCAGCATCACGTGGATCCGTTCGAAGCCGAAGCGCGGTCGCGCTGCCGCGATCTCCCGGATCCGGTTGCGCAGCGCCGTCTGATCCTTCGCCTGTCTCTTGCGGTACCAGTTGGCCCGAGACAACTGCGCGAGCTCACACGCCCGCCGTACGCTCGTCCGGTAGCAGTCACGGATCCAATCCACCAGTTCGCGCCGCTTCGGCGCCTTCAGGGCTTGTTCTAACAACGTCGGACAAGATCTGCTTGTCCAGCGTCAGATCGGCCACCAGGCGCTTCAGGCGACCGTTCTCCTCCCGCAACTGCCGTAACTCACGCAGCTCCGATACGCCCAGATGCGCGTACTTCTTCTTCCGCGCGTAGAACGTCGCCTCGCTCACCCCGAGCTGCCGGCAGATCTCGCCGGCTGCCGTGCCCGCCTCGTGCTGGCGCAGCGCGTAGGTCACCTGTTCATCCGAAAACTTCGACCGCTTCATGCCCTCTCTCCTGTGTTCGAGGACCTCGAAACGCCACTTTAGTCCAGGTCTGAAAGGCCGTCGATTTCGGAGCCGACGTCACCGGCAAGCATAGGAAGGTCGCTATCACCGCATGCATGCGCCGCATGCTCACCATCCTCGATGCGACGGTCAGAGACAACAAGCCGTGGAACGAAAACGATGCCTGGTGGGTTGACGGGGCATCACCGTCGCTTGCTAGATTTCCTCATTGAATTCGAGCTCGTGATACGGGCCTTCTGCGCCACTGCCTTCACCGACTATTCTCCACCTGTGCGAAAGATAGAAGTGAAAGGCCGCATGGTTTTCTTTCGAGCATTTGAGTCGCGCCGGACGTCCAATATGCGCGAGGCAATGTCGAAGCAGGGCGGAGCCATAGCCTTTACCGACAGTTTCAGGCGCAACGAATAGGTTATGGATAAAGTGCTTCGGCATCCAGACGGATACAAAGCCCATTAGTTGCTTCCTATCTTCCGCGACCCAGATCGCCTCACCTCTCGTCGCTGAATCGAAGTCTTCGATATTGAATCGGGATGTATCCGTCCAAAAGAAGTACTTCGTACGCGAACGGTAGTAGATTTCGCGGAGCGCGGGGACATCTACCTCTTCTGCCGATCGAATGCGCACAGGGATCTGTAAGGCAATCTAACGCCCGGATAACCTGCGTGTTACAGCCCGCTTCCTTGCAGCGAAAATGCGAAGCTGCTGAAAAGAAGCGGGCTGTAACACGCCAGGTTGATCCGCTTGTTAGGCGGCGCCATAATGTGTATGTATTAATGATATGATACACATTTGGCGATGAGAACAAACATTGTTATTGACGACAAGCTTATGTCCGACGCGCTTAAAGCTACGGGCGCGAAATCTAAGCGCGAAGCGGTTGAAATGGGGTTACGGGCTTTAGTTCGACTCAAAGAACAGCAAAAACTCCGTGGTGTCCGTGGAAAGCTTCGATGGGACGGTGATTTGGATGAGATGAGAACTGACCGGTGATCGTGGTCGATTCCAGTGTTTGGATTGATTACTTCAACGGTGAAGAGGGTGTCCATACCGAGTATCTCGATAAGCAGCTTGGTATCGAACCGGTCGCAATCGGTGATCTGATGCTTACCGAGGTGTTGCAGGGTTTCCGGGGCGACAGTGACTTTAAGAAAGCGAAATCCCTGTTGCTTGAGCTTTCAGTGCTACAGATCGTTGATAAACGCTTGGCGATTAAGGCGGCCGAGAATTACCGTACGCTCCGTGCCAGGGGTATTACTGTGCGGAAAACAGTCGACACATGGATTGCGACTTTCTGTATTGAGCATAATCACCCGCTGCTGTTTTCGGACCGGGATTTCGAGCCCTTCGTGAAGCACATGACGTTGAAGTCGGCTCTAGCCACCTAACGCTCGGATAACCTGCGTGTTACAGCGCGCTTCTCGGAAGCGAAAATGCGAAGCCGCTGGAGGGCAACGCGCTGTAGCACGTCAGGTTGACCCGCTGGTTCGGTTTCATCTTCTGTTTCGCCAGTATTCTGGCTCACGATGAAGATTGGCGACAGCAACAATCTATATTTCGCCGCTTTCCACATGGTAGATAAAACCGTACTTGACTCCACGAGTTCGGCACCGTCGCAGATCGCTCCTATTCGGAGCCCACGGTTTAGGATGCCGTTGTATATGGTCAACCGCAGACCGGATTTCGACCAGGAACTCCGCGCCCAGCCCGTCCCGCTGATCGTTAAGATAGTCAATAGCCTCGCGAAGCTCGTCGCGCGCGGGGCGGAGGAACCGAACCCTCAAGTTCGGCGCAGTTCGGCAAATACTTGTTCCGGAGCATAAGGTTCTACTCACCGGCTTTAAAAGCTCGCAGCCGATCTTCTGCTTCATCGGCCCATTTTTTATTGATGGCGGAGTCCGGCTGGTCCAGGCTGTTCACTAGCTCGTCGATCAAACCGACTCGTTCGTTCGGCGATAAGGCAAGAGCTTGCCGGAAGAGTTTTTCTGCGGTTCCGGCCATCGTGGAGTTACCGACTTTGAAGGCTCTGCAACGTATAGAACGACCGCACACTGAAACCTTACGCTTCGGTGAGCGGCACTTGACGGCGGCCGACCGGAGCGGCAGCGAAGGGCGCGGTCAAGCGTCCGGGTTGATCGCATTATGAGGTTTGCGTATCACCGTTTGCGGCTAGTTGACCATGATCGGAATAAACACTTCTTTAGGTGAAGACCCGATGCCGTATGAAGCCGGGCCGGACACTACGGTTCCGGATTGATCTTCGATCCAGAAATTGACTTTCGCACCGTCTATCTCACCTCTTACTTTGTATGCAGTAGATCTCTCCACGCTAAGTTCAAGCTCTCCGAATGACTGGCATGGACAAGGATCGGACAGGGAGCGATTGAATTCGCTAAACACGACGAGTTTACGTATCCCTTCGGCCAACTCGATCTTCTTAGTATCGACACTACTAAGAATATAGGAAACCGTTTTCCCGTCGACGCTCACTACCCGAAAATCCTCCCAGTCGTATATGCCCCGCCTTTCTACGTGGCCAACAATGAAGGAAGGAGCGCCAACCTCACCGGAGTGTCGTACCGGCGGACTCGTCGAAGCGCATCCTGCAAGGGCGGCCGCGAAGGTTATGATCAGTCGTGCTTTCAGAAGGATCATCGGTGCTCTCGCAAACCTAACGCGAAGCTGAGCGGCGCTTGACAGCGGCGGCCGACCGGAGCGGCAGCGAAGGGAAAGCCGCGGTCAACGCGGGGAGTTCCTACGAAAAAGTGGACACCGTTTGGTTAGGCGCATGCCTGCTCGAACTCCATCGGTGAGCGGTAACCCAGCGACGAGTGTAGTCTCACCCGATTGTAGAAGTCGATGTACGAGCGCACCGCCTCCCGCGGCTGCTGGTCACTCGTGAACACCCGGCGATGGTACATGTCCGATTTCATCGTCTTGTTCCATGACTCCATGTGCGCGTTGTCGGTCATCCGTCGACGCCGATTCATGCTCGGCAGCAGCAGGGCCGTAGTCAACGCACCCTGAAACCGGCTACCGACGTACTCAGAGCCCCGATCCGTATGAACGAGGGTGCCAGGGGCCGGGCGTCTCAGCTTCAGCGCCTGTTTCAAGGCCCGGAGCGTCAGGGTGGTCGATTTCTCCGCTCCCAGCGACCAGCCCAGCACCCGGCGAGAATAGCGATCCATCACCACCGACAGGTAACGCCACGCATCGTTGACCTTCAGATAGGTCACGTCCGACACCCACACCTGGTCGGGTTTCGTCACCATCATCGTGTGAATCCGGTTACCAATCACCCCAAAGAAACGGTCGAGTCCCGGTGTGCGACGGTACTGGTCGGCCGAGCAGCCCCGAATGCCGTTTTCCCGCATCAAACGCTCGATTCGACGCCGTCCCACACGACGCCCCTGTCGCACCAACGCCTCGTGAATGCGCGGACTGCCGTAGGTCTGAAGGCCCTCCTTGTGCGCCTCCTTAATCTCCTCCAGCAGCATTTCGTCCTCGAGTGAGCGTTGGCTCCGCGGGCGTTTCCGCCAGGCGTAGAAACCACTCGGGCTGACGCCGTAGAGCGCGCACATCGTGGTCACTTTGAAGCCTTCTCCGGCCTGGTGGTCGATGAAGGCGAAGACATCGCTTTTCGTTTGGAAGTGAACTCGATCGCTTTTTTTTAAAGCTCGTGCTCGACCTTCAGGCGCTCGTAGTCCTTCTTGACCTTGCGCAGCGCCTTCAGCTCAGCGGCTACTTCTTTGTCGATTTCTGCACCCTTTCCCATGATTAATCCCTCGCGCACCTGTTTGCGCCAACGAGACAACATGAAGGGGGGGATGTAAAGCGACTCGGCGACGTCCTGCACGGCGACGCCCGGCAAGTCACTCAGCCGCACCGCCGTCGCTTTGAATTCGTCGCTGTATCGATAGGTCGTTCTCGGGCCTGGTTTTGGCATCTTGAACACTCCTGAATCGTTAGTTCAGGGTGTCCACTAAACCGTAGGAACTATCGCGTCCGTTCCACCGACTTGTTAGGCGGCGCGGATTCTAGAGGTAAGTGCAACGTTCGATTCTCCTAAGGGAGATGAGCTGGAATACTCAGTCGTTCCTTAATCCTGGCAGAAAAGGGAATGAGCATGAGATATACCCAGCTCACCTCTGAAG
>JBHIYN010000020.1:0-93698 GCA_041984235.1 Gammaproteobacteria bacterium
GCTGGTGATAACTCATCGTAAGGATCCTATTCCGGCAAGAATTGAACCCTTACGAGTATCCCAGCTCGCCTCCCTCACATCGAGTCGGGCATATGGACGTGTTGCACTTACATTGTGAATCCGCGGCATCTAACAATCGGTTCGAGTCGGACGCGTTACAGCGGGCCTTCCTCCAGCGGCTCCGCATTTTCGCCTCCGCAAGGCCCGCTGTAACGCGTCGCTCAACCGAGCGTTAGAGCCATCAGGGAAGACCGATGACCTATGCTCTTATAGATCACGCGACGTTGACGGCCGTTCAGCGCTTGGCAGGGGAAGTCCCAACCAAGTCCAGAGATTCCGTCGATCTCGACATCGTCGCCCTGGAAAATCTTCTCGAAGCCATCCTTTTTTTCGACGAAATCGTCGCGATTGACGACTATGTTCCCGCGCATAGACAGGACCGTGCGGAACGATTCCCCTTTATCCGGTTTCTTGAGCCTAGAGAACTCGGCCTAGAAATTATCGAGAGTCAGGCAGACGATCGCGCAGCCGAAATACGCCCCGAAATACGCGGCGGCGAGTTCGCTAACGATGATTTTCGCCAATTGGTAGAGCTGCTCCAAACGCACATTGTTTGTACCTGGGATATCAGCTCAAGTATCTATTTCCTGACCCTTAAAGTTCTCGCTAAAGAAAGCTCATCTGAGTTCCATAAGTATGGAAATCTCGCCGCAGCAATCTTCACGGAACTGGGGGAAGCGAAGAATACGGGAAGAGCTCCGCCCCGCGCCGTCTCACTTGTCGATCGGTACGGCAACCCAATTCGAGATGGCTACAAGGTCCCGGACGCGCAGTGGGGCGATGGAACTACAGGAGGGACGACCGGCGCTATCCCAGCATTTGTAGCGGCACTTACGTGGTTGGCAAATCGCTCTATCTACTATTCCTTGGCCGGCCGGCACTTGCAGGCGGATGTGTTCTTGTACCCGATTCGGCAGGCGTACCAGCAATACTACCTCTCGGCTACGTGTGGGTATGGTTATGACTTTCCTCGTCAGATCGTGGAGTCGTTCTCGAGGTCCCTAAGCGAGGATACTTTTGCTATTCAGAACGCCGGGCTCGCGGCAGCAACGAGGATTGATTTGCCGGTTTTCTGCGCGTGGTTAGCGCGGGAGACTGGCGACCCCGCAACTATCGTGGATTTGGCGCTAGAGATTAGAAATGAACCGGCGTTCGTCGAGGCTAGAGACCAACTCCGCGCAGTGCGTAATGCGTTTGACCAAGGAGATATAGCCGGCGCGAACAAAGCGGTCGCCAAAATTGTAGCGGACATAGATAAAGCATCGGTTGCAATAAGAGATACGTACGGTATTGCGACTGCGCAAGGCTTGCCTATGACACGTTTAGTGCAGATCTATAACTCAGCTGCCGCGGTGGCGAATCTTCCTCCATTGCCGGAATTCGATATCAAGGTGCCGATCCCAGAATTCTTGCGAGACCTATCTGCACCGGGCGGCTTCAATGCAGTCTACCGAAACATGACGAGCGATCTTGCTACTGTTTGGGGGCTCGGAGAAATTCGAGACATTCTGGGGGCAAGGGTGCAAAAGGACGACAGAGCAATTACGTACAACCCGAAAGCAGAACCCCCGGAATACAGGAATAGTCATTCCCCGTTTAAGAGTCCAATGTGATGGCTCTAACAATGCGATCAACTCAGACGCTTGACCGCTTTCTCCCTGCGCTACCGCTCCGGTCGGTCGCCGTCAAGCGCCGGTTATCGCGACGTTAGGCAGATACAGAACTCGTGACCGCGCCACCGTTCTCTAGGGAGGGAAAATCGATGCTAACCGGATTAGCAGACGTTATTCGAGCGCTTGCCGCTTTGACTTGGCCTGCCATTCTCGCCACCGCACTGTTCTTCCTCTATGACCCGATAAAGAATGTAATTCAAGACCGCGGTTTGACTGTGAAAATTGGGGACCTTGAGGTCTCGATCTCCGATGTCGTGAAAGAACAAAACAGTCTGGTAGAGGATGTCTGGAATGATCTTGAAGAATTACGGACACGAGTTTCCGCACTCGAACCCCGGTCCGCTAATGGTGGCCCCATCAGTACCGGGGGCATCTCGAGGCTCCCGGAAGGGGAGAACATCGGCACTAAGGTCACCTCGGTGCTATGGGTAGACGACCATCCCCAGAACAATGCAATCCTCGTTGAAAAAATGAGAAGAACAGGTGTCCGAGTAGATATAGCGTTGTCGACGAGAGAAGCGGAGGTTGCGGCCGCCACTGGCAGGTATTCAGTCGTAATAACCGATATGGGAAGAACCGAACCGGGAAGCACAATTAAAAACATCACCGCCGGATTGGATCTGATCAAGTCACTGCGCCAATCGAATATTCCAACCCCAATTGTTGTGTTCTCATCACGTTCCAGAATCGTAGAAACCGATGCTTACGGTGCCGGCGCCCAGTATGTGACGAACTCCTGGACTGAGCTAATGCGCTATCTTGAGATCGGAGCGGAAGGGTAGCTATAACTAATCTGCCTAACAAGCGACTGTGATCCCCCGTCAACCCACTAGGCATAGTTTTCGTTCCACGGTTTGTCGTCCCTGACCATCGCATTGAGGGTGGTGAGCACGCGACGCGTGCAAGCGGTGATAGCGACCTTCTTATGCTTGCCGGCATCGACCATGCGGCGGTAGAGCGCTCGAAATTTCGGGTTGTGCTGAATGGCTGACATCATGGCCATGAACAGCACCGTACGAACGCTCGACCGGCCTCCGCGGATCGGTCGTTTGCCGCGGAAGGCATAAGCTCCCCCACCTGGTCGACAAGCCCGAAGCAGGACTTTCTGGCATGGGATGCCACCCCGCTCAATACCCCAGGTAAGTCCCCCCCCGCCTGCCCGCCGAAGTGCGGAATGAACATCACGTCGAAACCGGCCCGATCCCCGTGCTTCGCCGCCAGCACCGGGTAAGCTGCTCTCAGGGCCTCGCGCAGGTGGCTGCCGTCGGCGGCGTCGTAGTCGTATTTCGCCAGTGCGTGGAGGACCTCCTCGCGGAAGTCCACCATGAATTCGCGGTAGGCAAGCAGGTCCTCACGCCGCCCGATGCCGAAATGGGTGGGCACGTAATGCTCGGCGTCCAGCGTCAGCAAGCGATCCAGCGCACGGATGTAGCCGGGGTAGTACCAGTCGGGGAAGCCGAACGGGGGCACCGCGTCCTTGAACATGAGGTCGGGCAGGAACAGCACCTTCTTCTCGGGGATGTACGCGGCCACCAGGGTTTCGGAGTGCGAGCGCGGCAGGTAGAGCAACTGCACGCGCACCGAACCAAGAACGAGCTCGGTATCGCCCGCGATGGTGGAGCTGACCGGCAGTACGTCGTCGACGTAGTCGAAGTCGCGCACGTAGGACATCACGTCCTCGTGTGCGATGACGCTCTCCGGCGCCAGCGCGCCCGCGCCGCGAATGTGGTCGAGATGATGATGCGAGTAAACGACCCAGCCGACCGGCTTGCCCGGGAGCTCCCGCGCCAGGATCTGGGCGAGGCGAGCCGCGTGCTCACCGTTGAAGCTGTCGAACACCGCGAGCTTCTCGCCGCAGTCGAGCACCAGGCTGCGGTTGAATCCGTGGCTGAACGCGAAGACGCCGGGCGCGATGGTTACGAACGCGTCGGGCCTGGCGCGTTCGGGCTCGAAGTAATCGGTCGGCATGGCCAGTTGAAACACAAGCGGTTTCAGCCGGTCTCCGTTCAGCACGAGCAGCACGGCGCCTGCGAGCACGAGGCCCGTTACGATCAGAGCACCCTTCCTGACGTTCATTCCCGGATCTTCGCGGCCGACTGCGTCTGTGAGGACATAGGCGGTCGATACTAGCCTTAATCCGGACGATGCGCGCGTGCTGTGGCGCGGTTTTCGTGATGCAGGGATTGCCTGCAGTCGTTCCGTTCAAGAGACGAAGATGCGGCCGTCCTGCGTTGCGGCCGCCCGGCGTTATGATGGCGCCTGTCGAAACCCGGGGGAATCGCCCATGACCCACGAGGACCGCGTCCAGTGGCTCTACGACGTCGAGCGCATCAAGCAGCTCAAGCACCGCTACTGCGCCTTCTGTGACGAGGGCTACGATCCGGAAGGCATCGCCAGCCTGTTCACCGAGAACGGGGTGTGGGAAGGCGGTCCGTTCGGGCGCGCCGAGACGCGCGCGGGGATCCGCGAGTTCTTCGCCGCGATCTCGGGCCAGGTGGCGTTCGCCAACCACTACGTGAGCAACCCCGTCATCGAGGTCGACGGCGACCGTGCCAGCGGCCGCTGGGACCTGTGGCAGCCGATGGTGATGGGCGACGAGCCGGCCGCGCTGTGGCTGGTGGCGAAGTACCGCGAGCGCTACGTGCGCGCCGGGGACGAGTGGCTGTTCGAGCTGCTCGAGCTCGACGTGCGCGCGCTCTCGCCCTACGAGCAGGGCTTCGCGAAGCAGCGCTTCGTCGAAGCCGACTGAGGCGCACGCGCCACCTGCCCCCGCGCGCCCGCCCGCGGGCTGCCCTGCACACCGATCGGGATCCGACCATGAACAAGCAACAGGCCATCGATACCGTCAACCTCTACCTGCAGCGCCTGCTGACCGACTTCCCGGCCTGCGTGCCGATGATGACGGACGACTTCGTGTGGGAGAACCGCCTGCCGGCACACGTACCCTTTGGCGGCCGCTACGAGGGCGTCGCCGGGCTCGAGCGCTACCTCGGCCAGCTCGCCGCGGCGTGGGAAATCGGCGAGCTCGTGTTCCACGACTTCGTGTTCGATCCGGAATCGCGCATCCTGGCCGCGACCGGGGTCGAGAAGGACGGCCGGGCGCTATCCACGGGGCGACGCTGCGACATGGAATTCGTGTGGGAATTCCGCTTCGCCGGGGACGGTCGGCTCAGCTACCTGCGCGAGTACAACGACACCGCGGCCATCGGTGGCACCTTCGACGCCTGAGCAAGCGCCCGCCGTGCCGGCGCGGAAAGAAGGCGGGACCTGCCCCGCCCGGAGAGCCGCACCATGACGGCGGACGCCGCCACGCTCTACGAGGCCCACGCGCGCGCCTTCCTGCAGGCGCGCGACCCTTCCACCGTGGGCGTGACGATCCTCCGCCGCTGGGCGCAATCCCTGCCGCCGGGCACGGAAACCCTGGAATTCGGCTGCGGCGGGGGCTTTCCGGTCACCCGCACCCTGGTCGGGGAAGGCCTGCGCGTGTGGGGAATCGACGCTTCGCCGACGCTGCTGGCTCGGTTCAGGCAGCGCTTTCCGAGCGTTCCCGTCGACTGCGCGCGGGCGCTGGAGAGCACCTGCTTCGGGCGCCGCTTCGGCGCCGTGGTCGCGATTGGACTGGTGTTCCTGCTGGAGGAGCCGGAACAGACCGCCCTGATCCGGCGCGCGGCCGAGGTGCTGGAGCCCGGCGGGCGCTTCCTGTTCACCGCGCCGCTCGAAGCCGGCACCTGGCGGGACGTGACGACCGGGCACGCCTGTCGCTCGCTCGGGCGTGACCGCTACGTGCAACTGTTGACTGCCGCCGGCTTCAGCCTGGTGGCCACGGACGAGGACGAAGGCCGCAACAACCATTACGACGCCGAGCGTTTGGCTGCACACGTCGTGCCGTGACCTGCCCGGCGACGGCGGCCCGCACCCGCGCTACGGCCGGTTCTTCGCACGCGTACAGCGCACCGACCTGGCTGAGCCAGCGAACCCGCGCGCCGCCTCCCCTCGGCCGTACGACGATCTGGCATTATCCGGCCCATGAGTATCTGGCGCACGATTCTCCGCTTCATCGCCGCGGTCGTCGCGGTATACCTGCTGAGCGCCGGCTACATTGCCTGGCAGATCCACCGGCGCACGGACGTCGACGATTACGCCGACTACCTGGCGAAATGGCAGTCACACCTGGTCGCGCATTTCCCGCAGCGCATCGACGAGCGGGCACGCAACGTCGCGGTGTCATGGGCGCCGGGCTTCCTGCAGGGCGGCGCGCACCTGCAGCTCGGAATGGACGTCACCACGGAGCAGGCCTCGCGCGACGCGGCAACGGCGGCGGCCGCGGCGCTGCGCGTGGTCGACCTGGCCGCACCGGCGGCACACACCGGGGAGGGCGCCGAAGGAAAGGGGCCAGACTCCGCCCCGCTGCCGCCGTACTACCTCGCGGCCGAGGTGCGCAGGTTCCCGCCGCATTACACGCTCTACTACCTCTTCGCCCAGCCGGGCACCACGCAGGGCTTCCCGTGGAATCACGGCCGCACCGCGGGCGTGGCCATTTCCCGCCAGCCACCGCGCATCGTGTACTGGGCGGAGAGCTGGTAGCGCCGCGCGGCACGCGGCCCGGTGCGCGGCAACACGTAGACCGCCTGTTCAACCACCCCGCGCCTTTGGTTTAACCTGAGCGCTTGTCCGCGAGGCGAACCATGGCAACCCTCACCTGCAAATGCGGCACCGTCCGCGTCACCTTCCCGGTTACCCGGGAGCTGTTCCGTCACCAGTGCTGCTGCCATGACTGCATCTCGGCGCTGTGGTACTCGACGCAGCGCGGCGGGCCGCAGTACCCGCAGGACAACTGCGCGGACTGCTGTTGGCTGCCGAACGATTTCGAGGTCGCCACCGGCATCGAGCAGGTCGGCGCGTTGCTGAACTACGCAGGCGCCGATACCACGCGCTACTACTGCACCGCGTGCTGGACGCTGCTGTTCGGCGACCATCCGCTCTACGAGCGCTGCATCGTGGTCTCGCAGGTCGCCGCGTACCGCGATTTCACCGGCCTGACCGACATCGAACGCATGGCGCCGCAGGCGCGGCACTTCCTCAAGGACCTGGACGCGCAGGCACGCGCGAAGCTGCCACCCTGGCCCGGCGATCCGGCGCACGTGTACGAGGGCGCGGCAGACAACCTGCTGGCGAGCTTTCCGGCCATGAAGGCCGCCGGCGGCGAAGGCGCCGCGATGAACGCGGGCCTGCTGCTCGAACGCATCGGTGGCGCGTTCGTGCCCGTGGACGCGGAGCGTCTGCGTTCGGGCCCGCCCTCGCTGATGCGGCAGCAGGACACGGGCTCGCCCGGCTAGGGACGCCGCGCACGGTACGACGACGGACGGCTACGGAGCGGTTCGCGCCTCGGCCGGCCGGACGCTCGCGCGGCGCCTCGATCGGTGCCGACCCATTTGCTACTTTCGCTCGCCCGGGTGACCCGCGCCCGGCTCCATTCCGCCACGCACCCGCGGAACCGAACGACACCCTGCACGGAGCCCTCCCCTCATGAGCACCCTTCCCGGCATCGACGTCCTGCAACGACCACCGGCCGACGCCGAGCTGCACGGCCTCAGTCCGTACGACGACCTGCCGGTGCACCACCTGCCGGGAACCTTTGCCGCCAACGAGCCGGAGCCCGCCGGCTGGGCCGAACGCTACTACTTCAACGTGCTGCGCGGCGACGGCGCGATCGCGGCCGTGCTGGGCGCGGGCATCTACCCGCGCCGCGGCGTCGCCGAGTGCTACTTCTGCCGCTTCGAGGGCGACCGGCAGATCAACGTGCGCGCCTGCCAGCCGCTGCCGCGCAGCCTGTCTGCCGGCGAGACGGCCGTGCCGTTCGCCCTGCACTGCGTCACGCCCATGGCGCACTGGGCGGTACGCATCGCGGCCGATGCCGGAACCTTCGCGGGTGACTACGGCGCCCTCACCCGCCCCTACCAGTACACGCCGATCATCGTCCCGGCATCGGAGCCGGACGGTCCCTGGGATCACTGGGAGCACGTGGTGGCCGCCGGACGCTGGCAGCTGAGCGCCTTCTCCGGCAATCCGCTGGACGACGACTACCTGTGCATCCGCGATCGCACCTGGGGCATGCGCTCGCGCCGCCTGCGCCTGCACAACTGGCTGGTGTTCGAGTGCGACGGCTGCTGCATCAACGTCCTGCACCAGGAGCGCGCCGATGGCTCGGTGATGTACAGCGAAGGCGGCATTGCCTGGCCGGACGGCCGCAACGAGCACCTGCAGGTCGCCGCCTACGATTTCCGCTTCGACCCGCACACCCGCGAAGCACGCAGCGGCTTCTTCGAGCTGACCGGCGCGGCCGGCACCCTGCGCCTCGACTACGAGACCGTGGGCCGCGGCATGCGCCTCGGCGGCGCCGGCTACACCGACAGCCAGGGCGACGCCGACAGCGGCATGCAGACCGACAGCTACGACCTCGACGACCCCGAGGTGGCGAACAGGACGGGGCGCGGCACCACCGACATCGGCGCGCGGGCGCGCCTCAGCGGGCTGCTGTCCGGCACCGCCCGCGGCGTGGTCGAGTCCGCGGTGGCGCGGGACCACGTGCGCTTCGGATCGGCGATCGCCTGAGGCGCACGCGCTATAACCGGCGGCTCAAACGCCGTCGGAGACGTTCGGGCAGGCCCGATTCCAGAATTCTTTACACCGGAGTTTCCGGCCCAGGAAAGCCTTAACCCGCTGAAGTCTATTTGATTTTCAGGCCGCTCCCGGCGTCCGGGGCGGTCCCGGGAGACTGCCCGGCCCCGATTTCCGGCGGCAACTGTCAGGAATCTTTACAAAATCGCCGGCGCGTTGCATCCGAAATCTATTATCTGCCTGTAATTAATGGGAAATTGCCCTTCGGCGTGAAATTTGCTTTACAGGTTTTGAAATCGACGCCACGGTGGGTGAATGTCACCGCGGCCCGGCCTATGTCCCGCGTTCACCGGCCCTGATACGCGCCCCCAGGAATCGCGTTACGGGGTACCGGAGAACCAGGCAAATTCAAGGAGATTCGTCATGCGTTCATTCCCATCGCTCTACCGGATTGCGGGAACCTCGGCCATCGCGGGTGTGCTCGCGCTGGCCTCGCTGTCCGCCCAGGCAACCCTGGTCACCTACACCAGCCGCGCGGCCTGGGAAGCGGCCGTATCCGGCGTGGTCACCGAAGACCTCAATTCGGTGGTCTCGGACGTCAACTTCACCGGCGGCTCGACCACGGTGGGCGCGCTTACCTTCACGCACAACAACAGCGGTGGTGAAGTCGAAATCGATGCCACCCCGCTCGATGTCCCCGGCGGCTCCGGCTCCGGCGTCGATGGCACCACCATGCTGGACCTCGAACCGCTGAACGATGGTCACAGTGTCACCGTCAGCCTCGGTGCCACCTACCTGGCCTTCGGTGTGGACTACCTGAATTACGACAACTCGGATGACCGCGCCGAGCTGTTCGTCGGCGGCACCTCCATCGGCCTGACCGATCTCGATGTCGGGTCGGGCACCCTCGGCTTTATCGGCGTAATTGCGTCTGCCGACATGGCCTTCTCCTCGTTCGACATCGTCTCCCGCGGCGGGGGCCTGTTCCACGCCTTCGACAACTTCTCGGTTGCCACGACCGTGCCGGAGCCGCTGACCGGCGCGCTGCTGCTCGCCGGCGGCATCCCGGGCCTGCTGCTGACGCGCCGGCGCCGCGGCTGAGCCGCCGCTCCGGCCCGCGCGTAGCGTGGACCGGCGCCAGTCGCACGACACCCATGCCGGGGGGCGACACGCCCCCCGGCATTTTTTTTGTTCCGCCTGCGACAGGGATCCCCGAGAGCCGCCAAGCCGGCCGTCACCGTAAGGCCGTGACCGCCGGCTTTGCGCACGGGCTCGCCGCGCTTTAGTCTGGCCGCGTCCGATCCGCCCCGGCCGAGCCCGCCATGAAACGCTCCCGTCCCCTGCCCATTGCTACCGCGGTCATCCTGGCCGCGCTCTACTTCGGCAACCCGTATCTCGGCGGCAGTTCCGGATCCCCGCCCGCCACTGCGCCAGGTGCGAACCCGGCCGCTTCGACTCCGGCATCCGATCTCGCTGCCCTCTACGCAGCGCGCCGCGGCGACACCCAGGTCAGCGGCGAGGGTACGGTAGTGCGCGTGCTGGCCGACGACAATGAAGGCAGCCGCCACCAGCGCTTCATCCTCGACGTCGGCGGCGGGCACACGGTGCTGGTCGCACACAACATCGACCTGGCGCCGCGCATCGCGGGGCTGGAACGGGGTGACCGGGTCGGCTTCAACGGCGAGTACGAGTGGAACGAACGCGGCGGCGTGGTGCACTGGACGCACCACGATCCGCAGGGCCGGCACGAGGACGGCTGGTTGAAGCACGATGGCCGCACGTATCGCTGAGCCGCGGGCCGGCACGCGCCGCGTGCGTGCCCGCGAGCCCGGGGGTACGCTCGCGCCCTGACCCCGCACCGACGCGCCCGACCCCGATTACCATGCCCGCCTGCCCCACCTGTCCGTCCGCGACCCTGCGCCACACCCTGCTCGCCGACGGCCTGCCGGCGCACGGCTGCGACACCTGCGGCGGCGTGCTGCTCAGCCTGGTCACTTACCGCGGCTGGCGCGACGGCCGCGCCGTCAACGCGTCCGCGGCCGTTGAACAACTCCCCGCGGCTGCGCCGGTACCGGATCATGCCGAGGCCATCCGCTGCCCCAAGTGCGAACGGATCATGACCAAGTACCGCATCGGCGAGGCGGTCGGCAATCGCCTCGACTACTGCGCACATTGCGAGGAGCTGTGGCTGGACGGCGGCGAGTGGGCGCTGGTCGAAGCGCTGGCGGCCTCCGGCCAGCTCGCGGCAGTGGTCACGCAGCCGTGGCAGCGGCGGGTGCGCGCCGGCGACACGGCGCGCATGGAAGCGGCACGTATTCACGAACTGCTGGGAACGCAGTACCCGACCTATCGCGCACTGGTCGAGTGGCTGGATGCGCACCCGGCGCGCGACCTCATGCTGGCGCAGCTCGCCGGCCGCTGGCGGGACGCGCCGCCGGCGGACCCGCTGCGCGATGCGCTGGGGCCCGACTACGCGCAGGTCGATGCCTTCCGCGACTGGCTGGACGAGCACGAGGAACGCAGCTCGATCCTGGCCTACCTGCACGAGGGCGGCGAGCGCGAGAGCGGGGCCGACCGTCACGCGCGCACGCTCGCATCAGTGCTGGGCGACGACTACACCCGCTTCACCGAAGCACGGCAGTGGTTGCAGGCGCACACCGCGCGCGACCAGATCCTGGCGCTGCTCAGGCGGCGCTACCGCTGATGGCGATACACGCGCCGGCGGGCCCGCAAAAGCGCTCGCGCGCCGCGCGCCTGGTCGGCCTCGCCGCGACCACGCTGGGCGTGTGCGAGCTGGCCGCCGTCGGTGCCTGGCTGGGCGCATGGTTCCTCGCGCGCGCTGCAGGTCCGGGGCCGCTGCTGGCACAACCCGGGGCATGGCTGCCGGTGATGCTGCTGGGTGTGCCCGGCCTGCTGCTGGTGTGGCACGGCCGGCGTCTGCGCGGTGGTGCGCGGCTGACACCGCTGGCCGCGCTCGAAATCGTCACGCTGGCCGCGCTGGTGATCGCGCTTACGGTACTGGGGCTTCGCTAGTGCAGGCTGGCATCAACTGACCCGCGCCAGCACCAGGGAGACACCCGCCTCACGAGAATAACGAGCCTGTGCCTCGCCGCCCTGTTCTGCCTCAACGCGGCAGCCGTCGCAACCGATCCCCGTTACGCGGTCGCCAAGCACCTCTACGATGCCACCAACGTGCAGGACAACCGGGCCGTGACGGAGCAGATGGTGACGGTCATGATCGCCCGCTCACCGGAGCTGGAGCCGGTGCGTGAGGTACTCACCGGGTCCATGCTGGAGATCGTGGAATCCGGGGCCTGCGCGGATCTCGAGATCCGCAGCTACGCCGCTCACCTCGACCAGGCCGAGCTCGAAGCGCTGGCGCAGGTCTTCGCCAGCCCGGCCTACCAGAAGTTCCGCCGCCGCATGCCGGAGACGCCGGCCGCGAGCAATGCCGGGTTCTCGGCGTTGTTCCAGTCGTGCCAGGCGGACCTCAGCGAGCGCATCCGCGCCTGGCAGTGCGCCAACGGGCGGTAGGCCGTCGTGCGCGGCTGGCCGCCGGCACGTCGGCGGCGTGCGGGAAGGTGCGTGGCGCGCTAGTTGCGGCCGGGTCCCGCCTGCAGCTCGCCGCCGAGGCCGCGGCCCTCGAGGTTCATGCCGATCTCGACCGCGAACTCGGTCAGGCTGATCTCGCGCCGGCTGCGGCGCGCAATGCGGCCGAGCTCACGCGAGAGCAGCCATGCGGCGTGGCCGAGAAAACCCAGCCCCAGGTAGATCCACGGCGCCGGGCTGCTGAGGGCCAGCGAGCCGACCGTGAGGGCCAGGCCGGCCGTCCAGGAAAAGGTCAGTAATCCGTTCATGAAACCCTCCGTGCAGGGGAGCGCGACGGCGGCGCTCGGCGTGCCTGGACCGGTGCGTTGCCGGGGGCCGGCGCGGCCGTCACAACGATGATCAAGTGAGCCTGTTGCCTGTAGCGGCGCGACCTCGCCCGGCTTGAGCCCGGGCGGCCCGAAGCGGGCGCTGGCGCACGAACCATGCGGTGCCGTCCGGCGACCGCGGCGCCGCTCACCAGCGTACGACGCAGGGCCGTGCCGCCCGAAAATGTGCCGCGTCGCACAAAACACGCTGCGATGCGCCCGTTTTGATAGCTCGCTCAACCCCTTGTTTTACCGGCCGTTCAGAGGTTTATCGCGGTCGCAGAACACTGATTGGCGCGCCTTGCAGTCGCTAAAGTTTGTGACAGTACGGCCCGACAACCTGCGCGAGACACGCACAGGAGCGCCGTCAGTGCACCACACATCACCGCATCGCCAGGTTCGCGGCTTCACCATCATCGAGATGATGATGACCGTGTCCATCGTCGCCGCGCTGAGCGCGGTCGCCGTGCCCTCGATGGGCGAGTTCGTACGCAACTCGGCCATGCGCGGCCACGCCATCGACCTCATGGGGTCGATAGCGCTCGCGCGCAGCGAGGCGATCAAGCGCAGCAGCCGCGTCATCCTCTGCCGCAGCGCCGATCCCCTGGCGCTGACCCCGACCTGCGGCGGCAACGACCGCGACTGGTCGAGCGGCTGGCTGGTGTTCGTGGCGGAGGACACCAACAACACCTTTAACCTCGGCACCGACATCCTGCTGCACGTCGGCCAGGCGGCACCGGCCCAGGTCAGCGTGCGCTCCAACGGCACCGGCAACAACTACCTGGTCTACAACGGCGACGGCACGCTGGACGAGTCCGGCTCCGCGCGATACGCCTTCTGCGACGATCGTGGCGAAGCGTTCGGACGCGAGATCAACGTCGCCCTGGTCGGCCGGCCCGCGCTGGAGCAGGGCTCCGCGGGCGCCCCGATCAGCGACTGCACGCCGAGCGGGTAACCGTCATGCGCGGCAGGCACATCGACCCGCCCCGTCCCGGCCGGCGACGGACGCGCGGCTTCTCGCTGATCGAGGTGCTGGTCGCGCTGTTCGTGCTCGCCGTGGCCATGCTCGGCATCGCCGGCCTGCAGGTGATCAGCAAGCGCACCAACTTCGAGACCGTGCAGCGCATTACCGCGACGCTGTTGACCCAGGAGCTGCTCGAACGCATTCGCGCCAACGGCGACCAGCTCACCGTCTACACCAACGCCGGCGTCGGGCGCACCCTGACCCTGAGCGTGGGCGACGGCATCACCGCCACCGACTGCGCCGGCGCGAGCTGCGACGCGGCCACGCTCGCCATGTACGACCTCTACGAATTCTCGCAGGCGCTGGCCGGCGTCGCCGAAACCAGCGGCACCAGCAACACTGGCGGCCTGGTCTCCCCCACCGTGTGCCTGACCGGTCCGGCGACCACGCCGGGCTACGTCACCGTCGCGCTCGCCTGGCGCGGCATGGCGCGCCTGTCCAACCCGACCATCAACGCCTGCGGCGCAGGCAGCGGCCGCTACGACGACAGCGGCGACGCCGACGTCATGCGCCGCGTGCTGGTCGTCGACACCTTCGTCGAGTGAACGCCATGCAACGACATCCGGGCCACCACCAGGCCGGCGTCACCATTATCGAGCTGATGGTCGCGATCACGCTCGGCCTGCTGATCACCAGCGGCGTCGGCTCGCTCTACGTGCAGGGCAGCCGCAGCTACGCGCAGGACGATCGTTACCTGCGCATGGTCGAGAACGGGCGTTTCGCCGTCGACGTCATCGCGCGCGACCTGCGCATGATCTCCTTCTGGGGCGAGATGCTGGACCCGGGCGCGATCTCCACCGCGCTGAGCGCGGGCGAGGACTGCGACATCGATCTTTTCGACGGCGCCACCGCCATCCAGGCCAACAACACCACCACCAGCCCGGCGGTGACCCAGTTCGATCTCGGCACCGGCACCTGCCCGGCACTGACCGGCAGCGTGCGCGCCAACACCAACCAGCTCGCCCTCAAGCACACCGAGGGCGCCGGCCTGACCTCGGGACAGGCAGACGATACCGTTTACGTGCGCACCAACGGCTCCACCGGCAGCTTCATCGAGTACGAGGCCGGGGTCACCGCCGCGCCCGGCACCGGCTTCGCCGACTGGGCCTACGCGCCGCGCCTGTACTTCATCCAGGACAACGGTGGCACGCCCTTCCTGTGCCGGCTGAGCCTGGACGGCACTGCCTTCACCGCAGTCACCAGCGACGAGTGCCTGGCCGAGGGCGTGGAGCAGCTCTACGTGCAGTTCGGCGTCGACAGCGACGACGACGGTGTCGCCAATCAGTACCTCGCCAACCCCAGCGCCGCACAGATGGCCCAGGTCGTTACCGCGCGCGTGCACGTGCTGGTGCGCGCACCGGCTGCCGATGCGCACTACGACAACACCAAGACCTACACGCTCGGCGACCTCAGCATCGCCGCGCCCAACGACGGCTTCTATCGCCGCGTGTTCAGCACCACCGTCAGGCTGCGCAATCCCGCCAACCTGGCGGCGCTGAACTGACAGGAGGCCCGCCATGCCCCGCTACGCTATGCCCAGGCGGCAATCCGGCACGGTGCTCGTCATCGCGCTGGTCATGCTCGCTTCGCTCACGCTGATCGCCGTCGCCGGCGTCGACTCCTCGTCCATGGGCCTGCGCCTCGCACGCACGGTGGAGGAGCAGATCAACGCCTTCCAGACCGCCCAGGCAGCGGTCGACTTCGCCATCTCGGACACCGACAACCTGCCCATGACCGGGCCGCTGGACAGCCCCGCGGCGGTCACGCTCTCCGGCACGCCGTTCGCCGCCGACACCGTCGCCGGTGAGAGCATCGACGCCGCGGCCGAGCGCACCGCCGACTGCGCGCTGCCGCCGCGCATCGGCATGGGCACCAGCATGCTGGCTTACTCCGCTTTTTCATTCCGCGTCGCTGCCGACGTGGATCGCATCGCAACCGGACGCGGGCGCTCATCGATTCGACAAGGCTACCTGGTTCTGGGACCCAAATGCTGATGCAAAACCTGATCTGTAGACGCGTACGCGCGTTCGCCGGCGGTCTCGTGCTGACGCTTGCCGCGGCACCGCTAACAACCACCGCCGACGACACCGACATCTACCTCAACCCCTCGCCCCCGGTGGGCAGCGAGCCGCTGGTGATGTTCGTGCTCGACTGGCGCCCTAACCTGGGCTCGACGGTGTCCTGCGCCGCCGGCAGCTACTGCGACGACCTGCGTGCCGACGGCTACCTGACCGACGGCAACGCGGCCGGCAGCGGCAGCTCGACGACCTTCTTCGACGTCCTGCGCGCGGTGCTGAAGAAGGTCATCGACCCGCTCGGCGGGGTCAGGATCGGCTTCATGCTGAACCACTCGAACAAGAACAACTGCGAGGGCTTCCCGCCGTCTAACAAGTGCTCCAACGGCGCCTACATCCCGCTCGGCTTCCGCTCTATGTCTGCCGGCAGCGACGACCCGGACACCTGGCAGAGCACCGGCGAGGATGCCGACAAGGTCGAGTTCGCCGACCTGCTCGACGCCATTCCCATGCCCCAGGGCAACGAGTCACATCCCTACCAGGGCAAGGAGGTGTACTACGAGCTGTTCCGTTACCTCACCGGGCAGGGCATCTACAACGGCCACAACGGCTTCGTCGACTTCGGTGACGGCCCCAACGACAACCAGAACCTGGACGTCGACATCCCGGCACTGGCCTGGGACACCGGCATCGAGACCGGCAGCGGCAACAACGTGCGCTACGTCAGCCCGCTCGACGTCGCCACCCAGTGCACGCGCATCTTCGTCATCAACCTCATGTTCCAGGTCTCGCAGCAGGAGGACGATTCCGACGACGCGATCGAGGAGACCAAGGCCAACGGCGGCATGGCCGGCATCAACCTTTCCGGGAACAACAACAGCTTCGACACCGTCATCGAGTACATGAACGACGTCGACCTCGGTGACGGCACCTTCGGCACCGTCGGCGACATCGACGGCCAGCAGAACGTGGTCTCGTACTTCGTCGTCGACCCGACCAAGATCAACAACACCACCACCGGTTACGCCGCCGCCGGCGGCACCGGTGTGCCGCTCGCGCTGAGCGACGACCCCGAGGATCTGATCGACACGCTGAGCAACATCTTCGACTCCATTCTCAGTGTCAGCACCACCTTCGTCGCGCCCTCGGTGCCGGTCAACGTGTTCAACCGCGCCCAGATCATCAACGAGGTCTTCCTCGCCCTGTTCGAGGCCGACGAGAACGGCCTGCCGTTCTGGCCGGGCAACCTGAAGAAGGTCACCATCGGCGACAACGCCGTCACCGGTGACCCCGAGCTGCAGGACGCCAACGGCATCAACGGCATCGACATCGACGGTCGCCTCAAGCGCAGCGCGGTGACCTACTGGACCGATCCCCTGACCCTGCCGGCGCCGACCGGTGACGAGGTCGCCGGGGCCGACGGCCGCACCATTCAGCGCGGCGGCGCCGGGCAGAAGATACCGGGCTTCGTCAGCGGCGCGCCGGGCTTGACCAACGCCACCCTGGGAGCACGCCACCTCTTCACCGAGGACGCCAGCGACGTCGTCGACGGCCTGCGCGAGCTGGATGGTGACGCCGCCACCGCCGCGCTGCTGTGGGACGAGCTCACCGCCGAGTGGGACACCCCGCCCTCGGCCGGCACCTACACCGGCGCCACCAGCGCCGAGCAGGACCGCGCAGTCAATGACCTGCGCTTCGTACGCGGTCTCGCGGCAATCGACATCTCCGACACCACCACCATGCGCAGCTGGTATCTCGGCGATCCGCTGCATTCCCGCCCGCGCCCGATCAACTACGGCGCGCGCGGCGGCTACAGCGCCGGCAACCCGGACATCCGCATCCTGATGGCGACCACCGACGGCATGCTGCACATGTTCACCAATACCACCACCGCCGGCGACCAGGACGGCAGCGAGACCTGGGGCTTCATGCCGCGCGAGGCACTCGCCGCCCAGGATCGGCTGCGCCTGGCGCAGACCGGTACCCCGGTGCACCCGATCAGCTTCGACGGATCGCCGGTGGTCTACACGCTCGACAACGATCTCGACGGCAACATCGAGAGCGCTGACGGCGACAAGGTCTACGCCTTCGTCGGCCTGCGCCGCGGCGGCAAGTCCTACTACGCGCTGGACATCACCGATCCGGATGCCCCCGCCTTCCTGTGGTCGATCAGCAAGACCGACGCCGCCTTCACCGAGCTCGGCCAGACCTGGTCGACGCCGGTGGTCGGCACCATGAACGTCGGCTCAGGCGCGCAGGCGGTGCTGATCTTCGGCGGCGGTTACAACGGCGACGACGACGGCGACAACGCCGGCGACCTCGGCAAGGACGCCGCCAACCGCAACGGCACCGCGGGCAGCGACGACGACGAAGGCAACGCGGTCTACATCGTCGACGCCGTCACCGGTGCGTTGTTGTGGAAAGCCGTGCTCGGCGGTAGCGAATCCTGGACGGCGGGCAGCAACACCTACACCCACCCCGAGCTCGACGACAGCATTCCGGCGGAGATCGCCGCCGGTGACACCGATGGCGACGGCCTCATCGATCGGCTCTACTTCGGCGACACCGGCGGGCGCGTGTGGCGCGGCGACGTCGCGGGCACCGACCGCAGCGCCTGGACGCTCAGCGTGCTGCTCGACGCCGGCCGCCACTTCGATTCCTCGTCCGACAACGACCTGCGCTTCTTCAACCGCCCGGACGTCGTGCAGACGCGCGACGGCAACGGCAACTACGATGCCGTGGTGATTGGCTCCGGCGACCGCGAGGACCCGCTCGACGACCAGGTCGAGAACTGGATGTTCATGATCAAGGACCGCAACACGGTCAGCGGCATGCCGTCGTCGACACCGCTGGATCCAACCGATCTCGCCGACCTCACGGTCGACTGCGTGGCCGCCGGAAACTGCGACGCCACCACGCAGAACAACCTCTCCCTGCACGGCTGGCGCATGGGTCTCACCACTGACGGCGAGAAGAACCTGGCCAACGCCATCACCATCGGCGGCACCATCTTCTTTACCACCTTCATGCCGAGCGCCGCGACCGGCGCCTGCGGCCTGAGTGAAGGCAGCGGCCTGCAGTACGCGGTATCGCTGCAGGACGGCACCGCCATCTACAACTACAACCTGGCCAATGACACCAACGGCCTCACCCTCGACCGCGCCGACCAGCTCGCCAGCGGCGGCATCCCGGTCGAGGTGGTGCCGGTCGGCGACGATTACGTGCTGGTTCAGGGCCAGGAATCCGGACAGAACATTCAGAAGGTCAATGCCGCGACCTCGTGGAGAACGTATTGGTATGAACGCTGAGAACACCCGCCGCGCCCGGACGCGCGGCTTCACCCTGGTCGAGCTGCTGGTCGTGATCGTCATCGTCGGCATCCTCGCCGCGGTCGGCTACCCCAGCTATCGTCAGCAGGCGATCCGCACGGCGCGTGCCGACGCCCGTGTCGAGCTGCTGGACGCGGCTTCGCGCCAGGAGCAGTTCTTCCTCGACAACAAGTCCTATGCCAGCTCGCTGGCCGCGCTCGACCTGTCGGGGACCTCGGAGAACGGCTACTACACGCTGACCGTGGACGCCGCCACCGCCGGCTGCCCGATCACGAGCTGCTACGCCATGCGCGCGACCCCGGTCGGGGCCCAGGCGGACGACACCGCCTGCAACGCCCTGACGGTGAACTCCAGTGGCGCCAAGTCGGCGACCGGCACCGACGCGGGTGAGTGCTGGTAGGAGGCCGGACTCATGGGGGACTGGCAACGCTGCCCGAACTGCCGCTACATCCGGCACGTCAACGACAACCGTCGTGCGCGGCAGGATACCTGTCCGCGCTGCGGCGCCTGCTATGACAAGGCCGCGCGGCAGAAGGAGAAGGAACGCCGCCGGCGCTCGTTCCGGGCGCATCGCAACATCCGCACCCGCGCCTGCCCGAAATGCCGTGAGCCAGTCTCGGTGCTGGCCAACGACTGCCCGCTGTGCGAGCACCGCATGGGCACGCCGTGGCCGATCATCGCCGCCACCGTCCTGCTCAGCTTCGGCGCCATGGTGACCTGGGCCTGGATGCAGCAACGTACCGAGGTGACCTCGCCCTTCCCCGGGATCTCCAACACCCACTTCGAACGCTGCGTGGCGCTGTCGGTCGACTGGACCACGGCCCAGGCGCGCAGCGGTCCCGCCGCCCCGCGGACCATCGAGGCGCAGAACGACTGGCACGCGCAGTGCTCACGCAAGGCCCTGCGCGAGATTGCGCGCAACTCGGCGCAGCCGCTGCCCGCCACCCCCCAGGAATGGCTGCACGCGGTCAACGGCTGAGCGCGCCCGCGCGCGGCTACTCGGGAATGTCGAAGGCCAGCAGCACGTTGCCCGGCAGGCCGACGTTGAGCATGTTGAAACCGCTGGTCACGTAAACCCGGTTACCGACCACCACCGGCCCGCCGTTGCCGAGCGAGCCGCCGCGGCCACGGCGTCCGTTGACGCCCTCGAACTCGCGCGCGGTATCGAAGCGCCACACCTCGCGCCCGTCGCGTTTCGCGTAGGCGCGCAGGGTGCCGTCGATGAGACCCGCGAAGACCACCTCGCCGACCACCGTCGGCGGCGTGATGAAGGCATTGCCACACGGTGGCGTCGGCTTGTTCTCGCAGGCCGGGGTGACGCCCTCCACCCGCCAGGCCGGCTCGCCGGTGAGGAGGTCGACCGCGGTCAGCGAGCCGTTCGAGGACATGTCGGCATTCATGTCCACGACCGGCGCGTAGACGTAGTCCTCGTCCGCGGCGATGCCGTACTCGATGCCGCCGACCTCGCCGCCGGCGCCGACGCGGATATTCCACAGCACCGCACCCTCGCCGTCCGGGTCGAGTGCGTAGAGCATGCCGTCCTTGGAGCCGGCGAGGATGACGTCGCGGCCGTCGCGGCGCGTGACCAGCGCGGGCGGTGCGCCGATGTCGCGGTCGCCGTGACCGGCCGGGTTCTCCGGCGAGCAGTTCCGGCGCTCCGGGTCCCACCACGCTTCGCAGGCGAGGTGGTAGATGTCTGCGCCGTCCATCTGCGCCGGCGCCAGCGAGCTGATCCAGCGCTTGGCCCCGGTGCGCATGTCGAGCGCCATCACGGCATCCGACTCGGCGACCCGCGGCTCGGTGAACTGGTTGCCGTTACCGACGTAGACCACTCCGCGCGCCTCGTCGACACTGATCCCGGACCACACCGGCACGCCGGAGGGTCCGAAACGGGGCACCTGCATGTCGTTGGTGCCGAGATACTCGGCGTGGCGGTCGATGGTCAGCGTCTTCCAGCGCTGGGTGCCGTCGGCGAGCTCCAGCGCGACCACCGCGCCACGGAAGGTGCAGCACGGCATGTCCATCTTCATTGCCGCGACTTCCTCCAGGCTGGATACCGGCACGTAGACGGTGCCGTCGTGCACGGTCACGTTGCCCGTCACCCGCGCGCCGGGCGTCCAGTCGACGCGCGTGCGCCAGCGCAGCGCACCACTGGCCGCGTCCAGCGCATAGACATTGGCGGCGAGATCGCCGAACACCACCAGGCCGTCGCCCAGCGCCACGTTGGAGCGCACCCGCGCCTCGGCGCGGAAGGTCCAGCGCGCGCAGCCGCTGGCCGCGTCCAGCGCGTAGACCCAGTGGTTGAGGTTGCCCGTGTAGAGGGTGCCGCCGCGCAGCGCGACCGGGTTGCCGGAGCTCGAGAAGGCGGCGTACTCGGGGAACGGGTGAGCCCACGCGAGGCGGGTCCGCGCAACCCGCGCGGCCGTCATCGTGGCATCCGGCAGGTAACGGCTGAAGCGGTTGTCGCGTGACCAGCCGGGCCACTCGCCGGCGCCGGCGCGTGCCGCTGCACCGAGCTCGCAGCCGGCAACGCCCGGCGGACGCGGCGGCGGCACACCCTCGTGGCCGAGGTAACGCGCGATGGCCAGCCGCTCGGGCTGGGTCAGGCCGTTGGCATGCAGCTGCATGGTGCCGAACCAGGTTGCGGCCACGATCTCGTCCACCGTCAGGCGGCGGAGCTGCTGCACGGTGGGTGCGATCACGCCGAGGTCGTGACACATCGCGCAGCGCTCGGTGAACAGGGCCTTGCCGTCCGGCGCCGCCGGCTCGGCCATGGCCGCTGCCGGAAGCACGCCGGCGAGCGCTGTCACGAGCACGATTGTGCGCACGCCCATCGCCATGACCTCCGCGGCACGAACAGGATGCGGGCAAAATAGCGCAGTTTCGCGCAAGCGCCTATCCGCGCCGGAGCCGCCATGTTCAAGACCGTCGCCACCACCTTCACCCTGACCGCCGGGGGCTGCGTGCTGCTCGGCTCCCTGTTCGCGCAGAGCCTGCTCGGCCTGTTCGGCCTCGCCTACACCTCGGCCGAGACCCTGGCCCGCCTGCACCATGCGCAGGCGGTGGTCGAGAAGCTGCAGGCACGGCACGCGCTGAAGAAGCAGCGCGCCGCGAAACGCGTCGTCAAGCGCTCGGCCAGGCGCCTCGCCGCGGTCGGGCTGGCAGCGGCCACGGTCGGCACCGCGGCGGTGGTGGTGACCGTCGCGAGCCTGGAGGCGGACGACTACTGCGCCGAGCAGCAGGCCTTGCAGGAGGAAGCCGACCTGCTCTACGACACGGCGAGCGCGTTCGACTATGCGCAGTGCCTGGCCGCGGCGCGCAGCGACTACGGCGCGCTGGCGAGCGAGACACTGGCAACGCTGACGCAGGCGACGGAAGCCACCGTGGAGCGCTCGCGTGACGCCGGCCGCGAGGCCTGGGCCAGGGTGCGTGCGACGGCACTGGAGCTCCTCGCCGCTGCCGGCAGCTCGGCGCAGGCGCTGTGGGATGCGCTCGCCGCGCGCATCGGCGAGAACGGCGGCGTGCCGCCGGCCGACTGACTCAGGTCGTGCCGCGGGCGGCCACGCTGGCGGCCCACAGCGCGCACATCTCGCGGTACAGGCGGCAGGCCTCATGCAGTAGCGCGACCGCCACCCCGCCCCGCTCCGCCACCGCCGCTGGTGCCAGGCCCCAGTCGCAGACCAGCACCGCGAGATCCATCACCACGCGGCCGCCGGCGGCATACTCCCAGTCGATCAGCAGCGGCTGGTCACCGGCGAAGACCACGTTGCCCGGCGTCGGGTCGTGGTGCACCAGGCCGGCCGGGGATTCGTGCTCCATGGTGGCGATGCGTGCGGCGAGCGCCGCCGGCAGTACGCCGTCCGGCGTGTAACGAGCCAGGTGGGTGTGGTAATCCAGCACCGGACCCTCGACCGCCAGTGCGGGCAGGCGCGCGATCAGCGCCAGCAGGCGCTCGCGCGTTGCCGCGTCCAGCGTGGCAGGGCCGCGCTGCACGCCGTCGACGTAGCGCGTGACGAGATAGCCGCGGCCGGGATCGGCAACCAGCACCTCGGGCGCGAGACCGGCGGCCGCGGCGGCGCGCAGGATGCGGGCCTCACGTGCGCGATCGACCCCCAGCGCGGCGGCGTTGGCGGCGTCCAGCCGCAGCACCCAGCGGGCGCCATCGGCGGCGACCAGGAAGCTGCGGTTGCTGCGTCCGCCGCGCAGCTCACCCAGCAGCTCGGGCCGGTGGCGGAACGGCAAACCGGCGCCGCGCCAGTTCGCCAGCAGCGCCTCAGGCCGGCGCCGCGGCATGCCGGCGCGCGGCGGCGTACTCGCGCTGCCAGGTGACGAAGCCGACCACCACGATCACCAGGTAGGCGGCGAACAGCAGGGCGGTCAGGTGCAGTCCGCGATCGAGGTAGAGCGGGATCGAGATACCGTCGATGACGAACCAGTAGATCCAGTTCTCGAGCACCTTGCGTGCAACCATGAAGGTCGTGACCACCGCGCCCCAGGTGGTGAAGGAATCGAGATAGGGCCATGCGGCGCTGGTATAGGCGCTGAGCAGGGTACCGCTGAGCGCGGCCAGCAGCAGCACCGCACCGATCACCAGCACATGCCGGCGCAGCGGCCAGGTGCTGATCGCGAGATCGCCGCGGGCGCCGCCCCGCCACGCCCACCAGCCGTACAGCGCCATGGCGATGTAGTAGACGTTCAGCGCCGATTCCATCAGCAGGCTCACGTTCCAGAACAGCGCGGTGTAGATGACCGTGCTGGCGAGCGCACAGGCCCAGCACGCGATGTGCTCGCGCGCCGCCAGCAGCAGGTAGGCGATGGCAAGCGCGACGGCCAGCATCTCCCACGGCGACATCGCCGCGATCGCCTCCGCTACCCCACCGGCCATGGCCGTCAGCGCGCCTCGTAGCCGGGGATGAACTTGGTCACGAACACCGACGTGCCGAAGCTGCGCTGGCTCTCTTCCATGGCCTCGGTCAGCACCGCCATCACGCGCGCGTAGTCACCCAGCACCCGGGTCGAGGTCGGGGTCGTCTCGACCTCGAGATCGGGGTACGCGTTGAGCGCGGCGATGAAGGCATCGATGGGTGGAATGTAGTCCTCGCGCACCGGGTACATGCTGATCTCGACGGTCATCTTCATGGCTGGTCCTCCGCGGCCGCGGCCGCTCCGGTTCAGAACGAGTAAGCGAGCTCGAAGCCGTACACGCGCGGCTCGCCGAACTGCTCGTAGGCGCGGTTGACGGCGAAGCCATCGCGCGGATCGTTGGCGAAGTAGAGGCCGTGCACGGCGTACTCGGTGTTCAGCAGGTTGCGCGCCCACACCCGCAGCTCGGCGGCGCCGTAATGGTAGGCGAACGAGAGATTGAGCAGCGCGTAACCGTCCAGCTTCTCGCTGTGGTAGTAGCCGAAGAAGCTCTCGCTCTGGCCTTCGATGGCGAGGTTGGCGTCGAGCTCCGGCAGCACCTGCCAGCGCAGGCCGAAGTGGTACTGCCAGCGCGGCGCCTTGGTCTGGTCGCGATCATCGAGCTGGGTGAAGGCGTCGCGGTCGAGATCGAACACCGTCATCGACTCGACGTTGGTCTCCAGCCAGCCGCTGCGCGCGACGAAATCGAGCGAGTCGGTCAGGCGCCAGTCGAGCTCGATCTCGGCGCCGTAGTTCTCGGCGTCGTCGACGTTGTCCAGCAGGCCGACGAAAACGAAGGTGCTGGCGTCCCAGATCCAGCTCTCGAGCTGCGCGTTGGAGCGCTCGGTGTGGAACAGCGCCAGGCGCACGCCGAGGCGCTCGTCGAAGTAACGTCCCTTGAGGCCGATTTCCTTGTTGAACAGGGTTTCGGTGTCGAAGCGCAGGCGCGGCTGGATGAACGGCTGGAAGCGCGCCGCCACGAACGGCGCAACCGATGTCGCACCGGTGTTGACGCCGCCGGGCTTGGCGCCGCGTGCGGCGGTCGCGTAGAGCAGCGTATCCGGCCGCGCGGCGTACTCCAGCGTCGCCTCACCGCTCCAGTAGGTGTCGTTCGACTGCGTCGCCACGCCGATGCTGTCGTCGTAGGCGTCGTCGAAGGCCTCACCGCGGATCCCCAGGCGCGCCGTCAGCCCCTCGGCCAGGGCGTACTCGAGCTCGCCGTAGAGCGCATAGCGATTCGTTTCGTAGTCGCTGGTGAACAGCCCGAAGCGCTGGCGCGCCATGTCTTCCTGGCGATGGTGGAAATAGGCACCGGTGACCCACGCGGCACGGCCGGCCTCGGCCAGCCAGCGCAGGTCGACGGTAACCTGGTCGCGCTCGCGCTCGACGGTGTCGCTGCTGGCGAACTCGAACGCCGGCGGGCAACGCACGCCGTCGCAGAAGCCGCGGAAGACCCAGTCCTCGTCGAAGCCGTAGACCTCCTCGCTGTCGGTATACGTGGAGAGCACCTGTACGCGGCCTGCCGTGCCGAGGTCGTAGCCCAGGCGCGCGGCGAGCGCGGCGGCCTCGACGTCGTCCTGGCCCGGCTCGTCGCTCAGGGTGGTGCGGGTGTTGTCGAGCGAGAAGGCGTCGTAGCCGTTGTCGGCATCGATGTAGAGCGTGGTCAGGTCGGCGCTCAGGCGCGGGGTCAGATCCCATACCAGCTTCCCGCGCAGCGTCAGCTCGTCCTTGTCCTGGGTGTCGTCACGGCCGAGGAAGGCGTTGTCGGTGAAGCCGTCCGAGGCGAACTGCCGAATCGCGACGCGTGCGCGCAGGGATTCGGTGAGCGGCCCGCCGGCGGCCGCGCTGACGTGCCAGGTGTCGAGGTTGCCATAACCCGAGCTGAGCTCCGCGCTGAAGGTGTCGCCCGGCTCGCGACCGCGAATGTTGACCATGCCGGCCAGCGCGCTGGCGCCGAACCGGGTGCCCTGCGGGCCGCGCAGCACCTCGACCTGCTCGGTGTCGAACAGCAGGGCGCCGGTGGCGACGTTGGACAGCTCGATGCCGTCGAGCACGATGCCGACGGCGGGAAAGTGCTTGGGATCGGTGAACTGCTCGAGATCGCCGATGCCGCGCATCTGCACGAAGCGCGCGCGCGACCCGGCCACGCTGAAGCTGACGTTGGGCGCGGCGGCGAGCACGTCTTCGAGATGACGCGCCGCGCGAGCGTCGATGACCTCGCGCTCGAGCACGCTGGCGCTGCCGGCACTGCTCATCAGGCCGCTGTCGCGGAAGCCGGCGGTGACGACGATTTCTTCCATCGGCGCCGGGGCGGCCGCAGCAGCGGCCAGGGTCAGGGGGGCCGCCAGCGTCAGCAGGCAGGCGGAAACGGGGCGAAACGACATGCAAGTCTCCTTATCGCTAAAGAGACCCGGACAGGTTCGAGAGAGAACTGGTGTGACACTGGAGTCCTATCCCTACGCCGGTATGATCCGGATCAGGTTCACGGGGTTCGTCCGCGAGGACATCTCAGGCCCGGAGGCCACCCCCTAGGAAAAATCGGCCGTCGCGGCAGTGCGCGACGCGGGAAAATGTTAACACAAGGCAAGCCGCCGCCGGCAAGGGGCAGATGGTCTAATGCAGGCCTCGCAACCCCGGTACCGACCCCATGTCGCCAGCCCGCCCGCTGCTGTCCCTCGCCCTGCTCATCGTGCTGCTCGCCGTGCCCGGCCCCGCCGCGCTGGCCGGCCCCGAGTCCGATGCCCTCGCGCGCTGCCTGATCGCGGAGACCTCGGTCCGCGACCGCACGCGCCTGGTGCGCTGGCTGTTCGCCGCGCTCGCCGTGCATCCCGCGGTACGCGACCTGGCGAACGTGACGCCCGCACAGATCGAGGCCGCCAACCGCGACGCGGCGGCACTGGTGCAGACCCTGCTGGTCGACTCGTGCCGTGAGCCCGCGGCGCGCGCCATGCAGCGCGAGGGCGTCGACACCCTGCGCTCCAGCTTCGAGGTGCTGGGCGGCGTCGCCGGGCAGCAGATCTTCGCCAACCGCGACGTCGCCGCGGCCATGACCGGGCTCGGCCGTCACATCGACGGCGCCGCACTGGAGCGTGCGCTGGCGCCACAGGATTAGGCCTCCGCGGGGCGGCGGGCGCCAGTTCGATATCATGGCGACATCGTTAGCCAATCCAATCGAGGTTGAACCATGAGTGAGAAGATCGTGATGCGCGTCGGCGAATGCCTGGTGGCCGGCGGCCCGCCCGGAACCGCGGCCGAGCCGGAAGTGGCCATCGGCGAGATGGACGGGCCGATGGGGGTGGCCTTCGGCAACCTGCTCGGCGACCAGGTCAAGGGACACTCGCGCGTGCTGGCGATCATGAACACCGACATCATGGTGCGCCCGGCGACCCTCATGGTGAGCAAGGTCACGGTCAACAACAGCCGCTACACCAACATCCTGATGGGCACCGTGCAGGGCGCGATCGCCAACGGCGTGCTCGACGCCGTGCGCGCCGGCGACATCCCCCGGGACCGCGTCGACGAGCTCGGCATCATCGTCTCGGTCTGGCTCAACCCGAGCGTCGCCAAGGACGACAATCTCGATCACAAGATCCTGTTCGACATCCACCGCGAGGCGACGGCGAAGGCGATCCACAAGGCGATGCGCAACGAGCCTTCGATCGATTGGCTGCTCGAACACCAGGACGAGATCGTGCACAAGTACTACCAGATGGGGCTGGACGGCAAAATCTGATCGCGCTGCGCGCGGGCGTACCCGTACAGCCGGGGCGCCCGCGCGCCGCCGCCCTCGCCGCCCCTCGCCCTGGCCGCGCCGTCACTTGCTCGGGAACGCGGCCGCGCCGGAACGCCTCGGCGGGCACGGTGCCGCCGTGACTCACACCGCCCCCGGGTCCGCCGCGGCGGCGCCCCTGCAGGCCTGTGCCGGCCCACGCCTGCGGCGCTGCAACAATCCAGAAAAGCCCCCTGAATGAGTGACCTACGTGGCCTGATTGAGCGAAATGTCAAAGATTGCGGGGCACAGGCCGCCATAGATTCCGGCAGCCCGGGGTTGCCGCTCCCCGAGCGCCGCGCAGGGCATGCCGGCGCGGGCCGATCCGTTTTCATGTTGCCGAGGAAGTCCCCGCTTGCAGATTGTCCCGCCCCTGAACCCGGAGCACGCACTGCAGGCGCAGGCGGGCGGCATGGGCGTCGCCGGCAGCAGCGAGCGCGGCGACTCCATCGACGCGCGCATCCGCGCCGCACAGCTCGAGATGTGCCTGGGCAGCACGCTGCAGGCGCAGCTCGTCGCGCTGGTCAACGCCGGCCTGCTGTACCTGTTCCTGCGCCCGGTGGTCGACCTGACGCTGCTCAACCTGTGGCTGGCCGCGCTGCTCGGCGGTGTCGCCCTGCGCGTCATGCTCTACGGCCGTTACCGTGCCGTGCCGCCGGCGTCGCGCGAGCTGGCGCAGTGGGAAGGCCTCAACCTGCTCGGGGTGGCCATCTCCGGCCTGCTATGGGGTGCGACCGGGCTGTTGTTGTTCACCCCGCACAGCCTGCCGCACCAGGTGTTCCTGTCGTTCGTCATCGGCGGCCTGGCGGCCGGTTCGGTCAGCACGCTATCGGTTCAGCGTCATGCCGCGCTGCTGTTCATGCTGCCGGCGCTGCTGCCGCTGGTCGGCCGCTTCCTGTTCGCCGGCCACGAGTTCGCCTGGGTCATGTGCGGCATGCTGGCGGTATTCCTGCTCATGATGCTGGTCGCCTCGGCGCGCTTCTTCGCCAATTTCCGCGACACCCTGGCCGAGAGCCTGCGGCGCGAAGCGGCCGAGAACGACCTTGCGCAGATCGCCTACTACGACCCGCTCACGGAGCTGCCCAATCGTCGCCTGTTCGCCGACTTCACGCAGCGCGCCAGTGCCGGCGCACGACGCCATGGCACGCTGATCGCGGTGTGTTACCTCGATCTCGACGACTTCAAGCCCATCAACGAAGGGCACGGCTACGAGCTCGGCGATCGCGTGCTGGTACGCGCCGCCGAGATCCTGCGCGCCTCGGTACGCGCGGGTGACGTCGTCGCACGCTGGGGCGGCGACGAGTTCGCGGTACTGCTGACCGAAATCGAAAGCCCGCAGGCCTGCCGGCAGGCCCTGCAGCGCCTGATCGAACGGCTCGCCGAGCCGCAGATGGTCGACGGCGTAGCGGTCGACCTCGGCGCCAGCATCGGTGCCGCACTCGGCCCCGGCGACAGTGACGACCCGGACATCCTCCTGCGCCAGGCCGATCACGCCATGTACCTCGCCAAGCGCGCCGGACGCAGCGGCTATCACCTGTTCGACGCCGAGCTCGACGGCGAGGACCGCCGGCGCAGCGAGGCACGCGCCAGCATGCGCGACGCGCTCAACGCCGGACAGCTGCAGCTCCACGTGCAGCCCAAGGTCGAGATGGACAGCGGGCGCGTGTACGGCGCCGAGGCCCTGATCCGCTGGCAGCACCCGCAGCGCGGCCTGGTGCCTCCCGGCAGCTTCCTGCCGCAGTGGGAAGCCGATCCGGCCATGATCGAGCTCGACCGCTGGGTGGTACGCAGCGCCTTCCAGCAGCTCGATGCCTGGATCGACCAGGGCCTGCGCCTGGCACTGAGCGTCAACGTCTCCGCCTGGCTGCTGCACGACACCGGTTTCATCCCGTTTCTCGACAGCCTCGTCAACGCCTACCCGCGCACGCGCGGGCTGCTCGAGATCGAGGTCACCGAAACCCGCGCCCTCGATGACGTCGGCCACATCTCGCAGGTGATGTCGCGCTCGGCCGCACTCGACGTCGAGTTCGCGCTGGACGACTTCGGTACCGGTTTCTCCTCGCTGGTCCACCTGCAGCGCCTGCCCGCGCATGCGCTCAAGATCGACACCACCTTCGTGCGCGCGATGCTCGACAGCGAGACCGATCACAACCTGGTGCGCGGCATCGTCGGCCTCGGCCACTCGCTGGGCAAGCAGGTCATCGCCGAGGGCGTCGAGACCATCGCCCATGGCAGCGCCCTGCTCGCGCTGGGCTGCACGCGCGCGCAGGGCTACGGCATCGCGCGGCCGATGCCGGCAGCCGAGCTGCCCGACTGGGTGGCGCTGTGGCAGGCGCCACCGGAGTGGTTGCGCCCGTCACCGCCAGCGCTGACCGGCGCCGCCGGCTGAACGGCCCTCACACCACCCGGTCGCGCGGCGTCTGGCCGGCGAAAAAGGCCTGCAGGTTCTCGATCACGCGCCGGCCCATGGCGACGCGGGTCTCCGCGGTCGCACTG
Organism: Gammaproteobacteria bacterium; assembly: GCA_041984235.1. Taxonomy (GTDB): domain Bacteria; phylum Pseudomonadota; class Gammaproteobacteria; genus JBHIYN01. Next base: position 29,801 of record JBHIYN010000020.1, read on the forward strand.
CCGAGATGCGGCAGCAGGACCACGTTCTCCATTTTGCACAGGGCCGGCGGCACCGCCGGCTCGCTCTCGTAGACGTCGAGCCCGGCACCGGCCAGGCGCCGCGATTCGAGTGCCTCGACCAGGGCCTCGTGATCGACCACGTCACCGCGCGCGGTATTGATCAGGTAAGCATGCGGCTGCATCACGGCGAGGCGCGCGGCATTGACCAGGTGCCGGGTGGCTTCGCCGCCGGGGCAATGCAGCGAGACGAAGTCCGCCTGCGCCAGAACCTCCTCCGGCGTGGCGCACATCTGTGCCCCGAGCGCGTTGGCGACGGCGGGCTCGGGTGGCACGGGATCGTGCGCCACGACGCGCATGCCGAAACCGAAGTGCGCGCGCTGCGCCACCGCGCGCGCAATGCGGCCGAAGCCGATCAGGCCCAGGGTCTTGCCGCTGACCCGCGTGCCGACCATGTGGGTCGGCCGCCAGCCGGTCCAGGCGCCGGCGCGCACGTGGCGCTCGCCCTCGCCGGCGCGCCGGGCGACGGCCAGCAGCAGTGTCAGCGCGAGGTCGGCGGTGCAGTCGGTCAGCACCTCCGGGGTATTGGTCACGGTGATGCCGGCCGCGCGCGCGGCCTCGAGGTCGATGTGGTTGAAACCGACGCCGAAGTTGCCGAGCACACGCGTGCGCGGCGTGCCGCCCAGCACCGCGGCGTCGAGGCGATCGGTCACGGTCGGGCACAGCGCGTCGCAGTCGGCCAGCGCGGCACGCAGATCGTCGGCGCTGAACGGCCGGTCTTCCGCGTTCAGGACGGCGTCGAATTGCGCAGCCAGCTCGGCTTCGACCGTCGCCGGCCAGCGCCGCGTGACGATGACTCGGGGTTTGCTCATGGGTTCTCTCCGCGGCTGCACACCTGCGGCCGCCTGGTGATCGGGAGGTACACCACGCCCGCTTGCGCGCGCGGCATCGCGTTATAGTAGCGAGACGCGGCGCACCTGCACACGCGCCCGCCGGGCGACGCCGGCGCGGCGCCCGAACGAAGGAAACACAGCATGACCACAGACAAGATTCTCGACGGCTCGCGCGTCGCCGCCGCTGTCCTCGACGACGCGCGCGCCAAGGTCGCACGCCTGCACAGCGAGTGCGGGGTTACCCCGTGCCTGGCCACCGTGCTGGTCGGCGGCGATCCGGCCTCGGCGACCTACGTGCGCATGAAACGCAAGCGCTGCGCCGACGTCGGCATGACCTCGAAACCGATCGAGATGGCGGAGCGCACCACCACCACCGAGCTGGTGCGCCAGATCGAGGCCCTGGCCGAGGACCCCGGGGTCAACGGCATCCTGCTGCAGCACCCGGTACCGTCGCACATCGACGAGCGCGCCGCGTTCGAGGCGATCGGCCCGGCCAAGGACGTCGACGGCGTGACGGCAGTCGGCCTGGGCCGCATGTGGCTGGGGCTGGGCGTCTACGGCTCGTGCACGCCGGCCGGCATCATGCGCCTGCTCGCGGCCTACGACGTGGCGCTGGAAGGTCTCGACGCGCTGGTCATCGGACGCAGTCCGATCCTCGGCAAGCCGATGGCGGCGATGCTGCTGGAGGCGAATGCTACCGTCACCATCGCGCACTCGCGCACGCGCGACCTGCCGGCACTGGTCGGCCGCGCGGATCTCGTGGTCGCCGCGGTCGGGCGCGCCGAGTTCGTACGCGGTGAGTGGATTCGGGACGGCGCGATCGTGGTCGACGCCGGCTACAACGAGGGCAACGTCGGCGACGTCGAGTACGAGGCGGCGCACGCCCGCGCGCGGCTGATCACGCCGGTACCCGGCGGCGTCGGACCGATGACCATCGCGACCCTGATCGACCAGACCGCCGACGCCGCCTGCCGGCAGCACGGCCTGTAGTCCGCCGCACACCGCGGCGGCCGTAATGCGCATCCTCGTCGCGCCCGACTCGTTCAAGGAAAGCCTGGGCGCGGCCGAGGTGGCGGACGCGCTGGCCGCGGGCCTGGCCGAGGCGCTGCCCGGCGTGGCGCTCGACCTCGCCCCGATCGCCGACGGCGGCGAAGGCACCGTCGACGCCCTGCTCGCCGCGGCCGGCGGTGAACGCGTGACGGTACCCGTGCACGACCCGCTGGGGCGGCCGCTGCAGGCGGCGTTCGGGCTGCTGGCCGATCGACGCACCGCGGTGGTCGAATGCGCCGCCGCCTCGGGCCTCGGCCTGCTCGCAGCGGGCGAGCGCGATCCGCTGCGCGCCTCCAGCTACGGCACCGGTGAGCTGCTGCTCGCCGCCGCGCGGCACGGCGCCGAACGCATCATCGTCGGACTCGGCGGCTCGGCCACGGTCGACGGCGGCCTCGGCCTGCTGCAGGCGGCCGGCATGACCCTGCTGGACGACGCTGACACGCCGCTTGCGGCGCCGGCCGGCGGCGGCGCGCTGGCCGGCGTGGCCGGTATCGCCGACACTGATCGGGACCCGGCCTTCGCCGGCGTGCGCATCGAGATCGCCAGCGACGTCGACAACCCGCTGCTCGGCGCCACCGGCGCGGCGGCCGTGTTCGGTCCACAGAAAGGCGCCGATCCGGCCACCGTCGCGGTGCTCGACGCCGGCCTCGCGCACTTCTACGACATCCTCGAGGCGCGCTTCGGGGTCCGCGTACGCGAGCGCGCCGGCGCCGGCGCCGCCGGCGGCCTGGGCGCGGCCCTGATGGCGGTGTTCGCGGCCGAGCCGCGGCCCGGCATCGAGGTCGTCGCCGAGGCCTGCGACCTGCGCGCGCGCATCGCGCAGGCCGACGTCGTCATCACCGGCGAAGGCCGCATCGACGCGCAGACCCTGCACGGCAAGGGGCCTTACGGGGTCGCGCAACTCGCGCGCGCGCTCGGCCGGCCGGTCATCGCCGTCGGCGGCAGTCTCGCCGACGACGCGCCACTGGCGGCGGACGGTCCCTTCGACGCCTTCGAAGCGGCCGTCTGCCGGCCGCAGTCAGAGCACGACGCACTCGCCGGCGCACGCCCACAGCTGGTGCGCGCCGGCACCCGCATCGGACGCTGGCTGGCGCTCGCCACGCGCCTAGCCTGAGCGCGCCGGGAACCGTGAGCTAGCCGCCCGCCGGCGTCCCCCACACCAGCCAGGCGGCGAACGCGGCGGCCAGCAGCCACAACGTCACGACCAGCACCGCCCCGCCCACGCTGCGCCGCAGCCGCGGTGGCGCGGCGGCGGCGCGCGCCTCGCACTCGGCCCACACCGCGGGCGGCATCAGGCGCACGGCGAGCCACAGGCCGAACGGCAGGATGAGCAGGTCGTCGAGCCAGCCGAGCACCGGGATGACATCCGGGATGAGGTCGATCGGGCTCAGTGCGTAGGCCACCACCAGCACGATGATGACCTTGCTCGCGCGCGGCACGCGCGGGTCGCCCAGCGCCAGGTAGAGCGCCGCCAGGTGGCGGCGCAGGGCCTGCGCGCGGCGTCGCCAGGCCGCGATCAAGGAGGATTAATGCAGCGCCGCGAGCACCGCATCCAGGCTCTGCTTGGCATCGCCGAACAGCATGCGCGTGTTCTCGCGGAAGAATAGCGGGTTGTCGACGCCGGCGTAGCCGCTGGCCATGCTGCGCTTGAGCACCACCGCGGTGCGCGCGTGCCAGACCTCGAGCACCGGCATGCCCGCGATCGGGCTGCCCGGCTCGTCCTGCGCCGAAGGATTGACGATGTCGTTGGCCCCGATCACCAGCACCACGTCGGTCTCCGGAAAGTCCTCGTTGATCTCGTCCATCTCGAGCACGATGTCGTAGGGGACATGGGCCTCGGCCAGCAGCACGTTCATATGCCCGGGCATGCGCCCGGCGACCGGGTGGATAGCGAAACGCACTTCCTTGCCGGCGTCGCGCAGGGCCTTGGTGATCTCGTAGACGGTGTTCTGCGCCTGCGCCACCGCCATGCCGTAACCGGGCACGATGACCACGTGGTCGGCCTCACGCAGCAGGTCGGCGGTCTCCTCGGCACTGACCGACTGTACTTCGCCGTCGTACTCGGCTGCCGCGCCACCGCCTCCCGAGGTGCCGAAGCCACCGGCGATGACGGCGAGGAAGTGCCGGTTCATCGCGCGGCACATGATGTAGGACAGGATCGCACCGGACGAGCCAACCAGCGCGCCGGTCACGATCAGCAGGTCGTTCGACAGCATGAAGCCGGTCGCCGCCGCGGCCCAGCCCGAGTAGCTGTTCAGCATCGACACCACCACCGGCATGTCGGCACCGCCGATCGCCATCACCATGTGCACCCCGAAAGCGAAGGCGAGCAGGGTCATGATCACGAGCACGAACAGCGCCCAGCCCATCGAGGCCATGCCGACGAACTTGATGCCGAGCAGCAGGCAGGCGACGCCGATGCCGAGGTTGAGCCAGTGGCGCGCCGGCAGCAGCAGCGGCTTGCCGTCGATCTTGCCGCGCAGCTTGCCGAAGGCGATCACCGAGCCGGTAAAGGTCACGGCGCCGATCAGGATGCCGAGGTAGATCTCGACCTCGTGGATGGTGCGTTCGACGCCGCTGTAATGGCCGGCATCGCCGATGTAGGTGGCGAAGCCGATCAGCACCGCGGCGAGTCCGACGAAGCTGTGCAGGATGGCGACCAGCTCCGGCATCTCGGTCATCTGCACGCGGCGTGCGGCGGTAACCCCTAGCGTGCCGCCGATGAGCATGACGATGACCAGCACGACGTAGTCGGTGACCTGGTTGGAGAAGATCGTCGCGATGATGGCGATGGCCATGCCGCAGATGCCGTAGGCATTGCCACGGCGCGCCGTTTCGGGATGGCTGAGACCGCCCAGGCTGAGGATGAACAGAACGGCCGCGATGATGTAGCTGGCAGTAACGATGCCGGAGACCATGATCTTCCCCTTCTTACTTGCGGAACATGCGCAGCATGCGCTGGGTGACGAGGAAGCCGCCGGCGATGTTGATCGTGGCGATGAGAATGGCGAGCGCGGCGAGCAGGCTGACCAGGAACGAGGAGGTCGATATCTGCAGCAGCGCGCCGATCACGATGATGCCGCTGATCGCGTTGGTCACGCTCATCAGCGGCGTGTGCAGGGCCGGGGTCACGTTCCACACCACCTGGTAGCCGACGAAGCAGGCCAGCACGAAAACGGTGAAGTGCGACATGAAGGCTGGCGGCGCGACCCGCCCCAGCCCCCACAGCGCGAGCGCGCCGACGGCGAGCAGGATGATCGTGGCGTAGGGATTCTTCTTGCGCTGGACCGGCTCCGGCGGCGGCGCGGCGGGCGCCTTGCGCGGCGGCGCGGCGGAGATCTTCGGCGCCGGCGGCGGCCAGGTGATCTCGCCGGCGTTGATCACGGTGGCGCCGCGGATAGCCTCGTCTTCCATGTCGATGACGATGTTGCCGTCAGCCTCGGGCGTGAGGTCGGTCAGCAGGTGGCGCAGGTTGGTGGCGTAGAGCTGGCTCGCCTGGGTCGCCAGCCGGCTCGGCAGGTCGGTGTAGCCGATCACGGTCACCCCGTGGGCGTGGGCGACCTCGCCGGGCACGGTCAGCTCGCAGTTGCCGCCCTGCTCCGCCGCCAGGTCGACGATGACGCTGCCGTCGGCCATCGACTCCACCATCTCCTTCGTGATCAGCTTGGGCGCGGGCTTGCCCGGGATCAGCGCGGTGGTGACGATGATGTCGACTTCTTTCGCCTGCTCCGCGAACAGCGCCATCTCGGCCCTGATGAACTCCTCGCTCATGACCTTGGCGTAGCCGCCCTCGCCCGATCCCTCTTCCTCGAATTCGAGCATGAGGAACTCGGCGTCCATGCTCTCGACCTGCTCCTTGACCTCGGGGCGGGTGTCGAAGGCGCGCACGATGGCGCCCATGCTCTTGGCCGCGCCGATCGCGGCCAGCCCGGCGACGCCGGCGCCGATCACCAGCACCTTGGCCGGCGGCACCTTGCCCGCGGCCGTGATCTGGCCGGTGAAGAAACGGCCGAAATGATTGGCCGCCTCGACGATGGCGCGGTAGCCGCCGATGTTGGCCATCGAGGACAGCGCGTCCATCTTCTGCGCACGCGAGATGCGCGGCACGCTGTCCATCGCGAGTACATTGGCGCCGGTCGCGGCCAGGCGTTGCATGAGGTCTTCGTTCTGCGCCGGCCAGATGAAGGCAATCAGGGTCTGTCCCGTGCGCAGCAGCGAGACCTCGTCGACGCCGAGATCGGGGTGCGCGGCCGGTGCGCGTACCTTGAGCACGATGTCGGCGCCGTCCCACAGGGCGCGCGCGTCTTCGACCATGGTGGCGCCAGCCGCGGTATAGGCGGCATCGGAGAAGCTGGCGGCGGTGCCGGCGCCGGCCTCGACGCTGACCTCGAAACCGAGCTTGAGTAACTGCCGGACCACCTCGGGCGTGGTCGCGACGCGGCGCTCGCCGGGGTGGATCTCGCGCGGCACGGCGATCTTCATCGATGCGTTCTCCCTGTTCGGCGTGGGGTTTTACGGTGCGGTACGGGCCGGCGATTATATATTGCGCTGCACACGGGACAACGGGCGCGGGATATCGGCGGCGCCGGGCCTGGGTTAGGCTTGGAGTCCCCACTGCCACCGGAGGCAAGCGCATGACCGCCCCCACGACCCGCGTGTTCGACAGCGAAGAAGCGCTGCGCGAGTTCATCGGCCGGCCCCACGACCTGGCCGTCGCCAAGGCCATCGACCACCTCGACAAGTACTGCCGCGCCTTCATCGCCCGCTCGCCGTTCCTGACCATCGGTACCGCCGCCGCCAACGGTCGCGGCGACGTCTCGCCGCGCGGCGACCAGCCGGGCTTCGTGCAGGTGCTGGACGACCACACCCTGTTCATACCCGACCGCCCCGGCAACAACCGGCTGGACACCATGGCCAACATCATCGCCAATCCCAACGTCGGCGTGCTCTTCCTGGTACCGGGCTTCGAGGACTGCCTGCGCGTCAACGGGCGCGCCAGCATCGTCGCCGACGACGTCCTGCTCGAAGCCGCCACGGTCAAGGGCAAGACCCCCAGGATCGGCATCCGGGTCGCCGTCGACGAGGCCTACCTGCACTGCGCCAAGGCCATCCGCCGCGCGAAACTGTGGGATCCGGACAGCCTGCACGAGCGCAGGGAATTGCCGAGCCTCGGCAAGATGATCCTGGAGCAGACCGCCGCAGCGCCACCGCCGGCCGAGGTCGTCGCCGAAGTCGACGAGTACATCGAAGAGAACTACCGCACCGAACTCTACTGAGCAGGCCGTCCATGAAGCTCTATACCTACGAGGAATCCGGCAATAGCTACAAGGTGCGACTGCTGCTCGCCCTGATGGGCGTGGAGGTCGAGCAGGTCGAGGTCGACCTGATGGCCGACGAGCAGCACGGCGCGGCCTTCCTCGCCATCAATCCCCGCGGCGAGGTGCCGGCGCTGGTCGACGGCGACCTGGTGCTGCGCGATTCGGCTGCCATCCTGGTCTACCTCGCCGGGCAACACCCCGAGCGCGGCTGGTGGTCGACCGATCCCGCCGCGCAGGCGCAGATCACGGAGTGGCTGGCCTTCGCCGCAAGCTGGGTGCAGTACGGCGTGTTCACCGCGCGGGCGGTGGTCGCCTTCGGCATTCCCGCCAACGGCCTGCCGCCGGACTTCCCGCACGACGTGCTCGCCGAGGCACGCGTGCGCGGCGAGAAGTCGCTGGCCATCCTCGACGGCCACCTCGCCGCACACGAGTGGCTGGCCTGCGAGCGCCCGACCATCGCCGACATCGCCGTATTTCCCTACGTCGCATTGGCGCCCATGGGCGAGATCTCGCTGGAGCCGTGGCCGGCGGTACGCGCCTGGATCGCGCGCATCCGCGCCCTGCCGGGTTTCGTTCCCGTCGCCGGCCTCGACGACCCGCGTTACCGCACTGCCTGACCCCGCTTAGCGATTCGCACACATCGCCGCGGCGGGCTGCGCAGCCCGCCGGTCGGCGGCACGCCAGCGCGATTTGCTGGCGCGCGCGCTCGGGCAGCGTGTGACAGCGGCGCGCGGATGCACCGGCGCGACGCCGCGACCGCGAATTTAGTGCAAAAAAAAGCCGCTACTTTCAGGCAACTCGTTCGCAACTCTTTGATCGTTGGTTAGTGTCGCGTTTGGCACGTGGTGTGCAATGCAGCAAACGACTGCGGCAGGGCGCGTGCTCGAGCCACGCGGACCCTGCCGCCACAACACGACAACCAATACCGATGCGGAGGGCCATCAATGATTGAAACGCTGATTGAGGTGGACGTGAGCAAGCCGGCTGAAGAGCAGGCCGACGTTATCCACAACCGCTGGCATCCGGACATTCCGATGGCACGAACGGTCAAGCCGGGCGACGAATTTCGCATCCAGTGTCTGGACTGGACCGGCGGGCAGATCGCCAACGACGACAGCGCGAACGACATTCGCGACGTCGACCTCAGCAAGGTGCACTATCTCAGTGGACCCATCGGCGTGGAAGGCGCCGAGCCTGGCGACCTGCTGGTCGTCGACATTCTGGACGTCGGCGTACTTCCCGAGTCGGCATGGGGCTTTACCGGCTTCTTTGCACGCGAGAACGGTGGCGGCTTCCTCACTGAGCACTACCCCGAAGCGCGCAAGGCGTGCTGGGACTACAGCGGCGTGTGGGCTTCGTCCCGGCACATTCCGCACGTGCGCTTTCCGGGCACCATGCACCCGGGGCTTATCGGATGCCTGCCCTCGGCCGATCTGCTGGCCACCTGGAACAGCCGCGAAAAGGCACTGGTGGACACCGATCCGTCACGCGTGCCCGAGCTCGCCACCCTGCCCTACGAGCCGACCGCGGTCATGGGCGGCATGTCGGGCAGCGCGCGCGACAGCGCCGCCGCGGAAGCGGCACGTACCGTCCCGCCCCGCGAGCATGGTGGCAACTGCGACATCAAGAACCTGTCGCGCGGCTCGACGGTCTACTTCCCCGTCTATGTCGACGGCGCGGGGCTGTCCATGGGTGACATCCACTTCTCCCAGGGTGACGGCGAGATCACCTTCTGCGGCGCAATCGAGATGGCGGGCTATCTTGATATTCGCGTCAACCTGATCAAGGGCGGCATGGCCAAGTACGGTGTCGTCAATCCCATCTTCAAACCCTCCAAGATCGATCCGGACTATTCCGATTACCTCATTTTCGAGGGCATCTCGGTGGACGAGGACGGCAAACAGTATTACCTCGACGCGCACGTCGCCTACCGGCGCGCCTGTCTCAATGCCATCGAGTACATGAAGAAATTCGGCTTCACGGGCGCCCAGGGCTACGCGATTCTGGGCACGGCGCCGGTCGAGGGGCACATCAGCGGCATCGTGGACATCCCCAATGCCTGCGCCACGCTGTGGCTGCCGACCGGGATCTTCGATTTCGACATCTCCCTCAGCGCGGACGGTCCAAAACCCGTCGACCTCGGCGGCAAGGATCTCGCCGTCACCACCTGAACACCTCACTCCTCCACCTTGGTGTGCATTTGGCCGGCCCCTCGGGGCCGGTCTTCTCTATGATCTGGAGCGAACAATGCCGGTCTACGAATACCAGTGCGCCAACCACGGCGTGATCAGCGAACTACGTGCCATCGGTCAGCGTGATGAACCCGCCACCTGCGGGCAGTGCGGTGGCTCCGCCTTACGCGTGATCTCGGCCCCGCGCCTGCAACTCATGTCGGCGGACAACCGCCGCGCCTGGGAACGCAACGAACGCAGTGCGCACGAGCCGAGACGTGCCACCCGAGCGGCCTGCGGGCACGCACATCACGACGGCGGCAGCTGCAGCTCCGGGCAGCGTGCCGGCGCACCCGCCGCCGCGACGCTCAAGCAGGGTGCGCCCGGTACCCGACCCTGGATGCTCGGGCATTAGCGCGACGCGGCTACCCGCCCCCATCCACGCTGACGAAGAAAAAGAAAAAGACCTTGAGACCTTACAAGAACGACCACCGCAATCCCCGCCGCCTGCGTTACGGCTGGCGCCTCACCCGCTCCGGACACATCATGGTCCACGTGCAGCAGCGCGAATGCATCTTCCTCGTCCTGCAACTGCGGCGGCGGCGCTTTACCCTGCAACAGATCTGTGACGTGCTCAGCGCCGGCCGCTGGCCGGCGCCGCGCCAGGGCGCGTGGTACTGCGCCACGGTGAAGAAGATCGTCGAGCAGAACGAGCACCTCTATGCCGTGTTGCCGATGTTCCTGCAGCGCCGCGGCGACACCATCGCCGACGCCGACAACCACGGCTTCGCGCCGCTGCCGCCACGCGCTGCCGGCACAGGCCGGGCGGGCAATCCGCATATGCACCATAACGCCGTCGGCGACTCCGGCGTTTAGTGCATAAAGGCTGCGCGCGGCAGCCGGGCTCAGAATACAACCTGTTGTTTTCGCGAAGAAAACAACCCTTGGCATGCTTACTGCACTGCAGCAAACGGCAACCCGTAACAGCATTGTTCAAGGAGCAAACATGCCTACGCACTCCCCCTTCAAATGGTTGGGTCTGACCGCGGCGCTGGCGTTCAGCGGCGCGGCGACCGCCACTGACTACCCTACCGCGGAGGTCAACACGACTGGCCTGGCCGTCACCGATGACACGGTCACGGTCGGTATCCTGCACTCGGTGACCGGCACGATGGCCATTAGCGAGTCCGGCTCGGTCGAGGCCGAGAAGCTCGCCATCAAGCAGATCAACGACATGGGCGGCGTGCTCGGTCGCAAGATCGAGATTATCCAGGAAGACGGCGCGAGCGACTGGCCGACCTTTGCCGAAAAGGCGCGCAAGCTGCTCGTCAATGACAAGGTCGCCGCGGTCATGGGCTGCTGGACCTCGGCCTCGCGCAAGGCGGTGCTGCCGGTCTTCGAGAAGGAGAACGGCATGCTCTACTACCCGACGTTCTACGAGGGTCTTGAGCAGTCCAAGAACGTCATCTACACGGGCCAGGAAGCGACGCAGCAGATCATCGCCGGCCTCGACTGGGTGGCGAAGGAGAAAGGCGCCAAGACCTTTTACCTCATCGGCTCCGATTACATCTGGCCGCGAACCTCGAACAAGATCGCGCGCAAGCACATCGAAAAGGTGCTCAAGGGCAAGGTCGTGGGCGAGGAGTACTACCCGCTCGGGCATACCAACTTCGGCTCGCTAATCAACAAGATCAAGCTGAAGAAGCCGGACGTGATCTACTCCATCGTGGTTGGTGGCTCCAACGTCTCCTGGTACAAGCAGCTCAAGGCGGCCGGCATCACTTCGGACAAGTGGACCCTGCTGACCATATCGGTAACCGAGGACGAATTGCTGGGCATTGGCGGTGAGAACGCGGCGGGCTTCTATGCCGCCATGAAGTACTTCCAGAGTCTCGATAACGAGAACAACAAGAAGTTCGTCGCCGCGTTCAAGGACATGTGGGGCGCTGACAGCGTGATCGGCGACGTCACCCAGGCCGCTTACCTCGGACCATGGCTGTGGAAGCTGGCGGTGGAGAAAGCGGGCAGCTTCGACATCGACAAGATCGCGGTCGCATCGAACGGCATCGAGTTCACCGGCGCGCCGGAAGGCTACGTGCGTATCCACGATTCCAACCACCACCTCTGGAGCAAGACCCGCGTCGGCAAGATCCTGCCAAACGGACAGTTCGAGGTGATCTACGAGTCGGAGCTGGTCGAGCCCGATCCCTTCCCGGAAGGCTACCAGTAAGCGCGCGGCTGCGAGCTTCGGCCTCGCACGATCGCCGGGACGGAAACACCGTGATGCAGGCAGGCGGTGTTTCCGGCCCACCCGCCGGGCACGGTCGCGCGGACCGGCCCGTCCACCCGCAAGTACCTGAATCGAGGAACGCACATGTTTGAGGGATACACCGCCAGCGAACTCGGCGCGATATTCGCCATGCAGGGATTCTCCGGGCTGAGCCTGTTCTGCGTCTTCCTGCTCATGGCCCTGGGCCTGGCCATCATCTTCGGACAGATGCAGGTCATCAACATGGCGCACGGTGAGTTCCTCACCATTGGTGCCTATACCACCTACTTCCTGTCCACGCTTTCGGAGCAGCACGCGCCGTGGTTCATGGACTACTACTTCTTTCTCGCCATCGCACTCGCGTTCGTCCTCGCATTTGTCGTCGGCTGGCTGGTCGAGTTCTCGATGATCCGCTTTCTCTACAAGCGCCCGCTGGACACCCTGCTTGCGACCTGGGGCCTCTCGCTCATCATGCAGCAGGGCTTCCGCTCGACCTTCGGCGCGCGCGAAGTCAGCCCGACCTTGCCCGACTGGCTGCTCGGCTCGTACCCGCTCACCGACATCATCGAGATCCCAATCAACGGCATGCTGGTCGTCGGCGTCACCGCCGTGCTGACGCTGGGCGTGTTCGTACTCCTGTTCCGCTCGCGCTGGGGCCTCAAGGTCCGCGCGACGACCCAGAACCGCGTCATGGCCGACGCCGCCGGCATCAACACCGGGCGAGTCGATCGCAACACCTTCGCGCTCGGCTGCGGTATCGCCGGCGTCGCCGGCGCGGTATTCACCACGATCGCGTCGACCGGTCCGACCAGCGGCTCGCTGTATATCGTCGACACCTTCCTGGTGGTCGTGTTCGGCGGTGCGGCGAGCCTGTTCGGCACCATCGCCTCCGCGTTCTCGATTGCCCAGGCGCAATCGATCCTCGAGTTCTTCCTGACCGGCTCCATGGCCAAGGTCATCACCCTGACCATCGTCATCGGCATCCTCATGCTGCGTCCGGAAGGCCTGTTCTCGATCCGCGTGCGCAAATGAGAAGCCCGCCTCGTCACGCAGTTTTCAATCCGCGCAAGGGAGTCTCTTAATCATGGCCACATTGACGCAGAAACTGTTCGGGACGCGCCGCGACCTGTTCGCGTTGCTGCTGCTGGCAGCGGTCGTCCTGCTGATCATGCCGCTTTCGCTGGACATCTTCCGCCTCAATCTCGTCGGCAAGTACCTGACCTACGCGTTCGTCGCCGTCGGCCTGGTGCTGTGCTGGGGCTACGGGGGCATCCTCAGTCTGGGACAGGGCATCTTCTTCGGGCTCGGCGGCTACTGCATGGCGATGTTCCTCAAGCTCGAGGCCTCGGATCCGGAAAGTACCGCGATCCAGTCCACCCCTGGCATCCCCGATTTCATGGACTGGAACCAGCTCACCGAACTGCCATGGTTCTGGGTGCCGTTCGAGAACTTCGGTTTTGCGCTGCTCGCAGTGGTCGCGGTACCGGCGGTATTCGCGCTGCTGATCGGCCTGGCCATGTTCAAACGTCGCGTCAGTGGTGTGTATTTCGCCATCATCACGCAGTCTATCGCCGCTATCCTGACCATTCTCATCATCGGCCAGCAGGGCCTCACCGGTGGCGTCAACGGGATTACCGACCTGCGTACCCTGCTCGGCTGGGACATCCGCACCGACAGCGCCCGTTATGTCCTCTACTACCTCAACGGCGCACTGCTGATCGGTTGCATCGTACTGGCCCGATTCATCCTCTCGAGCAAGGTCGGCAAGCTGCTGCTCGCGCTCAAGGACAAGGAAGACCGCGTGCGCTTCTCAGGATACGACGTGTCCAACTTCAAGATCTTCGTGTTCTGCGTGGCTGCCGTCTTCTCTGCGGTCGGCGGGGCCATGTTTACCCTGCAGGTCGGATTCATGTCACCGTCCTTCATCGGCATCGTGCCCTCGATTGAAATGGTCATCTTCGCCGCGGTGGGCGGCCGCATGTCACTGATCGGCGCAGTCTACGGGACGCTGCTGGTGAATTACGGCAAGACAGTCTTCTCCGAGAGCTTTCCCGAGCTGTGGCTGTTCCTGATGGGAGCACTGTTCATCGGCGTGGTCATGGCTTTCCCCAACGGGCTCGCCGGCCTGGTGCGTTCCGACTGGATCAAACGACTGTTCGCGCGCCCGCCGCTGACCGCTATCGGCGGTGGCGCGGACGGCAATCCGCCGTCACCGCCGGCTACAGTCGGGCCCCGCCCGTCTGCCGGCGAGACGCCCGTCCGGCACCAGGCCGTCGGTGAACATTGACGGGCGCCGTTCCTCTATCCCGGAGTGTCTGCATGACCAGCAATACCGACTTCCTGCTCGCGATCGAGAACCTCACGGTGTCTTTCGACGGATTCCAGGCTGTCAGTGATCTGACTTTGTACGTCGACTACAACGAGCTGCGCGTCGTCATTGGCCCCAATGGCGCCGGCAAGACGACCCTGCTCGACCTCATATGCGGTCGAACGGCTGCCAGCAGCGGTTCGATACGTTTCAAGAACCGTGAACTGACGCGCATGCCCGAGCACAGGATCGTGCGCGAGGGGGTCGGTCGCAAGTTCCAGACGCCCTCGATCTACGAGAACCTGACCGTCTACGAGAACCTGGAAGTGTCCTATCCCGAGGCGCGGGACGTGCTCAAGGCGCTGTTCTTCAGTGTCGACGAAACCATCGACCGCACCATCCGTGAGGTCGCGCATTCGATCTTCCTTGCCGACTGCCTCGACATGGAAGCCTCGCTACTCAGCCACGGGCAAAAGCAGTGGCTCGAGATCGGCATGCTCCTGATCCAGGGACCCGAGCTGCTGATGCTCGATGAGCCTGTTGCCGGCATGAGTGTCAAGGAGCGTGAGCAAACGGCTGAATTGCTCAAACGTATCTGCACCGACCGCGCGGTTATCGTCATCGAACATGATATGGACTTCGTCGAGAGTATCGCCAACCGGGTGACTGTGCTGCACCAGGGCAAGGTGCTGGCCGAGGGTCCGATGAGTGAGATCAAAGGCAACGAGAAGGTGGTCGAGGTTTACCTCGGACACTAACCCCTACATTGTCTGCCAGGAGAATTTCCGATGCTTGAAATAACCGGTCTGGATGTCGCGTACGGACAGAGCCAGGTCATTCGCGGACTCGACCTCCAGGCCGCCCGCAACGAAACGGTGGCGGTGATGGGCCGCAATGGCATGGGGAAGACGACTCTGTTCAAGTCACTCATCGGCATCCTGCCGGCTCGCGAGGGCAGTATCTGCGTCGACAGTATCGACGTCACCCGCATGCCGAGCCACCGGCGGGTGGCGAACGGCATTGCTTACGTACCGCAGGGTCGCATGATCTTTCCCACCCTGACAGTACGCGAGAACATAGAGACCGGGTTGGAAACGGCAAAGACGCGTCGCATTCCCGACGAAATCTATGCCCTGTTCCCGGTCCTTTTCGAGATGCGCAACCGCAAGGGCGGCAACCTCTCGGGCGGCCAGCAGCAGCAACTCGCGATCGCGCGCGCGCTCGTATCCGAGCCCAGTGTACTGCTGCTCGACGAACCGACGGAGGGCATCCAGCCGTCGATCATCAAGGACATCGCGCGCGTGCTGAACGAAATTCGCAAGCTGCGCGAAATCACCATCGTGGTCTCGGAACAGGTGCTGCATTTTGCCCTCGAAGTAGCCGATCGTATCGCCGTCATCGAACGCGGGGAGCTCGTCTACCAGGGCCCGCGCAGTGAGGTCGACACCGCGCGCATCAGCCAGTACCTGGCAGTCTGATCCGGCGCACCGCGGGCGCGATCGCGGCCCCTCCTGCACGCCGCGCGCGGCGTGTCGCTGCGCTGTGCCCGCGACGTTTGCAACGGGCGTACCGCGGCGGGGCGGCGACCCTTGGTTTAGTGCATAAAGCGCCATTCGCGAATTGCGGAAATTCCTTTAGTTAGTTGTTTTTTCTGATTTTTTCTCCTTGGCCCGCTTATTGCTGCGGCGCGTCATGGCATTTCGGCGCAAAGGCTCCGCGATGTCCTCAACAACAATCAGGGAGAAAACGGTGATGACGAGCAAAGTTCGGAAATGCAAACGCGTTTCCAGGTCGCGGGTAACACTCGCGGCGATCACGCTGGCGCTTGTCGCGCCGGCCGTACTGGCCGGTGCGACCATCAAGGTCGACGAATACCAGTGGGTCAGTATCGGTGCAGGAGCACGCGCGGCATTTACTGCCGCGGAGGACGCCGCACCCAACGGTAACGACTATTCAAAGCAGTTCAACGTTCAGAGCACACGCTTGTATGTCAGCGGCCAGGTGCACAAGTTCGTCAAGCTGACCTTCAATTCGTTCTGTGAATCCTGCGTTTTCGGCCCGGACGCCTTTGACGCCGCCGGCACCGACGGCGAGCCGGATTCCGCAGGCGACTGGGAGATCCTCGACGTCATCGCACAGTTCGAGTTCAACGAGATGTTCAACGTCTGGATCGGCCGCATGCTGACGCCTGCCGATCGCATCGAGATGAACGGCCCCTACTACGCACTCAGCTGGAACCAGTACAACGTTGCCTTGCTGCCATCCGACGGTCTCGGCGGCGCGGGCCTTCTCGGGCGTGACGATGGCGTCACGGTGTGGGGTGCTTTCGACAAGTTCGAGTATGCCGTCGGCGTGTTCGACGGCATCGACGGTGCAGCCACCGGGCCGAACGATGACGACAACGTGATGATCGCCGCACGGCTGGAATACAACTTCCTCAACAAGGAACCCTCACCCGCCTATTACACCGCGAGCACCTATTTCGGCGATGTCGGTGACATCTTCACGGTCGGTTTCTCCGTCACCCACCAGGCCGACTTCTACGGCGTACCCGGAGCAGAAGGCGATTTCAGCGGCTACATCGTCGACGCCTTGTTCGAGAAGGTGCTGCCGAACGGCGGCGTGCTCAACCTCGAAGGTGAGTACAAGATCTTCGATACCGATGATTTCGCCGACGTGGATTCCTATTTCGTGACCATCGGCTACATGTTCCCGCAGATCGTCGGTATCGGACGCTTTCAGCCCTACCTGCGCTACGTAGATAACGACTGGGACACCGCGCCCGACACCGACCTGGTCGAGATTGGGCTCAACTACCGCATCAAGGGCTACGACGCGTGGCTGAACTTCAACTACTCGACCGGCGATGCCGCGGTCGGCGGTGGCTCCAAGGCCGCTGGCGACAGTGACGTCTTCCAGATCGGCGTGCAGATCCAGATCTGACGCCCGTCCCCGGAACCCGAACGCAAGGAGAATCAATGTGCTGAAGCACCTATTTACCCGTATCCGGCTGGTCGTCGCGGTCACCCTGCTGACCTTGCCGCATGCGCAGGCCGCCGACACCATCAAGGTCGGCATCCTGCATTCACTGTCTGGCACCATGGCCATCAGCGAAACCACGCTCAAGGACACCATGCTCATGCTGATCAAGGAGCAGAACGCCAAGGGCGGACTGCTTGGCAAGCAGCTGGAGGCGGTGGTCGTGGACCCGGCTTCCAACTGGCCGCTGTTCGCCGAGAAGGCGCGCGAGCTCATCGCCAAGGAGAAGGTCTCCGCGGTCTTCGGCTGCTGGACCTCGGTTTCGAGGAAATCAGTGCTGCCGGTGTTCGAGGAGCTCGACTCGTTGCTGTTCTACCCGGTGCAGTACGAGGGCGAGGAATCGTCCAAGAACGTGTTCTACACCGGCGCTGCACCCAACCAGCAGGCCATCCCTGCTGTTGACTACCTGATGAACGAGCTTGGCGTAAAGCGCTGGGTGTTGGCGGGTACCGATTATGTATACCCGCGAACGACCAACAAGATCCTCGAAGCCTACCTCAAGGCCAAGGGCGTGCCGGCAACGGACATCATGATCAACTACACCCCGTTCGGCCATTCCGACTGGCAATCCATCGTCGCCGACATCAAGAAATTCGGATCCACCGGGAGCAAGACGGCAGTGGTATCGACCATCAATGGCGATGCCAACGTGCCGTTTTACAAGGAGCTCGGCAACCAGGGCGTATCCGCGGAAGACATTCCGGTGGTCGCATTCTCGGTCGGCGAAGAAGAACTGTCCGGCATCGATACCAAGCCGCTGGTCGGCCACCTGGCCGCATGGAACTACTTCATGAGCGTCGATGCCGAGGTCAACGAGAGCTTCATCGATGACTGGCTCGGCTTTATCGGCGACGACAAGCGGGTGACCAACGATCCGATGGAAGCGCACTACATCGGCTTCAACATGTGGGTAGAGGCGGTGAAGAAGGCCGGCACGACTGATCCGGCCGCCGTGCAGGACGCCATTATTGGTGTCGCGGTACCCAACCTGTCCGGTGGAGTCGCGACGATGATGCCGAACCACCACATCACCAAGCCCGTCCTGATCGGCGAGATCCAGGACGATGGCCAGTTCGTCACCGTGTGGCAGACGCCAGGGACCGTGGTCGGCGACGCGTGGTCGGACTACCTGGAAGGATCACGAGACATCCTGGCGGACTGGCGCCCGCCGCTCAGCTGCGGGAACTACAACGTCAAGACCGGCAAGTGCTCGGGACAGAACTACTAGCCCTTCGGCGCTGCGCATGCTGACGTGAACCCGGCTGTCGGCCGGCCCCGCGCGGGCCGGCCGACAGCCCTCCCGCGTCAGTCGAGCCCGTGCATTTATGCACAAAACAAGGGCACAGCGAGGATCACCAAGCTCACACTGCGCAACGCTGGCGCAGCGCGCCAGGCGCCGCTGGACGAAGTCGTCCCGATTGCGGCCCGAGCGGCCGTATCACGTCCCTTGGCACGCAGTATGCACGCCGGGTGCACACGAGCCACAGCACCACGGCATTACCGTCAATCCGCACAAGGCCGCCTCCAGACGTGTTCCTGCATGATCTCCACTCCGCGCCCGTCGCCACAGTGCGCCTGCGCCCCGCCGCATCAGTACGCCTGTTGCTGCTGCTGGTGCTGCTGGGCCTTACCGCCACCCCGGCAGCTGCGGACGACGACGCCTTCGCCACCGCGCTGGCGGCACTCGACACGCGCAGCTTCGACGACAAGGCAACCGCGATCGCCGCCCTGGCCGACTCCGCCCACCCACGCGCAGCCACGGTCATGCAGGCTTTGCTCGACGGTAATCTCTACCGGCTGAAGCGCGACGACAGCGTCGTCATCGCGGCCGAAACCGACGGGGGCTACGTGGTCAGCACGGCGCTCGACGGCCGCGAGCTCGGTACCGTTGGGAAGCGCAAGGTTCGACGGATCAATATCAACAACGCCCTGCGCACGCAGCTGCGCGGGCTCATCGCACGTCTCGCCCTGAACGATCCCGATCCCGCGCGCCGCGTCACTGCCGTCGAGGCGATGGCGGGCAAAATTGACGAGCCGACCTATGCCGAGCTCAGCACGATGCGCGAAACCGAGGATGACGAGCGCGTACGTGCGGCGATCGCAACCGTGCTCGCGATCAGCGATCTCGAAAGCGCGAACGCCGATGCCCGTGACGAGGCCATCACGCACCTGCGCGGGTCGCTCGACCCGCTCGCCCGCGGCCGCCTCGCGGCGCTTGCGGAAGACGAGGCCATGCCACGCCAGACTCGCCGTGCCGCCGCTTCGGCGCTGCGCGCCATCGAGAACCGCATCGCGCGCTACGAGCTCGCCCAGACCCTGTTCTTCGGCCTGAGCCTGGGCTCGGTCCTGGTACTCGCGGCCATTGGGCTCGCCATCACCTTTGGTGTGATGGGTGTCATCAACATGGCCCATGGCGAGCTGATCATGCTCGGCGCCTACACGACCTACGTCGTCCAGCTGTTGATGCCCGGACATCTCGAGTGGGCTTTGCTGGTAGCCATACCCTCCGCTTTCCTGGTCGCCGCCCTGACCGGCATCGTGATCGAACGCGGTGTGATCCGTTTCCTTTACGGTCGTCCGCTGGAAACGCTGCTGGCGACGTTCGGCGTCAGCCTGGTTCTGCAACAGACCGTCCGCTCGATCTTCTCGCCGCTGAATCGATCGGTCAGCACGCCGTCGTGGATGAGCGGTTCGATCGAAATCAACAGCGTGTTCTCGATGACCTACAACCGCCTCTACATCATCGTGTTCATGCTCATCGTGTTCGCGCTGCTGATGGCGGTTCTGCGTTACACGAGGCTCGGCCTGGAAGTGCGCGCCGTGGCCCAGAACCGGCCCATGGCCCGCGCTATCGGTGTGCGCGGCAACTGGGTCGACGCTTTGACCTTCGGCCTCGGCTCGGGCATCGCCGGTGTCGCCGGCGTGGCTCTGTCGCAACTTACCAACGTGGGCCCCAATCTCGGCCAGGCCTATATCGTCGATTCCTTCATGGTCGTGGTCTTCGGCGGCGTCGGCAACCTCTGGGGCACGCTGCTGGCCGGGCTGGGGCTGGGCGTTGCCAACAAGTTCCTCGAGCCCTGGGCCGGCGCAGTCATGGCCAAGATCCTGGTGCTCGTGTTCATCATCGTGTTCATTCAGAAACGCCCGCGCGGCCTGTTCCCGCAGCGCGGGCGCGCGGCGGAGGGCTAACGGCGGTGCTCCGATCCTGGCTGCTCTCGGACCGCGGCGGCGCGATAATGCTGGCGGTGCTCGCCCTCGCGGCAATCCTCGTGCCGCTGGCCAACCTGCTGGTGCCGGGTGATTCGCCGCTGCACCTGTCGACTTACACGGTAACCCTGCTCGGCAAGTACCTGTGCTACGCGGTGCTCGCCCTCGCGCTCGACCTGGTATGGGGCTACTGCGGCGTGCTGAGCCTGGGCCACGGCGCCTTCTTCGCCCTCGGCGGTTACGCCATGGGCATGTACCTGATGCGGCAAATCGGCGAACGCGGCGTGTACGGGCACCCGCTGCTGCCCGACTTCATGGTCTTTCTCGACTGGTCCGAATTGCCCTGGTACTGGTACGGCTTCGACCATTTCTGGTTCGCTTTGCTTGCGGTCGCACTCGTGCCCGGCGTGCTCGCCTTCGCCTTCGGCTGGCTTGCCTTCCGCTCGCGTGTAACGGGGGTCTACCTGTCGATTATCACGCAGGCGCTGACCTATGCCCTCATGCTCGCGTTTTTCCGCAACGAGATGGGTTTCGGCGGCAACAACGGGCTGACCGACTTCAAGGATCTGCTCGGCTTCGACCTGCAGGCCGACAGCACGCGGGTCGTCCTGTTCCTGGCCAGTGCGGCAGCACTTGCGTTTGCATACGTGGCGTGTCGGGCGGTGGTCCGATCGCGCCTGGGTCGCGTCGTGGTCGCGGTCCGCGATGCCGAGAACCGGGCGCGCTTCCTCGGCTACCGGGTCGAGTACTTCAAGCTCTGGGTCTTCACATTTTCCGCGGTGCTGGCCGGTATCGCCGGCGCGCTCTACGTACCACAGGTCGGCATCATCAACCCGAGCGAGTTCCAGCCACTCAACTCGATCGAGCTCGTGATCTGGGTCGCCGTCGGTGGACGCGGCACGCTGTGGGGCGCGGCCACCGGGGCAATCCTGATCAATTATGCAAAAACCACCTTCACTGCCGCGATGCCGGAGGTCTGGCTGTTCGCCCTTGGTGCCCTGTTCATCCTGAGCACGCTGCTGCTGCCGCGCGGTCTGGCCGGGTTGATTCGACGCCGCGGAGAAGGCGCGTGAGCCCGGTGCTGCTCAGACGTGACCGCGTATTCGACTTCCTCGCCCCGCCGGTGCCGCCGGATGCCCTGCTCGACACCCGTCACGGCCCCATCCTCTACCTCGAAGGGATCAGTGTCAGCTTCGATGGCTTCAAGGCGCTCGACGACCTCAATTTGTATATCGACGATGGCGAGTTGCGTTGCATCATCGGCCCCAACGGCGCCGGCAAGACGACCATGATGGACGTCATCACCGGGCGCACCCGGCCCGACGTCGGCAGCGCCTGGTTCGGCAGCCGCATCGATCTCCTCCAGCTCGACGAGGCGGCCATCGCCAGTGCCGGGATCGGGCGCAAGTTCCAGAAGCCGACCGTGTTCGAGAACCTCAGCGTAGTCGAAAACCTCGAGCTCGCCACGCACGGCCGCAAGGCAGTGTGGACCACCCTTCTCGCGCGCATGGACGACGAGCTGGGCACGGCCATCGAACGCGTGCTCGAGACCATCGGGCTGGCCAGTGCCTCGACGCGCCCGGCCGGCTCGCTCTCGCACGGCCAGAAGCAATGGCTCGAGATTGGCATGCTGCTGATGCAACGGCCGCGCCTGCTGTTGCTGGACGAACCGGTGGCCGGCATGACGCATGAAGAAATCGAGCGCACCGCGGAACTGTTGCTCGGCCTGGCCGGCGACCACTCGGTGGTCGTGGTCGAACACGACATGGAATTCGTGCGCTCGATCGCACGTCGCGTCACCGTCCTGCACGAGGGCCACTTGCTGGCCGAGGGCGACATGAGCGAGGTGCAGGAGAACGAACGCGTGATCGAGGTCTACCTGGGGGAGTGATGCTCGAGCTTGCCGGTGTCAACCAGTTCTACGGCGAGAGCCATACCCTGTGGGACCTGGACCTGAGTGTGCCCGATGGTTCCTGCGTGTGCCTGACCGGGCGTAACGGCGTCGGCAAGACCACGCTGCTCTCCTGCATCATGGGCCTGCTGCCAGTGGCGTCCGGCACGGTGCATCTCGACGGCGACGACATCACCCGCCGCAACGCGGAGTCACGTGCGCGGGCCGGCGTCGGGTACGTGCCGCAGGGCCGGATGATATTCCCGTTGCTGACGGTCGAAGAAAATCTGCGCATTGCGCTGCCAGCACGGCGCGACCGCTCGCGCGAGATCCCGCCGCTGGTGTTCGAAATCTTCCCGGTGCTGAAACGCATGCTGGGCCGGCGCGGCGGCGACCTCTCCGGCGGCCAGCAGCAACAGCTCGCGATCGCCCGCGCACTGGTGCTGGACCCGCGCCTGCTGCTGCTCGACGAACCGACCGAGGGCATCCAGCCCAATATCGTGCACGAGATCGGTGACGTCATCCTGCGTCTCAATCGCGAGCTCGGCCTGACCGTGCTGCTGGTAGAACAGAAGCTGCCATTCGCGCGCCGCGTCGCCGACCATTTCGTCATTCTGGACCGCGGGCGCGTGGTCGCTTCCTCGCCGGCCGACGCGCTGGACGAAGCCACCGTCAAGCGCTTTCTTACGGTGTAACGGCAATGCGTCTCGGCCTCCCGCCATGGACCTGAACGTGCTCGCCACGGGAACGCCGCTGGCCCATCTCGGCGTCGGCGTGCTGCTTGGCGCGGTACATGCCTGCGACGCCGACCACGTCATGACCGTGACCACGGTGAGCCGCCACGGCAGCCCGGGATCGACCTGGGGCTACGGCTTGCGCTGGTCGCTCGGTCACGGCATATCGGTCATCGCGGCCGGTACCGTGCTCGCCGCGCTCGGGCAGTCCTTCCCGGGTGTGCTGGGAACGGCCGCGGAGAGCGCCGTCGCGCTCGTCCTGTGCGTGCTCGGGGCGTGGCTGGTGTGCGCCGCGCTGCGCTCAACGGCGCCCGCACGGCAAGCACAGACAGGTGCGGCAGCGGCCGGCGCGGGCGTGTACGGCATTGGCGCGTTGCACGGCCTGGCTGGCGCGGCACCCGTCATCGCGTTGATTCCCCTCGCAGGGCGCTTCGACCCGCTCCTCGCCGGGACGTACCTGGCGTGCTTTTCGCTCGGGGTCATCGCCGCCATGCTGCTGTTCGCGACGCTGCTGTCGGGCGCCAGCGTCCACGCCCGTCGTTGCGGCGTACGCGTCGAGCGTGCCCTGAACGCCGCCGTCGGCGTGGCCGCCATGGCGCTGGGCGCGCGCATTCTGCTGGACGCACTCGGCTATGCTGGCGCAGCCTGAAGCCGGCAGCGCGTGGCAGGCAAGGCTGGCGCTGACGGCCGCGCCGTGCCACGGTCGGACGGTGCTTACCCGCCGGCAACGCTCGGGTCCGCTGGCGGTGCAGAAGGTCCTCTATCCGGAGGGTACGACAGGGCATGTCTACCTGTTGCACCCGCCAGGCGGGCTGGTCGGCGGCGATACGCTGCACTTCGACATCGAGGCCGCGCCGGGCGCCGAGTTGCTCCTGACGACGCCGGCATCGGGCAAGGTCTACCGCAGTGACGGGCGCTGCGCGCGGCAAACGGCAGACCTGGCCGTTGCTGACGGCAGCAGCCTCGAATGGCTGCCGCAGGACAACATCCTGTTCGACAGCAGCCGCTTCGAAGGCCGTACGCGCATCACGCTGGGGCGCGCCGCGCGGTACATTGGCCGCGAGCAGCTCACGCTGGGCCGTCCGGCGCACGGCGACCGCTTCTCGGACGGTGCCACGGATCAGCATACGACCGTGATACTGGACGGCGCGCCCCTGCTCGAGGAGCGCCTGCGCTTTGCCGCACCCTCGCCGTTCATGCGCGTGCCATGGGGACTCGGCGGCCGCAGCGTACTGGGAACGCTGTTCGCTTACCCGGCCGACGACGACACGCTGGCACTTGCACGCAAGGTGGGGCATGACGAAGACACCGAGGCCGCTGCGACACGCCTCGACGCGCTGCTGTGCCTGCGCTGCCTGGGTCACGATGCGACCCGCGTGCGTGAGTACCTGGCGCGCGTATGGGAAGCGTTGCGCCCGGACGTGATCGGCCGCGCGCCGTGCGTACCGCGTGTGTGGGCCACGTGACGCCGCACATGCGCGCCGCCGTCTGCCACGAATCGCCTTACAACCCTGGCCGGAGACCGTCATGGAACTGACCCCGCGAGAGAAAGACAAGCTGCTCGTGTTCGTCGCCGCGCAGCTTGCCGAGCAACGCCGCGCACGTGGCGTGAAGCTCAATTACCCGGAGTGCATCGCGCTGATTTCGGCTGCGATCCTGGAAGGCGCGCGAGACGGGCGCTCGGTGGCCGAACTGATGAGCACCGGCAGCACCATTCTCACGCGTGAAGAGGTTATGGAGGGCGTCCCGGAGCTGCTGCACGAAGTGCAGGTGGAGGCCACGTTCCCGGACGGGACCAAGCTGGTCACCGTGCACGATCCGATCCCATGACTGCCACGTTGCCGACGAGGACCGCGACATGACCCCAGGTGAAATGCTGATCGAGCCCGGCGAGATCGAACTCAATGCCGGACGCCCGGTGCTGACCATTGCCGTCGCCAACCGTGGTGACCGGCCAATCCAGGTCGGCTCGCACTACCATTTCTACGAGACCAACCCGGCGCTCGATTTTCCGCGTGAGCGCACGCGCGGAATGCGTCTGGACATCCCGGCGGGCACCGCGGTGCGTTTCGAACCCGGACAGACACGCGAGGTCGCCCTCGTACCCTACGCCGGCGACCGCAACGTCTACGGCTTTCGTGCCAAGGTCATGGGGCCGCTGGGAGATGTGTCGTGAGCCGCATCGGGCGTCGCGCCTACGCGGAGATGTTCGGGCCCACCACGGGCGATCGCGTTCGGCTCGGAGATACTGCGCTGCTCGTGGAGGTCGAGCGCGATCACACTCGCTACGGAGACGAGGTCAAGTTCGGCGGCGGCAAGGTCATCCGTGATGGCATGGGCCAGAGCCAGCGCAGCGCCGGCGAGGTGGTCGACCTGGTGGTGACCAATGCGCTCGTGCTCGACTGGTGGGGCATCGTCAAGGCTGACATCGGCATCAAGGACGGGCGCATTGCAGGCATTGGCAAGGCCGGCAACCCAGACACCCAGGAGGGTGTCGACATCATCATCGGACCCGGTACCGAAGCCCTCGCCGGCGAGGGCCTGATCGTGACGGCAGGCGGCATCGACGCACATATTCACTTCATCTGCCCGCAGCAGGTGGAAGAAGCCCTGATGTCCGGCGTGACCACGATGCTCGGCGGCGGGACCGGCCCGGCAACGGGCACCAATGCCACGACGTGCACGCCCGGCCCCTGGAACATCGAACGCATGCTGCTGGCCGCGGACGGTCTGCCCATGAACCTGGGTTTTCTCGGCAAGGGAAATGCCAGTGTGCCGGGCCCATTGCTCGAGCAGGTCGCCGCCGGCGCCATGGGACTGAAGCTGCACGAGGACTGGGGGACCACGCCAGCGGCGATCGACAACTGCCTGGCCGTCGCCGAGCAAACCGACATACAGGTCGCGATCCACACCGACACCCTCAACGAGTCCGGTTTCGTCGAGGACTCCCTGGCCGCCTTCGCCGGCAGGACCATCCACACCTACCACACTGAGGGCGCCGGCGGCGGACATGCCCCCGACATCATCAAGGCCTGCGGTGCACCCAATGTGCTGCCTTCCTCGACCAATCCCACGCGCCCGTACACCGTCAACACCGTCGACGAACACCTCGACATGCTGATGGTCTGTCATCATCTCGACCCGCGCATCGCCGAGGACGTCGCGTTCGCCGAATCGCGCATCCGCCGCGAGACCATCGCCGCCGAGGACATCCTGCACGACCTCGGGGCATTCTCGATGATCGCCTCGGATTCACAGGCCATGGGTCGGGTCGGCGAGGTCATTACCCGAACCTGGCAAACCGCGCACAAGATGAAGGTGCAGCGCGGGGCACTGGCGGGAGACAGTGAACGCAACGACAACCAGCGCGCGAAGCGCTACGTCGCCAAGTACACCATCAATCCGGCCATCGCTCACGGCATCGCCGACGAGGTCGGTTCGATCGAGGTCGGCAAGATGGCTGACCTCGTGCTCTGGAAACCGGCCTTCTTCGGCGTCAAACCTGCGCTCGTGGTCAAGAGCGGGTTCATAGCCGCTGCCGCCATGGGGGATCCAAACGCCTCCATCCCCACGCCGCAGCCGGTGCACTACCGGCCGATGTTCGGGGCCATCGGCGGCGCGCTCGCGGCGAGCTCGGTCACCTTCGTTTCCGCTGCTGCCATCGAGGCCGGGGTGCGTGAACGCCTCCAGCTCAGCAAGCGGACGCTCGCCGTAGGTAACACGCGGACGATAGGCAAGGCCGACATGAAACTCAACGACTACGCGCCGGTGATGGAAGTGGACCCCGAGACCTACGCCGTGCGGGCCGACGGCGAGCTGCTGACCTGCGAGCCGGCCGGTGAGCTGCCGCTGGCGCAGCGCTATTTCCTCTTCTGAACGGGACTGCGCGACATGACCACACCAGTCCTGGAAGAGATTGCAGCGTGCAGTATCGGCGAGTCCGCCACGTTGACGCTCGACTACGCCGCGCGCCAGCGTTGCCGCCGCCGCGTGCGGCTGGACAGCGGTGCCGAGGTAGGACTCAACCTGCCACGGGGCACGGTGTTGCGCGATGGCGACTGCCTGCGCGGCGGCGGGATGACGGTACGCGTCCGCGCGGCCGAGGAATCGGTATCGATCGTACGCGCGGCGCCGCAGGCACTGCTGCGCGCGGCCTACCACCTGGGTAACCGCCACGTCGCGGTGCAAATCGCCGACGGCTGGATCGCCTACCTGCACGATCACGTGCTCGACGACATGCTGCGCGGCCTCGGACTGGGCGTCGAAACCGCGCTACGCCCCTTCGAGCCGGAAGGTGGCGCTTACCCCGGTGGCCACGCGCACACCGACGCCGGGCACGCACATCCCCATCACCATGCACGCTGAATCCCGCCTGTGGCAACTGATCAGCCCGGCGTTGCCGGTTGGTGCCTACAGCTACTCGGAGGGGCTGGAGCAGGCCATAGGCGCAGGCCTGGTGCACGACGAGCCGAGTGCCGCGGCCTGGATTGGCGGCATCGCCGAGGGTCCGCTCGGTATGCTCGACCTGCCGCTGATGCTGCGCATCCATCACGCGGCGCGACGTGGCGACGGCCGCTCGCTGGAGTACTGGAGCACGCGTCTTGCCACGGCGCGGGAGACCGCCGAACTGCGGCGACAGGACGCCGACATGGCAGCGGCCCTGCGCCGGCTGCTGGCAACGCTGGCGCCTCGATTCACGGCACCCGGCGGCGCGGGAATCCACAGCTACCCGGCGGTGTTCGCGGCAATTGCCGCGCACTGGGACATCGACGCACTGGCCACCCTGCGCGGCTACCTGTGGGGCTGGGCGGAGAACCAGGTTGCGGCGGCAACCAGGCTGGTGCCGCTGGGTCAGAGCGCGGCACAGCGCATCCTGTTCAATTTCGGTGGTGGCTGCGCGGCATTGGCGACAGCCGCCGCGCAGCTCGCAGATGACGACATCGGCTTCACCGCGCCCGGCCAGGTTCTCGCCAGCATGGCGCACGAAACCCGCTATACGCGGCTGTTCCGCTCCTGAACCCCGTACGGAGATTCATGATCATGAGCACACCAGCTTCCCCCGCGAACCCCGAACCGGCCGATCCGCTAAGGGTCGGGATCGGCGGACCGGTCGGCTCCGGCAAGACCGCGCTGGTCGACGCACTGTGCAAGCGAATGCGCGGCGACGTCGACATGGCGGTCGTGACCAACGACATCTACACGCGCGAGGACGCCGAGTTTCTACTGCGCTCACAAGCGCTGGCTGCCGACCGCATCGTCGGCGTCGAGACCGGCGGTTGTCCGCACACCGCGATCCGCGAGGATGCTTCGATGAACCTTTCAGCGATCGACGGACTCAATGCGCGGTTTCAGACGCTGGAGCTGGTCCTCATCGAAAGCGGCGGCGATAACCTGAGCGCGATGTTCAGCCCCGAGCTTGCCGACCTGAGCATCTACGTCATAGACGTCTCTGCCGGGGACAAGATCCCGCGCAAGGGAGGACCGGGCGTGACCCGCTCGGACCTGCTCGTCATCAACAAGATCGATCTTGCGCCGCATGTCGGGGCATCACTGGACATCATGGCGCGCGACGCCGCTACTCAGCGTGGCGATCGGCCATTCGTATTCACGAACCTCAGAACCGGACAGGGTCTCGACGCGGTGATCGAGTTCATTGTCAACGAAGGCCTGCTCGATGCGCGCGCGGCCTGAACGTCGCTGAATCACCGCCACACAGGAGCCATCGCCATGACCGTACCCACCGCTGATCGCCGTCCCGCAACCCGGGCATTGTTGCTGCTCGGACTCGTCGGCCTGCTGCCTCAGATCCACGCCGCGGACGAGGCCACGCTCGGCGTGGATATCCACGCTCCCGGAAGCCAGTCGTGGCAACACCCGGATCGTGCCACGGTCCGCGTGCTCGACGCGCGCCTCGCCGAAACATTTGGCCGCGCGGGGTTCGACGCGGTGGCTTCACGCTGGTGCGGTGCGCCGCAATGCCCCCCGGCACCGGACCAGCCGCACCTGCGCCTGGACGTACACCTGGGCGAGGTGCGCAGCGGCGAACTCCAGCGCGGCATCTCGTTCGGTTTTGGCAGCGGCAACCCACGTGCCAGCGGTGTCATCGAGGGTACCATCATGAATATCGCCTGCCGCCTGCGCACCCCCGGTGGCCGCCTGATAGCGGCGGGCGACAGCGACGAGCCCGTGCTTCCGGAGCTGGCCGCGGGCGCCACCGTCGACGGGGCCTACCTGGGCGACAAGATCGCTGATGCCTGCGCGCCTCTGTTCCGCGAGCAGGACGTGGTCGTGCTCGCGCCGACGGTACAACCCGTCTACTTCACCACTGCCGACCCCGATGTTTACATGGAGAAACGCGAACTGCCCGCATCGCTGCCGGTCGCGGCCTCAGCGGAGAGGAATCCCACGGCGGACGGCGCGGCGCCGCGGTCGCGACCGGACGAAGAGACCGAACGCGGACTTCGCGGGCAGCGCGTGAGCAGGGACAAGCGCGTGCAGTACGTGCTTCACACCCAGCAGGACACGGTGTACCTGGAGTTCGGGCACCGCCGCTGAGGGCCGTGCCGGTCGCGGCGCGCCGCCGGAACCGCCTGCGCGGCCCGCACCGGGCCGTCAGCGCCGGGTCCAGCGTGCAGTGTCGAAATCGTACCTTGCCCGGCCGAACGGCGGTGCATACGGATACGTCAGCGTAACGCGTCCCGCGCTGTTAGCGTAGTCAAAATGAGCGTAGCTCAACGTGTACTTGGCGCGCGGAACATGGTCCAGGTACGCCGGCACCAGGTCGCCCAGCGTACGCGGGTAGCGCCCCGCGACTGCGCGGTAATGATCGATCGCCACCACCAGGCTCTCGGCGCGCGCCTGCGCGAGGTGGTTGTTGACATTGATAGTCAGCATGATTGCGCCGCCGCAGGCGGTCAGCCAGAACGTCATGCGCAGCGTGCGACGCGCCGGCCGCCCGAGGCGGTGCAGGATCCACACCTTGCCCAGGTTGGCACCGGCCGCGGCAAACAAGGCAGCACTGACAAACCCGTGGCCTAGCACGAGGGCATCGAGAACGTAGAGCGCGACACCCGCGCCCAGTGCCGATGGCGTCAGGCCGCTGGCCGGCGCGGCGGCCGTTGATGGCGCTGGAGCCGTCAACGTACGGACGGCTCGCCGCGGGCCTCAGGGCTCCAGCGCGGCGACCGCGGCTTCCACTTCGAAGCTGTGGGTGACATGGCGGCCCTTGTTGTCCTTCATCTCCGCGGTCAGGGTGCCGCCGGCCTGCGGCCTGAAGAAGAAGCGGAAGCTCGGGTCCTCGCTGATCGAGATGTCGGTCTCGGCGGTCATGATGTGTTCGCCGTTGAAGCGCACCACGACCTCGGTCACGTACTCGGGGGGGATGAAGGCGCGGGTGCGCTGGTCGAGCTGCAGCCCGGTGACGTTGGGATGCGAGATCAGCAGGTGTCCCAGCGCGATGTCGCCGTCGTCGGTATCGGCGCGGGCGCGGAACTTCATGTGGCCGGCGCGCTTGCGCGCCTCCTTCAGCTTGAGAAACGGCGGCGGCTCGGAACAGCCGCCACTGGCCCGGGTGTAGCCGGTGTCCATGAACAGCTCACCGGTATTGGTCTCGGCGATCACGCGCACATGGGTGAACTCGTTGATGCGCAGGCGTAGTGCGAGGTCGGCACGGCCCATGGCCGGGGTGAGCAGGAACTTGCCCGCCAACGGCTTGGGATTCTTGTCCACGAACACGTACAGGTGCTCGATGTAGTAGGCCTCGGTCTGGGGGATCTTGGCGTTGACGCTGACCGGCACGACGCCCGAGTCCTCGGCGCGCAGCGGTATGCGCAACTCGACCACCGACTGGCCACTCGTGATCGGACGATCGGCGAAGTACTCGGGCCGGAGCAGTGACTCCCAGACATCGATCCCGGACTGCTCGGTGGCCGCCACGCGGGCGCAGACGGCGAGCAGCACAAGGCTCAGCAGGAGGCGGGGCATAGGCGGATTCCTCGTTCCTGAACGTGATCCGGGCACCATTGTACCGGCCGCGCGCCGGCGGCGCAGAGCGGGCACGCCCGCCGGCTCAGGGATGGTCGGAGCGGGCCGGCACCGACAACGTGCAGCGCATGCGCAAGGCCGGCTCGATCCCGCGGTAATAGCCGCGCAGGACCTCCGCCTCGGTGAAGCCCAGGGTGCGATAGAAGTGCCGGGCGCTGACGTTGCGTGCCCGCACCTCGAGGTGCACGGTGCCGATGCCGGCAACGCGGGCGGTGCGCTCCAGCCACTGCCACAGCGCCCGTCCGATGCCGCGGCGCTGCTGGTCGGCGGCAACCGCGAACAGCAGCAGGTGGGCGTGCTCCTCGAGATACTTCATCAGCGCGAAGCCGACTACCCGTTTTGCCTGCTCGGCGACGATGACGTTGGTCGCGCTATCCGCGAGCGCGCGGCCCACGCGCTGCGGCGTCCAGCTCCAGCCCAGCCCCGACTCGATCAGCACGCGGCTCATGCCTGCGATCGTGGTCACGTCGCGCCGCCGCGCCAGGCGAATCGACATCATGCTTCGGCTCCTGCTCCGCGATGGCGCACACGCCGGTGCGTACCGCCCCGAATCTGGGCGAGTCGACCCGGGCTGTCAATACGTCCGTTAGCGTCGTTGCGGAGAACCGGTGCTCTGTGGCCTACTGTGCAGCGTTCCAGCAAGCACAGCCACCGCGTGAACCAGCACCACCGGGCCGTTCGCCTCGGCCTCGCCGACACTTTCGCGATCCTGTGGCCCTACTTCCGCGACAACCTCGTCGACCAGATCAAGAGCATCTGGTTCATCGTCGTCTACCTCGCGCTGTTCCAGATCCTGATACTCGGGCTGCCGATCGTCTACGCGGCCATGATTGCCTGCGGCATCCTGGTCGTCGCACTCGGCCTGATGTTCTTCATGGAAGGCCTGCGCCTGGGACTGATGCCGCTGGGCGAGACCATCGGTGCGGTGCTGCCGCGCAACTCGCCGTTGCCGCTGATCCTGGGCTTCGCCTTCCTGCTCGGCCTCGGCGCGACCTTCGCCGAACCCGCTATCGCGGTCCTGCAGGCTGCCGGCGGCGGGGTCCTGCCGCGTGACGCCCCGCTGCTCTACAGCCTGCTGAACGACTTCTCCGGCCAGCTCGTGCTGGCCGTGGGCACCGGCGTGGGGATCGCCGTGCTCGTCGGCATCAGCCGTTTCTTCTATGGCTGGTCGCTGAAGACGCTGGTGATCCCGACGGTGCTGCTGCTGAGCGCGCTGACCCTGTACGCGCATCACGACGCCGTACTCGCGCCCATCCTCGGCCTCGCCTGGGATTGCGGCGCGGTCACGACCGGTCCGGTCACGGTGCCGCTGGTGCTCGCACTCGGCATCGGGGTATGCCGTATCGTCGGCGACGGCGACACCTCGCACGCCGGATTCGGTATCGTCACCCTCGCCTCGCTGACACCGATCATCGCCGTCATGCTGCTCGGCTTCTACCACTACCACGCCGGCGACTACTACGGTGCCCCCCACTACGCCGGGACGCTCACCAGCGGGGCGGCCGCCGAGGAGGCGCCGGTGCCGGCCGAGCGCACGCTGCTGCCGTACGAGCCGATCTCCCCCGAAGCCTTCAACCGCTTCCTTGCCACCGGCGCCGTCGACGACAGCTACCGCCTGCGTTTCGAAGGCGGCGAGCGCGCGCTGGAAGGCGGCCGCATCGTGCTCCGTGGCAGCGACATCATCATCGAGAAGACACCTGAAGAGCGCCCGCGCCTGGTCAGCGCGGTGACCTGGGATCCGGGGCAGGACGTGCGCGGACGGCTGTACGAATCCGCCACGACCGCGGCGCGCGCGATCGTGCCGTTGACGCTGTTCCTGTTTCTCACGCTCAAGCTCGTGGTGCGCGAACGCATTGCCCAGCGCAACGAGCTTACCATCGGGATCGGCTTCGCCGTCATCGGCATGACCTTGTTCGTGCTCGGCATCACGCTGGGACTGTCGCCACTCGGCTCCCAGCTCGGCTCGAATATGCCGGCGACGTTCGCCGCGCTCACGCCGTGGGGCATGAGTGGCCTGGAAGGCCCGCTGTTCGACAGCCCGTTCTACGGCAAGCTCGTCGCCATCGCCTTCGGCTTCTTTCTCGGCTACGGCGCGACCCTGGCCGAGCCGGCGCTGAACGCGCTCGGCAACACGGTCGAGAAAATCACCGTCGGTGCCTTCCGCAAGAGCCTTTTGATGCAGTCGGTCGCGATCGGCGTCGGCCTCGGCATCGCCACCGGGGTGTGCAAGATCGCCTACGGCATACCGCTGGCCTGGCTGCTGGTGCCGCCCTACATGATGCTGCTGGTGCTGACGGCGCTCTCCTCCGAGGAGTTCGTCAACTTCGGCTGGGACAGTGCCGGCGTCACCACCGGCCCCATCACCGTGCCGCTGGTGCTCGCCATGGGTCTCGGCATCGGCGCCAACGTGCCGGGTGCCAGTGACGGCTTCGGCATCCTCGCGCTGGCCTCGGTCGGTCCCATCATCACGGTCCTGACGGTCGGCTTCATCGTCTCGCGCACCAGTCGCGACAGCCACGCCCGGCTGGAACGGGAGCGGCGCGCATGACCGACTTCGTCTCCCACCCGAATGTCTCGGTGGTGACCGCGATCCTGCCGCAGCAAATCACCGGGCAGGTCATCGAGGAAGTCTTCGCCGCCGGCGATCGCAGCGCGCTGCTGATCAACGCACGCGGCACGCTGGTACGCGACCGCTGGTACCAGGCGCTGCTGCCGGTGATGAGCCCGGAGAAGGAGTACGTGCAGATCCTGGTCCCGGACCGCGAGGTGCCACGCATTCTCGAGGCCATCGTCGACGCGGGGCAGCTCTACCTGCCAGGCACCGGCGCGGTGTTCGCCGTGCCCTGTGACGAACTCGCGTGCAGCGAGGATTTCTCGCTGTGGGCGACGTCCGCATGGGAATCCGACGACTACAACGCGTCACGCAATTTCCGCGAGAACCTGACCGCGATTTTCTGCATCGTGCAGACCGACCAGACCGACGCCATCTCGCGCGCGGCGATGTCGGTGGGCGCGCACGGGCCGGTGATCTACTACTGCGAGGGGCGCGGCCTGCGCGATCGCCTCGGCTGGCTGCGCATCACCAAGAAGAACGACAAGGAAGTGATCGTGGTGATCGTCGACAATGCCGATGCGGTCGCCGTGACCGAGGCCATGATCGACGCCGGCGACATCGACCTGCCCGGGCGCGGCTTCCTCTACCGCATGCCGGTTCAGATGGGCGTGATCAACATCGGCTCGCATTTCGGTCGCCGCCGCCACGCCGCCAGCATGCAGCAGATCGTCGCCGCCATCGACGAGATCAAGGGCTCGAGCTCGTGGCGTGACGAGCGCGTGGAGCAGCTCGTCGGCACCGGCAAGAGCGCCGGACTCAACCTGTTCGGCAAGGTCAAGCAGCGCAGCTACCTGAGCGGGCAGTGCAGCTTGTCGTGCATCGTCGGGCGCAAGCATGCCGACGTCATCGTCTCGGCGGCCATGGCCGGCGGCGCGCCGGGGGCCAACGTCAGCTACGCCAAGCTGATCGAAGCCGAATCCAGCGCCACCAGGCACGGCGTGCGCCTCAACCGTGAACGCGCGCTGGTGCGGACGATCCTGCCCGAGACGCGCCTGGAAACGCTGGTCTGGTCGATCAAGGCGGCCTGCGCCGAACACGGCATCAGCGAGGTCTGCCTGTACAGCCAGCCGGTTACCCGCGCCATCACCTACGTGCCCGACGAGAGCAACGAGCCGCAGCCGGCGCGCTTCAGCTACCGCGGCGTCAGCTCGCGCTGAAACGCCGTTCACAGACCTCGGCGAGGTAGTCGACCAACACGCGCACCTTGAGCGGCACGTACATGCGGCTCGGGTAGAGCGCCGTGATCGGCGTGCCGCGGGGTTCGACCTGGTAATCCTGCAGGATCGGTACCAATGCACCGCGCCGCACGTCCTCGGCCGCCATCCAGTCCGCGATCAGGATGACGCCGAGTCCGGCGCGGGCGGCACACATCAGGCTGTCGGCATCGTTGACGGCGAGGGCGGCCCGGATCGCCACCTCCCAGCTGCGCTCGTCGCGTGAGAAACGCCAGGTGGCGCTGCCAGAGGCGGCGTTGAAGGTCATGCAGTCGTGGTCCGCGAGTTCGTCCGGGTCGCGCGGAGTCCCCCGGCGCGCGAGGTAGTCCGGGCTGGCGTAGAGCTGCGAGTCGGTCTCGACCAGGCGACGCTGCACGAGGCTCGAATCGGACAGCTGCCCGATGCTCACGGCAACGTCGCAACCGCTGTCGAGCAGGCTCAGCGTTCGGTCCTCGTTGACCTGCACACTCACCGTGACCGCCGGGCAGCGCGTGCGGAACTCGGCCAGCGCAGGCACGATCAAGTGACGGCCGATGCCCGCGTGACACAGCACGCGCACGCGCCCCTCGGGCCGCGCGTTGCGCGTCTGCATCGCTTCCACCGCCGCATCGGCGGCGACGACGACCTGCTCGGCGTGCTGGCGGAACAGCCAGCCTTCCTGGGTCAGGCTGACGTGGCGGGTGGACCGCGCGAACAGGCGGGTCGAGAGCGCCTGCTCCAGTGCCGCGATACGCCGCGTGGCCACCGCCGGCGAGACCCCGGCACGCCGTGCGGCGGCGGCGAAGCTCGCTTCCTCGGCAACGAGAAGAAACAGCCGTACGGCGGCAAGGTCGTCCATTATTTCTTTTATCGCAATAATAAATTGATATGAGTAGATATTATCAATTTATTCGTAATTCTCTAAGCTACGCTTCAAGCTCGAAGGGCACCCGGGGAAACGCCTTCCCCGGCCTCGAAAGGTTCTTGAAAAACTGGCATAAACGGAGAATTCCCATGAAAAAACTGAACACGCTTCAACAACGTTCGAAGCAGGTCCTGGTGGTCCTGGCCCTGCTCGCCGTGTTCCAGACCGTGGTCCTGACCTCGCCACAGATCGCGTCACCTGGCGCCGTCTCTCTCACCAATTTACAGGGCGCGGCAACCCGCGATTTGGGCTAAGCTACGCGGACGGTACAGCTGGGCCGGAGCGCCGCGGAGAACGAACACCACAATGCCCCC
Source organism: Gammaproteobacteria bacterium (assembly GCA_041984235.1). GTDB lineage: Bacteria > Pseudomonadota > Gammaproteobacteria > JBHIYN01. The sequence continues at coordinate 65,767 of JBHIYN010000020.1, forward strand.
TTTTCCGGTGCTCCTGCCCGAATTACCCAGCCCGGCCCCTAGGCCGGGCTTTTTATTGGCGCCGCCGGCAGCGCCGGGATCGCAGGCACCGGGCCGCCCGTGACAGCGGCGGCCGGCGCCCAGGCACGGCGCAGCGTTATCGCCGTGGCGCTGGCGGAGATCGCGCTCGGCCTTGCTGCACTGCTCAACACCCTGGCGCACGCCGCGCTCTATCCATCGCGCGCCCAGCTGCTGGTCGAGGTCGCGATCGCCAGCGGTGTCGCGCTGGCCGGCTGCGGGTTGCTGCGCGGACGCCGCTGGGCGCTGCGTGTGAGCCTGGCGCTGTGCTACCTGTCGTTCCTCGTCGTGGTGCTGCTGATCGGTATCGCCTTCGAACGCACGCCAACCCCGTGGTGGGCCTGGCTGCTGCCACTGGCACTGCCGGCCCTGGGCGTCCTCGTCCACGGCCTGCGCCGCGCGACGCCGCGTTAGCCCGGTTCGGTATACTCGCAGGCGCACCGAAGGGGGAGCCGCCCATGCAGCACGCCGAGCAGGTCAACGTCGGTAAACGCTTGTTCGAGTATATCGATCAGCGCACCACGGCGACGGCCGAAGAGGTCTACGCGCAGCCGGTCGCCGAGTACGTCAGCCCGCAGGTCGCGGCACGAGAGCAACGCGTGTTCTTTCGCGAAGCGCCCCTGTGTGTCGGCATGAGCTCCCTGCTGCCCGAGGCCGGCGCCTACTTCACCCACGATCTCAGCGGTCAGCCGCTGCTGCTGACGCGCGCCGAGGACGGCGCCGTGCACGCCTTTCTCAACGTGTGCCGTCACCGCGGTGCGCGGGTGGCCGAGGACTGCGGCCGCCAGAGCGGCTTCACCTGCCCCTACCACGCCTGGCGTTACGGGCTCGACGGCCGCCTCATGGCGCGCCCCGAGGATACCGCCTTCCGTGCCGTACCGCGCGCCGAGCACGGCCTGGCACCGCTGCCCGTGGCCGAGCGCGACGGCCTGCTGTGGGTGGTGCCCAGTCCCGGACACACGCTCGACCTGGAACGCCACCTCGGCAAGCTCAACGCGGAACTGGCGAGCTTTGGGCTGGCGCGCTTCCATCATTACGAGAGCCGGCTGCTGCGCCGGCGCATGAACTGGAAGCTGCTGGTCGACACCTTCCTCGAGTCCTATCACTTCTGCGTGCTGCACCGCGACTCGATCTGTTCGATCTTCTACGACAACCTGACCACCTTCGATGCCTGGGGCCCGCACTTCCGCCTGGTCGCGGCGCGCCGCACCATCGAACAGATGCGCGCGGCGCCGCCGGAGCAGTGGGACCTGCTGCCGCACATGGTCGGCATCTACATCCTGTTTCCCAATACCGTGCTGGTGTGGCAGCTCGATCACATCGAGCTGTGGCAGATCTTCCCCGGCGCAGACGCGCCGGACGAGTCGGTGGTCCAGCTCTCGCTCTACACGCCGGAGCCGGCCATCACCGACAGTGCGCGGCGCCACTGGGACAACAATCTCGACCTCGTCGTGCACGTGGTCGAGAACGAGGACTTCCCGGTCGGCGAAGGCGTGCAGCGCGGTTTCCACAGCGGGGCGCAGGATCACATCGTGTTCGGCTGCAACGAGCCCGCGCTGACCCACTACCACCGCAGCGTGACCGCGGCGCTTGCCGCGGCCGGCTGAACGGCCTCAGAACCAGAACGCCACGCCGCCGACGAGCTGCAGGTCACCGGCACCGCCGCCGTCACGGCGCGCGAGATCGGCGGTCTCGCCGAGTCGGCGTTCCCAGTGCACGCCGACGTAGGGCACGAGCTCCCGCCGTACCTGGTAGCGCAGGCGCAGGCCGAGCTCCACGCCGTTGATACCGGCGCCGATGCCGAGGGCATGGCTGGCGCCGCTGGCCGCCTCGATCTCGAAGCGGCCCTGCACCGACCAGCGCTGCGTGATGCGCAGCTCGCGCAGGCTGGTCAGGCGTGCCGAGAGATCGCCCTCGTCGCTGAGGAACAGTGCCGCGGTGGTGTCGAACCGGTATGGCGCCGTGCCCTGCACACCGAACACGGCATAGGCGAGATCCGGATCGGGACCGGCCACGATTTCGCGGTCATAGCGCAGGCCGGCCTGGACTTCCCAGAACGGCGCCACCAGGCGCGAGCCCAGCAGCTGCACTTCGAGCGCGGTATCGCCGGCGGACATGCCGTGCTCGCCCTCGCTGCGCAGCCACACGCGTTCGAGACCGCCGCCGTACCAGCCGTGCGCTTCCCAGCGCAGGGCCTCCTCCCCGTCACCGGTGCGGTACTCGAGCTGCTCGGCGTTGAACAGGCCGTACCAGGCGTCGTCGTGCATGGTCATCGGGTACGGCGTGTAGCTCTGCGCCGTGGCCTGCACCGCTGCCACCGCGAGGGCGACCAGCGCGCCTGCCCGTGCCGGGGCCGCCGGCGTGCGCCGCGCGCTCATGCGACCTGCACCACGCGCATCATGCCCATGTGCATGTGGTAGAGCAGGTGGCAGTGAAAGGCCCACGGTCCCGGGGCGTCGGCGGTAATCAGGGCGGACAGGCGTTCGTTGGGCTTGACGACGATGGTGTGCTTGCGCGGATTGCGCGCACCGTTGCCGTTGTCGAGCTCCATCCACATGCCGTGCAGATGGATGGGATGCTCCATCATGGTGTCGTTGACCAGGGTCAGGCGCAGGCGCTCGCCGTGGTGAAAGACGATCGGCCCGTCGACCTCGCTGAAGCGCAGACCGTCGAAGGACCACATGTAGCGTTCCATGTGCCCGGTCAGGTGCAGCTCGATTTCGCGCCCGGGCGCACGCCGATCGGGCCACGGTGCGGGCGCGACGAGCTGGCTGTAGCGCAGCACGCGATGGGGCGCATCGTCGAGGCCCACGCCGGGCTCGTCGAGGCGGTTGCGCGGAAACTCGTTGACCATGGCGGCGCCGGGACCATGGTGATCCGGACCGTGCTGCCAGCGCGGGGCGGGGTCGTCGGCATGATGGTGATGATGTGCGTGCTCGCCGCCGTCCATGGCCGCGCCCGCTGCCCCGTGGCGGGCATGGCCCGGCATGCTCATGTCGCGCATGTCGCGCATCGGCTTGGCACGCCGTGCCGGCGGCGTCGCCACGGCGCCGGCCGCGCTCGCCAGCGTGCCGCAGGCGAAGCCGCTGCGATCCATGCTCTCGGCGAACAGCGCGAAGGCGCCGTCCGCCGGCGGCGTGACGACGACGTCGTAGGTTTCGGCCACCCCGATGCGCAGCTCGTCGGTCTCCACCGGGCTGACCGGCTGGCCGTCGGCAGCGACCACGGTCAGCGGCAGGCCCGCCACGCGGAAATCGAACAGCGTCATGGCCGAGGCGTTGACCAGGCGCAGCAGCACGCGCTCGCCGGGCGCGTACAGCGCGGTGAAATTCATCGCCGGGGTGTGACCGTTGAGCAGGTAGTCGTAGGTCGTGCCGGTGACGTCGGCGATGTCCGACATGTCCATGCGCATGGCGGCCCACATCGTCCGCTCGCGCAGCATTGCGCCGGCGTCGTCGGCGTCGAACAGGTCACTCAGCACCGGCTGCCGGCGATTGTAGTAGTGGCTCTGCTTCTTCAGCGTGGCAAGAACGGCGTGCGGATCCTCGAAGGTCCAGTCCGAGAGCAGCACCACGTGCTCGCGGTCCCAGGCCGGCGGCGCCGCCTCGCGCGGGTCGACGATCAGCGCACCGTAGAGTCCGCTCTGCTCCTGCAGCCCCGAGTGGCTGTGGTACCAGTAAGTACCGGACTGGCGCAGGCGATAGCGGTAAGTAAACGTCTCGCCCGGCGCTATGCCGGCGAAGCTCAGGCCGGGGACACCGTCCATGTCGCTCGGCAGCAGGATGCCGTGCCAGTGGATCGAGGTGTCTTCGGCGAGGCGGTTGCTGACCGCGATCTCGATCTCGTCGCCCTCGGTGAAGCGCAGCACCGGGCCCGGCAGCCCGCCGTCGATCAGCGTGCCCTCGCCGCTGCGCCCGTCCAGCACGACGCCACCGCGCCCGATCTCCAGCGCGACCCGGCGCGGATTGACGCGCAGCGCGGCGGCGCTGCGTCCGGGGGAAGCGCTCGCCGCAAGTGCGGGCAGGCCGGCGGCGAGGCCGCTGGCGGCGAGGCCGCGAGTGAACTGTCGGCGGGTCAGTGTGCGTGGTCGGGGCACGGCAGGTCTCCTGGTCGATCCTGAAAGGCGCGCGGCGCGCGCCGCTGCGGTCCGCTGGCGCGGGCGCAGGCGGGATCAGATCAGGAGACGTTCGGCGCGGCCGATGGGGGTCAGGCCGCGCCGGTCTGTCGCCGGGGGCCCGCGTCCGCGGGGATCAGGGCTGTGCAGGCGGGCGGGTACGGCCATGCGCGCGACCGGCAGCACCGGCGGCAGCTCGGGCGTGGCGTCGAAACCGGCCTGTACCGGCACCGCCGGGGTGACATCCGTACAGTCGTCACACGGTGCTTCTGACGCGCGCGTCGCAGTGCCGTCGTCCGCTTCGTGACAATCGTGCACCGTGGCCGGCGCCGTCGGCGCGGCCACGGCGCATTCGCCGCACACCGTCCCGAGCGCGACCAGCAGCGCCAGCGCACCCGCGAGGCGGGCGCGGCGCCGGCGCGGCAAAGGGAGCCCGGCGCTCAGGCCTCTCCCTTCATCAGCTTCTCGCCGTACTCGTCCATGGTGATGATGCCGCCGGCCTGCTCCGTACGGCCCTCGTCCTTGGGCGGCAGCACGTCCTGCACGGCGTCGATGCGCTTCCAGACCGCGAGCGGCGTCTCGCACTCGGCGCGCGGCACGTACTGCGATGGCTCGAGCTTCTTGTAACGGTGGATGTAGCGCGGACAGTTGACCCATGTCTGTTGGATGGCCACGCGCACGATCAGTTCCGCCTCCTTGTAGTTGGCCAGCAGCGGATCGTCGGCGGTGACCGAGGCGCTGCCCTGCAGGCGCACCCGGTGCGGGTTCTCGAAGTCGATGAACAGGATGCCGATGTTCGGATTGCCGGCGATGTTGCCCATGGAGAAGAACATGCCGTTGCCGTCATAGCTGGGAAAGGCGATGGTGCGTTCGTCGACGATGGTCACGAAGCCCGGATCGCCGCCCTTGTAGGACACCGTGGGGCGCCCCTGGTGGTCGACGGTGGAGAGGAAGAACATGTCGCGCGTTGAGACGAAGCCCTGGTCCATCTCGTCGAGGAAATCCTTGACGATCATCTCCTCCATGCGGTCGGCCATCTTGCGCGTCTCGAACTGGGCCTGCAGCTCGCGATGCTTGTCCCCGTAGATATTGCTCATTGCGTACGCCTCCCCGGCATGTGCATGGACCTAGACGGGAAATCCTAGCAAATTCGCGCGCACCGCACCCACCCTATAATCGGCAGCGGTCACAGTCTGCAGGGAGAGGCACGCGATGGGCGCAGAACCGGGAATCTTCGAGGTCATGTACAGCCTGCGCGCGATGCGCCGGCTGAAGCCCGACCCGGTGCCGAAGGAGCTGGTCGGGAAGATCATCGAGGCCGGCACCCAGGCGCCCAGCGGCCAGAACAGCCAGCCCTGGGCCTTTCTCGTCATTCGCGAGGAAGCCGGCCGGCGCTTCTTCGGCGAGCGCTACCGCCACTGGATCTACGAACGCTTCGGCGAACGCCTGACCGCCGTCGACGACAGCACGGCGGCCGGCCGCAGCGTCATCGCGGCGCGTCATCTCGCCGACCACATGCACGAGGTGCCGGTGCTGATCGCGGTGCTCGGCCGCCGCGACTGGCCGTTCGCGGTCGCGGCGGCCGACCGGGTCGGCCCCGCACCGCCCTCCTACGGCTCGGTCTACCCGTGCGTGCAGAACATGCTGCTCGCCGCGCGCGCGCTCGGCCTGGGCGCGAGCCTGACCACCATGCACCAGATGTTCGAGGCCGAGATGCACGAGTACTTCGGCATCCCGCAGGACTACGGCGTGGTGGCGGTCATCCCGCTCGGCTTTCCGCGCGGCCGCTTCGGCCCGGTGTCACGCGAGCCGGTGGCGAGCAAGACGCACTACGAGCGCTGGGGCGGGCAGGACGCCTGAGCGCGGCTACTTGCCCGCCGCGAGCAGGTCGCGGATCGCGGTCAGCAGCTTTTCCCCGGCACCCGGCTCCGGCGGCGCTTCCGGTTCGGGCGCGGCTTCTTCTTCCGCCGCGCGCTGCAGGGTGTTCATGGCCTTGATCGCCATGAGTATCGCGAAGGCCACGATCACGAAGTCGAGCACGGTGTGCAGGAAGGTGCCGTAGTTGATGGCCACCGCGGCGACCTCGCCCTGCGCTTTCTTCAGCGCGATTGCGAGATCGCCGAAACTGACGCCGCCGCGGACGAGACCGATCGGCGGCATGATGATGTCCTTCACCAGCGACGAGACGATCTTGCCGAAAGCCGCCCCGACCATGATGCCCACCGCCATGTCGACCACGTTACCCTTGACCGCGAACTCCTTGAATTCCGTCGGCATTCCCATGCCCGTCTGCCCCCTTCTCACGATTTATGCTTCTCGTCGTGGCGCTTTTCGACCGCGCCGGGGGCCGTTATTCCTCCGCTGCACGCAGCTGTCCGCACGCGCCCCGGGAGGTCGTTGCGAGGGCCCGGACAGGTGTGCTTTGATGCAGATCAAATGGCGCCCGGAGGACCCGCGCAATGACGACGACGATACGCACCAACTGCCCGCGCGATTGCTACGACGGCTGCGGCATCCTCGTCGAGCAGCGCGACGACGGCCGCCTGCGCGTGCTCGGCGATCCGGAGCACCCGGTGTCACGCGGCAAGCTGTGCAGCAAGTGCGCGGTGGCCTACAACGGTGTGTGGCAGGACCGCGAGGCGCGCCTGACGACCCCGCTGCGGCGCACCGGCGCACGCGGTGACGCCTCCGCTTTCACGCCGATCTCCTGGGACGAGGCGCTGGCCACCGTCGCCGGTCGCATGAACGCGGCGATCGAGGCGCACGGCGCGACCTCGATCCTGCACACGCACTACTCCGGCACCCTCTCGCTGATCGGTTTCCTGTTCCCGAACCGGCTGTTCAACTACCTCGGTGCCTCCGAAGTGGATCCGGATTCGATCTGCAACGCCGCCGGCCACGTCGCCTGGTCGCTGCAGTTCGGCAGCTCGATCATGGGCTTCGACCCGCGCACTGCGCAGGACGCCGCCTGCATCCTGGTGTGGGGCGCCAACCCTTCGCACTCGGCGCCGCACGCCCACGAGCACTGGCTGCGCGAATCACCGGCCCAGGTGGTCGTGATCGACCCCATGCGCACCGAGACGGCCGAGGCGGCCGCGCTGCACCTGCAGCCACGCCCGGGCACGGACGCGGCACTCGCCTTCGCGCTGCTGCATTGCCTGCGCCGCGACGGCCACTTCGACGACGCCTTCATTGCCGCCCACACCAGCGGCTACGAGGAGATCGAAGCGGATATCGAACGTGCGACGCCGGACTGGGGTGAAGCGCAGACCGGGGTGCCGGCCGGCGACATCGAGCAGGCGGCCGCGCTGTACGGCGCCGGCCCCGCCCTGCTGTGGGCCGGCCAGGGCCTGCAACGCCAGACTACCGGCGGCAACATCATGCGCGCCGTCGGTCTGCTGCCGGCACTGACCGGCAACGTCGGCAAGCCGGGCGCCGGCTTCTGCTACCTCAACGTGACGCCGGTGTTCGCGGGCATCGATCTCGACTGGCTGGCCGGCGCGCCGATTGCGCGCGAGGGCGGCAAGACGGTCAGCCACATGGAGCTCGCCGCGCGACTGGAGCAGAGCGACGAGTTCAAGGTCTTCTTCGCCTGGAACACCAACCCGCTGGCCTCGGCCCCCGAGCAGGCGCGGCTGCGTGCCGCGCTGGCGCGCGAGGACCTGTTCACCGTGGCCTGTGACGTGTTCATGACCGACACCGCGGCGTATGCCGACATCGTGCTGCCGGCGGCCAGCTTTCTCGAGTACGACGACGTCACCTTCAGCTATTTCCACCTGCACATGGGCGCGCAGAGCAAGGCCGCGGAGCCGATGGGCGAAGCCCTGCCCAATGCCGAGATCTTCCGCCGCCTGGCTGGCGCGATGGGCCTCGACGAGCCGGCCCTGTTCGAGAGCGACGCCGAGCTCATCGGCACGATGATGCGGCAGATGGATCCCGGCTTCGACTTCGAGGCGCTCAAGCAGCGCGGCTGGTTCGCGATCACTGACGAGCCGGCTTCGTGGTGGTCGGATCTCACCTTCGACACGCCCAGCGGCCGCATCGAGATCGCGTCCGCGGCGGCCGAGGATCTGGGCCTGCCGCGCACGCCGCAGCCATGGGCCGATGCGGAAACCCCGGAAGGCCGCCTGCGCCTTCTCACGCCGGCTTCGAAGTGGCGCCTCAACGACTCCTACGCCAACGATCCGCACATCGACGAGCGCTCGGGCCCCGCCGCTCTGCACCTCAACCCGAGCGACGCCGTGCGCCTCGGTCTGCGCGAGGGCAGCGCGGTGGCGGTCAGTAACGAGGCCGGCGCGCTGACCCTGACCGCGCGCCTCGACGATGCCGTGCTGCCGGGTACGGCGGTGGCTTACAAGGGCCGCTGGCCGCGCCTCGAGGACGGCGGCGCCAACGTCAACTTCGTGCACACCGCGCGCATGGCCGACATGGGCGAGAGCACCAGCGTGCACTCGACCGAGGTCAGCGTCGCCCCGGCCTGATCCGGTGGCAGTGGAGTTCCGCCATGCCGAGGCTGATCTCGGCGCGGTACGCCTGCACTACGTGACGGCCGGCCGCGGCGACCCGCTGGTGCTGCTGCACGGCTGGCCGCAGAGCTGGTTCGAATGGCGCGCCGTGATCGAGGCGCTGGCCGACACCTGCACCCTGATTGCGCCCGACCTGCGCGGCCTCGGCGACTCTTCGCGACCGGCGAGCGGCTACGATACCGACACCCTGGCCGCCGACGTCTGGGCGCTGGTACACGATCACCTGGGGCATGCACGCTTTGCCGTTGCCGGCCACGACTGGGGCGGGCCGGTAGCCTTCGCGCTCGCCGCCGCCCACCGCGAAGCAGTCAGTCACCTGGCGATCATCGATGTCGCCATCCCGGGCGACGGCGCGGCCAACATCAGCCAGGGCGGCCGGCGCTGGCATCACGCGTTCCACCAGACCCCGGCGCTGCCCGAAGCGCTGATCGCCGGGCGCGAGGATCTCTACCTCGGCTGGTTCTACCGCACGTTCGGCGCCACCCCGCAGGCCGTTCCGCCCGACGCCGTCAGCGAGTACCTGCGCACCTACCGTCATCCCGAGGCGTTGCGCGCGGGATTCGAGTATTACCGCAACATCCCGCGGGACATCGAGCTGAACCAGGCCCACCTTGCACGCGGCAGGCTGCCGATGCCGGTGCTCGGCCTCGGCGGCACCCAGGGCTGGGGCCGCGGCATGGAAGTCCTGGAGAGCTGCCGGCGCGTTGCTGACAACGTCAGCGGCGGCGTCATCACGGATGCGGGACACTGGATCCCCGAAGAGCAGCCCGCGGCACTGGCCGCGGCGCTGCGCGATTTCCTGGCCACGGCCTGACGCCGCGACCGCCGACGACGAGGACAATTCGACCCATGAGCAACGACCAACGCGAGCGGGGCCGCGCCCTGCTGGAGAAGCTGTGCGGCGACGCGGATGCCATCGACGCCTTCCCGGCCAAGTTCCGCGACTACACCCTGGAACACCTGTTCGGTGACGTCTGGCAGGGCGAGGCGCTGGCACTGCAGGAGCGCTCGCTGGTCACCTGCACCATTCTTACCGCGCTCGCGCGCGAGCCCGAGCAGCGTTTTCATTTCGCTGCGGCCAAACGGCTCGGCGTGCCGCGCGACAAGCTGCTGGAGATGATCATTCACACCGCGCATTACGCGGGCTGGCCGAACGCGGTCGGCGCCGTACGCAGCCTGAACGAGGTGTGGCCGGAAGAGGGCTGACCGTCGGCAGGTGGTCGATCTCTACTGCGAACGCCTCGGCCCGGGACTCCTGGGCGAGCCACTCAACGCGCTCAGTAATCTAGCCTTCGTACTGGCCGCGCTGGCGGCACTGCACCTGGCGCGCGAGCGCGGCCGCCGCGAGGGGCGCTTGCTGGCCGCCCTGCTCGGCGCGATCGGTCTCGGCAGCGCCGCCTTCCACACGTTTGCCAGTGCCTGGGCCGAGTGGCTGGACGTGCTGCCCATCGTCGCCTTCCAACTCGCCTTACTCGGCTGCTACCTGCGCCGGCTGTGCGGCATCGGGCCGACAGCGGTCGCGATCGCGCTGGGCGCGTTCACGCTCGCCCTCGCGCTCGCCGCGAGCCGCCCCGACCTCGCCAACGGCTCGCTCGGCTACCTGCCGGCGGCGCTGGTGCTGGCGGCGCTGGGATTCGATCACTGGCGCGCGGAGGGCAGCGCGCGGCTGGCGGCGGCCGCCGCGCTGTTCGCGCTCTCGCTCACCGCGCGCAGCGTCGACAACGCGTGGTGCCCGACGTGGCCGTGGGGCACGCACTGGATCTGGCACCTGCTGAATGCCGTGGTGCTCTACGCCGTGCTGAGCGCCTACCTCACCAGTCGCCGACAGCCACCGCAGCCGGCCGCGCGCCGTCCGCTGGCCCTGGCCTAGGGCTCGCTGCCGAGCTTGAGCGGCAGCGCTTCGTCGCGCACCCACTCGGACATGGAGCCGTCGTAGACCGCGACCTTCTTCTGGCCGCACAGTTCCAGCGCGAGGCAGTCCATGGTCGCGGAGATGCCGCCGCCGCAGTAGGTGATGACCTGCCCGGTCTCCAGCGCACCGCTCGCCTGGAACAGCTCACGCAGCTTCTCCGGCGGCAGGAACTCGCCGCTGTCGGGATCGATGAGGCTGCCGTAGTAGACGTTGTGCGTGCCGGGCAGGTGCCCGGGCCGGCCATACTGGTTCTTCTCGCCCGAATACACCTCCGGCGCGAGTGCGTTCAGGGTCACCGGGGAGCCGCGCTCGATCATGTCCAGCATGGCGGCCTTGTCGACCCACATGGCAGGACGTGCCTGCACGCTCAGCGTGCCCGGCGCGTGCGCCGGCGGCTGGTCGCTCACCGGGCGCTGCTCGCGCTGCCACTTTTCCCAGCCGCCGTCGAGCACGGCGACGTTGTCGAAGCCGATCGAGCGCAGCATCCACCACACGCGGGTCGACCACATCGGAAAGCCCTTGTTGTAGAGGATCACGGCCGTTCCGTCAGCGACACCGTGCCCGGCCATGGTCGCGGCGAAAGTCTCGGCCGGCGGCATCATGAACGGCAGCGGGCTGTCAGCGTCGGACAGTTCGCCGAGCACGTCGAGAAAGCCGGCGCCGGGGATGTGCGCCGCCGCCCATTCTTCGCGCCCGCTCTCCGGCAGGTAACCAAAGCCGTCCTGCTTGTGACGCAGGTAGATGGTCGTGTCGAAAATGCGCAGTGCCGGATCGTCGAGATGATCGGCGAGCCAGGCGGTGCTGACCAGCGGGCCTTCGAGCTGCATGCGTGTACTCCCCTCGGATGGACTCTGCGCCCGAGTGTACACGCACGCGGCGGCGGGCGGGACAGGCCCCCGGCCTGCCCGGGGCGCCGCGCTCCCGCAATAACCGGGACGAAAAAGGGGACATGCCACTTTTCCGACGTGCGTGCGATGAACAATGCCCCGGCATCCCTGGCCGGCTTGGGCTTTGCGCTACTGCCGGGTAGTCGGAAAAGTGGCATGTCCCCTTTTTCCCCGCACTCAGCAGGGGGTGGGAAAGACACCCCGGCAAGGCCGGGGTGTCGCGTTCCCGGAGGAACTCGGCCGGGGCAGGTGTGGGTACCCCGGCCGTGCGCAGGATACGCGCGGCGCCGGCGCAGGGATCAGCCGTTGGCCGCGCGCACGAACTGCGCCAGCTCGCGGTTGAAACGCGGTGCATCCTCGATGAACGGCCCGTGCGCGATATCGTCGTACCAGGAGGGCGTGGCGGTGGCACAGTGCGCGAGTATGTAGTCGGCCATCGCCGGCAGTACGGTGATGTCGGCACGCCCCTGCGTCACCAGCGCCGGCACCCGCAGGCTGGCCAGGGCATCGCGGCCATCGACGTCGCGCGCGGCAAGGCTGGCGCGCACGTCGGGACGCGCGGTCATGTTCCAGCACAGCACGCGTTCGTAGTCGCTGCGCGAGAGCTTGGCCGCGAAGCAGCGCTCGACGAAGCGCCGCATGGCGTCAATGCTGTGTTCGAGGTCGGGCGAGGTGGCGTCTTCGAAATGCTCGTAGAATCCCGGACCGATCAGCGGCCCGATGGCCTCCTGGCCGAGCCTGACCGCGGCGCAGACGAAGTTGATGCCGGCGATGCCGTCGTCGCCGTAAGCGCGCACGTAATCGGTCATGACGAGGCCGGCATAGGACCAGCCGACCAGCACCGGCCGCTCGAGATGCAGTCCCTCGATGACCGCGGCAATGTCGTCGGCCCACAGCTGGCTGTCGGTGTAGGCCGCTTCCTCCAGCGGCGCTTCGGACATGCCATGGCCGCGCAGGTCCAGCGCGACCAGGCGGAACTCGCCGGCAAGCTCGCTCTCGACCTGCTTCAGCCAGGTCATGTAGCTTTGCGACCAGCCATGCACGAAAAGGATGGCCGGCCCGTCCGGCTGCCCCCACTCCATGACGTTGAGCCGCAGCCCGCCGCCGCCGATGATCGTGTGTTGTGCGCGCATAGTCCGTACGTCCTGCCCTCGAAAGGCCGTCAGTTTAGCGTGCGCCGGCCATCGCGGCAGCGCATCACGCATAATGGGCGCACCGCCGCTCCCGGAATGACGCGAATGACCCGATCTGCCCTGCACGCCACCCTGCTCGCGGCGATCCTGTTTGCCGGCAGCGCGCCGGCTGCGGGCTTCGGCAACGACGACATCGCCACCCTGCTCGGCCGCGTCAGCAGCGAGGTGGTCGGCGCCGATGGGCGCTGGCGGCTGGTCGTCGGCGGACGCGCGGTGACCGTGTCCACCGATCCCGTGCACGACCGCGTGCGCATCATGGGTCACGTCACCGCGGCCGAAGCGCTCGACGAGGAACGACTCACGCGCCTCATGCAGGCCAATTTCGACACCGCGCTCGATGCGCGTTACGCGCTCGCGCGCAACACCCTGTGGAGCGTTTACGTGCATCCGCTAGGGTCGTTGTCCGCGCACGACTTCCTCGCCGCGCTCGGCCAGGTGGTCAACCTGGCGGCGACCTTCGGCGGTGCTTACCACTCGGGCCTGCTCGCACCCGCTGGCGCGGACGGCGCGGCGGCAGCCGGGCGCGCCCTGATCGACGAGCTGCTCGCCAGGGGCCTGGCGCAGTGAGCGCGGCGCCGGAGTTCCTGCCCTCGGTCTGCCCGCACGACTGCCCGTCGACCTGCGCGCTGGAGGTCGAGCGCCTCGCGCCCGATCGCATAGGTCGCGTGCGCGGGGCGGCCGACAACACCTACACCGCGGGTGTCATCTGCAGCAAGGTCGCGCGCTACGCCGAGCGCCTGCATCACCCGGACCGCCTCACCACCCCGCTGCGCCGTCGCGGCGCCAGGGGCAGCGGCGGGTTCGAACCTATCAGCTGGGACGACGCGCTCGACGAGGTCGCCGAGGCCTTCCTGCGCGCCGAGCAGCGCCACGGCGCGGAAACCGTGTGGCCGTATTACTTCGCCGGCACCATGGGCCTGGTGATGCGTGACGGCATCAACCGCCTGCGCCACGCCAAGCGCTACTCGGGCGAACACCCGACCATCTGCACCACGCTGGCCTGGACCGGCTTCGTCGCCGGCGCCGGCACCCTCGCCGGGGTCGACCCGCGCGAGATGCGCGAAGCCGACGTGGTCGTCATCTGGGGCACCAACGCGGCCGCCACGCAGGTCAACGTCATGACCCACGCGCTGGAGGCGCGGCGGCGCGGCGCGCGGCTGGTCGTGATCGACGTGTACGACAATGCAACCGCGAAACAGGCGGACCTCTTCGTCTGCGTGCGCCCGGGAACCGACGGTGCGCTGGCCTGCGCCCTGATGCACGTGCTGTTCCGCGATGGCCATGCCGACCGCGACTACCTAGCCCGCTACACCGACGCACCGGCGGATCTCGAAGCTCACCTCGCGACCCGCACCCCGGCCTGGGCCAGCGCCATCTGCGGCGTGCCGGAAGACGTCATCGAATCATTCGCCGCCCTGATCGGCGCACACCCGCGCACCTTCATCCGCCTCGGCTACGGTTTCGCCCGCCAGCGCAACGGTGCGGTCAACATGCACGCCGCGGCCAGTGTCGCCGCGGTCAGCGGGGCATGGCGTCACCGTGGCGGCGGCGTGCTGATGAACAACGGCGCCATCTATCACTGGGACCGCACCCTGATCGACGGGCTCGACGTGCGCGACCCGGACGTGCGACTGCTCGACCAGTCACGCATCGGCGAGGTGCTGTGTGGCAACGCGGACGCGCTGCACGGCGGGCCGCCGGTCACCGCGCTGCTGGTGCAGAACACCAACCCGATGTCGGTGGCGCCGGACCTCAATACCGTGCGCCGCGGCTTCGCGCGCGACGATCTCTTCACCTGCGTGCACGAGCAGTTCATGACCGAAACCGCGGCCATGGCCGACATCGTGCTGCCGGCGACGATGTTCCTCGAGCACGACGACCTCTACCAGGGCGGCGGCCACCAGCACATCCTGTTCGGCCCGCGCATCGTCGACCCGCCGGGCGAATGCCGCTCCAACCACGAGGTCATCTGCGCGCTCGCCGACCGTCTCGGCGCCGAGCACCGCGGCTTCGGCATGCAGCCGCGCGAGATCATCGACTGGACGCTCAGGGCCTCCGGCTGGGGCGACCTGGAGACCCTCGAACGCGAACGCTGGATCGACGCCCAGCCGCCGTTCGGGCAGGCGCATTTCCTCGACGGCTTCGCCCATCCCGACCGCCGCTGGCATTTTGCCGTCGACTGGGCTGCACTGGCGCCGGCCGGCTTCGCCCCGGCGGAACGGGTCGCCGCCATGCCGCGCCTGCCCGACCACTGGGACAGCCTGGAGGCGGCCAGCGGACGCTACCCGTTCCGGCTGGTGACTGCACCGGCGCGACATTTCCTCAACTCATCGTTCAACCAGAGCCCGACCTCGGTGCGCCGCGAACGGCGGCCGACCGTGCGCCTGCATTCGCGTGACGCACAGCGCCTCGGCATCAGCGACGGCCAGCAGGTGCGCCTGCGCAACGAGCGCGGCGAGGTGATCCTGCACGCGGCGCTGTTCGACGGCCTGCAGCCGGGGGTGGTCGTGGTCGAGAGCGTGTGGCCCAACCGTGCCTTTCCCGGCGGGCTCGGCATCAACGCCCTCACGGCGGCCGATCCCGGGGCCCCGATCGGCGGTGCCGTGTTCCACGACAGCCACGTCGCCGTGGAGGCCCTAGCGGCTTGCCCCAGTTGACCGCGATCAAAGCGCGGATCGGACCGAAACATTACCGTCCTGTGACATCCGGGCAGAGGTAGAAGACATGTTCGAAGCAGCCGAACTGGGGCGCAAGGTCTCGAAGAGTGATTTCGACGAGCGCGAGCCGACGGTCCACTCGGAGCTGCTGATGGTGCAGCGCCGCCTGCGTGAGGCCGACTTCCCGGTCATCGTCATCGTTTCCGGTGTCGAGGGCGCCGGCAAGGGCGGCGTGGTCAGCCTGATCCACAAGTGGATGGACGTGCGTGGCCTGGAGACCAACGCGTTCTGGGATCCGACCGACGAGGAACGCATGCGGCCGCGCTTCTGGAAGTTCTGGCGCGCGCTGCCGCCGCACGGCAAGACCGGCATCCTGTTCGGTTCCTGGTATACCCAGCCCATCATCGACACCGTGCTCGGCAACATCGACCAGGACAAGTTCGACCGCGAGCTCGAACGCATCCGGCATTTCGAGGACATGCTGGTCGACGACGGCGCGCTGATCATCAAGCTCTGGTTCCACCTCTCCAAGAAGGACCAGCTCAAACGCCTGAAAGCCGACGCCAAGGGCAAAGGCGGCAAGATCTCGCCGCTGACCAAGTCCTTCTCCAAGCGCTACGACGCCTTCGCGCTGGTCTCGGAGCGGGCGCTGCGCAAGACCGACGTCGGCCACTCACCGTGGCACGTGGTCGAAGCCGGCAACCGACGCTACCGCGACCTCAAGGTCGGCGAGATCCTGCTCGACCGCATTCGCCTGCGCCTCGACCAGCCGCCGCCGTCCAGCGGGCGGGTCACGACCAGCTCACCCGCCCTGCAGCGCCAGGGCGAGCCCAGCGTGCTGACCGCGGTGCCGCTAGACCGCACGGTCAGCGACAAGGCGTACCGCAAGGCGATCAAGAACTACCAGAACGAGCTCTACGCGCTGGCGTGGAAAGCGCACGCCCGCGGACTGAACACGGTCGGCGTCTTCGAAGGTTGGGACGCGGCCGGCAAGGGCGGCGCGATCCGGCGCATCACGCAGGCCATGGACGCGCGCCTGTACCGCGTCATATCGGTTGCCGCACCGACCGACGAGGAGCGCGCGCACCATTACCTGTGGCGCTTCTGGCGTCACATCCCCCGCGACGGCTATCACACCATCTACGACCGCTCGTGGTACGGGCGCGTGCTGGTCGAGCGGGTCGAGGGTTTTGCCGAACCGATCGAGTGGCAGCGGGCCTACAACGAGATCAACTCCTTCGAGGAGCAACTCGTCGAGCATGGTACGGTGGTGATGAAATTCTGGGTGCACATCGACGCGGACGAACAGCTCAGGCGCTTTCGCGAACGCGAGCAGACGGTCTGGAAGCAGCACAAGATCACCGACGAGGACTGGCGCAACCGCGAACGCTGGGACGACTACGAGCGCGCCGTGACCGACATGGTCGCGCGCACGTCGACCGAGATCGCCCCCTGGAGCCTGGTGCCCGGCAACGACAAGCGCGTCGCCCGCATCGAGGTACTGCAGACCTACTGCGAGCGGCTCACCCGCGCACTCGACTGAGCTTCCGGCTCACTCGCAGCGGTAACGGGCGGTAGCCGCCGCGTCGCGCGTGGTGGTGTTGCCGAAGATCAGCACGCCGCGGCCCTCCAGCAGCCCCTCCTCGCGCCGCAGGTGCACGGTCTCACCGCCGTCGGGCGCGATCAGCGTCCCGTTGATGCTCGCGTCGCGCAGTACGAAGCGGCCGTGGCGGTACTCGATCTCGGCGTGACGGCGCGAAGTGAAGCGGCTGCCGGTGACGATGTCGTTGCCGGCGATCCGGCCGATCCGGCAATGCCGGTTGTCGGCATCGACGCGCAGCTCGCGTCCGCCGTGCTCCAGCACCAGGCAGGTGTGCCCGGGCGGCGCGGTCTGCGGCGCGGCGTGGAACTGGGTGACCTCGTCGCTCTCTTCCCAGCTCAGCTTGTGCACCGGCAGGGCGGCACCGTCGGCGCACGATTCGAGCGTATCGAGAAGCTGGCAGTCGACCGCGAGCGCCCCCGGCAACCCCTCCAGGACGTCGCCCGAGAGCAGGATCTCCTCGGCCTGCGCCAGGCCGATGACCTGCTGGGCGATCGCCGGGGTGGCGCCGACCAGGTTCCTGCCGCGCCATTCGGCGACGCCGTAATGGCAGCCAATCTTGACTTTCAGGGCGCCGCTGCGGAAACGCGCCGCGTCACTCGCCTCGCGCAGGCACTCGTGCATCTCGATGGCCGCGGCGACGGCGCGCTGCGGGATCGGAAACACGCATTCGACTTCGTCACCGATGGTTTTCAGCAGGCGCCCGTCGTGACGGCCGGCGACCTCGGCCAGCAACGCCAGGCAGGCCGCGATGTCGGCCCGCGCCACGCTGTCGCCGACGCGTTCATACAGCCGCGTGCTGCCGCTGACGTCGGCGTAGAGCACGGCCAGCTTGTGCAGCGTGACGTCTTCGCCCATGTGCGGCGCCTCCCGTCCGCTGTGCAATCCGAGGTCCGCACATTATCGGGGCGCGCAGCGTACACGCCGCTGACGCCGATCAGGGCGAGCGGGATATCCACGGCGAAGCGAGCCCGAAGTCCGCGGCGAGCCGCGCGGCCGCGCGTGCGGCGTCTTCACGGGTCAGGTAGCCGTCACCGAACACGCGCCACCAGCTCGCGCCGTCGACCTCGGCGTGCTGTGTCGTTACCGCGTGCCCGGCCTGGTCCAGTCGCGACGCCAGTGCCTGCGCGCCGGCCTGGCGGCGGTACGACGCGAGGTTGAGCCGGTAGCTGCCACCGCTCTCGCGCACGCCGTCACCGGCCTGGGGCTCGGTCTCCTGTGCCCAGCGGCCGAGATCGTCCGGATCGACCGGCCCGACCGGCAGCGCGGCCTCGCCGCGCGGCGCCATGAACAGGCTCAGCGGCACGTCCAGGGTGGTTTGCGTACCGTCACGCTCGATGCTGATGACGCCCTCGAGCAGAACCACGAAGTCCCGCTCGGGCTCGCTCTTGCCCCACACGTCGGTGCCGCGAATGCCGATGGTCGCCGAACGCACCCGGGCACGCACGTCGCGCCGCCGATCGGCGAGCGTCGTGGTGAAGCGGAACGCGCCGCGCACCACGTCGAGCACGCCCTCGAACAGGCCGCCGGGATCGGCGGGCGCGCTGAGCTTCTCGAGCGCGAACTCGGCGTCGGCACCGAGCTTGACCAGGCTGCCCTCGGCGAGCCGGATGAGGACGCGGGCGCCCTCACCGGTCACGATGCGATCACCGCTGGCCAGCGCCATGCCGTAGCGCAGCGCCTCGCGGGTACCGCCGCGCTCACGCCATGCCGGCGCCTGCAGCAGTCGCACCGTGGCCGCGCCGGCATCGGCGCGTACCGGCGCGGTCACCGTGCCCAGAGCAGCGAGCAGCGCAAGGGCGGCGAAACCGCGTAACAACGGCAGTGTCTTCGCGACTGGCATGCGCCGGCTCCCCGGTTCGGATCATGACCGGTGTGTGCGCCGCCGCGCCGTTCCGGTTCAGAGAAAAAAAAACGGGGCCAATGGCCCCGTTTCGCGGATGCGTTGCGCAAGTCGCTCGTGCGTCAGGCGCCGACCTTGATCTTCTTCGGCTGCACCTGGGCTTTCTTGGGAATGCTGATCTCGAGCACGCCGTTGCTGCTGCGTGCTTCCACGCGCTCGGCATCGGCGGTATCGGGCAGCGTGAAACGGCGGTAGAACGATCCGTAGACGCGCTCGATGCGGCGGGCACCGCCGTTCTCGTCACGCTTCTCGGCGTGGCGCTCGCCGCTGATGGTGAGCACGCCGTTCTCCATCGTCACCTCGATCGCCTCGGGGTCGACCCCGGGCACATCGGCGCGGATGAGATAGCGATCGGCTTCCTCGTGGACGTCGACCGCCGGCACCCAGTGGCTGACCGCCGAGCTGGAGTTGTCCTCGGACGTCGTCAGCGCGCTGCCGAAAGCCCGGTTCATCTCGTCCTGCAGCCGCCGGATGGTGGAAAAAGGTTCGTAAATCGTGGTTCGCATGTTGGCTTCCTCCGCCTTCAGACCAGGGATGGCTGAGGGCGTATATGGAGCGGCGACGATCGAATTCAAGACCCGCGACGGCTCCGTTGAGGGCCCCTTGAAAAGGCTTGCCCGTGACCACATTTCCTTGCCAAAGCCGCCATGCGGATGGGCCGCTGGCGCCAGCAGGAGTCTTCCTTTCGAGGGCGGGACGATGAGCACACTGGACGACATCAGAAACGGTATGACGCGCGCCTGGGACGCGCTGGCCGACGGCTGGCGCGAGTTCACGGCACGCGCCGGCGACGCGCTGACCCGCTTCAGCCCGGTGCTGCGCGACCCGGTGGTAGAGACCCGTGACGAGCACGTACTCGCCGCCGGCAACCGCTGGGGCGTGATGGCGGCCGAGATCCGGGTCGGCGATGACAACGTCGAAGTCAGCCTGGAAGCGCCGGGCATGGAACCCGATGATTTCGCCATCGACGTGCACGAGGACATTCTCGTCGTGCGCGGCGAGAAGCACGTCGAGAAGGAACGCACGCACGGCCGCTACCACGTCATGGAACGCGCCTACGGTCGCTTCGAGCGCGCGCTGCAGCTGCCGCTCGCGGTCGACGAGGACCAGGCTACGGCGCGTTACGAGCGCGGTGTGCTGCACATCTCCCTGCCGCGCGCGGCGCGCACGCGCACGCGCCGCATCTCCGTCCGCACCAACTGAGTCGGCCCGTGCCTTCCGCTTCGTCTCCCCCCCGGCGCCGCGCCTCTCCTCCCCTCCCCCTGCACTTGCGGCGCCGGGTTCTTTTTTCTGCCGCGACCGCCGGCGCCGGCGGTGCGTCCCGCAGCGGGCCGCGCCCGCCGGTCGGGGCATGACCGCGGCGTGCGCGCTGTCTCCGCCATGCTGGTGCTCCTCGCCGCGCTGGCCGCGCTCGTCTTCGCCGCACAGGATGCCCCGGTGACCGCCGCCGACGCGGACTGGCGCGCACGCCAGCAACGGCTGGTCGAAGTGATCGATACCGATTTCCGTGAGACCGCCGGCTATACCGGTGTGCGTAGCATGAGCACGCCGGTGCGCGACGCCATGCTGGCGGTACCACGCCATGCCTTCGTCGATGACGACGATCGCGCCCGCGCCTACGTCAACCGCCCGCTCTCCATCGGGCATGGCCAGACCATCTCACAACCGTTCATCGTCGCGCTGATGACCGAGCTGGCTGCGCTGCAGCCGGCATCACGCGTACTCGAGATCGGCACCGGTTCCGGCTACCAGGCGGCGGTGCTGGCCGAGATCGTCGACCAGGTGCACAGCATCGAGATCATCGAGCCGCTGGCGCAACGCGCCCGCCGGGTGCTGCACGAGCAGGGTTACGACAAAGTGCACGTGCGGGTCGGCGACGGCAATGACGGCTGGCCCGAGGCAGCGCCGTTCGATGCCATCGTGGTCACCGCCGCCGGCACCTTGCCGCCCGCGCTGGTCGAGCAACTCGCACCCGGCGGCCGCATGGTCATTCCGATCGAGCACGCCCCCGACCGCCAGGAGCTGACCGTGGTCACGCGCGCCGCGGACGGCAGCGTGCAGCAGCAGCCGGTGCTGCCGGTGCGCTTCGTGCCCCTGGTCGACCCCTGAGGGCGCACGCCAGCCGGCCCGGAAACGCGCTTATCGGCTACCATGGTCGCTCACCACCACACAGCGGGGAGCACCATGATCGATCTCTACACCGACGCCACGCCGAACGGCTGGAAAGTCTCCGTACTGCTCGAGGAGATCGGCATGGAGTACACCGTGCACCACGTCGACATCATGACCGGCGTGCAGAAGGAGCCATGGTTCCTCAAGCTGTGCCCGAACGGCCGCATCCCGGCGATCGTCGACCGCGGCAACGACGATTTCGCCGTGTTCGAGTCGGGCGCGATCATGCTCTACCTGGCGAAGAAGAGCGGCAAGCTGCTGCCGACCGACGACAAGGGCGAATCGCGCGTGACCCAGTGGCTGATGTTCCAGATGGCCGGTATCGGGCCGATGATGGGCCAGTCGAACGTGTTCTTCCGCTACTTTCCGGAGAAGATCCCGTCGGTCATCGCGCGCTACCACAACGAGTGCCGGCGCCTCTACGAGGTGCTCGACCGCCAGCTCGAGGGGCGCGAGTACCTGTGCGACGAATACTCGATCGCCGATATTGCGAACTGGTGCTGGCTGCGCATCCACTTCTGGGGCGGTACCAGCGTCGAGGGACTCGACAACCTGCGCGCCTGGATGGATCGCCTCGAGGCGCGCCCCGCCTGTCAGCGCGGGGTGGCGGTGCCGAAACCGACCGACTTCGAGGCCCTCGAGGAGGATCTGAAATCGGACGACAGCAAGGTCCGCGGACTGGTCACGCGGTGAGTGCGATGCAGCCCGCCGCCATGCAGCTCGCCGCACCCGGCAGTCCCGAACGGGGCAGCGAACCGGAGATGCTCGAGAGCCTGGTCGAGCTCGACGGTCGTGACATCGTCGAGCTCGGCTGCGGCGCCGGCGCCGTGACCGCCGCGATCGCGCGCGGCGGGCGCAAGCGGCGCCTCATCGCCTTCGAGGTGGACGACATCCAGCTCACCGCGCTGCAGGCGCGCAGCGACCTGCCCAACGTCAGCTTCCGGCGCGGCGGGGCGGAACGTATCGAGCTTGCGGATGCCAGCACTGACGTGGTCTGCATGTTCAAGTCGCTGCACCACGTGCCGGCGGCAGACCTGGATCGCGCGCTGGGCGAGATAGCACGCATCCTGCGCCCCGGCGGTTACGCCTACTTCGCGGAGCCGGTCTTCGCCGGGCCGTTCAACGAGGTCCTGCGCCTGTTTCACGACGAGCAGGCGGTGCGCGCGGCGGCCTTCGCTGCCCTGCGCCGGGCGGCCGCCGGCCCCAACTTCGCGCTGGCTGCCGAGCGCTTCTACGAAACGCGTACCCACTTCGACGATTTTGCCGACTTCGAGCAGCGCATCATCCACGCCACGCACACCGAGCACCGTCTCGACGAGGTGACCCTGCAGCGCGTACGCGAAGCCTTCGCCGCCCATTGCGGCGCGGACGGCGCCACCTTCCTCGCACCCATGCGCGCCGACCTCCTGCAGCGCATCGCCTGACCGCGGGCAACGCAGCCTACATCAACAGGTGAGCAGCGCAGCGGTCCGTGCAACGCCGCAGGCGGGCGCCGCAGTAGCCCCCGCCGCGGATTGGTGCCGCAGACCGCCGCAGGCCGTAGCGAGGAAGCCCGGCTGCAAGGCGCACGGGCCCGCGAGCAGCGCAGCCTACATCAGTAGGTGAGCAGCGCAGCGGTCCGTGCAACGCCGCAGGCGGGCTCCGCAGTAGGCCTGCGGCGGTCTGCGTCAGTCTGCAGCCGAGCGGAGTGCTTGGATCCGCTTCTCCAGCGGCGGATGCGTGGAGAGCAGCGAGCCCAGGCCGCCCGCGATCCCGAACGCCTCGACCGAGTCGGGCAGCGGCTCCGCCTGCTGGCCGAGCTTGAGCCGCTCCAGGGCCGCGATCATCCTGTCGCGTCCGGCCAGCCGCGCGCCGCCCGCATCCGCGCGGTACTCCCGAAAGCGGCTGAACCACATGACGACCAGCGAGGCGAGGAAGCCGAGTCCCGCCTGCGCGGCGTAGTAACCGATGAAGTAGCCCATGCCACGGCCGCGGCCGTCGCGATCGATGGCGCTCGCGATGAGGTGGGCGAAGACCATGACGAAGGTGTTCATCACGCCCTGCAGCAGGGCCAGGGTGACCATGTCGCCGTTGGCCACGTGGCTGATCTCGTGCCCCAGCACCGCTTCGACCTCGCCTTCGTTCATGTTCCGCAGCAGGCCGGTGCTGACGGCGACCAGCGCGGCGTCCTTGTTGGCGCCGGTGGCGAACGCATTCGGACTCGGCGAGTCGAACACCGCCACATCGGGCATGCCGATGCCGGCCGCCTCGGCCTGGCGGGCAACAGTCTCCACCAGCCAGCGCTCGGTGCTGTTTGCGGGCTGCTCGATGATGCGCGCACCGACCGAGCGTGCCGCCATGGTCTTCGACAGCAGCAGCGAGATGAAGGCGCCGCCCATGCCGAACACCGCGGCGAAGATGAGGAAGCCGCCGGTGCCCTGCTGGTTGATGCCCAGCAGGTTGAGCACGATGGAAAGGACGATGAGAACAGCGAAGTTGGTCGCCAGAAACAGGCCAATGCGCAGCATGCGGTCAACAGACTCCTGGAAAATGAACTAACGGTCGATGAATTGGGGCGGCAGGGGCGAATTTCAAGCCCCGCGCGTCAGCCGCCGGCAGCGCTGCCCAGCCGGGCCGGCGGCGCTTCGACGTCGGCGCCCGGCAGGACCACGCGTACCCGGGTGCCGCGGGCCGGCGCGCTGTCGAACTCGAGCTGCCACTCGAAACGGTCGGTGATGCGGCGTACCAGGCCGAGGCCGATTCCGTTGCCGCGTGCATGGCGCGGACTGAAGTGCGGGGTCAGTACCCGGCCCAGGTCTTCCTCGCTCATACCGACGCCGCTGTCGGTGATGGTCACGACGTTGTCGGCAATGGTGACCAGCACCGTGCCTTTCTCGGTATAGGCACACGCGTTGCGCAGCAGGTTACCGAACACTATGGCAACGACCTTGGCCGCACTGGTCACCCCGATACGGTTGTGCTCGACCAGGCGCAGGTCGAGCTGCTTGTCTGCGTAGACCATGCGGCAGCGTGACAGCTCACCGGCAATCACCGCGTTGACGTCGACGTACTCCATTTCGAGCTCGCCTTCGTATTCGCGTGCGAGCAGCAGCAGGACCTCGGTCAGCTCCTCCATGTCCTGCGCTGCGCGCCGGATGCGCTCGGTCAGGGCGCGCGCACCGTCATCCAGCTCGTTGCGCCGCAGCAGGGTATCGCTGGCCATGCGAATGACCGTCAACGGGCTGCGCAGCTCGTGACTGGCCTCGCGGGTGAAGGTACGCTCACGCTCTATCGAGCGGTCGACGCGTGCCAGCAGGTGGCGCAGGGCATTGGTCAGCGATTCGATCTCGGCATCGCTGCCGCCGCCCTGCTCGGCGGCGAACGCGGACAGGTCAGGCGTTTCGAGGTCGATGTCGCGTACGCTGCGCGCAAGTCGCACCACCGGTGAGACCGCGCGGCGGGTGAGACCATAGGCAACCCAGGCCGAGGAGTAGAGCACGACCAGCATCAGCGCCAGCGGCGCGATACCGAAATAGGTCGCGAGCTGCTCGACGTTGTTGGCGTCGAACACCAGGTACAGGCGCGTGCCATCCTCCTCGCTGACGTGTACCACCCCCTCGCTGACCGGCGTCACGAGATCGTGGATCCCGGGCTGCAGGTCGGCGAACTCGGCCGGGATGTTCGCGGTGTCACGTTCGAACACGTAACCGATGAGCGAATTGGTGTTGGGCGCCGGGGTCTCCTGGGTGATGCGCCGACGCGCCCAGTAGTAGTCCGCTTCGCGCTCCAGCGCGGAGACGATGAGCAGCTCTCGAATGGCGAACTCGGCAATGAACACGCCGGCGACGGCAGTCGCGCTGATCAGCACGATCTGCAGCACGAAGGCCCGCCACAGGCTCGTCCCCAGGCGCGGGCGCCGCTCAGTGGTCATCGGCAATGCGGAATCCGGCGCCTGGCACGGTGTGAATCAGGGCACGCGTGAACGGCTTGTCGACGACCTTGCGCAGGTTGTACATGTGGCTGCGCAGCGCATCGCTGTCGGGCGGAAGATCGCCCCAGATGGCGCGCTCGATGGCCTGTCTTCCGACCACGCCGGGCGCCTCGCGCAGCAACAGCGCGAGGATCTTCATGCCGATGGGCGTGATGGTCAGCACGCGACCCTCGCGCGTGACGGTGTGCGTGCGCAGGTCCAGGCGCAGATCGCCGACGCCCAGAACTTCGCTGTCCCCGCGCGTGCGCCGGCGACGCATCAGCGATTGCAGGCGCGCGACCAGCTCCTCCAGGTCGAACGGCTTGACCAGGTAGTCGTCGGCACCGCTGTCGAACCCGGCCAGCTTGTCGGCCAGGGTGTCGCGCGCGGTAAGCATCAGCACCGGCGCGTCGACCGCGCTCTCCTCGCGCAGGCGTCGGCATACGTCGAGCCCGTCGAGGCCCGGCAGCATGAGGTCGAGTACGATGGCGTCATAGGTGTTGCCGCTGCCAAAGGCCAGCCCGGCGACGCCGTTGTCGGCGTAATCGACACTGTAGCCGCAGCTCTCCAGGTGCTCGCAGACCATCTCCGCGATATCGCGGTGGTCTTCGATCAGGAGAATATCGCCGGCATGCTGCATGGGCTGGTGCAGTCCTCGCTGCGGAGATGGGCCACGCAGGCCGGCGCGCTCGCGGCGCACGCCTGCGCTCTTGGACTTATACACGTCACTGCTCGCGCGCGCCAACGTGTCCGCGTGCGCCTCAGCACGGCAGCAACGCCAGCAGCGCGCTCGCGGTCAGCGCCGAGACCAGCGTGGAAACCACGATCGTGCGTGAAACCGCCTCCGGCGCCGCGTCGTAGCGGCTCGCGAAAATGAAGGCGTTGACCCCGCTCGGCATCGCCGCGAGGAGCACGGCGACCGCGCGCCACTCGGTCGTGACGCCCAGTGCCGTGCAGCTCAGCCACACCAGGAACGGGTGCAGAAAATTCTTCATCACCACGAGCACCACGACATCGGTGTACCTGCCGCGCAGGCGGTAGCCGGCGAGACTGCAGCCGAGGGCGACCAGGGCGCAGCCCGGCGCGGCGCGACCGAGCAGCTCGAACAGGCTGTCGAACGTGGGGGCAAGCACGGCACCGGAGAGATTGAAGCCGGCGCCCAGGAGCAACGCTGCAACCACCGGGTTGAGCAGCGCCCGCCAGGCGCGGCCGCCGCTGTTCGCGCCACCCTCCAGCAGCCAGGTCGCGAGCGGGAACATCAGCGGGCTCTGCGCCGCGAGCAGGATGAACAGCGGTACCGTCGCGTGGTCGCCGCAGGCAGCGAGCACCAGCGGAAAACCGAGCAGAACCATGTTCGAGTACGACGCGGCCATGCCGGCCGCGCCGTGGTCCTTGCGCCGCCAGCCCGGCAGGCGGGTCACCAGCATGGCACCGGCGACGAACAGCGCCAGCGACGGCAGGTAGAACGCGGCCAGCAGTGACCATGGCATGGCCGCCGGCAACTCGGCCCGCGCAAGGCTGCGGAACAGCAGCGCGGGGATCGCGAGCCAGTACACGAAACGCACCAGGGCGGTCCCGGTGGCGGCGTTGAGCAGCCCGCCCCGCGCCGCCGCGTAGCCCAGCGCCACGCTGCCGAAGACCGGCACCGTGGCCGCCGCCACCGCACTCACGGGGCTGCGCTCAGCGTGGCGGACCCTGGCGCACGCGCTCCAGGGTGGCCTCAAAGGTGCCGGGCGCCTCGTCGACCCACGAGAACCACCAGGTTGCGCCGGCCTCGCGGTAGGCGGCCAGGTCCGCGCCACCGCAGCCGGCCTCTCCGAGGCGTCCGCTGGCGACGAAATCGAATCGGCCGCGGCGCGTGCGCTGCGCCGTGGTCCAGGCGACCATGGCGGCGAACTCGTCCGGCCGCAGCCACCAGTCCGACCAGTCGACGGCGCTGTCGACGGCGGCATCGAAGCCCTCTGGCATGCGCACCGGGACCACGCCGTCCCAGCGTGCGGCGCGGCGCAGGCCGGCGCGTGCCGGCAACGTGGCCGCGACCCACACCGGGATCGCCGGCTGCTGCCGGGCGCGCGGTGCAAAGCGGGTGTCGCGAACCTGGTAGAAGTCGCCGGCATGGTCGACCCGCTCGCCGCGCGCGAGCCGGTCGAAGATCGCCAGGCCTTCGTCCAGGCGCGCGGCGCGCACGCGCGCGTCACCGTTTTCTCCGAAGGCGTCGAACTCGAGCTCGGCCGGCTCACCCAGCCCCACGCCCACGGTCAGGCGCCCGTCGCTCAGGTGATCGAGCGTGACCGCCTCGCGCGCGAACTTCCACGGCCGCCGGCGTGCCAGCGGCGTGATCATGGCGCCCAGGCGCAGCCGCCGGGTGGCCTGCGCAACGGCGCCAAGCACGACGGTGGCATCGACCACCTCGAGCGCGCCGCCGGCCTCGAAGACCAGGTGATCCCAGATAAAAAAGCCGTCAAAGCCGGCCGCCTCGCTGGCCACTGCCAGCTCGACCAGGCGCGCCGGGTCGCCGTAGTCGTTGAAGATGGGGGCGTAGACTGCGTGCTTCATCGGTTCCCCGCGCCGGTGGCCATCACCTGCGGGCAAAAAAAACCCGGAGACGGCACTGCCGTCGCCGGGCTTCGAGCGGGTTCGGCCGCGCTCAGGCGGTCGCCGCGACCGGCGCGCTGCCGGCGCTGATCTTGTCAGTGAAGTTCGGCCACACCTTCTCCGTCAGCAGCTCCAGGCTCTTCATGCACGCGCTGTGCGGCATGTGGTTGTAGATGCTCCTTCAGCAGACCCTCCAGCTTGCGGTTCACCGTGTCCGGGCTGCCGTGGATCAGCAGGCCGCGCTCCACCAGCGACTCGAACGTCGCCGGAATGTCGAACGGTCCCTCGCCAGGCGCCGCAATCGCCGCGTTGAAGCCAAATGGCACGAAGAAGTTGTTCCAGATGAACGACCCCGCCTCGCGCGCAA
>JBHIYN010000021.1:0-92273 GCA_041984235.1 Gammaproteobacteria bacterium
CCTCATTTATCCGCATAAACTCCGGTCCTCGGCTCGCCCGCGCCTTGCCCACGACCTTCCTCGCTACGTTCTGCATCACCCTGCCGGCTGATGCGTAACCGGTGCGGCGGCCGTGGGCGGCGTTGCGCGCTCGACGGCACGCCTCATTTAGCCACCTAAACTCCGGTCCTCGGCTCGCCCGCGCCTTGCCCACGACCTTCCTCGCTACGTTCTGCATCAGCCTTCTGGCCCGTCTCAGCAAGTTCAGCCGGCATAGACCGGAAAACGTCCGCACAGCTCGCTGACCTGGCCGCGCACCCGCGCAATGACCTGCTCGTCCTCGATGGCGTCCAGCACGTCGCACATCCAGCCGGCCAGCACCCGTGCCTCGTCTTCGCCGAAACCGCGCGTGGTCATGGCCGGCGTGCCGATGCGCACCCCGCTGGTTACGAACGGCGACTGTGGGTCGTTCGGCACCGCGTTCTTGTTGACGGTGATGTGGGCGCTGCCGAGCGCCGCATCCGCGGCCTTGCCGGTGAGCCCCTTGTCGACCAGGTCGACCAGGAACAGGTGGTTGTCGGTACCGCCGGATACCACCTTGTAGCCCCGTGCCATGAAGGTCTCGGCCATGCGGCGCGCGTTGGCCAGGACCTGCTCCTGGTAGGTGCGGAATTCGGGCGCCATGGCTTCTCTAAAGGCGACCGCCTTGGCCGCGATGATGTGCATCAGCGGTCCGCCCTGCGAGCCGGGGAAAACCGCCGAATTGAGCTTCTTCTCCAGCGCCTCGTTGGCTTTCGCCAGGATCAGGCCGGAGCGCGGACCGCGCAGGGTCTTGTGCGTGGTGCTGGTCGTGACATCGGCCAGCTCGACCGGACTCGGATACAGCCCCACCGCGACCAGCCCGGCAACGTGCGCGATGTCGGACACCAGGTAAGCCCCGACCTCGTCGGCAATCTCACGGAAACGCGCCCAGTCGACGATGCGCGAGTAGGCGGAGAAGCCGGTCATAATCATGCGCGGCTTGTGCTCGCGGGCAAGGCGCGCAACCTGGTCGTAATCGATCTCGCCGGTGGCGGCATCGATGCCGTACTGCACCGCGTGGTAGGTCTTGCCGGAGAAGTTGACGCTGGCGCCGTGGGTCAGGTGGCCACCGTCGGCGAGACTCATGCCGAGCACGGTGTCGCCGGCGTCGAGCAGCGCCAGGTAGGCGGCGCCGTTGGCCTGCGAGCCGGAATGCGGCTGGACGTTGGCATAGTCTGCCCCGAACAGGGTTCTGGCACGCGCAATCGCGAGCTCCTCGGCAACGTCGACGTGCTGGCATCCGCCGTAGTAACGCTTGCCGGGATAGCCCTCCGCGTACTTGTTGGTGAGCACCGAGCCGGCGGCTTCCAGCACCCGCGGGCTGGCGTAGTTCTCCGAGGCGATGAGCTCGACGTGCTGCTCCTGCCGCACCTGCTCGTCGCGCAGGGCCGCCGCCAGCTCGGGGTCGAAATCGGCGATGGTCATGGCACGGGAGAACATGGCAATGGTCCTTGTGTTGCGGTGGTCGGGGCGGCGGCGCTCGGGGCGCGCGTCCGGCCTACGCGCCGCAGGCCTCGCCGGATCAGGCGATTATCCGCGATCGGACCTCCGGGCACAATGCAAACCGATTGAATTTACAGGCTTTATCGCGCCGCACCGTAATTCCCGGCGAAGCCGCCGACGGGTTGAAGAATTGGCCGCGCGAGCCGCTAACCCGGGGCATGGAACAGCGCGCCGAAACAACCTTCGACCTCACTGCCGAGAATCCCGAACGACGGCTCAGCGCGCTCAACCGCGATCGCCTGCGTCGCGTCTACGAGAGCCTCACCCGGCGCCAGCGCGAGTTCATCGATGCCCTGCCGCTGCTGTTCCACATCAACCACCCCCTGCTGCCGGGTTACGTGACCCGCGAGACACCCTGTGGCATCGCCGGCTACACCCCCAGCGAGGCCAGTGTGCGCGCCGCGCGCGCTCTCTCCCGCTCGTTCGAGTTCGACCGCCGTGCCGCCCCGCGCATCGCCCTGCGCGGGCTGTACATGATGGGCAGCCCGGGAACCATCGCCTACTCACGCACCAGCGATCTCGACATGTGGCTGATACACGACCCGAAGCTGGATGCCGAGGCGGTGGCGGCGCTGGCCGACAAGGGCCGGCGTATCGAGGCGTTCGCCGCGACCCTGGACCTCGAGGTCCATTTTTTCGTCTTCGACGCCGAGCGCATGCGCAGCGGCGAGACCCTGTCCCTGTCGGACGAGTCCAGCGGCAGCTCGCAGCACTACGTGCTGCTCGACGAATTCTATCGCTCCGGCCTGCTGGTCGCCGGCCTGCCCCCGCTGTGGTGGCGGATCCCGTCGTGCTACGAACGCAATTACGACGACTACCTCGCCGCCGCCGCGAAACGGCGCATGCTGGACCCGACCGATTACATCGATTTCGGCGCGCTGCCGAGCATCCCGGCCGAGGAATTCTTCGGCGCCGCGGTATGGCAGCTCTACAAGAGCATCCGTTCGCCGTACAAGTCGGTGCTCAAGCTGCTGCTGATGGAGGCCTACGCCGCGGAGTACCCGGACATCGTCCTGCTCAGCACGCGCTACAAGCAGAACGTGGAGTCGAACAACGTCGAGCTCGACGCCATCGATCCCTACATCCTGATGTACACCAAGGCCGAAGAGTACCTGATGGCGCGCAACGAGCCGCAGCGGCTCGACGTGCTGCGTCGCAGCTTCTACATCAAGGCCAACGTCACGGTCAGCGATCCCCGGCTGCGCCGTCGCGATGACTGGCGCGGCGAGCTGATGATTCGCATGGTCGAGGCCTGGGGCTGGTCGGAGCAGCAGGTCGCGCGCCTCGACCAGCGCGATGACTGGCGACTGGAGATCGCAGTCGAAGAGCGCCGCGACCTGACCATGACCCTCAAGGAATCCTACGCCATGCTCTCGCGCTTCGCGCGCGATCACGCCAACGAGACCAAGATCACCGAGCGCGACCTGCACGTTCTGGGACGCAAGCTGTACGCCGCATTCGAGCGCAAGCCGTCCAAGATCGACGTGGTCACGCGCGGCATCTGCGTCAACCCGACCGAGCCCAGCCTGTCGCTGCACGAGAGCAGGCTCGGCGATCGGCGCGTGTGGCTGCTCTTCACCGGCAACGTGAGCCCGGCCGAGGCGGGGTTCCGCAACCCGGTGCGGCGTTCCGGATCGCCGGCGGAGCTGGTCCTGTGGTGCCATCTCAACCGCCTGGCCGACAACGCCACGACCTGGCACGTGTTCGCCAACAGCAGCAGCCTGGACTCGCGCGAAGTCATTCGCATCAAGGACACCATTGCACGCGTGCTGGTCGGCGACGAGAGCAGTGACATCGTCGACGATTTGATCAGTCAACCCCGTCTGGCCCGCGCGGCACTGCTGGTCAATGCCGGCGTCGATCCCTTTGCCAGTGCCGATGCCGCCGGCGACATCCGTACCAGCGACCTGACCGATCCGCTCGCCTTCGGTGGCCGCGGCATCAATCTCGTGCACAGCGTTGACCTCATGTTCGTCACCTCCTGGGACGAGGTGTTCACATTTCGCTTCGAAGGCGCTGGCGCGGTGCTGGAAGCGATCGGCGAGCTCGCGCAGTGGCTGCCGACCCTACCGGACGGCGCTGCACTGCCGGCTATCGAAACCCGCTGCATGTCGCGCGGACAAACCGCCCAGATCGCCGAACGGGTTGGCGAAATGGTACGCAGCGCACTCGCCTTTCTCGGCCGGCACTGGCGCGCTGCGACCACCCACTACGTCATGCAGTGCAACGGCGACCTGCACCATCTCGCACTCGCCGAGGGCATACCGGCGCTGCACCGCCACGCCGGTCCGGCCGCGCTGATGCGGGTGCTGGCCGCCGCCGACGACGACGCCGAGCAACAGGTGCGCTTCGATGCCGCGTGTACCCGCGCGGGCCTGCTGCCGCTGCTCTACCGCCATCACCGCACCGGCGTCATCCAGGTATTTGCGCTGCAACGCGGCCCGCGCGCCGACGTCTACGTCATCGACGAGCGCGGCGCGCTGCTGGTCCAGCGCCAGGAATGCGACAGTGTTCAGATCCTGCTGCAGCATTACCGCCGCTTCCTGGACGCCACGCTGCCGCGCTGCCAGCATCCGGGTGACGGTACGCCCCCGGGTATCGAGCTGGTCGAGGTTATTCCTTCCGCGCGCGGGCACGAACTGCTTCCGCACCGGGGCGACCAGACCAGTGACGACAGCTATCTGCCGCTGCGGGTTTTCGCCGACGCCGACTCCGACGGCCATCAGCATTTCACCATCCACGCTGGGGACCGCGAATTCTCGACCTGGGAACATGGCGGCTCGCTGTTCGTACAGGTCGCGGAGCTGGTCACCGCGCAGCGCGATCCCGGGCATGGTCACCCCATTTACATCACCGATCTCGATCTCTCGACCCGCTTCCGGCGCACCGCGGGCGTGAAGGCCCTGCGCCCTTACGACCTGCTCAGCTACAAGAAGCGCATCGAGTTCCAGCTCACCCGGGCCATGCACCAGGACGACACCATCGCCGGCACCGCGGTTGGCATCGCGTCCTGACAGCAGCCGGCAGCCGATGCAGTAGAATGGCGCCGGCCGCGGACAGCGGTCGCGACATGAGCTGCAACGGGTGTGAGCAAGGCCGGGAAATTTTTTGCGCGCGCGGAGCGACTCCTCGAACGACTCGAGCAGTTGTTACCGGGAGAAGTCGACGACACGCTCGAGGAGGCGATAGCCTGGCGCTGGCGCAAGCGCGACGGGCGCGCCCGCCTGCAGCCCATTCGGCGGTTCAACCCGGTCACGCTGGATGACCTGTTGCACGTCGAGCGGCAAAAGGCGGCATTGGAACGCAATACGCGCCAGTTCCTCGCCGGCCTGCCCGCTAACAACGCCTTGCTGTGGGGACCGCGCGGTACCGGCAAGTCGTCCCTGGTCAAGGCGCTGCTCAACGACTACGCGGCACGCGGCCTGCGCCTGGTGGAAGTCGACCGCCTGGACCTGGTCGACCTGCCCGACATCATCGACCGGCTGCATGACAGCGACGGCCGTTACGTCATTTACTGCGACGACCTGTCCTTCGACGACAACGACGCCTCCTACCGCGGCCTCAAGACCGTGCTCGACGGCTCGGTGCTGGACACGCCCGAGAACATCGTGGTGTACGCCACCTCCAATCGCCGCCACCTGGTTCCCGAGCACCAGGCGGACAACCAGCAGGCACGCATCATCGACGGCGAGCTGCACCACGCCGAAGCCGTGGAGGAGAAGATCTCCCTGTCGGAGCGTTTCGGGCTGTGGCTGTCGTTCCACCCGCTCAGCCAGGAGCGCTACCTGGACATCGTCGAGCATTGGCTGGGCGCCTTCGGCGCCGGCACAGGCGACGATGACGCCATGCACAGGGCGGCGCTGGAGTGGGCCCTGCTGCACGGCTCGCGCAGCGGGCGCACCGCCTACCAGTTCGCGCGCGACTGGGTCGGACGCCGCGCGCTGGAGCACGAGCGTGGCTGAGCGCCGCCTACCGCCCGATCTCGACGCGGTGCGCGAGCAGGCGCGCTGCCTGGCCGACATGGCGACCGTGGACGCGGCCTGCGACCGCATGGCGGTCGAGATCACCGAGAAACTCAGCCAGACCGATCCCCTGCTGCTCGGTGTGATGAACGGTGGACTGGTGCCGATGGCGATGCTGCTCAGGCGGCTGGAGTTCCCGCTGCAGGTCGATTACACGCACGTCACGCGCTACGGCATGCGCACCACCGGCGGCGAGCTGCGCTGGATCAGGCGTCCGCCGGAGAGTGTGCGCGGGCGCACCGTGCTGGTGGTCGACGATCTGCTCGATCACGGCATCACGCTGGGCGCCGTGGTCGACGCCTGCCACGAGCTCGGCGCGGCCGAGGTCCTGACTGCCGTGCTGGTCACCAAGCAGGTGAAGGAGCGGGCCGGCCTGGCGAGCACCGATTTCTCGGCCCTCACCCTGCCCGACGAGTACCTGTTCGGCTACGGCATGGACTACCACACCTACCTGCGCAACGCGCAAGGCATCTTTGCGGCACCCTCGTGAAACTGGCCCTGATCGGCGGCAGCGGCCTGTACGCGCTGGACGCACTGGAGCGGCAGGCGCGCCATCGCCTCGTCACGGCGTGGGGCGAACCCTCCGACGTCATCGTCAGCGGCCGGCTGCATGGTACCGAGCTGCTGTTCCTGGCGCGTCATGGCGCCGGACACCACCTGCCGCCGCACCGCGTCAACTATCGCGCCAATATTGCAGCGCTGGCCGAGCTCGGCGCGACGGCCGTGGTGGCGACGGCAGCGGTTGGCGGGATCGGCCCCGCGACCGGACGCATCGTCGTCCCGCACCAGCTCATCGACTACACCTACGGCCGCGAACATACCTACTTCGACGGGTCCCAGCCGCAGCCGCAGCACGTGGACTTCACCGAGCCCTACGCCGGCTGGCTGCGCCAGGCGCTGCTGGAGGCGGCTGCCACCGCGCAGGTGGACGTGCTCGACGGCGGCGTCTACGGTGCGACCCAGGGCCCGCGCCTGGAGAGCGCGGCCGAGGTCGACCGCCTCGAACGCGACGGCTGCACGCTGGTCGGCATGACCGGCATGCCGGAGGCCGCGCTGGCCCGTGAGCTGGGGCTCGACTACGCCAACGTCTCGCTGGTCGTGAATGCCGCGGCCGGCCGTGCGCAGGGACCGATCACGATGGACGAGATCCTGCGCGAGCTGGAATCGGGCATGGGGCGCGTGCGTGAGCTGGTGGCCGCACTGGCACGCGCAATGGCCGGGTGCGCCTAGGGAACCTCTGAACAAGTCGTGAGTCGGCAGCTTGCGCCCGCGCGGTCCGATTTCGGCGTTGCGAAGCTTCGCAATAGCCGGCTATTACGTGCGATTCGCACCTTGAACTCGAACAGCGCCGACACAAGCTGCTCGACCCAGACTTATTCAGAGGTTCCCTAGTCAGCCGACGCCTGTTCGACGACGGCATCCCCGGCTTCGTCCGGCTCGTCCGGCCGGACCCACGGCGACACCTGCACGATGACGCCGAACAGCGGGTGGTCGAAATAATGAATCTCGCGCAGCTTGACCTTGCGCGTTTCCGACAAGCGCACCGGCGTACCCTCGTGGTAAAGCAGGAAATCGACTTCCACGTGCAGCAAGCGCGAGACCTTGATGCTGACGATACCCTCGGCCCTGCGCGCGGGCCGTAACGCGGCCGCGTCGGGCGCCTCCGTGCTCATGCCGGACAGCTCCACGTCGGACAGGTAGACCCGCCGCGCCCGGCTCACGCCGAAGCTCGGCTGCCGCCAGGCCCGGGCCAGCAGGACCTCGTAGCCGCCGCTGTTGCGCAGGCGCCGCGCCACCCCGGCGAGGCGACGCTCGGCCGGCGCCAGCGCCTCGAAGGCGACCGGCAGCGACGCGCTGCCGACGGGCGGCGGCTCGTCGTCCATGTCGGGCAGGTCGGTGATGAGCTCGACCGTGTTGCGGAAATCGGGCAGCGCGTCGGGCGCGGCGAAGTGCTCCCCGTCGCCGTCACCGGCGTTACGAAACACCACTACTTCGACCTGGTACCAGCGTGCCTGCGCCGCAAACGGCGTCAGTGCCAGCAGCAGCACCAGCACGGCCCGCCCAAGGTCAGGCCGCATGGCGTTTGCCGAAGCGTTCGAACAGGGCATCGAGCTCGGCGAACCGCGCCGCCGCATCGGGCAGCTCGCGCGCAACGCGCAGCTTGTCGCCACCGTCGAAACGGTAGTCCGGGTCGCTCTGCACCAGTTCGATGATGCTCATGGGATCGATGTCCGGCTGCGGATGAAACTCGATGCGCCCGCCGCGGCTGCCGAGATCGATGCGGCGGATGCCGAAGCGCTCGGCTTCGAGCTTGAGCGATGTTACACGAAACAGGTTGTCCACCGGCTCTTCGAACGGGCCGAAACGGTCCACGATCTCTTCGCGCAGATCGGTCAGCTCGTCGCGGCTGCGGGCACTGGCGATGCGCTTGTAGAGAATCAGCCGGGCGTGGACGTCGGGCAGGTAGTCCTCGGGCAGCAGGGCGGGAATGTGCAGCTCGACCTCGATACGCGCTTCCATGGCGTCATCGAGGTTGATGCCGCGGCCTGCCTTCAGCGCCTGCACGGTACGATTGAGCAGCTCGCTGTAGAGACCGAAACCGATCTCCTGGATGTGGCCGCTCTGCTCGTCGCCCAGGATCTCGCCGGCGCCGCGGATCTCGAGGTCGTGCGTGGCGAGGGTGAAGCCGACACCCAGCTCCTCCAGCGACTCGATCGCCTCCAGCCGCTTGACCGCGTCGGCCGTCATTGCCTTGCGATGCGGCACCACCAGGTAGGCATAGGCGCGATGGTGGGAGCGCCCGACCCGGCCGCGCAGCTGGTAGAGCTGCGCCAGCCCGAACTTGTCGGCCCGGTCGATGATCATGGTATTGGCGTTGGGAACGTCGATACCGGTTTCGATGATGGTGGTGCACACCAGTACGTTGCAGCGGCCGTGGTAGAAATCGAGCATGACCTGCTCGAGCTCGCGTTCACGCATCTGGCCGTGCGCCACCGCGACACGCGCCTCGGGCACGATGGCACGCACCTTCGCGGCGGTCTTCTCGATGTCCTCCACCGTGTTGTGCACGAAATAGACCTGTCCGCCGCGCGCCAGCTCGCGCAGCATCGCCTCGCGCAGCAGCGGCTCCGACCATTCGCGCACGAAGGTCTTGATGGCGAGACGCTTCTGCGGCGCCGTAGCAATAATCGAAAGATCGCGGGTTCCGGACAGGGCCAGGTTGAGCGTACGCGGAATCGGCGTGGCGGTGAGGGTCAGGATATCGACGTCGGAGCGCAGGGCCTTGATCTTCTCCTTCTGGTTGACGCCGAAGCGGTGCTCCTCGTCGACCACGAGCAAACCGAGATTCCTGAACTTCACGTCCTTGCCGAGCAGCTTGTGCGTGCCCACCACGATGTCGACCCGGCCGTCCGCAAGACCCTCCAGCGCGGCGCGGGTCGCCCCGGAATCGCGGAAGCGCGAGAGCTGCTCGATGCGCACCGGCCAGTCCGCGAAACGATCACGCAGGGTTTCGTAGTGCTGGCGGGCGAGCAGCGTGGTCGGCACCAGGATCGCGACCTGGTAGCCATCGTTGACGGCGACGAAGGCGGCACGCATGGCGACCTCGGTCTTGCCGAAGCCGACATCCCCGCAGATCAGGCGATCCATGGGCTGCTCGCTCTGCATGTCGGTGAGCACCGCCTCGACCGCACCGTGCTGATCCGGCGTCTCTTCGAACGGGAAACCCTGTTCGAACGCGGCGTAGGCGCTGCGCTCCAGGTGGAACGCGTGCCCCTTGCGCGCGGCGCGCCGCGCGTGGATCTCGAGCAGCTCGGCAGCGACGTCGCGGATCTTCTCGGCCGCCTTGCGCCGGGCCTTGTCCCACTGACCGGAACCGAGCTTGTGCAGGGGCGCGTGATCGGGATCCACGCCCGAGTAGCGGCTGATCAGGTCGAGCGCACTGACCGGCACGTAGAGGTTGTCGCCGTCGGCGTACTCGATCTTGATGAACTCGTTGCTGATACCGCCGACCGTGAGCACCTCCAGTCCGCGGTAGCGACCGACACCGTGCTGCTCGTGTACCACCGGTGCTCCGGCGTGCAGCTCGGTGAGGTTGCGGATTACCGCCTCGTTGTCGGTGGTCGCACGCCGCCGCCGGCGCTGCTGCACCCGCTCGCCGAACAGCTGTCCCTCGGACAGCAGGCTCAGGCGCGGCTGGTCGAGCTCGGCACCGTCACCCAGCGGCGCGACGGCAATGCCGACCGGCGCATCGTCGGCGAGGAACTCCGCCCAGCTCTCGTAGCTGCGCGGCCGGAACGGCTGTTCGGCGAAGAGCTCGAGCAGGGTCTCGCGGCGCCCGAGTGAATCGGCCAGGAACAGCACGCGGCCGTCGACTTTGGCGACGTGCGCGGCAAGCAGCGCGAACGGCTTCTCCGCACGCGCGTCCACCGGAACCCGGACCGGCGTGCGGCTGGCGAACTCGATGGCATCGCTGGCGCCGGAGGCCAGGCCGCCGAGCTGCACGCGGCCGAACGGCGCGAGACGCTCGCACAGGCCCTGGTAGTCGACGAAGATCCGCGCCGGCGCCAGGATCGGGCGCGAGGTGTCATGCCGCAGGGACTCGTAACGTTCGCTGACGGCTTCCGCGAAGTGAGCCGCGGCCGCCTCGACGCCGTCGTCCAGCACCACGACCGCGTCGGGCGGGAGGTAATCAGGCAGGGTATCGAGCTCGTCGAAGAACAACGGCAGGTAGTACTCCACGCCGGCCGGCGCCAGGCCCTCGCCGACGTCCTGGTACAGCGAGCAATCCTGCGCGCGGCCGTCGAACTCCAGCCGCCAGGCCCGGCGGAACTCGCGCGTCGCCGCCTCGTCGAGCGGAAACTCGCGCGCCGGCAGCACTTCGATCGCCTCGACCTCCTCGCCCGAGCGCTGCGATTCGATGTCGAACAGTCGCAGGGTCTCGATCTCGTCGTCGAACAGGTCGATACGGAACGGCTCGTTCACGCCCATCGGGAACACGTCGATGAGTGATCCGCGCACCGCGTAGTCGCCGTGCTCGGTCACCTGGGTACAGGCACGGTAGCCGGCCGCGTTGAGGCGCCGCCGGAACGCGTCGCGGTCGAGGGTGTCGCCGCGACCGAGACGAAACGAGCGTCCCTCCAGCCAGGCGCGCGGCGCCAGTCGATGCAGCAGGGTCTGCACCGCGGTAATCACCACGCCCCGGCGCAGCGCCGGCAGCAGGCCCAGGGTCGCGATGCGCTCGGAGATGATGTCCTGGTAGGGGCTGAAGCGGTCGTAGGGCAGCGTCTCCCAGTCAGGCATGTGAAAGCGCTGCAGGTGCGGCGCGAAGAAGGCGAGATCCTGCTCGATGCGGGCGGCGCCGGCGGCGTCCGCCGCGACCACCAGCAGCGGCCGCGCGGCCTGTTCGGCGGCGGTGGCTATCGCCACGGTGCGCGCTGCCCCGTACAGCCTCGACCACTCCGCGACCTCGCCCGCGCCCGGTAACGGCGGCGGCGCCAGCGCCGTCGCGGCGGCCGCATCAGGCGCCGCGGCCCGCTGCGACGCGCTCATGCCGTGCCCGCCACGGCACACTCCGCGTTGATCGCGGCGAGCGCCGCCGCCGGGTCCGCGGCACGGGTAATCGGCCGGCCGACGACGAGAAAGCCGGCACCGGCGGCGAGCGCCGCGGCGGGCGTCGCGGTGCGCGCCTGGTCGTCGGCGTCGGCGCCGGCCGGGCGCACCCCCGGCGTCACCAGGGCGAAGGCCGCATCGTGTTCGGCGCGCAGCGCGGCAATCTCCAGCGGCGAGCACACCACGCCATCGAGGCCACTGGCGGCAGCGAGCGCGGCCAGCCGCAGGACCTGCGCCTGGGCGCCGCCGGCGACGCCGGTTTCGGCCAGCGCGCCGTCATCCAAGCTGGTCAGCACGGTCACGCCAATCAGCAGCGGCGCCTGCGGCCGGCCGGCTAGCGCCTCCACCGCGGCCTCCATCATCGCGCGGCCACCGCCGGCATGGACGTTGACCATCCAGCAGCCGAGGTCCGCCGCCGCGCGACAGGCGCCGGCCACGGTGTTGGGGATGTCATGAAACTTGAGATCGAGGAAGACCTCGAAACCGAGCCCGACCAGGCGCGTCACCGCGTCCGGACCGGCCCGGGTGAACAGCTCCTTGCCGACCTTGACGCGGCAGGCGGCGGGGTCGAGGCGTTGGGCCAGGGCAACGGCGTCGTCCAGCGACGGGAAATCCAGTGCGACGATGACGGGTTTACGGGGTTCGCTCATGGTTTACGGGTCGTTCGGGCTCGACGGGTCCGCGACGCGCTGCGTGTGCGCGCGGAACGACGCGGCTGACGGTCGCGCCCGCGGCGCCTTGCGCGCGACGTTCGAGGGGCGGAGTTTACACGGCGCGCACGGCAGGCGCCGCGTCATTCGCCTTCGATGCCGTGTACCGGCTTCACCGTGTTCCACGACTTGCAGCCGGGGCACTGCCAGTGCAGCGTGCGGCCGCGGAAACCGCAGTTGCCGCAGGCGTAGCCCGGACGCAGCTCGATCAGGCTGACGGTGAGATCCTTGAGCAGCTCGAGATCGGCACGGGACTCGCCGTCGGCACGCTCCAGCGAATAGTCGATGAGTCGATCGATACCGCGCACCGTCGGCCGCTCGCGCAGCTCGCGCACCAGGTGCTCGCGCGCCTCGCTGTCCCGTTCCTGCTCGCTCAGGATCCCGCTCAGCGCCAGCACCGGTGAGATGCCGGCGTGGTTGTCGCACAGGTGCTGCAGGTAGACGATGAGATCGGAAACGCGGCCCAGTGCGCGATAGCTCTCCACCAGCGGCGCGATGGCTTCCGGCAGGAAGTGGATGTCCTGGCTCTCGATGCGGCGCAGGTGCCGAATCGCCGCCTCGTAGGCGCCCGCCGTCATCGCCAGCCGCGCCTGCATCAGGCTCGCACGTACGCAGTCCGGATCGACGCGCAGGGCTTCGCGCAGTCGGTCGCTGGCATCTTCCACGTTGCCTTCCTCGATCAGGCCCTGGGCCTGCTCACACAGGAAGTGCGCGCGGCGTTCGCCGAGATCGCGGTTGGCCAGTTGCTCGAAACGGGCGGTGTACTCGAGCGCCTTGTCCCAGTCCCGTTCCTGCTGGTAGATGTCGACCAGGTGACTGATCGCCTGGCGCTGGTGCGCGCCGCTGTCGATGAGCTCCTTGAACAGGCTCTCGGCCCGGTCCAGCAGCCCCGAGCGCATGTAGTCCAGGCCCAGCTCGAGCACCGCGGTCGCCCGCTGCTCGAATTCCAGCGTCGGACGCGCGACGAGATTCTGGTGGATGCGGATGGCACGGTCGACCTCGCCGCGCCGGCGAAACAGGTTACCCAGCGCGAGATGAGTTTCGACCGTCTCGCTCTCGACCTCCAGCACCTTGATGAATACCTCGATCGCCTTGTCGGGGCGATCCTCCAGCAGGTAATTGAGGCCGCGGAAGTAATCCTGCGACATCCCGCCGCTGACACTGCGCGGCGAACGGGCGAGCAAGTCCCGCCGCCCCAGGTACCAGCCCGAGAGCGCCGCTACCGGCAGCAGGCAGACGACGATTCCGAACAGGTATTCAACCGGCATCTTTGAGGGCGACGGCGCGCAGGCTGGACAGCTCACGGCTGGCCTTCTCGTTGCGCCGGTTCTGCCGGTGCAGCTCGCGGCGCAGCCGCAGCATGCTGCTGCCCATGGCCAGCACGCCGAGCAACGCACCGAAGGCCACCGCGGCCACGACCAGCCACGACAGGTCGACGGTCACGGAGCCGAGGAAGTAGTCCAGTGCCACGTCCTGGTTGTTGCGGACGTGAAAGACCAGGCCGCCGATACCGACCAGGATGGCGAGTGCGAGGTAGAGGATGCGGGACACCGGGTCAGGTCCTGGATCGGTTGGCGTATCGCGCCGGCAGGGCTCGGTCGACCGCGCCCTAGCGGCTCATGCTGAGGCTGTCCGAATCGTGTTCGGTATCGCCGTCGTTGTCGCCGTCCCCGTCGCGCGCCGGCTTGATGTCCGGTGCCAGGGCCGCGCCGCGGTTGACGCGTTCGCGCAGCTCCTTGCCCGGCTTGAAGTGTGGCACGTACTTGGCGGGCAGCGAGACCGGGTCCCCTGACTTCGGGTTGCGCCCGACGCGCGGGGGCCGGTAATGCAGGGAGAAGCTGCCGAAGCCGCGGATCTCGATGCGCTCTCCGGCAGCCAGGGTCTGCCCCATGTGCTCCAGCATGGTCTTGACCGCGAGCTCGACGTCGCGGTAACCCAGTTGAGACTGCTTCTTTACGAGTGACTCAATGAGTTCGGACTTGGTCATTGTTGTTCTCGGCAGCTTTCAGTCACGGACCATGCGGCGCAGGGAGGCTACTTGGAGTCGAGCTGCTCCTTGAGCAGATCGCCGAGCGTCGTGCGCGTGCTTTCCTGCTCGGCGCTGTACTCACGCAGCGCCGCAGCCTCTTCCTCGCTGTCCTTGGCCTTGATCGAGAGGTTGATCACGCGGCGTTTGCGGTCGACACCGACCACCAGCGCCTCGATCTCCTCGCCTTCCTTGAGGAACTTGCGCGCGTCGTCGACCGGGTCGATCGAGATCTCGGAAGCCCTGACCGAACCCTCGACGCTCTCGGCGAGGTCGACCATGGCACCACGCGCGTCGACCGCGGTGATGGTGCCGCGCACCAGGGTGCCGCGCCCGTTCTGCGCGAGGTAGCTGGAGAAGGGATCCTGGGCGAGCTGCTTGACCCCCAGCGAGATGCGCTCGCGCTCGGCGTCGACCGCCAGCACGACGGTCTCGAGCTCGTCGCCCTTCTTGTAGTTGCGCACGGCTTCCTCGCCCGGGATGTCCCACGACAGGTCGGAGAGATGCACGAGGCCGTCGATGCCACCGTCCAGGCCGATGAAGATGCCAAAGTCGGTGATCGACTTGATCTTGCCGATGACGCGATCGTTCTTGTTGTGGGTGGCGGCGAACTCTTCCCACGGGTTCGAGCGGCACTGCTTCATGCCGAGCGAGATGCGGCGACGCTCCTCGTCGATGTCGAGCACCATGACCTCGACTTCCTCGCCGAGGTGCACGACCTTGGACGGGTGCACGTTCTTGTTCGTCCAGTCCATCTCGGAGACGTGCACCAGACCTTCCACGCCCTCCTCGATCTCGACGAAGCAGCCGTAGTCGGCGATGTTGGAGACCTTGCCGAACAGGCGCGAGTTCTCGGGATAACGGCGCGAGATGTCGACCCAGGGATCGTCGCCGAGCTGCTTCAGACCGAGCGAGACGCGCTGGCGTTCGCGATCGAACTTGAGCACCTTGACCTCGACCTCGTCACCGATGTTGACGACCTCGGAGGGGTGCTTGACGCGGCGCCAGGCCATGTCGGTGATGTGCAGCAGGCCGTCGATGCCGCCGAGATCGATGAAAGCGCCGTAGTCGGTCAGGTTCTTGACCAGACCCTTCATGACCGCGCCCTCGGTGAGGCTGTCGAGCAGCGCCTCGCGCTCGGCCGAATTCTCGCTCTCGACCACCGCGCGGCGCGATACGACCACGTTGTTGCGACGACGATCGACCTTGATGACCTTGAAGTCGAGCGGCTTGCCTTCCAGGTAGCTGGTGTCGCGGACCGGCCGCACGTCGACCAGGGAGCCCGGCAGGAACGCACGTATGCTGCTGATATCCACGGTGAAACCGCCTTTCACCTTGTCGGTGATGACGCCCGTGACGGTCTCGGAGTCTTCGCAGGCCTTCTCGAGCTTTTCCCACGCCTTGGCGCGCTTGGCCTTCTCGCGCGAGAGCTTGGTCTCGCCGTAGCCATCCTCGACCGCGTCGAGGGCGACGTCGATCTCGTCGCCGACGCTG
Organism: Gammaproteobacteria bacterium; assembly: GCA_041984235.1. Taxonomy (GTDB): domain Bacteria; phylum Pseudomonadota; class Gammaproteobacteria; genus JBHIYN01. Next base: position 15,426 of record JBHIYN010000021.1, read on the forward strand.
ATGTCGAGCTCGCCTTCGCTGTTGCGAAACTGCTCGACGGGGATGATGCCTTCGGACTTCAGTCCGGCGTTGACGACGACGAAGTCTGGGCGGACTTCGACGACGGTGCCGGTCACGATCGTGCCCGGCCGCATCTTCATTTCAATCTGACTCTGTTCGAATAATTCTGCGAAGCTCTCCGCCATGTGTGTCTTTATTGAGCAGACCCGCCTACCACGATTGCGTCATCAATGGCTTGCGTGCGAACCGGCTCGTCTCCTGAGTAGTGGTTGATGGTATGGACCCGCTGCCGCGTCACGCGACGGGAGCGGCGAGCCCGCGCTCCACGACCAGCCGCCTGATCTGGTCCTCGACGGCCCCGATGTCTGCATGGGTGGTGTCGAGAATGACGGCGTCGGTCGCAGGCCTGAGCGGGGATACGGTACGCTCTGCGTCACGCTTGTCGCGCGCCGTGATATCCCCCAAAAGCCGCGCGAGGTTAACACTCATTCCTTTTTCTATCAACTGCTTATAGCGCCTTTGCGCACGCTCCTCGGCACTCGCGGTGAGGTAGATTTTGAGCGCCGCCGCGGGAAAGACCACGGTACCCATGTCACGGCCGTCGGCGACCAGTCCCGGCGGCTGGCGGAAGGCGCGCTGGCGCTCGAGCAGCGCGGCGCGCACCGCGGGCAGCGCCGCGACGCGCGATGCTGCAGCGCCGCATTCCTCGCTGCGGATGGCGTCACTGACGTCCTCCCCGGCGAGGAAAACACGGGTTTCAGCCGCTCTTTCGACGAATTCCACCTGCAGCGCCGTGGCCGCCGCGGCCACCGCGGCCTCGTCGTCCAGTGCCGTTCCGGCACGCCCGGCGGCGAGGCCGAGCAGGCGGTAGAGGGCGCCGGAGTCGAGCAGGTGCCAGCCGAGCCAGCCCGTCAGCCAGCGCGCCACGGTGCCCTTGCCGGTGCCGCTGGGGCCGTCGATGGCGATGACCGGGACGGACGGAGCGTCCATCAGGCCACGCCCAAGCCGGCGCCGCGGGCACGGTCGACGAACTCGGGGAAGGAGGTCGCGATGGTCGCCGCGCCGTCGATATGGACGGTGCCGGCGGCGCGCAGCGCGGCGATGGCGAAGGCCATCGCGATGCGGTGGTCGCCGTGCGCCTCGATACGACCGCCGCCGAGTTGCCCGCCGTGCACCGCGATGCCGTCCTCGTAGGTCTCGGTCGCGATGCCGAGGGCGCCGAGGCCCGTGGCCATGACCGCGATACGGTCGCTCTCCTTGTGCCTGAGCTCGGCCGCCCCGCGCAGTACCGTGGTGCCCTCGGCGCAGGCCGCGGCCACGAAGATCGCCGGAAACTCGTCGATCGCGAGCGGCACCAGCTCGGGCGGGATGACGATGCCGTGCAGTGCCGCCGACTCGATGCGCAAATCGGCGACCGGCTCGTTGCCCAGGGTGCGCGGGTTGTCGAGCGTGATGCGCGCACCCATCGCGCGCAGGATGTCGATGACCCCGGTGCGCGTCGGGTTGATGCCCACCGCGGGCAGCTCCAGCGCACTGCCGGCTGCGATGCTGGCGCCGACCAGGAAGAAGGCCGCCGAGGAGATGTCGGCCGGGACGGCGATGTCGGCCGGCCGCAGCCGCTGGCCACCGTCCAGCGTGACCTGGCCGGCGTCACGCTCGAGCGAGACGCCGAAAGCGGTGAGCATGCGCTCGGTGTGATCGCGGGTCGGTGCCGGCTCGCGCACGCGGGTCGTGCCGTCGGCGAACAGGCCGGCCAGCAGCACCGCCGACTTGACCTGCGCACTCGCCACCGGCAGATCGTAGTCGATACCGTGCAGGCGATGCCCGGCGGCGATGACCAGCGGTGGCGTGCCATCCACCGCCGTCGTGACCGCCGCGCCCATGGCATTGAGCGGGTCGGCCACGCGCCGCATCGGGCGCCGGTTGAGCGAGGCGTCACCGGCAAGCTCGGCGCCGATGCCGGCGCCGGCAACGATGCCGGCGAGCAGCCTGATGGAGGTGCCGGAATTGCCTACGTCCAGCGCCGCCGGCGGGGCGTGCAGGCCGTCGACGCCGACGCCGTGCACGGTCAGGCGGCCGTCACCGGCATCGTCGATACGCACGCCCATGGCACGCAACGCGTTCATGGTGGCGATCACATCCTCCCCCATGAGGCAGCCGCGTACCGCGCAGGGACCATCGGCCAGGGCGCCGAGCATCACCGCGCGGTGCGAGACGGACTTGTCGCCCGGTATCGTCACGCGGCCGCGCAGGCGGCCGCCCGCGGCGACTTGCAGGCGGTCAGGTGTCTTCATTCGATTGCGGCAGCACGCAGGCGTCGCGCGCGTTTTTCGCACGCTCGAAGGCGGCTTCCAGCGCCGCGCCGTCACCACGCTCCAGGGCCGCGACGAGTTGCTCGAAACGCGCCGCGTAATCGCGGCAGGCCAGCAGCAGCTGCTCGCGGTTGGCGAGCGCGATCTCGGCCCACATGCGCGGATTGCTCGAGGCGATACGGGTGAAGTCGCGAAAACCGCCGGCGGCGAAATCGAAGATGTCGCCGGCGTCGTCGCGCGCGGCCAGCGCTTCGACCAGGTTGTAGGCCAGCAGGTGCGGCAGGTGGGAGGTCGCGGCGAGCGCCCGGTCGTGCGCCGCGACGTCCATGTCGACCACCCGCGCCCCGGCCGCCTCCCACATCGCGCGCACGCGCGCCAGCGCATCGGCGGCGGTCTCGGGCAGCGGCGTGAGGATCACGCGATGGTCTCGGTAGAGCGCGGCGAAGGCGGCGCCAGCGCCGCTGTTCTCGGTGCCGGCAATCGGATGGCCGGGCACGAAGCGGGCGCAGCCTGCGCCCAGCACCTCCCGCGCCGATGCCACCACGCTGGCCTTGGTACTGCCGACGTCGGTGACCACGGCCGCGGCCGCCAGGGCCGGGCGCACGCGTGCCAGGACGTCGGCGGTAGCGCCCAGCGAGACACCGATCACCACCATGTCGGCACCGTCGACGGCGGCCGCCGCATCGGTGGTGTAGCGGTCGACGATGCCGCGTTTCCGGGCAAGCTCGAGATTGGCCCGGCCACGTCCCGCACCGACGACCTCGCCGACCGCACCGGCTTCGCGCAGCGCGAGCGCCAGCGAGCCGCCGATGAGTCCGACCCCGATCACCGCGAGACGCTGAATCATCGTGTCGCGAACCGGCTCCCGCCGCTCACAGGATCGCGCGCGGACAACTGCCCAGCACCTTGAACACGGCCGCGCGGGACTCGACCTCGGCCAGCGCATCGGCCAGCGCGGGGTCGTCGGCGTGGCCCAGCACGTCGGCAAAGAACAGGTAATCCCACTGCGCGCCGCGCAGCGGGCGCGACTCGATGCGCGACATGCTGATCCCGCGTTCGGCGAACACGCCGAGGATGCCGTGCAGCGCGCCCGGCTGGTTGGGCATGGTGAACATCAGCGCCGTGCGATCGCGGCCGGTCGGCGCCGGCCGCTCACGGCCCAGCACGACGAAACGCGTGGTGTTGTGCGGGTTGTCCTCGATGTTCTCGGCCAGGGTGGCCAGCTCGTAGAGGCGCCCGGCCTCGACGCCGGCGATGGCGGCGGCGGCCGGCTCGGCCGCGGCGCGGCGCGCCGCGGCGGCGTTGCTCGCCAGCGGCACGCACTCGATCCCCGGCAGGTGGCCCTGCAGCCAGGCGCGGCACTGCTCGAGGGCCTGCTCGTGCGCATAGACTACGCGCACTGCATCGAGACCGGCGGCACGGCTCAGCAGCTGGTGATGGATGGGCAGCACGACCTCGCCACAGATGACCAGCGCCGAGTCGGCAAGACAGTCCAGGGTGCGATTGACCGCGCCACCGACCGAGTTCTCGATCGGCACCACGCCGTAGTCGCAGGCGCGCGCCTCGACCGCGCGAAACACCTCGCCGACCCCGTCCTGCGCCACGGCCGTCACCGCCGCGCCGAAATGCTTGCGCAGGGCGGCGTGTGTGTAGGTGCCCTCGGGCCCGAGGTAGGCCACCTCCAGCACCTGCTCCAGCGACAGGCAGGTGGAGATGATCTCGCGCATCAGCCGCACCAGGTCCTCGTCCGGCAGCGGCCCCGGGTTGTTGTCCAGCAGGCGCTGCAGAATGCGCGCCTCGCGCTCGGGACGGTAGAAGGCGACGTCACCGCCCTGCGCGCGCTTGACCTCGCCGACCTCTATGGTCAGCCCGGCGCGCCGATTGAGCAGGGCGAGCAGTTCGTCATCGACCGCGTCGATGGCGGCCCGCAATGCGTCGATTCGCCCCTCCCCGGACACTCTCACCCCCTCGTGATTACCGCCTGCGGGCCGCAGCAGGGCGCGGCGGCGCCGGGCGCCGAGCCCGCGATCATGGTGCGGCAGCCGCCGGCGGGCGGCTCAGTCCTCACCGTCCGGCGCGTCGTCGGGCGCCTGCGCCACGTCGTCGCCGCTGTCCTCACCGTCTTCACCGTCGTCCGCGTCGCCGTTGAGATCGGCAATCGTCTCCAGGCCGACCAGGCTCTCACCGTCACCGAGCGAAATCAGGCGAATGCCCTGGGTATTGCGCCCGATCACGGAGACGCCTTCCACCGGCGTGCGCACCAGCGTGCCGTGATCGCTGATCAGCATGATCTCGTCGTCGTCGGCCACCGACACCGCGCCGATCACCGCGCCGTTGCGCTCGTTGGCCTGTATCGCGATGACACCCTGGCCGCCGCGACCCTTGCGCGGGAATTCGTCGAAGCGCGTGCGCTTGCCATAGCCGTGCGCGCTCGCCAGCAGCACGGTGCCTTCGCCCTCCATCGGGATCAGGGCGATGACCTCGTGCCCGGCACCAAGCCGGATACCGCGCACGCCGCGCGCGGTACGTCCCATCGGACGCACGGTCTGCTCCGAGAAACGGATCGCCTTGCCGCTGGAGGACACCAGCATGATGTCGCTGGCGCCCTGGGTCAGCGCGACGCCGACCAGGTGATCGCCTTCGCCGAGGTCGAGCGCGATGATGCCCGAGGCGCGCGGGCGCGAGAAGTTGTCGAGCGAGGTCTTCTTGACCACCCCGCTGGCGGTCGCCATGACCACGAAGAGCTCGGGATCGAACTCCTTGATCGGCAGCACCGCGGTGATGCGCTCGTCCTCGGCCAGCGGCAGCAGGTTGACCAGCGGCCGGCCGCGCGCGGTGCGCCCGGCCTGCGGCAGCTCGTAGACCTTGAGCCAGTACAGCTTGCCGTGGTTGGAGAAACACAGCAGCGTATCGTGGGTATTGGCGACGAACAGCTTGTCGACGAAGTCCTCGTCGCGCATGGTGGTCGCCGTCTTGCCCTTGCCGCCGCGCCGCTGCGAGCGGTAGACGTCCAGCGGCTGGGACTTGGCGTAGCCGGCGTGCGACAGGGTCACGACGACGTCTTCCTCGGAGATGAGATCCTCCAGCGAGAGGTTCTCCTGCATGGCGACGATGCGCGTGCGGCGCGCGTCGCCGTACTGCTCCTTGATCGCGATGAGCTCGTCGCGAATCACCTGCATCAGGCGCTCGGGGCGCCGCAGGATGTCGAGCAGGTCGTCGATGCGGGTCAGGATCTCGCGGTACTCGTCGAGGATCTTGTCCTGCTCCAGCGCGGTCAGGCGCTGCAGGCGCATGTCCAGGATCTCCTTGGCCTGGCGCTCGGAGAGATGGTAGCCGTCGTCGCGCAGGCCGAACTGCGGCTCCAAATCGAGCGGGCGCGAGGCGTCGGCACCGGCGCGTTCGAGCATGTCGAGAACCAGCCCCGGCGGCCACGCCCGCGCCATCAGGCGCTCGCGCGCCTCGGCCGGCGTCGGCGAGGCCTTGATCAACTCGATGATCGGATCGATGCTCGCCAGCGCCACGGCCAGCCCTTCGAGAATGTGCGCACGCTCGCGTGCCTTGCGCAGCTCGAACAGGGTGCGGCGGGTGACGACCTCGCGGCGGTGACGCAGGAAGCAGTCGAGCAGGTCGCGCAGGTTGAGCGTCTTCGGCTGGCCGTCGACCAGGGCGACGACGTTGATGCCGAAGACCTGCTGCATCTGCGTGTGCCGGTACAGGTTGTTGAGCATGACCTCGGCGTTCTCGCCGCGCTTGAGCTCGATGACGATGCGCATGCCGTCCTTGTCGGACTCGTCGCGCAGGCCGTCGGGGCGTATGCCCTCGATCTTCTTTTCCTTGACCAGCTCGGCGATCTTCTCGATCAGCCGCGCCTTGTTGACCTGGTAGGGCAGCTCGTTGACGACGATGACCGGGGTGTCGGTATCGGCATCCTCGATCTCGGCGCGGGCACGCATGTAGATGCGCCCGCGGCCGGTACGGTAAGCCTCGCGGATCCCGGCGGCGCCGTTGATGATGCCGGCGGTGGGGAAATCGGGGCCCGGCAGGAACTGCATCAGGGCGTCGATGTCCAGCGACGGCTCGTCGACCAGCGCCACGCAGGCGTCGATGACCTCGCCCAGGTTGTGTGGCGGGATGTTGGTCGCCATGCCGACCGCGATGCCGCTGGAGCCGTTCACCAGCAGGTTGGGCACGCGCGACGGCAGCACCGTCGGCTCCTGCTCCTTGCCGTCGTAGTTGGGCGCGAAATCGACGGTTTCCATGTCGATGTCGGCCAGCAGGTCGCCGGCGATGCGGTCGAGCCGGCACTCGGTGTAACGCATCGCCGCGGGTGCGTCACCATCGACCGAGCCGAAGTTGCCCTGGCCGTCGATCAGCGTGTAGCGCAGGGAGAAATCCTGCGCCATGCGCACCAGGGTGTCGTAGATCGCGCTGTCGCCGTGCGGGTGATACTTACCCATCACGTCACCAACCACGCGCGCGCACTTGACGTAGGGTCGGTTCCAGCTGGTGTTCGCTTCGTGCATCGCGAACAGCACCCGTCGGTGTACCGGTTTGAGGCCGTCACGGGCATCGGGCAGGGCGCGGCCGACGATCACGCTCATGGCGTAATCCATGTACGACTGGCGCATCTCGTCTTCGATGTTGACGGGCAGGAGCTGGCGTGCGAAATCGGCCATCAGCGGCAAGGGATCTTCTGGATCAGGCGTCGTTTAAGGCGCTGAAAAGTAAAGGAGATTTCCCGAGGACGGGAAGCGCGCATTATAGCACGCGAATGGCGCCCGGCGCACCTTTTGGCGGGCTTTTTCTCAGTCGCGGAAAAGCGCCGCCACGGACCCGGCAGCGGGCCGCTCGACGACCCCGCGCTCGGTCACCAGCACATCGATGAGCGCGGCCGGGGTGACGTCGAAAACCGGGTTCAGCGTGCGCACCCCGGGCGCCGCGAACTCGCGTCCGCCGAAGTGGGTGAGCTCCTGCGCGCCGCGGTGCTCGATCGGGATGTCGGCGCCGCTGGCGGTCTCGCGGTCGATGGTCGAGAGCGGCGCGACGACCATGAAGCGGACGCCGTGGGCGCGCGCCAGGGTGGCCAGCGCGTAGGTCCCGATCTTGTTCGCGGTATCGCCGTTGGCGGCCACGCGGTCGGCGCCGGTAATGACCCACTGCACACGGCCCGAGGCCATCAGGTGGGCAGCCGCACTGTCGGCGAGCAGCGTGACGTCGATGCCGTCGTTCATCAGCTCCCACGCGGTCAGGCGGGCGCCCTGCAGCCACGGCCGGGTCTCGGTCGCGAACACCGCACAGAGGCGCTGCTCGCGCCAGGCGCTGCGCACCACGCCGAGCGCGGTGCCGTAGCCGGCGGTCGCGAGCGCGCCGGCATTGCAGTGCGTGAGCACGCCGGAGTCGGGCGCGATGAGTGCCGCGCCGAGGTCGCCCATGCGGCAGTTGGCGGCGAGGTCGGCCGCGTGCAGCGCCTGCGCGCAGGCCAGCATGGCCGGGAACGGATCGCCGGCCCCGGCCGGCACCGCGGCGCTCATTCGGTCCAGCGCCCACATCAGGTTGACCGCGGTCGGCCGCGCCTCGCGCAGGCGCGCGATGTCGGCGGCGAGGCCGGCACGCCAGCCGTCGCCATCGGCGGCGAAGCGCGCGCGCGCCGCGAGCGCCGCACCATAGGCCGCGCTGATGCCGATCGCCGGCGCGCCGCGGACCACCATCGTGCGGATGGCCGCGTCGACCGCGTCGACGGTGTGACAGGCGCGGTATTCGACCACCGCCGGCAGCCGGGTCTGGTCGAGCAGGTAGAGGGCGTCGTCGCGCCACTGGATCGGATCGGTCGAAGGGTTCTGCCGGGTCATGGGAAGTCGCACCGTTGCCCGCCCCGCGCACCGTGCGCGGGGCGGGCGCTATGGTACTTTATGCCGCGATTCTCGTTGCTGCGCGAAACGCCCATGAACACGGTGCAGGCCATCCACGCGGGCTGGGTGATCCCGGTCGAACCCGACGGCGCGGTGCTGGCCGACCACACCCTGGTGGTCAACGGCGCGCACATCGAGGCCCTGGTGCCCAGCGCCGAGTGGCAGGCGCCCGGGGGGGGCTGCGAGGAGATCGACTGTCCCGACCACGTGCTCATGCCGGGGCTGGTCAACGCGCACACCCACGCCGCGATGAGCCTGTTCCGCGGCCTGGCGGACGACCTGCCGCTGATGGAATGGCTGGAGCGGCACATCTGGCCGACCGAGGCGCGCGTGGTCAACCGCGAGTTCGTACGCGACGGCACGCGACTCGCCGCGGCCGAGATGCTGCTCGGCGGCACCACCTGTTTCAACGACATGTACTTCTTCCCCGACGAGGCCGCGGCGGCCGCCATCGAAGCCGGCATTCGCGCCGTGGTCGGCATGATCGTGATCAACTTCCCGACCGCCTGGGCCAGCGGTCTCGACGACTACTTCGCCAAGGGTCAGGCGGTCCACGATCGCTATCGCGCTCACCCGCTGATCACCACGGCCTTCGCGCCCCACGCGCCCTACACCGTGGACGACGCCGCGCTGGGCCGCATTGCGACCCTCGCCGAGGAGCTCGACGTGCCGGTGCACATGCACGTGCACGAGACCGCCGGCGAGGTCGAGAACGCGATCGCGCACGACGGCCTGCGCCCGCTGCGCCGCCTGCAGCATCTCGGCCTGCTCTCGCCGCGGCTGGTCGCGGTCCACATGACCGACGTGCATCCGGACGAGTTCGAGCCGCTGGCGGTGAGCGGCGTCAACGTCGTGCACTGCCCGGAATCCAACCTCAAGCTCGCCAGCGGCTTCTGCCCGGTGGCGCGCCTGGTCGAGGCCGGTGTCAACCTCGCCCTGGGTACCGACGGCGCCGCCAGCAACAACGATCTCGACATGCTCGGCGAGATGCGCACCGCCTCGCTGCTGGCCAAGGGCGTGGCCGGCGATCCGGTCGCCCTGCCGGCGGCGCAGGCACTGCGCGCCGCTACCCTGGGCGGCGCACGCGCGCTTGCCCTGGATGACAGCATCGGCTCCCTGGTGCCGGGCAAGCTGGCCGATCTGGTGGCAGTCGACCTCGGCCGCCTCGCCAGTCAGCCGGTCTACGACCCGCTCTCCCAGATCGTCTACAGCGCGCACCGCGACCAGGTCAGCGACGTCTGGGTAGGCGGCCGCCGCGTAGTCGCCGAGGGGCGCCTGACCACGCTGGACAGCGCCGACCTGCTGGCCAGCACCGCGGCCTGGCGCGAACGTATCGCGACGTCCTGAAAAAGGGGACATGCCACATTTGTAAGTGACTGAAGCCAACGCTTCAGTCACTTACAAATGTGGCATGTCCCCTTTTTCAGGGTTCGATGCTGTTGGCGCGATCCCAGCGGTTGACGATGACGCAGAACAGGTCCGCCGTGCGTTCGGCGTCGTAGATGGCAGAGTGGGCAGCGTTGGCGTCCCACGCGATCCCGGCCGCACGCACCGCGCGGGCGAGTACCGTCTGGCCGAGAGCGACACCGGCCAGTGCGGCGGTGTCGAAGGTCGAGAAATTGTGAAACGGGAACTGCTTGATGCGGGTACGCGCGGCCGCTGCCTTGACGAAGGCCAGATCGAAGGCGGGATTGTGGCCGACCAGGATCGCACGGGTGCAGCCGTGGGTCTTGACCGCGCTGCGTACGGCACCGAAGACCTCCTCCAGCGCGACCTGCTCGTCGACCGCGAGCCGGAACGGGTGAAAGGGATCGATGCCGTTGAACTCCAGCGCACGTTCGTCGAGGTTGGCGCCGGGGAACGGCGTCACGTGATGGGCGATGGTTTGTCCGCGATACCAGCCGTGATCGCCGTCGTACTCGACGAACACGGCCGCGATCTCCAGCAGCGCATCGCCTTCGGCATCGAAACCGCCGGTTTCGACATCAACGACCACCGGCAGAAAGCCGCGGAAACGGTTGGCAACGGTAATTTCAGACATGGTGTTGCGGGCGAGGCGGCGCCCACGATGAGCCTTTCGCGGGAACCGGGCGGGCGGATCGGGACGACCATTTAATGCCATCGCCGTGCATCGGCGCAAACGGCAGCGCAACGCGCACCCGGCGGGCGACGCGTCGAATCCCGCTCGGCGCGGCGCTATCATTGACTGCATAACGCGTCGTCGTCCCGGCGCGCCGCCCGGCGCCGCCGTGACGCCTGCCCCGCGGGCGACGAGCAGCGCCCCCCCACAGCAGGAGATCCCAGCCCCGTGTCCCCGAACGATCCCGTCGGCGAGCCCCTCGCGCTCGAAGCCCTCACCGCCGTCACCCCGGTCGACGGCCGCTACGCGCGGCATACGGCGGCCCTGCGGCACACCGTCAGCGAGTACGGGCTCATCCGTTACCGGCTGATCGTGGAGGTCGAATGGCTGAAGGCGCTCGCCGCCGCGCCCGGGTTCAACGCCCTGCCGGCATTCGACGACGGCGCCACCGCGCGCCTGGACGCCATCGTCGCCGGCTTCGACGCGGCTGAGGCCGCTGCGGTCAAGCGCATCGAAGCCACCACCAACCACGACGTCAAGGCGGTCGAGTACTACCTGCGCGAGGCATTCGCCGGCAACGCGGCGCTGGAGGCGGCCATCCCCTTCGTGCATTTCGCCTGCACCTCCGAGGACATCAACAACCTCGCCTACGGGCTGATGCTGCGCGAAACGCGCGAGCAGCTGCTGGCACCGGCCCTGCGCGCCGTGGTTGCGACCCTGCGCGACGCTGCCGTCGACGCCGCCGATGCCGCCATGTTGGCGCGTACCCATGGCCAGCCGGCGACGCCGACCACCATGGGCAAGGAGCTGGCCAACGTCGTCGCGCGCCTGCAACGGCAGATCGACGGCTGGTGCGCCGTGCCGCTGCGCGGCAAGATGAACGGCGCGGTCGGCAACTACAACGCGCATGTCGTCGCCTGCGAGACGGTCGACTGGCCGGGACTGTGCGCCGCCTTCGTCGGCGGCCTGGGCCTGGAGTTCAACCCGTACACGACGCAGATAGAGCCGCACGACTGCATTGCCGAGTATGCCGACGCCCTCGCCCGCATCAACACCGTGCTGCTGGACCTGTGCCGCGACGTCTGGAGCTATGTGTCGATCGGCTATTTCCGCCAGCGTGCGATCGCCGGCGAGGTCGGCTCCTCGACCATGCCGCACAAGGTCAACCCGATCGACTTCGAGAATGCCGAGGGCAACCTCGGTGTCGGCTCGGCCCTGCTCGATCACCTTGCGCGCAAGCTGCCGGTATCGCGCCTGCAGCGCGACCTGACCGACTCCACCGTGCTGCGCAACCTCGGCAGCGCGCTCGCCTACTCCCTGATTGCCTGCCGCTCGCTGGACCGTGGCCTGGGCAAGCTCGAGCTCGACCGCAGCGCGCTCGCGCGTGACCTCGACGGCGCCTGGGAGGTTCTGGCCGAGCCGATCCAGACGGTCATGCGCTACCACGGCATCGCCGACTCCTACGAGCAGCTCAAGGCGCTGACCCGCGGCCGCGGCATCGATCGCGAGGCGCTGCACATGTTCATCGACGGCCTGGCCATCCCCGACAGCGCCAAGGACACGCTGAGGGGCCTGACACCGGCCCGCTACACCGGCCTCGCCGCGGAGCTGGCACGCCGTGTCTGAGTCGACACCAAGCGGCGCCGGTGTGCTCGGCAAGAGCGCGAACCTGCTCGAAGTGGAATCGCGCGACGAGCTCGCCGCCCTCAGCCTGGAGATGGTCAGCCAGTGCCGGCGCCACCTCGATATCGTCAGCCGCCATCTCGATCCAGCCATTTACGACAACGACGCCTTCGCCGAGGCCCTCAAGCAGCTGGTGCTGGGCAGCCGGCGAGCCCGGGTGCGCCTGTTCATCGTGGATTCACGTCCGCTGGTGCACGCTGGGCATCGCGTGATCGACGTTGCCAACCGCCTGTCGAGCTTCATCGAGCTGCGTGCGCCCGCGCCGCAGCACAAGGACTTCAATGAAGCCTTCCTGGTGGCCGATAAACAGGGATACATCCATCGCCAGTTCTCCGACCGCTTCGAAGGACAGGCGGACTTCGCCGACCGGCGCCGGGCCGCCGGGCTCAGCGATGCGTTCGACGACATGTGGGAGCGCGGCACCCCGGATGCGCGCTTCAGGAGACTGCACATCTGATGCACAGGCACCTGCTCGCGGCCCTGCTGGCGCTATCCGGCGCGCTGGCCGGCGCCGATACCCTGGTCACCGAGGTCATACCCCTGCGCCACACGGTGCTGGGCGAGGTCCTGCCGATGCTGCAGCAACTGGTTGCCGAGGGCGGCACCGTCACCGGTATGCACGACCAGCTCGTGATCCGGACCACGCCGGACAATCTCGCCGATCTGAAGCAGGTGCTGGCGAGCTTCGATCGCGCGCCGCGGCAACTGCGCATCACCGTGCGCCAGGACATCGATTCGGCCAACCAGTTGCGTGAAGACGCGCTCTCCGCGCGCATCCGTGCCGGTGACGTTCGCGCCGGGATCGGCGGTCCGGGCGGGGGGCCGGGGGCGAGCATCGGCATCGGCGGCGAGGACGGCCGCATCACCTACCGTAACCTCAGCACGCGCACCGAGCAGGACGCCGCCAACACCCACTTCGTCACCACCCTGGAAGGCAGTCCGGCCTTCATTCACGCCGGCCAGGCGGTGCCGCTCGCCGATCGTTCGGTGGCGCACACGCCGTGGGGCGTGTCGGTCTACGATTCGGTGCGCTACCGCGACGTCGGCGCCGGCTTCTACGTCACCCCGCGCGTGGTCGGCGGCGACCGCGTGAGCCTGGAAATCTCGCCCTACGCGGATCGCCTCGCACAGCGCGGCGGCGGCGCCATCGACACGCGCGGCCTGTCGACCCTGGCCAGCGGCCGCCTCGGCGAATGGATCCCACTGGGCGGAGCCGCGCAGTCGTCGCACGACGCCGCCGGCGGCATTCTCTACCGCACCCGGCAGTCCGGCCACGACGTCTACGATGTCTGGGTCAAGGTCGAGCTCGTGCCCTGAGGCGAGGCTGCCCGGACTTTGCGTCACCGCACGGAGTCCACGACAATAGGCGCCGCCGCGCCGCACCCCATTCCCAGGACCGCCAGCCGATGCTGCTCTTGCAGGGCACCCGGGCCCTCTCCGATTTCCGGATCCGAAAACTCGTCGATTCCGCCAGCGTCGCGCTACCTGCTTCGGGCATCAGCGCCGAGCACCTCTACGTCGCCTGGTTCAGCGCCGGACACCAGGCCGACCGGGACGAGCGCGAACGGCTGACCGCGCTGACCCGCGCCACCGCGATCATCGACGACCCCGCCGGCGTCACCGCCGACGCGATCGTCGCGCCGCGCGTGGGCACCATTTCGCCGTGGTCGAGCAAGGCTACCGACATCGGTGTCAACTGCGGCCTGGAGCACCTGTTGCGCATCGAGCGCGTGACGGCGTGGCGTTTCGGCGCGGCGCCGGAGGCGGCCGACCGCGCCGCGCTGGTCGCACTGATCCACGATCGCATGACCGAAACCGTGCTGCCGGATGCCGCGGCGCTCGCCGGCCTGCGCCACGATGCCAGCCCCGCCCCGCTCAGCCGTATCGCGCTCGGTGCGGACGGCCGCAGCGCGCTGGCCGGCGCCAACGCAAGCCTCGGCCTGGCCCTGGCAGACGACGAGATCGAATACCTCCTGGCGCGTTACGCCGAGCTCGGGCGTGACCCCAGCGACGTCGAGCTGATGATGTTCGCGCAGGCCAACTCCGAGCATTGCCGCCACAAGATCTTCAACGCCGATTGGATCATCGACGGCGCGACCCAGCCGCACAGCCTGTTCGCGATGATCCGCAACACCCACGCCAGCCATCCCAACGAGGTGTTGTCCGCCTACCGCGACAATGCCGCGGTCACACGCGGCTACCGTGCCGCGCGGCCCCTGCTCGATCCCGACAGCGGCCGCTACGGCAGCACGGTCGAGGACGTGCACGTGCTGATGAAGGTCGAGACGCACAATCATCCCACCGGGATCTCACCCTATCCGGGCGCCGCTACCGGCGCCGGCGGCGAAATCCGCGACGAAGGCGCGACCGGCCGCGGCGCCCGGCCCAAGGCCGGCCTCACCGGCTTCTCCGTGTCGCACCTGCGCATCCCCGGCTTCGACGCGCCGTGGGAGCAGACGCGTGCACTCAACCCGCGCCTGGCCAGCGCGCTGGAGATCATGACCGACGGCCCGCTCGGCGCCGCCGCGTTCAACAACGAATTCGGACGGCCGGCGCTGGCGGGTTATTTCCGCAGCTTCGAACAGCACGAGGGCGCGCACACGCTGCGCGGTTACGACAAGCCGATCATGCTGGCCGGGGGACTCGGCAACGTACGCGACGGCCACGTCGAGAAGAACCCCATCGCGCCCGGTACCCGCGTCGTCGTGCTCGGCGGGCCGGCGATGCTGATCGGGCTCGGCGGCGGCGCCGCCTCCTCGCTCGCCTCGGGCAGCATCGACGCCGATCTCGATTTCGCCTCGGTACAGCGTGACAACGCCGAGATGCAGCGCCGCTGCCAGCAGGTCATCGATGCCTGCTGGGCGGCCGGCGACGACAACCCGGTACAGATGATTCACGACGTCGGCGCCGGCGGCCTGTCGAACGCGATCCCCGAGCTGCTGCACGACAGCGCCCGGGGTGGCATCATCGACCTGCGCGCCATTCCCAGCGCCGAGCCCGGGCTGGCGCCGCTGGAGATCTGGTGCAACGAAGCCCAGGAACGCTACGTGCTCGCCGTCGCGCCGGCCGACCTGGCGCGCTTCGCGGCGATCTGTGTGCGTGAGCGCTGTCCGTGGGCGGACGTCGGCGAAGCCACCGCGGAAGAGCGCCTGGTGCTGGAAGACGCACTGCTCGGCGAGCGCGCCATCGACATACCCATGGACGTCATCTTCGGCAAGCCACCGCGCATGACCCGCTCGGTGGCGCGCGCCGCGCCCGCGGAGACGGCGCTCGACCTCTCCGGAATCACGCTGGACGCGGCCATCGCGCGGGTGCTGCGCTATCCCGGCACGGGCGACAAGCGGTTTCTCATCACCATCGGTGACCGCACCGTGGGCGGACTCGTCGTGCGCGACCAGATGGTGGGACCGTGGCAGGTCCCGGTGGCCGACTGCGCGGTCACCGCGAGCGGCTACGAAGACCGCACCGGCGAAGCGATGGCGATCGGCGAACGCACGCCGGTAGCGCTGCTCGACGGTCCGGCCTCGGCGCGCCTGGCCATCGGCGAAGCGCTGACCAACCTCGCCGCGGCCCGCGTGCGGCAGCTCGGCGACGTGGTGCTGTCGGCCAACTGGATGAGCCCGGCCGGCCATGACGGCGAGGACGCGCGCCTGTACGACATGGTGCGTGCCGTCGGGCTGGAGTTCTGCCCGGCGCTCGGCATCAACATCCCGGTCGGCAAGGACTCGATGTCGATGCACAGCGCCTGGCACAGCGACGGTGCGGCGTGGCGCACGGTGTCGCCGGTATCGCTGATCGTGTCCGCCTTCGCGCCGGTCACCGACGTCGATCGCAGCCTGACCCCGCTGCTCGACACCACGCAGGACAGCGAGCTGCTGCTGATCGACCTCGGCCGGGGGCGCAACCGGTTGGGTGGCTCGACCCTGGCCCAGGCCTGGCAACGCACCGGCGGCAAGCCGCCCGACTGTGACGAGCCTGCCCTGCTGGCCGACTTCTTCCGCGCGGTGCAGATGCTGAACGAGTCCGGTCACCTGCTCGCCTACCACGATCGCTCCGACGGCGGCCTGCTGGTGACCCTGACGGAAATGGCGTTCGCTGCGCGCTGCGGACTGGACGTCGACCTCACCGCGCTCGGCGAGGATCCGCTGGCCGCGCTGTTCGCCGAGGAGCTGGGCGCGGTGATCCAGGTACGCAGCGAAGACCTCACACCCGTGCTCGGGTGGCTGGCGCAGGCGACCGCGCTGACGCCCTGCGTGCACCGCATCGGCCGCATCACGGCCGACCGCGTAGTGCACCTGCGCCACGCCGGCGCGACGCTCGCGGAGCTGCCACTGGCGCGCCTCCTGGCGGACTACTCCGCCACCACGCATGCCATGCAGCGGCTGCGCGACAACCCGGACTGCGCCGACGAGGAGCTGCGTACCATCCTCGATGGCGACGATCCCGGCCTGCACGTGCAGCCGGCCCCGGCGGCGCCGGATCGCCATCGACGTCTGCGTCCGGCAACGGGAGTGCGCCCGCGCGTCGCCATCCTGCGGGAGCAGGGCGTCAACGGCCATTACGAAATGGCGGCGGCCTTCCAGCGCGCCGGCTTCGAGGCCGTGGACGTGCACATGACCGACATCATAGGCGGGCGCGAGGATCTCGGCGGCATGGCCTGCCTCGCCGTCTGTGGCGGTTTTTCCTACGGTGACGTGCTCGGCGCCGGCCGCGGCTGGGCCGGTACGATTCGCTTCAACCCGCGCGCGCGGGCGGTGTTCGAAGCTTACTTCGCGCGCCCCGATACGCTCACCCTGGGCGTGTGCAACGGCTGCCAGATGCTCGCCGATCTGCACGACCTGATCCCGGGCGCGGCGGCGTGGCCGCGCTTCGAACGCAACCGTTCCGAGCAGTTCGAAGCGCGCCTGGCGCTGGTCGAGGTACTGCCGTCGCCGTCCCTGATGCTCGCCGATCTCGCCGGCCTGCGCGCGCCGGTGGCCGTGGCGCATGCCGAGGGCCGCGCCGAATGGCGCGGGGCGCCGCAGTCGGGCGATGCCTGCCTGCGTTTCGTCGACAATCACGGGCAACCGGCCGCGCGCTACCCGGCCAATCCCAACGGCTCGCCGCTCGGCATCACCGGGGTGACCGCGAGCGAGGGCCGCGTCACGATCATGATGCCGCACCCGGAGCGCGTGTTCCTGGCACGCCAGCTGTCGTGGCTGCCGGCCTCGTGGCGCGACGCCGAGAGCCCGTGGATGGCGATGTTCAACAACGCGCGGCGCTGGCTCGCCTGAGCGCGGCCGGGCGACGGCCATGGGCGGCGACGACGAGCAGCACGGCGACACGCCCTCCTTCGCCGAGCTGGTCGGCAAGGTGCGCCGGCTCGAACACGACACCGTCGAGCCCGAGCCCCGCCGCCGCGCCCCGCGCCGCCCGGCCCGCGAGCAGCCGGCGGCACACGCGATGCCGGCCGACGACTGGAGCGATCACGGTGCCGACGACGATGGCGCCGAAGATTACCACCGGGCCGGCGTGCAGCACGGCATCCTGCGCCGCCTGCGCCGGGGTCACTACCCGGTCGAGGACGAGGTCGACCTGCATGGCATGACGCTGGCCGAGGCGCGCGTTGCCCTCGCGCACTTCCTCGAGCACGCGCGGCGACCGCGCCTGTGCTGCGTGCGCGTGATCCATGGCAAGGGCCTGAGCTCACCCGGATTCCGCGCCGTGCTCAAGCCGCGGGTGCGTCACTGGCTGCGCCAGGACGCCCGGGTGCTCGCCTTCATACCGGCGCCCGCGCACGACGGCGGCAGCGGCGCGCTCTACGTGCTGCTGCGCAGCCGCGGCTAGCGCGTCTCCAGCAGACAGCAGGCCAGTGCCGCGATGCCTTCGCCGCGACCGGTGAAGCCCATCTTCTCGGTCGTCGTGCCCTTGACGTTGACCGCGTCCAGGGCGAGGCCGACGTCCTCGGCAATGTTGGCGCGCATGGCCTCGACGTGGGCGGCGATGCGCGGCCGCTCGGCGATGATGGTGGCATCGACATTGACCGCGACGTAGCCGGCCGCGGCAACCAGTTCGCGCACGCGCCGCAGTAGCACGCGGCTGCTGACGCCCGCCCATTGCGCATCGGAATCGGGAAAGTGACGCCCGATGTCGCCCAGCGCGGCGGCGCCGAGCAGCGCGTCGCAAATCGCGTGCAGCAGGACGTCGCCGTCGGAATGGGCGGCAAGACCGTGCTCGAAGGCGATCTCGACGCCGCCCAGCACCACGTGATCGCCGTCCTTGAAACGATGGGCGTCGTAACCCTGCCCTATTCGCATACGCTCACTCCTCGCCCGCGCGTTGCTGCGCGGCAATGATCATCGCCGCCAGCGGCAGGTCTTCCGGATGGGTGATCTTGATGTTGTCGCCATGCCCCGCCACCACCCGCACCCGGTGCCCGAGGCGTTCGACGGCCTGCGCCTCGTCGGTCACCACCACGCCGGCGGCGAGCGCCGACTCGATGGCCTCGGTGAGCAGGCCGAGACGGAACATCTGCGGCGTCTGCGCCTGCCACAGGGCGCTGCGATCCAGCGTCACCTCGATGGTGCCGTCGGCGGCGCAGCGCTTGAGCGTGTCGCGTACGGGAACGGCCAGGATGCCGCCGTCGGCCTGCTCCGCGAGCGTGCCAATCATGTTGGCGACATCACCCCGGCGCAGGCACGGGCGCGCGGCATCGTGCACCAGCACCCAGTCCTCCGCGGCACCGTGCGCGGCCAGCGCTTTCAGCCCGGCGAGCACCGAATGGCAGCGCTCGGCACCGCCCGCGACCGCCTCGCAGCCCGCGGGCAGGCCGGCCGCGAGCGCCGGGAAGCGGGTGTCGTGCGCGGCCACCGCGATCATCACGCGCTCGATCGCCGGATGCACGGCAAGCCGCGCGACGCTGTGTTCGAGCACGCTGCGGCCGTCGATCTCGAGGTACTGCTTGGGCAGCTCACCGCCCATGCGGCGCCCGACGCCGGCCGCCGGCACCACGCCGTAGAAACGCGGCCGGCTTTCACCCACCTGCACTGCGTCCCGCGCGCGCCATCATTCGGGCTCGACCGCCTCGGGCCGCGGAGCATTCGGCTCCGGTATGCGGAAGAACACCTCGCCTTCCTTGATCATGCCCATGTCGCTGCGTGCACGTTCCTCGATCGCCTCCAGCCCCTGCTTGAGATCGACCACTTCGGCTGCGAGCGCCTCGTTGCGCTCGCGCAGCTCCTGGATCTCGGCACGTTGGCCGGCGACCGACTCGCGCAGCTTCTCCACGTCACGGATGCCGCCGCGTTCGAACCACAGTGCGTACTGCAGGTACAGCGTCACGAGCAGCAGCAGCGCGATGAAAACGCGCACGCGGGATCGTCACGACGCCAGGTTGTAGAACGCCTTGCGGCCCGGGTAGATCGCGCGCTCGCCGAGCATCTGCTCGATCACGAGCAGGCGGTTGTACTTGGCGATGCGATCCGAGCGCGACAGCGATCCGGTCTTGATCTGCCCGGTCGAGTAGGCGCAGGCGATATCGGCGATGGTCGCGTCCTCGGTCTCACCGGAGCGATGCGACACGACCGCGGTGTAGCTGGCCGAGCGGGCCAGATCGATGGCGGCGAAGGTCTCGCTCAGCGTACCGATCTGGTTGACCTTGATCAGGATGGAGTTGGCGATGCCGTTGTCGATGCCGCGCTGCAGGGTGGCGGCATCGGTGACGAAGAGGTCGTCGCCGACGAGCTGCACGGTATTGCCAATCTTCTGCGTCAGCCTTTTCCAGCCGTCCCAGTCGTTCTGGTCCATGCCGTCCTCGATGGTCAGGATCGGGTAGCGCCCGCACCACTCGGCGAGCATGTCGGCCATGCCGGCGGCGTCCAGGGTGCGACCCTCGGACTCGAGGTGGTAGGCGCCGTCGCGGTAGAACTCCGAGCTGGCGACGTCCAGTCCGAGCACGATGTCCTCACCGAGGCGGTAGCCGGCCTTGTCGACGGCGCGCACGATGAGCTCCAGCGCGGCCTCGTTGGACTCCAGGTCGGGCGCGAAGCCGCCCTCGTCGCCGACCGCCGTGCTGGCGCCGTCCGCGTTGAGCAGCGCCTTCAGGGCGTGAAAGATCTCGGCGCCGTAGCGCAGCGCTTCGCGAAAGCTCGGCGCACCGACTGGCAGGATCATGAACTCCTGCAGATCGACGCTGTTGTTGGCATGCGCGCCGCCGTTGATGACGTTCATCATCGGCACCGGCATGACGTACTCGTCGCTCGTGCGCAGGGTCTCGAACAGCGGCCGGCCGCTGGCCGCGGCCGCCGCGTGCGCCGCCGCCATCGAGACGGCGAGCATGGCATTGGCGCCGAGCCTGGACTTGTTCGGCGTGCCATCGAGGTCGCGCATGGCCTGGTCGATGCCGGCCTGGTCGGTCACGTCGTGGCCGGCGAGCGCCGTGGCGATGGGCCCGTTGACGTTGGCTACCGCGTTGAGCACGCCCTTGCCGAGGTAGCGGCCGGGATCGCCGTCGCGCATTTCCAGCGCTTCGCGCTCACCGGTGGAGGCGCCCGAGGGCACCGCCGCCGCGCCACGCGCGCCGCCATCGGTGACGACCTCTGCGCGCACCGTGGGATTGCCGCGCGAATCGATCACCTCGAGCGCGCTGATAGCGGAAATCTTTGCCATGTCGTTGCTTCGTCTGCTTGCTTCAGAAATCAGTTGCCGCCGCACCGCGCTTGACGGTGTCGTCGAGCGCCTTGAGCGTTTCCAGCAGCGGCCGCATGCGCGCCAGCGGCCACGAATTGGGGCCGTCGCTGAGCGCCTTGTCCGGATCGGGGTGGGTCTCCATGAACAGGCCCGACACCCCCACTGCCACGGCCGCGCGCGCCAGCGCCGGCACGAACTCGCGCTGACCACCCGACTGCGCGCCCTGCCCGCCCGGAAGCTGCACCGAATGGGTGGCATCGAACACCACCGGGCAGCCGGTGTCACGCATGATGATCAGCCCGCGCATGTCGGACACCAGGTAGTTATAGCCGAAGCTGGTGCCGCGCTCACACACCATGATCGCCTCGTTGCCGGTCGCGCGCGCCTTGTCGACCACGTTGCGCATGTCCCAGGGCGCCAGGAACTGGCCCTTCTTGATGTTGACCGGCTTGCCCTGGCGCGCGACGTTCTGGATGAAATTGGTCTGCCGGCACAGGAAAGCCGGCGTCTGCAGCACGTCGACCACGGCCGCGACCTCGTCCAGCGGCGTGTCCTCGTGCACGTCGGTCAGCACCGGCACCCCGATCTCCTCGCGCACGCGCTGCAGCGCGCGCAGCCCGCCCTCCAGCCCGGGGCCGCGGAAGCTGTCGTGTGAGGTACGGTTGGCCTTGTCGAACGAGGCCTTGAAGACGTAGGGGATACCGAGCTCGTCGGTGATGCGCTTGAGGCTGGCCGCGACCTCCAGCACCAGCGCCTCGCTCTCGACCACGCAGGGGCCGGCGATCAGGAACAGGGCTTGGCTGGGTCCGACCTCATGGTCACACAACCGCATCGGTTACCTCGTTCGTACGGCGCGCACGGTGCGCGAGCGCAGCGTTGAGAAACGCGGTGAACAGCGGGTGCCCGTCGCGCGGCGTCGAGGTGAACTCGGGGTGGAACTGGCAGCCGACGAACCACGGGTGGCTGGGGATCTCCACGATCTCGACCAGGTTGCCGTCGATCGAACGCCCGGCGATGCGCAGCCCGGCCGCTTCCAGCTCCATCATGAAGGTATTGTTGAATTCGTAGCGGTGCCGGTGACGTTCGTTGACCAGGTCGGTTCCGTAGGCCCGCGCGACGAAGCTGTCCGGCGCCAGCTTGCAGGGCTGGCCGCCGAGGCGCATGGTGCCGCCGACATCGGCATCCGCCGAGCGAATCTCGATCGAACCGTCGGCCGTCTTCCACTCGGTGATCAGCGCGATGACCGGGAACGGCGTGGACGGGTCGAACTCGGTACTGTGCGCGTCGGCGAGATTGGCACAGTGCCGCGCGAACTCGATCACGGCAGCCTGCATGCCGAGGCAGATACCGAGATACGGCACGCCGTGCTCGCGCGCATAGCGCACCGCCAGCACCTTGCCCTCGATGCCGCGCTCACCGAACCCGCCGGGCACCAGGATCGCGTCCATGCCTTCCAGCGCACCGATGCCATCGGTCTCCAGTCGCTCGGAATCGACGTAATGGATGTTGACCCGGGTGCTGGTATGGATGCCGGCATGCACCAGCGCCTCGGACAGCGACTTGTAGGACTCGGTGAGGTCGACATACTTGCCGACCATGGCGATATCGGCCTGGTGATCGGGCTGCTCGAGCGCGTGCACGACCTTGTACCACGGCTCCAGGTCGGCCGGCGGCACGTTCAGACCGAGCTTCTCGACGACGATGTCATCGAGGCCTTCCTCGTGCAGCATCATCGGGATCTTGTAAATCGTGTCGGCATCGCGCGCGGTGATCACGGCGCGTTCCTCGACGTTGGTGAAGAGCGCAATCTTGCGCCGCTCCGACGGCGGTATCGCGCGGTCCGCACGGCACAGCAGGATGTCCGGCTGGATGCCGATCGAGCGCAATTCCTTGACCGAGTGCTGCG
Source organism: Gammaproteobacteria bacterium (assembly GCA_041984235.1). Taxonomy (GTDB): domain Bacteria; phylum Pseudomonadota; class Gammaproteobacteria; genus JBHIYN01. Next base: position 37,983 of record JBHIYN010000021.1, read on the forward strand.
TCGGCTTGGTCTTCATCTCGCCGGCCGAGCCGATGAAGGGCACCAGCGTCAGGTGGATGAACAGCGAGTGGCTCTGGCCCATCTCCACGCGCATCTGGCGTATGGCCTCGAGGAAAGGCAGCGATTCGATGTCGCCGACCGTGCCGCCGATCTCGATCATGGCGATCTCGGCGTCGCCCGCGCCCTGCTTGATGCAGCGGATGATCTCGTCGGTGATGTGCGGGATGACCTGCACGGTGGCGCCGAGGTACTCACCGTGGCGCTCCTTGCGGATCACGTTGGCGTAGATTCGACCGGTGGTGTAGTTGCTGTTGGAGGTGGTGCGGCAGCGCACGAAGCGCTCGTAATGGCCCAGGTCCAGGTCGGTCTCGGCGCCGTCCTCGGTGACGAACACCTCGCCGTGCTGGAACGGGCTCATGGTGCCCGGATCGACGTTGATGTACGGGTCCAGCTTGACCATCGCGACCTCCAGCCCGCGCGCTTCGAGGATCGCGCCGAGCGAGGCCGAGGCAATGCCCTTGCCCAGTGACGAGACCACGCCACCGGTGACGAAAATGAATCGGGTCATGCGCGCATTCAAGGGCTTACAGGTGGCGGCCAGGGGATTGCGGGAGGCGTTCGGAGCGCGCTCCGCGTTGTCGGGGGAAGCTACCAGAAGCCCCGGCCGGACTCAATGGCGCACCCGGTTTCAGGCCCCAAACGCGTAGCCCGCCTCGACGTCGGAACGCAGCACCACGCCGAAGGTCCGGTAGCTCATCGGCGCCAGCGGGCGCCGCACGTAGAGCGCATCCACGCCCTCGGCGCGCATGATCTCGCGCGCCTCGAACAGGGTCGCCTGCAGGTGCACCGGCTTGAGCTCGTAACGCTGGGCCGGGATCGCGATCAGATCGACCTCCGCGTCGCTCTCCGGGTTCGCTTCGCAGTAGCGGGCAAGGTCGGCCGCCGGCAGCAGCTGGGGCCGCTCCACGTCGCGGTCGAGCACGATCCACTGCGGGCCGCGCTTGAGCAGCGCGCGGGCGGAGTCCATGTCCAGGCGCCGATCGGCGGTTTCGAAATTACGGTTCATGACCGCGGTGATACCGACCCGACGCAGTCCCTGCGAGACCGGGTCGTGGCGATAATCGAGGCCGGCATCGCGCATCATGAGCGTGAACACGGACTCCTGGCCGAAGCCGAGGCGCGCGGTCTGCGCCGCGCTGACCACCGCCAGCATCGCCGGCATGATGATGAGCGGGTTGCCGGTCATCTCCAGCAGCGCCAGCAACGCCGCCAGCGGCGCCTGCAGCACGGCGCCCATCAGCGCCCCCATGCCGAGCATCGAGTAGAGCGCCGCGCTGGAGGAGATCCCCGGCAGGTACTCACCCAGCGCGGCGAAGCAGCCGCCGAACAGGCTGCCCATGACCACGGTGGGCCCGATCAGCCCGCCCGGCATGCGCACCGCCGTGCACAGTGCGCTGGCGGCGAACTTGCCGGCCAGCACCAGCGACATCATGCCGAGACCCATGCCGCCTGCGAGCACCGTGGCGACGGTGTCGTAGCCCAGGCCGAGCACCTGCGGCAGTGGCACCGCCAGCGCGCCGACCGCGCAGCCGGCGAGCGCGAGCTGGACGCCGGCCGGCACCGCCTCGACGCAGCTGCCGATCGCGCGCACGCTGCGCACGAAAGCGGCCGAGACGATACCGATCAGCGCGCCCATCGCCGTGATCCAGAGCAGCTCCCACTGCGACGCCAGGCCGAGCAGGGGCACCAGGAAGGCGGTATCGGCACCGAACACCGCGCGCGTGATGGCGGTCGCCGCGACCGCCGCGAGGATCACCGGGACGAAGCCGGCAATGGTGTATTCGACCATCACCACCTCCATCGCGAACACCACCCCGGCCAGCGGCGTGTTGAACGAAGCGGCGATGGCCGCGGCGGCGCCACAGGCGACCAGCGTACGCACGCTGTTGTTCGGCAGCAGCAGGCGACGGCCGAACAGGCTCGCCACGGCGGCGCCCAGGTGCACGCTGGGCGCCTCGCGCCCGACCGACTGGCCGCTGGCGAGCGCGACCGCGCCGCCGAAGAACTGCACCGCGAGGTTACGCCACGGCATGAATCCCTGGTGGTAGTGAAGTCGTTCCAGCACGTGGACCACGCCGACGGTGCGCGCCGGCGCCGGCAGCAGCCAGTAGGCGACGCCCAGCGCGATGCCGCCGCCGGCCGGCACCGCGAAACGCAGTGCCGGCTCCAGCCACTCGAAGGCCTCGCCCGGCAGCCGCGCCATGTACCCCTGCTGGATGCCGGTCACCGTGTAACGGAAGGCGACGATGACCAGCGCCGCGGCAATGCCGCTCAGCAGCCCGAGCAGGGCCAGGAAGCCATCCGCCTGGGACGACGCCAGGCGCAGGCGGTAACGCTCCAGCAGCTCGCCGGCGCGGCGCGTGAGATCGTTCACGCGCCGCGCGGGTCCGGCCGCGCATGCCGTACCGGCCGCGGCCCGCTGCGGGCGCGGAAGCGCAATCCGGTGGTGATAAAATCAAGCACAATCATCGAGGCTCGCCCACGCGCCCGGCTTGCCCGCACGGCCTGACGGGCGCCGCGCTCCGTGCGCACCGCGTTGCTCTGCCGGGCACCCGCTGCATGCCGTCTGCACCGGTCGGTGAGCGCAGGCGCCGCGTGCCGCCGCAAAATGAATCTGCAAACGAGGATACCCCATGTCGGACATAGAAATCGCGCAGGCTGCGCGCAAGCTGCCGATCGTCGAGCTGGTCGGCGAGCGGCTCGGAATCGCGGCCGAACATCTCGTGCCCTATGGCCACGACAAGGCCAAGCTGTCGCTCGATTACATCCGTGGCCTCGGGCAACGCGACGCCGGCAAGCTGATTCTCGTTACCGCGATCAGCCCGACCCCGGCCGGTGAAGGCAAGACCACGACCACGGTCGGACTCGGCGACGCCATGAACCGGCTCGGCCATCGCACCATCATGTGCCTGCGCGAACCGTCGCTGGGACCGTGCTTCGGCGTCAAGGGCGGCGCGGCCGGCGGCGGCTATGCGCAGGTCGTGCCGATGGAGGACATCAACCTGCACTTCACCGGCGACTTCCACGCCATCGGCGCGGCCCACAACCTGTGCGCCGCGATGCTGGACAATCACATCACGCACGGCAACGCACTCGACATCGATCCGCGCCTGGTGACGTTCAAGCGCGTCATGGACATGAACGACCGCGCGCTGCGTGACGTCATCGTCGGCCTCGGCGGCACGCCGAACGGCTACCCGCGTGAAGGCGGCTTCGACATCACCGTCGCCTCGGAGGTGATGGCGATCTTCTGCCTCGCGACCTCGCTCGCGGATCTGAAGGAGCGTCTCGGGCGCATCGTCGTCGGCTACACGCGCGGCGCGCGCAAGCCCGTGACGGCCGCCGACCTGAAAGCGCACGGCGCCATGGCGGCCCTGCTCAAGGACGCCATCAGTCCCAACATCGTGCAGACACTGGAGAACAACATCGCCTTCGTGCACGGCGGACCGTTCGCCAACATCGCGCACGGCTGTAACTCGGTCACCGCCACGCAGACCGCGCTCAGGCTCGCCGACTACGTGGTCACCGAGGCCGGTTTCGGCGCCGATCTCGGCGCCGAGAAGTTCATCGACATCAAGTGCCGCATGACCGGTCTGCAGCCCCAGGCGGTGGTCCTGGTCGCCACCGTGCGCGCGCTCAAGTACCACGGCGGCGTCGCCGTCGGCAACCTGGACCAGGAAAACCTTGCCGCGCTCGAAGCCGGCTGCGTCAACCTGGAGCGCCACCTCGCCAACGTCACCGGACATTACGGCCTGCCGTGCGTGGTCTGCCTCAACCACTTCACGCACGACACCGAGGCCGAAGTCGGGCTGGTGCGCGAGAAAGTGGCCGCGCTCGGCGCGACCGCGGTGGTGGCGAAGCACTGGGCCGAAGGCGGCGCCGGTGCCGAGGCGCTGGCCAGCGCCGTCACCGACGTCATCGAAAGCGGGCCCCACCAGCATCGCTACGTGTATCCGGACGATGCTTCACTGTGGGACAAGATCGAAGCGGTGGCGCAGAAAATCTACGGCGCCGCCGGCATCTCGGCGCCACCCCGGGTGCGCCAGCAGCTCGCCGACCTGGAGCGCGACTACGGCCACTTCCCGGTGTGCATGGCCAAGACGCAGATGTCCTTCTCGACCGACCCGTCGGCGCGCGGCGCGCCGAGCGGCCACACCGTCGAGCTGAGCGAGGTGCGGGTCGCCGCCGGCGCCGGCTTCGTGGTCGCCATCGCCGGCAACATGATGACCATGCCCGGCCTGCCGAAAGCGCCGGCAGCGGAGCGCATCGACGTCGACGCCGCGGGGCGTATCAGCGGCCTGTTCTGAATCCCCGGCGCGGACGGCCGCTCAGTCGCCCTCGAGCTCGATGCTGCCGTTGACGGTGACGGTCACGGTCTGCTGACCGGCCTCGACGCTGGGATCGGCGACCTCGGCCTGCATCGCCAGGGCGCGCCCGCGGTAGGCAATCGGCGGCCGTGCACCCTGGGTGTCGATGTGCACGCTCATGAGCCCGTAGCCGGCGCGCCCGAAAGCCGCCGCGATGCGCGCGGCACGCGCGCTGAACTTCCCGATCGCGGCATCGGTCAGACGCTGCTCGACCACCTCGCGCACCTGCGGCGAGACTTCGTAACCGAGGGACTCGACGCCCAGGCGTTCCTGCAGGGTGCCCATCAGCTCGGTCAGCGCCGCGGCATCGGCGCTTTCGAGCTGCAGCGACTGGCGCGTCTGCCAGCCCCGGATCTCACGCTTCTCGTACAACGGCGAAGTACGGTAATCGAGCGTCTGGGCCTTGACGGCAGCAACCTTGCGCGCTTCGGCCAGCGCCCACGCCATGTCCTTGTTGACGCGGTCGGCGGTGTCCGCCTGGCGGCGTGCTTCGTGCTGCACGAACAGCCGCACCACGAGCAGGTCATTGTCGACCTCCTCGCTGACGCTGACCTGGAAGCTGACCTGGTCGCGCGGGAACCCGGTATCCGCGTGGACTGCGGTGGCGGCGAGGAACACGAAGAGAAAACGATGGACGCTGCGCATGCGATTGATCTCCGGGCAGGGGGTGCGAAAGTCAGGCGTTACGGATGTGATGCCAGGCCGCCTCGACGTGCTCACGCGTGGTATGCGTCTGACCGATGCACAGGCGCAGCGTGTAACGTCCGTCGACGACGGTATGACTGAGAAAGAGGTGGCCGGCGCGGTTGATGCGTTCGAGCAGCGCGCGGTTGTCTGCGTCGCTCGCGCGGCGGCGAAAACACACCAGGTTGAGCGCACGCGGCCGTACCAGCTCGAACGCCTCGTCGGCCTCGACCTGGGCGGCGAACCATTCGGCCAGGGCGACGTGATGGCGCACGAAATCGGCCAGCGCATCGACCCCGTAGCTGCGGATCACGAACCACAGCTTGAGTGCGCGGAAACGGCGGCCGAGAGGGATCTGCCAGTCGCGGTAGTCGATCGCTTCGCCGCTCTCGCTGGCGGCGTTGCGGAGATACTCCGGCAGCACCGTCAGCGCCCGTACCAGCGGCTCGCGATCGGCGACGTAGAAGCAGTCACAGTCGAAATTGGTCAGCAGCCACTTGTGCGGATTGAAGCAGTAGCTGTCGGCGTACTCCAGTCCCGCGTTGAGGTCGCGGTACTCCGGGCAGATTGCCGCCGACCCGGCCATCGCCGCGTCGACGTGCAGCCACACGTCCTCGCCGGCCAGCAACTCGCCGATGGCGGGGACCGGATCGAAGGCCAGCGTCGAGGTGGTGCCCAGCGTGGCGCAGACGAAGAACGGCAACAGGCCGGCGGCGCGATCGGCGCGCATCGCGGCCGCCAGGGCGTCGACCGACATCGCGAGCGAGGCATCGCTGGCGACCTTGCGCAGGCGCGTGCGGCCGAGACCGGCGATGGCGGCGGCCTTCTCCATCGAGGAATGGGTCTGGTCGGAGCAGTAGGCCACGAGGCGCGGCTCGCTACCGTGCTCGCGCGCGGTGTAGCCGCTGGCCCGCTCGCGGGCGGCGAGCAGCGCACACAGGGTCGCGCTGGAGGCGGAGTCCTGGATGACCCCGCCGCCGGCACCGCTGGAGAGGAAGCGCGCCGGCAGCCCGAGCATGTCGACCAGCCAGTCGAGCACGTGGGTCTCGAGCTCGGTGCAGGCGGGGCTGGTCTGCCACAGCATGCCCTGCACGCCGAGCCCTGCGCTGAGGAGCTCGCCGAGGATCGACGGCGGCGAGGTGTTGGCGGGGAAGTAGCCGAAGAAATTCGGTGACTGCCAGTGCATCAGGCCGGGCAGGACGACGCGCTCGACATCGGCCAGGATGGCATCGAAGGATTCGCCCTCGCGCGGCGCCGCCGGCGGCAGCATCGCGCGCACCGCACCCGGCGACAGCGGAGACATCACCGGAAAGTCGGCGACCCGCTGGTGGTAGTCGGCGATCCAGTCAACGAGCGCGTGGCCGACCCGACGGAATTCCTCGTCCGACAGGTGCGGCGGGGGTGCAGGTGGGGGCGTGGCCTCGCTCACCGGGACGACGCGACGGCCAGGGGCAGAACGCGCTCCCGGGCCGTCGCGCTTACCACCGATTACAGGTTGGCGAGGATGTTTTCCGCCGAGCTGGCCTTGACGTCGGAAGCCGCCGCCTCGCGGTGCAGTTGCTTGACCACGCCATCCTCGACCACCACGGCGAAGCGCTCACCGCGCACACCCATGCCGAAGCCGCGCGCATCCAGGTCCAGGCCCAGCGCCTTGACGTAGTCGCCGTTACCGTCGGCCAGCAGGGTGACCTTGTCGCCGGCGCTCTGATCCTTGCCCCAGGCGTCCATCACGAACACGTCGTTGACCGACAGGCAGGCGATGGTATCGACACCCTTGGCCTTGAGCGCATCGGCACTCTGGATGAAGCCCGGCAGGTGCTTGGCGGAACACGCCGGGGTAAACGCCCCCGGCACCGAGAACAGCACTACTTTCTTGCCCTTGAACAGGTCGTCGCTGGAAAGCGCGCCCGGTCCTTCGGCGGTCATCACGCCGAACGTGCCTTCCGGCATCTTGTCGCCAACGTTAATTGTCACGGGAACCTCCGCATGGATTGGGTGTGGGAAGGGGCGCTCATTGTGCCACAGCTGTACCCTGCTGGAAGACGGTTCAGCGGGTCTCGCGCAGGAACGCCGAAGCGGCGCCGACACCGCTGCCCGCGGCAACGTCGATACCGCTGTCAGCCAGCGCCATCTCGGTACCAGCCAGCGCGCCCAGGATCATGACCTCGTTGAGATCGCCGAGATGACCGATACGGAAGACCTTGCCGGCAACATCGGCCAGTCCGCCGCCCAGCGACAGGTCGTAGCGCTGGTAGGCGTTGCGCACCACCTCGTTGCTGTCCTTGCCGGCCGGCACGCAGATTGCGCTGACCGTGTCCGAGTACCATTTCGGATCCTTCGCACACAGCTCCAGGCCCCACGCGGCAACGGCCCTGCGCACGGCCTCCGCGTAGCGCCGGTGACGGGCATGCACCTTGTCCAGCCCTTCCTCGAGCAGCATGTTGATCGATTCGCGCAGACCGCGGATGAGCGTCATGGCCGGGGTATACGGGAACCAGCCGTCCGCGTTCATGCGCAGCATGTCACCGAAGTCAAAGTAGCAGCGCGGGCACCCGGCCTCGGCCATCGCTGCCAGCGCCTTCTCGCTGGCGCCGACCAGGCCCAGCCCGGTGGGTAGCATCAGACCCTTCTGCGAACCGCTGACCGCAAGATCGACACCCCAGTCGTCCATGCGGAACTCGATGCTGCCGATCGAGCTGACACCGTCGATGGCGAGCAGTGCCGGGTGCCCGGCATCGTCCAGCACGCGACGCACGGCGGCGAGATCGCTGGTCACCCCGGTGGCCGTTTCGTTGTGCGTGACCAGCACCATCCTGATGCGGTGTGCCTTGTCGGCAGCGAGGATCTCCGCATAGCGCTCCAGCGGCACGCCCTCGCCCCACGGCGTCTCGATCAGTTCCACGTCCATGCCGTGGCGCCGGCACAGGTCGGCCCACAGGTGCGAGAACTGGCCGTAGCGCGCGGCGAGTACCGCGTCGCCGGGGGACAGGGTATTGGTGATGGCCGCCTCCCAGCCGCCGGAACCGGACGACGGAAAGACGAAGACCTTGCCGCGCTCGGTACGGAAGATCTTCTTCAGGTCTTCGAACAGCGGCAGGGTGAAGTCGGGGAAGTCACCGGCACGGTGGTCTTCCAGCGGCACGTCCATCGCGCGCCGAATGCGCTCGGGTATGTTCGTCGGTCCGGGGACGAACAGGGAATTCTTGCCAGGCACGTCTACAGTCTCCGGTTGGCATGCGCGACCGGAAACCCCTCTCTCGCAACGGCAGAAAGATTTCAGCGGGTGAAGCGGCTAACCGCGGCCGCCACCGACGGGCGATCCGCACGGCCCCGGGCCCCCCCCGGCGCAGGTGAATGGTCGGAATGCGGCGACCCGAGATGCGGGTTGCCGCGGTCAAGTACGGGCGCGCACTCTACACGCCGCACGATCGCGTGGCAATCCGGCCGCCCGCTCAGGGCATCTGCGCCAGCGCCTGCTCCAGATCGGCGATCAGGTCGCCGGGGTCTTCCAGCCCCACCGACAGGCGCAGCAGCCCTTCGCTGACGCCCATGGCGTCGCGCTCGTCCTGTGACAGGCGGCCGTGCGTGGTGGTCGCCGGGTGGGTGACGATGCTCTTGGCATCGCCCAGGTTCGCGGTGATCGAGAACAGGCGCAGGTGGTCGACCACGTGCCAGGCCTGCGCGCGGCCGGCGACCTCGAAGCTCACGATGCCGCCGAAGTCAGACTGCTGGCGGGCGGCCAGCGCATGCTGCGGGTGGCTCGCAAGGCCCGGGTAATGCACCCGCTGCACGGTCGGCCGCTGTGCCAGCCAGTCGGCGATCTGCGCCGCACTGCTGCTGTGCCGCTGCATGCGTATGGGCAGGGTCTCCAGGCCCTTGAGAAAGACCCAGGCGTTGAACGGACTCATCGAGGTCCCCGCGCTGCGCAGGAACGGAAAGACCTTGTCCGCGATCAGCGATTCGCGGCCGACGATCGCACCGCCCAGGCAACGGCCCTGGCCGTCGAGGTACTTGGTCGCGGAATGGATGACGACGTCGGCACCCAGCGCCAGCGGACGTTGCAGGGCGGGAGTGCAGAAGCAGTTGTCGACCACCAGCAGGCAATCGTTGGCCCGCGCGAGCGCGGCCAGCGCGCCAACGTCGGCAACGTCGGTCAGCGGATTCGACGGCGTTTCCAGGAACAGCATGCGCGTCGCCGGGGTGATCGCATCGCGCCACGCATCGAGGTCCGTCATGTCGACGAACGTGGTGGTGATCCCGAAGCGGCTGAGAATGTTCTTGAACAGGCTGACCGAGGTGCCGAAGATGCTGTGCGAAGCGACGATGGCGTCACCTGCCGCAAGCGTGGCCATCACCAGGCTCAGGATCGCGCTCATGCCGGACGAGGTCGCGATGCACGCCTCGCCGCCTTCGAGCGCGGCGAGGCGCTGCTCGAAACCGCGCACGGTCGGATTGGTGAAGCGGCTGTACACGTTGCCCGGCTCGTCGCCGGCAAAGCGCGCCGCGGCCTGCGCCGCCGACTCGAAGCAGAAGCTCGAGGTCAGGAACAGGGCCTCGCTGTGTTCCTGCTCGGCGGTCTGGTAGGTACCGGCACGACAGGCCAGGGTGGCCAGGGCCGGGTCTTGCTCGTACTCGTTCATGCTCATCTCACGGCTGCTGATACGTGATGCTACGGCCGGTGACGAGGCTTGCCCGGGGCGCAAAAAAACCCGCTGTGGAGCATCCAAAGCAGGTTTGGATCGCTTTAGCGGAATTTCTTTTGCGCCCGCAAGCTGAACTCAAATCGGCGCAGATAGCGGTATAAAGTTAGACCAGCGCGCGCGCCCCTGTCAACGTCGGGGGCGCTCAGGCGTCCATGGAAACGCCACCGGCCGCGTACAGATCGCGCAGCGAGTCGTCGTCCTGGCCGCGCTGCTCGCGGGCGCCGTCGGAACGCAGGGTACTGACCCGGTCGAGGTAGACGTCGCTGACGTCGCCGGTGACGTAGCTGCCGCTGAAGCAGGATTGTTCGAACTCGCTGATCGACGGGTTGCCGCGGCGCGCGGCGTCGACCAGGGCATCGAGATCCTGGTAGATGAGGCCATCGGCGCCGATCAGGCGGCAAACCTCGTCGACGTCCCGGTTGAACGCGATCAATTCCTCGCTGGTCGGCATGTCGATGCCGTACACGTTGGGAAACCTGACCGGCGGCGCGGCCGACGCGAAGTAGACCTTGGCCGCACCGGCCTCGCGCGCCATCTCGATGATCTGCCCCGAAGTCGTGCCACGCACGATCGAGTCGTCGACCAGCAGGACGTTCTTGCCCTCGAATTCGAGGTCGATCGCGTTCAGCTTCTGGCGCACCGACTTACGCCGCAGTGCCTGCCCCGGCATGATGAAGGTTCGCGGGATGTAGCGGTTCTTGATGAAACCTTCTCGGTACTTGAGGTCTAGCGTGTTGGCCAGTTCAAGTGCCGCGGTGCGCGCGGTGTCCGGGATCGGGATGACGACGTCGATGTCGTGGTCGCTCCACTCGCGCGCGATCTTGGCCGCCAGCGCCTCGCCCATGCGCATGCGCGCCTTGTGCACCGAGATGCCGTCGATGATCGAGTCGGGACGGGCGAAATACACGTGCTCGAAAATACACGGCGCGTGATGGGTCGAGGTCGCACAGCGGCGCGAGCTGAACTCACCCTGCTTGCTGATGAAGATCACTTCGCCCGGCGCGATGTCTCGAATCAGGTCGAAGCCGAGCACGTCGATCGCCACCGACTCCGAGGCGACCGCGTACTCGTCGCCCTCCGGGGTCTCGCGCCGGCCGAACACGATCGGACGTATGCCGTAGGGATCGCGGAAAGCCACGATGCCGACGCCAGTAATCATCGCAACCACGGCGAAACCGCCGGAGCAGCGCTGGTAGACACGCTCGGCGGCATCGAAGATGTCGTCGGCGCCGATGCGCAGCTTGCCGTTGCGCTGCAATTCGTGGGCAAACACGTTGAGCAGGACTTCGGAGTCCGACTCGGTGTTGATGTGCCGCAGCTCGTCCTCGAACAGCTCCTGCTTGAGCTGCTCCGAGTTGGTCAGGTTACCGTTGTGCGCGAGCGTGATGCCGTAAGGCGAGTTCACGTAGAAGGGCTGCGCCTCCGCGTTGGAGGACACCCCCGCGGTCGGGTAGCGCACGTGTCCGATGCCCATGCGTCCGCGCAGGTTGACCATGTGACGGGTATGGAACACGTCGCGCACCAGGCCGTTGGACTTGCGCAGGTAGAGGCGGCCGTCGTCGTAGGTCGCGATGCCGGCGGCGTCCTGCCCGCGGTGCTGCAACACGGTCAGGCCGTCATAGAGCATCTGGTTGACGGCATTACGGGCGACGATTCCGATGATTCCACACACGGCGTATTACCTGCTTCAGAAGCTGAAGTTCCTGGCCAGGTCGGGCGGCAGCAGATCGATCACGGCGATCGCCGCGCGCTCGAACGGCGGCATGACCTGGGAATTCTGCCACCAGGCCTCGCCCGAAACCCGGGTCAGGCCCGCGGCGAGCACCGCGGCGAGAACGATTAGCACGCCGCGCGCGAACCCGAACAGGGCGCCGAGCAGACGGTCCGTGGCGCCGAGGCCGGTCCTGGTGATGAGCTGGCCGACGAGATGATTGATCAGGGCGGCGACGATCAGCGTCGCCAGCATCACGCCGATGAAGGCGAGCACGATGCGTGCCGTCGGCACGCCGATGTAGGGCTCCAGCAGCGTGCTCGCCGGCGCGGCCAGCGTACCGGCGACCCAGAACGCCGCCACCCAGGCCAGCAGCGAGAGCACCTCGCGCACGAAGCCGCGAAAGATGCTGACCACGACCGAGATCGCGATGATGCCGAGGATGGTGATGTCCGCCCAGTTCATTGCGATTCCGCTGCGCGCGTCGCCGGCGAGTGTAGCAGGTTGACCGATCGGGCATAACCCGACGGCCGGTCGCCGGGCGGCGGTGGAAAGCGTCACCGGTAACGCACGAGCATGCCCTTGAGCGCGAACTGTTGCTCCAGCTGGGCACGCACCTGGTCGGCCTCCTCGCGCCGGATCTGGGGCCCCACGCGCACCTTGAACACCGTGGTGTCCTGCTCCACCCGTCGTTCGAGGTAGGCCGGGTAGCCGCCCTCGCGCAGCTTCTCGATCAGCCGCCGCGCGTTGTCACCGTTGGCAAAGCTGCCGAGCTGCACGGTCCACGCTTCCAGCGTTTCGCGCGGCGCCGGCAGCTCGTCCGCGACCGGGGCCGACGGCACGGACGCAGCCCGTTGTGCGGCCGGCGGCGCGGCATTGTCACTGCCGTCGTCGCCGGGTGGCGTCTCCTCGGTCGCGGCCACGGCCTCGGCGGGCGCCGCATCGGGCGGCGAGCCGGAACCGGCGGGCGGTGTTTCCAGGCTGTCGACAGAGCTCGCGGCCCGTTCGTGCAGGGCCTCGATCTCGGCTTCGTCCAGCGGCACGACACGCGACGCGAAATCGTCCTGCGGAACCGGCGGCAGATCCGCGACATCCGGCACGCTGCGCTCGAGGCCACCGTCGTCGAGGAAGATGGGTATGAAGATCACGCCCAGCACCACCAGGATCGCCGCACCGACGACGCGTTGCTTGACCTGCCTGTCCATCAGCCCGCCGCTCCGTCGTCCGCGTCGTCGAACATGCGCAGCACGGCGCCGACCGTAATGAACGAACCGAGTACGAGAATGCGGTCCTGCGCCTGCGCGCGCGCCCGGGCCGCCGCATGCGCCTGGCTTACGCTCGCAAAGCGCTCGACTTCGGCGCCACGATCGACCGCATCCAGGGCCTCGGCGAGATCGGTCGCACGCGCACCGGTCGCGCCAGGCAGGTCGGCGAAATACCAGCGGTCGACGTGCGGGGCGAGCGGGCGCAGGAACTCTCGGTGGTTCTTCGTCTTCAGCATGCCGACGACGGCGTGGGTGACCGGGGCTGCCGGCAGCGCGGCCAGCATGGCGGCCACGGTGGTCGCGGCCTGCGGATTGTGCGCGACGTCCATGATGTGTTCGCAGGATCCGCTGATGCGATGAAAACGGCCGCGCAGGGCAACACGTTCGAGCCCGCTGCGAATGCCGTCCGCGCTCACCGGGTGCCGGTCCCGAAGCAGGGTGACCGCGGTCAGCACCCCGGATGCGTTGCGTAGCTGGTGATTGCCGCCGAGCGCCGGCAGCGGCAGGTCCTCGAGCATGTGCGCGCCGCACCACCAGTTCCAGCCATCGCCGTTGCGCTCGTAGGCGTAATCCACTCCGAGCAGGTGCAGATGCGCCTGTTCCCGCTCGGCGCAGGCCAGGATCGAGTCAGGCACCGCCTCGTCCGAGCACACCACCGGGCGTCCGCGGCGCATGATGCCGGCTTTCTCCGCACCGATCTCTTCGCGCGTGGTACCCAGCCAGTCCTCGTGGTCGAGCCCGATGGCGGCGATCACGGCGACGTCCGCGTCGACGATGTTGACCGCGTCGAGACGCCCGCCGAGACCGACCTCCAGCAGGGCGATGTCCAGGCCGGACTGCGCGAAGATGGTCAGCGCGGCCAGCGTACCGAACTCGAAGTAGGTCAGCGGGACGTCACCGCGGGCGTGTTCGACGGCGGCAAAGGCCGCGCAGATACGCCCTTCGTCCAGCGGCTTGCCATCGATGCGCATGCGCTCGCTGTAGTGGATGAGGTGCGGCGAGGTGTAGGTACCGACCCGGTAGCCGGCGTGACGCCAGATCGACTCCAGCAGGGCCACGCTGGAGCCCTTGCCATTGGTACCGGCCACCGTGACGACCGTCTGCGCGGGCCGCTCCAGCCCGAGCCGGGCAGCGACCTCGCGGCAGCGGTCCAGCCCGAGATCGATGTGCTCGCCGCGCCCCGCCTCCAGCCAGGCCAGCCACTGCGCGAGCGGCGCATCCGCCGCCGGCGCCGCCGCGCCGCCGGCGTCGAGCACGTCGCGCCCCGACGCGGCCATCAGTCCGCTTCGCCGGCGCCGTCGGGGGACGCCCCGGCCGCCGGCAGGGCCGGCCGTTCGGCGGCCCGGTGGGTGAGAATGGACAGCAACGAGGCGATGGTGGATTTCATCTTTCGGCGATCCACGATCATGTCGATGGCGCCGTGCTCGAGCAGGAATTCACTGCGCTGGAACCCGTCCGGCAGGATCTGGCGCACGGTCTGCTCGATGACCCGCGGGCCGGCAAAACCGATCAGCGCGCCCGGTTCGGCGATGATGACGTCGCCCAGGGTGCCCAGGCTGGCCGAGACGCCGCCCGTGGTCGGGTCGGTCAGCACGACCACGTAGGGCAGCCGGTTCTCGCGCAGCTCGGCAATCGCCGCACTGGTCTTCGCCATCTGCATCAGCGACACCAGTGCTTCCTGCATGCGTGCGCCGCCGCTGGAGCAGAAACAGACCAGGGGAATGCGCGCCTCCAGACAGCGCCGCGCCGCCCGCGCGAAGCGCTCGCCGACGACCGAGCCCATGGAGCCGCCCATGAAGGCGAAGTCAAACGCCGCCGCCACCAGCGGCAGGCCTTCTATCGTGCCTTCCATGACGACCAGCGCATCGGTCTCGCCGGTGGCCTTCTGTGCGGCGGTGAGGCGGTCGCGGTAGCGCTTGCTGTCCTTGAACTTGAGGAAGTCGATCGGCACGACCTCGGCACCGATCTCGCGGCGCACGCCCGGATCGAGGAAACGTTCGAGGCGCTGGCGGCCGCGCACTCGCATGTGGAAGCCGCACTTGAGACAAACCTCGGCGTTACGCTCGAGCTCGGCGCGGTAGAGCACCGCCTTGCATTCCGGGCAGCTCGTCCACAGCCCCTCGGGGATCGAGCGTTTGGCCGAGCCCTCGATGCGGATGCGGCTCGGCAGCAGTCTCTTGAACCAGTTCAAAGTAACCTCACCGTGGCGTCAGGCCGCGTTGGCCGGGGTATCGATGGCGGCACGCAGTCGCGCGACCAGTTCCTCGACGCGGGCGGCAATCGCCGCTTCGTCGCCGCCGGCCTCGATCAGCTCGACGATGGCGCTGCCGACGATGATGGCGTCGGCGATGCCGGCGGCGCGCGCGGCGCTCTCGGCAGAGCGGATTCCGAAACCGATGCCGACCGGAATGCCCGCGCGCCGGCGGGTCGCGTCGATGCGTGGCCGGATCTCGTCGACCGCCAGGGCCTTGTCACCGGTAACTCCCTTGACCGAGACGAAATAGACGAAGCCCGAGGCGTACTCGCACACCGTGTCGATACGCGCGTCGGTCGAATTCGGCGCAACCAGAAAGACCTGGTCCAGCCCGGCGCCGGTCAGCGCGTGGTTGAAGTCACGCGCCTCCTCCGGCGGCAGGTCGACGATCAGCGCGCCGTCGACGCCGGCGTCACGCGCACGCCCGGCGAAACGCTCGGCGCCCATGTGTTCGAACGGATTGAGGTAGCCCATCAGGACCACCGGCGTGGTCGTATCCTGCTGGCGGAACGCGGCCACGCAGGCGAGCACGTCGTCGAGGCTGGTGCCGTTGGCCAGCGCGCGTTCGCTGGCGCGCTGGATGACTTCACCGTCGGCCATGGGGTCGGAGAACGGTACGCCGAGCTCGATCAGGTCGGCGCCGGCGCGCACCAGGGCATGCATCAGCGCCGGGGTCGCGGCGGTGTTCGGATCGCCCGCGGTAATGAAGGTGATCAGGCCCTTGCGTCCGTCCGCGGCGAGCGCGGCGAAGCGATCGGCAATGCGGCTCATGCGCGTGCGCTCCCGCGATGGATGGTGTCTCTCACAGCGTAATCCCCTGCAGCGCCGCCACGGTCTGGATGTCCTTGTCGCCGCGACCGGAGAGGTTGACCACGATGACCTGGTCGGAGCGCATCTCGCGCGCGAGCTTTTCCGCGAAGGCCAGGGCATGCGCCGATTCCAGGGCCGGGATGATGCCCTCGAGCAGGCTCAGGCGCTGGAACGCCGCGAGCGCCTCGTCGTCAGTGACGGTCGCGTACTGCGCGCGCCCGCTGTCCTTGAGCCAGGCGTGCTCGGGTCCGACACCGGGATAGTCGAGGCCCGCCGAAACCGAGTGCGTGGGCTCGATCTGTCCGCACTCGTCCTGCATCAGGTAGGTGCGATTGCCGTGCAGCACGCCCGGCGAGCCGGCGTTCAGCGGCGCCGAGTGGTGCCCGCTGGCGAGACCCTCGCCGCCGGCCTCCACGCCCCACAGGGCGACTTCGGCCTCGTTGATGAACGGGTAGAAGAGGCCAATGGCGTTGGAGCCGCCGCCGACGCAGGCGACCAGCGCGTCCGGCAGGCGGCCGATACGCTCCAGGCTCTGGCTGCGGGTCTCGCGCCCGATCACCGCCTGGAAATCCCGCACCATCGCCGGATAGGGATGCGGGCCGGCCACGGTACCGATGATGTAGAAGGTATCGTCGACGTTGCTGACCCAGTCGCGCAGTGCCTCGTTCAGCGCGTCCTTGAGCGTCTTCGAGCCGGAGGTCACGGCGCGCACCTCGGCCCCCAGCAGCTTCATGCGAAACACGTTCGGCGACTGGCGCTGAATGTCCTCGGCACCCATGTAGACGCAGCAGCGCATGCCGCTGCGCGCCGCCACCGTCGCCGTTGCGACACCATGCTGACCGGCGCCGGTCTCGGCGATCACGCGCGGCTTGCCCATGCGTTTGGCGAGCAGGGCCTGGCCGACGGTGTTGTTCACCTTGTGCGCGCCGGTGTGGTTGAGATCCTCGCGCTTGAGCCAGATCTGGGCACCACCGGTTTCCTGCGTCCAGCGGCGCGCGAAGTACAGCGGCGACGGGCGGCCGACGAAGTAGCGCAGATCCTCGTCCAGCTCGGCAAGGAAATCGGCGTCACCGAGATACTTGTGGTACGCCGCTTCCAGATCGAGCAGCGGCTCCATCAGGGTTTCGGCGACGAATCGACCGCCGTAGGGCCCGAAGTGTCCGGTCGCGTCCGGCAGGCCGGTCTCGGTTCCGAGGCTGGCTGCGGGCGCGGAATCAGCGATGGCACTCAAGCTGGGTTACCTCTCGTACGAATTGTTTCATCTTGTCGGCGTCCTTGACGCCCTTGCTGCGTTCGATGCCGCCGCTGACGTCGACCGCGTAGGGACCCACGGCGCGGATCGCGCTGGCCACGTTGGCCACGGTCAGGCCGCCGGCCAGGATCAGCGGGACCTGGCGCGCGGCCGGCAGCAGCGACCAGTCGAAGGTCCTCCCGCTGCCACCGTACAGGTGCGGATCGCGCGCGTCGACCAGCACCGCGCTGGCGCCTGCGTAGGCCGCCATCGCGCCGGCGACGTCAGTCTGCTCGTCCACGCGGATGGCCTTGTACCACGGCCGCGGCGCGGCCCGGCACAGCTCCGGGGACTCGTCGCCATGGAACTGCACGGTATCGATCCCGGTATGTGCAACCGTTTCCGCCACCTCCTCCGGCGTTGCATTGACGAACAGGCCGACCTTGCTGACGAACGGCGGCAGGCCGGCAATGATTCGGGCCGCGTCGGCAGCGCTGACGCAGCGCGGGCTCGGCGGGTAGAACACGAAGCCGAGCGCGTCCACGCCGAGCGCCACGGCGGCTTCGGCATCGCCCCGGGAGGTGATGCCGCAGAATTTGATCCGGACGCGCGTCAAGGCCGGGTTTCATCCGCAGGTGCCGACATGAGCCGGTCATTATCCCATTTGCCCCCGGCGACAGATAGCCGGGCCGCTCACGCGCCGAACGCGGCGCCGGTATAGCACGGGAATGCCGGGTAGCGGGGCCGCGCCGCCGGCAGTCCGAAGGCGGCCGGGTAATCCACCGCAGTCAGGTACAGACCGTCCGGAGGCGCGGTCATGCCGCCGCATTCGCGCCGGCGCGCGACGAGCACTTCGTGCGCCCATTGCGGACTGCGCCGTCGCATCCCGATCTGCAGGAGCGTTCCCGCGAAGTTGCGCACCATGTGCTGCAGAAACGCGTTCGCGGCGACGCTGAGGACGATGAAGCCGTCCGCCTCGCGCACCTCGAAGCGGGTCACGGTGCGGACCGGATGGCGGGCCTGGCAGCCGCGCGCGCGGAACGAGGAGAAATCATGCTCGCCCAGCCAGTGCGCGGCAGCAGTGCGCATGGCGGCGACGTCGAGCGGGCGACACTCCCAGGTGACCCGACCGTGCCACAGCGCGGGCCGCGCCTGGCGGTTGAGGATGATGTAGTCGTAGGCACGACCGAGCGCACTGAAGCGGGCGTGGAAATCGGCGGCTGCGGGGCGTGCCCAGATGACCCCGATATCCGCCGGCAGGTGGGTGTT
This sequence comes from Gammaproteobacteria bacterium, assembly GCA_041984235.1. Lineage (GTDB taxonomy): Bacteria > Pseudomonadota > Gammaproteobacteria > JBHIYN01. Next base: position 56,337 of record JBHIYN010000021.1, read on the forward strand.
CGCGCCGAGCACCCAGGACCGCGACGAGCGCTCCGCGCGGGTATCGAAGTGCACCACCTGGTGGCAGGCATGCACGCCGGTATCGGTGCGTCCGGCGCAGGTGACCGCGATCGGCTCGTCGGCGACCCGGGCCAGTGCCGTCTCCAGCAGCGGCTGGACCGTGCGCACTCCACGCTGGACCTGCCAGCCGTGGAAACCGGTGCCGTCGTACTCGACGCCGAGTGCGATACGCATCGGCCCGCGCCGGCCACCGCGGCAGGACGCGCCTCAGGGCGCGCGGCGCCGCGTTCGGCTCAGCCCTCGAGCTGCGCCAGCAGCGCCTGCGCTTCGGTCTGCTGCGCCTCGTTGCCGCTGGCGGCGACGTCGTCGAGGATCGATCGCGCGCCCTCGGTATCACCGAGCTCGATGTAGGCCTTGGCCAGGTTGAGCTTGGTGTCTGCCTCGTCGGCGTCGCTCTGCCGCTCGATGTCGTCGGACACCGGCATCACGACGGTCTTTTCGTCGCCCTCGTCCTCAACGTCGTCGGCGTCCAGCGTCATGGTCTGCAGGTGGTCCGGCGTATCACCGTCGGTGGTCGACTCCAGGCCTTCGATCTCGAGGTCGTCCAGCGCCGCATCCTCGATCGCGCCGTCGAGCTGCAGCGAGAGGTCGTCGAGCGAGGTGTCGTCGGCGCTGTCGAGACCGCCGTCGACCGAGCCCATGTCGAGCGTGTCGTCGGCAGCGATCGAGTCCATCTCGCTGGTCCCTTCCAGCGACAGGTCGAACTCGTCACCGCCGCTGGTGTCACCGTCCAGGGACAGCTCGTCGAGCTCCGGCCCCTGCAGCGAGATCTCGGCGTCCGTCGGCGCTTCGCCCGCGGGCGAGCCCATCGTGATTTCGAGCTCTTCGTCGACCTCTTCCGTGCCGAGACCTTCCGCTGCGTCGAGCTCACCGCCCTCGTCACCCATGGTGATGTCGAAATCGAGCTCGTCGGAGGTCTCGTCGGCGCTGCTGCCGAGCGCGGACCCGATATCCATGGTCGGAATGTTGTCCTGGTCGATCTCGAGGCTGTCCTCGTCGATCATCGTCGTGTTTTCGGAGAAATCTCCTGCCGGCGTCGCCGGCTCCGCCTCACCGGCGTCGTCCAGTCCGCCAATGTCGAAGTCGAGCAGGTCGTCGCCCTCCGCGGCGGCCGCCGCCGGCTCCTCGTCGGTGCCCTCGCCGCCGGTCAGGTCGAGCACGTCGTCAGCGGTCGTGGCGCCATCGGTTTCGAACGCCGGCGCGACCGTGTCGCTGATGTCGAAGTCGAGACCCTCGTCGCTCTCGCCGGTGACGTCGGTGATCTCGAGGTCGGCATTGTCTGCGGCGGGAGCGGCAGGCGCTTCCTCTTCCGCTTCGCGCAGGCCCGGAGAGGTCACGTTGAGCAGATCGGTATCGGTAACGGAGTCGATGTCACCGGTCTTGGTCACGTCCAGCAGGTCGCCGCCGGTACCTTCCAGCAGATCGGCATCGCCGAGCAGGTCGCCCCCACTGCCGGACAGCAGGTCGATCTCGTCGCCGCCGTCGCCGCCGGTGAGGTCGAGGATGTCGCCATCGTCCGCGGCCGGTTCCTCGTCGGCGGTGAGATCGAGCACCCCGTCATCGTCGCCGGCAGTCAGGTCGAGGACGTCGTCAGTGTCCTCGGCCGCGGTCAGGTCGAGCACGTCGTCGCCCGCGTCCGCGCCGGTTTCCGGCTCGGGCTCGGGCAGCGCGTCGTCGCCGGCGGCCGCGGTCAGGTCGAGCACGTCGTCGTCGCCCGCGGCAGCCGTCAGGTCGAGCACGTCGTCGCCGCCCTCGTCTTCCGCCGGGGCGGCCTCGCTGGAGAGATCGAAATCGAGGCCGTCGTCGTCGTCACCGGGCGCGCGTGCCACGGTGTCCTCGCCGGGAGCTGCCGCTCCCTCTTCCTCACCGGTGATGTCGACGAAGGACTTGGCCTCGTCCTGCGCGGGAGCCGCCTCGGCGTCGGCGCCGCCCTCGGCGAACAACGCGCGCTCGGGAGACATCTCCGACCACATCGCCACCGCGCTGTCCCACAGCGGATCGTCTTCGCCGACCGCCGCGTGCAGGTCGCGCGCGGCGGTCTCGTACGCAGCGCGATCGTTGGCCGAGTAGTACACCTCGAGCAGGCGCAGCTTGTACTCGTGGCGCTCGGGGTATTCGCCGATGACCCGCTTGACCAGCTCCTCGGCCTGCTCGAAGCGCTCATAGGCAAGGTAGACGTTGATCTCCTCGAGCGGGTCTTCCTCTTCCTCGGGCGCCGCTGCGGCCGCGGCCGGCACCTCGGTGGTCGCCTCGCTGTCGGCCTCGGCCTCCACGGTGGCGTTCGGATCGAATTCCTCTGCCGGCGCCGCGTCTTCCTCGCCGATCTCGGTTTCCGCCTCGCTCTCGTCCTCGTCCTCGTCGGCAGGCGGCGTGGTCGCCGCGGCCACGGTCGCGTCCTCGCTGGTATCGTCGAGCGTGGTGTCCGCGACGACCGCGGCGGCGGCCGGTGCTGCCGCCGCGCGTTCGCCGCGGCCCTTCATCAGGAAGCCGATGATGCCGCCGAACAGACCGAGCAGCACGACGGCGATCGCGCCGAGCACGGTGAGTGCGCCACCCGGCACCATGGCCGCGATCTGCTCCGGCACCAGGCTGTCGGGGAAACCGCGCGCCGCCGGCGGCGCAACCTCGATGTCGATGCCGTCGTCGATCTCCTCGGCGACGTCTTCGACCACCTCATCGACCATGGTCCCGGCGTCGTCGATCACGTCCTCGGCCATGTCGGTAGCCGTATCGGCGGTTTCCGCCAGGGTGTCGACCGCCTCGTCGGCGGCTTCCTCCAGGGTCTCCATGGCGGTGTCGCCAGGCATGTCGGTCGCGGCCGGCGCAACGCCGCCATCGTCCATCGTGCCGGCGCCGTCGTCGCCCGTGCCGAGGTCGCCGTGCTCGATGCCGAGCTCGGCCAGCCGCGCCTGCAGGGCAGCCAGCTCCTCGTCCTTGATGTTCACCTGCCGCTGCAGCAGGTCGATGATCTCCTCGGCCTCGCCGAGCTTGCTCTCGAGCTCCGCGCTCTGCTGTGCCCGCGCCTCGATCTCCTCGCGCAAGAGGTCAGAACCGCCACCGGTGGCGCTACCCGGCGCGCCACCGCTGTCGGCTCCACCCGGCGCAATCAGTTCCAGGCGTGCGTCGCGCTCGGCCGCCGTACCGGCATCATCGGTCGCGACCGAGGGCGCTGCGGCGCCCAGCGGCTGGCTGGTCGGCGCGGCGCCGACCTGCTGGCGGTACTGCTCCCACAACTGGTGCTGGCGCTGTGCCTCGGCGAAGGCCTCAGCCGCCGACACGGCGGTCAGGCTGGCCTGGTCCGGCAGGCGCAGGACCGCACCGCGGCGCAGCAGGTTGATGTTGTTCTCGCCAAACGCTTCCGGGTTCTCGCGCAGCAGCGCGAGCATCATCTGCTGCACGGTGACCGACTCGTCCGGGCGGTAGGCGGCCGCCAGTGACCACAGGGTATCGGTGGCAACGACCGGACCTATCGTTCCGCCCGCGCTGTAGGCGCCGGCGCGCACGGTCGGCGCCGGTGCACCCGGAGCCGGACCGGCGGCGGGTGCGGCAGGCGCTGCAACTGGCGTCGCGGCCGGCGCCGCGGCGGCGGCCACGCGCTTGCGCCGCTGGTCGTAGAGCGGCGGATCGAGGAGCACGGTGTACTCACGCAGCAGGCGACCGTTGGCCCAGTTGAGCTCCACCAGGAAGTTGAGGTAAGGCTCGCGAATCGGGTCGCGCGAGGTCACCCGGATGTAGTCACCCTCGCCCGAGTCGTCGATGGCAAACTTGAGCGAGTACAGCAGCGGGATGAATTCGATGCCGGCGCGCTTGAATTGCTCCAGCGACGCCATCTCGACCTTCAGCGTGTCGAAATCGGCTTTCTTCGCGCCGATGATCTCGATGCGGCCGGAAAACGACTCGTTGAGGAAGGAATCCGATTGCAGGGGCCCGAGCCCTAGCGCGATCACGAGCGGACTGATAGCCAGTCCGAGTATCAGGGCGACGGCTCGATTCCGAAGCATGACGTCATTCCTTAAAAGCCGGTTTGCGTACGTGTAGAAAAGCGAACGAGCAACCGCTCGTGCTCGCGGCGGGACACGGCCGTCTCGCGACGGTTTGCCCACGCGCGCTCCCGAACCTTCGAATATTCTTTATAATTAGTGACTAACTATAACTTACAAATGACTTTTTACCAACATTTCCGCAATCTGCACACTATTCAGCGCAGCGCCCTTGCGGACGTTGTCAGAGACTACCCAGAGATTGATTCCGCGCGGGTGGGTGATGTCCTCCCGGATCCGGCCCACGAATACCGCGTCCTGCCCCGCACCCTCGGTGGCGGCGGTCGGGTAACCCCCGTCCTCGCGCCGGTCGACGACGCTCACGCCGGGCGCCGCGGACAGCAGCGCGGTGACCTCGGCGGCGCTGATCTTGTCACGCGTCTCGATGTGCACGGCCTCCGAGTGGCCGTAGTAGACCGGCACGCGCACGGCGGTGGGGTTCACCGCGATCGAGGCGTCACCCATGATCTTGCGCGTCTCCCACACCATCTTCATCTCTTCCTTGGTGTAGCCGTTGTCCTGGAACACGTCGATGTGCGGTAAGCAGTTGAACGCTATCTGCTTCGGGTAGACCTCGGGGTTGGCCGCGCGGCCCTCGAGCAGCGCCGCCGTCTGCACCCGCAGCTCGTCGACCGCCTCCTTGCCGGTGCCGGATACCGCCTGGTAGGTGGCGACGTTGATGCGCTCGATGCCGACCGCGTCGTGGATCGGCTTCAGCGCGACCACCATCTGGATGGTCGAGCAGTTGGGATTGGCGACGATGCCGCGGTTGCGATAGGCAGCGAGCGCGTCCGGGTTGACCTCCGGCACCACCAGCGGGATGTCGTCGTCGTAGCGAAACTGCGAGGTGTTGTCGACCACCACGCAGCCCGCGGCGGCGGCGCGCGGCGCATGGATCTTCGAGACCGAGGCGCCCGGTGAGAACAGCCCGATGTCGACGCCGCTGAAATCGAAGCCGTCGAGATCCTGAACTTCCAGCTCGCGCCCGCCCCAGGCGATGCGCGCCCCGGCCGAGCGGGCGCTCGCCACCGCGTGCAGCTCGCCGACCGGAAAATTGCGCTCGGCCAGGATCGACAGCATCACTTCACCGACCGCGCCGGTCGCGCCGACCACGGCGACGTTGAACGTCCTGCTCATGGCCTCAGGCTCCCTGTGCCAGCGCGTCGATGACCGCCGCGGTCATCTCGCGCGTGCCTACCGCCGGCCCGCCGGCCGCGATGTCCGCGGTGCGCACCCCGTCAGCCAGCACTTTCGCCACCGCGGCGTCGATGCGGTCGGCGTGCGCGGCCTCGCCCAGGGTGTAGCGCAGCATCATGCCGAGCGACAGGATGGTGGCCAGCGGATTGGCCAGGTCGCGTCCGGCGATGTCCGGCGCCGAGCCGTGGACCGGCTCGAACAGGCCCTTGTTGGCGGCGTCCAGCGAGGCCGACGGCAGCATGCCGATCGAGCCGGTCAGCATCGCGGCAAGATCGGAGAGGATGTCGCCGAACATGTTGGTGGTGACGATGACGTCGAACTGCTTGGGCGCGCGCACCAGCTGCATGGCGGCATTGTCGACGTACAGATGCTCGAGCTCGACATCGGGATAGTCGGCCGCCAGGGCGGTCACGACCTCGCGCCACAGTTCGGTCGATTCGAGCACGTTGGCCTTGTCCACCGAGCACAGGCGGGAGTTGCGCCGGCGCGCGATCTCGAAACCGAGGCGCGCGATGCGCTCGATCTCGCGTTCGTGGTAGACGAGCGTGTTGAAGCCGCGCCGTCCGCCGCCGGGTACTTCCTCGATGCCCCTTGGCTCACCGAAATAGATGCCGCCGGTGAGCTCGCGGATGATCATCAGGTCCAGCCCGGACACGATCTCCTCGCGCAGGGAGGAGGCGCCGGCCAGCGCCGGAAACAGCACCGCCGGGCGCAGGTTGCAGAACAGGTCGAGCTCCGCGCGCAGGCGCAGCAGTCCGCGCTCCGGGCGGATGGCACGCTCGACCTTGTCCCACTTCGGCCCGCCGACCGCGCCCATCAGGATGGCGTCGGCCGCACGTGCGAGGTCCAGCGTCTGCGCCGGCAGCGCATCGCCGTGGGCATCGATCGCCGCGCCCCCGAGCAGGGCGTGTTCGAGTTCGTAGTCGAGGCCGAAGCGCTCGCCGAGAGCGGCCAGGACCTGCTCGGCCGCGCCGACGATCTCCGGACCGATTCCGTCTCCCGGCAGCAGCAGGATGTTGTGCGCCATTGCGTGATTTCAACTGGAAAAGGGGCGCAAGAATACAGTAAAGGCTGCGCCCGTTGAACCGCCGGCCCTCGCGCGTTGGCGATTCGATATACTCCCGCGCTCCCCGCCCACGGCATCCATCGACATGAACCCCGGACTTGCGGATCTCAAGCCCTACCCGTTCGAACGCCTGGCTGAAATTCGTGCGCGCGTGACGCCGCCCGCGGACCGTCCCCTGGTCAATCTCTCCATCGGCGAGCCGCAGAACGCCACGCCCGCCCTGATCCGCGACGCGCTGGTCGCGGCGCTGGACGGCACCGCGCGCTATCCCGCGACGCGCGGCACGCCGGCACTGCGCGAAGCCATCGCCGCGTGGGCGACGCGACGGTTCGCGCTGGCGCCCGGCGGCCTCGATCCCGAGAGCCAGGTGCTGCCGGTCAATGGCACGCGCGAGGCGCTGTTCGCCATCGCCCAGACCGTGGTGGACGCCGGCGACAGCCGCGCCCTGGTCGGCATGCCGAATCCCTTCTACCAGATCTACGAGGGTGCGGCACTGCTCGCCGGGGCCCGCCCCTGCTACCTGCCCTGCCCGGCAGAGCGCGGCTTCCGGCCACAGTGGGACACCGTCCCCGAGCAGGCCTGGCAGGACATGAACCTGCTCTACGTCTGCTCGCCGGGCAACCCGTCCGGCAGCGTGTTCGAGGCGGAGGACTTCGCCCGTCTCACCGCGCTCGCCGACCGCCACGATTTCGTCATCGTGTGCGACGAGTGCTACAGCGAGCTCTATCTCGACGAAGACGCGCCGCCGCTCGGCCTGCTCGGCTGGTGCGCGGCCAACGGGCGCGCCGATTTCTCACGCTGCCTGGTCATGCACAGTCTCTCCAAGCGCTCCAACGCGCCCGGCCTGCGCTCCGGGTTCGTAGCCGGCGACGCCACCCTGATCGAGGCCTTCTATCGCTATCGCACCTACCAGGGCGGCGCCATGCCGCTGCACGTCCAACACGCCAGCGCCGCGGCCTGGTGCGACGAGGCCCACGTTGCCGACAATCGCGCCGACTACCGGCGCAAGTTCGAGCAGGTCGTCGACATCCTCGCACCGGTCCTGCCGGTCGCTGCGCCGGCCGCCGGCTTCTACCTGTGGCCCGAGCTGCCGTGCGATGGCATCACCGCCTGCGAACGCCTGCTCGGCGAGGCCGGTGTGCTGGTCCTGCCGGGAGAATTCCTGGCCCGCGACGACGCTGCCGGCAACCCGGGGCGCAACCGCGTGCGCATCGCCCTGGTCGCGGCCGAAGCGGACTGTGCCGAGGCCGCCCGCCGCATGCGCACCCTGTTCGAATCACTCTGACGGAGAACCTGCCATGAACGATCTCGCCCGCGTCATCGACGAGGCTTTCGAAAACCGTAACGACTTCGACGCCGATTCCGCCACTGCCGAGCTGCGCGATGCGGTCGACGAATGTCTGCGTCGCCTCGACGACGGCTCACTGCGGGTCGCCGAACCCACCGCCTCCGGCTGGCAGGTCAACGAGTGGGCCAAGAAAGCGGTACTGCTGTCGTTCAAGCTCTCCGGCAACGTGGTGATCCCCGGCGGACACCAGAATTACTTCGACAAGGTCGCACTCAAGTTCGCCGACATGCCGCAGGACGCGTTCGAGCAAATCGGCGCGCGCGTCGTGCCGCCGGCCACCGTGCGCCGCGGCTGCTACATCGCGCCCAACGTGGTGCTCATGCCGAGCTACGTCAACATCGGCGCCTATGTCGATTCCGGCACCATGGTCGACACCTGGGCGACGGTCGGCTCCTGCGCACAAATTGGCAAGAACGTGCACCTGTCGGGCGGTGTCGGCATCGGCGGCGTGCTCGAGCCGCTGCAGGCCGCGCCGACCATCATCGAGGACAACTGCTTCATCGGCGCCCGCTCGGAGGTCGTCGAAGGCGTCATCGTCGGCGCCGGCTCGGTTATCTCGATGGGCGTCTACATCGGCCAGAGCACAAGGATCTACGATCGCGCGAGCGGCGAGGTCAGCTACGGCCGCGTCCCCCCGGGCTCGGTCGTCGTCTCCGGCAACCTGCCGGCCAAAGACGGCAGTCACAGCCTCTACTGCGCGGTCATCGTCAAGCGCGTCGACGAGAAGACCCGCAGCAAGGTCGGCATCAACGAGCTCCTGCGCGACGTTTGACGATATGGACTTCTGAGGCCGTGCAGTGTGCGGCGGCCGGAAGTCTGCCTCCGCTACCGTGCTACCGGCCATCCATGGCCGTCCGCACTGCGCTCGCGCTTCGCCTGTGCCTCGAATCCGCCTGATTCGCCTGCACAGCGTGACTGGAAGCGTGCAGGCGCAAGTCACGCGAGCGACGGACTGGCCGTAGCCAATTCAAGCGAGTATGGCGCAGCGGATGCGCGCTTCCAGTCGCGCCCGAAGGGAACCCGTCCCGCGCACCGCTGCTGTGTTGCCGTCCCTTGACAGGGCACCACCCTGCCGGCGGGAACGGCGCCTTGCAGCACCGCGCGGCACGGGTTCTGAGCACGCGAATCAGGCGGATTCGAGGCACTGCCCTCCCTGGCCCGCTTGCGCTCGACGCCCGCTCCGGCAGACTTCCGACCGCCGCTTTCAGACGCCGTATTCGGGTGGACCAGAATTATGGCGAAAACCGCCGGCACGGCGAGCGAGCAGGTCCGCTGGCAAGGCGCGGGGCTCTCGAGGAGCGCAGCCTACATCAGTAGGTGAGCACCGGAGAGAGTCCCGTAACGCCGCCAGCGTGGCCGCGCAGCCGCGCTGCTCGCGGTTTTCAGGCTGCTTCCTGTGCCGCCCCGGCGACCACTTCGGCGAGATCGTTGGCGAGCTTTTCGACCAGCTCGAGGTCACGCCCCTCGACCATTACACGAATGACGGGCTCGGTGCCGGAGGCGCGCAACAATACGCGCCCGCTGTCGCCGAGGCGCTGCTCGGTCGCGGCCACCGCCTGCTGCACCGCCGGCAGCGTCATGACGTCGGTCTTCTGCTCCATGCGCACGTTGACCAGCGTCTGCGGGTACTTGCTCATGCCGCGCTTGAGGTCGGCCAGGCCGATACCGCCGTTGGCCATCGCCTCCAGCACCTGCAGGGCGGAGATGATGCCGTCGCCGGTCGTGGTCAGGTCGAGACAGATGATGTGGCCGGAGGATTCCCCGCCCAGCGTCCAGCCGCCGTTACGCAGCATCTCCATGATGTAGCGATCACCGACCCGCGCACGCTCGAAGCCGAGGCCCAGCGTGCGCACGGCCTGCTCCAGGCCGAGGTTGCTCATCTGCGTGCCGACCACGCTGCCACTCAGTGCACCGGCGTTCTGCCGCCGCCGGGCAATGATGAAGGTGAGCTCATCACCGTCGACCACCTCGCCCTCGGCATCGACCATGATGAGACGGTCGCCGTCACCGTCGAGCGCGATGCCGACGTCCGCCGCGTTCTTGCGCACCGCCTCCTGCAGCGCCGCGGGCTCGGTCGCGCCGCAGGCATCGTTGATGTTGAAACCGTCCGGCGTGCTGCCCAGCGTCGTCACCTTCGCCCCCAGCTCGGCGAAGACCGCCGGCGCCACGTGGTAGGTCGCACCGTGCGCGCAGTCGACGACCACTTTCAGCCCGGCGAGATTGAGACTGGAGCGCACCGTGCTCTTGCAGAACTCGATGTAGCGGCCGGCGGCGTCCTCGATGCGGCGGGCCTTGCCCAGCTCGCGCGAGACGACGGTCTCCATCGGCTTGTCCAGCTCGGCCTCGATCTCGAGCTCGATGTCGTCCGCCAGCTTGGTGCCGTCGTGCGAGAAGAACTTGATGCCGTTGTCATCGAATGGGTTGTGCGACGCGCTGATGACGATCCCGGCCTTGGCGTTGAAGGTCCGCGTGAGGTAAGCGATACCGGGCGTCGGCATCGGGCCCAGCAGGTGGATGTCGATGCCGGCCGCGGACAGGCCTGCCTCCAGCGCCGACTCGAACATGTAGCCGGACACCCGCGTGTCCTTGCCGATCAGCACCTTGCGTTGTCCCGGCGCGCGCGCGCTGAGCACGCGTCCGGCGGCCCAGCCGAGCTTCATCACGAAATCCGGCGTGATTGGCGCCTGTCCGACGGTGCCTCTGATGCCGTCGGTTCCAAAATACCTGCGTTGGCTTTCGCTCATGATTCGGCCCCCGGAGCGTCACTGGTTCTGGTCAGGCCGGCGGCGCCCCGCGCGCGACCAGTGCCGTGCCTCTTCCTGCACCCGCTCCCGCGGACCTGTCGGGCGGGATCAGTGCAGGCTGGCCGGTCCTCCGATCTTGCCGTCCTTGCCACTGTTGTCATCGGCACTGCCGGCCGTTTCTTCAGCCTCCCGCGCGCCACGGTCGTCGTCGTCCATCCAGTCGCGCGGCGGGCGTGGCGGCTTGCCGTTCATGATGTCGTCGATCTGCTCGGTGTCCAGCGTTTCGTACTTGATCAACGCTTCGGCCATCATGTGCAGCTTGTCGATATTGGTCTCCAGTATCTCACGCGCCCGGCCGTAGTTTCGGTCGACTATGTCACGAACTTCCTCGTCGATGAGGTGCGCGGTCTCGTCGGAGACCTGCTTGTGCTGGGTCACCGAGTGACCGAGGAAGACCTCGCCTTCGTCGTCGCTGTAGGTCATGGGTCCGAGCTTCTCCGACAGCCCCCAGCGCGTGACCATGTTGCGCGCGATATCGGTCACGCGCTCGATGTCGTTCGAGGCACCGGTGGTCACGGCGTTGTTGCCGAAGATCAGCTCCTCGGCGATACGCCCGCCGAAGAGGCTGGAGATCTGGCTCTCCAGGCGCTCCTTGGAATAGCTCAGCCGATCCTCCTCGGGCAGGAACATGGTCACGCCGAGCGCGCGGCCGCGCGGGATGATGGTGACCTTGTAGACCGGGTCGTGCGAGGGCACGGAGCGGCCGACGATGGCGTGCCCGGCCTCGTGGTAGGCGGTGAGCTTCTTCTCGTCGTCGCTCATCACCATGGAACGCCGTTCGGCGCCCATCATGATCTTGTCCTTGGCCTTCTCGAACTCCTCCATGTCGACCAGGCGCTTGTTGACGCGCGCGGCGAACAGGGCCGCCTCGTTGACCAGGTTGGCCAGGTCCGCGCCCGAGAAGCCGGGCGTGCCGCGCGCGAGGATGCCGGGCTTGACGTCGTCGTCGACCGGCACCTTGCGCATGTGCACCTTGAGAATCTGCTCGCGGCCGCGGATGTCGGGCAGCGGCACCACGACCTGGCGATCGAAGCGCCCCGGCCGCAGCAGCGCCGGATCGAGCACGTCGGGCCGGTTGGTCGCGGCAATGACGATGATGCCCTCGTTGCCGTCGAAGCCATCCATTTCCACCAGCAACTGGTTGAGCGTCTGCTCGCGCTCGTCGTGACCGCCGCCGAGCCCGGCGCCACGGTGACGGCCGACGGCGTCGATCTCGTCGATGAAGATGATGCACGGGGCGTGCTTCTTGGCCTGCTCGAACATGTCGCGCACGCGCGAGGCGCCGACGCCGACGAACATCTCGACGAAGTCCGAGCCGGAGATGGTGAAGAACGGTACCTTGGCCTCGCCGGCGATGGCCTTGGCGAGCAGGGTCTTGCCGGTGCCAGGCGGTCCGACCATGAGCACGCCGCGCGGGATCTTGCCGCCGAGCTTCTGGAATTTGCCCGGGTCCTTGAGGAAGTCGACCAGCTCCTTGACCTCTTCCTTGGCCTCGTCGACACCGGCGACGTCGTTGAAGGTCACCCGCACCTGGTCCTCGCCCAGCAGGCGCGCGCGGCTCTTTCCGAAAGACAGCGCACCGCGCCCGCCGGCGCCGCCCTGCATCTGGCGCATGAGGTAGATCCAGACCGCGATGAGCAGCAGGAAGGGGAACCAGGAAATGAAGATCTGCATCAACAGGCCCTGGCGGTCGGGCGGCTGCGCCTCGACACGGACGTTGTTGTCGAGCAGGGTGCCGATCAGGGGGCCGTTGTCGGTCTCGGGGCTGTAGGTGTAGAGGCGCGAGCCGTCGTGCAGCTCGAGCTCGATCGCGGGGCCGTCCATGGTGACGCGCGACACGCGGCCGCTCTTCACCTCGGCAATGAAGTCCGAGTAGTCAATCTGGCGCGCCGCGCCGTGACGAGGGGTGAAGTTCTGGAATACGAGCATCAGCACGAGTGCGATGACGATCCAAAGTACGAGATTCCTGGCCATAAGCTACTCTTCAAACACTGCCGTCAGGTGGCTGCCGGGCTCGCCTTCCCCGCTCGCCGAGGCCACGCTTGCAGCGAAAAAACTATATAACAAATCCCCGGGCCACGACATAAAACTCGCGTGAGCGCGCCCGCGAGGCATCGGGTTTGCGACGCTGGACCGAGTCGAACCGGCCGCGCAACTGCTCGACGAAGGCGTCGGTCTCCCCGTACCTGAACAGTTTTACGAGCAGGGCGCCGCCGGGGTTCAGAAAGGACTGCGCGAAATCGAATGCGGTCCCGGCGAGCTCGCTTGCCGCGGCCTCGTCGCGGATGGCGTTACCACTGATATTGGGTGCCATGTCGGACATTACAAGGTCGACTTTCGCCCCGCCCAGGGCCTCCGCCACCTGCTGCTGCACCTCCGGCTCGCGGCAATCGCCGCAAATCAGGGTAGCGCCCGCCACGGGCTCCATCTTTAGTACGTCCAGGGCGACAACAGTTCCGCGCGGACCGACCAGCTCGACCGCGGCCTGGGTCCAGCCGCCCGGCGCGGCGCCGAGATCGATGACCCGGGCGCCCGGCCGCAGCAGGCGCTCGCGCCGGACCAGCTCGAGCAGCTTGTACGCGGCCCGCGAACGGTAGCCCTCGCGGCGCGACTGCCTGACGTAGGGGTCGCGTGCCTGGCGCTCGAGCCAGCGGTTACTCGAGCCGCGACGCGCCACCGTTACTCGTAGCGGACGGCGAGGATCTCGTACTCGAGCGTCCCGCCGGGGGCGTCGACCACCGCCGTATCACCTTCGGACCGGCCGATCATGGCGCGCGCCACCGGCGAATTGACCGACACCAGGCCGGCCTTGATGTCGGCCTCGTCCTCACCCACGATGCGGTAGGTAACCTCGTCGTCATTCTCGAGGTTGCACAGCTCCACCGTCGCGCCGAACACCACCTTGCCGCCGGCGTCGATACGCGTGACGTCGATGATCTCGGCGTTCGACAGCTTGCCTTCGATCTCGTTGATGCGGCCCTCGTTGAAGCTCTGCTGCTCACGCGCGGCGTGATACTCGGCATTTTCCTTGAGGTCGCCGTGCGCGCGCGCCTCGGCGATGGCCGCCGTGATGCGCGGCCGATCCTCGGTCTTGCGCCGCTGCAGCTCCTCGCGCAGGCGCTCCGCGCCGCGCGCGGTCATGGGCGTCTTGTTCATTGCGCATACTCCTGGTGCAGGTCCTGGAGGCAGCGGATGGCGTTCTGGCCGGCCTCCGTGATTGCCATCACCGCCGCCGTCGCGCCGGCCACGGTCGTGGTGTAGGCAACCCGGCGGTTAATCGCGCTCGCACGGATCGAAAACGAATCGGCTATCGAGCGCTTGCCCTCGGTGGTATTGATGATCAGGTCGATGGCATCGTTCTTGATCATATCAACGATGTGCGGCTGTCCTTCGGCCACCTTGTTCACCCGTTCACACTCGATGCCCGCTTCGCGCAGCACGCGCGCGGTGCCGTCGGTCGCGACGATGCGAAAACCGTGCTCGCCGAGTGCCCGTGCCAGCGCGACGGTCGCCGGCTTGTCCTTGCCGCGCACGCTGATGAAGGCGGTGCCGCTATCCGGCAGGGGCATGTTGGCGGCCTGCTGCGACTTGCCGAAGGCCTCGCCGAAAGTGGCGCCGATCCCCATCACCTCGCCGGTCGATTTCATCTCCGGGCCCAGCAGCGGGTCGACGCCGCGGAACTTGACGAAGGGGAACACCGCCTCCTTGACCGAGTAATAGCCCGGTACGCGCTCCGCGCCGACGCCCTGCTCGGCCAGCGACTCGCCCATCATGCAGCGCGCCGCGACGTAGGGCAGGGACACGCCGATCGCCTTGGACACGAACGGCGCCGTCCGTGAGGCGCGCGGATTGACCTCGAGCACGAAGATCTCCTCGCCCTGGATCGCGAACTGCACGTTCATCAGGCCGATCACGTTGAGCCCGCGCGCCATGACCCCGACCTGGCGCCGCAGCTCGTCCTGCAGCGCTTCGCTGAGGGTGTGCGGAGGCAGCGCGCAGGCGGAGTCGCCGGAATGCACGCCGGCCTGCTCGATGTGCTCCATGATGCCGCCGATGAGCACTTCCTGGCCGTCGCAGATGGCATCGACGTCGACCTCGATGGCACTCTCCAGGAAATGGTCGAGCAGCACCGGCGATTCGTTGGAAACGGCCACCGCTGCCTGCATGTACGATTCCAGGTCGGCGTCGTTGTATACGATTTCCATGGCGCGGCCGCCGAGCACGTAGGACGGACGCACCACCAGCGGGTAGCCGATCTCGGCCGCACGGGCGGTCGCCTCGGCGGCGTTGCGCACGGTGCGGTTGGCGGGCTGGGTGAGCCCGGTGTCGCGCAGGAAGCGCTGGAAGCGCTCGCGATCCTCGGCGAGGTCGATCGAATCCGGCGAGGTGCCAATGATCGGCACCCCGGCGCGCTCGAGATCGCGCGCCAGCTTGAGCGGCGTCTGCCCGCCGAACTGTACGATGACGCCGCGCGGCTGCTCGACCGCCACGATCTCGAGCACGTCCTCAAGGGTAAGCGGCTCGAAGTACAGACGGTCGGAGGTATCGTAATCGGTGGAGACGGTCTCCGGGTTGCAATTGATCATGATCGACTCGTAACCCGCGTCACGCGCGGCGAGCGATGCCTGCACGCAGCAGTAGTCGAACTCGATGCCCTGCCCGATACGGTTCGGTCCGCCGCCGAGCACGACGATCTTCTGCCGCGACGACGGCCGTGACTCGCACTCCTGCTCGTAGGTCGAGTACATGTAGGCGGTGGTGGAATCGAACTCGGCGGCGCAGGAATCGACGCGCTTGAACACCGGACGCACGCCGGCGGCGTGACGCCGCGCGCGGATCGCGTCCTCGCTGGTCGCGCACAGCGCCGCGAGACGCGCATCGGAGAAGCCCTTGCGCTTGAGGGTGCGCAGGAAGGCGCCGTCGAGAACGGCTTCGCCGCCCTCCTCCACCACGCGTTCGAGCTGAACGAGCTCCTCGATCTGGACCAGGAACCAGCGATCGATGCGGGTCAGGTCGAACACGTCATCGACACTCATGCCGGCACGGAAGGCATCGCCGACGTGCCAGATCCGCTGCGCGCCCGCGGCGCGCAGCTCTCCGCGCAGCGCGTCGATGTCGCCGGCAGCATCCGGGGTGACCGGATCCAGTCCGCTGGCACCGGTCTCCAGGCCGCGCAGCGCCTTGTGCAGCGACTCCTGGAAGGTGCGCCCGATTGCCATCACCTCGCCCACCGACTTCATTTGCGTGGTCAGCCGATCCTCGGCCTGCGGGAACTTCTCGAAGGTGAAGCGCGGCACCTTGGTCACGACGTAGTCGATGGTCGGCTCGAACGAAGCCGGCGTCGCGCCGCCGGTGATCTCGTTACGCAGCTCGTCCAGCGTGTAGCCGACCGCGAGCTTGGCCGCGACCTTCGCGATCGGGAAGCCGGTCGCCTTGGACGCGAGCGCCGAGGAACGCGAGACGCGCGGGTTCATCTCGATGACGATGAGCCTGCCGTCGTCCGGGTTGATCGCGAACTGCACGTTCGAGCCGCCGGTATCCACCCCGATCTCGCGCAGCACCGCGATCGAGGCGTTGCGCATGATCTGGTATTCCTTGTCCGTCAGCGTCTGCGCCGGAGCTACGGTGATCGAGTCGCCGGTGTGGATGCCCATGGGGTCGAGGTTCTCGATCGAGCACACGATGATGCAGTTGTCGGCGTGATCGCGCACGACCTCCATCTCGTACTCCTTCCAGCCCAGCAGCGACTCCTCGAGCAGGATCTCGTCGGTCGGCGAGGCATCGATGCCACGCCGGCACAGGTCCTCGAACTCTTCCTTGTTGTAGGCGATGCCGCCGCCGGTACCACCGAGCGTAAACGAGGGCCGGATGATGATCGGGAAGCCGAGATCGCCCAGCGCCGCGTGCGCGTCGTCCATGTTGTGCGCGATGCGCGAGCGCGCCGACTCCAGCCCGATGCGGGTCATCGCCTCGCGAAACTTCTCGCGATCCTCGGCCTTGTCGATGGCCTCGCGCGAGGCGCCGATGAGCTCAACCCCGTAGGCTTCGAGCACGCCCTCGCGCGCGAGGTCCAGCGCGCAGTTGAGCGCAGTCTGGCCGCCCATGGTGGGCAGCAGGGCATCGGGACGCTCGCGCTCGATGATCTGCGCCACCGTCTGCCAGCGGATCGGCTCGATGTAGGTCGCCGCGGCCATGCCCGGATCGGTCATGATGGTGGCCGGGTTGGAATTGACCAGGGTCACCCGGTAGCCCTCGTCGACCAGCGCCTTGCACGCCTGCGAGCCGGAGTAGTCGAACTCGCAGGCCTGACCGATCACGATCGGGCCGGCGCCGATGAGCAGGATGGATTCGATGTCGGTACGTTTGGGCATGGCGGGATCAGGCGCGTGCGGCGTCCATGAGCTCGATGAAGTGATCGAACAGCGGCTGCACGTCGTGCGGACCGGGGCTGGCCTCGGGATGGCCCTGGAAGCTGAAGGCCGGCTTGTCGCGGTGGCGTATGCCCTGCAGGGTGCCGTCGAACAGCGACACGTGGGTGGCTTCGAGCGATTTCGGCAGCGACGACTCGTCGACCGCGAAGCCGTGATTCTGACTGGTGATCAGCACGCGGCCGCTGGCGAGGTCCTTGACCGGGTGGTTGGCGCCGTGGTGGCCGAACTTCATCTTCAGCGTGCGCGCGCCGCAGGCCAGGGCCAGCAACTGGTGTCCGAGGCAGATCCCGAACAGCGGCATGCCGGCTTCCAGCAGCTCGCGGATGGCGGCGATGGCATAGGTACACGGCTCCGGATCGCCCGGCCCGTTGGACAGGAACACGCCGTCCGGGCGCCGCGCCAGCACCTCGGCGGCCGGTGTCGTCGCCGGCACGACCTCGATCGCGCAGCCGCGCTCTGCGAGCAGGCGCAGGATGTTGTGCTTGACGCCGAAATCGTAGGCGACCACCTGCAAGCGCGCCGGCGGTGGCTGGCCGTAGGCGTCATTGGCGATGCGCCAGCAGCCGTCCGACCACGCGTAGGCGGCCACCGTGGTCACCTCGCGCGCGAGATCCGCGCCCTGCAGGCCGGGGCAGGCGCGCGCCTCGGCGAGCGCCGCGTCGGCGTCGCTGCCGGCCGCGATGCAGCCGTTCTGGGCGCCATGCTCGCGCAGGATACGGGTCAGGCGGCGCGTGTCGATGTCGGCAATGGCGACGACCCCGTTGTCGCGCAGGTAGCCGCCGAGGGTGCCGCTGGCGCGCCAGTTGCTGGCGACCATGGCCGAATCGCGCACGATGAGGCCGGCCGCCTGCGGCCGCCCGGACTCGACGTCGAGCCCGTTGACCCCGGTGTTGCCGATGTGCGGGTAGGTCAGGGTGACCAGTTGCCGGGCGTAGGAGGGGTCGCTGAGGATCTCCTGGTAGCCCGTCATGGCGGTGTTGAACACGACCTCGCCGGCGCTGGAGCCGTCAATGCCGATCGAGCGGCCCTCGAAAACCGTCCCGTCGGCCAGCGCTAGTACAGCAGAATCGTCCACGGTCCCTTCCATACACAACAAAGCGGGACACAGCCCGCCGGCTGCTCCCGCTCGATGCGCGGCATTGTACTTGACCGCTTCCCGGCAAGAAAAGACCGCGCGCTCAGCGGGCGTCCGGGATGCTGGCGCGGGTCGCGCGGTGGCGGTTGATGCGGTGGGAAATGTCGATGGCCAGCGCCAGGGCGCGCTTGCCGTCCTCGCCGGTAACCCGCGGCACGGCGCCGCTGCGGACCGACTCGATGAACGAGGCAATCTCCTCCATCAGCACGTCGCGGCTGCCGACGGCCTCGGTCTCGAAGGTCACCGCGTTGACATCCTCGTGCTCGCGGCCATCCGCCACCGTACCGATGTGCAGCTCGTGGTTCATGTAGTCGATGGCCACGTAGCGGCCGTCCTCGTACACCTTCATGGTGCGCGCCGGCTCGTTCGACACGCGGCTGGCGGCGAGCTCGGCGACGCTGCCGTTGGCGAACTCGATGCGCGCGTGGGCGATGTCGATGTCGGCGGTGACCACCGCCGTGCCGGTCGCGTGGATCGCCGCCACCGGGCTCGCGATCATGCTGAGCACGATGTCGATGTCGTGGATCATGAGATCGAGCACCACGTCGACCTCGGTGCCGCGCTTCTTGTAGGCGGCGAAACGCTGCGCCTCGATCAGGCGCGGCGCGCGCACCTCGCGCCGCAGCGCGACCACCACCGGGTTGAAGCGCTCCAGGTGCCCGACCTGCAGCACCAGCCCGGCCGCGCCGGCCTGTTCGATCAGGGTCTCGGCCTCGGCCACGCGCTCGGTCACCGGTTTCTCGACCAGTGTGTGCACGCCAGCCGCCAGGCAATCGCGCGCGATACGGAAATGGTACGCCGGCGGCACCACGATCGAGACCAGGTCCAGCTCGGGCAGGACGCTGCGGTAGTCGGTGACCGCGCGGGTCGCATACTTCTCGGCAATCTCGCCGGCCCGGGCGCCATCGCTGTCGACCACGCAGTGCAGGTCGACGTCGGGGTGCAGGGAGTACTTCTGGGCGTGGAAATTTCCGAGGTAGCCGACACCGATGACGGCCGCGCGAAGCTTGTGCATCAGTTCCGTCCCGTATTCGCGGACGACGCCCGCGTGCCCCCGGAATGTCCGGCGCCAGTATAGCCCAACGGCGGCGCCGGTTCGCGCCGCGGCTCAGTCGCGCAGGCCGAGCACGTCCTGCATGTCGAAGCGGCCGCGCTCGCGCGCCATCACCCACTCCGCGGCGCGCAGCGCGCCACCGGCAAAGGTCGCGCGGTCCTGCGCCCGGTGGGTGATCTCGATGCGCTCACCGGCGCCGGCATAGAGCACGGTATGGTCGCCGACGATCTCGCCGGCACGGATGGTCTCGAAACCGATGGTGTCGCTGCGGCGCGGGCCGGTACGGCCCTCGCGGCCATAGACCGCCGAGCGTGCCAGGTCGCGGCCCAGCGCCTCGGCGACGATTTCGCCCATGCGCACGGCGGTGCCCGAGGGCGCGTCGATCTTGTGGCGGTGATGGGCCTCGATGATCTCCACGTCGAAGCTGTCGCCGAGGGCGCGCGCGGCGAGCTCGACGAGGCGGAAGCAGAGATTAACGCCGATGCTCATGTTGGGTGCGAAGACCAGCGCGATGTCGGCGGCGGCGGCGTCCAGCGCCGCGACCTCGTCACCCAGCCCGGTGGTGCCGATGACCATGCGCCGCCCGGCCTCGCGGCACACGGCGACGTTGCGCAGGGTCGATTCCGGCACCGTGAAGTCGATCAGCACGTCGAAGGCATCGACCGCGGCGGCGAGATCGGTGCCGATGGCGAAGCCGACCTCCGAGCCGCCGGCAAGGATCCCCGGGTCCAGTCCCACCGCGGGCGAGTCCGGGTGTTCCAGCGCGGCGCAGAATTCCAGCGCCGGGTGGTCCGCGCACAGCTCCGCGAGGGTCCGCCCCATGCGGCCGGCGGCGCCGGCGATCGCGACTCGGGTCTTGTCCTGGGGCATGGCGGCGCGCTCCCTCCCGCGCTCAGGAGAACTTCATCTCTTCGAAAAACTTGCGCACCCCGTCCAGCCACGAGGTCGCGCGCGGGCTGTGCTTGTCGCCACCGCCGGTGAGCGAATCGCCGAACTTCTTCAGCAATTCCTTCTGTTCCTTGCTCAGGTTGACCGGGGTCTCGACGACCACGCGGCAGATGAGGTCGCCGACGCCGCCGCCGCGCACCGAGCGCACGCCCTTGCCGCGCAGGCGGAACATCTTTCCGGTCTGGGTCTCGGCCGGGATCTTGAGCATCACGCGGCCTTCCAGGGTCGGCACCTCGAGCTCGCCGCCGAGCGCTGCGGAGACGAAATCGATCGGCACCTCGCAACGCAGATCGGTGTCCTCGCGCACGAAGATCGGGTGCGGCTTGACCACCACGTTGACGTAGAGGTCCCCGGGCGGCCCGCCGTTCTGGCCCGGCTCGCCCTCGCCGGCGAGGCGGATGCGGTCGCCGTTGTCGACCCCGGGCGGCACCTTGACCGAGATGGTCTTGTTGCCACGCGCCTTGCCGGTGCCGTTACAGCCCGCGCAGGGGTCGGAGATGGTCTTGCCGGTGCCGCGGCACTTGGGGCAGGTCTGCTGCACCGAGAAGAAGCCCTGCTGCATGCGCACCTGGCCCATGCCGCCGCAGGTCTGGCAGGTGTCCGGCGCGCGCCCGGTGCGCGAGCCCGAGCCGCCGCAGGTCTCGCAGCCGACCAGGGTCGGCACGCGGATCTTGACCTCGCTGCCGGCGACCGCCTCCTCCAGGGTCATCTCCAGGTCGTAACGCAGGTCGGCGCCGCGGTAGGCGCGCGAGCCGCCGCGGCCGCCACCGAAGATGTCGCCGAAGACGCTGTCGAAGATGTCGCCGAAGCCGGCACCGCCGCCGAAGCCGCCGCCACCCGCCGAGGCATCCACGCCGGCGTGGCCGAACTGGTCGTAGGCGGCGCGCTTCTGGGCGTCGTTCAGGATCTCGAACGCCTCCTTGGTCTCCTTGAAGCGCTCCTCGGCCTCCGCGTCACCCGGGTTGCGATCGGGGTGGTACTTCATGGCGAGCCGGCGATAAGCCTTCTTCAGATCGGCTTCGCTGGCGTTGCGGTCGACGCCGAGAACTTCGTAGTAGTCGCGCTTGGCCATGGATTCCCCGGATCGGGCCCTACCCCACAAAACCGAAGCCCGGAAAGGCGTTCAGCCTGACCGGGCCCGGGTTCGAATCAACGAACGGTGTTTACTTGTTGTCGTCCTTGACTTCCTCGAAGTCGGCGTCGACGACGTTCTCGTCGCGCGCCGCGCTGCCGGACTCGGCATCGCCGGCCTCCGGCCCGGCGCCGGCACCTTCCGGCTGGGCCGAGGCCTGCGCCTTCTGCGCCAGTTTACCCGAGAGCTCCGCGAGGTGCTGCGCCTTGGCGTTGATGTCGGCGACATCGTCACCCTTGAGCGCTTCCTCGACCGCGGACGCGGCTTCCTCGACTTCGCGGCGCTCGTCCTCGCTCGCCGCCTCGCCCAGCTCCTCGAGCGTCTTGCGCACGGCGTGGACCATGGAGTCGGCCTGGTTGCGGGCGTTGACCAGCTCCTGGAACTTGCGGTCCTCCTCGGCATGCGCCTCGGCGTCCTTGACCATGCGATCGATCTCGTCGTCGGACAGGCCGCTGGAAGCCTTGATCACGATCGACTGCTCCTTGCCGGTCGCCTTGTCCTTGGCCGAGACGTTGAGGATGCCGTTGGCGTCGATGTCGAAGGTGACCTCGACCTGTGGCATGCCGCGCGGCGCCGGCGGGATGTCGGCGAGGTCGAAGCGTCCCAGCGACTTGTTGGCGTCGGCACGCTCGCGCTCGCCCTGCAGCACGTGCACGGTGACCGCGGTCTGGTTGTCCTCGGCGGTCGAGAAGACCTGCTGCGCCTTGGTCGGAATGGTGGTGTTCTTCTCGATCAGCTTGGTCATCACGCCGCCCAGGGTCTCGATACCCAGCGACAGCGGGGTGACGTCGAGCAGCAGGACGTCCTTGACGTCGCCGCCGAGCACGCCGGCCTGGATGGCCGCGCCCATGGCGACCGCCTCGTCCGGGTTGACGTCCTTGCGCGGCTCCTTGCCGAAGATGCCCTTGACCACTTCCTGCACCTTGGGCATGCGGGTCTGCCCGCCGACCAGGATGACGTCGTCGATGTCGGACGCCGAGAGACCGGCATCCTTCAGCGCCACGCGGCAGGGCTCGATGGTGCGCTGGATGATCTCGTCGACCAGCGACTCCAGCTTGGCGCGGGTGATCTTGATGTTGAGGTGCTTGGGCCCGGTCGAGTCGGCCGTGATGTACGGCAGGTTGACGTCGGTCTGCTGGCTGGAGGACAGCTCGATCTTGGCCTTCTCGGCAGCCTCCTTGAGACGCTGCAGGGCCAGCGGGTCGTTGTGCAGATCGATGCCCTGGTCCTTCTTGAACTCGTCGGCCAGGAACTCGATCAGGCGCAGGTCGAAGTCCTCACCGCCGAGGAAGGTGTCACCGTTGGTCGAGAGCACCTCGAACTGGTGCTCGCCGTCGACCTCGGCGATCTCGATGATGGAGATGTCGAAGGTGCCGCCGCCGAGGTCGTAGACCGCGATCTTGGCGTCGCC
Organism: Gammaproteobacteria bacterium; assembly: GCA_041984235.1. Taxonomy (GTDB): domain Bacteria; phylum Pseudomonadota; class Gammaproteobacteria; genus JBHIYN01. The sequence continues at coordinate 78,963 of JBHIYN010000021.1, forward strand.
CGATCCGCGGTCCATGCCGTAGGCCAGCGCCGCCGCGGTCGGCTCGTTGATGATGCGCTTGACGTCGAGACCGGCGATGCGGCCGGCGTCCTTGGTCGCCTGGCGCTGCGAGTCGTTGAAGTACGCGGGCACCGTGATCACGGCCTCGGTGACCGGCTCGCCGAGGTAGTCCTCGGCGGTCTTCTTCATCTTCATCAGTACGCGCGCGGAGACCTCGGGCGGGGCCATCTTCTTGCCCTTGGCCTCGACCCAGGCGTCGCCGTTGTCGGCCTTGACGATGGCATAGGGCACCATGCTGCGGTCACGCTGCACGACGTCGTCATCGAACTTGCGCCCGATCAGGCGCTTGACCGCGAACAGGGTGTTCTGGGGGTTGGTCACCGCCTGGCGCTTGGCCGACTGGCCGACCAGGACCTCGTCGTCGTTGGCGAACGCCACGATCGAGGGGGTCGTGCGCGCGCCCTCGCTGTTCTCGATGACCTTGGACTTGCCGCCCTCGAGCACGGCCACGCAGGAGTTGGTCGTACCCAGGTCGATTCCGATGATTTTGCCCATGTTTCGCCTCTGCTGTATCGCTTGATTTCGTGAGGCGCGCTGCGGCGCCCTTGGTTATTCCGTCAGGTGGGGCCGCGCCGGCCCAATTCAAGCGCCCGTCAGTCGGACGCCGCGCGCGCGACCACCACCAGCGCCGGCCGCACCAGGCGGTCGTTGAGCGCGTAGCCCTTCTGCATCACCCGCAGCACCGTGCCGGGCTCGGCCTCGACCGATTCCTCGGTGCTCATGGCCTGGTGGAACTCGGGATCGAAGCGCTCGCCGGCCGGGTCGAGCACCTTCACGCTGAGCTTGTCGAAGAAATCGCCGAACATCTTCGCCGTCAGCGCCATGCCCTCGCGCAGCGAGTCGATGTCGCTGGTGCTGCCGGCCGCGTCCAGGCCCAGGTCCATGCTGTCCTTGACCGGCAGCAGCTCCTGCAGCAGACGCTCCTGGCCGTACTTGTGCGCCGCCTCGACGTCGCGCTCGGCGCGCTTGCGCACGTTGTCCATCTCCGCGCGCAGGCGCAGCAGCTCGTCCCTGAGACCACCGATCTCGGCGTTGAGGCGTTCGATCTCGCCCGCCTCCGGCTGCTCCTCGACGCTCGCGTCGGCACCGGCTTCGGTGGCCGCGGCGTTCTCGATCTCGGCTTCGCGTTCTTCGTTCACTCGCTCTCTCTCAGCTTGTATGACTTGGCAATAGCGCGCCGAGGCGCGCAGCCGCGCGCCGCCGGCGAGCTTGAAATGGGGGTCAGTTCTTGGAATTCAAGGCCGAGCTCAGCATCCGTGCAGTGAGGTCGACGATGGGGATGACGCGCTCGTAGGCCATGCGGGTGGGGCCGATGACGCCGAGCACGCCGAGGGTGCGGTTGTCGTCCTTGTAGGTCGAGGTGACCACGCTGCAGTCGTCGAGGACCTCGTAGCCGGATTCCTCGCCGATGAAGATCTGCACCCCGCTGGCGTTCAGCGCCTGGTCGAGCAGGTGCAGGATGTCGCGTTTCTGGTTGAACGCCTCGAACAGGTTGCGGAGCTTCTCGATATCCGATAGCTCGTTGATTTCCATCAGGTTTGTTTGGCCAGCGAGGACGTAATCCTTGTCGCTTTCGCGCTCGATGAAGACCTTCTGCGTCATCTCCACCACCAGCGACATGAGCTGGTTCATCTCCTCCCGGGTCGCCGCCATCTCGTCGATCAGGCGCGCCTTCACGGCGTCGATGTCGCGCCCGGCGAAGGCCGAGGTGAGGTAGTTGGCCGCGGCAGTCAGCTCCGACTGGCCATAGACCCGGTTGGTCTTGATGACCCGGTTCTCGACCTCCTTGTCATTGGTGACCAGGATGGCGAGCACGCGGTTGTCGTTCAGCGACAGGAATTCGACCTGGCGCAGCGCGCGCCGGTCGGTGACCGGGATCATGACCAGCCCGGCCAGGCGGGTGACGTCGGAGAGCAGGTGCGAGGTGCGGTCGAGCAGGCCCTGGATGTCGTCGTCGCTCTCGAGGCTGGACTCCATGCGCCGCACCTCGTCCGCACTCAGGTTGCGGAAGGTCACCATCTGGTCGACGAACAGGCGGTAGCCCTTGACCGTGGGTACGCGGCCGGCCGAGGTATGCGGCGACTTGACCAGCCCCATGTCCTCCAAGTCGGCCATCACGTTGCGGATGGTCGCCGGGCTCAGGTCGAGGCGGGCGTCGCGCGCCAGCGTGCGCGAGCCGACCGGCTGGCCATCGGCGATGTAGCGCTCGATCAGCAGCTTGAACAGGTACTGCGAACGCTCGCTCAGCTTGATCTCGGAACTGCTCTTGTCCATGGCTCCAGAGGTTACCAGATGGGCGCAAGGAAAACGGCGTAGGATCCTGACCTGTCAGTGAAAACTACCATTGTGGCGAAGGCCGCGCAAAATCCCCGTTGCTCCGCCGAGACAGCGGATGCTAACGTGCCGGGAGCTTTTCCGCGAGGACCCCATCGACCATGTTCAGGCGCATCGGCGTCGTCTCCCGGCTGCACGATCCGGCCGTCCGTGGCGCCTTGCAAAGCGTCCTCGAGGTCCTCGACGCGCGCGGCTGCGAAGTCTACCTCGAACAGCAGGCGGCTGCGTTCGGGGTCAGCGGCACGTACACGGTAGTCTCGGCGGACGCGATTCCGGACCATAGCGACCTCGTCATCTCAATTGGGGGCGACGGCACGCTGTTGCAATGCGCCGGCACTATCTACCCGCGCGACGTTGCCCTGATGGGTATCAACCTCGGCCGACTCGGCTTCCTCACCGACCTCCCGCCGGACGAGATCAGCGACGGTCTGAACGCCGTGCTCGACGGCGCCTACCAGTCCGAGGAGCGCGCCGTGCTCGGCTGCCGCGTGGTACGCGCCGACCGCGTGGTCGCCGATGCCGACGGTCTCAACGACGTCGTCGTGCAGAAGTGGAACACGGCGCGCCTGATCACCCTGAACACCTACGTCGACGGCAAGTTCCTGCACTCACAGCGCTCGGACGGCATGATCGTCGCGACGCCGACCGGCTCCACCGCCTACGCGCTGTCCGGCGGCGGACCGATCCTGGACCCCAACATCAACGCCCTGGCGCTGGTGCCGATCTGCCCGCACACCCTTACCAACCGGCCGATCGTGGTCAGCGACGCGGCGCTCATCGAGATCCAGATCGCGACCGACCGCGACGACGAGTCGCGCCTCACCTGCGACGGCAACCCGGTGTTCGAATTGCTGCCGGGCGATCGCGTGCAGGTGTTCCGGCGGCGCGAGTCGATTCGCCTCGTGCACCCGGCCAACCACGACCACTTCGCCACCCTGCGCGTCAAGCTCAACTGGGGCCGCGACCCTTGCTGACCGCGCTCGTGGTGCGCAACCTGGTGGTGGTGCGCGAGGTCGAGATCGAATTCGGGCCGGGGCTGACCGTGCTCACCGGCGAGACCGGGGCCGGCAAGTCGGTCCTGATCGAGGCGCTCGGCCTGGCGCTGGGCGAGCGCGCCGACAGCAGCCTGATCCGCGCCGGCGCCGAGCGCGCCGAGGTCGCGGCCAGCTTCGACCTCGGCGGCTGCGACGCCGCGCTGGCGCTGCTGCGCGAGCAGGCCCTGGACGAGGGCGAGGAGTGCCAGCTGCGGCGCGTGCTGTCGCGCGACGGCCGTTCGCGCGCGTACTGCAACGGCAGCCCGGTCACGCTCGCCGTGCTGCGCGACCTCGCCGCCCTGCTGGTCGACATTCACGCCCAGCACGCCGGCCAGCGCCTGCTGCAACGCGAGGTGCAGCGCCAGTTGCTCGATCATTATGGTGCGCTGGAAAACGAGTGCCGCGCGGTGCACGAGGCCTGGCAGGCGTGGCGCTCGACCCGCGACACGCTCGCCGCGTTCGAGCGCGAGGGCGGCGATCGCGCCCGTCTCGAGCTGCTGCGCTACCAGGTCGAAGAGCTCGAGGCCGCCAGGCTCGACGCCGGCGAGCTCGAGACCATCGACGACGAGTACCGCCGGCTGGCGACCGCCGGCGCCAGCCTGGAGCTGTGCGCCGGCTTGCGCCACGCGCTGGACGACGACGAGGGCGGCGCCACGACCCTGCTCGGGCGCGCCGCGGCGAACGCGCGCGAGCTGCGCCGCAATGCCGGCGATGGCGCGAATCTCGAAGAGGCGCTCAACCAGGCGGCGGCCGCGGTGGACGAGGCGCTGCGCGAGCTCGATCGGCTGGAGGACGGCCTGCGCGCCGATCCCGAGCGCCAGGCGGCGCTGGATGCGCGTCTGTCCGAGCTGCACGGCCTGGCGCGCAAGCATCACGTCGACCTCGGCGAGCTGGTGGCGCTGCAGTCACGCCTGTGCGCGGAACTCGACGCCCACGCGCGGCGCGAGGCGGACGGCGCCGGCCTGCTCGAAAGGCTGGCCGGCAAGCGCGAAGCCTTCATATGCGCTGCCGACGCCCTTTCCGCGGCGCGCCGCACGGCGGCCTCGGCAATGGCCGCTGACATCAGCACGCGGCTGCACGAGCTGGGCATCGCCGGCGCCGTGTTCGAGGTCCGCTTCAGCGCAAGCAGTGCCGAAGATCCGCAGCCCTACGGCCACGATCGCGTGGAATTCACCGTCGCCACCAACCCCGACCAGGGCGCCGGACCCATCGGCAAAATCGCCTCCGGCGGCGAGCTCTCGCGCATCGGGCTCGCCATCCAGGCCGCGACCGCGCGCCACACCGGGGTACCGGTGGTGGTCTACGACGAGGTCGACACCGGCATCGGCGGCACCACCGCCAACGTGGTCGGGCGCAACCTGCGCGAAGTCGCGCAGCACTGCCAGGTGATCTGCATCACCCACTCACCGCAGGTGGCGAGCGCCGGGGACGCGCACGTGCTGGTCGACAAGCGCAGCGCGGACGGGCACACCGAGACCACCCTGCGCAGCCTGGACCGCAAGGCACGCGAGGCCGAGATCGCCCGCATGCTGGGCGCGGCGAAGGCGACCCGCTCCAGCCTCGCGCACGCGCGCGACCTGCTGCAGCAATCCAGCGGCGGCTGAGGCGCGCCGGCGGCGGCCGCTTCGCTCAGCGCTTCGCGCGCGGGCGCACGTACAGCACGAGGCTGTGATCCTCCAGGTCGAAGCCGTGCTCGGCGACGATCTCGCGCTGGCGGCGCTCGATCGCCTCGTCGTAGAACTCGATCACCTCGCCGGTGTCGATACGCACCATGTGGTCGTGGTGATCGTCCTTGTTCATCTCGAACACGGCGTGACCGCTGTCGAAATTGTGCCGCTGCACCAGGCCGGCCGATTCGAACTGCGTCAGGACCCGGTAGATGGTCGCCAGGCCGACGTCCTCGCCGGCGTCGATCAGGGCCTTGTAGACGTCCTCAGCGCTCATGTGGCGTTCGTCGGCGTTCTCGAGGATCTCGAGAATACGCAGGCGCGGCAGGGTTGCCTTGAGGCCGGCTTTCTTGAGCTCTTTGGTGTCCATCGGCTGGCACGGGATCGCTTACGGGACTGGCTGCACAGCATAGCATTTTCAGCCACCGCGCCGTGGCTGTGCTACGATCTGCGGAGCCCCGGCGACAGCGCCGGAACGGCCGCACTGCCTGCCCGTGGCAGGAGATTCCGCCGACCCGGCGCGGCCCCCCGCCGCCCACCGTCAGCGCCCCCCGGATAGCTGCCCATGCGTCAACTCGCCTCCATCACCTTCATGCTCTTCGCACTCAGCGCGTGCTCCACGCCCGAGCTGCCGTCACTGTCCAGTCTGCCGGGACCGACCGACCTGCCGTTCATCCACAAGCTCGACGTGCAGCAGGGCAACGTGGTCGACCAGGAGATGCTCGCGCGCCTGCAGCCGCGCATGGACAAGAAGAAAGTCCAGTTCATCATGGGCACGCCGGTCATCCATGACACCTTCAACGCGCACCGCTGGGATTACCTCTACACCTTCACCCCGGGCGGTGGAGAAACCGAGCGGCGCCTGATCACGCTGGTCTTCGACGGGGACGAGCTCGATCACATCGAGGGCGACGTGGTGCCGGCGGCGCAGCCGCTGGTCGCCGAGCTGCACCAGGACACCACGGTCAAGGTCCCGCGCATCAAGCCCAAGACCTTCATGACCAAGATCAAGGAGAAGATCCCCTTCACCGAAGAGACGCCCAACGTGGTCGAGGACGAGGAAGCGCTGACGGACGAAGAGCGCGCCGAGCTCGATGCCATGTTCGCGGTCGAGGACGTGGAGCCGACCAGCCCCTACGCCGACATCCAGGCGGGTCCCGGGGAAGGCATCGTGGTGCCGCCGGATGCACCGCGCGCCGGCCAGCGCAAGAAGGGCTTCTTCGCGCGCCTGTTCGGCAGCCTCGCCGCCGAGGACGACGAGCTCGACGACGACGACGATTACGACGCGGGCGATCCGCGCTACCGCGACATCACCGACCAGGACGACATCTGAGCACGCGCCCGCCCGCGCGGCCCGAGCGTCAGCCGCGCCCGGCCGCGCGCCGGCGCCGGATGGTCTTCGGATCGGCGGCGAGCGGGCGGTAGATCTCGATGCGATCGCCGTCGGCGACCAGCGTCTCCGGCGGCCGCTTTTCACCGAACACGCCGAGCGTGCAGGCCGCGAGGTCGATGTCCCCGGCCTGCTCGGCGATGCGCGACCGTTCGACCGCGTTGCGCAGGCTGACCCCGGCCGGCACCTCGAGCTCGATCACCACGGCGCGTTCGGGCAGGGCCAGCACGACCTCCACGCGCAGCCGATCAGACGCCATAGACGGTGTAGGCGCGCGCCTTGAAGGCATCCACCAGCGAGTCGGCGATTGGACGGAAAGCCGCCGCCATCGCCTTGCCGAGGATCCGGTTGCGGAACTCGAAGTAGAGGTGGAAGCGGATCAGGCAGCCGCCGTCGGTCGGTTCGAAGCGCCACATGCCGTGCAGCTTGCGGAAGGGTCCGTCTCGCAGCTGCAGCTCGATGGCGCGGCCGGGCTCCAGCGCGTTGCGCGTCGTGAAGGCGTAATCGAAGCGCCCGCGCCTGATCTGAAGGCGTGCCTCCAGCGCACCCGGCTGCCGGTCCAGCACGTCGGCCGCGACGCACCAGGGCAGGAAATCCGGGTAGGCCTCGACGTCGTTGACGAGGTCATACATCTGCTCGGCGGCAAAGGGCGCGAACGCATGGCGCTTGACGACGGTCATGGACTCCGGTTCAGGCGAAAACCGCGCGCATGATAGCGGCCACCGTGTCGGCGACAAGCCGGCGCAGGCCGGTGCCCTCGGCGAACACCAGGGCGACGCCGGCAGGCGCCACGAACAATATCAGGCCGAGCCAGGCGCGGTAGCCGGGCGAGGGGCCGGCGCCGAACTCGTCCATGGAGCTCGCCAGCGACAACCGCCAGCCGGCGAACACGGCGATCAGCATGCCGCCCAGCGGCAGCAGCACCGAGGTGGAGAGGAACTCCGCCCAGTCGAAGAAGGTGCGCCCGCCCGGCGTGATGTCGGCCCACTCGTTGAACGACAGCAGCGATCCGATCCCGAGCAGCCAGGCGGCGCCGCCGCCGACCAGGCAGGCTTTCACCCGGCTCCAGCCAATCGACTCGACCAGCCAGGCGACCACCGGCTCGAGCAGCGAGATGGCCGAGGTCCACGCGGCGACCGTCAGCAGCACGAAGAACAGGGTGCCGAACAGCTGCCCGCCCGGCATGTGGCCGAAGGCGATGGTCAGGGTGACGAAGACCAGCCCCGGCCCCTGGCCGGGCTCTAGGCCATAGCCGAACACCACCGGGAAGATGGCGAGCCCCGCGAGCAATGCGACCACGGTGTCGGCGCCGGCGATGATCACCGCGGTCTGGCCGATGGGGGCATCCTGCGGCAGGTAGGAGCCGTAGATCATGATCGCGCCCATGCCGAGGCTCAGGCTGAAGAACGCCTGCCCCAGCGCGGTGAGCACGCTGTCGCCGGTGACCGCGCTGAAGTCCGGCTCGAACAGGTAGCGCAGCGCCGACAGCGCGTCACCGGTGACCGCGGCGTAGATCACCATCGCGAAGAGAAGCACGAACAGCGCCGGCATCAGGTACTTCACGGCGCGTTCCAGGCCCCCGCTGACACCGCGCGCGACGACGTACATGGCCATGCCCATGAACAGCGAATGCCACAGCGTGAGGCGCGCGGCGGAGCCGGTCAGCGCGGCGAAGGTGTTCTGCGAGTCGTCGATGGTCGCACCGTCGAACACGCCCTGCGCGAGGTAGGCCACGTAGGCCAGGGACCAGCCGGCCACCACCGAGTAGAAGGACAGGATGACGAAGCCGGCGACCACGCCCATCCAGCCCAGGTAGCGCCAGTTGCTGCTCAGGTTCTCGTCCTCGGCGAGCACGCGCATGGCGTTGATCGGGCTGCAGCGGCCGCGGCGCCCGAGCAGGATCTCGGCGACCATGATGGGGATCCCGACCAGCGCCACGCAGGCCAGGTAGATGAGGACGAAAGCGCCGCCGCCGTTCTCGCCGGTGACGTAGGGAAAGCGCCAGATGTTGCCGAGGCCGACGGCCGAGCCGGTCGCGGCCAGGATGAAGATCCAGCGCGATGACCACTGCCCGTGAATCGATTCCCTGCCCGCCGCCATGCAGTGCTCCCGAGGTGCCGTTGAGCGGGCATTCTGGTGCATCGCCCGCAACCCGACAAGGCTTCAGAAACCGGTGTCCGCGGTCGCTAAACGGGGTTCTACCTCACAAGTCCAGCCATGTCCGCATCCCGCTCCAGCGTCAGCGCAGCCGCCGCCCTGCCCGCGCAGGTCGGCCGCTTTCGGCCGCAGCGCGTACTCGGTCGCGGCGGCCAGGGCGTGGTCTACCTGGCTTCCGATCCGGATCTCGATCGCAAGGTCGCGATCAAGACCCTCAACCAGCGCGCCCGCGATCCACAGAAGCTGCTGAACGAGGCGCGCAACGTCGCCCGCCTGGACCACGCCAACATCGTCGCCCTGTTCGAGCTGGACCTCGATCACGAACCGCCCTACATGGTCTACCAGCTCGCCTCCGGCCGGCCGCTGAAAGACCTGGTCGATCGCCGCGAGTCGCTGCCGGCGAGCCGCGTGGTCGAGATCATGATCCAGGTGCTGGACGCCGTGCACTATGCGCACCAGCGCGACGTGCTGCACCGCGACCTGACGCCGGCCAACATCCTGGTCGACGACGAGGACCACCCGCGCATCCTCGATTTCGGCATTTCCGTCGCGCTCTCCGACACCCACGCCGCGACCGGCATCAGCGGCACCCCGAACTACCTGGCGCCCGAGATCATCTCCGAGCAGCCGGCGAGCCCCGCCTCCGACCTGTTCTCGGTCAGCGTGGTCATGCACGAGTTGCTGACCGGCAAGCGCCTGTTCGAGGCGGACAACCCGATGGCGGTGGTCTACAAGATCCTCAACGAACGCATCCTGCCGCCGTCACTGGTGCGCGCCGGCATCGACAGCGCGCTCGACAAGATCGTGATGAAGGGCCTGGAGAAAGACCCGTCGCTGCGCTTCCGCAGCGCGGCGGCGATGCGCGACGCCCTGCGCGACTACATCACGCCGGTGCAGGCGGCACCGGAAGTCTCCGAGGACAGCGCCGACGACCACGGCGCGATCGCCTTCCTCAAGCGGCGCATGGCGCGCAAGCCGGACTTCCCGGCGGTCTCCCAGCACATCTCCGAGATCAACCAGAAGAGCGGCATCCGCGACCGCTCCGATGCCAACGAGCTGGCCAGCGTCATCCTCAAGGACTACGCGCTCACGACCAAGCTGCTGAAGGTGGTCAACTCCGCGGTCTACGGCCAGTACGGCGGCTCGATCAGCACGGTCAGCCGCGCGGTCGTGATCCTCGGCTTCGAGCAGGTGCGCGCGATCGCGCTCGGCATCGTCATCTTCGAACACCTGCGCAACGGCGAGCAGGCCGACAAGCTCAAGGACGCCGCCATGAGCTCGTTCCTGAGCGGCATGCTGGCCAAGACGCTGTGGAACGAGAAGGACAGCAATATCCACGTCGAGGAGGCGTTCATCGCCTCGATGTTCCATCGCCTCGGGCGGCACCTCGCGATCTACTATTTCCCTGACGAGTACCGCGAGGTCAGCGATCTCGTAGAGAGCCGCGGCATCGACGAGGCGGCCGCGGCGCGCGAAATTTTCGGTTCGGATTTCTCCGAGTTCGGGGTCGCCATCGGGCGCGACTGGAACCTGCCGGAGCGCCTGGTCGCCGCCATGCGCCCGCCGCCGCCCGGCAAGCTCAAGGGCAACCGCAACCCGGACGCGCGCATCTCGCAGCTCAGTGCCTTCGCCAACGAAGTGGCCGAGACCCTGGGTGACGACGCCGCCGAGCACATCGAGGAGAACCTGGAAGCCATCCTCGAACGCTACGAAGCGTGCGTGGAGCTGGACGAAGACGCGCTGAAGAGCGCGGTCGCAACCGCCGTCGACGCCACCCGCGAGTTCGCCAGCATCATCAGCGTCGACCTCGAATCGGCGCCCTTCCTGGGCCGGGTGGAGAAAGCCATCAGCGACGACGGCGGCGAGCAGCCGGGCGCCGCGGCCGCCACCGACGACAGCAGCGCACTGCCGCCGGGCCCGGACGAAGGACTGGAGACCGACACCCGCGAGAGCGGCGCCAACCCGCACGCACGCCAGCTCTTCCTCACCAATGCCATCTCCGAGCTGACCACCGCGATCCTGGAAAAGGCGCCGATCAACGACATGTTCGCCATGGTGCTGGAGGCCTTCTACCGCGGCCTCGGCTTCTCGCACGTGCTGTTCATGCTGCGCGACCCGCGCGACCAGAGCTTCGGCACGCGCTTCGGCTTCGGCGAGGATTTCGACGCCCTCAAGCCCCACTTCACCTATCGTCTCGCGGTCGACGACGACATCTTCTCGCAGGCGGTGCGCAAGGGCCGTCATGCCCTCATCGTCGACACCAGCGATCCCCGCTACGCCGGCAGCATCCCGCTGTGGGTGCGCGAGCTGATCCGACCGTCCTCCATCCTGCTCTTCGCGGTGGTGGTCAACCGCAAGTGCATCGGGCTCATCTACGCCGACAAGTGCGACGGGCCGCTCAAGATCAACGCCCAGGAGTTCAAGCTCCTCTCCACCCTGGTCAAGCAGCTCACGCTGGGCGTGCAGCAGCGCTGAGATCCGTGCGTCCCGGCCGGGACGCTATAATCGCCGCCCGCGCGGCACGCGCGACCCCTCCCCGGATCCCGCGATGAGTGAGCAGAAAAAGGCCAAAGACAAAGCTTCGAGCTCGATCGCGCAGAACCGCAAGGCCCGCCACGACTACCACATCGACGAGCGCCTGGAGGCGGGCGTGGTGCTGGAGGGCTGGGAGGTCAAGAGCCTGCGCGCCGGCAAGGTCCAGCTGCGCGACGCCTACGTCCTGCTCAAGGACAACGAGGCCTTTCTCTTCGGCGCCCTGATCACCCCCCTGCCCTCGGCCTCCAGCCACGTCCAGGCCGATCCCCAGCGCACCCGCAAGCTGCTCCTCAACCGGCGCGAGATCGACCGCCTGCGCGGCGCCGTCGAACGCCAGGGCATGGCCGTGATCGCGCTCGCCCTGTACTGGAAGAGCGGCCGGGTGAAGTGCGAGATCGGCGTCGCGCGCGGCAAGAAACAGCGCGACAAGCGCGCCACCGAGAAGGCCCGCGACTGGAATCGCGAGAAGTCGCGCCTGCTGAAGAACACCGGCTGAGCGGGCAGCCGGCGGCCCGCGATCAGCAGCAGCCGCCGTCCCGCCCGCCCGCGACCGGACTCGGCCGGGTGTGGCGCACGATGGTGTTTTCCGGCCCGGTGTCGTGGTCGGCCCGCTTCACGTACCACTCCCAGCGATGCCCCTCCGGGCCCTGCACCCAGGTCTCGACCTTCTCCGCAAAGCAGCAGACGGTGTCGTCGATACCGCTCGTCGCGAGCCCCGCCGCGGCAAGGCGCGCTTCGGCGTCTACGACCTCCTGCGCGCTGTCGGTCTCGACCCCGAGGTGGTTGATCGAGCCGGGCAGCGCGTCGGGCCGTTCAAATATCACGAGCTTGAGCGGGGGCTCCTCGATGACCCAGTTGGCGTAACCAGGCTTCACCTTGTAAGGCTCGGTGGCGAACATCCGGGTGTAGAAATCGATGGCCTCGTCGAGTTTGGCGACGTTGAGAGCGAGCTGGAGCCGCATGACCTGTTCCTCCGTGCTGAGGCGATGAATCATATTGAAGTTCATCGATAGGTTGGCAAACGAATCGATGACTGTCAATATGTATCCATGAACGCTCCCTGTCCGCCAGGCTGCTGCGTCCTCTCCGCCCCGCTCGGCGACGACGCAGCGGCCGACCTCGCCGCTCAGCTGAAGGCGCTGGCCGACCCGGCCAGAATTCGCCTCGTTTCCATGCTCGCGACCTCGCCCACGGGTGAACTCTGCGCCTGTGACCTGCCGGCGGTCCTCGGCAAGTCCCAGCCGACCACCAGCCACCATCTGCGCCAGCTCGTGGAAGCCGGCCTGGTCGAGCGCGAGCAGCGCGGCAAGTGGGCCTGGTTCCGGCTGCGCCGCGAGCGCCTAGCGGCGCTGCGGGCCGCACTCGGCGAAGGCGCCGAGCCGGTAGTGCCCGGCGACCCCTGCTGCTGACGACGCGGAACCCTGCCACCTGCCGCATGTCTGTATACTGGTACGGTGCGCGTCGATCTGCGCACGGCACTTTCGGGGGCGTCACGGCTTCGACGTGGGTCACGAAACCGAAGGGGCATGCCGAGGGGCAGAGCACCTCGTAAATCCAACTGCAACCTTAATAGTTGCCAACGACGACAACTACGCACTCGCTGCTTAAAACCCAGTAGGGTGCCGTCTGACCGGAGCCGTGCTCGTGCGTCCGTCCTCAGGCGTCATTTCTCACGAGATCGCGGTGAAGCTCGTTCGGGGCGGATCCGTTAAAACCTTACCGGACTCGCTGATGGTTTGCCCTGCCGGTCGGGTTGCCCTCAGCTAAAACAATAGACTCGGCTAAGCATGTAGAACCAACGGCAGAGGGCTTGCGGACGCGGGTTCGACTCCCGCCGCCTCCACCAGACCAAAAAAATACCGGCCTCGAGCCGGTATTTTTTTGGTCTGGTGGAGGCGGCGGGCCGGAGCACACGCGTTCCGGGTTCGACGAGCGCTGCGACAGCAGCGCGAGGACGTCGGAGCGCAGCGACGACGGGCCTGAGCGTAGCGAAGGCCGAGCGATTCGCAACAAGCGAATCGCGAGCACTCCCGCCGCCTCCACCAAATCGTAGGGTAACCGACTGATTGAACTGCATTTTGCGTTCGAGGCAGTCGGTTACCCACGTTCCTACCCACATCCGATCCGGCATCGC
>JBHIYN010000022.1:0-82485 GCA_041984235.1 Gammaproteobacteria bacterium
CCTCGAGCGCGCCTTCATGAAGATGGTGCTCTCGCGCGAGGGCCAGCAGGTCGTCATCAAGGACGGCTACATCCCCCTGCCCGCCGCCGTCGTCGCACGGCAGATCGAAGGCGTCCTCGGCGACTGACCCGGCGTCCCGCTGCCCGCAGCCGGTGCACCCGGCTGCGGGATCAGTCGTCGCCGTCGAGAGACGTGCAGAGCTCGGCCAGGAGCTCGTAGAGCGCGGCCAGCCGGTCAGCCCCGAACTGCCCGGCGATGTCAGCGTAGATCGCCTCCGAGTCGGGCGCGACCGCGGCGAAGCGCCTGCGACCGGCGGCGGTGAGCGCGAATACCGCGCGGCGCTGATCGCGCGCGTCGGTGCTGCGCCGGACCAGGCCGCCCTGCTCCAGGTGCTGCAGGATGCGTGTCAGGCTGGGCGCCAGCAACAGGCTGCGGCGGGCCAGCTCGCCGGCATCGATCGCGGGGGTCGCAGCAAGCACGCGCAGGACCCGCCATTGCTGTTCGGTCAGGCCGTGCGCGCGCAGCATCGGGCGGAAACGCGCCATCGCCGCCTCGCGTGCGCGCAGCAACTGCATCGGCAGCGAGTGCTCGATGTCGCGCAGCGCCGGGTCGTCACCGCGGCGGGTCGCGGCGGCGGACGGCGAGCTCACAGCGGCTCGGCGACGATCGGGTTGCTCAGGATGCCGACGCCCGGCACCTCGACCTCGACCCGGTCGCCGGGACGCAGGTACTTCGGCGGATCGAAGCGCGCACCCGCGCCGTTCGGCGTGCCGGTCGCGATGATGTCACCCGGCTTGAGCTCGTAGAAGATGGACAGGTAGCTGATCAGGTAGCGGAACGGGAACATGAGATTGCTGGTGACGTCGTCCTGCCGGGTCTCGCCGTTGACCCGGGTCATGACCCTCAGCTCAGCGAAGGGATCGAGCTCGTCGGGCGTCACCAGCCACGGACCCAGTGCGCCGGAACGGGCGAAGTTCTTGCCCTGGGTGACGTTGAACTTGGCGTGGCGCAGCCAGTCGCGCACCGAGCCCTCGTTCATGATGGTGAGCCCGGCGACGTGGGCGTGCGCGTCGGCCTCGGCAATACGGCGGCCGCCGCGCCCGATGACCAGCACGATCTCGCCCTCGTAGTCGAGCTGATCGGACTCCGGCGGATCGAAGATCGGCTCGCCGTGGCCGACCAGCGACTCGCGCGTGCGCATGAACACGCTCGGGTAGCGCGGCGCCTCGCTGCCGTCCCGGTACTCTTCGTTGCGGTTGGCGTAATTGACCCCGATGCAGATGATCTTCTCGGGGTTCGGCAAGGTCGGCAGGTAACGCAGATCGGCGAGTGCGAAATCGCCGTCCGCAGCCTGCGCCTCGCGCGCCAGTTCGTCCAGCAGGCCGGCCCGGATGGCGGCGCGCAGATCGGGCAGGGCCGGCCTACGCGCGCCGAGATCGACCACGGCGTCGCCGATCACTGCGCCCCAGCCGGCGCTGCCATCGCGCTCGAAGCTCACGAACTTCATGCGGCACGCTCCCCGCCCAGCAGCCCGGCGCGCTCGAGCACGCCGTCCAGGCGCGTCTCCAGCTCCGGCGTGGCCGGCATCATCGGCAGGCGGTGCTCGTTGGCCGGCATCAGGCCGAGCTTCTTCATCATGTACTTGATCGGCACCGGGTTGGTGTCGAAGAACACCGACTGGTTGATCTCGAGCAAGCGTTGGTGGATGGCGCGGCCGCGCGCCAGGTCGTTGTCCCACACCGCCTCGACCATCTCGACCAGGGCCGCCGGGCGCAGGTTGCCGACCGCGTTCATGAGGCCGCAGGCACCGATCGACATCATCGGGAACGACAGCTCCTCGAGGCCGACGAAGATCCGGAAGTCGTCACCGAAAGCCGCCAGGCACTCGGTGACGAAGCCGAGATCGTTGACCGCGTGCTTCATGCCGACGAAGTGCGGCGAACGCTCGCGCAGGGCCTGCATGGTATCCAGTGTCACGCTGACGGCCGCGCGCCCGGGGATGTGATAGATCATCCACGGCGTGTCGTGGGTGGCCGCAAGGCGCGCGTAGTACTCGACCAGTCCGCGCTGCGGCGGGCGGATGTAGTACGGCGTGACGACCAGCAGCGCGTCGACGCCGGCGCCGACCGCGTGGCGGGTCAGGGCCTCGGTCTCGGCGTACGACTGCGAGCCGGTGGCGGCGACGATCGGCGCGCGCCCGGCGACGGTCTCGACCGCGACGTCGACCAGGCGATTGCGCTCGGCGACGCTCAGGGTCGAGGGCTCGGCCGTGGTGCCATTGACCAGCACACCATGCGATCCGTGGGTGACCTGGAATTCCACCAGCCCGGCATAGGCGTCGTAATCGACCTCGCCGTCACGGAACGGGGTGACGATGGGCGGGATCGAACCCTTCAAACGCGACAGATCGGACATGGTGATCGGGCTCCTGGCAATACGGTTGACGTCGTCGTGGCCGGCAGTATACTTAACATGTTAAATTTATTTCAAGCGAGCCGTACGCCACCGCCATGCCGCACCTCACCATCGAATACTCGGCCAACCTCGAACGCGACCTCGACCTGCCTGCCCTGGTCGAAGCGCTGCACACGACTGCGGTCGGCATCGAGGCCTTCCCGCTCGCCGGCATGCGCACGCGTGCCGAGCGGCGCGACATCTACCGCATCGCCGACGGCCACCCCGACAACGCCTTCGTGCACGTCGTGCTGCGCATCGGCCACGGGCGCCCGCTGGAGGTGCGCCAGGCCGCCGGCGAGCAGCTGTTCTCGGCGCTGAACGACTTTCTCGCCCCCGTCAGCGCACGGCGGGCGCTCGCCATCTCGTTCGAAATCCAGGAGCTGGATCCCGTGCTGAACTACAAGGCCGGCAACATCCGTGACCACCTCGCGAGGCGCGCCTCGTGAGCGCCGCGCTGGAGACCAACCTCGCGGCCTGCGAGAAACTCCTGCGGCGCTTCCGCGCGGCGCCGCTGACCCATTTCATCAACGGTCGCCACACCGCCGACGTGCGCGAGACCTTCGATAACCTCACCCCGATCGACAACGGCCTGATCGGTGGCGTGGCAAGCGGCGACGCGGCCGACATCGACGCCGCCTGCAGTGCTGCCGAAGCCGCGTTCCCGGCCTGGCGGGCGCTGCCGGGCGCCGAGCGCAAGGCACTGCTGCACCGCGTCGCCGATGCCATCGTCGCGCGCGCCGACGACATTGCGCTGGTCGAAAGCTACGACACCGGCCAGCCGCTGCGCTTCATGAGCAAGGCAGCCCTGCGCGCCGCGGAGAATTTCCGCTTCTTCGCCGATCGCGCGCCGGATGCGCATAACGGACTCGCCCTGCCTGCGGCCGAGCACATGAACTTCACGCTGCGCCAGCCGATTGGGCCGATTGGCGTCATCACGCCCTGGAACACGCCGTTCATGCTCTCGACCTGGAAGATCGCCCCGGCGCTGGCGGCCGGCTGCACGGTGGTGCACAAGCCGGCCGAGTGGTCGCCGCTGACGGCCATGATGCTGGCCGAGATCGCGCACGAAGCGGGCCTGCCGGACGGCGTGCTGAATACCGTCAACGGTCTCGGCGAAAGTGCGGGACGGGCCCTGACCGAGCACCCGGCGGTCAAGGCCGTCGCCTTCGTCGGCGAATCCGTCACCGGCAGCCACATCATGCGCCAGGGCGCGGAAACCCTGAAGCGCGTGCATTTCGAGCTCGGCGGAAAGAACCCCGTGATCGTGTTTGCGGATGCGGATCTCGAGCGCGCGCTCGATGCGGTGGTGTTCATGATCTACAGCCTCAACGGCGAGCGCTGCACCTCGTCCAGCCGGCTGCTGGTCGAGGCTTCGATTTACGACGACTTCGTCGCCCGCGTGCGCGAGCGCGTGGCGAAGCTGCGCGTCGGCCATCCGCTGGATCCCGACACCGAGATCGGTCCGCTCATCCATCGCCGTCATTTCGACAAGGTCTGCAGCTACTTCGACATCGCGCGCGACGATGGTGCCAGCGTGGCCGCCGGCGGCCGCCCCGCTGCCGGCATGGCGGACGGCAACTACGTCGAACCGACGCTCTTCACCGGCGCCCGCCAGGACATGCGCATCGCGCGCGAAGAGATCTTCGGCCCGGTGCTGACCGCGATCCCGTTCACCGGCGAAGACCAGGCGGTCAGCATCGCCAACGACATCGATTACGGCCTCGCGGCCTACCTGTGGACCCGCGATGCCGGGCGCGGACAGCGCCTCGCACGCACGCTGGACGCCGGCATGATCTGGGTCAACTCGGAGAACAACCGCCATTTACCCAGCCCCTTCGGCGGCATGAAGATGAGCGGAATCGGCCGCGACGGCGGCGACTACAGCTTCGACTTCTACATGGAAACGAAGAACGTGTGCATCGCACTGGACACCCATCGGGTACCCGGGCTGGGCCGGGCATGAGTCTCTACCAGCTGCAGAAGTTCCTGTTCGTGCTGAATCGCGAACCGGCCGTACAGGAGACCTTCCGCGAGGATCCGAACAGCCTGCTCGACGACTACGACCTGACCGACGAGGAGCGCGCCGCGCTGGCCGACGGCGACATCGGCCTGCTCTACGTGCTCGGCGTCAACGGCCAGATCCTGATGCACTTCGCCGCCTACCTGGGCATCGCCTGGTTCGACTACCTCGACCTCATGCGCGAAGGCGTCGCGAAGCACGGCCCGGTGCGCGCCGGCGTCTACGCCATGACCGGCGGCGGTGAAAGCTTCACCGAGGAGGGCAAGGCGCGATGAGCCTGGTTTACGCCGGCGTGCTCAGCCACGCCCCGGGCATGACCGGGCGCGCCGACCTGGTCAAGAACACTGCCGTGCGTGACGAGCTCTATGCGCACCTCGACGTGCAGCGGCGCGAGATCGAGGACAGTGGCGCCGAGGCGCTGATCGTGATCGCGGCCGAGCACTTCGCCAACTTCTTCATGAATAACATGCCGGCCTTCTGCATGGGGATTGCCGATCGCTACGAGGGTCCGATCGAGGATCCGGCATGGCTCAAGATCGAGCGCACGGAGGTACCCGGCAACGCCGATCTCGGCCGCCGCCTGGTTACCGAGGTGATGCAGAGCGTGGATACCGCGTACGCCGAGGAGTGGAAGTTCGACCACGGCATCATGGTCCCGCTGCACTTTCTCACGCCGCGCTACGACCTCCCCGTCATTCCGGTCAACATCAACTGCCAGGGCCCGCCGCTGACCCCGCTGCATCGCGCCTGGGCGTTCGGCGAGGCGCTGCGCCGCGCGTGCGACGCCCAGCCGGAAAGAATCGCGCTGGTCGGTACCGGCGGCATCTCGCATTGGCCGGCGACGCCGGACTCGGGCAAGATCAACGAAGCCTGGGATCGCGAATTCCTCGACCGCCTCATGCGTCACGACCGCGACGCCCTGCTCGGCTACAGCGATACAGAAACCTACCGCGAAGCCGGCCAGGGCGGCTTCGAGATCCGCACCTTCATCGCGGCCGCCGCCGCGGCGGGCGGTCCCGGGGTGCTGCAGTACTACACGGCGGAGCTGCCCATTTTCGCCGTCGGCTGCACGGTCGCACGCTTCCTGCCGGATGCGGATGGCGGCTCGTTGCGCACTGCAACGGTGCAGGCGCGGGCGCGGGCGCGGTAGAGCGGACCTGCGGCGCAAGCCGCGACCGTTTCGGCCGCTAACCCGGACGATCCCGGGCGACGAACCGCGCCGCCCCGCGGCGGTCATAACGGAACGCCATCCGCCGTCGCCACGCCGCCCCTGCGGGCAACGGCGGCCCGCGTCAGCGTACCCGCTGCCCGGGCCCGACGTGCAACCCGGCGCGACCACCAGCCCCGACTGCAACCGGCACAAGGAAACGGACATGAACATGGACACGCCGCGGGCGCCTGCATCGTATCGCTGGTCTTTACTGCTGCTGCTCGGCTTCCTGCCCCAGCTAGCCGCTGCCATCGAGCCACAGCCCGACACCTCGACACCCGCGCCGGTGCTCGACGAACCCGCCCTGGTCGAGGCCCTGCGTGGCGGTGGCTACATCGTCTACCTGCGCCACGGCATCACCGATCTGGATACCGAGGACCGCGATCGCACGCATCTCGAAAACTGCGCAACCCAACGCCGCCTGTCCGCTGCCGGGCGCGCCCAGGTGCAGGGGATTGGCGAAGCTTTCCGGCAACTCGGCATCCCGGTCGGCGCGGTGTACAGCAGTCCCTACTGCCGCTCGCTGAACACCGCCCGGCTCGCCTTCGGGCGCGCCGACCCCGTGCCCGACCTGGCGCACACCGTGACCGCCAGCGAGGCGCAGGCCACCCGCCAGGCGCAAACCCTGCGCGGCATGCTGGCGACGGCTCCCGCCGCCGGGTTCAATACGGTAATCTCGGGCCATACCGGGAACCTGCAGGAAGCGACCGGGATCTGGCCCCAGCCGGAAGGTGCGGCCGTGATATTCCAGCCCGCCGCCGACGGCAGCTTCGGGTTCATCGGCATGGTGCACCCGGACCGGTGGCAGGCGTTCGTGACCGCGGGCTATTGAGCGCCCCGGAACAGCGCCGCTACGGACACGCCGGTCGCGGCACCAGCCGCGGCCCGCAGCGGGACGGCCGATGCTGACACGCCTGCTCTCCGATCTGCCGATTCGGGTCAAGTTCCTGCTGGTCCCGCTGATTGGCGCACTGGTCATTGCCGTGCTGGGCGCGCTGTTCCTGGAGGCGATGCGCGACCAGCAGGCCCGCCTGCGCGATATCGCGCGGCAGGACGGGGCCAAGATGCAGGCCATTACCCGCCTCTTCTCCGCGTTCTCCGCCAACCATGTCGCCTTCATCAGCCTGCTCGCGGCGTCACTGCGCGACGAGGTCGAGGCGGGCACTTTCTACGCGCGGGGCCGCGAGCACATCAAGGCAGTCAATCGCAGTGTCGCCGCGCTGGATGACGTCACCACCCGGTTCAGGCTGGCCGGACCACGGCGCGAGATGATCGAAGACCTGCGCGAACGCATCGTCGACTATCGCGACCAGATGGGTGAAACCGTGCTCATGTCCTCGGTCGAGATCGAGAAGATCGCGCACTTCACTTTGCGCGCCAACGAGAGCTACGCCGCGGCCAACGAGCATTACCTCTCGCTGGTCGACAACGTGCTGAACGCTGGCCTGCGGACGATCGTAGAGATGGAGCGGGAGCTGGACGAACGCCTGCTGCGCTTCGTGCTCATGCTGTGCCTCGCGGTGCTCGTGATGACCGCGCTCAGCATCGGGCTGTCGAAGCTGTTCTCGAACGACCTGCGCACGACCATCCGTTCGATGGCGCGGCTGTCGGAGGGCGACACGGAGGTGCGCGTGGCGCGGGTGGATCGCCGCGACGAGTTCGGTGCGGTCAACCGCGCGATGGAGGTGTTTCGCGAGGCGCTCATCGACCGCGACGCGGTCGAAGCCCATCTCAAGCAGGAGATCCAGGAACGCGCGCAGGCCGAGCGCTCGCTGCGCATCAGCGAGGAACGCTTCCGCGCGCTCTACGAGGACAACCCGCTGATGCTGATCACGGTCGACGACGACGACGCGGTGGTCTCGATCAACCGCCATGGCGCGCAGCAGCTCGGGCGCGAGCCGCGCGAGCTGGTCGGCACGGCGGTGCTGGAAACCGTCATCGAAGAAGATCGCGACCGGGTTGCGAGGCTGCTCGCGCGCTGCCGCGCCGGCTCCGGCAGCATGAACCAGTGGACCGTGCGGCGCACGCGCAAGGACGGCGAGCTGTTGTGGCTGCGCGAAACCGGCCGCGAGATCCGCGAGCGCGACCGCAAGCTGGTCCTGCTGGCCTGCGAGGACATCACCGAGACTCAGCGCCTGACCGAGCAGCTCTCCCACCAGGCCCGGCACGATGCCCTCACCGGGCTGGTCAACCGCTGGGAGTTCGAACGGCGTCTCAATCGCGTCGTGGAGACCGCGCGCAAGACCCGTTCCGAACACATCCTCTGCTACCTCGATCTCGACCAGTTCAAGGTCATCAACGACACCTGCGGCCACAGCGCGGGCGACAAGCTGCTGCGCGAGCTGGGACGGGCACTGGAAACCCGCGTGCGCACGCGCGACACCCTGGCGCGCCTGGGTGGCGACGAGTTCGGTGTGCTGCTCGAGCATTGCTCGCTGTCGCATGGCTGGCGCGCGGCCCGCGAGCTGCTCAAGGTGGTCAGCGATTTCCGCTTCCAGTGGCAAGACCGCGAGTTCCGGCTCGGCGTCAGCATCGGCATGGTGCCGATCGACGGGACCAGCGAGGACATCACCCAGCTACTGGCCGACGCCGATACCGCCTGCTATGCGGCCAAGGACGAGGGCCGCAACCGGGTCCACGTCTTCCAGGCCGACGACCAGCAGCTCGTGCGGCGCCGCGGCGACATGCTGTGGGCCAGCCGCATCCCGCAGGCGCTGGAGGACGGCCGCTTCCAGCTCTTCTACCAGGACATCGCCGCGCTCAACGCGCCGCACCTGCCGGGCCGGCACGTCGAGCTGCTCATTCGCATGCTCGACGAGGTCGACACCCCGGTCATGCCGGGTGTTTTTCTGCCCGCGGCGGAGCGCTACGGCCTGTCCTCGCGTCTCGACCGCTGGGTGGTCTCGACCGCGCTGGCGGCGCTGGCACGCTGCCAGCGTCGCGCTGACAGGGTCTCCCTGTGCGCGATCAACCTCTCCGGTCAGTCGCTGGGGGAAGAGGACTTCGCCGATTTCGTGCTGCAGGAGCTGGCCGACAGCGGCGTCACGCCGGCCACGATTTGTTTCGAGATCACCGAAACCGCGGCGATTACCAACCTCTCGCGCGCCCGCGATTTCATCGTGCGCCTGAAAGAGCGCGGTGCGTCGTTCGCACTCGACGACTTCGGTACCGGCGTGTCCTCGTTCGCCTACCTGCGCGAACTGCCGGTTGACTATCTGAAGATCGACGGCGTTTTCGTGCGCGATATCGATAAGGACGCCATCGCGCTTGCGATGGTGCGCTCGATCCACGAGATCGGCAAGGTCATGGGCATGCGCACGATTGCCGAGTTCGTCGAGTCGGAAGCCATTGTCGCGCACCTGGCGGACATCGGGATCGACTACGCGCAGGGCTATCACATCGGCAGACCGCGCCCCGCCGCCGAGATTTTCAACGGCGGTCAGCGCACCCGGGACGGGTAGCTTCTAGGGGCGGTCCGCGGCCAGCGGGTTGGCTTGCGCGTCCCACCTCACCAGCAGGCGCTGCGGGCCGCGAAATGAAGTGTTCGCCGAGTAGCTCCAGGACTGCGATTCGAACAGGCGCATGTGCGGCAGGCGGCGGCTGAGCTCTTCAATCATCACGCGCAGCTCCAGGTGCGCCAGCGGCGCGCCGACGCACAGGTGCGCGCCGTAGCCGAACGACAGGTTGCGGCGCGCGTTGTCGCGCGTGATGTCGAACGACTCGCCGTTCGTGAACATCGCCTCGTCACGATTGGCGGCACCGCTGTAAATGAGCAGCCTGGCGCCGGCCGGGATCTGTACGCCGTCGAGCGCGAGCGCCCGCTTCGATTGCCGGCGCCACGCGATCACCGAGGAAACGGCGCGGATGCACTCCTCCACCGCGTTCGGCACCAGGGACGGATCCGCGCACAGGCGCTGCCACTGGTCGGGATGCTCGAGCAGGATGCGCAGGGCGTTGCCCGACTGGCTGGTCGTGGTCTCGTGCCCGGCATAGAGGAAATTCGGCAACAGGAACGAGATGTACGACAGCGGCCAGGTCTCGGGGTCTTCCTGGTGCGCCCGCAGCATGTCACTGGCGAGATCGTCGCCGAGGTTGTTCTTCTTGCGCTCGAGGAACTCGCAACTGTAGGCGTAGTACCTGCAAACCATCTCGACCAGCGCGTTCTGCTCAGCCTCGCTCGGTCGCCCCCAGTTGAACAGCGCCAGCGGCCCGGCGTAACCTTTGACCTCCTCGACCTCCTCGTCGGGAATGCCGAAAATCCGGAACACCACCAGCGCCGGCAGCTCGTAGAACATCTCGCCAACGAGATCGGCCTCGCCGCGCTTGACGAAGCGGTCGATGAAGCGCGTTGCCAGCTCGCGGATGAACGGCTCCAGGTTGCGCATGCGCTGCGGTGAGAAGGCGCGCTGGCAGCGCTTGCGGTGAGGGTAGTGGTCCGGCGGATCCTCGTTGACCATGGACGGCCCCGGCACCAGCGCGTACTTCTGCAGGATCTCGAGGGTCGAGGGATACGGCGGCACGATGGTGTCCAGCGCCGGCGCCGCGGAGAAGGCCTCCTGGTCCATGAAGCAGTGCTTGACGTCTTCGTAGCGCGACACCACCCAGTAGTCGAGCTCGTCGCTGTAGAACACCGGCGAGCGCTCGCGCAGCTCGCGCAGATGCGGATAGGGATCCTGCAAGTAGTCCTCCGCGTACGGGTCGAAAGCGCGGACCGCGCCGCTCACCGGGCATCCCCCGCTGCCTTGATTTACGCTCATGCTCCCGGCTCCCCCGCTGCGTCGTCGTCGCCGGGATTCTAAGCCAAGTGTACCGGCCGGTACATAATGCGGCGCAGCAGCGCGCGGGCGCCGCCCTCAGTGCGCCGCGCGCAGCGCCCCGGCCGCGGCGACCAGCGCCGCCAGCTTGCCGCGCGCGGCGTCGCGGCTGAGGTACTTGAGGCCGCAGTCCGGCGCCGGGACCAGGCGCTCCGGCGCGACGTGCGGCAACGCGCGGCGGATGCGTGCCACCAGCGTATCGACGGACTCGACCGCATTGCTGGACAGGTCGACGACACCGAGCACGATGGTCTTCTCCCCCAGTGCCTCCAGCACCCCGAGGTCGAGGTGGGGCTGCGCCGCCTCGATCGACACCTGGTCGACCACGCAATCGGCGAGCTGCTCGAGAAACGCGTAGGCCTTGGGCTTGTCCGGCGATACGATGAAACCGTAGCCAAAGCACAGGTGTACGCAGGTCGTGCAGTCGATGCCCTCGAGTGCCCGGTTGATGGCCCGCACCGCAAAGCGGTTGGCGTTGTCCGGGTCTTCGCGCAGCCAGGGTTCGTCGAGCTGGATGACGTCGGCACCGGCAGCCGCGAGATCGCGCGCCTCGGCATTGACGGCTTCGGCGTAGGCCATGGCCAGCGCCTCCGGGTCGCGGTAGTACTCGTCGCTGGCCTGCTTGCTGAGCGTGAACGGGCCGGGCAGGGTGATCTTGGTGCGACGATTGGTATTGCGCCGGAGAAACTCGAGGTCAGCGACTTCGACCGCCCGCGGTCGGCTGATCGGGCCGACCACGCGCGGCATGGGAATGCGGAAGCCACGTACCTCGCGGATGAACGGCTGCTCCAGGTCGATGCCGTCCAGCGAAGTGCCGAAGCGGTTGGAGTAACTCTCGCGCCGAATCTCGCCATCGGTGATGGTGTCGATGCCGGCACGCTCCTGGTCGCGGATGGCGAGCAACGTGGCGTCATCCTGCGCTTCTGCGAGGCATGCCGGCGGCACCCGCCAGATCTCGGGGGCGCGCACGCGCGGCACCACGCGTGCCTCCAGGGCCGCGTGGTCGACCAGCCAGCGAGGCTGCGGGTAACTGCCGACGACAGTGGTGGGGAAGAGCTTGTCGGACATACGGCGGCCTGAACCCGGGGCAGGCATCGATCATAGCCGCGACAGGGCCCGCCCCCAAGCGTGACTCAGGTCGTCATGGCACCGGCTATAAGGCCGCCCCCCAGGAGCAGCAGGACCACGCCGCTCAGCAGCTTGAGCCAGCGGCCCTGCCTTTGCTGCAGACGCCGCCGGCTCAGGGTAACGACACCGATCGCGAGAACCACCGCATCGTCCAGCATGTAGCAGCCGACGTAGATCAGCAGGTAAGCGTAATGCTGCCAGG
This sequence comes from Gammaproteobacteria bacterium, assembly GCA_041984235.1. Lineage (GTDB taxonomy): Bacteria > Pseudomonadota > Gammaproteobacteria > JBHIYN01. The sequence continues at coordinate 11,832 of JBHIYN010000022.1, forward strand.
GTGCGAGTCCGGCGAGGCTGAGGATGCGCGTGTAGAGGGCCGGGATCCCGGCCGTGCACATGAACTCGACCACTTGCACCAGCAGCGCCAGCAGCACCGTCGCGATCACCGCGGCCAGCGCCGACTCGGCGCTGACGATGCGTCGCATGCGCGCATAGATCCCCGGCTTCGCGCTGTCCGGGATGGCGAGCGTGGCGCCGTTCCCGCCGCTGAAGAAATCGCGCGCATGGATCGCGCCGATCGCGCAGCCGGCCGCGCCGACCAGCACCTGCGAGGTACGCGAAGCGCCCACGATCACGAACAGGTTGAGCCAGGCGGCCATGAAGGCGAGGTAGGCGATACCCTGGACGACGACGAAGGTGCCGGCGACCAGCAACATGCGGCGCCGATCGCCGAGCGGCGCAAGCAACGCGAGCATGAACACCAGTACCCACATCGAACACGGGTTGAAGCCGTCGACCAGGCCGAGCGCGGCGCTGAACAGCGGCAGCCCGATGCGATCCGGGTGCAGCAGCCAGCGGCCGAGCCGGTAGCCCCCGGCATCGGCGTCGCGCGCCAGGCCGAGCGCGGCGAGCACCCGCGTGCGCGTGCCGCCGGCCGGGTCGTAGCCGACCAGCAACGTGTTGCCGGCATGGAAGGCCGGCACCCCGGGCTGCTCGATGCCGTGCTGCCGGGCCAGCGCGACCAGCCGCGCGCGCGCCGCGGGGTCGGCCTGCACGTCGTGCTCGACGATGGCCAGGGCAGGATACCGTCGCTCCAGCGCGTCCAGCATCTCGCGCGCCGCCGCGCAATGGATGCAACCGGGGCGGGTGAACACCTCCAGCACCGCACGCTCTGCGGCGGCTGCCCCGCCCGCGGCCGGGAGCAGCGTCAGCAACACGATTCCGCGCAGCAACGCGCTCCACCCGGTCGGCAACATGCGACCGATTGTGCGCTACCGCGCGCGCCGCGGCTTGATACCGGTCACACCGGCATGGGGACGCCTGTCACACGATTGCAACACACGCCGGCAATCATCCACGCCAGTCCGCCGAGTGCCCGCCCATGGTCCCGCAACCGTTCAACGTCCTGTTCCTGTGCACCGCCAACTCGGCGCGCAGCATCATGGCCGAAGCCATCCTCGGGCGGGCCGGGGCAGGACGCTTCCTCGCCTTCAGCGCCGGCAGCCGGCCGGGTGGTGCGGTCAATCCGCGCGCACTGGAGCTGCTCGCGCGCCTCGAATTTCCGACCACCGGCCTGCGTTCCAAGAGCTGGGACGAATTCACCGCAGCCGATGCGCCGCGCATGGATTTCGTGTTCACCGTGTGCGACCGCGCGGCAGCCGAGACCTGCCCGGTGTGGCCGGGGCAACCGATGACCGCGCACTGGGGCATAGCCGACCCGGCCGTCGACGAAGGTGACGAGGTCGCGCGCGGACTGCGCTTCCGCACTGCCTTCGCCGAGCTGGAGCGCCGCATAGCGCTGTTCATTGCCCTGCCGCTGGACGCCCTCGAAGGCCTGCGCCTGCAGCAATCCCTGGACGAGATCGGCCGCATCGACTGACGCGGCCGAGCGCCACCGGCGGTGCGCTACAATGCCCAGCGCACCTCACGGAGCCGCTCATGAGCCGACGAGTCCTGCCGCCCGGCGTCGATGCCGCGACCTTCGACAAGGCGCTCGGCGAGTTCGGCGCCACCCTCGGACGCGAGTGGGTCTTCGACGACCCGCAGACCGATCTGCCCGGCTACCACGACCCTTACGCCATCGTCGATGACGACCACTTCGCGCCGTCCGCCGCACTCGCGCCGGCGAGCGTCGAGGAAGTGCAGGCCTGCCTGCGCACCGCCAACAAGTTCGGGATTCCGCTGTGGCCGATCTCGTGCGGACGCAATCTCGCTTACGGCGGACCGGCGCCACGGCTGCCGGGCACCGTGACCCTGGACCTCAAGCGCATGAATCGCATCCTCGAGGTCAACGAGGAGTTCGGCTACGCGCTGGTCGAACCCGGCGTCAGCTTCTTCGATCTCTACGCGTACCTGAAAGAGAACGACATCCGCCTGTGGCTGGACGTGCCTGACCCCGGCTGGGGCAGTGTCATGGGCACCTGCCTGGAGCGCGGTGCCGGCTACACGCCGTACGGCGATCACTTCATGATGCAATGTGGCATGGAGGTCGTGCTCGCCGATGGCCAGGTCGTGCGCACCGGCATGGGCGCCCTGCCCGGCAACAACACCTGGCAGTTGTTCAAGCACAACTTCGGCCCCCACTTCGACGGTCTGTTCACGCAGTCCAACTTCGGCGTGGTGACCAAGCTCGGCAAGTGGCTGATGCCGGAGCCACCCGGCTACCGGCCCTACCTGATCACCTTCGAGAAGGAAACCGACATCGAGCCGGTGGTCGAGATCCTGCGCCCCCTGAAGATCAACATGGTGGTGCAGAACGCCGCGACGATCCGTGACCTGACCATAGTCGCGGCGATCAACTCGACCCGTGCCCAGTACCACGACGGCGACGGTCCGCTGCCGGACTCGGCCAAGAAGAAGATGATGGCCGACCATGATGTCGGCATGTGGAACTTCTACGGCGCGCTGTACGGACCGGAAGAGATCATGGACGCGCACTGGAAAGTCATCCACGGCGCTTTTTCGCAGATCGAGGGCGCGCGCTTCTTCTTTCCCGAGGATCGACCCGACGAGAACGACGTGCTCCACCACCGTGGTCGCACCATGGCCGGGATCCCCAGCCTGACCGAGTTCGGCTTCGTCAACTGGGTCGGCGGCGGTGGACACATCGACTTCTCTCCGATCTCACCCACCACCGGCCCCGACGCGTGGAAGCAGTACGACATGGTCCGCCGCCGCGCCAACGCGCGCGGCTTCGATTACATGGGCATTTTCATCATTGGCTGGCGCGAAATGCACCACGTCTTCACGCTGGTGTTCGACCGCGGTGACCCTGAAATCAAGGCGAACGCCCATGCGCTGTTCGCCGAGCTCGTCGACGATGCCGCTGCCGCCGGCTACGGCGAGTATCGAACCCATCTCGAGTTCATGGACCAGATTGCCGGCACCTACGACTGGAACGACGGTGCCCTGATGAAGCTGTCCCAGCGGGTCAAGGACGCACTCGATCCGAACGGCATCATCGCGCCCGGCAAGCAGGGCATCTGGCCGGCACCGCTGCGCGGGGAGCGCCGGTGAAAGCACCCGGCGTACTCCTCGCGCTGTTGCTGGCAACGCCGTGCGCTGCTCCGGCTGCCGATGGCGCGGCGCTGTTCGAGCGCTGGTGCGAAGCCTGTCACGGCGACGATGCATCCGCACCCGGGCGCCTCAAGCTGGCCTGGACGCGCGGCGTCGACCGCGCTTCCCTCGCCGGGCGCCGCGACCTGGACGCCGCTTACGTACGCCAGGTGGTGCGTCGCGGCCAGGCCGAGATGCCGGGTTTCCGCAAGACCGAGATCAGCGACGCCGAGCTCGATGCGCTGGCCGGCTGGCTCGGCCGCTCGCGCTGACCGCGGGGCCTGACGCGATGCCACTCGACCGCCGCCGTTTCCTGCTCGCCGCCGGCGGCACGGCCGCGGCCCTGCCCTTTGCCAATCCGCTGCATGCAGCGGGGGCCGGACGAACGGTGGCGGTGGTCGAACGTGGCGTGCCGGAGAGCCTGCTCTTTGCCGACGGCCTGATGCCGCTGGTGTGCCGGCTCGACGACCCGCAGGGCTTCGCCGCCGCACTTGCGCAGCGGCTGCACGCCGGGCTCGCCGTGGTCGGCCTGACGCGCGAGGCGGCAACCTTCGTTACGGGCGAGATGCTGCGCGGCAGCGGCTTCCGCCTGCTGCGCGCCGCGCACCACCGTGATTTGCTGCGCACTACCCAGCGCCACGTGGTCGACGATGCCCTGCTCCGCGAAGCGGCGCTGTTCAGCGCCGGCGACTGGCCGCGCAAGGTCGCCCGCGCCCTGTCGATGGGCGCGCCACGGCCGTTACCCCACGCGGTGGCGGTCACCGGGCACGCCCGCCCGCTGCCGCCCAGCCCGGGCAGCATGGTCAGCTGGCGCATCGTAGCGGCAACATGACTGCTCCAGCGGTCATCATTGCCGGCGGCGGCATCGGCGGCCTGAGCCTGGCGCTGGCGCTGCACGACGCGGGTATCCGCGCCCGCGTCTACGAATCCGTATCGCGGCTCGAAGAGCTCGGCGTGGGCATCAACGTACTGCCGCACGCGGCCCGCGAGTACGAGCGGCTCGACGTGCTCGACGCGCTGCTCGACAGTGGCGTCGAGCTCGAACGCTACATGTGGTTCAGCCGCTTCGGCCAGGAGATCCATCGCGAAGCGCGCGGGCGCGCAGCGGGTTATGCGTGGCCACAGGTTTCGATTCACCGTGGCGCCTTCCACCGCATACTTGCGCAGGCCGTGCGCGAACGACTCGGCCCCGATGCGCTGGTGCTGGACCATCACCTGGAACGTTTCAGCCAGACTGGTGCACGCGTCAGCGCAAGCTTCGTCAGTCGTCGCAACGGGACGCGTCACGCACCGGTCGACGGCGATCTGCTGGTCGCGGCCGATGGCATCCACTCGGTCGTGCGCCGCCAGTTCTATCCCGACCAGGGACCACCCTGCTGGGCCGGCAACATGATGTGGCGTATGACCGTCGAGCTGGCAGAGCCGCTGCTCGGCGGGCGCACGATGTTCTCGGCCGGCACCGGAAACATCAAGGTCGTCGGCTACGAGATCTCCGCGGCAATGAAGGCGCGCGGGCGCTCGCTGTTCAACTGGATCGCCGAAGTCCGGGTCGGAGCGGATGGTGATCCACCGCCCGAACGCGAGGACTGGAACCGCCAGGCACCGATCGAGGAGTTCGTTCACTACTTTGCCGACTGGCAGTTCGACTGGCTGGACGTTCCCGCGCTCGCGCGCGCCTCGCGCACTGCCTGGGCGTTTCCGATGGTCGACCGCGACCCGGTGCGGCAATGGACGTTCGGCCGAGTCACGCTGCTCGGTGACGCGGCACACCCGATGTGGCCGATTGGCTCGAACGGCGCCTCGCAGGCCGTGCTCGATTGCCGTGCGCTGACCGACGCGCTGAGCTCGGCGCGCGATGTCGACGCCGCGCTCGCGGACTACGAGGCTGAACGGCTCCCGGCGACGGCCGAGGTGGTGCGCGCCAACCGCACCCGCGCCCACGACGCCATGCTCGACCTCGTCGACCAGCGCGCCCCCAACGGTTTCGAGCACATCGAAGATGTCGTCAGCCAGGCGGAGCTGGAGCAGATTTCGTCGAGCTACAAGCAGACCGCGCGTTTCGCCCGCGATCAGCTCGCGGCGCGTTAGCGCCGTTACGCACAGTGGAGGCTGACCTGCCGCCCGGCCGCCACGCAGCGGGCCTCGGTATTCCGCGGCTTCCACACCGGTACGCTTGAGTACCCACGGCCCGCTCCCGCGCCGGCGCGGCCGCTTCCCGCCGGCAGGCGATGCCGCTATCTTTATCGCTCCGTACCACCGGACAGCGTCGATGCCGGGTGACAGCAAGCTCGTCGAGGGCCGCGCGCAGCCGCGCGGCCGCTACCCCCACGCGCGCCGCTGCGGCGATTTCATCTTCGTCTCGGGTACCAGCGCCCGGCGCGCCGACAACACCATCGCCGGCGCCGGGGCCGATGCCATGGGCACGACCAGCCTGGACATCCGCGAGCAGACCCGGGCCGTGATCGACAACATCGACGCCATTCTCGCCGAGTTCGGCTCCGGCCTGGTCGACGTGGTCGAGATCACGACCTTCCTGGTCAACATGAACGATTTCGGTGGCTACAACGAAATCTACGCCGAGTATTTCGACTACGATGGGCCGGCGCGCACCACGGTCGCGGTACACCAGCTGCCGCACCCACACCTGCTGATCGAGATGAAGGCGGTAGCGCACTGTCAGCGGCCACAGGAGGACCAGCCATGAGCAACGGTGAAATCGTCGCGGGCTTTCTCGCCCCGCACCCGCCACACCTCGTTTACGGCGAGAACCCGCCGCAGAACGAGCCACGCTCACAGGGCGGCTGGGAGCCCCTGCGCTGGGCCTACGAGCGCGCACGCAAGTCGATCGACGAGCTCAAACCGGACGTGCTCATGGTGCATTCGCCGCACTGGATCACCCAGCAGGGGCATCACGTGCTCGGCGTGAAGCACCTGGCCGGTAAATCGGTCGACCCGATTTTCCCCAACCTGTTCCGCTACCGCTTCGAGCTGGAGGTCGACGTCGAGCTGGCCGAGGCGTGTGCCGCCGAGGGCGCGAAGCGGGGCCTCACCACCAAGCTCATGCGCAACCCGAACTTCCGCGTCGACTACGGCACCATCACCACGCTGCACATGATCCGGCCGCAGTGGGACATTCCGGTGGTCGGCTTCTCGGCCAATAACTCGCCCTACTATCTCACCACCGAGGAAGGGCTGGAGGAGATGGACCTGCTCGGCAAGGCGACCCGCGCCGCGGTCGAGGCCAGCGGCCGGCGCGCGGTGCTGCTCGCCTCCAACACCCTGTGCCACTACCATTTCAGCAAGGAGCCGGAGCCACCGGAGGACATGTCGCAGGAACACCCGGAGAACATGCAGGGTTACCTGTGGGACATGCGCATCATCGAGCTGCTGCGCGCCGGGCGCATCCGCGAAACCTTCGAGGTGCTGCCGCAGTTCATCGACGAGGCGTTCGCCGAGGTCAAGTCCGGCGCCTTCACCTGGATGTTCGCGGCCATGGGCTACCCCGAGCTGCCGGGCGAGCTGCACGGCTACGGCACCGTCATCGGTACCGGCAACGCGGTGATGGAATGGAACCTGGTGCGCGCCGGCCTCGCGCACGCGGCCTGAGCGGCCGGCCGGCATGAGCGTCGTTTCGGCTTTTCTCCTGCCCGGCTCGCCGCTGCCCTTCGTGCAGCCGGACAACCCGCCGTGGGGCGCACTGGCCGACGCCATGACGGCGGCCGGCCAGGCCCTCGCCGACAGCGCGCCGCAGACCATCGTCGTCTACTCGACGCAATGGCTGGCGGTGCTCGACCAGCTGTGGCAGACGCGGCCGCACGTGCACGGACTGCACGTCGACGAGAACTGGCACGAGTACGGCGACCTGCCCTACGACATCCACATCGACACCGAGCTCACCGCGGCCGCGATCGCGGCAACGCCGGCGATCGATATCCGCTCCAAGGGCGTCGATTACGATGCCTTTCCCATCGATACCGGCACCATCGTCGCCGCGCGTTTCCTCAACCCGGACCATGCCTGCCGCATGGCGGTGACGTCGAACAACCTCTACCACGACTGGGACATGACCCGGGCGCTCGGGCGGATTGCGGCCGAGGCCGCTGCCAGCGTGGGGCGGCGCATCGCGGTGGTCGGTGTCGGCGGCTTGTCGGGCGCATTCTTCCGTGAACGCATCGACATCGCCGCCGACCGCCTGGCCAGCGACGCGGACGACGCCTGGAACCGCCGCATGCTCGACCTCATGCGCGACGGCGAGGTCGAAGAGCTGCTGCGCCTGTGCCCGCAGTTTGCGACCGAGGCGCGCGCCGAAATGGGTTTCAAGCACTTCGCCTTCATCCTCGGTGCGCTCGGCGGCAGCTTCCGCTCCGCGACCGTGCACGGCTACGGCCCGCTCTACGGCACCGGTGGCGCGGTGGTCGAGTTCGTCGCGTGACGCGGCGCGCGACACTGCGCCCGGCCGTTCTGCTCGCGGGCCTGCTGGCCGCGGGCCAGACCGCGGCCATGGACTGCGCGGCGATCGAGGATGCGCAGGCGCGCGCCTGCTGCGAACGCAGCCTGCCCGCGCACGCGATGCGCCAGAGCGTGTCGCTGGCGGTGGTCGACGACGGCGGTACGCTCAGCGAGCTCAGTGCCCGCCTCGCGTGGAAGCGCCTGGAGGAGCGCCGGGTCGCGACCCGGGTCGATCTCACCGCGCCGCCCGGCGACGCCGGCACCATCGTGCTGCTGGTACAGCGCGAGCCGGAATCCGGCGAGGACGTGCCGCGCCCGCAGGCCTTCCTGTACCGGCCGAGCGAGCGCCGCGACCGCCTGATCGCGGTCAACACCCTGTCCGGTGAATTGCTCGGCACCGATTTCAGCTACGAGGACTTCGCCTATTTCTACGGCAGCCACACCGACATGCGCTTCACCCGGCTTGCCGACGAGACCTTGGACGGGCGCACGGTGATGGTCATGGAAGCCCGGCCGCGGGACGCGGACGCGGCCTTCGACGCCGGCCTCGAGTACACCCGCATCACCACGCGGCTCGACGCCGAGCGTTGCGTCCCGCTGGAGACGGAGTTCTACGCTGACAGCGACACCCCGAGCAAACGCCTGCAGGCCGACCCTGCCGCGGTGCGCCAGGTCGGCGAGCGCTGGCTGCCGCACCGCCTGACCATGCACGACCTGACCGAAGGCACGCGTACCATCGTCGACGTCGAGAAGGTCGAGTTCGACCCGGACATCAGCGATTTCTTTTTCGCCCGCTCGGCGCTCAAGCGCGGGCGCTGACCCGGCACCGTGGCGTCCGGCGATCGTATTGCCGCGCTGATTGCCCGCTTTCCGGCCGTCATCGTGCTGGTGGCGCTGCTGTGCACCGCCCTTGCGCTGACCCGCGTGGTCGATTTCCGCAGCGGCCGCCTCGGCGTCGGCGTCGACGCCTCGCTGGCCGGCCTGCTGCCGGCCGGCGGCGCGGCGCTGGCGACCTATGCGCGTACCCGCGAGCTGTTCGGCAGTGACGACGTGCTGCTCGTCGCCTGGCTGGGCGACGACCTGTTCGAACCCGCCACGCTGCGCGCGCTCAAGCGCCTGACCCGCGACATCCAGCGCATCGACGGCGTGCGCCGGGTCGACAGCCTGGCCTCCGCGCTGCGCGTGCACAACGTGGGGGACATGGTCGAGGTCGATCGCTTTCTCGCGCGCATCCCGCGCGACCCGCAGGGGCTCGCCGCGCTGCGTGCCGATGCCCTGGCCAATCCGCTCTACGGCGCCTACCTGGTCGCGCCGGACGGCCGCGGCGCGCTGCTCTCGGTACAGTTCGAAACCGATCTCGACGCGGCCGCGCTGGCCCCCGCGGTGACCGCGATCGAGGCCGCCTCGCGCCGCCATGCCGGAAGCCGGGAGCAGTTCGTGGCCGGTCCGATCCACGCCCGCCTGGAGATTGGCCGCATCCTGTTCCGCGACATGCGCCAGGCACTGCCGCTGGCGGTGCTGGTCACGGCCCTGGTGGCGGCACTGGCGCTGCGCAGCGTGCGCGGGGTGGTCCTGCCGCTGGCCGCGACCGGCATGGCGCTGGTCGTGACCCTGGCGGTGTTCGCCGGCAACGGCCATGCGCTCAACTTCGTCACGGTGATCGTGCCGCCGGTGGTGTTCGTGGTCGGCTTCGCGCTCGCGGTACACGTGATCAACGAGTTCGACAGCGCTTTTCGATCGCCGCAGCACAAGGCCGCGGCGGTCCGCGACAGCGTGCGCGAGCTGGCCCTGCCGCTGACGCTGACCGCTTTCACCACGGCGGTCGGCTTCGCTTCGCTGGCGACCAGCCCGATCGACTCCATTCGCGTGTTCGGCCTCTACACGGCGCTCGGCACGCTGCTCGGCTGGCTCGCCGCGCTGTGCGTCATCCCGGCCTGCCTGCTGCTGGCCCCGGTGCGCGTGCGTGCGCGCGGTGACGGCGGCTGGCTGCGCGCCCTGGCGCCGCGGCTGGCGCGCTTCGATCTGCGCCACCGCGGCGCGATCATCGCGCTGTGCGCGCTGCTCGCCGTGCTGGCCGCGGCGGGTGCGTCGCGCATCGACGTCAGTACCGACTACCTCGCCAACTTTCACGCCGACAACCCGGTGCGGCGCAACTTCGAGCGCGTGCGCGAGCATTTTGCCGGCGCGGTGCCACTGCAGATCCTGATCGAGAGCGAGTTCGACGACACCTTCGGCGATCCCGTACACCTGCGCACCCTGGACACCTTCGAGCGCTGGCTGGAAGCGCAGCCGGAGATCGGTACGGCGGTCACCCTGGTCGATTTCATCGATGTCCTGCACCGGGCCTTCGAGCCCGGACAGGACGACGCCGCACGTGTGCCGTCAACGACGGCGGCAGTCGAGGATGCGCTGTTCCTGGCCGCCGGCGACGAGCTCGACCGCTTCGTCGATGCCCGCCACCGGCGCACGCTGCTGCACGTCAGCACTTCGGCGGTCTCGACCAACGCGCTCGGCGGCCTCATCGAGCGCATCGAGGCACGCCTCGCCGAGCTGCCCGGCCACCTGCACGGCCAGGTTACCGGCAGCTCGGCGCTGATGGCGCGCACGCTGGACGACGTCGTGCGTGGTCAGCTGGTCAGCCTGGCCGGCGCCCTGGTGGTCATCTACGCGGTGCTCATCGCCCTGTTCGGCTCGTTCCGGGTCGGCGCCCTCGCCCTGTTCCCGAACATACTTCCGATTGCCGCCTTCTTCGGCATCCTCGGTGCCAGCGGCACCACGCTCAACCTCGCCACCAGCCTGGTCGCGTCGGTCGTGCTCGGCATCGCGGTCGACGACAGCATGCATTTCCTGTCGCGCTTCAACGCCGAGGCGCGGCGGGTGGCGCACGAGGAGGAAGGCATAGAACGCGCCCTGGTGAGCGTCATACGCCCGGTCACCTTCACCACGCTGGCGCTGTGCGGCGGCTTTCTCACCCTGACCCTGGGCGAGCTGCGCAGCCAGGTCGAGTTCGGCGCGCTGGCCGCGGCGACCCTGGCCCTGGCCTGGGTGCTGGACCTCACCTTCACCCCCGCACTCGCCGGCCGCCTGCGCTTCGTCACGCTGTGGGAGGTGCTGAGCGTGGACCTCGGCGCGGCGCCGCATCGCACCATCCCGGTATTCGCGGGACTCAGCCTGCGCCAGGCGCGCATTGCCGCGATCCTGGGCGCGCTGGAGCGCTTCGAAGCGGGCGCACGTATCCTGTCACTCGGTGACCGCGGGCGCGACATTCACATCGTGATCGACGGCGAGCTCAGCGTGTCACTGCCACGCGACGGTCACGACCAGGTCCTGCGCACCCTGCGCCGCGGCGATCTCATCGGCGAGGTCGCGCTGTTCCACGGCCAGCGCACGGCCAACGTCGATGCCGTCAGTGAGGCCCGGCTGCTGCGCCTCGACGACGCCGCGCTGGCCCGCATCCAGGCACGCTACCCGCGCATCGCCGCGCGGCTCTACCGCAACCTCGGCGTGATCCTCGCCGACCGCCTCGCCGACGTGACCGAACGGCTGTAGCGGAAAAAGGGGACATGCCACATTTGTAACTGGTTGAGACGGGGAAAAAGGGGACATGCCACATTTGTAACTGTCGGGTTCGAGACGGGCTCCTTCGTAGACGACCTCTCCACGCACTTTTTCGTCTCAACCAGTTACAAATGTGGCATGTCCCCTTTTTATCAATCCTGGGGGCGGCGCAGGAACATGCCGAGGGTCTTCATGGTCATGACCGTGCGGCCGTCCTGGTTGAGGACCTCGACGGCGCTGCGCACCACGCCGCGATCGGGCCTGGAGCGCGACGGGCGGCTCTCGAGGATGGTCACGCGCACCGAGAGGGTGTCGCCGGGACGCACCGGCACCAGCCAGCGGATCTCGTCGACGCCGGGCGATCCCTGGCTCGCGGTCTCGGACACGTAGTGGTCGACCATCATGCGCATCATCATCGCGCAGGTGTGCCAGCCGCTGGTGATGAGACCGCCGAAATGCGACTCGGCCGCGGCTTCGTGGTCGAGGTGGAACGGCTGCGGATCGTAGCGCCGCGCGAACGCCAGCAGCTCGGCCTCGTCGACGGTCGTGCTGCCGAACTCGTGCACGTCGCCGACGACGTAGTCCTCGAAATAGAACGCCTTCGCTGGCGGGCTCGCTGCGCGCACGGACGGCTCAGCGCTTCGCCAGCGGCACGTAATCGCGGTTGGTGTAGCCGGTATAGAGCTGGCGTGGGCGGCCGATGCGCTGGCTCGGGTCCTCGATCATCTCGTTCCACTGCGCGACCCAGCCGACCGTGCGCGCGAGCGCGAACAACGCGGTGAACATGGTGGTCGGGAAGCCCATCGCCTTGAGCGTGATGCCGGAGTAGAAATCGATGTTCGGGTAGAGCTTCTTCTCGACGAAGTACTCGTCGGACAGCGCGATCTTCTCCAGCTCCATGGCCACGTCGAGCAGCGGGTCGTCGGTGATGCCGAGCTCGCCCAGCACTTCGTGGCAGGTCTGCTGCATCACGCGCGCGCGCGGATCGTAGTTCTTGTAGACGCGATGGCCGAAGCCCATCAGGCGGAACGGGTCGTTCTTGTCCTTGGCGCGGTTGATGAACTCCGGAATGCGATCGGGCGTACCGATCTCGGCCAGCATGTTCAGCGCCGCCTCGTTGGCGCCACCGTGCGCAGGTCCCCACAGGCAGGCGATGCCGGCCGCGATGCAGGCGAACGGGTTGGCGCCGGAGGAGCTCGCCAGGCGCACGGTCGAGGTCGAAGCATTCTGCTCGTGGTCCGCGTGCAGGATGAAGATGCGGTCCATCGCCCGCGCCAGCGTCGGGCTGACCTTGTACTCCGCGGCCGGTACCGCGAAGCACATCTTGAGAAAGTTCGCCGTGTAATCGAGATCGTTGCTCGGGTAGACGAAGGGCTGGCCGATGGAATACTTGTAGGCCATGGCCGCGATAGTAGGCATCTTGGCGATCAGCCGGCGGCTCGCGACCAGGCGCTGCCAGGGATCGTTGATGTCGGTCGAGTCGTGGTAGAAGGCGGACAGCGCACCGACCACGCCACACATGATGGCCATCGGGTGGGCATCGCGGCGGAAGCCGGAGAAGAAGTCGTGCAGCTGCTCGTGGATCATCGTGTGGTGCGTGATCGCGAACTCGAACTCCTCGTACTCGGCCTTGCTCGGCAGCTCCCCGTTCAGCAGCAGGTAGGCGGTCTCGACGAAGTTGCTCTGCTCGGCGAGCTGGTCGATGGGGTAGCCGCGGTAAAGCAGGACGCCGGCGTCGCCGTCGATGTAGGTGATCTTCGATTCACAGCTCGCCGTCGAGGTGAAGCCCGGGTCGTAGGTGAACTGACCGGTTTCGGCATACAGTCGGGAAATGTCGATGACGCTCGGTCCGACGGTGCCGGCCTTGACCGGGAAGTCGTGGGTGGCGCCGGCCGTTTCGATGTGGGCGGTAGTGGCTGAATCGCCGGACTTTGCTTTGCTCATGGATACTGTCGCCTTTGATCTGCGGTTTGCGGCGGCCGCAGCCCGCTGCCGTCACTGAACGTCAGGCAGCATGGTTTGACTGGCCGGCCGGGGTCGGGGCGGCAGCCATGCGGCGCCGCAACATGAATCTACACCAAATGCAGCCGCGCATGGTACCCGATCGCCTGCCGGCACCGCGGGCGCCGGCACCGCCCCGCTTCAGGGCAGCAGCATCAGCACTCCGAACACGGTGAGCAGGGCGTAGAGCGCGCGCGTGAAGTGCGCCAGTGCGACTCGGCGTGCCAGCATCAGCCCGAGCACGTGCCCGAGCAGCAGGCCCGGCAGCGACCCGGCGTAGAGCTCGAAGACCGTGCGCGTCCACAGCCCGGCGCCGGCATGCGCGGCGCAGATGAGTAACGCCGAGGGCAGGAAGAAACCCTGCACGGTGGCACGGAAGCGTGCCGGGTCCCAGCGCGCGAGCGCGCCGTACACCACCACCGGCGGGCCATTGACGTTACACGCGCCGCCGAGCACGCCGGCGAGGAAGCCGAAGAAATAGATCAGCGATTCCGAGCGCAGCCGCGGTAACGACGGCCGCAGCAGGTTGAACGCGCCGTAGCTCACCAGCACGATCCCCAGCACACCTCTCAGTAACCCGGGCGGGGCGGCGCTGACCAGCACCAGCCCGCAGGGGATCCCCGGCAACGAGGCGAGCAGCAGCCGCCCCGCCGCGCGGTAGTCGAGTCCGCGCCATTCGCGCGCCAGCACGATGGCGATGGAGCTCAGCGCGGCGAGCCCGACCAGCGGCGTGGCGGTGGCGAAACCGAATGCCAGCACCAGCAGCGGCTGGGCGACCAGGGCGGTACCGAAACCGAAGCCCGCGTGGACCACGCCGGCCATGCCGAACACGGCGCAGGCCGTCCACACCTCGGCGCCGGCGAAGGCCATCTCAGGCCGTCACCGGGCGATCCTCATTTTTGCCGCCAGCTGCCGCCCGCGTCGCGGTAGTACCAGCCGCGGCCCGCTTTCGCCACCCAGCGTTCGGCGAACACCTGGCGGATCTGGTCGACCCACTCCGGGTGGCCGTTGATGCGCGCGATCTCCTTGTACAGCGCCTCCCAGTCGGCATTCTGCTCGGCGACGAGCTGGCGCACCTGGTTGCGCTCCTTGAGCGGCACCGCACCCCGATCGCGGATGTCGAGCAGCCCGGCCGCGGTCAGGCCCACCGCACCACTGTCGAGATAGGGTTTGATGCGCGGGAAACGCTGCTTGAGCGACTGCTCCAGCGCGCGCGACGCCGGCGAGCTGGCGTCGAAATCGGCCGCGGCCGCCGCCGCCGGCACCAGCACGTCGAGGACTCGAACCGCGGCGAGCGCCGCGAAGCGCGCCAGGTGTCCGCTCTGGTAGAGGCCCGCTTCCGGCGCCGCGGCTTCGGCCGCTCCACGCACCTCGTCGATGATGCGATCGGCAGCCTGCTGGGCTTCGGCTTCGGGGAAGTAGATGTTGATGGTGACGCAGCCGGCCAGCAGCAGGGCGACACCGGCGATCAAGCCCCTGTTCATGCTCATGCGGCTCGCTCCCTGGGTGCGTTAGGCGACGACGTCGTCGCGCCGCCAAGCTTAACAGGATGGCCTGCGCCGATCTGCGACGCCGCCGCGGTCGCGCTGCGGGTTAACATGCACCGGCACGACACGCGACAACGGGCACGGGGGAGCGCACAGGTTCATGAGCGGACGCCGCAGCGTCATCGTCGGGGAGCAGGAGGCGATCGAACGTCTCGAGCACGGTATGACCATCGCCCTCGGCGAGCCGGCGCCGATGGCCATGGTGCGCCACATCGTGCGCCGCGGACTGCGCGACCTGACCGTGATCGCGGGCGGTCTCGCCATCGACCTGCTGATTGCCGCCGGTTGCGTGCGCCGGACCATCAGCTACTACGCCGGTGGCGGTACCGGGATCCCGGTCGCGCCCTCCTTCCGGCACGCCGCCGAGCAGGGCACGATCGAGGTCTGGGAATGCGAGGAAGGCATTCTCACCAGCGGTCTGGAAGCGGCCGCCAAGGGCCTGCCCTTCCTGCCCTGGCGCGGCGGCGTCGGCACCTCGCTGCCCGAGATCAATCCGGACCTCAGGCTGTTCGCCGATCCCATCGCCGGCGAGACCCTGGTCGCGGTGCCCGCGATCACGCCCGACGTCGCCATCGTCCACGCCGCCGCCGCCGACGCTTACGGCAACGTGCGTCACCGCGGCGGACCGGGCTGGATCGACCTGTTCCTGTGCCGCGCCGCGCGCTCGGTCATCGCGCAGGTCGAGAACGTCATCTCCAACGAAGACATCCGCAGCGACCCGTGGGCGACCACGCTGGCCGATGCCGACGCGGTAGTGCGCCTGCCATGGGGTGCGCATCCCTTCTACAGCCGCGGGCACTACGTGCAGGACGTCGCGTTCGTCGACGCCTACCTGGACGCCGCGCAGGCGGCACGCACCGGTGAGCGGGCCGCGCTGGAGCGCTTTCTCGACCGTTACTGCCGCGAGCCGGACGATCACGCCGCCTACCTCGAGCGCGTCGGCCTGCGGCGACTGCTGGCGCTGAACGAGTACTGAGCGCAGTGGAGCCCGACTACGACGTGCGCGAGCTGATGGCGGTGTTCCTGGCCCGCGACCTGGTCGACGGCGACCACCTGCAGGTCGGCGTCGCGCTGCCGGTACCGGAGGCGGCCGTGCGCCTGGCGCACATCATGCACGGTCCCAACATGGAGCTGATCTTTCTCGGCGTGCGCATGAACGTGCACGAGCTCGAGCACCTGCCGCTACCGGCCTACGGCTGGGACTGCCGCGTGGTGCGCTGGGCCGAGTCCTACAGCGACCGTGGCCACCGCTTCGACCGCGTGCGCGAGTGGCATCGCCGCGTGTTCTTCATCGGCGGCATCCAGGTCGATGCCTTCGGCAACACCAACCTCATCGGCATCGGCGACGATCCGCAGCGCCTGCGTTTCCGCGGCCCCGGCTCGGTCGGCACGCCGACCCTGACCACCCACGTCGGCCGCTACTACATCGTGCTGAACCACCATGACCGACGCACCCTGGTCGAACGACTGGACTTCCGCAGCACCGTGGGCTGGGACGCCGGCGGGGCGGACGCGCGTGAGCGCCTGGGACTGCCTGGCGGCGGCCCGAAGTACTGCGTCACGCCACTCGCGGTGATGGATTTCCACGAGCACAGCAAGCGCATGCGCCTGCGCTCGGTGCACCCCGGTGTCAGTATCGAGCAGGTACTCGACAACACCGGCTTCGACCTGCTGGTGCCCGAAACCGTACCCGTCACGTCGCCACCGCTGGGCGTGGAGCTGGACATCCTGCGTAGCCGCGTCGATCCCGGCGGCACCCTGCGCGGCAGTTGAGCCGATCGCTACTCGATGCGGAACTCGCCTTCGGACAGCGCCTGCTCGAGCTGCTGCATGAGCCGCGACCAGTGCACCTCGCGCACGCGGCCGATCAAATCGATGCGCGGCACGAACGCGCCCTTGACGATGTAATAGCCGCCGTCAGTCTCGCCGACCCCGTCCATGTGACAGACGTCGTTGACCAGGCGGCAGGAAATGCCGAGCCGGTCGTAGGCGAAGTGCTCGAAGATGCGCAGGAAGGTGGTCGAGAGTACGGCTCCGCCGCCCGCCACGCGCGAGATGGTGTCGACCGCACGCTGGCTGATGCGGTGGCGCGAGTCGTCGTCGGGCGGCGTGCGGAACGAGGCGTCGAAGGCAATCGGCTCGCCCTTGAGCAGGCGAAGCCCTTCGATGTCGCCGTCCAGCCGGCCCTCGACGCGGCCGAAGGGCACCACCTCGGTGACCCGCCCGAGGTCGAGATTGCGCAGGCGGATGTCGGCCCCGATCCGCGGCACGATGCCGAGGGGCTGCTCGATACGCAGCCGCTCGATGTCGATGGCGCCGTCGAAAGCCTGCGCTTCCAGCGTTCCGCCGAGCGTCACCACGCCGCGCTGGTAGGTCAGCAACGGCAGGCGCCCGGACAGGGTGCCAGTGAAGGGCGGCCAGTCCAGCGCGACGGTGAGCCGGCCGAGATCGATCGGCTCCAGGCTCGCCTCCAGCCCCAGCGCCAGGTCCTCGCTGCCGTAATCGCGCACGGTGAAGGTATCGACCACCACCGCGCCGCCGAGCAGCGGTAGGCGCACCGGCTCGAGCAGGTCGAGCGCGCCGCCGGCGATGCCGAGCTCCAGCGCCGCGGCACCGAAACCCGCGCCATGCACGAAGCCGCCGTCGAAAGCGAGCCGGCTGCCGCTCAGATCGGCGCCGTCGCGGGCCCAGTGGAGATCGCCGTTCACGCCGTAAAGGGCAAGGCGTCCGTCGCGGTCCTCCAGGTCGACCCCGGCGAGTTCAAGGTCGGCGCGCTGCCAGGCGCCGTCGCGCATGACCGCGCGCGCGGACAAGCGACCCTGCGTGTCGAGCGCGGCAAACGGGGTGCCGACCAGCGCGCCGGCGATCCAGGTGTCGTGGAAGGCCGGCAGTTGCGCGTCCTGCACGTTCACCTCCAGCAGGGCCGGGGGCTGGCCGGGGCTGCCCTCGAAGCGGCCGGCCAGCGTTACCGTGTCGGCCTGCTCGAGGCGGAACGCGGGCAGCGAGAGGTAATTCGATTCCGGCGCGTAACGGAACCCGGTCTCCGCGCTGAGCGCGTGGCTCGAGAGGTCCAGGTAGACGGGCTCGGCGTACAGGCCGCCGGCGTTCAGCGCGAGGGTCACGCGCCCCTGCCAGGCCGCCGGCGCGTCCGCGCCGCGCGCCTCGGCGTGCACATGCGCGGTCAGCCCTTCGCCCGCCACGCGCCCGCTGGCGTCACTGAAAGAGAGCCCGGAAAGCGTGGCGTCGACGCTCAGCGTGCGCTCGGCGGTGCCGTCGAAAGCCACCCTCACGTCGGCGCTGCCACCCTCTACGGTCACCGGCAGCGGCGCGCCGCGCAGCCCCGCCAGCACGCTCGTCAGCGGCGCGAGCTCGACGCCGGCGCCATCGAGATCCAGCGCCATGCCGCCCGGCCCGAAGCGCGCCTGCAGCGAGACCCGGCCACCGGCCCAGGTGAGCGACGGGACCACCAGCGCCAGGCTGCGCGTCGCGGCGGCATAGGCGAGCTGCGCGGTGGCTTCACGGCGCTCGCCGTCGTGCGCGAAGGCGAGGCGCACCGCGTCACAACGCAGCTCGCGCCGCGAGATGGCGACGGCCGCACAGCGCGCCGACACGGTGGTGAGCTCGGCGCCGGCCACCTCCAGTGACGCCAGCGTCAGCGTGACGGACGGACCGCCGTCGGCAGCGAGGTCGAGCTCGAACCTGAGATCCGTCATCGCCCAGCCATCACCGCCGGCAGCCGCGATCTCGAGCAGGGTCTGGGCCGTACTCACCACCGGCACGGCACCGCCCAGCGCGGTCGCGACCACGATCGCGGCAAGGCGGGCGCGCCGGCGCGCGCAGCGGAGCCCGGGCACGCGTCCGGACCTCAGCCGCGGGCGCGGCTGAGGCGATAGCCGAGGCGCGGAAAGTGCACGTGCACGCATCCGGTGGCGTCGCTTTCGCTGGCGATGGTGATGCGCGCGTCGTCCAGGCCGCACAGCCGGCCGCGCGCCACGCTGGCCTCGCCGAACGGTTTCACGACGACCTCGTCGCCGGGGTTGACGCCCTCATCGCTGGACGGCGCCGGGTCCACCAACGGCAGCGGCTGCGCCGCCCTTGCCGCCTCCAGCGCCTGCGCGGCGGTCATCGCGCGGACCACGCCATGCCCGATCTCGGCGACCCGCTGCAGCCATGCGCGCATGTGCACCAGGTCTGCCGCCAGGGCCTGTTCGCCACCGATGGTCCGCAGGAACCATGGCGCCTCGTAGAGGGCGAAGTCGGCCAGGCCGGGGCGCTCGCCGATTGCCCACTGGCGTCCGTCGGCGAGCAGCGCCTCGAGCACGCCGAGCTGGATGGCGACCTGTGAGCGATAGCCACGCGCTGAGGCCTGCACCTGGGCCACGCCGGGCGTCGGCTTGCCGTGCAGCGCGGCACGGTCGGCATGGAAGGCCGCGGGGAATCGCGCGGCGTGCAGCCCGGTGATGTAGAGCGCGGCCGGCCGCATCAGGGCCGCCTCCGCCCACTGCACCAGCATCTCGCCCAGCGCGCGCGAGGCGGCATCCTCCGGCCACAGCGAAGGCGACGGCGCCAGCGCTTCCAGCACCTCGGCGATGAGGCGCGTGTCGCAGTAGACGTCGGCGCCGATCTGCAGCGCCGGGGTGCGCCGATAGCCGGCGGTGAGCGGCGTGTAGTCGGGCTTGGGTGCGATCGCGGGGATCTTCACCGAGTGCCACTCCAGGCCTTTGAGGCCGAGCACCAGGCGGATCTTCTCCGAGTAGTTGGAGAAATCGTAGTGGTGCAGGATCAGCACCGCGATGCGCGTCTCACGCCCATGGCCGCCGGCCCGCGAGCCGGGTTACAAGCCGCCCAGGAAGGCGTGCAGCGCCTGGTTGAACGCCTCGGAACGTTCCAGATTGGAGACATGCGCAGCCTCGAGCTCGACGTAGCCCGAGCCCGCCACGCGCTGGTGCATGTCGCGCATGGTCGCGGCCGGCGCCCCGGCGTCGTGGCTGCCGGCGACGAACAGGGTCGGCACGGTGATCTCGCCGAGCCGGGCGAGGTAGTCGAGCTCACGCAGCGCGCCGCAGCAGCCGAGGTAGCCCTCCAGCGGCGTCGCCAGCACCATCTCGCGCACGGCCTCCATCTGTGCCGGACGCGCAGCGATGGTCGGTTCGGTGAACCAGCGCGCGATGGTGCCGTCGATGACCGCTTCCAGCCCGCCCGCGCTGACCGTCGCGATGCGATCCGCCCACACCTGCTGGCCGTCGGCAGCATAGGCGGCGACGCAGTTGCAGGCGGTGATGCTGGCGACCCGCGCGTGATGATCCAGGGCCAGCCCGAGCGCGGTCATACCGCCCATGGAGAGACCGACGAAGTGCACGCGCTCAATCTCCAGGGCGTCCATCAGCGCGACCGCGTCGTCGGTCAGGTCGGCGAAGCTGTACGGTGCAGGTGGCACCGCGCTGGCGCCGTGACCGCGCTGGTCGTAGCGCAGGACGCGGTACTCGGAACCGAGGAAATCCGCCTGTGCCTGCCACATCGAGAGATCGGCGCCGAGCGAATTGGAGAACATTACCACCGGCGCGTCCGCCGGCCCCTCGAGAACGTGGTTGAGGTCGATGGTGCGGGTCTTGATGACGGTCATGCGCGTGGTCCTCGCTGTTCGACCATTAGTGTATCCGCTGCGGCAGGGGCAACCCGCCGTGCTCAGGACGAGGCCTTGCGGCGGCGGTACTCGGCCGGCGACGGTGCCGCCTGGTAGCGTTCGTAGGCGGCCTTGCGATCGGGCGTGACCGGCTCGGCGGCCTGCGCCGGCGGCGCCAGGTCCGGCGGGTAACAGCCGAGCTTCTGCTCCTTCGCCGTCAGCGGCGGGCGAAACACCAGCTCGCGCGCGTTGGTCTTCCTCGCCGTCACCACCTTGCCGTGCTCGTCGGAATCCAGGTCCCACCACCATTTCTTGCGCGGGTTGATGCGGCCGTTGCCGACCTTGTCGTCGAGCTCGGCGATCCACCGGCGCGTGAACGGCAGGTTCATCGCCGCCCACAGGAACGGACGCTCGGCGAGCACGCCCTCGACGTTCCACGGACAGGTCTTCATGCAACGCCCGCACATCGACCCGGCAGCGTTGGTGATGCGATAGCGCGCGCACTTCTCGACGTCCGGCTTCCACATCTCGTAGCCGTTGAACATGATCTTGTCGCCGAAGGGGATCGCGGCGCACGGGCATTCACGCGCGCACTTGGTGCATTTCTCACAGAAATCCTGCAGGCCGAAATCGATCGGCTGATCCACCGCCAGCGGCATGTCGGTGGTGATGATGCCGGACTTGAAGCGTGGCCCGACGAACGGATTGAGCACCAGCTCGCCGATCCGCGACAGCTCGCCCAGGCCGGAATTGAGGATCAGCGGGATGTGCAGCACGTCCTGGTCCATTACGCTGTGTCCGCGCGCCGGGAATCCCTGGCGGCGGATGTGGGCGCCGACGGCACCGCCGATGAGCTGGGCGCGCATGTAGGCGCGCATGCTCTGCGCGCCGGAGATCCAGTCGTCACCGCTGGCGCCTTCCATGGTTTCGTAGCCCTGGTCGATGAGAATGACGATGGCGTACTTGTGGTACGGCTCGATCGGCGAGCCGTCCGTGTCGTGTGAATACCAGGCGTATTCCGGGATCTCGCAGATCCCGACCATGTCGGCACCGAGATAGTAGAGCGCCGCCTTGACCCGCGCCGCGTTCCGCACCGGGTCGTCGTAGCCCGGCGCCACCGCGGACGCGGTCTCGCCGTACTGCAGCGGCACCATGCCGCCCAGTACCGGGACCATGGCGTGACCGAACGGCGACTTGGTGATCATGCGGAAGCCGTCCAGCTCTTTCTGCGCCTTGGCACCGAGATCGCCCATCGCGGCGCGGATGAACATGTCGTGGCGCTTGGGCACGCGCGGCACCGCCGGCGCGTCGACCAGGGTGGTCGGGTGCGGCACGCGATCCACCGTTTCCATCGGGTAGAGCCCGAGGTGATAGGGACGCCCGCGGTAGGGCTCGCCGGCGAATCCCGGGCGCACCCCGCCGGCGCCCAGCCACCACTTGAAGTCGCGCCCCCTGCGCGCCGCGCCCGGCGCCAGGGTGCCGGCGTCGGCCAGTTCCATAGCGGTACTGACCACGGTGATACCGTAGCGATACCCGACGAAGGGGTTGCGCCGGCGCGTGCCGGCGGCGCCGGTGTCTCGCTCGGCGAGGCCGGCGGCAACGGCCATCAGGTCGAGGTCGAGATCGCTGGCGGTCGCGGTGTGCAGGCGCGCATCGAAGCCGAGAAAACGCAGGTAGTTGACCATCACCGCACCGACCTCGGCGCCACGCAGCGCGGCCCGCTGGGCCTGCATGTCCATGATCCAGTCGGCGCCCGGCTCGTCGGCCTGCGGATCGCGCGGGAACTCGGTCAGGATGACCAGCGCGAACGCGTGATCGAAGGTATCGGCTCCGCTGCCGGCTCGCGCCCATGCCGCGCGCCCCTCGCGTACGGCGGTGTCGGCCATGACGTTGTCGGCCGAGCCGGCCGCGTACTCGCGCTCGGCGGCATCGGCCAGCGCGCGGTTGACGATCGGCGTCGCCAGCCGCGCGCCGGCCGGGATGCGACAGGTCGCGGCCATGGTGGCATCGAGGTAGTAGCACGCACCCTGCAGGTGCGCCGAGCGCTCGCCGGGGGCGGCCGGAATCGGCGCCATGTCGGACGCGCACGGTCCGATGCGCATGCGGTCCATGAGATCGATGTAATCGCGCAGGGCGTTGCGCAACGACTGCGGTTGCCCGGCACACTCGATGTCGAGGGCGGACGGACTGCCGGCCTGCAGGGCATCGGCCGCGGCGTCGCGCGGCAGGCGCTCGAGCGGGAACGATCCGAGAGCGGCGTCACGCTGCCGGTGCGAAAACAATCTGAGCATGGTTCTCCCCTCCCGCCTTGAGCAGCGGCGATCAGTATCCCTCGATTTGCAGATCGATCAATGCCGCGCGGCCGGCGGCGAAGGCGGCGTCGAGAACCTCGTCGAGGTCCTCGTTGCGCGCCACGCGCTCGCCGAACAGGCCAAAGGCACGCGCGTAGGCGGCGAAATCCGGGTTGACCAGTGCGGTGCCGAGCGCCCGCCCGGGGTACAGGCGCTGCTGGTGCATCTCGATGGTGCCGTAGGAGGCGTTGTTGAACACCAGGATCAGCGGCCGCGCGTCATGCGCCACGGCGGTGGCGAGCTCGCTGCCGGTCATGAGCATGCCGCCGTCACCGACACACCCGACCACGCGGGACGCGGGGCGGCTGAGCGCCGCCGCGACCGCGGCAGGCACGCCGAAGCCCATGGCGCCGTTGACCGGCGCCAGCAGGCGACCGGGCCGGCGATAACGGCGATAGCGCTGCGGCCAGCGCGAGAAGTTGCCGGCGTCGACGGTGACGACGGCATCGTCGCCGAGGCGCGCGTTGAGCGCGGCCATGACGGCGCCGGGATCCAGCGCGGCGCTGCACGCCGGCGGCGCGGCGGCGGCTTCGAAGGCCGCCCGCAGGCGCGCCCGCCACGCCGCACAGTCGGCCTCGACCACGCGCGCGCCTGCGGCGAGGGTGGCGAGCGTGAGCGGGACGTCGGCGACGATGCCGACGTCGACCGCGTAGTTCAGCCCGATCGCCGCGGCGTCCGGGTAGAGATGCGCGAGGCCGCGCGGGCGACCGTCACGGAACAGCGTGTAACCCTGCGTGGTCGGCTCGTCCAGGCGTGCGCCGATGACCAGCACGAAGTCCGCTTCGGCAGCGAGCTGCCACACCGCCTCGTGCGCGCCGAGTCCGAGGTAGCCGGCAAAACAGGGGTGCTGGTTGTCGATCAGGTCATGGCGGCGGAATGCGGTCAGCACCGGGATGTCGTTGCCCGCGGCGAAGCGCTCCAGGTCGGCGCCGGCCGCGTCCGGCCAGTCGCTGCCACCGGCGATGATGAGTGGCCGCTGCGCCGCGCGCAGCAGTGCGAGCACGCGCTCCAGCGCCGCGGGGTCCGGTGCCGGACACGCGATCGTCAGCGGCGGCAGCGACGGCCAGGCGCCGCGCTCGGCGAGCACGTCCTCGGGCAAGGCCAGCACCACCGGCCCGGGCCGGCCGGCCTGTGCGCACTCGAAAGCGCGCGTGAACGCGTCCGGCAGCGCCGCCGCCGAGCCGACCTGCTCGACGTGCTTCGCCAGCGGTGCGAAACAGGCCTCGTAGTCGAGCTCCTGGAACGCCTCGCGGCCGAGCTTGTCGCGCGCGACCTGGCCGACGCCGAGCACCAGCGGTATCGACCCCTGACGCGCAACGTGCAGCGCGATGGCGGCGTTGCTCGCACCCGGTCCGCGGGTGACGAAACACACACCGGGGCGGCCACTCAGCCGCGCTTCGGCCGCGGCCATGAACGCCGCGCCGGCCTCGTGCCGGCAGACCACCAGGCGGATGGCGTCGCGCGCGTCGTAGAGTGCGTCGACGACCGCGAGGTAGCTCTCGCCCGGCACGCAGTAGACGCGCTCGACCGCGTGCGCGCGCAGCGCCGCCGCCACCGCCTCGCCACCGCTCGACGCTGAAGCGTTCATCCGACTTCGCGGCAGTGCCCGTTCACGGCGCGCGGCAAGCCGGCCTGGCCGGGTTCTGCGCAACGACCGCTGGGCAGGAACCGTGGCCGGCGCTGCGGGTACGCCACGCTCGCACTGTCCACCGTGTTCCGTCCCTCCCTTCGCGAGCGGCCAGTATAGCGGTGCGGATCTGGATTAGAATTGCTCCCCCGCGAGGTCACGGAGCGCACCGATGAGTGGTACTGCCGTCAAGGTCTTCTTCAACTTCCGCAGTCCCTACTGTTACCTGGTGTCGCATTCCCTGTTCGAACGCCTGGCACGCTTCGACATCGATCTCCAGTGGCGCTCACTGGGCGGCTGGGACGGCCGCTCCGCGCCGGAGCGCGCCAAGGTCAAGGTGCCCCTGACGCGGCAGGACGTGGCGCGCTGGTGCCGCCGCCTGGAGGTGCCGTTCAACCCGCCGCCGATCACCACCGACCCGACCCCGGCCGCGCTGCTCGCCTGCGCTGCCGAGAGCCAGGGCGTGCTGGCGGATTACGTCAAGGCGGTGATGTGGGCGGAGTGGGCGCAAGGTCGCGACATCGGCCAGCACGAGGTGCTGCTGGAGATTGCCGCGCCGCTGGGCATCGATGCGGACAGCGCCCGTGCCGCGCTCGACTCCGGCGACAACCGGCGCCGCCTGCAGGACAACTGGGCGGAGGCGATGGAGCTCGGTGTGATCGGCGTGCCCAGCTTCGTCGTCGGCGAGCAGATTTTCTGGGGCAACGATCGCGTCGACTTTCTGGAGGAACACCTGCGCGAGCTCGGCCTGGAGAAATAGGCCGGTCGCGCTGGATGCGGATGGCCGCGGCGGCAGGTGCCGCCGCGGCCGTGCGGGGGAAGACGCGCCGCAGGCGCGCAGGTCATCGGATCAGCTGGTGCGGCGGCGGCGCAGGCGCCCGCCCATGCCGGCGAGACCGAGCATGGCGAGACCCAGTGCGGCCGGCTCGGGTACCGTGTTCGGCGGCGGCTGCGGGGCAAAGCTGGTCTCGCCCTCGATGGTGTCATTGCCGCAGGTCATTGCCCAGTGCACGGCGAGCGAGGTCAACCCGGTCGGGTTCCACAGCGCGGTGCCGGCGATATCGAAGGTGTAGCTGACCTTGCTGCCCGCGGTGACCGACCAGGTGCCGCTGGACAGCGCAGTGACGTCGGCGTTGCGATCGACCGCGACCTCCTGTCCGTTGCGGAAGATCGCACCGCTCATGAAGTCGTCGGTGAGCAGCGCGTTGGCATCGTTGGTCGCGCCGTTGAGGGCGTACAACGTGCCAGTGCCGCCGGCGTCGGTCCAGCGGTCGCCATCGATCGAGAAGCCGTAGAACCAGCGCGTGCCGTTGGCGTGGTTGTCGCCGGCATACGGAGCCGGGCCGGCCGGTGTCCACAGGTTGGACAGGAAGACGTCGCCATAGCCGATACCACGGCTCTGCCCGGGAACGGTGTTGGTGTAGCTCGCGAACAGGCTCTCGTCGGCGCGCCCGGCCAGGTTGGTGTAGATGTCGACGGTGACGATGCTGCCGGCCAGCGAGACGTCGGCATGGGTGATCTGGAACAGGCTGTCACTGCCGATGACGTCACCATGTCCGTGCGCATCGCTGCCGCGGTAGTTGTCGTTGATCAGGTTGGCGGATGCACCGCCGGCACTGCACATCAGCAGGCCCGCGAGGACCAGGGACTTCTTCTTGTTCATCACGTGTGCTCCAAGGTGTTTCGCGACCGGAACAATCCGGGCGTCGGAAAGATTTGGACGGAGCTTACGTGTGCGGCGGGCGCCGCGTCTGTGAAGAACTGTGTAGGGACGGGGTTTGTGAGGGTAAGCCTGTAAACGATTGTGGCGGCAGTGGAAAAGTTGTGACGGATTACCGCCGCGCAGGCGACGCCGGGCGTTCGCAGCCCGGCGTCGCCCCGCCTTCAGTCGCGCAGGTAACCGAGCTGCGAGAGCAGCTCTTCCTTGCTCATGTCGAGCTGCGGCGAAACCATGACTTCGAGGCCCAGGCGATCGCTGCTCTCGTCGCAGGTGAAGCCATCGTCGTGGGTCACGGTCGCCTCGAACATGGCGCCCGACGGGGTGCGCACGTAGATGGAATCGAAGTAACCCCGATCCTTGACGTCCGAGACGTCGGTATAGCCCATGCCCTCGAGGTGGAACTTGAGCTGATCCTGCTGCTCGTGACTGCCGATCTGGAAGGCCATGTGGTGCACCGTGCCCTCGCCGACGATCCAGCTGCCTGGCTTGCGATCCGGCAGGACCTCGAAATCGATGTAGGTGCCGGTGCCGCCCTCGCCGAGCTGGTAGCGCACGTGGTTACCATCCTCGGCGACCCGCGTACCGCCCCAGCCGAGTTGCAGGAACTCGTTCATCATCTCCATGTCACGCGTGGTCACGGAGATGGCATGCGTGCCGCGGATCATGAGCTCGGCGGGGACCGGCCCCCTGGTGTGCGGCGTGCGCGGGTCGTCGTCGATGCCGACCAGTGAGTAGTCCACGCCGCAGGGATGCTGGAAGTCGAGATAACGTTCGCCGAAACGCTCGTCCTCGGTGACCTCGAAACCGTGCTCGCGCAGGCGATCGTGCCAGAACGACAGCGCGGCGCTCGGCACCGAGAGACTCAGGTTGCCGACCTGGCCGGATCCCTTGCGCCCCTTGATGCCGGTGTGCGCGACCGGAAAGGTCGTTACCAGGGAACTCTCGTCGCCGTTGTCATTGCCGTAGTAGAGGTGGTAAATCGGCACCTCGCCGTCGTAGAAGGCGGTCTTCTTGACGCTCTTCATACCCAGCACCTTGGTGTGGAAGTCGTAGCACTCCTGGGCGCCACCGGTGGCGATGGTGATGTGATGATGGCGGGTGATGAACTTTCCGGGATCGCTGGCGGCCATGGGCGGCTCCTCGCACGGATGGAATCGCGCCACGCTATCACGGTGCGCGGACGCCAGCCAATCGGCGCGCTTGGGCGAGCCGCGCGCGGCGGCATATCATGCTCCTCCCGCGCGCGACCACGGTACCCCCGCATGTCCCCGTTCGAACTCCGCATGCTGCCCTGGAACGTCGCCTTCGGCGCCGGCAGCCTTGCCTCCCTACCCGGGCGTATGGACGAGCTCGCCCTGTCGCGTGCGCTGGTGCTGTCGACGCCGGAGCAACGCGGCGATGCCGAACGCCTCGCCGCGCTGCTCGGTACACGCGCCGCCGGCATCTTCGACCAGGCGCGCATGCACGTGCCGCTCGCGACGGCCGACGCCGCGGCCGGCGCCGCGCAGGGACTCGGCTGCGACTGCAGCGTGAGCATCGGCGGCGGCTCGACCACCGGTCTCGGCAAGGCCCTGGCGCTGCGCGCGGGATTGCCGCTGATCGCGGTGCCGACGACCTACGCCGGCTCCGAGATGACCAATATATGGGGACTGACCGAGGACGGTCGCAAGCGCACCGGCCGCGATGCCGCCGTGCTGCCGCGGCTGACCATCTACGACGCCGAGCTCACGCTCGGTCTGCCACCCGCGGTCGCCGGCCCCAGTGGCATGAACGCGCTGGCCCAGGCGGTAATCAATGCCAAGGACCCGCGCACCAATCCGATCATCACGCTGATGGCGCTGGAAGCGATCCGCGCCATCGCGGACAGCCTGCCGCAGGTGATGGCAGAACCCGGCGCGCTGCCCGCGCGCGAGCAGCTGCTCTACGGCGCGGCGCTGGCCGGCGCGGCGCTCGGCGCCGGCGTCACCAGCCTGCACCACCGCCTGTGCCACACGCTCGGCGGCAGCTACGACACACCGCACGCCGAGACCCACACCGTGCTGCTGCCCTACTCGGTCGCCTACGCCGCGCCGGCGGTCCCCGAGCGCATGGCGCGCATCGCCGCGGCGCTGGGCGCCGATGACGCGGCCGGCGCGATCCACGATCTCGCCAGCCGCCTCGGGCTGCCGACCTCGCTCGCCGCGCTCGGCATCGGCGCCGCCGATCTCGAACGCATCGCCGACATCGCCACCGAGAGCGACATCGTCAATCCGCGCCCGGTCACCAGGGACGGCGTGCTGCACCTGCTGCAGCAGGCGCTGGCCGGCGCCCGCCCCGTGAAGGAGGATGCCACGCCGTGATTGACCTCTACACCTGGTCCACGCCGAACGGCCGCAAGGTCTCGATCATGCTCGAAGAGCTCGGCCTGCCGTACACCGTGCACCCGATCGACATCACCAGTGACGCGCAGTTCGCGCCGGCGTTTCTCGCCATCAGCCCGAACAACAAGATCCCGGCCATCGTCGATCGCGACAGCGATCTGAGCCTGATGGAGTCGGGCGCGATTCTGATCTACCTCGCCAACAAGGCCGGCCGCCTGCTGCCCGCATCGGGCGACGCGCATTGGCGCGCGCTGGAATGGCTGATGTGGCAGATGGGTGGCGCCGGGCCCATGCTCGGCCAGGCGCATCACTTCGTGCACTTCAACCCGGACAAGTCGGAGTACGCCACGGCGCGCTACCGGAACGAGGCGGCGCGCCTGTACCGCGTGCTCGACCAGCGGCTCGCCGCGCACGCCTGGATCGCCGGCGACGAGTACACCATCGCCGACATCGCAACCTGGCCCTGGATCGCGCGCTACGAGTGGCAGGGAGTCGACTTCGCGCGCTACCCCAACGTGCTGCGCTGGTACCGCGAGATAGCCGCGCGGCCGGCGGTGCAGCGCGGCTTCGTGGTGCCCAACCCGGCCGCGATCCCGGATCCCGGCTAGCCGCGCCCGTGCCTGTCGCCCGCTACATGGTCACCCTGCGCCATGGCAATGACGCCCCGGTGCGTTTTGCGGCGACGGCCGGTCGCTCCGTGGTGCGTTCCGCCGCCGCCGCCGGCTACGCCCTGACCACCGGCTGCCTGCAGGGCCGCTGCGC
Source organism: Gammaproteobacteria bacterium (assembly GCA_041984235.1). GTDB lineage: Bacteria > Pseudomonadota > Gammaproteobacteria > JBHIYN01. The sequence continues at coordinate 41,048 of JBHIYN010000022.1, forward strand.
GATCTGCCGCGCGCGGCTGCTGACCGGCGAGGTGGCAGCCCTGCGCCGCCGCTCCAAGCACGCGCTCGCCGATCCCGCCAGGCGCGCCGACGGCTGCGTACTGCTGTGCTCGGTCGAACCATGTTCCGACCTCGAGCTGGAAGCACTCAGTCCGTGGCGGCCGATGCGGTCCGCGCTGAGTTCGGGTCCGGCCTGACAGACGGCACCAGCGGTGCGCGGCGGGCATCGCGCCGGCATCGGAAACCATTCAGCCGGTCGGTCCCTCTGACAGTGCCCGGTCCGCGATGCCGGCGTTGCGCGCATGGTGCACGAAGCGATGAGAAACCGGGTTGTCGGAGTCTTTGCGCCATGCGAGCTGTGTTTCGACGACGGGCGGGTTCGGACTCAAATCACGATAAACCACGCCGGGACGCGCCAGTCCGCGCATCGACCGCGGTACGAGTGCGACACCGACCCCGGCGGATACGAGGCCAATCACGGTCTGCATCTGCACTGCCTGCTGACCGATCCGTAATGCGAAGCCGGCGCGCTCGGCGAACCCGACGATTCGGTCGTAGAGCCCGGGTGCGAGCTCTCGCCGGACCATAACGAACGGTTCGTCCCGCAGTGCGACAACGTCGATGGTTTCGGTCGACGCCGCCGGGCTCGTATCCGGCATGCAGACGACCAGGGGTTCCTCGAGCATCGGGATCAATTCGATACCGTCGGTGGGCGACGCGCACAGCATCAGGCCGATATCGATCGATCCGCGGGCAAAGGCCTCGAGCTGGGCGTCAGCCGTGCGCTCGAGCAACTCGATATGGACCTCCGGGTGTTCACCGCGGAAGGCACGCACGAGACGGGGGAGGAGGTTGTACAGCGTCGTGCTCACGAAGGCCAGGCGGAGCCGGCCGCGCACTCCGTCGGCAACCCGGCGTGCTTGGCGCTCGGCATCGGCGAGGGCGTCCAGCACGCGCGCGGCATCCGCACGGAAAGCGACGCCTGCCGTGGTCAATGCGATGCCGCGCCCGTCGCGTCGGAACAGGTCGACGCCGATGCGCCGCTCCAGATCGTGCATCTGCCGACTCAGGGGCGGCTGCGATATGTGCAGTCGAGCCGCCGCCCGACCGATGTGCTGCTCGTCCGCGACGGCGAGAAAGTAGTGCAGCAGGCGCGTCTCGATCGGCTTATTCATACTTTTTAAGTCTTGAATGGATTCAATTATGTATTAGACAGTATCAATCGCCTGGCCGACCCTGTCGACCTCATCTGACCGACGGAGGTGTGAAAGTGGCTCTCAATTCGTTCAGCCGAGCGCTGACCACGAATCCGGCGCGCGGCCCGGCGCAGGCGATCCTTCGCGGCGCGGGCCTGACACGCGACGACCTGCACAAGCCGCAGGTCGGCATATCGACTGTCTGGCTCGACGGCAGTACCTGCAACATGCACTTGCCGAGGCTCGTGAACGCGGCGCGGGAGAGCATGGTCGACGCCGGTCTCGTGGGTCTCGGTTTCGCCGCGAGCGGCGTTAACGATGCCTTGTGCATGGGCGGCGAAGGGATGTGCTATTCGCTTCCGTCCCGTGACCTGATCGCTGACTCGATCGAAATGGTGATGCGTGCCCACGCTTACGACGCAAACGTGTCCATTCCTGGCTGTGACAAGAATCTGCCCGGCTGTCTGCTCGCGGTCGCGCGCGTCGACCGCCCCTCGCTCATCGTATTCGGCGGGCACATCGAACCAGGCAGACTCGACGGTGAGCGCATCGACGTCGTCAGCACCTTCCAGGCGTACGGCGAGTTGCTCTCCGGCCGCATCGATGCGGATCAACATGCAGCGATCGTCGACCATGCTTGTCCGGGCGCCGGCGCGTGCGGTGGTATGTACACGGCGAGCACCATGGCGGTGGTTATCGAGACACTGGGTCTGTCGCTGCCTTACAGTTCGTCACTTCCGGCATTGTCAGACGCGAAACTGAACGAGTGCCGGCAGGCAGGTGCCGTGGTCCGCAATCTTCTCGAAACTGACCTGAAACCGAGTCTGCTGCTTACCCGCACGGCGTTCGAGAATGCGTTGGCCGTGGTCATGGCGTTGGGCGGCTCGACCAATGCCGTCCTGCATTTGCTCGCCCTTGCCCGCACGGTGGACGTTCCCCTGGGGCTCGATGACGTCGAGACCGTGGCCGCGCGCACGCCCCGGCTTGCCGACTTGAAACCGGCCGGACCTTACCTGATGGCCGACGTGCATGCGGCCGGCGGGACACCGGCCGTGCTCAAGGAGCTGCTCCGCGCAGGGTTGATCGACGGTGACTGTCCGACCGTCACCGGTCACACGCTTGCTGAGAACCTGGCCAATTTACCTGGCCTGTCGCCGACACAAGAGTTCCTGCGGCCCGTCGACGCACCGCTTTCGTCACGCGGTCACATTCACGTGCTGCGCGGAAACCTGGCACCGGGCGGCGCCGTGGCAAAGGCAAGCGGCGTCGGCGTCGACCGCTTCAGTGGACCCGCCCGGGTGTTCGAAACCGAGGCAGCCATGCTCGGCGCGCTCGAGCGGCGTGAAATCGTCGCCGGTGACGTGGTCGTTATCCGGGGTCAGGGACCGCGCGGCGGCCCCGGAATGCCGGAGATGCTGGCACCGTCCGCGGCGCTCGTCGGTGCCGGTCTGGGCGGTCGCGTCGCACTCGTGACCGACGGCCGCTACTCGGGCGGTTCTCACGGCATGATCGTCGGCCATGTCGTGCCCGAAGCCGCGGTCGGCGGCCCGATAGCGCGGCTCATCGATGGAGACAGAATCGTCATCGACCTCGCCGACGGCACGCTGGACGTCGACATCACCCCGGGTGCGCTCGAGCAGCGGCCCGCGGTCGCGGTCTCACGCGGCCTTCGCCGGGGTATGCTGCAACGCTACGTTGCCTCCACAGGAGACGCGTCAACAGGCTGCATGATGGTGGATCCGGATGTTCAGCGCGGCAATCTTTGACCTCGACGGGTTGCTGGTCGACTCCGCCCCGCTGTGGGCGCGTGCGGAGCGTGAGGTATTCGGCTCTCTGGGGGTTGACGTGACGGCGCGCGACCAGCGCGCGACTGCGCGGTTGTCGACCGCCGCCGTCACACGGTTCTGGTTCACGCGTCGTCCCTGGGACGGGCCGTCGCTGTCTGACGTCGAGGCCCGCGTAATCGACCGCGTGCGCGGACTTGCCGCGCGCGGGGTCACCATAATGCCGGGCGTAACGCAGGTATTGTCCCTGTGCCGGACACTGCGTTTGACTACCGGCATCGCGACCAATGCGCCGGCGCGGGTGTGCGACGTCATGCTGGCGCAACTGGACCCGGGCGCCGGATTCGACGTCGTGGTCACCGCCGACGACGTTGCGCGACCGAAGCCACAGCCCGATGTCTACGCACTCGCCGCCCGCCGTCTCGGAGCCGAGCCGCAGCACTGCCTCGTTTTCGAGGACTCGCCGGAAGGCGTGGCCGCGGCGCGCCGCGCCGGTATGACCGTCGTCGCGGTCGTCGCACAACCTGGCACGTATGTACGAGGGCCACTGCCGGCGCATACCGTGGTCGCCGCACTCGATACCGTTGACGAGGCAATGCTCGCTTCGCTGGCAGCTAAGCGCTCGACGAGACCAATCAAGCGGGTAACGGCGTGAACGAGGACGAGTGGTTCCGGGAGTCGTCCGCCGGCTGCGGCGATGGCTGCGGGGAAGCGACGCTTTGTTTTTCCGTCGCTCGGACGCGGTCCCTCGTCCCCACCGCGCTCACAACGCCTCGCACATGCGCAGGAAGTCACGGCTGACGCGCCGCGCCCGGGCGCCCAGCTGGCGCCGCGTCAGCGGCGCTTCCATCTCGACGTAACGGTAGAGCATGGGCTTGTGCAGCAGCATGCCGAGGAAGTAGTCGGCCGCGCGCTTCGGATCGCGGCAGCGCAGGTGTCCGCGCTCGGCGTGGCGTGCGAAGAAGCGCTCGATGCCCGCCAGCGACTTGGCCGGGCCGTGGCTGATGAACAGCTCGCCGAGGTAACGCGAGCGCGGCGCCTCGACGTAGAGCAGCCGCCACAAACCCATCGCCTCCGGCGACGACACCGTACCCAGCGTCTGGCGGGCGATCGCCTCCAGGCCGCCTTCCAGATCGGGGCTGTCGAAGTCGACCGCGTCGAGCTGGGCCATGTGATCAGCGAGCACGTGATCGAGCACCGCGGCGAACAGCTTGCGCTTGTTGCCGAAGTGCTTGTACAGCGTGACCTTGGAGCCGCCGACGCGAGCGTTCAGCTCGTTCATGCTGGTGCCGGCGTAGCCGTGGGCGACGAACAGGGCTGTCGCCTCTTTGAGAATGGTCTCGCGCACCTCGCCGGAGCTGCGCCGCACAACTGCTGGGGTCATCGCCTCGGGTTTCCCGCCTGACGCGCTGCAACTTAGCAGAGGGCTAACGGCGCGCCAATCGCGCCGCCACGGTGCTGCGGCGCACTATGTACCGCGCGGTACACTGACGCTAGAATGCGCCTGCCGCGACCGGCAGCGGGACCGGGGCGGCGCCGGTGAGGGATCCCGATCGCGAGGGCAAGGGCCGACATGAGCACCCCGTTCCTGGACAACGCATGGTACGCGGCGGCGTGGAGTGACGAGGTCGGACAGGCCTTGTTCGAACGCACCATCATCGGCCGCTCGGTACTCTTCTATCGCGATCCCGACAACGTCGCGGTGGCCCTGGACAACGCCTGCCCGCATCGCTCGGCGCCCCTGCACATGGGCAAGCTGCACGGCGACATCGTCGAATGTCCCTACCACGGCCTGCGTTTCGATCGCGAGGGCCGCTGCGTGCTCAACCCGCACGGCAGCGGCAAGATCCCGTCGCGTGCGCGCTGCCGGCGCTACCCGCTGGAGGAAGCGCACGACATGCTGTGGATCTGGATGGGCGATCCGGCCTACGCCGACCCCGCCACCATCCCCGATTTCTCCTGTCACACCGACCCGCGCTTTCCGACCGTCAAGGGCGTGATCGAAATGCACGGCTACTACGAGCTGATCACCGACAACCTGATGGACCTGACCCATGTCGAGTTCGTGCACGAAGGCATCCTCGGCTCCGATGCGATCAAGCGTGGCGAGCATCACGTGCACCAGGCCGGTACCACCATCTGGTCCAACCGCTGGTGTCCGGACGGCCTTGCCCCGCCGGCGTGGGACGCGATGTTCGACCATTACGGCAAGCCGGTCGATCACTGGCTGTACATGCGCTGGGACGCGCCGGCGCACATGCTGCTCGACGTCGGCATCACTCCGGCGGGCCGCCCGCGCGAAGAAGGCATCTGGATGTACGGCACCGATATCCTGACCCCGCGCGACGCTGGCAGCACCTACTACTTCTGGGGCGTGTCGCGCGCCTACGCGCAGGACGACCCGTCCGCCGGTGCGGCCTGGGCCGAGGCCATCAAGGCGGCCTTCGGCGGCCAGGACAAACCCATGATCGAGGCCCAGCAGGCCCTCATCCGCAGCCGCGGCGGCAACGACATCAGCGACGTCGACCACGTCATGCTGCAGACCGACGCCGGCCCCGAACGCTGCCGCCGCGCCCTGCGCCGGCTGATCGAGGCGGAGGGGGCAGACAGCGTGCCGGACCCGCAGAACCCCAATCTCGCCGACCTCTTCGCCGCGGCCCGCGATCCGGACAAGGTCGAGCCGATGGTGTGAGCCGCGATTCCGCATGCTGCGCCGCATCGTGTACGGTGGCGGCGGGACTGCCTAACATTGATTGCCCGTAACGGCGCCGTGGCGCCGGCTGCAAGGAGAGTGCCATGACCACAGCAACCCGCTTCGCCGCGACCGGCGACTACGTCAAGGGCGGCGTCGAGATCATCGGGGACGAACAGGCCGGCCGCTACCTGTTCTCAAACATGTTCGAGGTCGCCGAACAGTCGGCGCCCTGGGAACGGGTCGTCATCGCGCGCAACCTCGAGTTCACCATCGAGTGCGCGCGCGCCGAGGGCGACTCACCATGGTACCTGTGCGCGCACGACGAGACCGCGCTGTCGATGCAGGGCGCGATGGAGATCCACTTCGTCAAGCCCGATGACGCCGCACTGGTGCCGCATGCCGACCATCCCGGCGCGGTGCGGCTGGACGGCGCACCGGCCGGCCGGGCGATGGGCCACGTCCGGCTGGGGCGCGGCCACCAGGCGCTGCTGCCGGCCGGCGCCGCCTACCAGATCCGTCCCGCCGGCGTAGGCGTGGTCCTGCTGCAGTCGATCCTCGGCGACGAGTCCATCGAACGCTGGGCCGACATCTGCCAACACTGACTACCGGAGAGCGCACGCATGGCAACCGCAACCGATCACGTACACGACGACGTCACCATCATCGACGAGGCGCACCGCGAGACGCTGGACGAGCGCTACGGATACCACGTCTACCGCATCGGCGGCTTCACCTTCGAACGCGACGAGTACTTCGCCCGCGTGACCTACCCCAGGGGCACCTACGTCAGTGACGTCGGCAGCTTCCTGCGCGCGATGATGCGTGACGTGGCGTGGGGCTTCTTCTACGGCTGGGTCAATTTCGACGACGTCTTCGGCACCGTCAATCACTACGGCTCGGTCGACGTCTTCGTCGGCAGCTACAACGCCGGTTACAAGGCGGCCGGCACCGATTACATGGAGCGCTTCGATGCCAACCGGCTGATGGCCTGCTTCCGCTCGCTGCTGTCCGACTGGACCAACGCCGGCTTCGACCCGTTCGCGGCGCCGTTGGAAACCGGCACGCCCTACGGCTCCAAGAACGGCAACAACGACGCCGCGGTCAACTTCCAGCGCGAGCTGGCCGAGCGCTTCGTCGGCCTCGACGGCGACACCGAGCTGCGTACCGACGCGCGCGGCTTCCCCGTCAACCGCCACTTCAACGACGTCGACCAGTCGGAGCCCGAGGTGCACTGCGAGCCCGGCTTCGAGGGGCAGCTCTCGGCCTTCAACCTGTTCGCCTACCTGTCGCGCTCGCCGGTAACGTGGAATCCCTCGATCGTCTCGGTGGTCGGGGAAAGTGCCTACTGCCCGACCTCCGAGGAGCACATCCTGCCGATCCAGCACGGCAACGACCGCGTCGAGTGGTTCCTGCAGCTCTCCGACGAGATCACCTGGCAGATCGGCGACAAGAACACCGCCGCGCCCAAGGCCGTGGTGACCATGAAGGCCGGTGACGTGGCCGCCATGCCGGCCGACATCTCGCACCGTGGCTACTCGCCCAAGCGCTCCATGCTGCTGGTGTGGGAGAACATGACGCCGGGCCTGGAGCTGCGCTACGCCTCGGGCGAGCTGCCGCCCACAGCGGCCGAGATCTAACCCTCCATCGCTGCGCCGGCAGTCTGCCGGCGCGTGTGGACGCCCCGCGCCGGCCGGTGCAAACGACCGCGCGCTTCCCGTTTGACGACCTTGCACCCCGCCCGCAGGAGACACCAGCATGCTCGACCAGGCCAGAGTAGTAGACATCGACAGGCTGCCGCGCCAGCTCTTCATCGGCGGCGAATGGGTCGATGGCGCGGCCGGCACGCGCATCCCGGTCAGCAACCCGTTCGACGACAGCTGCCTGGTCGAGATCGCCGAGGCGCGCGCGGCGGACGTCGATCGCGCAGTCGCCGCTGCGCGCGCCGCTTTCCCGGCGTGGGCCGCGCTGGCCGCCTCCGAGCGCGGCCGGCTGCTCTACAAGCTGGTCGAGAAGATGGAGGCCTGCTTCGACGAGCTCGCCGAGCTCGAGGCCATCGACACCGGCCACCCAATCAAGGACACGCGCTTCCTCGACGTGCCGCGCACCCTGCTCAATTTCCGCTACTTCGCCGGCATGGCCGACAAGATCGACGGTCGCCAGGTTCCGGTGGAGCCGGGCTTCCTCAACGTCGTCAAGCGCCAGCCGGTCGGCGTGGTCGGCCAGATCGTGCCGTGGAACTTCCCGCTCATGTTCTGCAGCTGGAAGCTCGGCCCGGCACTGGCGGCAGGCAACACGGTGGTCATGAAGCCGTCGGAGATCACGCCGCTTACGACCCTGCGCCTGGCCGAGATGATGCACGAGGTCGGCTTCCCGCCCGGGGTGATCAACATCGTGCCGGGCTACGGGCACCTCGCCGGCCAGCGCCTCGCCGAGCATCCGGACGTCGACAAGATCGCGTTCACCGGCTCCACCGCCACCGGGCGCCGCATCGTCGAGGCCTCCGCCGGCAACCTCAAGCGCGTCTCGCTGGAGCTCGGCGGCAAGGGGCCGAACGTCGTGTTCGAGGACGCCGTGCTCCCCGCCGCGGTTGGCGGCTCGGCGTTCGCCATCTTCCACAACCAGGGCCAGGCCTGCATCGCCGGCTCGCGCCTGCTGCTGCACGAACGCATCGCCGACGCCTTCCTGGAGAAGTTCATCGCTCTCGCGGAATCGATCCGGCTCGGCGATCCACTGGATCCCGAGACCGAGATGGGCCCGCTGACGTCGCGCATGCACCAGGAACGGGTGCTGAGTTACCTCGAGCTGTGCCGCAAGGAGGGCAACACGGTGCTCACGGGCGGCGGCGCGCCTGCCGATGCCGCGCTCGCCCGCGGCTGCTTCCTCGAACCGACCGTGGTCGAGGCCAGGCCGGGCGACACGGTGTTCCGTGAAGAAGTGTTCGGGCCGTTCGTCTCGGTCACCCGCTTCAGCGACGAGGAGGAAGCCGTCGCCCTCGCCAACGACACGCCTTACGGTCTCGGCAGCGGTCTGTGGACGACCGATCTCGCGCGCGCCCACCGCGTCGCCGACGCCATCGAGGCCGGCATGGTGTGGGTCAATTGCTACAAGCGGGTGCACCCGGGCTCGCCATTCGGCGGTGTCGGACAATCCGGGTTCGGCCGCGACCTCGGCACCGAGTGCCTCGACGAGTACACCGAGGCAAAATCCATCTGGATCAATTACGACGCCCGGATTCCGCCGTTCTACAAGCGCTGAGGCAAGACCCGCGGCGCGCTAGAATCCGCCGCGGCGCTGCCGCCGTCCGGTCGCCGTGACGTGAGCGCCGCGACCAGCCACCCATTAACCACACTGCCGAGCAAGGAGTTCCCATGAGCGCATACGTCGTCGTTCACGCCAACATTCTCGATGACCAGAAAATGCAGGAGTACGGCGCCGGCGCCGGCCCGACCGTCGCCGCGCACGGTGGCAAGGTCGTGTGTCGCGGACCGTCGACCGCGCTGGCCGGCGACAGCCCGCACCAGGTCATGGTGGTGCTGGAGTTTCCCGATCGCGCCGCGGCGCAGAAATGGTACGACTCGGCCGAGTACCAGGCGCTGATCCCGACCCGGCAGGCCGCGATGGACGCGGTGTTCACACTCGCCGGCGAGTAACGCCCTGCGCGCGCGCGGCCGGCCAGCGCGCGAAGAAGCGCCGGCCGCGCGCGGTGAGAAAGACCTGCTTGCGGCGCAGGTTGAGCGGATCGGTGCGCAGCTCGATCAGGCCGGGGCCTACGGTCTTGCGCGAGGTCCGGGCGCTGAGATCCGCCAGGTTGCGCGACAGGGCGGTAATCGAGGTCGAATCCAGGTGTGCCAGGAGCTCGCTCTGGCTCGCACCCTCGTGGCCGTGCACCGCGATCAGGATCAGCAGGCGCTGCAGGGTCACGTCCGGACCCAGCTCGCGCCGCGCGTAACGCAATCCGCGATCGAGCTCGCGCAGCGCACTCAGCGGCTCACTATCCGGTGTGGTTACGGTCGCGTTCACGGGGCAATGGTCTCGCAATATTTGCGTTATCGCAACTATCTTGTTAGCCTGTGGTTTCATTTCACACATGGAGGCCACATGACACGCGCCACCGCAAGTCACATCAATCCCGCCCCGCTGCGCGAATTCGCGCCCGACCAGAATTCCCTGGCGGCACTGCAACACACCCTGAGTTCCGTGCTCGCCGACACCTACCGCCTGCTGCTCAATACCCAGAACCTGCACTGGAACGGTCAGGGCCGCGCCTTTTTCGGCCTGCACAAGCTGACCGAGGAACAGTACCGTGAGCTGTTCGAAGCCATCGACGAGATTGCCGAGCGCATCCGCGCGCTGGGCTATCCGGCGCCGGCCACGTTCGACCAGATGTCTGATCTGTCGACGCTGGAAGACATCGACAGCGCCGCCGAGGTTCCGCTGCAGCTCAAGCAGCTCGCCGACCTGCACAGCCGCATCGCCAATCGCATCAAGGCGGCGATCGTCGACTCCGGGGAGCTGACCGACATCGGCACTTCCGACCTGCTCACGCAGCGCGTGCGCGTGCACGAGAAATCAGCCTGGCTGCTGCGCTCGGTCGCGACCTCCTGAAGCCGTCCGCGGCCACGCATCGCCGCTCCCGCACGGGGGCGGCGATTTTTTTTGCCTCAGCCGCACGCGCTGGCGGCACGGCTATACTACGGGGGCCATGCCGCTAGACCCGCAATGCCAGGCGATCGTGGACGCCGCCAACGCCGCCGGACCGCCCTTCGACGCTGACGACTACCACGCCATTCGCGCGAGCTACAGCGCCGCCAACGCGGTCTATTGCCATGCGACCCCGGCGCTCGACAGCGTCGCCAACCTGATGATGCCGGGGCCGGCTTCCAACCTGCCGCTGCGCCTGTACCGGCCACGCGGCACGAGTGCATCCGCACCGGCGCTGGTCTACCTGCACGGCGGCGGCTGGGTCGTCGGCGACCTCGACTCGCACGACCACCTGTGCCGTTACCTCGCCGCATCCGCCGGCGTGGTCGTCATCGCCGTCGATTACCGCCTCGCGCCGGAGCACCGGTTCCCGGCCGCCTACGACGATGCCTGCGCCGCACTGCGCTGGGTTGCGGCACATGCCGCGGAGCTCGGGCTCGATCCCGAACGGCTCGCCGTCGGCGGCGACTCGGCCGGCGGCAATCTCGCTGCCGGCGCCGCGCTTGCCGTGCGTGACGACCCGACGGTAAAGCTGCGCCTGCAGCTTCTGCTCTATCCGGCGGTCGACTTCACGGCTGACAACGAGTCCCTGCGCGTCAACGCCAGCGGTTACCTGCTCAGCGTCAAGGCCATGGACCAGTTCGCCGACTGGTACCTGGGCGACCGCGCGCTGCGCAGCGATCCGCGCGCGTCACCGGCACTGGCTGCCGATCACGGCGGCCTGCCCCCGGCCTACATCGTCACCGCGGAGTACGATCCGCTGCGCGACGAGGCCGCCGACTACGCGCGCACGCTGGAGCGCGCCGGCGTTGCCGTCACCTACCGCCCGTTCAGCGGCACCATCCACGGCTTCGCGCGCATGGGCGGCAAGGTCGACCTCGCCATCAGGGCACTGGACGAGGCGGCCGCGGCCCTGCGCGAGGCCATGCACGACGCACCGGTATGAGCCGCGGGCGCGCGATCATCATCGGGGGCTCGATGGCCGGCCTGTTCGCCGCCATCGCCCTCAAGAGCCACGGCTGGTCGGTGAGCGTGCACGAACGTGCCGGCAGCGCCCTGATCAACCGTGGCGCCGGCATCGCCACCCACGACGAGCTCTATGACGCCCTGCGCGGCGCCGGCATCGAGCTGCGCGACGAGATGGGCGTGCGCTCGGACGGGCGCGTGCAGTTCGACCGCGAAGGTAACGAGATCGGGCGCCTGGACATGCCGCAGATCATGACCTCCTGGGGCCTCATCTACCGCTTCGCCCGGGCCCAGCTCGACCCTGCCGAATACCACGCCGGCCATGCCCTGACCGCGATCGAGGACAGCGGCGACGCGGTCACCGCGGTGTTCGAGGACGGCAGCCGGGTCTCCGGCGAGTGGCTGATCGGTGCCGACGGCGCCCGCTCCAGCGTGCGCGGACTGGTTGCGCCGGCCATCGTTCCGGCCTACGTCGGCTACCTCGGCTGGCGCGGACTGATCGACGAGGCACGGGTGCCACCGTCCGTGCTCGAGCAGGTCGCGCACCGCATGGCGCTGTGCATGGCGCCGGGCGGACACTGGCTGGGCTATCTCGTCGCCGGGCCCGACGACGCCCTCGAAGCAGGACGCCGCTGGTACAACTGGGGCTGGTACCGCAGCGCCGACGACGACGTGCTGCGCGATCATCTCACCGACAGCGAAGGCCGCTACTACGAGCACGGCATTCCGCATGACCGCCTGCGCCCCGACATTGTTGCGACGATGCGCGAAACCGCCCACGCGCTGCTGGCGCCGCAGGCCTGCGCCATCATCGACGCCACCGCGCATCCGTTCATCCAGGGCATGGTCGACTTTTGCTGCGAGCGCCTGGTCTACGAACGGGTCGTCCTGATCGGCGATGCCGCCGCCACCGCCCGCCCGCACGTCGGTCTCGGCGTGTCCAAGGCGGCGGACGACGCCGCCACCCTGGCCGCGGCGCTGGGCGACGGCGAGGCGCTCGCGCGCTGGGAGCGTGAGCGCGTGGATTACGCGCGCGCGGTGGTCGCCTGGGGCCGGCGCCTGGGCAGCTACATCGGCGCACAGCCGGACGATGCCGAGCACCGCGCCCTGGCTGCCTACCACATGCGGCCCGAGGTCTTCATGGCGCAGACCGCGGCCAGCGATCCGGCGCGCTACCTGGCCTGAAGGCGCCGCCGGCGCCATTGCAGACGCCAGGCGAACGCGCCCTCACAGCGGCCTTAGGCGCGGGAAATCCGGGTGGCGAAAAGGCGCGCCGTCGGGCTGCAGCGCCATCTTCTTCAGCGGGTGGCGGCCGCCGTCGGCATGCTCGAGGCCGTCGACGTTGGCCATGCCGTCGTGTGGACGACGCGCGCAGCGCGCATCCGCGCCGAAGAAGCGCATCGACAGGGTGCGCCGCCGATCGCTGGCACGGGTCGGCGCGCCGCCATGCAGCATGGCGGGGTGGAACACCACCACGTCGCCCGGTGTGCAGGCCCAGCCGACGATGTCGAAGTCATCGCGCGCAGCTTCGATGTCCGGCAGCGTCGGCCAATCGGTGCCGTCGAACAACGCACGCGACACGTCATCGGGGTCGAACGCGGTCGGGTTGTAGAGCGGCCCCCGGTGCGAGCCGCGCACGAACTCCAGCGCGCCGGCGCGCGGCACCGGATCGAGACTGGTCCACATCACGGCCAGATCGTCGCCCGCCGCCGGCAGGTAGGGCAGGTCCTGGTGCCACGGCGTGCGGCGGGTGTCGGCACCCTCCTTCCACCAGATCTGCTCGTACATCAGCCACACTTCGTCCGATCCGAACAGCGCCGCCGCAATGTCCGGGATCACGGTATCGGTGAGCAGGACCTGCCACGCAGGAAAGGCATCGGGGTTGGCCTGGTCCTGGTAGAAGGTGCCGGGGGTGCCGGCGAGTACCGGCCCGGCGCCGGGGCCGGGATGGCCCAGAACCCACTCGAAGCAGGTCTCGGCGAGCGCCAGCGTGCGCGCGTCCAGCGCGCCCGGAATGAACACCACGCCATTGTCTTGAAACTCGCCGCGCAAGGCGGCCGCATCCGAAATCATCCGTTTCCTCCTTTAACCTGCGCCGCCGATGACGCCCCCCAAACCGGCCACTCCCGGGTAGCGACTGCCGCCCGTATCGCCACGCTGCTCAGCGCACCAGCATCCACACACCAATACCGATGAATGCGGCGCCGGCGATCACGCGCAGCGTCTTCTCGTCGACATAATGGGTGAGAACGGCGCCGCCGGCCACCGCCAGCGCGGAGGCCGCGATGAGCGCGAGCGAGGCGGACGCGAACACCAGCCACTTGCTGACCGCGCGATCAGAAGCAAACAACAACGTCGCGAGCTGCGTCTTGTCGCCCAGCTCGGCAATGAAGACCGAGCCGAACACGGTGATGAAAATCTTCCAGTCCATGCGCGCGCCTCCCACGGCCCCGGTCAAGAGCCCGAAGTATGCCGCGGTGAGGCACCACGGCATTGACAGGCGCAGGCCGGCGGGGCTTTCATGCCGGCTCGGTGTCCGCGGCGGACACCCTGCAACGGGGAGAGTACAACATGCAGTTCGGAATCGGCGTCAGCGCCCATATCAACAACTGGGAGTTCATTCGCTACGCCGAGGAGCTCGGCTTCGACCGCGCCTGGGTCGGCGACTCGCAGATGATCTGGTCGGATTGCTACGCGACGCTCGCGCTCGCCGCGCACCATACCAGCCGCATCGCGATCGGCACCGGGGTTTCCATCACCGGCACGCGCATCGCGCCGGTCACCGCCCACTCCATCGCCAGCATCGCGGCACTCGCCCCGGGCCGCACCTTCCTCGGCCTCGGTACCGGGCACACCGCCATGCGCGTGATGGGCCAGGACCCGATGCGGGTGAAGGCCTTTCGCGAGTACCTGCGGGTGGTACGCGCCCTGCTCGATGGCGAGGCGGTCGACTACACCTACGAGGGCAAGACACGCGAGATCCAGTTCCTGCACCGCGAACGCGGTTTCCTCGAGCTCGGTCAGCGCATTCCGATCTACGTCGCCGCCAACGGCCCGCGCGCGCTCGCCGCGGCAGGCGAGTTCGGCGACGGCTTCATCACCGTCGGCGGTGAGCCCGAGGTCTTCGTGCCCAAGCTGGACGGCATCCGCGCCGGCGCCGAGCAAGCGGGGCGCACCCTGCCGGCCGACTTCCACACCGCCTTCATCACCACCAGCTGCGTGCTCGGTGCCGGCGACAGCCTGAGCGACGACCGCGTGATCGACGAGACCGGCAGCTGGGTCGGCTGCGAGCTGCATTTCTACTACGAGGTATGGAAGGACAACGGCTGCAACGACGACCTCATTCCGGATCACTTCCGTGACGCCTGGCCGGCCTACCTCGAACGGGTCGCCGGCATGAGCCTGCCGGAGGACGCCCGCTTCCGTCAGATCCACGACGGTCACCTGGTCTACCTGCAGCCCGAGGAGCGCCGCTTCGTAACCCCGGCCGCGATCGAGAACGGCTGCCTGGTCGGCACGCCGGACGCCATCGTCGAGCACATCCGCCGGCTCGAAGCCGCCGGCATCCGCGAGATCGCGCTGTGGCCGCCGATGGATCACGAGCGCAAGGTGCTGAAGGACTTCGCCGAGCAGGTCATGCCGGCGTTCCGCTGAGCCAGGCATGGAAACGGAACACTACCGCGCCCTGCTGCTAAAGCGGCGCGCCGCGCTGGCGTCGGTCGCCGACGAGGGCGCGGCCGCGGCCGCCACCGTCGAGCTCGACCAGACCCGGGTCGGGCGCCTGTCGCGCATGGACGCGCTGCAGGGCCAGGCCATGGCCCGGGCCACCGCCGGCCGCCGCCAGCTCGAGCTGACCCGCATCGACAGCGCGCTGGCACGCATCGACGAGGGCCGCTACGGGATCTGCGTGCGCTGCGGCGAGGACATCGCACCGGCGCGCCTCGCCGTGGACCCGGCGGCCGTGGTCTGCGTGGACTGCGCCGGCGACATCGAACGCGGCAAGGCCTAGCCGAGCTCGACGTCCAGCCCTGCTGCACGCAACGGCCCGGCCAGCGCGGGCGTGTCGCCCGCAGCGGTCAGCAACCATACGCGCTCGAGCGCTGTCGCCGGCCCGCGAGCGAGCGCAGCGCCGATCAACGCCGCCACCTGCACGCGATCGAGCCGGCCATGCACCGTACCGAGCAGCGGCAGCGCGAGCGTGGTCAGGCCGCGCGCCGTGACCGCGTCGAGCAGCGCCGCGAGTGCGGCTTCGACCCACGCCACGCGACAGCTCGGCTCGGCACTGAAATCATGCACGATGGCGAGCAGGGTCAGGGGTCTGGCACCACCGCGCACGCGAACGCTACCGACCGGGGGCGGGCGCGCCTCGCGCATCTCGCCAACCAGCTCGGTGACGCTCGCGGTGACCGGGGCGATTTCCGACTGCCACTCGAGCAGCAGGTCGCGATCCTGCTCGACGACGAATGCCTCGACGGCGAACGGCGGCAGGTGCGTGGCGTCCGCGAGCCAGATCCGCGGCGGCCCTGGCACGGTGGGATTCAACCGCCCGCCGCGTCCCCGGTCTTCCCGGCGATCGCGAGGATACGGTGCATGCTGCGCAGCACCGGCTTCTCGATCAGCTTGCCGTCGACCACCACCAGCCCGCCGCCGGCCGCGGCGAAGGCGTCGACGATGCGCCGCGCGTAGGCGATCTGCGCGGCGTCCGGGGTGAAGTGGCGCTCGATGACGGGCAGCTGGCGCGGATGGATGGCGCCCTTGCCGGTCATGCCGATCTCCGCGGCGTGCGCGGCTTCGCGTTCCAGGCCGGCCATGTCGTTCAGGTCCAGGAACGGCACGTCGATGAGGTCGACGCCGGCACTCGCCGCGGCGTGCACCAGGCGCGAGCGCGCGTACAGCAGCGCGTCCCGTCCCGGCGTCACGCGCAGCTCCGCCGCCATGTCGACGGCGCCGAACAGCAGCGCGTCGATGCGCGGACTGGCGCGCGCGATCTCGTGTGCCGCCTCGAGGCCGGCATTGGTCTCGATGATCACCTGCAGGCGCAGCGCGCTGCCCTCGCCGTCGAGGATCTCCGCTAGCAGTGCGATCTCGTCGGGACTGCGCACCTTGGGCAGCATCAGCCCGGGCGGCGGCCGCGCCGCTTCCAGGATCGCGAGCACGTCGGCCAGCCCGTCGCGCGTGCCCAGCGCGTTGATGCGCACCAGCAGCTCGCAGGCGCCGCCGTCCGGCCCGGCGTCGAACAGCGCCAGCGTATCGGCGCGTGCACGCGCCTTGTCGGCCGGCGCCACGGCGTCCTCGAGGTCGACGCAGATGATGTCGGGCGCCGCCCTGACCGCCTTGGCAAACAGGTCGGTGCCGGTACCCGGGACGAACAGGAAGCTGCGCCGCGGGCGTATCGTCGGGGACGTAGGCATACGCGCTCAAGGTGACAGTAAACACCGGCTCTGGCAATGTTGGGGACGATTGCCGGGCGCCTTCGCGACCGGCCGCCAGGGGAGACGGGCAGCATGGCCGCACGCAGCGAGAGACGCAGCTTCTGGACCTGGGGCTACGTCTCCGACGAGCCCACCGACGAGCAGCGCCGGGCGGCGGCGAAGGGTCTCGCCGCGCGCCTCGGTGCGCAGGTCGAGCCGCCACCGGTGCCGCGTATCGAGGACATTGCCCTGCGCGCGCCGCGCATCGCGGTGCCGGACCGGCTCGCCGGCTGGGTCACGAGCGATCATGCCGAGCGCGTCACGCACACCCACGGCGGTCACCCCGTCGAGCTGCTGAGCGCACTGCGCGGCGAGTTCCCGCGGCCGCCCGACGCGGTCGCCCACCCGCGTAACGAGGACGAGCTGGAGGCGACCCTGGCGTGGTGTGATGCCGAGGGCATCACCGCCATTCCCTACGGCGGCGGCACCACGGTAGTGTGGGGCGTCAACGTGCCGGAGACCTGCGAGCGCGCCGTGACCATCGACCTCGACCATATGAACGGCGTGCTCGAGATCGACGAGATCTCGCGCGCCGGCCGCTTCCAGGCCGGCATCCTGGGGCCCGATCTCGAAGCCGCACTGAAGCCGCACGATCTCACCCTGCGCCACTACCCGCAGAGCTTCCCGTGGTCGACCGTGGGCGGCTGGGTGGCAACCCGCTCGGGCGGCCACTACGCGACCAACCACACCCACATCGACGATTTCGTCGAGGCCACCCGCATGCTGACTCCGGCCGGCTGGTTCGAGACCCGCCGGCTACCCGGCAGCGGCGCCGGGCCGAGCCCGGATCGCCTGGTCATCGGTTCCGAAGGGATCCTAGGCATCATCAGCGAGTGCTGGCTGCGCCTGCAGAAGCGACCCTGCTTTCGTGCCACCGCCGGGGTCGTGTTCCCGGGCTGGGAGGCCGGCTACAGCGCGGTACGTCACATCGTGCAGGCCAAGCTGTGGCCGGCCAACCTGCGCATCCTCGACCCGGTCGAGGCCGGCTACAACGCCGGCCTCAACGGCCACCAGGCGCTGGTCATCATCGGCTTCGAGTCCTCCGAGATGTCGCAGGCCGCCAACATGCGCGAAGCGGTCGAGATCGCGCGCGACCACGGCGGTCTCATCGACGACGCCGACGTACTCATCGACGATGGCCGCGGTGCCCCGACCGGCCGCGGCGGTGCGGTCGGCGCCTGGCGCGACGCCTTCATCGGCGTCAACGCCGGGCTCACCAACGGTCTCGGCTTGCTCGCCGACACCTTCGAGACCGCGATCACCTGGGATCGCTGGCCCGCGTTCGACGCCAGCGTGCGTGAGCGCGTCGGACGCGTGCTGCGCGAGACGCTGGGCGACGGCGCGCGGCTCGCCTGCCGCTTCACCCACGTCTATCCCGACGGCCCGGCGCCCTACTACTCGTTCTCCGGCATCGCCCCGCGCGGCGCCGAGGCCGAGCTGTGGCGGGTGATCAAGGACGAGGCCACCGCGGCGGTGGTCGATGCCGGCGGCACCGTCACCCACCACCACGCCGTCGGCCGCATGCACGCCGCCGGCTGGGCGCGGCAGCGCCCGCCACTGTTCGGCGACGTGCTGCGCGCGGCCAAGCGCACGCTGGACCCCAACGGCATCCTCAACCCGGGCGTGCTCATCGACTAGCGCACGGGCGCGCGGCTATTGCGGCTTGCGGAACAGCAGCGTCATGCGCGTCGACTCGCCGATTGCCGCCATCTTCGCCCGCGTTTCCGGATCCTCGCCGGTACCGGAGAAGCTCGGCGGCAGGCGCCACACGTAATCGTTGGTGGTCGGCTGGTCCTTGGGGTTGAGGTTGACCGGGCTGCTGCCGACGTACTCGAAACCGGCCTGCGCCAGGCGCACGATGACAAAGCTCTTCTTCAGGTAGCCCTTGGCGCCGTCGGCCCAGGTATCCGGCGCGGTTTCCGGCGCCATGTGCTGCACCACGCCGACGATGCCGCCGGGCTTCAGCACGCGGTAGACGTCGGCCAGCGCGGCGCTGAGATAGCCGCCCTCGCGCTCGAAACGCGCCAGGTTGTGCAGGGCGCGGATCAGCAGCACCGCGTCGGCCTGGCCGGCGAACCGCTCGGGCATGGCGCCGAACACAAAGGCGTCGACGGCCGCACCGCCGTCACCAGCCCAGCCGCGCGCCTCGCTGCTCCAGTCCTCGACCCAGGTCTTCTTCGCTTCGAGAAAGGCGTCATCGTAGAAATTGAATCGCGGATACATGTCGAGCGCGTAGTCGGCGCCGATCAGCCGGCCCTGCGGGCCCAGCCAGGGCGCGAGGATCTTCGAGTACCAGCCGCGCCCCGGCAGCGCCTCGACCACGGTCATGCCGGGCTCGATGCCGAAGAAGGCGAGCGTCTCGCGCGGGTGCCGCGCTGCGTAGCGTGCCTTGACCGCGTCGGGCTGGGCGGCCAGTACCGCGTCCAGCGGCGCAGCCTGTAACGAAACCAGGGGCAGCAGGGCCAGGGTGGCGAATACGGTCAGGCAGGCGAGTCGAAGCATGGCGTTCTCCGGTTGCAGGCAGCGAGGTACGGATGGCGCTGCACAGTATTGCATGGCCTCAGCCACCGCCGAACAGCCAGCGGTGCAGCAGCCGGCCGGGCGCGAAGGCAAACGCTCCGGCAATCAGCAGGCCGCCGCAGTAGAGCCCGATCATCGCGGCCCGGTGGACCGCAACATGCCCACCACGCACCGCCAGCCACGCGAGCGGCACCGTCACCAGCGTGAGCACGCTGAGGCCGTGGATGAAGCCGAAGTGATCGAGCCAGCGCGGTCCGACCGCGGCCGGCAACCACAGCGACACGACCGCGGTCGTGCCCATCAGCACGAGGTAGACGCGGCCCAGCGCGCGATGGCCCGGCGTGCCCTTCGGCCGCAGCATCAGCCAAGTGCCAATCAGGAAAGCGGGAAGCACGCTGGCCAGGTGCGCTGCCGCGAGCTGTCCGTAAGTCGGCACCGCGGGCAGCCCGCTGCTCAGTCCGGACCGCGGGCCGGGGGCACGGTGGCGTGCAGCAGGGCGTGCATGCTGTCCTGCGGCACCTCGATGAGACCGCGCCGCGGACGGTCCAGGTCGATGATCACGAAGACCAGCAGCACCACCAGCACGATCAGCGCCAGGTTGGCCAGCGAGACGCGGTTGCCGGCGGTGCCCGAGGTGTAGCCGACCAGGCAGGCGGTCACGACGAAGGCGATGAACATCAGCAGCATGACGGCTTCCGGCACGTGACGCTCCAGCGCCGCCTGGCGCAGGCCGTAGGCGTCGATGGCCTGGTTCAGCGCCTGCACGTAGAGACCGCTGGTGACCGCACCCGGATCGGTCCGCACCGCCGCCACGGCCAGCGCCCACAGCCCGCTGATGGCGCGCTCGGTGCGCGCCGCGGCCGCGGCACGTTCGCGCGCGTGATCCAGCGAGATGCGGGCAGAGTCGACGCGCAGCGCAAGGTAGGCGCGCAGGGCCTCGCGGGTCTGCTCGCGCACCGCCTCCGGCAGCAAATCGGTACGCAGCAGCGCCGTGCCAATGGCGTTCGCTTCCTCGACCACCGCGATGCTGCGCGCGTCGTAGCGTTGCAGCGAGAGCGAGAAGGTGAACCCGAGCAGCAGCGCGAGCACGCCGAGCAGCGAGGCCTGGATGGCGCCGATCTGGTTGCGCACCGTGTCCGGCACCTGGCGTGAGACGCGACGCCCGAGGCGGAACCCGGCCTCCAGGGCGACCAGCAGCAAGACCAGCAACAGGCCCACGATCAGGGTGCTGCCGTGGTCGTACATCAGGTCGTGCATGGTGGTATCAACGCAGGAAACGAATGGTCATGGGGTAACGGAAATGCTGGCCGTCGCTGGCGCGCACGGCGCCGATGATGGTGAACACGATGTGCCAGATCCACAGCAGTATCAGCAGCAGGAAGCCGATCAGCACCAGCGCCAGGGCGAGACACAGCAGGCTGAAGACCAGCACCGTGAGCTGGAAGTTGAGCGCCTCGCGGCCCTGCTCGTCGATGAACGGATGCGCCCGGCGATTGACCAGCCACACGACCAGCGGCACCACCAGGCTGCCGAACGGCACCACGTAGCCTGCCAGCCCGCACAGGTGACAGGCCATGGCAATGCGCCGGGCGTCGGCGTCTTCGGCCTGCGGCGGCATGCTGCCCTCGCCGCCGGCGCCGGCCGAGGCCACTTCGGTGACGACGAACACGAAGCCGATCACCGTGGTCACGACACCGACCGCCATGAGCACGATACCGAAGACGATGGCGAAGGTCGGGTCGTGCAGGCCGTGCTCCACCTCCAGCGTCATGGCGCGTACCTGCGCGCCGTACTCGACGTCCTCGCCGACCGCGGCATCGACCACGATGCGGCCATCGGCGGGCGCGGCGAACTTGCGCAGGGCGAAGCGCACGTCGAGCGTTCCGCCGTCGAGTGCGAGATGCTCGGCCGTCACGCTGTGCGAAAACTCGCTCGCGGCGTCGCGCCAGTCGACGGCATGCCGGTCCTCGACCAGGACGTTGCCCGCACCGTCTCGCACGCTGTAGCGGACCGGAATGCGGTAACGCCCGCTGTAGCGCGGCTCGCCGGCCTCGAGGTTCTCCTGCACCGATGTCGTGCCGACTTCGAGCGCGTAGACCAGCCGCGCCAGGCCGTCGGCCTCGATCTCGATGCCGCGCTCATTGAGCCCGGCCTGCGGGTCGACCACGATCGCCGCCGCGCGCGGCGGATCCAGCGCCTCCATCAGCGCGCCGCCGAGCGGCACGCAGCTGCCCAGCAGCACGATGCCACCTAGCAGCAGGACGGTGAGGGCACGTTTGCGGGTCATGAGGGGGCGGGCGTTACAGGCGTGGCGGCAGTATAACGGCCGCGCCCGCGCCGACGGCGGTGCGATTGGCTACCATGTCGGCGCACATCCCTGCGACCCGCACCACGAGGAGGAACAGCATGAGCGGACGCCTGCGCGACAAGCGCGTACTGCTTACCCAGGCCGCCGATTTCATGGGCCCGATCACCGCCGAGGTCTTCGCCGAGGAAGGCGCGGCCGTGATTGCCGACCAGCGCGACCCGAGCGCAGCCGGCGCGTGCGAAGCGGCGGTAGCCGAGGCCGGCGAAATCGACGTGCTGGTCGCCAACCTCGCCGGGCCGACCAGCTCGGGCGTGGCCGCCCACGAGCTCGGCGACGACGCGTTCGAGCGCGCCTTCGCGACCATGGTCTATCCCCTGCACCGCCTGACCCGCGCCGTGCTGCCGCAGATGCTCGCGCGCGGGCGCGGCAAGATCGTCGTCTACGGCAGCGCCTCGGCGCTGCGCGGCATGAAGACCCTGGCCGCCTACAGCGCCGCGCGTGCGGCCCAGCTCGGCTACGTGCAGGCGGTCGGCGTGGAGGTCGCGCCGCACAACATACAGGTCAACCTGATCGCGCAGAACTACGTCGAGAGCAAGGATTACTACCCGCCGGAGCTGATGGAGAAGGCCTCGTTCCGCCAGTCGCTAGCGCGCCAGGTGCCGGCCGGTCGCCTCGGCACGCCGCGCGAGGACGCCGCGTTCGCGCTGTTCCTCGCCAGCGACGAAGCCGGCTTCTTCGCCGGCCAGGGCTTTCCGTTCTGCGGCGGCTGGGTGCAATGACGCTGCCGCAGGTACCGGCCGGGATTCGCCCATGATCGACCCGGCCCTGCCCTACCCCTCGCAGCGCGCACCGCTGGGCGCCGCCAACGTGGTCGCGACCTCGCAGCCGCTGGCGGCGCAGGCCGGGCTCGACATGCTGCGGCGTGGCGGCAACGCGGCCGATGCCGCGCTCGCCGCGGCCATCACGCTGACCGTGGTCGAGCCGTGCAGCAACGGCATCGGCTCCGATGCCTTCGCGCTGATCTGGGACGGCACCCGCCTGCACGGCCTCAACGGCTCCGGCCGGGCGCCGGCGGCGTGGACACCGGACTACTTTGCCGGGCGCGAGCGCATGCCGCAGTTCGGCTGGGACTCGGTCACGGTGCCGGGCGCGGTCGCGAGCTGGGCGGAGCTGTCCACGCGCTTCGGCCGGCTGCCGTTCGAAACCCTGTTCGAAGCCGCCATCGACTACGCCGGGCAGGGCTTCCAGGTCGGGCCGCGCACGGCCTGGCACTGGGCGCACGACCCGCCGGCCTACTACTCCGAATTTGCCGATTTTGCCGCGCACTTCCTGCCGGCCCCGGCCGCCGGGGAGCGCGTGCGACGGCCCGAGGCCGCCGCCACGCTGCGCGAGATTGCCGCAACCGGCGGCGAGTCGTTCTACCGTGGCGCGCTCGCGTCGCGCATCGCCGCGGCCGCGCGAGACGGCGGTGGCGCCCTCGACGAAGCGGATCTGGCCGCGCACCAGGTCGACTGGGCCGAGCCCATCGGCCAGCGTTACCGCGATGTCGTGCTGCACGAGATCCCGCCCAACGGCCAGGGCCTGGCCGCGCTCATCGCACTCGGTCTCATCGCGCACTTCGAGCCACCGCCGCTGGACAGCACGGACGCCTTCCACCTGCACATCGAGGCGATGAAGATCGCGTTGCGCGCCGCCGCCGATCACATCGCCGACGCCGACTGCATGCAGCTCACGCCGGCGGCCCTGCTCGACAGCACTTCGCTGGCGCGCGCCGCCGCGCGCATCGGCGCACGGGCCACGCCCCTGCCGCCGGCAGCCCTGCCGGCCAGCCACGACACCGTCTACCTCAGCACCGCCGATGCCGGCGGCATGATGGTGTCCTTCATCCAGTCGAACTTCTTCGGCTTCGGCTCGGGCATCGTCATTCCGGGCACCGGCATCGCCATGCAGAATCGCGGCTGGGGCTTCTCGCTCACGCCCGGTCATCCCAACTGCGTCGCGCCACGCAAGCGCCCCTTCCACACCATCATCCCCGGCTTCCTCACCCGCGACGGCGGCGCGCTGGCGAGCTTCGGCGTCATGGGCGGGCCACTGCAGGCGCAGGGTCACGTGCAGATGGTGGTGCGCATGACCGACTACGGCCAGAACCCGCAGGCGGCCAGCGATGCGCCGCGCTGGCAGGTCATGCACGACTTCAGCGTCCTGCTCGAACCCGGTTTCCCCCAGCGCGTGGCCGAAGACCTGGCAGCACGCGGTCACACGGTTCGCTATGCCGAGGACAATCGCCTGCTCGGTGGCGCGCAGCTGGTGGTGCGCACCAACGACGGCTACATCGCCGGCTCCGACCATCGCAAGGAAGGCCAGGCGGTGGGTTTCTGAGCACGCCATGACCCCGGCCGTCACCCTCCTGCGCAAGCAACGCATTGCCTTTTCGCTGCACGAGTACGAACACGATCCGAACGCCCGCGCCTACGGACTGGAGGCGGCGGAAAAGCTCGGCCTGGACCCGGCCCGCGTGTTCAAGACGCTGGTCGTCGAACTCGACGGCAACGCGCTGGCCTGCGCCGTGATCCCGGTTGCGCCGCTGCTCAACCTCAAACGCTGCGCCAGGGCACTGGGCGCGCGCAAGGCGGCGATGGCCGAGCGCCAGGCCGCCGAACGGGCAACCGGTTACGTCATGGGCGGGATCAGTCCCCTGGGCCAGAAGAAGCGCCTGAAGACCGTGGTCGATCGCTCGGCGCTGGCCTTCGACACGGTCTACGTCAGCGGCGGCCGGCGCGGCCTCGACCTCGAGCTGGCGCCGGCGGATCTGATCGCCCTGCTCGGCGCGGCGACCGCCAGCCTGACCGACGACGATCGGCCCTGACCGGACCCGCCGGGCGGCGGTGACAGCGGCGGAAGATTGACGATAGGATGCACCGAACGCGACCCTGGGGAGGTCAGCCGCCGCGATGCCCACACTGCTGCAGATCGATTTTCCGTTTCCCGGCCCGTTCGGCACGGCGATGAGCGAGGCGCTCGCCGATCTCGCGCGCTCCATCGCCGACGAACCCGGACTGCGCTGGAAGATCTGGACCGAGAACGAGGCCGAGCAGATCGCCGGCGGCGTTTACCTCTTCGCGGACGCCGCCAGTGCCCAGGCCTACCTCGAGATGCACAGCGCTCGGCTGGCCGACTTCGGCATCACCGGTATCCGGGCGCGACTGTTCGACGTCAACGAGGCGCTGAGCGCGATCAACTACGGGCCGGTGTCCTGAGCCGGCGCCTTTTCGGAGCCAACCGATGAGCACGATCGCGGCCGAAGCGTCGCACCACCGCGTCCGCCGCTACGTGCTCGGGGTGCTGGTGGTGGTCTACACCTTCAATTTCATCGACCGTCAGATCCTTTCCATCCTGCTCGAATCGATCAAGGCCGACCTCGGACTCTCCGACCAGGCGCTGGGTTTCCTCGCCGGCTTTGCCTTCGCCGCTTTCTACGCGACCATGGGCATACCCATCGCACTGTGGGCCGACCGCGGTAACCGGCGCAACCTGATCAGCGTTGCGCTGGCGCTGTGGAGCGCGATGACCGCGCTGTCCGGGCTGGCGCAGAACTTCTGGCAACTGGCGCTGGCACGCATCGGCGTCGGCATCGGCGAGGCCGGCTGCAGCCCGCCGGCGCATTCGTTGATCTCCGACTTCTACGCACCGCACGAGCGCGCCACCGCGCTCGGTATCTACGCGCTGGGGATCCCGTTCGGGATCATGTTCGGACTATTCATCGGCGGCTGGATCAACGAGGCGTTCGGCTGGCGCAACGCGTTCTTCGTGGTCGGCGTGCCCGGCCTGATGCTGGCCCTGCTGGTGCGCTTCACGTTACCGGAGCCGGAGCGCGGGCTGTCCGAACAGCGCGCGGCGAGCGACGACCGCCCCGGCGTCATGGAGACCTTCCGCTTCCTCGCGCGTCGTCCGGCCTTCGTCCATCTCTCGTTCGGCGGCGCGCTGGCGGCCTTCGTCGGCTACGGCGTGGTGAGCTGGTTCCCGGCCTTCCTGATCCGCACCCACGGCATGGGCACGGGCGAGATCGGCCTGTGGTTCGGCCTCATCATGGGCCTCGCCGGCGGCGCCGGCATGTTCAGCGGCGGCTGGCTCGCCGATCGCTTCGGCGCGAAGGACAAGCGCTGGTACCTGTGGACCACCGCGGTGCTGCTGATCGTGACCGTGCCCTTCGGCGCCGCCGCTTACCTGCTCGACAACCCCTACTGGGCGATGATCGCGTTCATCCCGCCGGTCTTCGCCGCCAACTCGTGGCAGGCGACGAGCTTCGCCCAGACCCAGGGCCTGGTGCGGCTGCGCATGCGCGCCATGGCCTCGGCCATCCTGCTGTTCATCGCCAACATCATCGGCCTCGGTGCCGGACCGTGGGCGGTGGGCGCGTTGAGCGACCTGCTCGCCGCGGACTACGGCGCCGACTCGCTGCGCTGGAGCCTGCTGGTGTTCGGCGCCATGAACTTCTGGGTCGCGTGGCACTACTACCTCGGCGGCAAGCACCTGGAACGCGATCTCGCGCGCGCCGAGGACGCGACCTGAGCCGCGGCATGCGGATCGTCTCGCTGCTGCCGAGCGCGACCGAGATCGTGTGCGCGCTCGGCCTCGGCGAGCGGCTGGTCGGTGTCACCCACGAGTGCGACTACCCGGCGGGTGTCGCCGCACTGCCTCACGTGACCCGCGCGCACGTGCCGCATGACGCCAGCAGTGCCGAGATTGATGGCCTGGTACGCGAGCGCCTGGACGACGCGCCGGCGCTCTACGAGCTCGATCGGGACACGCTGCAGCGCCTGCGTCCGGATCTCATCGTCACCCAGGCCCTGTGCGACGTGTGCGCGGTCGCCGACGCCGAGGTGCGCGCCGCGGCCTGTGCGCTACCCGGCACGCCGGCAGTGGTCAACCTGGAGCCGACCTGTCTCGACGAGGTCTACCAGTGCATCGAGCTGGTCGGCGCCGCAACCGCACACGAGAACGAGGCACGTGCGCTGGTGGCGTCACTGCGCGCCCGTGTCGACGCCGTGCGCGAGGCCGTTGCCGCGGCCGGCACGCGGCCGTCGGTGGTGGTGCTGGAATGGCTGGACCCGCCGTTCTGCTGCGGCCACTGGAGCCCGGAGATCGTCGCCCTCGCCGGCGGCCGCGAACTGCTGGGCGCAGCCGGGCAACGATCGCACACGCTGGCCTGGGACGCGGTACGCGAAGCCGATCCCGAGGTGTTGTTCATCGCCTGCTGCGGCTTCGACGTGGCGCGCACGCTGGCCGACCTGCCCGGGCTCGCCGCCCGCCCCGGGTGGTTCGATCTGCGCGCGGTGCGCAACGACGCGGTGTTCGTGGTCGACGGCTCGGCCTATTTCAGCCGGCCGGGCCCGCGCCTGGTCGACAGCCTGGAGATCATGGCCGCCGCGCTGCATCCGCGACACGTCACGCTGCCGGCCGGCTTGCCGGCCGCGCTGCGCCTCGATCGCACGCAGCTGCAGACCCTGCGGGCCGACGCCGCCCCGGCATGAGCCGCACGCTGGTCTCGTGGAGCTCGGGCAAGGACAGCGCCTGGATGCTGGGCGTGCTGGCGCGCGATCCGGACATCGAGATCGCCGGGCTGGTCACGACCTTCAGCGAAGCGGCGGGGCGTGTCGCCATGCACGACGTGCGCCGCGAGCTGGTCGCCGCCCAGGCGCGCGCCGCCGGCCTGCCGCTGTGGGAGGTGATGCTGCCGGCGCCGTGCCCGAACGCGGTCTACGAGGAACGCATGGCCGAGCTGGTCGGGCACGCGCGGCTCGCCGGCATCGAGCAGATGGCCTTCGGTGATCTCTACCTCGAAGACATCCGTGCCTACCGCGAGCAGCGCCTGGCCGGCAGCGGCATCAGCGCGCTGTTTCCGATCTGGTGCGGGGCCGATGGCACCGCCGCGCTGGCGCGCGAGATGATCGACGCCGGCCTGCGCGCGATCGTGAGCACGGTCGACGGCAGCCGGCTCGACGCCGGCTGCGCCGGGCAGGTCTACGATCAGGCCTTCATCGACGCGCTGCCGGCCGGGGTCGATGCCTGCGGCGAGAATGGCGAGTTCCATACCTTCTGCCACGTCGCGCCGGCCTTCGCGCAGCCCATCGCCGTGCGCGCCGGCGCCGTCGCCGAGCGCGACGGCTTCGTCTATTGTGACGTCATGCCCGCAGGAGACGACCGATGAACATCCCGACCATCCATCGCCATCAGCACCATCTCGGCTGGGACAACGCCAATGCGCCGCTCATGACCGTCGCGCCCGGCGAACGCATCGCGCTCGAGCTGATGGATGCCTCGCGCGGGCTGATGTCACTGCAGTCGACCGCCGACACCATCGGCGAGTTGAAGCTCGAGAACGCCAACCCGCTGAGCGGTCCGATCGCGATCGACGGCGCCGCGCCCGGTGACACCCTGGTCGTCAACATTCACGACTACGCCCTCTCGCCGTGGGGCTGGACCGCGATCATCCCCGGCTTCGGCCTGCTCGCTGACGACTTCGCCACGCCGTACCTGCACCTGTCGAAATACGATAGCGCGGCGATCGAGTTCGCACCCGGGATCCGCCTGCCGACACGACCGTTCGCCGGCACCATCGGCGTCGCGCCGGCCGCTCCCGGCAACCACAGCGCGATCCCGCCGCTGCGCTGCGGCGGCAACATGGACGTGCGCTCGCTGGTCGCCGGCACCACTCTCTACCTGCCGGTCGAGGTCGAGGGCGCGCTGTTCTCGGTCGGCGATGGCCATGCGGCCCAGGGTGACGGTGAGCTGTGCGGCACCGCCATCGAGACCACGCTCGGCATCGAGGTCAGCTTCGACCTGCTCAAGCGCGAGAGCAGCCCCTACCCGAGGTTTCGTGCACCGGCCGGCGCCATGCGGGAACCGTGCGAGACCCTGGTCACCACCGGCATCGGGCCGGATCTGTTCAGCGCCGCGCAGGACGCGGCGCGCTACCTCGTCGACCGCCTGGGCGCCGAGCACGGCCTGGCGCCGGAGCTGGCCTACTGCCTGCTCAGCGTCGCCGCCGACCTGCGCATCGCCGAGATCGTCAACGCGCCGCAGTGGACGGTGGCCTGCGCGCTGCCGCTGTCGATCTTCGACGCCTGAGCGCGGCAATCACCGGGAGCCGAGCATGTCATCGTCCATCGTCATCTCAGGCTGGGGCCAGTGCACCCAGCGCAAGAACGCCAGTCCGCCGTGGCTGGATCCGCTCGACATGATGGAGCAGGCCGCGCGCGACGCCGGTGCGCAGGCCGGTGCCGGGGTGCTGGAGCATCTCGACGCCATCCTGGTGGTCCGCACGCAGAGCCGCGTGCTGGACGCACCGGACGTCGAGCTCGCGCGGCGCCTGGGCGCGCGCCCGCGGCTGTCGCGGGTGTCGGGGATCGGTGGCCAGGTACCGCAGCAATACGTCAACGAGGCTGCCGGCATGCTCGCGCGCGGCGAGGTCGAATCGGTCCTGATCTGCGGCGCGGAAACCTACTACCCGCGCGATGCGTCGGCGGTGCGCGGCGAGGCGGCACTGGTGCAGGGGATCCCGGAAGACTACGACGCCGAGGACGCCATCGGCACCAGTCCGCTCGAAGAGCGCCACGGACTGAGTCTGCCGATCCATGGCTTTCCCCTGTTCGAGAACGCGCTGTGGGCGGCCTCCGCGATGTCACGCGAGGCGTGGCTGGCGCGCGTCGGTGCCCTGTGGTCCGGCTTCAGCGCCGTCGCCGCGCAGCATCCCAACGCGTGGACACAATCCGCGGTGGACGCGCAGACCATCGTCACGCCGACACCCGACAACCGGCCCATCGCCTTCCCCTACACCAAGCGCATGGTGTCGCTGGTGATGGCGGATCTCGGCGCGGCGGTGATCCTGACCACCGCCGAACGCGCGGCGCGCACACGCGACGGCGCCGGCACGCCGGTCTATTTCCGTGGCGGCGGCTTCGCCCGCGACCGCCAACGTTTCCTCGCCGAGAAGGCCGACTTCACGCGCAGCCCGGCGCTGGCCCAGGCCGCGGCGCGCGCCGAGGTGCGCGCCGGCCTCAACGCCGCCGACATCGCGTGCTTCGACCTCTATTCCTGCTTCCCCTGCGCGGTCAACGTCGCCCGCCGCCACCTCGGTCTCGCCGACGACGACCCGCGTCCGCTGACCCAGACCGGTGGCCTCGGCTTCTTCGGCGGTCCGGGCAGCAACTACGCGCTGCACGGCATTGCCAGCATGGCCGAGACGCTGGCCGCAGGCCGTTACGCCAGCGGCATGACCACGGCGCTCGGCTGGTTCATGCACAAGTACGCGGTCGGCATTTACGCCACGACGCAGGGACGCGGCGATCCCGACCGCGCCGCGCGCGAAGACGCCGAACGCCCGGACGCCGGCGACCCACCGGTCACCATCGACGAACATCCTCGCGGCAGTGGCCGCATCGAGACCTGGACGGTGGTCTACGATCGCGAGCGCAACCCGGCACGCGGTATCGTTTACGGCCGCACCATGGGCGGCGCACGCTTCGTCGCCAACTCGCCGCACGATGCGGCGAGCTACGCCGCGCTCACCGACGAGAACGTGATCGGCCGGCAGGTCGAGCTGAGCGCGGCCGACGACGGCCGTACCCTGGCCACGCTCGCGGCCTGAGACCATGGCCGGCAAGTCCATCGACGAAGCACGCCTGGACCGCGTCGTCGCCGAGGCACGGCGCGCACGGGAGCAGCGCGAGCGTGGCTACCGCGAACGCGCACTCGCCATGTACCCGTGGGTCTGCGGGCGCTGCGGCCGCAGCTTCGACCGCGCCAACGTGCATGAGCTGACCGTGCACCATCGCGATCACGACCACGACAACAACCCCGCCGACGGCAGCAACTGGGAGTTGCTGTGCCTGTACTGCCATGACAACGAGCACCAGCGACGGCTCGAGGCAGGTGCTGCCGGCGGCGACGATCCCGCCACGGACGGCGCGCGGCACAAGGCTTTCGCCGGGCTGTCGGAACTGCTGGCCAAGAAGGACTGAGGCGAAACCGCGCGCTCAGCGGTTGGTCACCCACAGCGAGGACTGGTCGAGCAAGACGCCAAGCTCGCCGGCAGCGACATCGGCCTCAGCACGTTCGGTGTAGCCGGCGACGCGCACCCGGTACCAGGTCTGCCCGTCGATCTCCGCCGTCTGCACGCTGGGCTCCAGGCCCGCCACGGCCATGCGCCGCAGCAGGGGTTCGGCGCTGGCGCGGTCGCGGAACGAGGCGACGTTGATCTGCCACTGCGGCGCCGCGGGGTCCGGCGGCGCTGCGGGTGCCGGCGCAGGGTCCGCCCCGTCACCGGCAGCGATCGGCGCCGCCGGCACGGCCTGCGCCGGTGCGGCGTCGGGCGCGGCGGACGGTGCGTCCTGCGGCGGCGCCACGAGCTCGCCGAGTACGCGCTCGGAAGCGTGTTCGACGCTGGCCTGGTCGGCGACCAGCAAGGCCTCGGTCATAGCAAGGTCGTCGAGCGCCAGCGTGCCGCTGGCGTATTTCAGCATCAGCCGATCGACGACGAAGTTACGCAGTGCGCGTGACAGGTTGCGGCGCGCGGTGAAGACGTTCTTGTGGGCCTCGATGACGTCGGCGATGGTGCGGAACCCGCCTTCGTACTGGGTGCGGATCGCCTCCAGCGCGGCCTGGCTGGAGGCCAGCGCGCGGCGCGTGGCCTGCGTCTCCGCTACCGACATCTCGATGCGGCGATAGGCCTCCGCGGTTTCGCGCATGACCGCACGCTGCTCCGCCTCGGCACGCGATTCGGCTTCGGCCATGCGATGACCGGCCGCCTTCTGCCGGTACCAGGTCGCACCGCCCTGGAAGATCGGGACTTCGACCTCGAGGCCGATACTGCGCGAGTTGATGTCGGTGTTGCCGAATCGTCCGCCCTGCGAATCGTGTCCGTAGCGCCCGACCAGGTCGATGCTCGGCAAGTGCCCGGCGCGCGCTATGCGGCGATCGAAGTCGGCCAGCTCGATCAGTGAACGGGACGACAGCACACGCGGATTGCGTTCGGCGGCCAGCGCCGTCCAGTGCCCGAGGTCGGCTGGCGACGGCGGCGCGGGCACCAGGTCGTCGCCCAGCCGCATGCCGATGCTGACCTCGCTGCCGACCAGCTCACGCAGCGCGGCAAGACCGATCTCGATGGCACTCTCGGCACGCACCAGCTCGGCGGCCGCGCGATCGACGTCGGCCTGTGCCTCGATCAGCTCCGCCTCGGTCGCACCGCCGAGCTCGTAGCGCGTGCGAACCTGTTCGAGCTGGGCCTCGAGCGCACGCTTCTCGGCGGTACCGGTCACGAGATCGTCGCGAGCGCCCAGCACGTCGAAGTAGCGCCGCACGATCTGCATCACCATCTCGGCGTAATACAGCGCCACCTCGGCCTCGGCACGGGCCACGCGCTCGTCGCTCTGCTTGAGCCGCAGCCAGCGATCCCAGTGCAGGACCGGTTGCCGCGCCTCGGCCTCGTAGAACTCGGAATCGAAACTCTGGCGACCGTCCAGGCCGACCGCACCGCTGGCGACGTCGATGTCCTGGGTGTTGCCGGCGGCGCGCGCATGGAAGCTGACCGCCGGCAGCAGGTCGGCACGCACCACGTTGTACTCGCTGCGCGCCGCCTCGGCCGCGGCCAGCACGGCCTGGTAACTGGGATCCTCCTGTTCGGCACGCGCGACCAGCGCGGCCAGCTCGCCGCCTAAAACAAGCGGTGCCGCGGCCGCTAGTAGCAACAGCGAAAAAGCGCGCGCGCAGGATTTCGTGAGTTCCGGCCCCATACCCCGAAAGCTAGCACAAAGAAATGCAAATAACTATATTTGATAATAGGTTATCGGGTTTATTTAAACTCGTTTATAGACCAAGCCCGGAGCCGGTGTGAGCGCCGCAGCGCAACACGACAGGCGCCGGGCCGCGCCACTGGCGCTGGTCGGCGGGGGCGCGGCGGCACGGCGCGCCGCAGCCGACGAGGTGCTGACGGCACTCGAAATCCTGCTCGGCGGCGGCCCGCCGGGCGAGCGAGCGCGCGCGCTGAGCGAGCATCTCGCGCAGGCCTGGGCCTGTGACCGCGTGGCCGTGCTGGTGCGCGGCGGGCGCGGGCGCATGCGTATTCTCGCCGTCTCCGGTGGCGGCTCGATCGGCCCGCGCACACCGCTCGGCCACCGCCTGCGCCACCTCGTGCGCGTCGCCGCGGACACCAATACCGTGCACGGCGACGGCACGCTGCTGGCGCTGCCCGCCCCTGACGCCGATGGACGCGCACAGGCATTCCTGGTCTGCGAGCGCCGTGCTCCCGAGGCCGCCTTCAGCAAGGTCGAGAAAGCGCGCTTCAGCGCTCTCGCGACCCGTCTCGGGCCGCCACTGGCGGTGGTCCGCAACGCCGCGCGCGACCCCGTCGCCAGCCTGCGCCACGCGCTGAGCCGCGGCGGCAGTGGGCGCCGCAGGCGCCTCGCGCTGGCCGCGGCGGCCGCCCTGCTCGCTGCCCTCGCCGGGATCCCCGCGCCCTACCAGGTCACCGGTCTCGCCGGCATCGAGGGCCAGCGCCAGCGCGCCCTGGTTGCCCCCATGGATACCTATATCGAGGCCGTTCACGTACAGGCCGGGCAACGCATCGCCGCGGGCGCACCGGTCGTCACCTTCAGCGACCAGGACCTGCGTCTCGAGCAGGTCAAGTGGGCCGGCGAACGTGCCCGCGCCGTCTCCGCCCAGCGCGACGCGGCAGCGCGACAGGACCGCGCCAAGCTGCGCGTACTCGAGGCCCAGATCGAACATGCCAGTGCCGAGCTCGAGCGGGTCGGCGCACGGCTCGCGCGCCGCGAGCTGCGCGCACCGCAGGCCGGCACCATCGTCTCCGGCGATCTCAGCCAGCGGCTGGGCGCGCCGGTGCGGCGTGGCGAGATCCTGTTCGAGCTGGTGCCCGGGGACGACTACCGCCTGCGTCTCGCGATCGCGGAGCACGACATCGAAGACCTGTCGCCGGGGATGCGCGGACGGGTGCGCCTGAACGCGTTTCCCGGGCGTGAGCTTGGCTTCGAGCTGGCGCGCATTACGCCGCTTGCCGAGGCCAGTGCCGAAGGCAACCACTTCCTCGCCTACGCGACCCTCGCCGGCCCGACCCCGCCGCTGCGGCCCGGCATGAGCGGTATCGCGCACATCGACGCCGGCACGCGCCCGCTGCTCGCGAGCTGGACCCGCTCGCTGCGCCTGTGGCTGACCCTGAGCTGGTGGCGCTGGTTTGGCTGAGCAGACGACAACCGCGGACGCGGGTGCCTGTCTATGGCCGGTGCTGGCGCCGCTGACCCCGCGCCTGAGTCCCTACGCCGAGGTCACCCTGCAGCACTTCCGCGGGCGGCCCTGGTACGTGGTCAGCGACCGTGCCAGCGGCGCGGCCTTTCGCCTGTCCGCGGCGATGGCGGTGGTCCTGGAGCAGGACGCTGCGGTGGGTGGCACGCTCGCCGAGCGCCTCGCACACAGCACAGCCGATCCGCCACCTGCCGAGCGCGAGGCCCTCGCCCGCGCCACGCTGCGCCTGTACGCGGGCGGCCTGCTCGAGTTCGAGCCGGCCTCCGCGGTGCCCGCGGCGGTGCGCGCACTACGCACCGACCCGTTGCAGCGGCGGCGCCTGAACCCACTCGCACTGCGCCTGCCGCTGGGCGATCCGGATCGCTGGCTGACCCGCCTCGCGCCCTTCGCGCGGGTGCTGTTCAGCCGCGCCACCGGCCTCGCCTTTGCGCTGCTCGTCGCCGTACTCGCCCTGCTCGGCGCCATGCATGGACCGGCGCTCACCGCGGATCTGCTGAGCCAGCTCGACTCGCCGGTCAACTGGTGGCTGTACGCGCTCGCCTACGTCGGCCTGAAGACCTTCCACGAGCTCGCGCACGCCTTCGCGGTCAAACGCTGGGGCGGCCATGTGCACGAAGTCGGCGTGATGCTGCTGGTGTTCTTCCCGGTACCCTACGTCGACGCCAGCGCCTCGACCGCGTTCAGCGACAAGTACGCACGCATCACGGTCGCAGGCGCCGGCATCGCCGCCGAGCTCACCGCCGCCGCGCTGGCGTTACTGGTGTGGCTGCACACCGCTCCCGGCCTGGTGCACACGCTGGCTTTCGACGTGGTCGTCATCGGCAGCCTGTCGACGCTGCTGTTCAACGGCAACCCGCTGATGCGCTTCGACGCCTACTACGCGTTCTCCGACCTGGTCGAGATCCCCAACCTCTACACGCGCGCGCGCAGTCACCTCGCCGATCTCGTGCTGGCGCGCGTTCTCGGCGTGCGCGGCGCCGGCACCGCGGCGGCCAGTGCCGGCGAGGCGCGCTGGCTGACGGGCTATGGCGCGGCCTCGGTGATCTACCGCAGCGGCGTACTGCTGGCCATCGCGCTCTACCTGGCGACGCAATTCTTCATCATCGGTACGGCCTTCGCGCTGTGGCTGCTGGCCACCGAGTTCGTCGTTCCCCTGTGGCGTTTTCTCGCCCGCGCGCACCGACTCGATCGTCGCGCGCGGCGCCGGCTCGGTGCCGGCACGCGCCTCGCCGCGGGGCTGCTCGCGGGGCTGGCGGCCGCCGCCTGGGTACCGCTGCCACAGGCGACGGTCGCGCCCGGCGTGGTCGCAACCGCGGACGACACGCGTCTGCGCGCGGGCACCGAGGGCTTCGTGCGCGCGGTGTACCGCGCGCCCGGGGATCGCGTCGCCGCGGGCGATCCCGTGCTCGCCCTGGAGGACGACAACCTGCGCCTGGAGCTCGCTGCGGCGCAGGCGCGGGTGCGCGAGCTCACCGCCGAACACACCGCGGCCGCCGGCGTCGACCGCGCCGCGGCGCGCGTGATCGAGGACAGCCTCGCCGCGAGCCGCCGCCACGCCGCGGCCATCGCCGAACGCGTAGAGCGGCTGACCGTGCGCGCGCCGGCCGCCGGCATCCTGGTGTCCGGCGACCTCGCCGACCTTCAGGACGCGTGGGTTGCCCGCGGCGAGACGCTGGCTTACGTCGCCGATCCGGGTCGGGTCATCGTGCGCGCCGTGGTGCCGGAGTCGCGCCTCGACCTGCTCGACGAGCCGCCGCGGGCGATCAGCCTGCGCCTGGCCGATTCACCGCAGGTCGCGGTAGCCGCGCGCGCCGTGGGCGGCGTCCCGGCCTCGCTGGAACGGCTGCCGAGCGCCGCCCTGGGCACCGCCGGGGGCGGACCGATCGCGGTCGACCCGGGCGCCGGGGACCGCGTCACCCCGCTGGTGCGGGTCTTCGAGCTCGCCGTCGCGCCGCTCGCGCCGTTGCCCGCAGCGCGCGTCGACGGCCGCGCCTGGGTGCGTTTCGAGCATGCTGCGGAGCCCCTGCTGCCGCGCGCCCTGCGTGCCCTGCAGCGCCTCGTGCTGGCTAAATTTCCCGGCTGACGGGCCGCTACCCCACTCATGGTAAGAAAGCCCGTTTTCAGCCCCTTTTGCGCCCTGCTCGCGTGGGCCGGCCTCGCCGCCGCGGCGGACGAGCCGGCGCTGCCGCCGCCGGACGTGGCCGCGCCCGCTGCGGAGGCCTACTCGTGCTTCATCGAGCCCTCGGAAGTGGTCGAGGTCGGCAGCCCGGTGCCGGGTATCGTCGCCGAGGTGCGGCACGACCGCGCCGCGCGGGTCAGCGCCGGTGACGTGGTAGTGCGCCTGGAAAGCGTGATCGAGGAATCCAATCTCGAGCTCGCCGCCGCGCGCGCACGCTTCGTCGACGAGATCCGCGAACAGGAGGTGCATCTCGATTTCGCGCGCCGCAAGTACGAACGCGCGCGGGCTATGCATGCGAAGAAAGCGATTACCCTGGAGCAGCTCGAACAGACCGAGGCGGCGTTCCGGATCGCCGAGAAGCAGCTCGCGAAAGCGCGCCACAACCACGAGATCGCCCGCCTCGAACACCGCCGCATGCAACGCCTGCGCGAACAGCGTGAAATCGCCAGCCCCATCGACGGCGTGGTGGTCGACCGCCTGATCGCGCCCGGCGAGTTCGTCAAGGACAGTCCGCTGCTGCGCATTGCGCGCCTGGACCCGCTAAAGGTAGAAGTCATTCTGCCGGCAGAGACCTGGGGCACGCTGGGGGTACAGGACACCATTACCGTCAATGCGCGCGAGACCGGCGGGCGCTTCGCTGCCGAGGTCGCGGTCATCGACCGCGTGATCGACTCGGCCAGCGGTACCTACCGCGTCACGCTGACCCTGCCCAATCCCGACCACGCCATCGCCAGCGGGCTCAAGTGCGACGTCGAACACCCGTCGCTGGGCGCGCCCGCGGCGGTCGCGGCGCGCTGAACGCCGCGCGGCTGCGCCGCACCCGGCTTCGCTACCCAGGCCCGTGAGATCCGTTCCCCGCCAGGCACCCGGCACAGCGCGTTTCGTGTGCGAGGCACTGGAACCGCGCCTGCTGCTCTCGGCCGATGCCGCCGCCGCGCTGGCGGCGCCGGACGACCCGGATGCCGCGCACGACGGTGCGCTGGAGCAGGCCATCGCCGCGCTGGAGCCGGTTGGTGACGGGCGTCCGTCGCAGGCCCCCGAGCTGGTCTTCATCGATACCGCGGTGGAGGACTACGGCAGTATCGTCGAGGACCTGCTGGCACAGGCCGGCGAGCGCAGCTTCGAGATCCACCTGCTCGAGGGCGACGGGGTGGCGGCCATCTCCGCCGCGCTTGCCGAAGCCCACGACGTCGCGGCCGTGCACGTCATTTCCCACGGCGACAGCGGCGTGCTGCAGCTCGGCGATGTCACCCTCGACGGCGCCAGCCTGTCACGACATGCCGAGGCCATCGCCGGCTGGGCCGACGCGCTCGCGGTGGAGGCCGACCTGCTGTTCTACGGCTGCGACGTCGCCGCCACGGCCGATGGCCGCGCCCTGCTCGAGTCATTGGCGCGCCTGACCGGCGCCGACGTCGCGGGAAGTACCGATCTCACCGGCAACGCCGACCTCGGCGGCGACTGGGAGCTGGAGCACGCGGCCGGCACCATCGAGACCGGCATCGCGCTCACGACCTCGCTGCAGGCCGGCTACGCGGGCACGCTCGACATCGTCACCGGCCTTACCGCGCACTACCGTTTCGATGTCAACGCAAGTGACTCTCTGGGCTCGTTCAACGGCACGTTGATCGGCAATGCTTCAATCGACACTACCGATGCCACCCAGAAGGTCGGTGAAGGGAAGCTCGACCTCGACGGCACGGGTGACTATGTCAATCTCTCCAGCGGCGCCGGCTACCTCAATACCGTCGGCGAGGGCACCATCGCCGTGTGGGTCAGGACCGCGAGCGCGGACGGCAACGTGGTGTGGAGCGCCACCGACAGTGGCGACGCGGACAGTCGCGTCGAATTCGGGCTCAATGCCAGCGGGCAGGTCTATTTCAAGGTTGCCGAGGCCGGTGTAACGCTGACCGACATCGTCACCACGGACAGCTACAACGACGGCACCTGGCACCATATGGCAGTGACCGTCGACGCTACCGAGGGCGCGGTGGTCTACGTCGACGGCCGCGCCGTCGGCAGCGACGCCTCCAACGCCTTCTTCAACGACGTTACCAATCTCGACTCCGTGCACATCGGCGCCTCACGCGCCAGCAGTGCGCTGGTCGACGAGTTCAACGGCCAGATCGACGACGTGCGTTTCTACACGCGTGCCCTG
Source organism: Gammaproteobacteria bacterium (assembly GCA_041984235.1). Classification (GTDB taxonomy): domain Bacteria; phylum Pseudomonadota; class Gammaproteobacteria; genus JBHIYN01. Next base: position 79,334 of record JBHIYN010000022.1, read on the forward strand.
ACCGCCGACGACGTCACCGAGGTGATCGTCGAGACCAGCGATCTCGTCGTCGACACCACCAGCGATGCCATCGACGGCGCCACCGGATCGATCGGCGAACTGCTCGCCAACAAGGGCGCCGACGGGCGCATCTCCCTGCGCGAGGCGATCACGGCCGCCAACGGCTCTTCGGGCTTCGACGCCATCCGCTTCGAGATCGCCGATGCCCTGATCGACGGCGCACACACCATCGAGGTCGGCAGCCACGCCTCGGCATCAGGCATTGCGCTGCCCGACATTACCGACGCACTGATCATCGACGGCTCCACCGACGCCGACTTCGCCGGCTCGCCGATCATCGAGATCGACGGCAGCAGTGCCGGCGCCGGGGCCACCGGCCTGACCTTCACCGCCGGCAGTGACGGCAGCACCCTGCGTGGGGTCGCCGTGCACGACTTCGCGCACAACGGGGTGCTGCTGCAGGGTGGCGACAACATCGTCGCCGGCAATTATCTCGGCATCGACGCCGACGGCAGCACCGCGCGCGGCAACGCCACGGGCGCCGTCGCCGGCACCGGCAACCTGCGTATCGAATCGGCCGACAACGACATCGGCGGCCTGACTGCCGCCGACGGCAACGTGATCTCGGCCAGCGGGGCGTCCGGCGTCGTGCTGTTCGGCGCCGGCGCCAGCGGCAACCTGCTGCGCGGCAACCTCATCGGCCTGGACGCAACCGGCTCTCTCGATCGCGGCAATGCCGGCGCCGGCATAGAGATCGACGGCGCCGGGGCCAACGTCATCGGCGGCACTACCGCCGCAGCGCGCAACGTGATCACCGGCAACGATGGCGATGGCATCAGCATCACGGCCGGCGACAACAACATCGTTCAGGGCAACTACATCGGCACCGATAGCGGCGGTACCGTAGTCATCGGCAATCTCGGTGACGGTATTGCGCTCAGCGCGGATCTCGGCGACGGCGCGACCGGCAACCTGATCGGCGGTGTCGCGGCCGGGGCCGGCAACGTCATCCGGGGAGCCGGCGTCAGTGGCGTTGCGATCCGTGACACTGAATCTATCGGTAACAGCATCCTCGGCAACGCGATCTACGACAGTGCGATCGCGGGCATCGATCTCGGCGGCGACGGCCCCACCGCGAACGACGCCGGGGACGCCGACCCGGGACCGAACAACCTGCTCAACACGCTGATCGCCACCAACGTCACCTATGCGGGTGGCAACACCACCGTCGATTTCACCCTGGATGCGCCGGCCGGCACCTACCGCGTGGAGTTCTTCCTCAACGGAACCGCCCATGTCAGCGGCTACGGTGAAGGCGAAACGCTGGTGCACACGACCAGCGTCGTGCACACGGGCGGCGGCAGCGAGGCCTTCAGCACCAGCTTCGCGACGGTCACCGGCGGCGTGCTGTCCGCTACCGTCACCCGTGACCTGGGCGGCGGCAACTACGGCGACAGCTCGGAGTTCAGCGCCGTGTTCGGGGCGACCGGGAACACCGGCTTCCGGGAGGGCGTGGACGGCTATGCCGGCACTGCCGATACCTATGTAAACGGAGCCAATGCAAGCTCCGCTTACGGTACGGCGACTTTCATGAGCGTCGACGCCGACAATGGCGGCGGAGAGAGCCAGAGCCTGATCCGGTTCGATACCCTGTTCGGCAGCGGCGCGGGTCAGATCCCGGCCGGCGCGACCATATTGTCGGCCGAGCTGTTGGTTGACGTCATCGACCCCAGCGTTGCCGGCACCAGCGTGACACTGCACCGCATGCTGGTCCCGTGGTCCGAGGCGAGCACCTGGGATTCGCTGGGCGCCGGGCTGCAGTCGGGAACCGATTACGTTGCCGTGGCCGACGCCACGCTGGCCGATCCGACTGCCATGGGTGCACAGACCTTCAGCGGCCTCGAAGCTACCGTGCAGGCGTGGCTGGACGGCACGACCAACGACGGCTGGGCGATCATCACCGACAGCACGAACGGTTGGGACATCAGTAGCTCAGAGGCCGCCAGCGCCGCGCTGCGTCCACAACTCGTGGTCACCTATGCCGAGACCAACGCGGCACCGACCGACATCACCCCCAACGGCTTCAGTGTCGACGAGAACGTGGATACCAGCGGCGGATTCAGCCTCGGCGCGCTGACCGCCAGCGACCCCGATTTCGGCGACACCTTCACCTGGTCGGTACTGGCAGGCGGCGACGGTGCCCTGTTCAGCATCGGCGGTGCCGGCAGCGACGAGCTCGTGCTCGACGACGGGGTGCTCGATTACGAGGTCAAGACCAGCTACGCGGTCACCGTGCGCGCGACCGACTCGGCGGGCAACACCTACGACGAAGCCCTGAGCGTGTCGATCAACCCTTTGAACGACAACGATCCCGTCGCCGACGACGAGTCCTTCACCGTCGCCGAGGGCGGTACCGCCACCGAGGCCGATCTCGACGCCGGCACCTCGCTCCTCGACGGCGACACCGACGCCGATCTGCCCAATGACACCCTGACCGTCAACACCGCTCCGGTGGCCGGCCCGGCCCACGGCGCCCTGACCCTCAACGCCAACGGCACCTTCACCTACGTCCACGACGGCAGCGAGAACTTCTCCGACAGCTTCACCTACGAGCTCCTGGACGCCGACGGCGGGGTCAGTGACACCGGCACCGTCACCATCACCGTCACCCCGGTCAACGACAACGACCCGGTCGCCGACGACGAGTCCTTCACCGTCGCCGAGGGCGGTACCGCCACCGAGGCCGATCTCGACGCCGGCACCTCGCTCCTCGACGGCGACACCGACGCCGATCTGCCGAACGACACCCTGACCGTCAACACCACCCCGGTGGCCGGCCCGGCGCATGGCGCCCTGACCCTCAACGCCAACGGCACCTTCACCTACGTCCACGACGGCAGCGAGAACTTCTCCGACAGCTTCACCTACGAGCTCCTGGACGCCGACGGCGGGGTCAGCGACACCGGCACCGTCACCATCACCGTCACCCCGGTCAACGACAACGACCCGGTCGCCGACGACGAGTCCTTCACCGTCGCCGAGGGCGGTACCGCCACCGAGGCCGATCTCGACGCCGGCACCTCGCTCCTCGACGGCGACACCGACGCCGATCTGCCGAACGACACCCTGACCGTCAACACCACCCCGGTGGC
>JBHIYN010000023.1:0-62166 GCA_041984235.1 Gammaproteobacteria bacterium
CGTGCTACGCGGAGCGCAAGTTCGGCGGGGTGCAGGACGACGAGCTGCTGATCGCGCTGCCGCCGAGCTACCTGCCGGGAGTGGTGGCCGGGCTGGCGGCGCTGGACCGCAACGGCCTGCGCTACCCGATCCCTAACCACGGCATCCAGAAGTCGCCGCTGGACAGCATCGAAACCAGCTACGGCCCGCGCACCTGAGCCGCCGTAGCAGCGCGCGGAGGATCACGCATGGCACAACGCAGGGACATCATCCCGCCCGGGATGGAGAACATTTTCGAACGCTTCGGCTACGCGCCGGGCGTGCTCGTCGACGATACCCTGTGGATCGCGGGGCAGGTCGGCCGCAACGCGCAGCTCGAGGTGGTCGCGGGCACCGAGGCACAGTTCGTGCAGGCCTTCGAGAACGTGAAGAAGGTGCTGGACGCCGCCGGCGCCGGCTTCGACGACGTCGTCGAGATGGTCACCTACCACGTCGACATGCGTGATCTGCCGCTGTTCATGACGGTCAAGAACCGCTATTTCACCGGCCGCGTGCCGGCCTGGACCGGGGTCGGTGTGACCGCGCTGGCGATGCCGGGGCTGCTGGTGGAAATCAAGTGCCAGGCGCGCCTGGGTACGCGCTAGGGCGGACTGCCGGCGGCTGCCGCGCCCATCGGGTATCATCCCTGCAGGGGTGGCCCGGTGCGCCCCGCCCGCTATCGCGCAGGAGTACCGTCAACGCATGAGCGAGGGCGCCGCAGCGCATGCCCTCGACCGCGAAGTCGCCACCGAGCAGCTTGTGCTGCTTTGCAGCAACGTGCGCGCGTCGAACCTGCCGACCCTGCTGGTCGGCGCCCTGTATGCGGCCTTCTACACCCATTTCTCGGGGCTGACGGCGACCTGGGCCTGGTGCGGCGTGCTGCTGGGCGTGATCGGCTGGCGCTGGTTGCTGCTGCGCGGCGCACCGGCCCGCCGCGAGGGGCTCTACCTCGCCCTGCTGGCCACCGGCGTGGTGTGGGGCGCGGCGCCCTTGCTGGTGCTGTGGCTGGCCGACGACGTCGCCGCGTTCACCGCGCTGCTGCTCGCCGCCGGCATCGCCATCGCCGCGTTCGGCTCCTACGGCGTCGACACCCGCGCCTGCGCCGCGGTGACCCTGCCGATCGGCGCGGCCATCGTCGCCATCAGCGCGCTCGGCGACAACCCGTCCTACTACGCCATCGCGGTCGCGCTGCCGCTGCTCTATGCCCACCAGTTCTTCGTCATGGCGCAGGCGCGCGGCGTGCTGGAGAACCAGATCCGGTTGCGCCTGGAGAACGCGGTGCTGGTGGAGGAGCTCAGCGCGCGCGCCGAGAAGACCTCGGCCGAGCTCGACCGCCGTCTCGAGACCGAGCGCATGCTGCGCGCCTCGCGCGACCGCGCCGAGCGCATGTCGGCCACCGACGGCATGACCGGGATCGCCAACCGGCGCTATTTCGACAAGCGCCTGGCCTCCGAGGTGTCGCGCGCGTTCCGTGACCGCACACTGCTGTCGCTGGTCATCTGCGATATCGACTATTTCAAGCAGTTCAACGATTTGTATGGCCATCAGCAGGGCGACGAGTGCCTCAAGGCATTCGCCCGCGTGCTGCAGGCTTTCTGCCGCCGCGGCGGTGACCTGGCCGCGCGCATCGGCGGGGAGGAGTTTGCGCTGCTGCTGCCGACCACCGATCATGCGGCAGCGATGAATCTCGCCGAGCAGGCGCGCGCCGCCTTCGACGAGCTCGCGGTGCCGCACGAGGGCTCGCGCGTGAAAGGCAACGCGACCGCTAGCTTCGGCGTGGCGACGGTGATGCCGGACGCGCTGGAGGCGGGCGAAGCGCTGCTCGGCAACGCCGACAAGGCGCTCTACCTCGGCAAGGAGCGCGGGCGTAACTGCGTGGTGAGTGAGACCGAGATCGAGGACGATGCCGTTGCCGCCGGCTGAACCACACCGCACCGGCGGCACCCTAACCGCGCGCCGGCGGCCACGCGCCGCGCGCGTCAAACCAGGAGATCGACGATGAATTTCTTGTTCTTGCTGCTGGCCCTGCTCGCGGGTTGCGGGGTGCTCGCCTACCTGCGCGCGCCGCTGTTGCTGGCGACCGCCGCCATCGGGCTCGGCCTGCTGGTGCTGGGCAACGCGGCCCACGGCTTTCTTTCCGGGCTGCTGATGGCCCTGGCCTGGCTGGGCTGGGCCGGGCTCGCGGCGCTGAACGTCACCGCGCTGCGCCAGCGCTACCTCAGCGCGCCGGCGCTGGCCTTCTTCCGCAAGGCGCTGCCGGCGATGTCGCAGACCGAACGCGACGCGCTGGACGCCGGCACGGTGTGGTGGGATGCCGAGCTCTTCGGCGGCGCGCCGGCCTGGCAGCGCCTGCTGGAGCAGCCGGCACCCCGCCTCAGCAAGGAAGAGCAGGCCTTTCTCGATGGTCCGGTCGAGCAGCTCTGCGAGATGGCCGACGAGTGGCAGCTCGCGCGCGAGCACGGCGATCTCACACCGGAGATGTGGCGCCTGATCAAGGACCGCGGATTCCTTGGCATCATCATTCCGAAGGCCTTCGGCGGCCTCGAGTTCTCGGCCGTCGCACATTCCCAGATCATGCTCAAGCTGGCCTCGCGCTCCGGTACCACCGCGGTGTGCTGCATGGTGCCGAACTCGCTCGGCCCGGCCGAGCTGCTGCTGCGCTACGGCACCGAGGCGCAGAAGAACCACTACCTGCCGCGGCTCGCCGCGGGCGACGAGATCCCGTGCTTCGCGCTGACCAATCCGCATGCCGGCTCCGACGCGGCGAGCATTCCTGATTACGGCGTGGTGTGCGAGGGCGAGCACGAAGGCCGCCGCGTGCTCGGCATTCGCGTCACCTGGGAGAAGCGCTACATCACGCTCGCCCCGGTGGCGACCCTGCTCGGGCTCGCCTTCCGCCTGCACGACCCGGACGGCCTGCTCGGCGGCGCCGAGGACGTCGGCATCACCCTGGCGCTGGTGCCCACCGATCATCCCGGGGTCGAGATCGGGCGGCGCCACTATCCCGCGCGCCAGCCGTTCCCCAACGGCCCGACCTCGGGCAGGGACGTGTTCATTCCGCTCGACTGGGTCATCGGCGGGCGCGAGCGCTGCGGTGACGGCTGGCGCATGCTCATGAACTGCCTCGCCGCCGGCCGCGCCATCTCGCTGCCGGCCTCGAGCACGGCGGGCCTCAAGGTGTGCGCCGAGACGACCGGTGCCTACGCGCGCGTGCGCCGCCAGTTCAACCTGCCGCTGCACCGCTTCGAAGGGGTGCAGGAGGCGATGGCGCGGATCGCCGCCAACACCTACCTGGTCGACGCCGCCAGGCTGGTGACGGCCGGTGCGCTCGATGCCGGCGAGGAGCCGGCAGTGCTGTCGGCGGTGCTCAAGTACCAGGCCACCGAGCGCATGCGCGCGAGCATCAACGACGCCATGGACGTGCATGGCGGGCGTGCGATCTGTGACGGGCCGTCGAACTACCTGTTCCACCCCTACATGTCGGCGCCGGTGGCGATCACGGTGGAGGGCGCGAATATCCTCACTCGCTCGCTGATCATCTTCGGGCAGGGTGCGCTGCGCTGTCACCCGTGGCTGCTGAAGGAGATGGCCGCGGCCGGCGAGGCCAACCCGGACGAAGCCCTGCGCCGCTTCGACACGGCGTTCATGGGGCACGCGGGTCACGTGCTGACCAACCTCGCGCGCGCCGCGTTCGGCAATCTCACCGGCGGCATGCTCGGCAGCGATCCCTCTATCGGCGAGAGCAACTACTGGTATGCCCAGATCGAGCGCGCCAGCGCCTCCTTCGCGATCGTGGCGGACTGTGCGCTGGCGCAGCTCGGCGGCGGCTTCAAGCGCCGCGAAATGCTGTCCGGCCGCTTCGCCGACATTCTCAGCGAGCTGTACCTCGCCAGCGCCGCGCTCAAGCATTTCGAGAACGGCGGGCGCCAGTCCGGCGAGCTGCCGCTGCTCGAGTACGCGCTGCGCGAAAGCCTGTACACGGTGCAGCAGCGCCTCGACGAGATCCTGGCCAACCTGCCGCAGCGCACCGGCGCGTGGCTGCTGCGTCGCGTGGTGTTCCCCTATGGTCGGCGCTGGCGGCGCGCCGACGACGAGCTCACGCGCACGGTGGCAACCCGGCTCGCCGAGTCGCCCGAGCTGCGTGAACGCCTGACGGCCGGCATCTACCGCAACGACGCCGCCGACGACGCCATCGGCTGCCTGGCGCATGCCTTCCGTCTCGGTCAGCAATGCGACGGCCTGGTGCGGCGCCTGCGCGACGCCCAGCGTGGCGGCACGCTGCGCGCCTGGGGTGACGACCTGCCGGGCGCCGCGTGCGCGGCCGGCATCGTGTCCGAAACCGAGGCCGAGCAGCTGCGCGCCTGGGAGCGTGCCGTGCGGCGCGCCATCGACGTCGACGACTTCGAGGCGCGCGAGCTGTGGCCGGCCGCGCTGGGCGCCGGACGCGAGGCCGATGCAGCCTGAAGCCGTCGGCGACGCGGACGAGCTGCTCGACGTCGTCGACGCCGGCAACCGCGTGGTCGGCGCCGCGTCGCGCGCCGAGGTGCACCGGCAGCGCCTGCGGCACCGTGCGGTGCACGTGCTGGTGCTGCGCACCGACGGTGCGGTCTTCGTGCAGCGCCGCGCCGAGCACAAGGAGTGCGCGCCCGGCCTGTGGGACACCTCGGCGGCCGGCCACGTCGGCCACGGCGAAAGCTATGCGGCGGCCGCACCGCGCGAGCTGGCCGAAGAGCTCGGCCTGCACGGCGAGTGCCTGGTCGAGGTCGGGCAGCTGCCGGCCGGGCCGGACACCGGTAACGAGTTCGTGCGCGTGTATCGCTGCGTGACCCAGGCCGAGCCGCGCCCTGATGCGCACGAGATTGCCGCGTCCGGCTGGTTCACGCCGGCCGCGCTGACGGCGTGGATGGGGCGCGAGCCGCAGGCCTTCACGGCCGTGTTCCGCACCATCTTCGCGCGCTACGCGGCAACGCCATGATCCGCATCCTGGTGGTCGACGATCAGCGCCTGGTGCGGCGCTGTATCTGCGCGCGGCTGAACGCGGTCGCCGGGTTCGAGGTCGCGGCCGAGGCGGCGAGCGGCGAGCAGGCCCGCGAGATCGCGCGCGGCGCCGAGTTCGACGTCATCCTGATGGATCTCAACATGCCCGGGATCGGCGGCCTGGAAGCGACCCGGCGGCTGATGTCGCTCAATCCCGGCCTGCGCATCATCGGGCTGTCGATGTACGTCAGCGGACCGTTCCCGCGCCAGTTCCTGCGCGCCGGCGGCGCCGGCTACGTGAGCAAGAACGCCGACACCGAGGAACTGGTCGAGGCCATCCGCCGGGTGCATGCCGGGGAGTGCTACATCAGCAGCGACGTCGCCCAGAACATCGCGGTCAGCGATTCGCTGATGGTCCGCCGCAACGGCGTCGATGCGCTGTCACGGCGCGAGATGCAGGTCCTGCAGCACATCGCCAACGGGCTCTCGCCCGATGACATCGCCGCGCAGCTCAGTCTCAGCGTGAAGACCGTAGCGCACCACCGCCGCCACCTGCTGAGCAAGCTCGGTGCGCGCAACGACGTCCAGCTCGCGACCATCGCGCGCGACCAGGGCCTGGCCGACGCCGATACCGTGCCCGCCACCTGAGTGCGCCGCGCGGCTCGCCGCGGACCCGGTCAGCCCGTATGATCGCGGCCGATGAAGCCGGCCGCAGCCACCGCTGAATTCGATCCCCGCTGCACGCGCTGCCCGCGGCTGGTCGCGCTGCTCGACGAGGTGCGCCGGCGCCACCCGGATTACCACGCCGCGCCGGTCGCGCCGTTCGGCCCGCGACAGGCGCGGCTGCTGGTGGTCGGCCTGGCCCCCGGCATGCACGGCGCCAACGCCAGCGGGCGGCCCTTCACCGGCGACCATGCCGGGATCCTGCTCTACGCGACCCTGCATCGCTACGGTTTTGCCAGCGCCGCGGTGGCCAGCGCGGCCGACGACGGCCTGACCCTGTCCGATTGCCGCATCACCAACGCGGTCAAGTGCCTGCCGCCGGCCAACAAGCCGAGCGGGGCGGAGGTGCGCAACTGCCGCGACTACCTCGCCGCCGATCTCGCGCGGGTGCCGGCGGGCGGCGTGGTGCTGGCGCTGGGTCGCGTCGCCCACGACGCGGTGCTCGCCGCGCTCGGCCTGCGGCGCGCCGCGTACACCTTCGCCCACGGCGCCGAGCACGTCCTGCCGGGCGCGCGCACGCTGCTCGATTCCTACCATTGCAGCCGCTACAACACGCAGACGCGCCGCCTCACCGAACCGATGTTCGCCGCGGTCTTCGCCCGCGCGCGGTCGCTGCTGACGCAGGCCGCGGCATGAGCGAGGTCGACGAGCGGATGGAAGCGCTGCGTGCGGCCTGCCGCGAGCTGCCCAACCTGCCCGGCGTCTATCGCATGCTCGATGCCCGCCAGCAGGTCATCTACGTCGGCAAGGCGCGCAACCTGCGCAAGCGCGTGAGCTCCTACTTCAACCGTCTCAGCGGGCAGACCGCCAAGGTCCACGCCATGGTCGCCGGCGTGGAGCGCTTCGAGGTCACCGTCACCGCCAACGAGAACGAAGCGCTGATCCTGGAGAGCAACCTGATCAAGGACCTGCGCCCGCGCTACAACGTGGTGCTGCGCGACGACAAGTCCTACCCCTACATCCACGCCGATCTCGAACAGGCCTTCCCGCGCCTGCGTTTTCACCGTGGCGCGCGCAGCGGCAAGGGGCGTTACTTCGGCCCGTTCCCGAATGCGGGCGCAGTGCGCCAGACGCTCAACCTGCTGCAGAAGCTGTTCCTCATCCGCCAGTGCGAGGACAGCTTCTTCTCCAACCGCAGCCGGCCCTGCCTGCAATACCAGATCAACCGCTGCACGGCGCCCTGCGTCGGCCTGATCTCGGCGGCAGACTACGCGGCCGACGTGCGCCACGCGCTGATGTTCCTGGAAGGGCGCGACGAGGAGGTCATCGACTACCTCGTGCAGCAGATGGAGCAGGCTTCCGAGGCCCTGGAGTTCGAACGCGCCGCGCGCATCCGCGACCAGATCACCAGCCTCAAGCGGGTCCAGCTGGAGCAGAACGTGGCCGGCACGCAGGGCGATTTCGACGTCGTCGCCGCTGCCGTGCGCAACGGCGTCGGCTGCGTGCAGGTGTTTTTCGTGCGTCACGGGCGCATGCTCGGCAACAAGGCGTTCTATCCCGCGCACACCAGCGACGCGAGCAGTGCGGAGGTGCTGGAGGCCTTCGTCCCGCAGTTCTACCTGGCCGAGCACCGCGACCGCGAGGTGCCGCGAGACATCATTCTCAGCGAGCCGATCGGCGACGCGGCATGGCTGGCCGAGACGCTCTCGCAGCGTTGCGGGCGGCGCGTCGGGGTGCGCGACTCGGTGCGTGGAGAGCGCGCCAAGTGGGTGCGCATGGCGAGCGAGAACGCGCTGCTCGCCGTCGACCAGCGCCTCTCGACCGAAGCCGACCAGCTCGAGCGCATCACGGCGCTGACCACGGCCCTGCGCCGCGAGCAGCCGGTCGAGCGCATCGAGTGCTTCGACATTTCCCACCTCGGCGGCGAATCGACCGTGGCGTCCTGCGTGGTGTTCGATCAGAATGGGCCGCGCAAGGCCGATTACCGCAAGTTCAACATCAAGGCCGCGCGCGGCGGAGACGACTATGCCGCCATGCACGAAGCCCTGGAACGCCGCTACAGCCGGCTCAAGCGCGAGGACGGCCAGATGCCCGACATCCTGCTCATCGACGGTGGCAAGGGCCAGGTCGCGCAGGCCGTGGACGTGCTCGGCGAGCTGCAGATCGAGGAGGTCACCGTGATCGGCATCGCCAAGGGCACCACGCGCAAGCCCGGGCTCGAGACCCTGCTGCTGCACGACGGCGAGCGCGCCTATCGCCTGGCGGCCGATTCGCCCGCGCTGCACCTGCTGCAGCACGTGCGCGACGAGGCGCATCGTTTCGCCATCGAGGCGCATCGGCGCTCGCGGGCCAGGAGCCGCAGCCGTTCGCCGCTGGAGCAGATTGCGGGTGTCGGCGCCAAGCGCCGCCAGCGCCTGATGCAGCATTTCGGTGGCCTGCAGGGCATCAGCCGCGCCGGCGTCGACGACCTGCGGCGGGTGCCGGGGATCAGCCGCGAGCTGGCCCAGCGCATCTACGACGTCATGCACGACTGAGCGCGGCGCGCGGCCATGCTGACCCTACCCAACCTGCTCACCCTGCTGCGGATCGCCATGATCCCCTGCTTCGTGGTGGTGTTCTACCTGCCGTGGCGGCATGCCGCGGTCAGCGCGGCCGCGATCTTCGGCGCCGCGGCCCTGACCGACTGGCTCGACGGCTACCTCGCGCGGCGCCTCGACCAGAGCTCCGCGCTTGGCGCCTTCCTCGACCCGGTGGCCGACAAGCTGATGGTCGCGGTGGTGCTGGTGGTGCTGCTGCAGGCGCGACCGGCGCTGTGGCTGGCGCTGCCGGCGGCGGTCATCATCGGGCGCGAGATCACGGTCTCGGCGCTGCGCGAGTGGATGGCCGAGATCGGGGCCCGGCGCAAGGTCGCGGTGAGCTGGCTGGGCAAGGTCAAGACCACCCTGCAGATGATCGCGCTGGTGCTGTTGATCCTGGCCGCGGCGCCCGCCGCGCCGGCGCCGTTGGCGTTGCTGGGTGCGGCCCTGCTGTACCTCGCCACCGTGTTGACGCTGTGGTCGATGATCGCCTACCTGCGCCTCGCCTGGCCCGATTTGAGGGAATCCTGAGCCGCCGGCGGATTTCTTGACAGCCCGGTCGCCGCGGCTACAATGGCGCTCCGGTCGCGGGCGCGCAGTCGTGACCGCATGGTGCCGGACTCGCCCGGCGCGCAGACCGGACAGCGCGGGAATAGCTCAGTTGGTAGAGCACAACCTTGCCAAGGTTGGGGTCGCCGGTTCGAATCCGGTTTCCCGCTCCAGTCCCGGCGCCTGCCGAACCCCGCCCGGGCGGGGTTTTTCGTTTTTCAGGCCGGCGGCGCGGCCGACCGGGGCCGGCACACATCTCCGGCTGGGTGGCAGAGTGGTTATGCAGCGGCCTGCAAAGCCGTGGACGCCGGTTCGATTCCGACCCCAGCCTCCAATTTTCCCGACCGCAGCGTGACCCGGCCCGGGTGGCGGAACTGGTAGACGCAGCGGACTTAAAATCCGCCGGCCGCAAGGCCGTGCCGGTTCGATTCCGGCCCCGGGCACCACTCGTCACCTGTCGCGGCGCCGGCCGATCGTATGGTGCAATGCACATAGCGACCTGCGAGAGGTTGCGCCGGGGCCGCCAAGGTTTGTTGCGTTTTTGCATCACGCATTGGCAAGCTGCCTGATTTCCCTCGGAAAACGTTGCATTCAGGCGCCCAATCCATAGAATAGTGCCGTCTTATTAAAACAACGAATGGTCCGTGTGCGCCTTGTGTGCAGCGCGCCATCAACGCCGCCAAGCTACCCCGGACACGTGTGAACGCGCCACCATTGCGGGCGGTCGCGGCGACCGGGGTGCGCAGCGGCGTGAATGAACCCGTACGAACGGCACCCGCCCGGGTGACGCTCCCGGGTTTTTCAGGAACTGCGCGATGCCCGTCGTGGTCGTTCCGGAATGCACGACAAGGCCGCCTGGGCTGGAAGACACATGACCGAAAAACAATACCAAGGGCACGCACAAGTACGACTGCAGGCACGCGAGCACACGCTGAGCGAGTTGTTGCAGGAACAGGCCGTGCGGCCGCTGGAACGTCCGGCCGACCCGGTACAGGACACGCTCAACCGCGCCTCGCAGGCGTTGCTCACGCGCCAGGCGGACGACGGCCACTGGCGTTTCGATCTCGAGGCCGACGCCACCATCCCTTCCGAGTACGTGCTGCTGCAGCGCTTCCTCGCGCGCGAGAACCCGGAGCGCGAGATGAAGATCGGGCGCTACCTGCGCGGCCGCCAGAACCGCAACGGCAGCTGGTCGCTGTACCACGGGGGTCCCGGCGACATGAGCGCCACGGTCAAGGCGTACTTCGCGCTGAAGCTGATGGGGCATTCGGTCGACGCACCGTACATGGTGCGCGCGCGGCACTGGGTGCTGACCAACGGCGGCGCCGAGAACGTCAACGTTTTCACGCGCATCACGCTCGCCATCTTCGGCCAGTTGCCGTGGCGCACCGTGCCGGCGATGCCGGTCGAGATCATGTTCCTGCCCAAGTGGTGGTTCTTCAACCTGAGCAAGGTCTCGTACTGGTCGCGCTGCGTGATCGTGCCGCTGCTGATCATCTTCGCCAAGCGGCCGGTGGTCGACGTCGGCGCGGCGTTCAGCATCGCGGAGCTGTTTCATACGACGCCCTCGAAGCTGCGCAACCTCGATACCTTCCACGTCCGCGAGCCGCTCAAGAACTGTTTCCTGCTGCTCGATCGCATTCTCAAGCTCGTCGACCCCCTGATCCCGGGCTTCATTCGTGGCCGCGCGCTGAAGCGCGCCGAGACGTGGATGCGTGACCACACCAAGGGCAAGGGCGGTATCGGCGCCATCTACCCGGCCATGGCCAATGCCGCGATGGCGCTCAGCCTGCTCGGCGCGAAGCAGGACGACGCCGACCTGAAGCGCACCATCCAGGCCATCGAGGACCTGGTGCTGGACGGCGAGAACGAAACCTACTGCCAGCCCTGCGTGTCGCCGGTGTGGGATACCTGCCTCTCGCTCACCGCCCTGACCGAGGCCGGCGCGCCGACCGATCATCCGGCCGTGCAGCACGCGGTCGAATGGCTGCTGGACCACCAGATCTTCGTCAACGGCGACTGGTGCGACCAGGCGCCGGGGCTCGAATCCGGCGGCTGGGCCTTCCAGTACGAGAATGACAAGTATCCCGACGTCGACGACACCGGCATGGTGCTGATGTCGCTGCTGCGCGCCGGTGCGCACGACAAGCAGCACAAGCGCAAGCGCATCAACCAGGCGCTGAACTGGATTCTCGGCATGCAGAACCCGGACGGCTCCTGGGGCGCGTTCGACATCGGCAACAACTACGAGTACCTGAACAAGATCCCCTTCGCCGATCACGGCGCGCTGGTCGATCCGGGTACCGCCGACCTCACCGCGCGCTGCGTCGAGCTGTTCGCCATGCTCGGCCACGACGCGAGCTTCCCGCCGGCGCGCCGTGCGCTGGAATTCCTCGAGCGCGACCAGGAGGAGGACGGTTCCTGGTACGGCCGCTGGGGAGTCAACTACCTCTACGGCACCTGGAGCGTGCTGTCCGCGCTGGGTGCGATCGGCGAGGACGTCGCCAAGCCCTACGTGCGCAAGGCGGTGCAGTGGATCCAGGACCACCAGAACGAAGACGGCGGCTGGGGCGAATCCTGCAACACCTACGACGATGCCGCCCTCACCGGGCACGGCATCAGCACCGCCTCGCAGACCGCGTGGGCGCTGCTCGGGCTGATGTCGGTGGGCGCAATTGCCTCGCCGCACGTACAACGGGGCATCGACTACCTGGTCAGGACCCAGAACGAGCACGGCGAATGGGACGAGGAAGAGTACACCGGCACCGGTTTTCCGCGCGTGTTCTACCTGCGCTACCATGGTTACTCCCGCTACTTCCCGGTGTGGGCGCTCGCCATGTACGCGCGTGCCCGCAAGGGGCTGCCGACCCGCCAGTTCGAGGTCATCGAGGAAGGTCCGATCGATCTCGGGCCGATTCCGGCGCTCGACCTGGCCGCGGCAACCTGACCCGCTCGTCGGTGTCCGCCGCCGATTGCGCGGCGGGCCGGCAGCCGCGCCGCCGGGGAGGCGCCGCGGCGAATTTCCCGATTCCCGGATAATCCTGCGCATCATCGGAGGGCAGAGATGTTGGAGTACGCCGCGCCCGTGCGCGACATGCAGTTCGTCATTGGCGAGCTGATCGGATTCGATCGCATCCATGAACTGAACGACTGCGACGAGGTGACCGAGGACCTGGTCAGCGCGGTGCTCGAGGAGGCCGGCAAGCTCGCGGCCGACGTGCTGGCGCCCCTCAACCGGGTCGGTGACGTCGAGGGCTGCCGGCTGGAAGGCGACGTGGTGCACACGCCGCCCGGCTGGCGCGAGGCCTATGCCGCGTTCACCGAGGCTGGCTGGTGCTCGCTGGCGATGAACCCGGAGCACGGCGGGCAGGGCCTGCCCAAGGTGGTCGCCACCGCGGTCAGCGAGATGTGGGATTCCGCCAACATGGCCTTCGGCCTGTGCCCGCTGCTGACCAACGGCGCCATCGAGGCGATTGAGCATCACGGCAGCGCGACCCTGCGCGAGCACTATCTCGAGAAGCTGATTGGCGGCGAGTGGGCCGGCACCATGAACCTGACCGAGCCCCAGGCCGGCTCGGACCTGAGTGCGGTGCGCACCCGTGCCGTGCCCGAAGGCGACCATTTCCGCATCACCGGGCAGAAGATCTTCATCACCTACGGCGAGCACGATCTCACCGAGAACATCATCCACCTGGTGCTCGCGCGCCTGCCGGACGCGCCCGAGGGCACGCGCGGCATCTCGCTGTTCCTGGTGCCCAAGTTCCTGCTCGACGAGGACGGCTCGCCCGGCGAGCGCAACGACGTGCGCTGCGTGTCCATCGAGCACAAGCTCGGCATCCACGGCAGTCCTACCGCGGTCATGTCCTACGGTGACGAGGGCGGCGCCATCGGCTACCTCGTCGGCGAGGAGAACCGCGGCCTGATGCACATGTTCACCATGATGAACGCCGCCCGCCACGCGGTCGGGCGCGAAGGCGTGGCCGTGGCCGAGGCCGCCTACCAGCTCGCGCTGGGCCATGCGCGCGAGCGCGTGCAGGGTCGTGCGCCGGGCGCGGAGCCGGGCGCGCCGATCCTGGCCCATCCCGACGTCAAGCGCATGCTGATGACCATGAAGTCGCAGGTCGAGGCCATGCGCGCCCTGACGCTGGAGTGCGCATTTGCCTACGACACCGCCGAGCGGCATCCGGACGAGGCGGCGCGCGCGCGTGCCACGCGCCGCGGCGACCTGCTCACGCCGATCGTCAAGGGCTGGTGCACGGAGACCGCGCAGGTGGTGGCCTCGCTCGGCGTACAGGTCCACGGCGGCATGGGCTTCGTCGAGGAGACCGGCGCCGCGCAGTACCTGCGCGACGCGCGCATTCTCACCATCTACGAAGGCACCACCGGGATCCAGGCCGGCGACCTGGTCGGGCGCAAGACGCTGCGTGACGGTGGCGCCGCCGCGAACGAGCTGATCGCCGACATTGCCGCCACGCTGGACGAGATGAGCAGCGTCGACGGTGACGCTGCGATGGTGCGTGACGCGCTGGCGGCGGCACTGGAAGACTTGCGGCGGGTGCTTGCCTGGCTGCTGGAGCATGCCGGGGACCCGCGCCTGCCGGCCGCGGCGGCAGTCGCCTACCTGGAGCTTGCCGGCGTCACCTGCGGCGGCTGGATGCTGGCCCGCGCCGTGCAGCGCTGTGCCGGCAGTGACGATCCTTTCCATCGTGCGAAGCTCGCCGCGGCGCGCTTCTATGCAACCCAGATCCTGCCGCGCAGCGGCGCGCTGGCGCGCGCTATCGTCGAAGGATCGGAGACCGTGGCGGGACTCGACGCGGCGAGCTTCTGAGCCAGCCGCGCGCTCGTCAGCCGCGCGCGCGTTCTGCTATCGTCGGGGCTGACGAGCGGGGAGGGTGGTGAACGGCGATGGTGCCTGACTGGATCAAGCGGCTGGACAATGCGGTCGACGCGTGGTGCGCCGGCCGCAGTTACAACATTTCCGACCTGCGCAGGCATGCGCGGCTGCGCATGCCGCGGCCGATGTTCGGCTACATCGACGGCGCGGCCGACGACGAGGTCACGCTGGCGCGCAACTGCAGCGACTTCGATCGCTACGAGCTGTTGCCGCGCTACCTGGTCGACGTCAGCCACATCGATCCGTCGACCACCGTGATGGGGGCGCCGATCGACTTCCCGGTGTTCTGCTCGCCGACCGCGATGTCGCGCCTGTTCCACAACGACGGCGAGCTGGCCGTGGCCGCGGCCTGCGCCGAGGCCGGCACCGCCTACTCGCTGTCGACCGTCAGCACCCACTCGATCGAGCAGGTCGCCGAGGTGTGCGCGTCGCCCAAGCTGTTCCAGATCTACGTATTCAGGGATCGCGGGCTGGTCACCGAGTTCATCGATCGCTGCCGCGCCGCCAAATACCACGGGCTGTGTCTGACCATCGACCTGCCGGTGGCCGGCAACCGCGAGCGCGACCTGTACAGCGGCATGACCCTGCCGCCGAAGCTGACCCTGCGTAGCTGGCTCGATTTCTTCCTGCGCCCGATGTGGTCGCTGAAATACCTGCTGTCCGAGGAGCTGCAGCTCGCCAACGTCGTGCACAAGACGCCGGCAGGCCGCAGCGATGCGGCGACCACCCTGGTCGATTACCTGGCCTCGCAGTTCGACCCCTCGGTCGACTGGGACGACGCGGCGTGGATGATCGAGCAATGGAAAGGTCCGTTCGCGATCAAGGGCATCGGCTGCGTGGAGGACGCGGTGCGTGCGGCCGACATCGGCGCCAGCGCGATCATGCTGTCCAACCACGGCGGGCGCCAGCTCGACCACGCGGCCTCGCCGATCAGCCTGCTGGCCGAGGTCAAGGCCGCGGTCGGCGACCGCGTGGAAGTCATCCTCGACGGCGGCGTGCGCCGCGGCACCGACGTCATCAAGGCGCTGGCACTGGGCGCGCAGGCCTGCATGATCGGGCGCGCCTACCTGTTCGGCCTCGGCGCCGGCGGCCAGACCGGGGTGGCGCGCGCGCTCGCGCTGCTGCGCGCGGAGGTGGAGCGCGACATGGCATTGCTCGGCGTGACCCGCGTCGACCAGATCACCGAGGAGTACATCCGTGAGCGCGTCTGAAGCGACCGCGGAGGACTTCCGCGGTGACATCCCGCTGCTGCGCCGGGTACTGGGCGAGGCGCGCACCATCGCGGTGGTCGGTCTGTCGCGCAACTGGCACCGGCCGAGCAACTTCGCCGCCAAGTACATGCAGGAGCACGGCTACCGCGTGATCCCGGTCAACCCGGTCTACGACGAGGTGCTCGGCGAGACCTGTTACCCCAGCCTGCGCGAGGTGCCGGTGGCAGTCGACATGGTCGATTGCTTTCGCCGCCCCGAGGACCTGCCGCCGGTCCTCGACGACGCCATTGCCATCGGCGCGAAGAGCTTCTGGATGCAGCTCGGCGTGGTCGACGTCGACCTCGCGCGGCGCGCCGCCGCCGCCGGGCTGGACGTGGTCATGGACCGCTGCGTGAAGATCGAACATGCGCGCCTGTTCGGCGGCCTCAACTTCGTCGGCGTCAACACGCGGGTCATCACTTCCCGGCGCTCGCGCGTGGTGCACAACTAGGCCACCCCGACGCACCGCCAATCAACGACTTAAAAAAGGGGACAGTCCCCTTTTTCTGGCTCAATGAACGGAAATCAAACACTTAAAAAAGGGGACAGTCCCCTTTTTCAGGAAGGGCGCTGATGGCGAAGGATCACGACTTCGGCATCGAGACGCTGTGCCTGCATGCCGGTCAGATCCCGGATGCGCAGACCGCCTCGCGCGCGGTGCCGATCTACCAGACCTCGTCCTACGTGTTCGACGATACCGACCACGCCGCGAGCCTGTTCAACCTGCAGACCTTCGGCAACGTCTACACGCGGCTCAGCAACCCGACCAACGCGGTGTTCGAGGAGCGCATGGCGGCGCTCGAGAACGGCCGCGCCGCGCTCGCCGTCTCCTCCGGCATGGCGGCCTCGATGATCGCGCTGCTGACCCTGTGCGAGCAGGGCGATCACATCGTCGCCGCGCGCACGCTGTACGGCGGCACGCACTCGCTGCTCGACTTCAACTTCAAGCGCTTCGGCATCGCCTCGACCCTGGTCGACCCGGACGACCCCGACGCCTTCGCCGCCGCGATCCGGCCGGAGACGAAAGTGGTGTATGCCGAGACCATCGGCAACCCGGTCATCAACGTGCTCGACATCGCCGCGATTGCCGACGTCGCGCACGCTGCCGACCTGCCGCTGATGGTCGACAACACCTTCCCCACGCCCTACCTGTGCCGGCCCTTCGACCACGGTGCCGACATCGTGGTGCACTCGGCGACCAAGTTCCTCGGCGGACATGGCACCACCATCGGCGGGGTCATCGTCGAGTCCGGCAAGTTTCCGTGGGACAACGGCAAGTTCCCGGGCATGACCGAGCCGTCCGCCGGCTACCACGGTGTGCGCTTCTACGAGACCTTCGGCGACTTCGGCTACACCATGCGCGCGCGCATGGAGCAGGCCCGTGTACTGGGACCGTCGCTGAGTCCGTTCAACAGCTTCCTGTTGCTGCAGGGCATAGAGACCCTGCCGGTGCGCATGGACCGCCACTGCGACAACGCCCTCGGCGTGGCGCGCTTCCTCGCCGATCATCCGCTGGTCGAGTGGGTGCGTTACCCCGGGCTGGAGAGCGATCCCTACCACGCACTGGCGCAGCAGTACGTACCGAAGGGCGCGAGCGCGATCCTGAGCTTCGGCATCCGCGGCGGCCAGGCGGCCGGTGCGCGCTTCATCGAGGCGGTGCAGTTCCTGAGCCACCTCGCCAACGTCGGCGACGCCAAGACGCTGGTCATCCACCCGGCCTCGACCACGCATCGCCAGATGAGCGAGGAGCAGCAACTCGCGGCCGGCGTTTCGCCGGACATGATCCGGCTCTCGGTCGGCCTCGAGACGCTGGCCGACATCCTGTGGGACATCGACCAGGCGCTGGCCCGCTCGCAGGGCTGAATCGCCGCGCCGGGCGGGCGCGCGGCGCGGCGTGCGGTGGCGTCTGAGCGATGGCCTTCCAGCGCGTTCTTGCCCGTCGCCACGTCATCGCGCTCGCCTTCGGTGCGATGGTCGGCTGGAGCTGGGTGCTGTTGACCGGTACCTGGATCGCACGCGCGGGCAGCCTCGGTGCCGCGCTCGCCTTCGCCGCGGCCGGGCTGGTCATGGTCCTCATCGCACTGACTTACGCCGAGCTCGCCGCGGCCATGCCGCAGACCGGTGGCGAGCACGTCTACACCGAGCGCGCCTTCGGCCCCGGCCTGTCCTTCGTGTGCACCTGGTCGCTGCTGCTCGGCTACGTCTCGGTGGTGGCGTTCGAGGTGGTCGCGCTGCCGTATGCCCTCGGCTGGCTGTTCCCGGCGCTGAACGCCGGCGCGCTGTGGCAGGTCGCGGGGGCGGACGTCTATGCCAGCCACGTCGCCATCGGGCTCGGCGCCGCGCTCGTGCTGACCCTGGTCAACACGCGCGGCATCGCGGCCGCGGCCGGGCTGCAGGGCGGGGTCACTGCCGTCATCGTGTTCGCCGGGCTGGTCATGCTGGCCGGCGCCACCGGCAGCGGGGCGTCGGCCAACCTCGCGCCGCTGGTGGCCGACGGCGCCGCCGGTGTGCTCGGCGTGGTGGTGATGGTGCCGCTGATGTTCGTCGGCTTCGACGTCATCCCGCAGGCCGCGGCGGAGATCGACCTGCCGCCGCGGCGCATCGGGGTACTGGTCGTGGTCTCGGTGCTGTGTGCGGCCGCGTGGTACATCCTGGTCATTCTCGGCGTGGCGTGGGTGCTGGACGCGCCGGCGCGCGCCGCCGGCGGACTGACCACGGCGGCCGCGGCCGAGGCGGCGTGGGGCGGGCGCTGGGCCGGCACGCTGCTGGTCGCCGGTGGGATCGCCGGCATCGTCACCACCTGGAACGCCTTCCTGGTCGGCGCCAGCCGGCTGACTTACGCGCTCGCCGCCGACGGCCAGCTGCCGCGCTGGCTGGCCGATGATGCGCCGACGGCACGTGCACCGGTGCGCGCGCTGTGGGCGATCTGCGCGCTGTCCGCTCTCGCGCCCTGGTTCGGGCGCCCGGCACTGGTATGGCTGGTCGACGCCGGCAGCCTCGGCGTCGTCATCGCCTACGCCGTGGTCGCGCTGGCCTTCCTCGTGCTGCGCCGGCGCGATCCTGCCCTGGCGCGGCCCTACCGGGTGCCGTGCGGGCCGCTGGTCGGCGGCGCCGCCTTCGTGCTCGCGCTGGCCCTGGTTACGCTCTACCTGCCGTTCAGCCCGAGTGCGCTGGTGTGGCCGCAGGAGTGGGCGATTTGCGGCGCGTGGCTGGTGCTCGGCGGCAGTCTCTTCGGGCTCGCCAGGCGGCAGGCAGGCGGACGGCGCTGAGATCCGGTTCGGGCTGGAGCCGGCCGAACGGGCGAGCCGGCTCAAGCGTCGTTCAACGCGACCTCGCGCGTACCGCGATCCCGGCCAGGCCGGCACACAACAGCGCCAGCGACCCCGGCAGCGGCACCGGCGTCGACAGGAACGCGGGCGACGACGGGGTGTAGGTAAATCCTTCCGGGAGTGTTATCCCAAGCACGCCGGTGTGATAGCCGTCCAGGTAACCCGTTGCCCACTGGCGGAAAGACACCGACCACGACAGCTCGAGCGGCAGACCGACCGCGCTGCCCGGTATGAGGAAGGTCTTCGAGACGGCGCCGTTGATCGATGTGCCGCCGGCGACGAAATCTGCGCTGGCGCCCGCCGACGTTCCCTGCCAGCCGTCCGCCTGAGTGTACGCGAAGTCGTAGTGCCCGCCGCCTGCGGCGTCCACGCCCAGACTGATGGCCACCGTCGCGGACAGCCCGGCCGGATCCCACAGCGGGTCGAGCTGGGAGCTGAACAGGAAGCGCGGGCCGCCGCTGCCGATGACCGACAGGGTCAGCTCGAGCATGCCGTCCCAGGGCTGGTCGATGACGATGGTCTCGCTCAGCCCCGCGCTGGCCGAGACGGCGAAACCGGCGGCCGCGACATCCTGCTCCGTTCTCACCCGCATGGTGCCGGTGGCACCGTTGGCCGCCGCGCGCGTCGCCCCGACGACGATGGCGGCATCGGACGGCAGCGTCTCGTTCGCACAGGCAGCGAACAGCGTCTGGGTTTCGCCGACGAGGCCGCCGACGCCCGGCACCAGGCACTGTGCAGACACCGACAGCGCGGAGACCTGCGGGCAGGCCAGCAAGGCAAACAGCGCGGCCAACGCGGTGCGACGGCAGTGGCTCCCTGGCCGTGATACGGCGCCCTGACGTCCGATGCCCTTATGGCTTGCCATAACGTTCCTCCGGACCCTCGCTGGGCCCTATCGTCCCATGGTCCGGGAAGAGGACACCAGATCGGCGGCGCGAGCACACTTCCCATTTGGGAACAACGGCGAATGGAAGCGGTGGCCCCGGCGGCTGTCGGCGATCCGCAGACCGGCGTGGGCGCCATATCGCAGCGCGTGGTCCCGCTCACGAGCGGCAAATCGTGAACAGGTGCAACGGCCGCTCCGGCCGGCGCGACCCCGGTCCTGAACACGGCCTGACGCGGGGACCGGGGCCCGGTGCCGTTGACTCAGGGCGTGTTCCGCGCAGCCCCCGGTTGCCGTGGCTCGGCGAGGAAGCCGAATTGCATGACGAGCAAGGACGCGAGTTCGGCCTGGCGGTTGACGCCGAGCTTGGCCATCACCCGTTTGCTCACGGTGCGGGCGGAGCCGACCGTGAGTCCGGCCGTGCGGGCGTATTCGGCGATCGTCATGCCCTCGGCGAGACCGAGGGCGAGCGCCGCCTCGGCGCGGGTGAGCCCATAGCCCTCGCACAACGCATCGTGCGCGAGCCGTGTGCGACGGAACCGCCCGTCCCCGAGCAGGACGATGGCGGCCAGCGAGTCGGCGCGGCGGCGGAAGGTCGACAGGGGGGCAAGCAGCAGCGTGCAGACCGCGCCCGCGGGTCCGCGCACCAGCATTTGTCCCCCGCGCGCGGCGAGCTTGTCGTCGTTGCCCAGGGCGCTGCGGAGCAGGCCGCGCAGGGCGCGATCGTGATCCGATAGCAGCGCGCGCAGCTCGCGGCCTTCGAGCGCGAGGCCATGACTGGGGGTGGCGAGCGCAAGCGCTGCCGCATTCGCATGGGCCACCTGCCCGTGATGGTCGAGCAGCAGCGCTCCGATGCTGAGCGCTTCGAACGCTTCCTGCAGCTGTTGCTCGCGCGAGATGGCCGCACCGAGGCGGGCCTGGAGCTCCGCAGCCCGCTGCATGTGCGGCGCCAGCAGGTGCAGGCGCTGCAGGTTCCGGGAATCGTAAGCGTCGGCGCCGAGCGCGTAGTGAACGCCGTAGAACGCCCGTGTCGCCTCGCGCGCGATCAGGGAAGTGCCGGTGAAGTAGCCGTACCCATGCGCGAACAGGAGCTCCTGGTAGTAGGGTTCCCGTGCGATCTCGTCAGGCGTATACAGGTCGAAATCGGTGAGCAGCGTTCCCGCCGGCAACGTTGCCGCCGTCAGCACGCGGCGGTTGTCGGCGTGGTAGTGCGCCAGGTACTCGTCCATGAGTTCGTCCGGGATCCCGCTCCACGCGACGAAGTCGTCGCTGTCCGCGGTGCGAATGAACAGGTCGGCGGCGATTCCGCCCGCGAAGCGACCCAGGTCGCGCAGCGCGGACGTCCATTGACGCGGCTCCATGGCCGCCGAGTAGAGACGATCGACGAGCGCCAGTGCCGTGTCGGTGGCGCTTGGCGCCGTGCGGGTCAGGTTCCGCATGACGCAACCACTCCCTCCTTCGCATCCCTGCACTACGCATAGCATCTGGTCGCGTGCTGCACAAGTTGCCGGGTGGCTGCGGGAGCGGATGATGGGACATGCCGCGAGACCGGCAGCCCAATCCGATCCCGGGCCGGAGCTTGAGCCGTGCGGTCGCTCCAAGCGACAATCAGCGCATGACCCGACATGATGTCCCGACCCCTTACTACGGCTACTCACAGGTGAAACCGGACTGGCTGGACGCCAACGGTCACATGAACGTGGCGCATTACGTCTCGGCGTTCGACGATGGCGGCGAGCCCATGTTCAAAGACATCGGGCTCGGCTGGGACTACACCGCCGGCGGCGAGGGATCGGTCTTCATGGTCAGCTCCAGCATCGATTTCCGGCGCGAGCTGCTGGCCGGCGACGCGCTGGAAATGACGACCCGGCTGCTCGGCTTCGATCGCCGTCGCATCCACGTCTACCAGGAGCTGTTTCACCGCGAGCAGGGCTACCTGGCCGCGCAGGCGGAGTTCGTCTTCGTGCACGTGTCGCTGAAGAGCCGCGGCGTAACCAACATTCCGGCCACTGCACTGGAACGCATGGCGCAGATCAGGAACGCGCACGGCGCGCTGGGCACGCCGGCCTTCATCGGCCGCTCGATCGGCCTCGACTGGAAGCCACGCTCGTGAGCGCGCCCGTGCACGGTGTGCACGGCATGGTCGCGAGCAGCCAGCGCCTCGCCAGCGCCGTGGGCGTCGAACTGTTACGCGAGGGCGGCAGCGCGGTCGACGCCGCGCTCGGCGTCAACGCCATGCTGAGCCTGATCGAGCCGCACATGTGCGGACCCGGCGGTGACCTGTTCGCACAGGTGTGGGACCCGGCCACGCGCACCCTGCATGGTCTCAACGCCAGCGGCCGCGCGCCGCGGGGGCAGACGTTGGCGACCCTGCGCGAACGGCTGGCCGGCGCCGAAGCCATTCCGCCGGACAGCGTGCACGCACTGACCGTGCCCGGCGCGGTCGCGGGCTGGTCCGCGCTGCACGCACGCTTCGGTCGCCTGCCGCTCGCGCAGATCTTCGCGCCGGTCATCGAGCACGCCGGGCGCGGTGTCGAGATTGGCCCGGCGACCGCCACCTGGTGGGCGCATTACGCCGGCAGTGTCAGTGCCGGCTCGCTCGGCGAGGATCTCGCCGCCGGCTTTCGTACGACCTTCCTCGCCGACGGCGCGGCGCCGGCCAGCGGCGCAGTGTTTCGTAACCCGGCGCTGGGCGCGACCTATGCCGCGCTCGCCGCGCGCGGCTTCGACGACTTCTACCGCGGTGAGCTCGGCACGGCGCTGGCCGCCTACCTCGCGCAAGCGGATTGCGCCGTCGAGGCCGCCGATCTGGCCGCCTGTGAAGCCGAGTGGGTAACGCCGATTTCGACCCGCTACCGCGGTTACGAGGTGCACGAGCTGCCACCCAACGGCCAGGGCCTGGCGGTGCTGCAAATGCTCAACCTGCTCGAGCACTATCCGCTGGCCGACTACGGCGCGGACGATGTCGAGTACTGGCATCGCTTCATCGAGGCCAAGAAGCTCGCCTTCGAGGATCGCGCGCATTACTACGCGGACCCGGCCTGTGCCGCGATCCCGGTGGCGACGCTGGCTGGCAAGGACTACGCGGCCGCGCGCACCCGCCTGATCGGGTCGCACGCCAACCCGCACCCGGTCCACGGCGATGCCGCCTTGTCCCACGGCGACACCACCTACCTCGCGGTGGCGGACGAGTCCGGCCTGATGGTGTCGCTGATCCAGAGCATCTTCACCGGCTTTGGCACCGGCCTGGTGCCGCCGGAGATGGGCTTCGCGCTGCAGTGCCGTGGGGCCGGCTTCTCACTCGATCCCGATCACCCCAATGCCTACGCGCCGGGCAAGCGCCCCTTTCACACCATCATTCCGGCCTTCGTCACGCGCGACGGCGAGCCGCGCATGGCGCTCGGCGTCATGGGCGCGGACATGCAGCCGCAGGGACAGGTCGAGGTGCTGGTCAACATGCTCGATTTCGGCATGGATGCGCAGGCCGCGGGCGATCATCCTCGGTTGCGTCACGACGGCGTCAACGCGCCCAGCCGCACGCGCGAGCCGGACGCCGGCGTGGTCTGGCACGAGGCGGCCTGCGATCTCGCGCTGGTGGCGGCCCTGGCCGCGCGCGGGCACGACATCCGCGCCGCGCACCACCCGGTGCTGCATTTCATGGGCGGTTACCAGTGCGTGCAGCGCTGTGAGGACGGCTGGCTGGGAGCCAGCGAATCGCGCTTCGACGGCTGCGCCGCCGGCTACTGACCCCGCGCGTGGGACGCAGCGCGGCTCAGTCGCCGGCGCTCTCGCCACGCGCCAGCCTGAGCAGCCCGTCGCGGTCGACGATGGTGAGTTGCTTCTGCTGCACGCTGACCAGTCCGGCCTCGCCGAAGCGGGTCAGCGCACGACTCACGGTTTCGGAGGCGAGGCCGAGGTAGCTGGCGATGTCGTAACGTGACATGGCCAGCAGGATTTCGTCGGGATGGCGGCCGATGTCCTGCAGGCGGGCGCTCATCTCGAGAATGAAATCCGCCATGCGCGCGTCGGCGCCCAGGTGCTCCAGCCGCACCCGCGCATGCCGTTCCGCGTTGATGCTGTGTACGACCTTGCTCAACAGCAGGTGGCGCACCGACTCGTCCTTGCCGACGATGGCATCGAGGGCGCGCGCCGGCACCTCGCATACCGAGCTGCGCTCGAGCGTGATGACCGAATCCTGGTAGGTGGCCTGCTCCAGCGAGGCGGCGCCGATGAGATCGGTCGGCAGCAGGAAGCTCATCACCGACTCGTGACCGTCGTCGGCGGTGAGCACCGACTTGGCCGAGCCGGAGCGCAGAAAGTAGTAGGCCGTCATCGGTTCGCCCTGGCGGAACAGCCAGGTGCCGCGTGCCGCCGGGGGATGCGCGCGCACCGCGTCGGAGATTGAACTCGCCAGGGCGTCGTCGAAATGATCCGGCAGGCACTTCGCTCGCAGGCGACATTCGCTGCACGGACTGGTCCCGTTGGCGACGAGTTGCAGGTGGGCCGGCTTGCTCATGGCAGGGGTCTTGTGATGCGAAGACTAACGAGAGGCGGACGTGTGCCGGCCAGCGACGATCTTTCCGGGCCGGCGAGCCGCCGTCAAGCGGGACGCGTTCCGGCCTCGCCGACGGGCAGGGCAACGGTGGCTCCGGGCAGGGCAGGGGCATGGCCGAGTTTCTGCGATAATGCACTGCCGCATCCCCGCCATCAGGAATCCCGAGTCGATGTTGTCCGCCCCGTCCCGCGCGCTTGTCCCTTGCCTGGCTGCCGGTCTGCTGGCCGTCCTGTTACCGGCCCCGGTCGCGGCCCAGGGGGCACCCGGCGCTTTGCCCGAGGTGACCGTGGCGAAGCCGGTATTCCGCAAGATCACCGAATGGGACGAGTACACCGGCCGCTTCGTCGCCAAGCAGCGCGTGGACGTGCGTGCGCGCGTGTCCGGCTACCTCGACTCGGTACACTTCGACGAGGGGCAGGTGGTCGAAGCCGGCCAGCTCCTGTTCGTGATCGACCCGCGTCCGTTCGAGGCCGAGGTGGCGCGTGCACGCGCGGAGCTCGAGCGCGTGCGCACCACGCTCAGGGTCGCCCAGTTGGAGTATGAACGCGGTGAACGGCTGGAGTCGTCGCAGGCGATGAGCCGGGAATCGATGGAAGAGCGCCGCGCGCGCCGTGACGCCGCCGAAGCCGAGGTCGCCGCGGCCGCCGCGACCCTGCGCGCAGCGCAGCTCAATCTCGATTTCACCGAGGTGCGTGCGCCCATGTCCGGGCGCTCGTCGGACATCCGCGTCGACGTCGGCAACCTCGTCTCCGGTGGCAGCGCTGATTCGACCGTGCTCACCAGCATCGTCTCGCTGGACCCGATCGAGCTCGAGATCGAGGGCTCCGAGGCCGAGTTCCTGCGTTACACCCGGCTCGACAGCGCCGGCACGCGGACCTCCTCGCGGCAGGCCCCCAATCCCGTCGAGGCACGCCTGATCGACGAGGACGACTGGGTGCACAAGGGCGTGATGACCTTCGTCGACAACGAGCTCGACGCCAACACCGGCACCATGCGCGGCCGTGCCACGTTTCCGAATCCCGACCACGTGCTGCTGCCCGGCTTCTTCGCCCGCGCGCGCCTGTTCGGCGCCGGCGAGCACGACGCGGTGCTGATCCCGGACGTGGCGGTGGTCGCCGACCAGGCGCTCAAGCTGGTGATGGTGCTGGGGCCCGACGACGTCATCGAGGCGCGCCGGGTCGAGCTCGGGCCGATCATCGACGGGCTGCGCGTGGTGCGCAGCGGCCTGTCGCCGGACGAGACCATCGTCGTCAACGGCATCCAGCGCGCGCGGCCGGGGCAGCAGGTCGCGCCGCGGCACACCGAGCTGGAGCAGGGCGCCGCGCACTGATCGACCATGCGCTTTTCCCATTTCTTCATCGAGCGGCCGATCTTCGCCTCGGTCATCGCCATCGTCATCACGCTGGTCGGCGCGATCGCGTATTTCGCCCTGCCGGTGGCGCAGTACCCCGAGATCGTGCCGCCCACGATCCAGGTCAGCGCGACCTACCCGGGCGCCAGTGCCGAGACCGTCGCCGACACGGTGGCGACGCCGCTGGAGCAGGAGATCAACGGCGTCGACGGCATGCTGTTCATGAAGTCGGAGTCGACCGGCGACGGCAACCTCTCGATCAGCGTGACGTTCGAGCTCGGCTCCGATCTCGATCTCGCCCAGGTGCTGGTGCAGAACCGTGTCGCCATCGCCGAGCCACGCCTGCCCGAAGAGGTGCGCCGCCTGGGGGTGAACGTCGCCAAGAACTCGCCCGACATGCTGATGGTGATGCACCTGTCCTCGCCGGACGGGTCGCGCGACGGCACCTACCTGTCGAACTACGCGCGCACGCAGATCGTCGATCGCCTGGCGCGTCTCGACGGCGTCGGCCAGTTCCGCATCTTCGCCGAGCGCGCGTACTCGATGCGCATCTGGATCGACCCCGAGCGCGCCGCGGCGCGCGAGCTGACCGCGACCGAAGTCGTCGCCGCGGTGCGCGCGAACAACGTGCAGGTCGCTTCCGGCGCGCTCAACCAGCTGCCGGTGGCCGGCAACCCGGCATTCGAGATCCCGGTCGAGAGCCAGGGCCGCTTCCTGGATCCCGAGCAGTTCGGCAACATCGTCGTCAAGCGCACCGCCGATGGCCGCGTCACGCGCCTGAGCGACGTCGCGCGCATCGAGCTCGGCGCGCAGGACTACTCGACCATCGGCTATCTCGACGGCAAGCCGGCGCTGCCGATCCCGACCTTCCAGCGCCCCGGCTCGAACGCGCTGGAGACTGCCGCCTCGATCGAGGCACTGCTCGAGGAAGTGCAGGCCGAGCTGCCGAGCGGGGTGGCGGCGACGATTGCCTTCAATCCGACCCGCTTCATCGAGCAGTCGGTGCGCGAGGTCTACTTCACCATCTTCGAGGCGATGCTGCTGGTGGTGCTGGTCATTCTCGCCTTCCTGCAGTCGTGGCGCGCGACCATCATCCCTATCGTCGCCATCCCGATCTCGCTCATCGGCACCTTCGGCGTGATGCAGGCGTTCGGTTTCTCGATCAACAACCTGACCCTGTTCGGCATGGTGCTCGCGGTCGGGATCGCGGTCGACGACGCCATTGTCGTGGTCGAGAACATCGAGCGTTACCTGGCCGAGGGCGCGACCCCGCGCGAGGCCGCGCACAAGACCATGGACGAGGTCGGCGGTGCGCTCATCGCGATCGCCCTGGTGCTGACCGCGGTGTTCGTGCCGACCGCGTTCATCAGCGGGATCTCCGGCCAGTTCTACCGCCAGTTCGCGCTCACCGTGGCCAGCGCGACCGTGATATCGGCGCTGATCTCGCTGACGCTGTCTCCGGCGCTGGGCGCGCTGCTGCTGCGCCGGCATGACGACACCGCGCGCGGCGGCGCGCTGACCGCCGTGCTGATGGCGCCGGGACGCTTGTTCGCGCGTGTCTTCAACCGCAGCTTCGACAGCGTGCGCGGCGGCTATGCCTGGCTGGTGCGACGCATCCTGCGCGTGACGCTGCTGATGCTGTTGATCTACGCGGGCCTCATCGCGCTGACCGCGGTGCAGTTCGAGCGTACGCCGACCGGCTTCATCCCGCAGCAGGACCAGGGCTACCTGATCACCGTCTACCTGCTGCCACCCGGCGCCTCGCTGACGCGCACTGACGCGGTCATCCGCGAGGCCACCGAGCTGCTCATGGACATGCCAGAGATGGCGCACACCGCCGGCTTCGCCGGCTTCGACGGCGCCACGCGCACCAACGCGCCCAATGCCGGCGCCATCTTCGCGCCGCTCAAGCCCTACGAGGAGCGTGCGGCCATGGGCCGCGCGATCGAGGACACCGTGGCCGAGGCGCAGCGGCGCCTGTCCGGCATCGAGGAGGCGATGGCCTTCGTCATCCCGCCGCCACCGGTGCGCGGGATCGGGACCGGCGGCGGCTGGAAGCTCTACGTGCAGGACCGCGCCGGGCGCGGCGTGCGCGAGCTGGAGAAGGTGGCGCAGGATCTGATCCAGCGCGCCAACACCGATCCGCGCGTGGCGCGCGTGTTCACCTCGTTCAATACCGCTACGCCCAAGATCTACGCCGACATCGATCGCATCCGCGCCGAGAAGCTGCAGGTGCCTGCCGAGCGCGTGCTCGACACCCTGGAGATCTATCTCGGCTCGGCCTACGTCAACGACTTCAACTTCCTCGGCCGCACCTACCGCGTCACCGCCCAGGCCGAGGGCACCTATCGTGACGAGCGCGAAGACCTGCTCAAGCTGCGTACGCGCTCGGAGTCCGGCGCCATGGTGCCGCTCGGCTCGCTGACCACCTTCCGCGACCTGACCGGGCCGCACCGCGTGTCACGCTACAACCTCTACCAGGCAATCGAGGTGCAGGGCGTGGCCGCGCCCGGGGTGTCGACCGGCGACGCGATCGCCGCCATCGAGGCGATTGCCGCCGAGACGTTGCCGCCCGGTTACGGCTTCGAGTGGACCGACCTCGCCCTGCAGGAGAAGCTTGCCGGCAACACCGCGCCGATCGCGTTCAGCCTGGCCGTCGCCTTCGTCTTCCTGGTGCTGGCAGCGCTCTACGAGAGCTGGATGCTGCCGCTGTCGGTGATCCTGATTGTGCCGATGTGCCTGCTGGCCTCGATCTCCGGCGTGTCGCTGCGCGGCATGGACAACAACATCCTGGTCCAGGTCGGCTTCGTGGTCCTGATCGGGCTGGCGGCGAAGAACGCGATCCTGATCGTCGAGTTCGCGCGCCAGGCCGAGCGCGACGGCCTCGACCGGGTCGCCGCCGCGGCGCAGGCGGCGCGCACCCGCCTGCGTCCGATCCTGATGACCTCCTTCGCCTTCATCATGGGCGTGCTGCCGCTGGCCATCGGCACCGGCGCCGGCGCCGAGATGCGCCGCTCGCTCGGCACGGCGGTGTTCTCCGGCATGCTCGGGGTGACCCTGTTCGGTCTCGTGTTCACGCCGGTGTTCTACGTCGTGTGCCGCGGCGCGGCGGAGTTCTTCCGTGGCCGCCGCGGCGTACCGGCCGGAGAGAGGCCGTGATCGCGCGCCTGCCGGCAGCCGCGACGCTGCTCCTGCTCGGCGCGTGCGCCGCGGTCGGCCCGGATTACGTAGCGCCGGCCCTGGACGAGCTTGCCGCGCTCGACAGCTTCCCCTCGGCCGCGCGCGAACCCGCTGCGCTGGAGCCCGGCGAGCCCGCGGCGCAATGGTGGCGGGCACTCGGCGATCCCGCGCTGGACGCGCTGGTCGAGCGCGCGGTCAGCGCCAACTACGATCTGCGCGTGGCCAGCGCCAACGTCGCCGCCGCCGCGGCCGCACGCAGCGCCATCGGCACGCGCCGCCAGCCGACGGTGGACCTCAACGGCGTCGTGCAGGAGCGGCGCCAGTCCTCGGCGCAGGTGGTGGTCGCCAATGCCGCGGATCGTTTCCCGACCACCACCAGCGGCAGTGTCAGTGCGGATCTCGCCTGGGAGATCGATCTCTTCGGCCGCGTGCGTCGCTCGATCGAGGCCGCCGACGCCGATCTGGAAGCGGCCAGTGCACTGCGTGCGGACGTCATCGTCGCGGTCCTCGCCCGCGTCGCGCGCGCCTACGTCGACCTGCGCGGCGCCCAGGTGCGGCTGGCGGTCGCCGAGCGCAACGTCGCGGTCCAGCGCCAGACCCTGGAGCTGGTCGAGCTCCTGCAACGCGAGGGCGCGGCCAGCCAGCTCGACGTCGCCCGCGCGCGCACCCAGTTGCTGACCAGCGAGGCGACCATGCCCAGCCTGCGCAGCGCCGCGGTGGCGGCGCAGAACCGGCTCGCCGCGCTGACCGCGCAGGCCCCGGGCAGCCTCGACCCACGCCTCACCGCGGCGGCCGATCTGCCGGCGCTGCCGGCGCTGGTCGCGGTCGGTGATCCGGCGGCGCTGCTGCGGCGGCGGCCGGACATCCGCGCCGCCGAGCGCGCGCTGGCGGCCACCGCCGCGCGCATCGGCGTCGCTACCGCCGATCTCTTTCCCACCGTCTCCCTCGGCGGGCAGGTCGGCGTCGGTGCGGCGCCGCTGTCCAACCTCGACGAGGCGGGCGCGCCGTTCTTCGGTCTCGGTCCGCGCCTCACCTGGAACCTGTTCAACCGCGAGGCCATCCACGCGCGGATCCGCCAGGCCGACGCCGGCGCCGCGGCCAGCCTCGCGCGCTACCGGCAGGTCGTGACCATCGCGCTGGAAGAGGTCGACAGCGCGGTCAATGCCTACACCAACGAGCTCGAACGGCGCGCGCGGCTGGCCGCGGCGCGCGACGCCAGCGTCGAGGCCTCGCGCCTGGCACGCCTGCGTTACCGCGAGGGCGTGGAGGACTTCCTCACCGTGCTCGATGCCGAGCGCCGCCTGCTCGAGATCGAGGACCAGCTCGCGCGCTCGCGCATCGCGGTGGCGCAGAACCTGGTCGACATCCACCGCGCCCTGGGCGGCGGCTGGGAGGCGGTCACCCCGCCGGCGCACACGCCTTATGTCCCGCGCTGAGGCGAGCCCGCGCATCGGCTTCGTCAGCCTGGGCTGCCCCAAGGCGCTGGTCGACTCCGAGCGCATCCTCACCCAGCTGCGCCTGGAAGGCTACGACATCACCCCCAGCTACGAGGATGCCGCGGTGGTGGTGGTCAACACCTGCGGCTTCATCGACAGCGCCAAGGCCGAGTCGCTGGAGGCAATCGGCGAGGCGCTGGACGAGAACGGCCGCGTCATCGTGACCGGCTGCCTGGGCGCGGATGCAGAGGCGATTCGCGCCGTGCATCCCGCGGTGCTCAGCGTCAGTGGTCCGCAGCAGTACGAGGCGGTGCTCGGCGCGGTGCATGCGCACGCGCCGATCGCGCGCGACCACGATCCGCACGTCGACCTGGTGCCGCCGCAGGGCGTCAAGCTGACGCCGCGGCACTACGCTTATCTCAAGATCTCCGAAGGCTGTAACCACCGCTGCAGCTTCTGCATCATCCCGTCGATGCGCGGGCCGCTGGCGAGTCGCCCGATCGGCGAGGTGATGGCCGAGGCCGAGCGCCTGGTCGCGGCCGGGGTGCGCGAGTTGCTGGTGATCTCGCAGGACACCAGTGCCTACGGCAGTGACATCCGTTACCGCACCGGGTTCTGGAACGGGCGCCCGCTGCGCGCGGATTTCGCCGGCCTGTGCGCGGCGCTGGCCGAGCTCGGGATCTGGGTGCGGCTGCATTACGTCTATCCCTATCCGCATGTCGACCAGGTGCTGCCGCTGATGCGCGAGGGCGGGCTGCTGCCGTACCTCGACATCCCCTTCCAGCACGCCAGCCCGCGCATCCTCAAGGCCATGCGGCGCCCGGCGGCGGCGGAGAAGACGCTGGCGCGGATCGCGCGCTGGCGCGAGCTGCAGCCCGGGCTGACCCTGCGCAGCACCTTCATCGTCGGCTTCCCCGGCGAGACCGAGGAGGACTTCGCGACCCTGCTGGCGTTCCTGCAGGAGGCGCAGCTCGACCGGGTCGGCTGCTTCGAATATTCACCGGTGGCCGGCGCCGCTGCCAACGCCCTGCCGGGAGCGGTGCCGGAAGCGCTGCGGCGGGAGCGCTGGGAGCGCTTCATGCAGACGCAGGCCGCGATCAGCCGGGCGCGCCTGGCGGCGCGTGTCGGCAGCACCATCGAGGTGCTGGTCGACGCGGTCGAGGACGGGACCGCGATCGCGCGCAGCAGCGCCGACGCGCCGGAGATCGACGGCCTGGTCTACGTCGCCGCTGGCGGCGCCCTGAACCCGGGCGAGACGGCGCAGGTCACCGTGACCGGCGCCGACGACTACGACCTGCACGCGCGGCTCGCCAGCGCGGACGCGGTGCAGGCGGAGGAGGGAGCGGTATGAGCAAGGTCGCCTTCATCGGGCTCGGCGTGATGGGCTATCCCATGGCCGGCCACCTGGCGCGCGCCGGCCACGCGGTGACGGTCTACAACCGCACCGCGAGCAAGGCCGCACGCTGGTGCGGTGAGTACGCAGGCGAGCAGGCGGAGAGTCCGGCGGCCGCTGCCGCGGGCGCCGAGTTCGTGTTCAGCTGCGTCGGCAACGACGACGACCTGCGCGAGGTCACCACCGGACCCGCGGGCGCCTTCGCCGCCCTGGCGCCGGGCAGCATCCACGTCGACCACAGCACGACCTCGGCGGCGGTCGCGCGCGAGCTGGCAGCGGCCGCGCAGGCTGCCGGCTGCGCCTTCCTCGATGCCCCGGTCTCGGGTGGGCAGGCCGGGGCCGAGAGCGGCGTGCTGACCGTCATGTGCGGCGGCGACGCCGCTGCCTACGCGCGCGCCGAGCCGGTCATGGCGGCCTACGCGCGCGCCTGCGCGCGGCTCGGCGAGGCCGGCGCCGGCCAGCTGACCAAGATGGTCAACCAGGTGTGCGCCGCGGGCGTCATCCAGGGCCTCGCCGAGGGGCTCGATTTCGGCCAGCGCGCCGGGCTCGACATGAGGCAGGTGCTGGAGGTCATCTCCAAGGGCGCGGCCCAGTCGTGGCAGATGGACAACCGCGGCGAGAGCATGTGCGAGGGCCGCTACGACTTCGGCTTCGCGGTCGACTGGATGCGCAAGGACCTCGGCATCGTGCTCGACGAAGCCACGCGCAACGGCGCCGCGCTGCCCCTCACGCGCCTGATCGACGGCTACTACGCCGAGCTGCAGGCGCTGGGCGGCAACCGCTGGGACACGTCCTCGCTGATCGAGTTGTTGCGCCGGCACGGCTGATCGCGCCGCAACACGTGCCCGGGCAGTAAAGCTCGCCGCGCGGGTGCCGCTAGAACCGGTATCCGGTACCGGTTCGCGCAGGGCGAGGCGGCGCCGTGTCTGCAGCAGGAACCCGCCCGATGCCGGCCGCAACGCTACCTGGACAGCCTCTCACTGCGCTCGGCGCGCCTTACCGTGCCGCGCTGCCCGGTGCTGCCGGCGTGGTACTGCTGGCGCTCACGGTCATGGTCGGCTGGCATGCGGGCAGTGTCACGCTGGTCCAGATCAATCCGGAATTTGCGCCGATGCAGTACAACACGGCGCTCGGCTTCCTGCTCAGCGGTAGTGGCCTGACTGCCCTGTGCTTCGGGCGGGCGCGCTATGCCGCGCTCGCCGGCGGGGCCGCGGCCGTGCTCGGCGCCGCCACGCTGGCGCAGTACCTGGGTCGCTTCGATCTCGGTATCGACCAGGTATTCGTGCACAGCGCGATCACCACCCGGGTCGCCCATGCCGGCCGCATGGCGCCGAATACCGCGGTGTGCTTCCTGCTCTTCGGCGCGGCGCTGGTGGTGGTGGCGGGTGCACCCCGGCGCGAGAGTCGGGTCATGGTCGGTGGGGCACTGTCCGCCATCGTCCTCGCCGGCGGACTGGTGCCGCTGGCCGGCTACGGCCTCGGCCTGGACAGCGCGCACGGCTGGGGCCGCCTGGCCGGCATGGCGGTGCATACCGCGGCCGGCTTCTGCCTGCTCGGCAGTGCCCTGATCGCGTTTGCCATCGAGCGTCACCACGCCGGTCCGGAAGCTCGCTACACGCTGGGTGCGCTGCTGGTCGGGGTCGGCGGGATCAGCGTCTCCCTGCTTGCCTGGCTGGCCCTGCACGCCGACCACCTGGGGCGCCTGGAGCGCGAGGCAGCCACCGCCGCGCGGGACGCCGCTGCCCTGATCGGCGCGGACTTCGGGAGCAAGTCGCGCGCCGTCGAGCGGATGGCGCAGCGCCGCGCGGCGCGGCCGCACATGACGCGCAGCGAGTGGCAGCCGGACGCAGTGAACTGCGTACACGACATCCCGGCCATGACCTCGATCGGCTGGGTCGACGCCGATTTGCGCGTGCGCTGGGTGGTGCCACGCGATCCCTGGGGTGAGTTGGAAGGCTTCGATCTCGGCAGCGTTCCGGGACGCCGCGCGCTGTACGCCGCGGCGCGCGCACGGGACGAAGGCGTCGCGGCCGGGCGTGCGCCCCTGATCTCCGGCGGCGAGGGCATGGTGGTCGTTGCACCGGTGCGCGGAGCGTCACCGTTTCCCGGCTACATCGCATCGGCGCTGGATACCGAGCGCTGGTTCTCGCGCCTGCTCGCCACCTATACGCGCGACGGCTGGCAGAGCGCAATCCGGCAGGGCGGGATGGCAGTCCATGGCAGTGACGCCGGGCCGGCGGAGGTCGTCGCGCAGCACGACTTCAGGCTGGGCGGCGAGCCGTGGAGCATCCGCATGGCGCTGGACGCCGACGCGGTTGCCGCCCGCAGCAGCGGCCGGCCGGCGCTGGTACTGCTCGGCGGAAGCGTGATGACGCTGCTGCTGATCGCGGCAATTCATCTCACCGGGCGTGCGCGGCGCGGCGCTGCTGACCCAGGCCAATGCCTCGCTGACCGCGGCACGCGCGGAGATCGAGGCGTCGGCGCACTACACGCGTAACCTGCTCGACGCGACGCCCGACGCGCTGGTGGTCGCCGATGCCGACGGCCGCCTGGTCTATGTCAACGCCCAGGCCGGGGCCCTGTTCGGTTACAGCCGCGAGGCGCTGGAAGGTCAGCGCGTCGAGACCCTGATCCCCGGCCGCCTGCGCGACGGCCATGCCGGGCATCGCGCCCACTACGCGGCCGCACCGCGGGTCCGCGCCATGGGCAACGACAGTGAGCTGCTGGGCTGCCGCAGCGACGGCTCGGAGTTCCCGGTCGCGGTCAGCCTGAGCCCGGTCGAGACCGCGAACGGATCCCTGGTCGCGGCGAGTATCCGCGACATCAGCGATACGCTGGCGGCGCACAACGAGCTCGAGACCCTGAATCGCCGGCTGGTCGACGTCAATGCCGCGATGGAAGAATTCGTCTACGTCGCCTCGCACGACCTGAAGGCGCCGCTGCAGGGCATCGACCACCTGGTCGAGTGGATTGCCGAGGATCTCGGCGATGCACCCGCCGAGAGCATTGCCAGGAACCTCGAACGCATCGCCCAGCGCACCTCGCGCCTGCGTGCCCTGATCGACGATCTGCTG
Source organism: Gammaproteobacteria bacterium (assembly GCA_041984235.1). Lineage (GTDB taxonomy): Bacteria > Pseudomonadota > Gammaproteobacteria > JBHIYN01. The sequence continues at coordinate 34,129 of JBHIYN010000023.1, forward strand.
ACCTACTCGCGGGTCACGCGCGGGCAGCACCCGGTGGAGGATGTCTGCCCGGGCGAGATGATCGAAGCGATCGCCGAAGTGCTCGACCTGCGGCCGCGTTTCGAGCTCGAAGTACACAACGGCGATTTTCGTTTCGACTCGGTGCGCACACCGCTGGAAGCGGTGCTGCGCAACCTGATTTCCAACGCGGTCAAGCATCACGATCGCGAGCACGGGCGTATCGTCGTCGAGGTCGAAGCGCGGCGCGCGGACGTGCGTTTCACCGTCACCGACGACGGCCCCGGCATCGCCGAGGCGCACCGCGAGCGCGTATTCAAGCTGTTCCAGACCCTGAGCGGCGAGCAGGGCGGGTCGGGCATCGGCCTGACCATCGTGCGCCGCCTGGTGGAAAAGTATGGCGGCCAGATCAGTGTCGACAAGGCGCCCGAGCGCGGCTGTCGCATCACCTTCACCTGGCCGCGCAACCTGTCCACGAGAGACAAGCAATGAAGCAACCCGAGATCGTATCCATCCTGGTGGTCGACGACGACGACGTCGTCGCCGAGGCCATCGAGCGCGCCATGCGCAAGCAGCGCGTCGCCAACCCGGTCATCTACGCTGCGGACGGCGCGGAGGCGCTGGAGATCCTGCGCGGAAGCCATCCGGAGCAGGACATCCGCTCGCCTTTCATCGTGCTGCTCGACCTGAACATGCCGCGCATGAACGGACTCGAGTTTCTCGACGAGCTGCGCGGCGATCCGGAGCTGTCGGGCACGGTGGTGTTCGTGCTGACCTCGTCCGATCTGGAGTCCGACATGCTCGCGGCCTACCGCGCCCACGTCGCCGGCTACATGGTCAAGTCCGAAGTCGGCAAGGACTTTCGCAAGGCGATCGAGCTGCTCGAGCAGTACTGGATCACCATCAGCCTGCCGGCGGCCTGATCATGAGCGCGCCGTTGCCCCGCGTGCTGGTCGTCGACGACGACGACGTCTATCGCGAGGTCGTGCGCCGGCACCTGCGCGGCGCGGACATCGACTGTACGGTTGACGAGGCGGATTCGCTGGCCCGGGCACGGGACTGCCTGGAACAGAGCGCCTACGACTGCGTGGTGCTCGATCATCGCCTGGGTGACGGCGACGCTTTCGACGTCCTGCAGTTCATGGCGGCGCAGGAGATTGCGACGCCGGTGGTGGTGCTGACCCAGACGCACGACGTGCACACGGCGGTCGAGGCGATGAAGTTCGGTGCGCACGACTTCCTGACCAAGGAGCTGGTCACCGCGGAGCTGCTCGGCGGCGTGATAACCCGGGCGATGGCCACGCGCCGGCTCGAAGCAGAGGCGGCGCGCCAGCGCGACGAGCTCGAACGGCTGAGCTTCTTCGATACCCTGAGCGGGCTGCCGAACCGCAACCTGTTCTTCGATCGGCTCGACCAGGCGATCCGTGGCGCCGGCCGCGAAGACGACGCCTTCGCGCTGCTGATGATGGACCTCGATCTCTTCAAATCGATCAACGATCGCCATGGCCACGATGCCGGCGACGAGGTGCTGCGCGAGGTCGGGCGGCGACTTGCCGCCGTGGTCCGCGACTCCGACACCGTCGCCCGCCTGGGCGGCGACGAGTTCGCCGCCGTGCTCAACGGCACGCGATCGGTGGACGGCGCGATCGTCGTGGCGGAGAAGATCGTCCAGGCCGTGAGTCGCCCGATCATGGCGGGCGACGTGGTGGCGAAAGTCGGCGTGTCGGTCGGCATTGCGGTCTATCCCGGGCATGGCAGTGACGGGCCGACCCTGCTCAAGTGCGCCGACACGGCCATGTACGAGGCGAAGCACAGCAATGCGCACTTCGCCATCTACGAGCCTGCCGCGCAGGCCGCCGCGCACCGGTCCAACCTGATCGCGACCGACTTGCGCGCCGGCGCCTTCAACGGCCAGCTCGAGCTGCACTACCAGCCCAAGGTCAGTCTCGCCGACCGCGGCGTGCTCGGTGTCGAGACCCTGGTGCGCTGGCGCCACCCGCAGCTCGGTCTGCTGGCGCCGGCCGAGTTCATCCCGGCAGCGGAGCGCTCCGACACCATTTGCGATCTCACCCTCGGCATACTGGATGGCGCGCTGGCGCAGCAGGGCGCGTGGCGGCGCCAGGGCATCGCGTTGCCGCTGTCGGTCAATCTCTCCGCGCGCATGCTGGACCGCGCCGAGCTGCCGGAGCTGGTCGCCGATCTCACCGGCCGGCACGGCACCCCGCCGGGTGCGCTCAGCCTGGAAGTGACCGAGACCGCGGCGCTGGCCAACCCCGACAGCGCTTTCGCCATCCTCATTGCCCTGTCCGAGGCCGGCCACCGCATCTCGATCGACGATTTTGGCGCCGGCTACACCTCGTTCCGCTACCTGCGCGAGATCCCGGTCGACGAGATCAAGATCGATCGCCTGTTCGTCAGCGATCTCGGGCACGGCGGGCGTGATGCCTCCATCGTGCGCTCGATGCTGGAGCTCGGACGGGGCTTCGGTATCGAGGTCGTCGCCGAGGGCATCGAGACGCTGCAGACCTGGCACCACCTGACCCACCTCGGCTGTGCGGCGGGGCAGGGCTTCTATATCGCGCGGCCAACTTCTGCGCCGGGGCTGCTCGACTGGTACGCGCACTGGCAGGACGCCGGTTCCCGGCGCGCGGCCGGGGCTGCGCGACGGGCGCACTGAGTCCGGATGGCGCCGGCGTGCGCACGCGGCCGGGACGAGATCCGCGTCACGGCACGCGCTGCGGACCCGCGCTAGGCTCACTCCCTCGACCCATTCCGCGCGCTGCCTGGAGGTTTACATGATCAAGCGAGTACTGCGTGCCGGCCTGGTGCTGGCGCTGCTCGGCGCGGCGCAGGCGTATGCCGCCTCGGCGACCGAGATCGACATCAAGGTCGGGGCCGCGCTCGACGCCTTCCGCGGCGAGGTCGCCGGTGGCGATGCCTTCCTCGCGCGCGCCGCCGGGGTGCTGGTGTTCCCCGAGGTGGTCAAGGCCGGCTTCGGCATCGGCGGCGAGTACGGCGAGGGCGCACTGCTGGTCGGCGGCAAGACCGTGCAGTACTACAGCACCGCGGCGGCCTCGATCGGCTTCCAGCTCGGTGCGCAACTGAAGACGGTGGTGATCGTCTTTCTCGACGCTGACGCGCTGGCCGACTTCCGCGCCAGCGATGGCTGGGAAGCAGGGGTCGACGGCTCGGTGGCGCTGGTCGAGCTGGGCGCCGGCAAGGATCTCAACACCACCAACGTCGAGCAGCCCATCGTCGGCTTCATCATCGGTTCCAAGGGGTTGATGTACAACCTCACCCTGGAAGGCTCCAAGATGACCAAGATCGATCGCTGAGGCTTTTCGCGCGCCGCGGCTCAGGCACCCAGGCGGCGCAGCAGGGTCTCACTGGCGGCATCCGCGGGGAAGAAGGTCTCCAGCCGGATCTCGTCGGTGGTGACGTCGTGCGGCGTGCCGAAGGTCGAGATCATGGTGAACAGGCTGATCTCGGTGCGGCCGTCGCCGAGCGTCAGCGGCAGTACCGGCGGCGCGGCGCTGCCGAGGTCGGGCAGGCGGCAGCGCGCCGGCAGCGAGGGATCCTCGCGCAGGGCGCCGATGAAGGCCTGGATGTCGCCGTCGCCACCTAGGGTGTCGCGCCAGGCGCGCGCGAGCAGCAGCGGGGCAAGCTCCTCGAAGTTGCGGATCAGCGGGCGCGCGCCCGCGGGGTGAAAGGTCAGGCGCAGCAGGTTGCGCGCAGCGCCCGGGCAGCAGCGCTGCCACAGTGCATCGACGTCGCCGAACAGGCCGAGCAGCGCGCTGAAGCCGCGGTTCTCCAGCAGCAGGTCGAAGTTGCGATCGACGACCACGGCCGGAAACGGATCGTGATGCGCCAGCGTGCGCAGCAGCGCGTCACGCACCGCCTGCATGGCTGCCTCGTCGAGCGCGGACTCCCGGTAGCGTGGCGCGAAGCCGGCCGCGGTGAGCAGCACGTTGCGTTCGCGCAGCGGCACCTCCAGCGCCTCGGCAAGCTGCGCGATCATCGCCTCGCTGGGCCGTGAGCGGCCCGATTCGAGGAAGCTCAGGTGGCGCTGCGAGACGCCGGAGCTGAGCGCGAGCTCGAGCTGGCTCAGCTTGCGCGCCGCGCGCCATGATTTGAGCAGGCCGCCGAACGGCGGCGTCGGGATCCGGGCTGCCTGTGCCATCGAGCCGCGCTCCGGTGTGCGTGGGAGGACGTTACCTTAACCCGCGAGCGCCGCCGCACAACTACCTCGCGCGTAATTGCGGCGCCCCATGGGTGGGTCGAGACTGCAGCCGAACCTCACATCGGAGCACTGCCATGAACCGCCGTACCGTCATTCTCACCATCGTCCTGCTCGATTTCCTGCTGTTGACCTTCCATGCCATCGGCGAGGTCGGCTACCTCGGGATCTTCGCCGCCGGCCTCGCCAACTGGGGCGCGGCACAGATCCTGGTCGACCTCGTCATCGTCTGCGTGCTGGCCATGATCTGGATGGTCGCCGACGCGCGCCGGCGCGGCACCAACCCGTGGCCTTACGTGCTGCTGACCGTGTTCGCGGGCTCCATCGGTCCGCTGCTCTACCTGCTGCGCCGCGAGTGGCGCGGGCGCGAGGCGACGCCCGCGGCGCTCGGCACCGCGTGATCGCGCTCGTCACCGGCGCCGCCTTCCTCGCCATGGGCCTGGCCGCGCTCGCGCGGCCGGGCCGCATCATGGCGACGTTCGGCGTACACGCCGTGACCCCCGATCTGCGCAACGAAGTGCGCGCGGTCTACGGCGGCTTCGGCGTCGCCTTCGGCGCCCTGCTGCTCGCGAGCGCGCAGCTCGGTGCGCTGGCCGCCGGCGTGCAGCTCGCCGCCGGGGTCGCGCTGCTCGGCATGGCCGCGGGGCGGGTGGCCGGGTGGTGCGTGGAGCGCAGCGGGCGCTGGCCGGTGTTGTTCGGCGTCATCGAATGCGTCGCCGGCGCTGCGCTGCTGAGGGCGGTGTAGCCAACGTCGGCCATGCCGCATCGAACCGTCTCGTCGCGCCTCAGTTCACCTGCCGCGTGCGCCCTTCCCAGTACGGCGCACGCAGCTCGCGGCGCAGGATCTTGCCGGACGGGTTGCGCGGCAGGGCGTCGATGAAGTCGATGGTCTTGGGGACCTTGTAGCCGGCGATGCGGGTGCGTGCGTAGGCGATGAGATCCCTGGCGTCGACGCTGGCGCCGTTCTTCAGCACCACCACCGCCTTGACCGCTTCGCCCCAGGTCTCGTCGGGCACGCCGATGACGGCGACGTCGGCGACCGCTTCGTGACCGAAGATGGCGTTCTCGACCTCGGCCGGGTAGACGTTCTCGCCGCCGCTGACGATCATGTCCTTCACACGATCGTGTATGTAGAGGTAGCCCTCATCGTCGAAGTAGCCGGCGTCTCCGGTGTGAAACCAGTCGTCGACGACCGCCTCGGCGGTGGCCTCGGGGCGCTTCCAGTAGCCTTTCATGATGACCGGGTGGCGGATCACGATCTCACCGACTTCGCCCGGCGGCAGTGCGGTACCGTCGACGCCGCGCACCTCGATCTCGATGCCGGGGTAGGGGCGGCCGCAGGAGCGCAGCTTGCCGGCGGCGTGGTCGTCCGGCTGCAGGCAGGTGCCGGCGCCGGTGGTCTCGGTCAGCCCGTAGAGGCCGAAGAACTCGCAGCCGAAGATCTCCGTCGCTTCGCGCAGCAGGTCCTCGGCGATCGGCGACGCACCGTAGAAGAGCTTCTGCAGGGTCGAGAAATCGGTCTCGCGCACGCGCGGGTTCTGCGTCAGGACCAGGATCACGGCCGGCACGAACAGCGCGTAGTTGACCCCGTAGCGCGGAATGACATCGAGGATGGCGGCCGGGTCGACCTCCTTCATGACCAGGTTGGTTGCACCCTGGCCGAGCGACAGCACGCCCATGTTGGCGCCGGCGATGTGGAACACCGGCATGCAGGTGAGGGTCATGCCGCCGGCCTCGAACAGGCCCCAGCGCGCTTTCTCGGCGACCTCGAACACGGCGCGGAAGTTGGCGTTGCTGAGCTGCACACCCTTGGGGTGGCCGGTGGTGCCGCTGGTGTAGAGCTGGATGACGTCGTCGTCGTCCGCGATCGGGACCCCGGGGTCGGTGTCGTCCGCGGCGTCGCGCCAGTCGGCGAACTGCGGCCAGTCGGCATGCGGCGCATCCATCGCGATGACGGCTTTGAGGTGCGGGCACTTGCCGCGGATCTGCTCGGCCATGGCGTAGTACTCGGCGCCGACGAAGAGCAGCTGGCACTCGGCGTCGTTCAGGATGTACTCGACCTCGGGCGCGGCCAGCCGCCAGTTGATGCCGACCACCACCATGCCGGCCTTGCACGCACCGAACAGCAGCTCGAAGTAGTGATCGGAGTTCTTGCCGAGGAAGCCGATGCGCGATTGGTGCGGCAGGTCGTGGCCGAGCAGGGCATTGGCGACGCGGCTGGTGTTGCGATCGAACCCGGCGTAGGTGGTGTGGCGTTCTTCGAAGATCTGCGCGGTCGCATCGGGCCGCTCGCGCGCGTGCAGGCGTGGTATGTCGGCGACGGTCTTGATGTTGTCGAGGTCGAACACGTGTAGCTCCCCTTATGCCATGACGTGCGTGTGGCGTTGCGGGTCAATATACCGTTTCGCCCGGCAAACTGAACCGCGTGCGGCATACGGGGAACGCAGTACCCGGGGAGAGAACCGTCGCGCCCGTCGGCGGACCCGGCAGGCGAGGGCACGGCATGCGTGCGACGACTTTCGTGAAGCGCGCGGTGGCCGTATCGGCACGTGTGCTCGTTTGTGGTGCATGGCTGGCGCTGGCGGCCTGTGACGGCGGCAGTGGCGCCCGGCTGGGTCCGCAGCACCCCTGGATCAGTCCGCCACGTGGCGATGACGACAAGGCCGTCACCCTGCCGGCCTGGCTCACCTACCGCGTTGCCGGGTCCGTCCTCGACGAGGCGGTGGCGATGCTGGCCGACGAACCGTGGATCCAGATGAGCCCGGCCATGGCCAATCATTTTGCCGGGGTCGAGGTGCGCGTGCCGGCCGAGATGCGCCCCTTCCTGGTCCGCGGCGTGGCGCCGCCGGGTGCCGAGTTCAGCGTGGTGCAGTCGATGAGCGGTCTGTGGGTGCGCGCCGCGGGCGGCGAGGGTGCACTGCAGCACGCGCCGCTGGTGGTGCTGGTCGATCCCACCCCGCGCGAGATCTTCGTCACCGTCGAGTGAGCGCTGAGGGCGCGGTAGGCGCTCCGCGGGCGAATGACTAGAATGAGGGCCACTCGTCCGGCGCCGCGCGCGCCGGCCGCCGCCCACCTTCGGAGGATTTCGCCGTGAGCATTCAACCCGGCAGCACCGCCGCCCGCGATCTCGCCAGTGTCCTGCACCCGCAGACCCATCTCGGCCAGCACCAGGCCACCGGTCCCATGGTGCTCGACCACGCCGAGGGCGTGTACATGTACGACGACGCCGGCAACCAATACCTCGAAGGCTTGGCCGGCCTGTGGTGTACCTCGCTGGGCTACGGCAACGAGGAGCTCGCGCGCGCCGCCTACGACCAGATGAAGAAGCTGTCCTACGCGCAGCTCTTCGCCAGCAAGAGCCACGAGCCCGGCATCCTGCTCGCCGAGAAGCTCAGGGAGATGGTGCCGCTGCACCAGTCCAAGGTGTTCTTCGGCAACTCCGGCTCGGACGCCAACGACACCCAGGTCAAGCTCGTCTGGTACTACAACAACGCCATCGGCCGCCCGCAGAAGAAGAAGATAATCGGCCGCGTGAAGGGCTACCATGGCATCACCGTGGTTGCCGGCAGCCTCACCGGCCTGCCGCCCTCGCACAAGGGCTTCGACCTGCCGCTCGACTGCGGGCGCTTCTTCCACACCGATCTGCCGCACCACTGGCGCGGCGCGGAGCCCGGCGAGTCGGAGGCCGACTTCGCCACGCGTCTCGCCGACAGCCTCGAGCAGCTCATCCTGCGCGAAGGCCCGGATACCGTCGCCGCCTTCATCGCCGAGCCGATCATGGGCGCGGGCGGCGTGATCCTGCCGCCGGACACCTACTTCGAGAAGGTGCAGGCGGTGCTCGCGAAGTACGATGTCCTCTTCATCGACGACGAGGTCATCACCGGCTTCGGCCGCACCGGCCAGCCCTTCGGGGCCGACACCTTCGACCTCAAACCCGATTCGATCACCCTGGCCAAGGCGCTGACCTCGGCCTACCAGCCGCTGAGCGCGGTGGTGGTGAAAGACGAGATCTACCAGGCCTTCGTCGACGCCGCGCCCGAGATGGGCATGTTCGGCCACGGCTACACCTACAGCGGTCACCCGGTGGCCTGCGCGGTGGGCCTGAAGACGCTGGAGATCTACGAGCGCGACAAGCTCTTCGAGCATGCCGCCGCGCTCGCGCCGCAGTTCCAGCAGCGCCTGCAGCGCTTTACCGATCACCCGCTGGTCGGCGAGGTGCGCGGTACCGGGCTGATCGGCGCGGTCGAGCTGGTCGCCGATCGCAACGCCGGGCGGCCTTTCGACCCGCCCGGCCGGGTCGGCGCGGAGTGCCTCAAGCACTGCCACGAGAACGGCCTCATCTGCCGCGCCATCGGCGACGTCATGGCCTTCTGCCCGCCGCTCATCATCACCTCGGAACAGGTCGACGAGCTGTTCGACAAGTTCGAGCGCGCGATGGCGGCAACGCTCGAATGGGCCAACGGCGAGGGCCTGCTGGCGGCCTGAGATCCTGGCCGCGGCCGGCGCATGAGCGCACACGACCGCCTCGCGGTCGGCGACGACGTGCTCGAGACGGCACGCGTCGCCGGCACGCGCGACGGCCCGACCCTGGTGCTGCTGCACGAGGGCCTGGGCTGCGTCGCGCTGTGGAAGGACTTCCCGGCCGCGCTCGCGGCGCGCAGCGGGCTGGCCGTGTTCACCTACTCGCGCGCCGGCTACGGCGCCTCGACCCCGGCCGCGCTGCCGCGCCCGCTCGACTTCCACACGCGCGAGGCGCTGGAGGTGCTGCCGCGCGTGCTCGACGCGGCGGGGATCGGGGACTGCATCCTGGTCGGCCACAGCGACGGCGCCTCGATCGCGCTGGTCTACGCCGGCGCCGTCGCCGATCCGCGGGTACGCGGCGTGGTGGCGCTGGCGCCGCACGTGCTGACCGAGGCCAAGGGCGTGGCCAACATCGCCGCGGTCAACGCACAGTACGCCGCGGGCGGCCTGCGCGAGCGCCTGCGCCGCTACCACGGTGACAACGTCGACTGCGCCTTTCGCGGCTGGGCCGACACCTGGCTGGCGCCGGGCTTCGCGCAGTGGAGCATCGAGCGGCACCTGCCCGGGATCACGGTGCCGGTGCTGACCATCCGCGGCGACGACGACCCCTACAACACGCCGTGTCACGTCGAGCGCATCGCCGCGCGGGTGCGCGGCCCGGTGACCCGGCTCGACCTGCCGGAGTGCGGGCACGCGCCGCATGCCGAGCGCCCGCAGGCGGTGCTCGACGCCGTCGCCGCGTTCACCGCCGCGGCCGGTGCGGCGGGGGCGGATGGCGTGCCGGCGAGCGACCGGCCGCGCCGCGCGCGGCCCGCGCCGTAGCGCCCCGTCACCCTGCTAGAATAGGACCATTCCGCCATTTAACGCATACAGGAGTCGATCCGATGGGCTGGCACGGAAAAATCTTGCGAGTGAACCTGGGCGCCGGGACCTGCACCCCCGAACCGCTCAACATGGAATGGGCGCAGACCTACCTCGGCCAGCGCGGCCTCGGCACCAAGTACCTCTCCGCCGAGATCGATCCGGCCGTGGATCCGATGTCACCGGACAACAAGCTCATCATCGCCACCGGCCCGCTGACCGGTACGCCGGCACCGACCGGCGGCCGCTGGTCGGCCATCACCAAGGGTCCGCTGACCGGCGCCATCGCCTGCTCGAACTCCGGCGGCCAGTTCGGCGGCGAGCTGAAGAACGCCGGCTGGGACCTGCTCATCCTGGAGGGCCGCGCGCCGGAGCCGGTCTACCTCTACATCGAGGACGACAAGGCCTCGCTGATCCCGGCGGGCGATCTCTGGGGCCAGCGCATCTGGGACGCCGAGCCGGCGATCAAGGAACGCCACGGTGACCCGCTGATCCGGGTCGCCTCGATCGGCCCGGCCGGCGAGACCGGCTGCCGCTACGCCTGCATCGTCAACGACCTGCACCGCGCCGCCGGGCGCTCCGGCGTCGGCGCCGTGATGGGCTCCAAGCAGTTGAAGGCGATCGCCGTGCGCGGCACCGTCGGTACCCAGGTCGCGGACATGAAGGCCTTCATGGAAGCTGCGGGCGCGCTCAAGGCCAAGCTCGCCGAGTCCAAGCCGCGCAAGGGCCTGACCCGCTTCGGCACCATCTCCATGATGGACGTGACCGGCAACTACGGCGCGCTGCCGACGCGCAACAACCGCGACGTGCAGTTCGAGGGCCACGAGAAGCTGAACGCCGCGGCCATGACCACGCCCAACGATCACGGCCACACCAACCTCATCCAGAACAGCGCCTGCTTCGCCTGCACCATCGGCTGCGGCCGGGTCAGTCACGTCGATCCGCAGCACTTCTCGGTCAAGGACCAGCCGCGCTACCAGGGCGCCTCGGGCGGCCTGGAGTACGAGACCGCCTACGCGCTGGGCGCCGCGGTCGGGGTCGACGATCTCGACGCCGCGACCTACGCCGGCTTCCTGTGCAACGACTACGGCATGGACCCGATCTCCCTCGGCGGCTCGATCGCCGCGGCGATGGAGCTCTACGACGTCGGCGCGCTGACCAAAGAGCAGACCGGCGGCCTGGAGCTCAGGTTCGGCTCGGCCGAGGCGCTGTGCACGGTCACCGAGATGATCGGCAAGGGCGAGGGGATCGGTGCCGATATCGCGATGGGCTCGAAGCGCCTGTGCGAGAAGTACGGCCGGCCGGAGCTCTCGATGGCGGTCAAGGGCCAGGAGTTCGCCGCCTACGACGGCCGCGGCATGCAGGGCATGGGCCTCGCCTACGCGACCTCCAACCGTGGCGCCTGCCACCTGCGCGCGAGCCCCTACGCGTCGGACTTCCAGACCCTTGAACCGGACGAGAAGCCGGAGGTCGTGAAGACCTCGCAGGACTTCATCGCCGCGGTCGACTCCAGCGGCCTGTGCCTGTTCACCGCCAACGTCGGCGCCGCGATCGACGACTACGCCTCGGTGGTGGACGCCGCCTGCGACGGTACCTGGGACGCCGCCCGCCTGGTCGAGATGGGCGAGCGGATCTGGAACATGGAGCGCCAGTTCAATCTCAACGCGGGACTCTCGGGCAACGACGACACGCTGCCCAAGCGCATCCTCGAAGAGCCGGCGCCGAGCGGCGCGGCCAAGGGCCTGACCTGCAAGCTCGACGAGATGCTGCCGAAGTACTACCAGCTGCGCGGCTGGAGTGCCGACGGCCGCCCCACCGGCGAGACGCTGTCGCGCCTCGGGCTCTGACCGCACCACGTGCAGGTCACGCTCGACCTCGTCGGCATCCTGCGGGACTACTACCCGGGTACGCCGGACTGCTCCAACGGGCCGGCCGCGCTGGAATGCGCGGCCGGTACCAGCGTGCGCGCGCTGCTCGACCAGGCCGGTGTGCCGGAGGACGAGGAGTACTTCATCATGCTGAACGGCGATCGCGTGGCGCTCGATGAAGCGGCGACCCGTACGCTGGACGAAGGCGACAGGCTGGCGCTGGTGGCGGTGATCAAGGGCGGCTGAGGCCGTCGCCCGAGCGACGAGCATGACCGCGCGCCGCGCGCAGACCACCGTCTACGCCGACAACAACCGTGCCGGCACCGCCGGCCGCGTGGCGGAGCCCGGCTGGCACGCCGCGATCGCCGCACTGGTCGAACGCGACTACGCCTTCCTGCCGCTCGGCTACGACGCACCGGGCTACCTGTTTCGCGGCATCGACGGCGGGCTGGGCGAGCTGCTCGCCGGGCAGCCGGCCCTGGCCAATCGCGGCGACCATACGCTCGCCGCACTCGAGCGCGACAGCGGCGTGCTGTTCGTCTCGCAGGATCGCTCCGATGCGCTGGCGGTGTCGCGCCTGTGGGAGGATCCGCGCGAGGCCGCGATCCTGGTGATCCCGGCCGCGGCGTTTGCCGCCGCGCAGGCGCGCGGCGCGGCGGCGGTGCTGGGTTTTGCCGATCCCGGCGTGGTGTTCCGTTACCCGTGTTTTGCGCCGCCGCTGGCAGCAGAGCACGTGTCGCTCGTCGTCGTACACCCGGCGCGCCTGGCCGAGTTCGCCGGCGCTACAGCGGCCGCGGTGCATGCGCCGGCCGTGCCGGGCGAAGCCGACCGTGCTGCTTTCGAGCGCGCGCTGGGGGACCTGCTCGACGGGCTGGGCTGCACCGCCGCGGCGCCGATCCCGTCCCGCCGCGTGCCGCGCCGCGCGGCGCCATCCTAGCCGGCCTGGGCGCCAGCGTGCGGCGATCGCCGGTTGTCCAGATTCTTTACTGTGCCGCCCACTCCGGATTTTCTATAACCGATTGATTCTGAATGCTTAATTTCCGTTCTTCCGCAAGCCTGCCGATTCTCGCGCGCGGGGGTGTCAGGAAATTTTACCGCGGCGCCATCAGGCCTCGGGCACGATGTTCCAACTCTTTGAAAATTATGAACAAGAATAATCTGGCACAGATCCTGCCATAGAGACGAGATATCAAGGAATAAAGAGCGGATACCACCGACCATGAAACGACTGACTTTGCGTACCCGTACCGCCGGCATCGTGCTGGCGCTCAGCCTGCTCAGCGGTGCTGCCCAGGCCGTGCCGGTGTTCTACTTCGACGAGGCCTCGTTCCTCACGGCGGCAGCGAGTGCCGGCCTCGTTCTCTCTACCGAAGGCTTCGTCGGCGCGACCGACGGCGGCACTACGATCACCTTCGCGACCGGCTCGGTGACGGGTTCGGGCCCCAACCTCGACACCCGCGATACCGACGGTGACAACGTGGCAGTGGGATGGAGCGCCGGCAGCCCGCTGACCTGGACCCTGAACACGCCCACCTACGCGTTCGGCATCGACGTGCAGGACTGCTGCGAGATCAACCCGTTCGAAATCAACATGGCCGTGAACGGCGTCAACCACCGCTTCGGTTTTCCCAGCGCGCAGGGCGAGCTCAACCTGCAGTTCATCGGCGCGATCGATACCGCGGCCGCTTTCAGCACGGTTTCCATGACCGCGCCGAGTGGCGACTTCCACATCTTTGACCGCCTGCAACTGGGCAGCGCCGCCGTGCCCGAGCCGGCCACCCTGCTGCTGCTCGGTGCGGGGCTTGCCGGCGTCGGTTGCCGGCGCCGCAGGGCAGCCTGACGCGACGCACGATGCGCGTCCGGGAAGAACCCGCTGCGGCGGGTTTTTCTTTGCCTGTACCCGGTCTGACACGGCCCGGCAGGCGCGCTGCTGTCGCCCGCCGCGTTGGCGTAAGCGACGCGGCGCCTGTTCCGGTCGCGACACGCCTCGCATAGACTGGGAGGCCCGCACCGAATCGCGCGCCTGCGCCTGCCGATGAAGCTCTACGACTGCCACGTCGCCCCGAATCCGCGCCGCGCGCGCATGTTCCTCGCCGAGAAGGGTATCGAGATCGAGACCATCGAGATCGACATCCTCGGCGGCGAGAACCTGCGCCCCGACTTCCTCGCCATCAACCCGCGCGGGCTGCTGCCGGTACTGGAGCTCGACGACGGCACGCGCATCGACGAGGTGATGGCGATCTGCCGCTACTTCGAGGCCGTGCAGCCGGAGCCCGCGCTGCTCGGACGCACGCCGCTGGAGATCGCGCTCGTCACCAACCGCCAGCGCAAGGCCGAGTTCGAGGGCATGATCGCGGGCTCGGAAGTGTTCCGTAACACCCACGAGAACTTCGCCGAGCGCAGCCTGCCCGGCGCCGGCGGCGAGGTGCTGCCGGCGATCCCGGCGCTGGTCGAGCGCGGCCGCCAGACCCTGGCGCGTTACTTCGCCTGGCTGGAAGACTGCCTGGCGCAGACCCCTTACCTCGCCGGCGACACGTTCAGCATGGCGGACATCACGGCGCTGTGCGCGATCGACTTCGCCGGCTGGGTGAAGATCGGGATCCCGGACGGCAACGCGCACACCCAGGCGTGGTACGAGAAGGTCACGGCGCGGCCGAGCGCGCAGGCCTGAACGCAACCGCGGGCGGCGCGGCGGCGCGGCCTGCCCGATGGCCTCAGTCGGGCCGGTAGTTCGTCCCCGGCCAGGCCTGTTCGATTTCCTCGGCCTGCTGCGCGGCGGTGAAGCGTTCCCAGGCGATGCCGTTGACATCCTCGCTGACGCTGAACGCGGCGGCCTGCGGATCCTCGAAACCGAGATGGCGCAGGCTGCCCGGGCTGCACGCGGGATCGTGGCGCACGGAGAGGTTGACTGCGGCCGTGCGCCACAGCGCGTACTCGCCGCGCACGTGCACGCAGGGCGGCTGGCCGAAGCGCGCGCTGTAATCGGCGACCGAGGCTTCGATGTCGTGGCTGGAGAGCGCGAGGTGAAGACGTTTCACGGGCGTTCCTTCGAGGGGTTGCGAGTGGATTCAGACGGGCGGCCCGGCGGCCACCCCCAGTGCAGCCAGTACCGCCAGCGCCATCACCCACAGCACCAGCGAGAGATAGCCGCGGTAGAGCAGCCCGCCGCCGAAACCGAGCAGGTAGAGCGCGCCGGCCAGCACCTTGACGGTGTCGACGGTCGAGGCCATCTGGATACGCGTCTCGCCACCCGCGATCGCGCTCACGGCCTGGACCAGCGCCCATGCGCCGACCGCCACGCAGAGCAGGCCGGTCACGATCTCCAGCCGCCGCAGGGGCTTCTGCAACGGCTCCGGAACGAGGGTCATCGCTGGTGGGCCGAATACACGCGGCGAGCGGCCTAGAAGCCGCGCTCGTAGGCGTCGGTGGCGCGCGCGTAGGTCTCGATCGGCAGCGAGAGTGCGGCGCCGGCGCGGCGCGCGGCCGCGATCGGCCAGTTGGGATTGCGGATCAGCTCGCGCCCGACGAAGACCAGGTCGACGCGGCCGGCGCCGATGATCTCCTCCATCAGGTCCGCCGAGGCGAGCGAGCCCACCGATGCCACGGCCAGCCCGCTGGCCTCGCGTATCGCCTCCGCGTAGCGCACCTGGTAGCCGGGGTAGACCGGGGCGTCGTAGGTCGGTACCAGGTTGCCGCTGGTCACGTCGAGCAGGTCCACGCCGAGCTCGGCGAAGCGCGCGGCAAGCCAGCGGCCGTCCGCTTCGGTGACGCCGCCGTCGTGGTGGTCCACGGCGGTCATGCGCACCGCCAGGGGTTTGTCCGCCGGCCACACCGCGCGTACCGCCTCGACCACCTCCAGCACGAAACGCGCGCGGCCTTCGAGGCTGCCGCCGTAGGCGTCGTCGCGGGTGTTGGTCAGCGGGCACAGGAAGCTGTGCAGCAGGTAACCGTGCGCGGCGTGGATCTCGATGAGATCGACGTCCGCCGCCGCCGCGCGCCGCGCCGCCGCGACGTAAGCCTCGCGCAGGGCGTCGAGCTCGGCCGCGGTGAGCGCTTCGGGCTCGGCGTGATCGCTCGCGAAGGCAATCGGCGAGGGCGCCTGCGGGCGGGTGTCGAGCTTGGCCTTGCGCCCGGCATGCGCGAGCTGGATGCCGAACGCGGCGCCGCACTCGTGAACGAAGCCGCACACGCGGCGCAGGCCTTCGACCTGCCCGTCGTGCCACAGGCCGAGGTCGTGCGCGCTGATGCGTCCCGCCGGAACCACCGCGACCACCTCGGTCATGACCAGCCCGACACCGCCCAGCGCCCGTGCGCCGTAGTGCACGAAGTGGCGGTCGGTGACGCAGCCGTCGTCGCCGGCCATGTACATGAGCATGGGCGACAGCGCGATGCGGTTGCCGAGCTCGAGGCCGCGCAGGGTGAAAGGCGAGAAGAGCGGTGATGCCATGGGTCGAACCGGGCTCAGAAGGGGTTGTCCAGCTTCAGGGTCTTGTGCGCGATGCGCCAGGCGCCGTCCTCCAGCACCATGTCGTCGTGGTAGGTGCCGGTGCACACCACGCGCAGCGCGCCGTCCTCCACCGCGGTCAGCACGAGGTAGGAATCGACTTTTGCGTTCGACGGCCCGAGCTCGCGGAAGACGATGTTGGAGACACAGTGGCGGCGCTGATCGGTCTGCGATTCCATGATCGAGGCCAGCCAGTCGACGATGGCCTGGCGGCCGCGGTAGGGGCCCCAGCCTTCGTGGCCGTCGAGCGCGATGTCGAACGCCCCGTCGACGGCGAAGCAGCCGCCCATGAGATCCAGGTCGCGGGTGTCGTAACCCCACGCGTAGCGGTTCAGGGTTTCGATGATCTGCAGGCGGGTCGCTGCGTCGTCGGCCATGCCGGAGCTCCTTAGGTGTTTGCGGGGCGGGGCGGAATCTGCGCGCCCAGGCGGTCTGCCCGCGCTCAATGTAATGCAGTTCGCCGGAAAGCGTCGAACCGGCGCAGCGCGGCAGGACGCCGCGCCGCTCAGTCGTGGCGGCGCAGGAACGCGCCGACGCGTTCGAGGTACGCCTCGGGTTCTTCGATGTGCGGCACGTGGGCGGAGGCCTCGAAAACCTGCATCTTCGCGTCCGGGATGTGCGTCGCCAGCGTTTCCGCGCAGGCGGGGCCCAGCTCGTCGTGGCGCCCGCAGGTGACCAGCACCGGCGTCGTGATGCGCGGCAGATCCGCGGTCCGGTCCCAGTAGCGCAGGTTGCCGATGGTGGTGAACTCGTTGGGTCCGTTGATCGTTTCGTAGACCGGCGTGTGGTGCAGGTTCTCGACCGAGCGCAGGATGCAGTCGGGCCATTCCTCCAGGCGGCACAGGTGGCGCCGGTAGAAAGCTTCCTCGGCGGCAGCGTAGTCAGGATGATCGAACTCGCCGCGTGCACCATGGTGCCGCAGCGCGTCGCGGTGTGGCTGCGGCAGTGCCGCGATCAGGCGCTCGCATTCGCGCGCGAACTGCGGGATCGAGGCCGAGGTCGAGGCGAGCACGAAGCTGGCGATGCCGCGCGGGGCGCGCAGCAGGTACTCGATGCCGAGCCAGCCACCCCAGGACTGGCCGAGCACGTGGCAGCGTTCGAGGCCGAGCTTCGCGCGCACCTCGTCGACCTCGTCGGCGAAGCGCTCTATGGTCCACAGCGCGCGGTTGTCCGGGATGTCCGAGCGGCCGCAACCGAGCTGGTCGTAGAACACCACCGGCCGCTGGTCGGCCAGCGCCGCCAGGGGTTCCAGGTAGTCATGGCCCGCACCGGGGCCGCCGTGCAGCAGCAGCAGGGGCAGGCCCGGGCCGTCGCCGATGGTCCGCGTCCAGACCGCGTGGCCATTATCGAGTCGAATGCGCGTTTCCATGCAGGCCGGAATGGCGGCGGCGGGCAGTGGATGCTCGCGACAACGGCCGGGCTACTCGTCCATCAGCTTGCAGTCGCGGTTCTCGACCCCGTGGTCCATCGTCGTGCGGCACAGCACGGCTTCGCCGACCGTGACCTCGCCGAGATCGACCGCGCCGCTGACGTCGGCGTCGGTCAGGTTGGCGCCGAGCAGGTTGGCGCGGTAGAAGCGGGCGCCGCGCAGATCGGCGCCGCGCAGCACCGCGCCGTTGAGGTTGGCCTCGGTCAGGTCGGCGTTGCGCACGTCCGCGCCTTCGAGCGTCGCACTGTAGAAATCGACGCCGCGCAGATCCGCGCCGCTCAGGTTGGCGCCGCTGAGATCGGCGTTCTTCAACGTCAGGTAGGGCAGCGAGGCTTCGCTCAGATCGCAGTCCTTGCAGTTGAGGTAGAGGTTCAGCTTGTCCACGTCCGCCTGGTCGAAGGCGGTGGCGTTACCGCCGAGGCAGAGGCCGGCGAGGAGCAGGGCGTAAGGGACTTTCGACATGTGCGTTACCCGGGTTGGCGCATCGCCCGGCGGGCACGGCGCATGGAATGAGGAGGGCGGGCGCGCAGCATTGCAGAGAAGGGCAGGTGTTTCAATTGCCGCCCGCGGCGCCGTCGCGTCCGGTGCCGGCTTGCCCGCTCGCGGTCGCCGCGGCGATGAACGACGACCACACCGGTACGTTGTCGAGCTCGTAGCCCTCGTTCAGATCCCAGATGGCGCGCAGCGTTGCGTAGGCTTCGGCCGGGTCGTGTTGCGCCTTGTTCACCCGCCACAGGTAGGTGAAGGCCGAGGCGCGCGCATTGGCGTAGCAATGCACCAGCACCTTCTTGTCCGAGAAGCGTTGCATGGCAGCGTAGAAGCGGTCCAGGTCGTCGCGGGTCGGGTTCTCCCACGCGACCGGAATGTGCACGTAATCGAGCTGCAGCGCCTGCACCCGCTCGCCTTCGTCCGCGTAGGCCATGGGCTCGGTCGCCGGCGCGAGGTTGATGACGGCCTCGATGCCGGCGGCCGCGACAGCCGGCAACTGCTCGCGCGTCGGCTGCCCGGACGAGGCCAGCGATCCGGAGTACTCGTAGTAGTTGAACAGCTCCAGCAGGCCGATCTCGTCGTCCGCCGCCAGCGGCGAAGCGGCGAACAGGACCGCCAGGATGGCGGAGGTCAAGCGGGTTGCGTGGGTCATGCTTGTCGTGCTCCGTGGAAGGAGGGCTGTCCCGGCCGGGCGGGCTCAGGTGTGCTCGACCGCCATCAGGGTCGTGAGCAGGTGGGCGATGGCCGTGCGTTCCTCGCCGCTCTCGGCGTACACGTCGGCCGTGCAGACCGACAAGGTGCGTCCCGCACGCACGACCTCGCCCACGGCCACGATGCGCTCGCCTATGCCCGGCGCGAGGTAGTTGATCTTGTACTCCACCGTGACCACGTCACTGCCTTTCGGCAGCAGCGTCTGCGCGGCGTAGCCGGCGGCGCTGTCGGCCGCCGCGCTGGCGACGATGCCGTGCACGTTGCCCCACGGCTGCAGCAGTGACTTCGCGACCGGGATCACGATCTCGACCGAGCCGGGGGCGATCAGGGTCGCCTCGGCGCCGAGCATCTCGGACATGAAGGGCTGCGCGCGCAGGCTCTCGCGCACGCGTTCGGCGTAGCCGTCGAAGCGGGGTTCATAGCGTTGGTTCATCGTCTCGTCATCGTCTGCTTGCGCGCGTCCCGCCGATCAGGCCGCGCCGTCGTCCTGCACGTGTGCGAGCCCGGAAGCTTAGCGTACCGGTCGGCGCCGGACGACGATTCAGCGTCGTCCGTCTCACCTGCGCCTTAACCGTGCCGGTCGTTTCGCCGCTCGTCGCCCGGTTCGGCAGCACCGGCCACGTGGAATTCCTCCGCGTAGGGAAAGTCGCAGCCCAGGCGGTCCAGCTCGGCACGCCAGTAACGATCGATGCGTTGCTGCTGTGCGAGTGTAATCAGCTCACCGGCGCTCTTGCTTTGCCCTTTTCTCACCATCGCCCCGCCGGACGACGCCCAGGGCGGCCCGGGAATGTCGAACCGTGACCCGATCCGCTTCATCGCGTCGATGCCGACGAGGCGCGTGATGTCCGCGATCTCCGCCGCGGTGAGGTCGACGCCCATCAGCGCCGCGATGGCACGCACCGTCCCCTCGGTGTCGGCTTTCATGCGCTCGTAGGTGAGGAACAGGACGTTGGGGCGGTCGCGCACCCGCCAGCCGTCGTCGAGATGCACTGCCCAGGAGCCGAGCGGCGTGTCGGGGGACAGGTAGGTGTCGAGCCAGTCTTCGACCGGGGGCATGAGGAATCCGAACGCCACCGAGCGCACGAAATGGTAGCTGGAGACGAACACGTCCTTGGGATCGCGCACGACGTAGAGGTACTTCGCCTCCGGCACGTAGGGAAGGCGCGACATCGGCAGGTGGGTCTTGACCACTCCGAGGCCGGTGGGGGCCTGGTGCCAGGCATCGTAGTCGGATGCGCCGACCACGAAGCGACCGCTGGACGGCATCTCCGGCCACGGCACGATATCGTGAATGTGCTCGAACGCGGCCTTGCCGCGGTGCGCGATTTGCACGGCGATGTACATCGCCCAGTTCGTTCCCGTCTTGAAATACGAACACACGAGTACGTCACGCGGCCCCGGCGTGTAGCCGCGCAGACCCTTGTTCATGGTCTTGTTGATGACGATGGCCGAGAGCCGCGGCCACAGTCCGAACAGGCCCAGGATCCGGGTCAGTGGCCACAGCACGACGTACGCGAAGGCGATGCCCAGGGCGTCGCCGATCCGCTTCCTCGCTGGTGGTGGCTGGCTCATGGGTTCGCCGGGTGATGCTCGTCGCCCTGTCGCCGGGCGGCCCCGTGTCGGCCCGGGTGTAACGGGACCGCGGGCGCCGGAGCGTCGCGCGGGCTCGGTGACGGCGCGGGTGCAGCCATCGGGCGGCCCGTCCGTGCCACCCGGATTCTGTCATCAGCGGGCCCGGAGGCGCAAAGATCCGTCGCGCCGCGGCAGGTGCCCGCATACGGGCCGACCCGTGCACGGGCACCTGGCCGCAGCCGGCCCGGCTCGCGGATTACCTGCGCAGCGAGCGGCGGCGCGCGCCGGCGAGCGCCACCGGTTCGAGTCAGCGTGGTCTCGTTACGCGCGAGCTTCCGATCAGCCCGCGCTGTCGTCGTCCGGTTGCGCGAACTCCACGGCATAGCGCACCAGGCCGCCGCTACCCGGGATCCCGCCCGGCACCAGCTCCAGGGCCTGGAACGCGGCACCGCCGCCGTACTCGTCGGTGAGCCCCCAGCGGCTCGCCGGCAGGAAGCCGAAGCGCGCGTAGTACGACGGCTCGCCGAGGACGACCACGAAGGCAACGCGACGCGCCCGCGCCTGTGCGAGACCGGCTGCGACCAGCCGCGCGCCCACGCCGCTGCCCTGGAAGGCCGGTGTTACGGCAAGCGGGGCCAGGCCCAGGCCCCCATCATCGGCGGTGGCGCCCACCGTCACGCTGCTGAACGCGATATGGCCGATGATCGTGTGCTGGTGCTCGGCGAGCAGCGAGAGTGCGAGCCTGCCGTGGTCGCGCAGGCGTTCGACCAGTCGCGCTTCGGCCGGGGTGGGGAACGCAGCCTCGTGCACGGCACTGATGGCGTGCGCGTCGCCGGGGCCTTCGGCGCGTATCACGCCGGGCGTTGCGGTAAGGTCCGGGATCATCCGGGCGGGGCGCATACCACGGCGTGTGCGGAGCGGCGGAGGCCCGCCCGGGGTGTCGGCGACCGGCGTCGGGCATGCGGAGCACGGACCGGCGCCGCCGCGCGGGTCGCCACCCGGGTCACGCGCTCAGCCCTGTCGCGCCGCTTCGATCGCGGCGACGTCGATCTTCGTCATCTGCAGCATCGCTTCGAACGCGCGCTGCGCGATCGCCGGGTCGGGATCGGCCACCGCGCGGGTCAGGGCGAGCGGCGTGATCTGCCAGGAGATCCCCCACTTGTCGCGGCACCAGCCGCACACGCTCTCCTCGCCGCCGTTGTCGACGATGGCCGCCCAGTAGCGGTCCGTCTCGGCCTGGTCGGCCGTCGCGACCTGGAACGAGAACGCCTCGCTGTGCTTGAAGGTGTCGCCGCCGTTGATGCCCACGCAGGGCACGCCGAGCACCGTGAACCACACCATCAGCACGTCGCCCTTCCTGCCGGCGGGGAAGTCCGCCGGGGCGGTCTGCACCCGGCTCACGATCGAATCCGGAAAGGTGTCGGCATAGAAGCGCGCCGCCTCTTCGGCGTCGCCGTCAAACCACAGGCAAACCGTGTTCCTGGCCGGGTGGGTCATGTCTGTCCTCGATGGGGTGCGGGGGGTTATCCCAACCTGTCGCTTCGCGACAGTCAATGACTGCGCGCCGGCCCGTCGCGACGCGCGACAGTCAGGCCCTGTGCAGCCGGGAAACGGTGCCGCCGTCAGCGATTGAGCCGCACGATCTGCGTCAGCTCGCCGCCTTTTATGCGCAGGACGTACGGCAGCCGGGTACCGCCGCCGTAATACCAGTTCTGCTCGACGAGATCGGCGCCGCCGCCGGAGATAGCTTCGACGCTGTTGGGCTCGCCACACTTCTCCTTCACCGTGTAGGTCGCGTCACCGGGCTGCACGATCCCGTTACTGCACTGGTAGGAAGATTCATTGGCGACGGCGGAGACGGCACAGCATGCGAGCGCCACCGGCCAGGCTGGATTCATGGTCTTGCTGGTCACTTGAAACGGGCTCCCTGGAGTCTGGATTCGGCCGCGGGCCGAGCTTCCCTCTTTACGCCTGCGGCCGGCGATGTGCAATGCCTGCAAGGCGGGTGCGCCAGGGGGCACGGCCGCGGCCGCCGGGGAACACGCGCCGTCGCCGGGTGGCCTCGGGCGACGGCTACGGGTGCAGCGCACCGCGGGCAGCGGCAGCGTGGGCGGAGAACCGGCGCATGCCGGTGCGGCGCTGCTGCCCGTCCTGCCCGCAGGTTGTGGGAGTGACCTACGTGCGCAGCGAGCGGCGGCGCGCGCCGGCGAGCGCCACCGGCAGCAGCGCGGAGAGCAGCAACGGCAGGCCGGCGGGCAGCGGCACCGGGGCCGCGAGCTGCGACGCGCCGAGACTGAGCGTGACCGGATCGAGGATCGCGAACGCGTGGCCGGCCGGTGCGCCCCCGTTGTAGTCCTCGATTTCCAGCACCGCGACCACGAGCTGGTCCAGCCAGTCCTGCGCCGGCGGCAACGCGCTCGCGGCGTTCAGCGGTGCGCCGGTCAGCCAGCCGGCGGCATGCACCAGGGTAAGGGCGAAGTAGGTGCCGCCGAGCAGGTCACCCTGGGCCGCGATCGTGCCCGGCGGGTTGGTGAAGACGGTGTGCGGCAGGAAGGTGTAGACGGAGACGAGGTCGTAGCTGCCGTCCGGGGCGAGCTGCGACAGGCCGGCGATCGGCACGCCGGCGCGCAGGGCGACCGTCGCGCGCGGCAGGCTGCGGCTGTACACCGAGGGCGTCGTGTTCAGCAGGTGCGAGCTGCCGAGATCGGCGCCGTCGAACCGGAACGCCACCGACGACGCGCCGGGTCCGCCGGCGGGTGACTGCACCAGGCTGGCGTCGCCGGCGACGGTCCCGGTCGCGAACTTGACGCTCGCCGTTTCCCCGCCGAGGAAGGCGAGCGAGCCGTTGGCGGCCGCCGCACCGTTGCCGATGAAGGTGCCGGAGCCGCTGAAGGTGACCTCGGCGGCCTGCGTTGCCGAAGCGCCGCAGACGAGGATCGCGGCGAGGATCGCGGCTAGCAACACGCCGCTCATGATGGTCTTCCCTTTACTCATGATGTCTTCTCCCGATTCACGGGATGGCGCGCCGCACCGGGGCCGGTGCGCCGCCATGCGGGTGACGGAGCGCGCGCTGCGCGGAGGCAGGCGGCGCGGTGATGGCCAAAGCCGCAAAGGCGCCGGCACGCCGCCGGCCCGCTGCGCGGCAGGGCGTCGCGGCGTGCGCGTCGTCGACTGCCGCGAGCCGTCCGGTCCTGCCGCCTGCCGTGGCCGGCAACGGGCAGGACCGGGGGCCGCGGGACGCGGCGGGTCGGCAGGGCGGGGCGCGCCGGCGGTCGTGCGAGCGGGCCTGCCGTGGTGGCAGGGTCGTCGCTGCCCGCGTCACCGCTGCGCGCCCCGGCTGCCGGCCGCCGTCTACGCGGCCTTGCCGGCCGCCAGTGCCTGCACGTCGGCCGCGCCGAGACGCTTGCCGCCGATGGCCCAGTCACCGCCTTCGAACTCGGCGATGCGCACCCAGGTCACGGGGCGCATCCCTTCGCCTTCGACCTCGATCATGGCCTCGGTGACCTTCTCGATCAGCCGTTCCTTCTGCTCCGGGGTGAACACGTCTTTGATCACGTCAATGGTTACGAGTGGCATGGTCATCTCCTTTCAGGGTTGCTGAGCGAGCCCGGCGCGGGTGCCGGGCTTCGCGTTGCCGGCGCAGGTGTCGCCGGTGGAGACATTTCAGCCCACGCCGGTCGCCGGCGCTTGCGGACGGCCGGGAGATTTCATGGGGAATTCATGGAGAAGCGTGTTGCGCTGCGGCGCCACTGCTCTATGCTGAAACGATGATCTACGAGTTCGACGAATTCGAGCTGGATCTGGGACTTGGCGAGCTGCGCCGCGCCGGGGTGGCGGAAGCGCTGGAGCCGCAGGTGTTCAACCTGCTGGTGTACATGGTGGAGCACCGCGACCGCCTGGTCTCCAGGGACGAACTGCTGGAGAAGCTGTGGGACGGGCGCATCGTCTCCGACGCCGCGATCGCGAGCCGGATCAGGGATGCACGCAAGGCACTGGGCGACGACGGCAAGGCGCAGCGCTACATCCGCACCCTGCATCGCCGCGGCTTCCGCTTCGCGAACGAGGTCACGATCAGGGCCACCCGCCCGGCGTGCGACGCGCCGCGGATCGCGATCGCCGAGCGCGTGGCAGACGCGTCGCCGATCGCGACCGCGACCGCGAGCACCGACCCGGCAGCCAGGCCGTCGATCGCCGTGCTGCCCTTTCACGTCATCGGCGAAGCCGGCCCGTACGCGAGCCTCGCCGAGGCGTTACCCCACGATCTCATTATCGAGCTCGCGCGCCTGCGCTGGCTGCTGGTGACGGCGCGCGGATCGTCGTTCCGCTTTCGCTCACCGCATCCCGATCTCGCCGAGGTCGGCCGACTGCTGAACGTGCGCTATTGCCTGGTCGGCACGGTGATGGCCTTCGAGCGCCGCCTCGACATCATCACCGAGCTGACCGATACCGACAGCGGGGAGGTGGTGTGGGCGGACCGCCATGCCGGATCGATCGACGACATTCACGCCCTGCGCACCGAGATCCGCACGACCCTGCTGACCGCGCTCGAGATCGAGATCCCCCTGCACGAGGCGGCCCGCGCCCGCCTGCAGGGGAGCGACAACCTCGACGCCTGGTCCGCCTATCACCTCGGCCTGCAGCACATCTATCGCTTCAACCGCAGGGACAACCTCGCGGCCGCGGAGTTCTTCCGCCGCGCCGTCGAGCTCGATCCCGGCTTCGCGCGCGCCCACGCCGGGCTCTCGTTCGTACACTTCCAGACCGCCTTTCTCCACCAGAGCGAGGACATCCCCGGTGAGATCGAGAAGGCACGCGGGCACGCCCAGCACGGCCTCGACCTCGACCCGCTGGACCCTTTCGTCAACTTCACCATGGGCCGCACCTACTGGCTGCAGGGCGACCTCGAGCAGGGCCTCTCCTGGCTCGAGCGCGCCACCGCGCTGAGCCCGAACTACGCGCAGGGGATCTACGCGCGGGCCTGGACCGAATCCCTCGCGGGGCGCGAGCTGGACGGCCGCCGCCACGTCGACCTCGCCATGCGCCTGAGCCCCCTGGACCCCCTGCACTACGCCATGATCGCGACCCGCGCCTTCACCCACATGGCGGTCAACGAGCACCGCGAGGCGGCCGAGTGGGCCGAGCGCGCCGCCCGCGCACCGGGCGCGCACGTGCTGATCGCCATGATCGCCGTCGCCGCGCTGACCCTGGCCGGCGACCACGACGGCGCGCAGCGCTGGGCGCGCGACGTGAAGGCCCGCAACCCCATGCTGACCAGCGACGACTTCTTCCGCGCGTTCCCGATGCAGCGCGAGGAAATGCGGGCCGGGGTGCTGGCGGCGTTGCGGGCGAGCGGGTTCTGAGGGGGCTGCCGTAAAACGCAAGGCCTGAGCCTGAGTCAGGCGGCGTCTTCTCCCACCTGCCAGCCCGGGAATACAAGCACTGCCGGATGTGACGTTGGCCCCGTTCTGAGACCGATCATTACTGGACTTTGGTAGCTTCCGAGGTCCGTTTCCTGTCATGCCGCTGGCGGTACTCGACGGGTGTCAGATGCCCCAGCGAGCCGTGTGGCCGTTGATGATTGTAGTCCGTGCGCCGGGCATCGATAAGCGCCCGCGCGTGCTCGAGTGATGTGAACTGATGGATGTAAAGCGACTAGGCGACATCCTGCATGGCAACGCCGGGCAACGCACTCAGCTGGACCGCTGTTGCCTTGAATGCGTCGCTGTATCGATAGGTCGTTCTGGGACCTGGTTTCGGCATCTTGAACACTCCTGAATAGTTAGCTCAGGATGTCCATTAAACGGTAGGAACTATCACGTCCGGTTGATCCCCTGGTTAGGCGACGTAGCGCTTATCAGTCCAAAAGCGCGAAGTGAGAATCGGGCAGCACTCATTGTAGACCTCTAGGGCTGCACGGAAATCAATACACGTTTGAGTGCGTTTCTCGCTATGAGAATGTGGAAGGGCATGATGGCGGCAAGGTAGGCAGCCCCACCAGGGTTGTGGGTGTGTACCCAAGTACCCAAAAACACCTTGTGGTCTTGACACAGCACGGACACCCGGAAATCTAAATGCTTATCATCGAACCCAGCAATCAGTTCATGATCCGTTTCGAGTTCGACGGGAAACAGCCCTACCTTGTCCGTAACCGATGGTCCGTTATTGGATAAACCAAATGGTGCCGTAAGAACCCGTCGAATGAGCATCAGCGAGCGTACCCAGCATGGATAGTTCGTAATAATTTCTGCCGCATGTCTAGGCGTAGCGGTAGCCTCTATCGCGTAACAGTCCAAGAAATCGCTCGGTCCAATTCGAGTGTGCAGGCGACTTGATGAAGGTAAGTTGGTGGCGATGACATGCCTAGTCATTGGCAGCCGCCTAACGCGTTGTTGAGCGGCGCTTGACGGCGGCCGACCGGAGCGGCAGCGAAGGGAAAGCCGCGGTCAAGCGTCCGACTCCAACAACTTGTTATGTTTCACTTCGACAGTTCCATTGCCAGTTCAAATAGGAAACTTCCTACGAGCGTTGCCGCGGAAAAGACGCCACACACAAGCGCGGGACAGAAGAGCCAACTCCAGACTTTGAACTGTTCGGACGCATAATCCTTTTCCAACGATTGAATCTCAGTCACTAGGTCTGGAGACGGAGTTTCCATCAGCTTCATCTGCAACTTTCGGAGGCGAAGTCCAGTGGCAGCCATCTTCTGCACCTCCGCTGAAACGAAAAGAAGTGCAGAAATAGTCATGAGTAGACCCGCAAGCAGCATTGGTATCCGGGGCAGTTCCGATCTCATCGACACCCACATAGTAAAGAACGCTGCGTAGCCCGCTACCGTGATTATGTTCGCGTATGTCTGCGCTTTTCCGTAGGTGTGGGTGACTATTTCCTTTATCGCGTCGATTTGCTTCCGCGCCACCTCTTGTTGCTGCGCTTGCGAAAGACGGTTCAGCTCGCCGGCCATCGTTTTTGAGTCCCGTACACGTTCCTCATCTACTCGTTGGATGTATCGTGCAAGGCGTTGGAGATCGGGCGTGTTCACTGTGAAACATAACGCTCGGATAACCTGCGTGTTACAGCGCGCTTCTCGGAAGTGAAAATGCGGAGCCGCAGGAGAGAAGCGCGCTGTAACACGTCAGGTTGATCCGCTTGTTAGGTGCCGGGCGCATGAGATTTGTACGCATTTTGAAATGCTTCCTCAGAAAACCCGTTGAGCCGCTTATTACCAACCAGAATATCCGGAACTCCCGTTGCGTTGAGCTTCTTGTAATCTCGTTTGCCTTTTTGGCTCTTCTCAACATCGTATTCTTTGAATTGGATGTTATTGGCTCGAAAGTAGCGTCGGGCTTTCTTGCAGTAACCGCACCATTCCGCGCTATAGAGAACGACATTCGAATTGGGAGTGCCGAGCTCATTCCTTACGATAGTCGGGCTTTCATAGACATTAGGTTTTACGGAGATGGCTTCCGAATCTACCGACGCGGGTGGTCGATCGCCAAAATGGATATTTCCTTCTTCATCGGTCCAACGATGAATATCCCCGGCCACAGCGGGCATCGCTAGTACGAGAAGGGCGACGGTCAACCGGAAGCAACGCATATTGGGTCTCCGCGCACCTAACGCTGCGGTGAGCGGCGCGTTACAGCGGGCTTGCAGGGAGCGAGAATGCGTAGCCGCTGCCTGCAAGCCCGCTGTAACGCGTCCGACTCCACCGCTTTGTTAGGCGCCGCGGATTCACAATGTAAGTGCAACACGTCCATATGCCCGACTCGATGTGAGGGAGGCGAGCTGGGATACTCGTAAGGGTTCAATTCTTGCCGGAATAGGATCCTTACGATGAGTTATCACCAGC